>QHWB01000105.1 GCA_003222395.1 Acidobacteriota bacterium
GCACGCGGGGAGAGGGAGCAGACCGAGCGAGCGGCGATGAAGGGCGCGGCGAGAGCGCGTACTTCGTGTGGCTCAACCGCGGCAAGGAATCGCTGGTGCTCGATCTCGCGCGCGAGAACGACAAGGCGCTGCTGGCGGCGATCCTCGCCAAGGCCGACGTGTTCGTGCAGAACTTAAAACCCGGCGCGGTGGGCAAGCTCGGCTTCCCGCTGGACAAATTGCGGCGCGCGCATCCGCGCCTCGTGATCTGCTCGATTTCCGGCTACGGCGAGGCCGGCCCCTACGCGCAACGCAAGGCCTACGACATGCTGGTGCAGGCGGAGTCGGGGCTCGCCTCGATCACCGGCGGCCCCGAGGCGCCGGCGCGCGTCGGCGTCTCGGTCTGCGACATCGCCGCCGGCATGAACGCCTACGAGGCGATCCTCGAGGCGCTTCTCTTGCGCGCGCGCAGCGGAGATGGCGCTGCGATTTCCATTTCCATGTTCGACGCCATGGCCGATTGGATGGCGGTGCCGCTGATCCAGTACGAGGGCGGCGCGCCGCCCAAACGCATGGGCCTCGCGCACACCTCGATTGCGCCTTACGGCGCGTTCAAGACCAAGGACGGCGCCGACATTTTGATTTCCATCCAGAGCGACCGCGAGTGGCGCGTGCTGGCGGAAAAAGTGTTGGGCGACGCCGCGCTCGCCGCCGATCCGGCGTTCGCCACCAATGTGGAGCGAGTGAAACGCCGCGCCGAGACGGACGCGCGCGTCGCCGCGGTGTTCGGCGCGATGGACGAGGCGGCGCTGACGCAAAGACTTGCGGACAACGCCATCGCGTTTGCCCGCGTCAACGACGTCGCCGACCTCGCCACCCATCCGCAGCTCCGCCGCATCCAAGTTGCGACACCTTCGGGCCCGGTGAGCTACCCCGCGCCGCCGGCGCGCCGCGACGCCGCCGAGCGCCGCTACCGCGCCGTGCCCTTGCTCGGCGCGCACACCGCAAAAATCTGGGCCGAGTTCATGCCGGATACGAAGCGCTCGTAGGGTGGGCAAAGCGAAGCGTGCCCACGCGGCGAACGGCGCGGCGAAAACACGCGTGGGCACGGCGCGAAGACGCGCCTTTGCCCACCCTACGGACCGGCGCACGTTATCCTCAGCCCGTCGTTGCCGGGCTTGACCCGGCAATCCATCGTCTTCAAATGAAGCGTTTTTTGTTTCGATGGGAAGTCGCGGCGGCGGACGCGACGCCGACAACGGACAAACACACGTGCGCAGCGAGATTTACCGGCAGAGCGGCGTCGACACGACGGAAGCGGATGCGGGGCTCAACCGCATCATCGCGCGCGTGCAAAAAACATGGCCGCGCGCGGGGCTCGGCCGCCTGGTGCTGCCGATCGGCTACTTCGCCAACGTGATCGAAGTCGACGGTTTTGGCCTCGCGCTCTGCACCGACGGCGTCGGCTCGAAGGTCATCGTCGCCGAGCAGACCGGCCGCTTCGAGACGGTCGGCATCGACTGCATCGCGATGAACGTGAACGACGTGATCTGCGTCGGCGCCGAGCCGAGCTCGCACAGATCTCGATCTCGGGCGGCGAGACCGCGCAGCTTAAGGACGTGGTCAAACATTTCGACCTCGTCGGCATGGCAGTCGGCAAGGTCGATCTCGACAAGGTGATCGACGGGCGCGCCGTGCGCGAAGGCGATGCCGTCATCGGCGTGAAAAGCAGCGGCATCCACAGCAACGGCCTTTCGCTCGCGCGCAAGACGTTTTTTGCCGAGCACCGCTATGGCATCGAGCACAAATTCGCGGAGTTATCCTGCACGCTGGGCGAGGAGCTGCTGCGCCCGACCGACATCTACGTGCGCGAGGCGCTGGAGATTTTGCGCACGGTTGCCGGCGTGCACGCGCTGATCAACATCACCGGCGACGGTTTGCTCAACCTCGCCCGCGTCGCCGCGCCGGTCGGCTTTAAGCTCGACGCGCTGATTGAGCCGCATCCCGTCTTTGCGCTGATCCAGCGCCACGCCAAGGTCGAGCTGAGCGAGATGTACGAAGTCTTCAACATGGGCGTCGGCTTCTGCTACGTGGTCGAGCAAGCCTCCGCCGCGCGCGTGCTGCAAATCCTGAAAACGCACGGCCGCGTGGCGCAGGTCATCGGCGGCGCGGTTGCCGACGCGCAGAAGATCGTGCGCCTCCCCGCGCATTCCCTTGCCGGCCAGCACAAGCGCTTCTGGCGCGAGGATGCCGGCAAGCGGCAGGTGGGGTGAGGGGCATTTGCCGCGTTAGGCTTGGCGTTGCCCACGTAAACGCGTATTTTCCTGCGGTCCGCAAGGAGAGGCGACATGAAGATCAAGGTCGTCGTGCACGAGGCAGAGGAAGGCGGCTTTTGGGCCGAAGTGCCGGCGATTCCGGGCTGCGCCACGCAGGGCGAAACCATGGATGAACTTGTGCGCAACTTGCACGAGGCCATCGAGGGCTGTCTTTCCGTGGACGTGGCCGCGCCCAAGCCGGGCGGTAAACAGCGCATCCTAGAAATAGCTATATGAAGCCGTTGTCCGGCCGCGACTTCGCTCGCCTGGTCGAGCGACGCGGTTGGCGATTGCTCCGCATCAGCGGCAGCCACCATATTTATGGCAAAAGCGGAAGCGTCGCCCGCTTGTCGATCCCAATTCACGGAAACCGATCACTCAAAATTGGCCTGCTGCGGCATCCGGCCAAACTCGCCGAAATCCCTGACGAGGAGTTCAATAACCCTTCGGCCGCACTTTTCGCGAGGATGAGCGATGAAGCTGCATTATTATCCGGCAACGGATAGCCTTTACATTGAATTGAAGAACGCGCCCGGTGCCGAAGCGCGGGAGATTGTCGCGGGCCTCGTCGTCGATCTCGATGCCAACGGCAATGTCGTCGGACTGGATATCGATCATGCCTCGCGCAAGCTCGACCTGTCTAAGGTGGAGACCATTGCCCTTCCGCCAGCAACCGCAGCGGAGTGACATCAATGCCGGGG
>QHWB01000019.1 GCA_003222395.1 Acidobacteriota bacterium
CGCTGCGGATCCAGTACTCTCACATAGCGGACCAGAAGAACAAGGAGACGTGTCGATGAACGTCGTGTGGATCGTCGTCGGCATTGGAATCCTCGGCGGCGTCGCGAGGTGGATTCCGTGGCCTCACGAACGCGCTGGGCAATCGGATCTGGGATTCGTCAGCCAGCAGTGGCTCGCCGAACATCGTCTTTCACAAATTTCTGATCCGCAGCGGTGACGGACACAGCCGCTGCGCGTGCCCCGAGAGGTTGCAAAACGCGGCTTCGATCGCGTCGCTCCTCTTGACGACGAAGTGGTTATCTCACAGATTTGCGATAAGCATCAGCACGTACGATGTCTGCCGCCGAGGCGCGGCGTCGCTCAGGCGCTGCGCGGCGACCGCCAGCGGATCGGCAGGTTCCGTGTCGCGGCGCAGCTTGATGTACTGCTGGAAGTTTGCCGCGCCCCTGTCCATAACGCCGACTCTATCCTGTGCGCGTGCATGCCAGTGCAGCAGCGGCGCAAGGTAGTGGACGGTCGGCGAATCGTCGAGGAATATAGCCGTCGCCTCGCCCCACCGCTGTCGACACCGATGAGCTCGCGCGGCTGCTTGACGTACGTGTGCCGAGGTGTTCAGAAACGCAGGCATGATCAGCAACTGCGTTTCACAGAACCGCCGGCTGCCGACCCACCGCTTCCCCCACGGGAATTTCGATCGTAAAGACGCAGCCTGTGCCGGGGATGTTGCGGATGTGGATATCGCCGCCGTGTGCCTCGACGGCCTTTCGCGCAATCGAGAGGCCCAGCCCGAGTCCTGTCCGATCGCGGCCGCGGCGCTCCCCAAACGGCTGGAACCGGTCAGTCGCGCTGTCGGGAATGCCACCGCACTGGTCTTCCACCTCGATCATCACGCGCTCATGTTCATGGTTCACCCTGAGCACGACGCGGCCCCCGGCGTGGGTGTACGTGAACGCGTTGTTCAACAAGTTCGTCACCGCTGACGCGAGCAGTTGCGGGTCCGCGTTCACGGCGAGCTCGCGATCGACGCGCTCGACCAGGAAATGAATGTCGCGGTCCTCAGCGTGAAGATTGGCGACGACCGCTATCTCGTCGATGAACTCCGCGACGCTCAGCCGTTCGCGCCGCTGTATACCGGCGCCAACCCGACCTCGGCCAGCGTGCTGTCGATGAGGTCGCGGAGTCCCACCAGGCTCCGGCCGAGCACCATTCCCGTGCTGCCGTTGATGGCGACAGCTCCATGTCTCAACGTCTGAAACGCGAGAAACGCGGCATTGAGCAAGTGGCGAAGTTCGTGCGCCACCTGCCCCAGCCGCTCAGTCTCCTCCGTCCCAGTTCGCTGCGCCGTGAGGCGGGCGTGCTCTGTCAACGCTTCCGCGATGGCCGTGTCGAGGCAGCGATTCAGCGTGTGGAATTCTTCTATGGCAATCGGCGCATTCTGATCGAGGGCGAGCTCGGTGATTGCCTGGCAGATGTCGCCATAGTCGTGGACGACCTGCGACACGTTGAACCCCAAGGCAAGCAGGTCGCGGCCGTGGCGGGCGGCGGTCGCGCCAATCGCCTCCGCTGAAAATGGGGAGGCGGTCGCTTCACATCGGAGCGTCTCTGACAGCTGCGTCAGGAAGACGGGGACTCCGTTCTCGAGTTCGATCGCCGACACTGGCGGCCGACGCCGGTGGCCAACTTTCTCCCTCGCTCGCGCAATGATCGCATCGCCATAGGCCGTGACAAATTCATGCAGCATTTGATTCTCGCCTCGGGCGTGTGGCCGGCTTTGATGCGAAGAGATGCGCAGTAGACGTGCCTCGCGGCATCTCGCGACTCCGAATCGTTGAAGCATTCACTGTGGTCGAGATCCGCGCTGGGATCTGTTCAATTTGGAACACCGATGAACGGCGAGGCGAAGCACACCGTCAATGTGGACGCGAACTGTGCCTCTGCGTGGCCGCGATCAAACGCAGGCGATCGTCACCATCACATCCGTTCTGCGAAAACCATCTCGCGAATGTGGCGCAGCATCTGGCCCGATGGCGTCTCGCCGAACATGCGATTGTGAACAAATCCTTCCGGCATGTTCGCCGGTCCGGCCCAACCTCTCACCGCCGTGGTCTGGTGTCGGTGCGTCACGTTGACGTGAAGGTGCGCGTCGCCGGCGATCTCGAAAAATACGACCCGACAATCATTCGTCAGCGGCCTTTGTTCCGCAAACCGTCCGATGGAGGCTTCCAGCGCTTCGACATCGGACGTCCAGGATTTGGTGAGGAGTTTGTGATCGATCGAGAGATTTCCGCCGCTCGAATTCCGAGTCATTTCCGTCTCCTTGCGCCGTTCGTCCAGCGCGAGCACCACCTTCATCGCACCCGCGATTCGATGCGCCTCGCCGCGAGGGCGCCTTGCAGTTCGCGCACGACGCCGTCGAGTTGTTCCAGAGTGCCATCGATGTCCAATACCGGCGCTTCGGCATCCGGCGCCAGAAACAGGGCGAACCCATGCTGGCCGACCTCGAGGTGCGCCTTATGGTGCGCGTCCGAGCCCGCCATGTGGACCCGTGGCAGGTCGATTCTCATGTTCAGCATTCGATTCGCCTATTCCTTCTTCCGCGTGGCCAGGTCGTAAATCGAGCCATTGCTGTTCAATCTGCTGAGCCTCCATGGCCTGAGCGTCGCGGGTGCAGGCGCGAAGGCGGCTACGGCGGTCAGCGCCAACGCGAACGCGATTGTTGTTTTCACCGTCTCTCCTTCAATGACGGTGTCATGTGTACTCGCACTGTAGCTGCCGACACGTTCGGTCAGGTGTGCCCAATCGGACAGCGTGAATGCGGTTTCCTTCGGCGTATTACTTCTGTCCGAAATGCCTCGTATGCAGCCGCGCGGCCTCGGCGGCGTGGTTGCTGCCGTGCAAGTAGTGACCGTGGGCGAGATACGCCTCACGGGACGCCTGGTCGTACCGCCCCGCCCCGTAGTGACTTGCCGCCGCGCTGTGATGCTGAGCGGCGTGCTCAAAATGTTCGGCTGCTTTTCGGTGATGGTCTACGGCTTCGGTCGACATGTCATGGCTCCTGGCGTTCTGCGCAATCCGCTCCAGTCTACGCCGCTGTTCGTTTGATCCGTGTGCTCGATTGCACATCGGCCGGGCCTCCCATCACGACGTACGACGCGTAGGCGAGGGCGAGGACCACGAGGACACCCGTGACCAACAGAACTATCGCCATGACCTTCTTGAACGTCACATGCAGCGCTTTCCGACGTTATCGTTCCGCCGCAGCCCTCACCGCCGGTATCGCCCGAGTGACTGCCTCGAGGTTCGTTGCGAGGAGGACGGCCGGCAGGAGCGACCCTAAGAGGGATACCGCCGAGCGGGCTGTACCCGAATGCACACGATTAGCCGGTGCAGAATGTCAGGAGCGTGACGTCTACGAACGGACAGCCGCGGCGACGCGGCACGTCACACGACCGGATGCCGCTCAGTCGTGGACGACGATGGTCAGGAGGGACGGATTGATCGTGAGACCGCGGGCATCATAGCCAATGAACCCGAGCTTCCTGAACTTGTTGAGGAAAAAGTTCACGCGCGACCGCGTCGTCCCGATCATTTCGGCGAGGGTTTCTTGAGAGACGGTCGGCAGCACCCGTTGGGGCTTATTGTTGTTGCCGTACCGTGCGAGCAACAGCAGCGTGCGGGCGAGCCGCTTCTCGCTCGGGTTGAACAATTGATCGACCAGGTCCGCCTCGAGGCGCGCGTTTCGAGCCAGCATGTGCGCGATGAATCGATCCGAAAACGCGTGGTGGCTGTGCAGCAGGCGGATCATCTGTCGCTTGGGGACGACGAGCACGGCGCTTGGCTGCGTTGCCGTGGCCGTTTCCAAGCGAACCGGATGTCCCGCAAGCGCCCCTTCGCCCAGAAAATCGCCACGCCTCAACGTGGCGACGATCGCCTCCCTGCCTGCGTGCGAAATGACCGACAGCTGGACCCCGCCTCGCTGCACGTACATGACACTGTCGCACGGATCGCCCTGGGAGAAGATGACCTCGCGCCGCGCGTAGGTGATGACGCGCTTGCCGACGCCTGTCGACTCGAGAAAGGCCTGGGCGTCGAACGGATGGCGTTGTTTCTTCCGCGCCATTGGTGTTGAGACTCTGGATTATCGCACTTGCGGCTGACGATGAGGATCGTGCGGCCTGCGTGGGCGCCGCGAACGGGTGCACGACGGCACCGACGCTGGCCTGCCGTCCGGCAATGCTGCGTCGCGCAGCGAGTCGCACACGATGGCTCGAAACAGGCTCGAAAGAGAGCCGCCGCACGTGATGCGCGCCACTCCTCAATCGTGCAGGACGACGCTGAGCAGCGAGCTGTTGATCTCCACGCCGGCGTCGAGATCGCCGTTGTAGTCGATGAATCCCAACCGCTTGAACTTGTTCATGAAGAAATTCACGCGCGAGCGCGTGGTCCCGACCATTTCCGACAGGGTCTCCTGGGAAATCTTCGGCACCACTCGTCGCGGCCTCGCCTGCTTGCCGTAACGCGCCAGCAGCAACAAGGCCCGCGCCAGCCGTTTCTCGCTGGAGTTGAAGAGCTGATCGATCAGGTCCTGTTCGATGCGACCGTTTCGGGACAACATGTGCGAGATGAAACGGTCCGACAGCGCATGCTGTTGATGTAACACCTTGACCATCTCCTCCTTGTCGATCACGAGTATCGTACTGGGCGTGATCGCGGTCGCACTGCCGATACGGAATGGTTGACCCGCGAGGCATCCTTCGCCGAAGAACTCGCCGGGCCCCAGCATCGCCACCACGGCCTCTCGTCCCGTTTTGGAGAGGACCGACAATTTCACGCCGCCGCGTTGGATGTACATCACGCTCTTGCAGCGATCGCCCTGCGAGAAAATGGCCTCGGATCGTGCGTATTCCACGATCTCCTTCGACAGCCCGGCCGAGTCGAGAAACGCGCGCGCGTTGAAACTGGATGTGCGCTTACCCATACGACGAGGATACACATGTGACGATGACACCCGGTGTGCACAACGGAACACACGATTCTCCCGCGAGCGCGTAGCATGCGGCCGAGGTCAACATGTTCTCAACAATTTTGGCCGTCGCATTGGCGCTGTGGCTCCTTGGGGTGGTCACGTCGTACACGATGGGAGGCTTGATCCACGTTCTGCTGGTCGTGGCGATCGTCATCGTCCTGATGCGCGTCATTCAGGGCCGCAATCCACTCGTTGGGTAGGCAGGCCCGCACGCACGATTCCGTGCGACGTTCAAAACGAGGTCACTCAAGTCGCCAAGATCCTTAAGATCGCAGCCTGAAATCGACACGTCGGTTCGTCCGGTGTGGACGGCCACGGCCGTCCTCGTTCCTCGCGTCCGCAAACCACGATGAAAGAAGTTGACAACCATGTCGATGCTATTCAACCGCACGGCGATCATTCCCGTGTGGTTCGTCGTCTTCGGCCTGTTCGCGTTGTTCGAGTCGCCAATGGCGTTCGCGATGAGCGTGGTCCTGCTCCTCGTGGCGGGCGTGGCTCTGACAATCATGCTCGTCCTGTGGAAAGAATTCCCTCCCACAATCGCGGCGATGACGGCGCCGGATCCGCCGCTGGCGACGTTGCCTTCAGCGGACTTCGTGCCCAACTCGTGGCCCAACTCGGGATTCCGGAACAGCGGGCAACGAGGTACGAGGGGCGAAAGGCGGGATTCTGGGGAGCGGTGAAGACGGCTTGACCGGAGGGCAGCCACCGTCAGGCGCATTTGAGCGGGCCTGCGCAGTACGGGCGCGCGAGATGTGTAGTTTTGAATACCCTCGCCGATGAACGTCGGGATAACACCGATGATGAATTTGTCGATGGTCTCTTCGTCAAGGAAAGAAGCAATGATCTCGCCGCCGCCCATCATCCAGGTGTCCTTGCCCTTTCCCGTCCGAAGGCGGTTGCTCGACCTGTGCCTGCTGGAAACCCAATCTGCGTGCGTGAGTGGGCGGGCCATCTGGGACGACTTTCGCAACTGGTGCCTCAGCGGCCTGACGCGTCCGTAGCCCAGCGCTGCATAGAGCACCCGCCATCGAATCGCCTGATATAACGATCTGTCCTTGCGTGCCACGCTGTACGCGGCAGGTTGCCGTCGACCGCTCAGAATGTCAGCTGGGCGTGAAAGAACCTCGTCTCCGGACAGCTTGATTTCGCGCCGCCGCACTCCAGCAATACCCCTTGGCGCTGGGTAAGGTCGGCGCGATAATCGTCTCTTCATCAGCAACTTGCCCATGGTTTGTCCCCGCTGCGGCCAGTCGCACCCGCCGTCCGCCCGCCAGTGCAACGCCTGTGGCGGCGACTTTGTGCAGACCACGGTCGTGCGGGTCATCCAGTTTGATACCACCGGGTTACCGCCTGCGGCGACGTTCGGGGCGACGACGGTCAGTGGGACGACCGTGCTTGACAGCGTTGGCCCTGTCCACGACCGTGTCCGGGCGGTCGGCGGGCTGCTGGCGCTGGCCAGGCCTTCGGCGCGCGCTATCACATCATCAAGCTGCTCGGTGCTGGCGGCATGGGCGCTGTCTACCAGGCTTGGGACGCAGAACTGAGTGTCGCCGTCGCGGTGAAAGTGATCCGCACCGACGCGCGGCGCGGCAGCGCCTCGGCCGACGCGAAGAAGCGGTTTAAGAACGAGCTGCTGCTCGCCCGGAAGGTTACGCACAAAAATGTCGTGCGGGACGAACGACCCGATCTTCACCGACGCGGTTGAGCCGACGCTGGAAGGAAACCTGGAGCGCGCCTCGTTCATCAACGCGCTGAAACGATCCGACATTCAGGCGCGCGACACGCGATTCAAGCCGGGTACCCGTATCGACGAACAAACGGCGCGGCTGTTCGCCATCCGTGACGGGTTCCAGTACGTCGTGTCCAGCATGATCGAGCCATCAGCGACCGGCTACCAGCTAACCGTCAAGGTGATCGATTCGCCCGCCGACGGCAAGGTGTTGAAGACCTTCACGCAGGCGGTGTCGAACAAGGACGGCGTGCTCGGAGCCATCAGCTC
>QHWB01000020.1 GCA_003222395.1 Acidobacteriota bacterium
CACCGCGGCCGACGTCGCGCTGCTCGGCGAATACGAGCTCACGCCGGTGATTCACCAGCCCGGCCAAATCGCGCTGCTCGCGGCGCTGGCGCGGCCGGTCGATGTTTACTTCAAGGTGAACAGCGGCATGAACCGCCTCGGCTTCACCACGGCGAATGTGCAGGCCGGCTATCAGGCGCTGCGCGCACATCCGGGGGTAAACACCATCACGCTGATGACCCATTTCGCCGACGCCGATGGTGCAACGGGCGTGAGCGCGCAGCTCGAGCGCTTCGCCGCGCTCACAAAATCTTTCTCCGGTCCGCGCTCGCTCGCCAATTCCGCGGCGCTCGTGCGCTTTCCCGAGACCCACGCCGACTGGGTGCGCCCCGGCATCATGCTCTATGGCTGTTCGCCGTTTGCCGACCGCAGTGCCGAGGCGCTGGGTCTGAAGCCGGCGATGACGCTCGCCTCGGAGATCATCGCGACGCAGGAGCTCGCGCGCGGCGAAGGCGTCGGCTACGGCCTTGGCTATCGCGCGGAGCGCGACATGCGCATCGGCGTGGTGGCCTGCGGCTACGCCGACGGCTATCCGCGCCACGCGGGCGCCGGCACGCCGGTGCTTGTCAACGGCAGGCGCACCCGCATCGTTGGTCGCGTATCGATGGACATGATCGCGGTCGACTTGAGCGATATGCCGCAGGCCGGCATCGGCGCGCCGGTGACGCTGTGGGGCGAGGCGCTTTCCGCGGACGAGGTCGCGGCCGCCGCCGGCACGCTCAGCTACGAGCTCCTCTGCGCGCTCGCGCCGCGCGTGCCCGTCGTAGAGGTGCAATAGCGTGGCGAAGGCGAAAACGGCCTACGTCTGCGCCGAATGCGGCGCCTCCGCGCTGCAATGGTTCGGCAGCTGCCCCTCCTGCGGCGCGGCCGGCACGCTGAGCGAAACGACGGTCGAGAAGGGCCCGGCGCATCGCTACGCCGCCGAAGCGGCGAAGCCGCTCATGCTCGACGCGGTGCCCGCCGCAGAACTCGAGCGCACGACGAGCGGCGTCGCCGAGCTCGATCGGGTGCTCGGCGGTGGCCTCGCCCCCGGGCAGGTCGCGCTGCTTGGCGGCGACCCGGGTATCGGCAAGTCGACGCTGCTCCTGCAGGCGCTGCACGCACTCTCGGCGTCGCTCCCCGCGCTCTATATCAGCGGCGAGGAATCGGCCGAGCAGGTAGCGCTGCGCGCGCGGCGCCTCGCGCTGCAATCCGGCACGCTGCGGCTGCTGGCCGAAACACAGCTCGAGCGCATCATCGCGGCGCTCGAAGCGACACGCCCTCGCGTAGCGGTAGTGGATTCCATCCAGACGCTCTGGTCCGAGACGCTGCAGTCGGCGCCGGGTTCGGTCGCCCAGGTGCGCGAGTGCGCGGCGCAGCTCACGCGCCACGCCAAGCGCAGCGGCACCACGCTCATCTTCATCGGCCACGTGACGAAAGAAGGCGCCATCGCCGGCCCGCGCGTGCTCGAGCACATCGTCGACACGGTGCTCTATTTCGAGGGGGATCCGAACTCGGCCTTCCGCCTGGTGCGCGCGGTGAAGAACCGCTACGGCGCGGTGAACGAGCTCGGCGTCTTCGCCATGACCGACAAAGGCCTGCGCGGCGTGAGCAACCCGTCTGCCTTGTTTTTGTCCACGCACGAGAAATCGGTTGCGGGGTCATGCGTGCTCGCAACCATTGAAGGCACGCGGCCGCTGCTGGTGGAGATCCAGGCGCTCGTCGATGCGGCGCACGCGCCCAATCCGCGCCGCCTTTGCGTCGGGCTGGAACAGAACCGCCTCGCCATGCTGCTCGCGGTGCTGCACCGGCACGCCGGCATCGCCACCTGGGAGCAGGACGTCTTCGTCAATGCCGTGGGCGGCGTACGCATCGCCGAGCCGGCCGCCGATCTCGCCGTGACACTCGCCGTCGTCTCCTCGCTCACCGACCGGCCGATCGCCGAAAAGCTCGCCGTCTTCGGCGAGATCGGCCTTGCCGGCGAAGTGCGGCCCGCGCCGCGCGGGCAGGAGCGCCTGCGCGAAGCGGCGAAGCTCGGCTTCGCGAAAATGATCATCCCGCGGGCAAATCAGCCGAAGGCGAAGATCAGCGGCCTGGAAGTGCTTGCGGTCGAGCGCGTCGACCAGGCGGTGCAGCTACTGCGCAACCTCTGAATTCTGTACTAAGTACGTAATTCTGTTTTGCTTCAGGATCGCTCTCGCGATATCCGGGCTCGCGGGATTTACGTCCAAAGTGCGCGTTCGTGGAACGATTACGAGATCCATGTCCTCCATCGGGATCGCGCCGATGAGGACTTCATCGCCTAACACCACTGCGCCGGTAAACGCAACGCGGTTCTTGAATCGCAGCTCTATTGGACCCGCATAAGGCAGCTTTCTCACTGAGAAGTCGGCGAGTAGCAGTTCTTTTTCACCGATAACGTCGAGCTGTAGCTTGGCGCGGATGTGCTCCGGGATGCAAAGGTAGAGCGAACCGGTATCCGCCAGCGCATCGACCTCTACCGCGAGGTGCGGCAAGCGCGGGTTCTTCAGCAGGATCTTGCTATACACAATGGCCATTTTATTCCTCGCTTAACGCGCGGGCTCCAAAATGGATGACGCCGCACGAACGCCGCTGCGTACGGCAGCTTCAAGCGTCGGCGGATAGTCGGGATCGGTGTAATCGCCGGCGAATTGCACGCCCGGAATCGCGGAGGGCAACGGCTTCGGCCCGGGCGAGCAGGTGATCGTCGCGCGCTTTTCCGCGATGACGCGCCACCATTGCGGCCTGCCAAGCCCGCCGAGCGCGGTGGCGAGCTCGCGATGGCAGCGCTCCGCGATCTCCTCGAGCGCCATCTGCTGCTGATCGCCCTGCGCGCTGATGACGCACGCGAGGCGGCCTTGCTCACCGAGCAGCGTGCCGCGATCGAACACCCACTGCACCAAGCCGTCAGCCAGCCCGAGCATCGGAAACGGCAGACGCACGCTATCAGCGTATTGCAGATAGCAGGTGTAGATCGGCTGGTACGAGTACTCGGGCGCATCGGCGATCAGCGTTTTAAGCTGATGCGGGGCGACGGCGATGATCACCTGGTCGTACGACTGCCGCAGCGCGCCGAGATCTTTCACTGGCGATTGCAGCCGCAATTCGCCGCCGTGTGCGCGTACGAAGTCGGCCGCCGGCTCGGGGAAAAGGCGCGAGAGATCCACGCGCGGCAGCACGAGATCGCTCGCCGCGGCGCCCGCGCCGAGCGTGTCGCGCAGCACGGCGAGAAAGACGTTCGCCGAGGCGAGCTGCGGCGGGGTGTTGAGCGCCGAGACGCACAGCGGGTGCCAAAGATAGTGAGCGATGCGCGCGCCCTGGCCCTCCTGCGCAAGGAGCTCGCTCACGCTCATGTCGGTCGCGAGGCGCAAGCGCGTGCGCCGCAGCCGCGCGACGAAGCGCGCGGCGCCGAGCCGCTCGGCGAGCGGCATGCCGCGAGCGGTGAGCAGGGCGCCCGCGAGGCCGAACGCGCCGCGGCGCAAATGGAAGCGCCCGGCGTAGCGCACCTCGAGGGGCAGGCGCAGCACGGCGTTCACTGCCACGCCCACCGTGCGCATGAGCTCGTAGAGCGCGCGGTAGGCGCCGATCAGGATGTGCTGACCGTTGTCGAGCGCGTGGCCCTGCGACTCAACGCGCCGTGCCCGTCCACCCGGCACGGCGGCCGATTCGAGCACCGTCACCTGCACGCCGCGCTCGGCGAGCGACACCGCCGCCGCCATGCCAGCGTAGCCGGCACCGACGATGGCGACGCGTCGCCCTACGCCGCGACCCAGGTGCGCCACGCGATCCAGAATTTGCGAAGCGGCGTAAGCGAAGTGCGCTGCGTGAGCACGCGAAAGCCGTCGCGCTGGATCTCCTCGAGGAGCGCGCGGTAGATCGCCGCCATGATGAGTCCCGGACGCTGCGCGCGGCGATCGGCCGGCGGCAGCGCCGACATCGCCGCTGCGTAATAACCGCGCGCGCGCTCGGCCTCGAATTGCATGAGCTCGCGGAAGGCGGGCGTCTCGCGCGCCTGCAGGATGTCGGCAGCCGGCACGCCGTAGCGGCGCAGATCCTCGACCGGCAAGTACACGCGGTTCTTGCGCGCGTCTTCGCCGACGTCGCGGATGATGTTGGTGAGCTGGAAGGCGATGCCGAGATGCTTTGCGTAGTCGAGCGTGCGCGCATCGCGGTAGCCGAAGATGCCCGCGGCGAGGAGGCCGACGACGCTCGCCACGCGATAGCAATACGCTTCGAGCCCCGCCCAGTCGAGATAGCGCGACTGCTGGAGATCCATCTGCATGCCGTCGATGATCTCGTTCAAATGCGCGGCGCTCAAGCCGTACTTGTCGCGGTGCGGCTCGAGCGCGCGCGTCACCGGATGCTGCGGCTGGCCGGCGAATAGATTCGCCACCTCGGCGCGCCACCACGCGAGCTTGGCGGCGGCGAGCTGCGGCTCCATGCCTTCGTCCACGACGTCGTCGACCTCGCGGCAAAAGGCATAGAGCGCGGTGATGGCACGCCGGCGCTCGCCGGGCAGGAAAAGAAACGAGTAGTAGAAGCTCGAGCCGCTGGCGGCAGCTTTCTGCCGGCAGTACTCGTCAGGCGTCATGCTGCTCGCAGCAGCACGAGCGGCCAATCGAAGGCGCCGAGCACCGGGCGGCGCCGAAAGACATCGAAGTCGACGCGCTCGATCTTCTCGAGAATCCGCAGGCCGCCCTGGATCGTGGCGCGGATCTCGAGGCCGATGCGCCCGGGGAGCGAGCGCGCGAGCGGCTGGCCGCGCAGGATCATTTCCCGGCTGCGGTTCACCTGGAACACGAGCAGCGAGCGCCAGGCGGCATCGCAGCGGCCCTCGGCGATGTGGCGCTCGCTCACGCCGTGGCTCGCCATTTCGTCCTGCGGCAGGTAGATGCGGCCCTTGGCAAAATCGAGCTCCACGTCCTGCCAGAAGTTGATGAGCTGCAGCGCCGAGCACACCGCGTCGGAGGCGGCGAGATCGGTTTCAGACGTGCGTTTGAATAAGTGCAGCAGAAGCCGTCCCACCGGATTCGCCGAGCGGCGACAGTAATCGGCGAGCTCCGCGAAGCTCGCGTAGCGTTTCTTGGTCACATCTTGTGCGAAGGCGTCGATGAGATCGCGGAATAGGCCGAGCGGCAGGCCGTATTCGCGCACGATTCTCGCTACGTCGTGAAAGAGCGGCGCGTCGGGAAGCTGGCCGCCGGCGATGCGCCCGAGCTCGCTCCGGTAGACGCTTAATCTCGATAGCCGTACATCGTCTGCGGCGGCGCCTTCGTCGGCAATGTCGTCGGCGCTACGCGCGAAGCGATAGATGATTTCGACCGGCGGCCGCAGTCGCCGGGGCAGGAGCAGCGAGGCGACCGGGAAGTTCTCGTAATGGCCGACCGGCATGGGACCGAAAGGTATAATACGTTGTTTTTTTCGCGCTTTTTGGTAGTTCGAGCGGCGAGGGTGGCGGAACTGGTAGACGCACCAGCCTTAGGAGCTGGCGCCGCGAGGCGTGTGGGTTCGAGTCCCTCCCTTCGCACCAACAGGTAATGGTCGCAACGGCGGATCAATAAGGAATGGCCAACGTGGAAACGCTGGGTACGCTGGAGCGACGCGTATCGATGTCAGTGCCCGCGGCGGAGATCGAGCGCGAGGTCGACACTCGTCTGAAGAAACTCGCGCGCAACGTGAAGATGCCCGGGTTCAGGCCGGGCAAGGTGCCGCTCAAGCTGATCGCGCAGACCTACGGGCCGCAGGTGCGCTCGGAAGTGCTGAGCGATGCAGTGCAAAAAGCGTTCACCGATGTGGTCAAGGAAGCGAATCTCAAGGTGGCGGGCTTTCCGCGCATCGAGAAGAAAGACGGCGGCGATACGGCGGCGCTCGAGTTCAGCGCCACGTTCGAGGTCTACCCGGAAGTAAAGCTCGGCGATCTAGCGGGCGTCACGATCGAGCGGCCGCAGGTGGCGGTCGACGACGCGGCCGTGGACAAGACCATCGGCATCCTGCGCAAGCAGCGCGTGCGCTTCGTGAGCGTCGAGCACGCGGCAAAGGAGGGCGAGCGGCTGACGGTGGATTTCAGCGGCACGATCGACGGCGAGCCCTTCGCCGGTGGTAAAGGCGAGAACTTCGTGTTCGCGCTCGGCGAGGGGCGCATGCTGCCCGAATTCGACGCCGCGGCGCAGGGCATGCGCGCGGGCGAGACGAAAACTTTCGAGCTCACGTTCCCCGCCGATTACCACGGCAAGGAAGTCGCCGGCAAGCGCGCGTCGTTCGAGCTCAGCGTGAAGAGCGTGGAAGAGCCGCGGCTGCCGGAGGTGGACGCGGCGTTCGCCAAGTCGCTCGGCATCGCCGAGGGCGATGTCGCCAAGATGCGAAGCGAAATCCGCGCCAATGTCGAGCGCGAAACCAACAAGCGCATCGAGGCGCGCGTGAAGGCGCAGGTGCTGCAGGCGCTCCTCGATCGCACGCCGCTCGAGCTGCCGAAATCGCTCGTGCAGATGGAAGCCCAGCAACTCCTCGAGCGCGCGGCCGCCGATTTGCAGGCGCGCGGCATGAAACCCGGGCAAATTCCGCTCGATCCCGCGGCGTTCGAGGCGACCG
>QHWB01000108.1:0-871 GCA_003222395.1 Acidobacteriota bacterium
GCGGTCGGCGTGCTCGATCGGTACTCCTTCGACGTCCGCTTCTTCACCGAGATCGAGCGCTTCGATCGGCATCTGGAGAAGCTGCGCCGCGGACCGGAGGCCGACCGCGTCCACTACGTCAGCATCTGCTCGCCGAACTATCTTCACGACGCGCACATCCGCCTGGCGCTGCGCGTCGGCGCTGACGCCATCTGCGAGAAGCCACTGGTCATCAATCCCTGGAATCTCGACGCGCTGAAGGAGCTCGAGGAGGAAACCGGCGGGCGCGTGCACACCGTCCTGCAGCTGCGCCTGCACCCACAGCTGATGGCGCTGCGCGATCGACTGCGATCGGAATCCGCGTCGCGCCGGCACGACGTGTCGCTGACGTACGTGACGGCCCGCGGCCGGTGGTACGACCAGTCGTGGAAGGGATCGGAGGAGCGGTCCGGCGGCATCGTGACGAACATCGGCGTTCATTTCTTCGATTTGCTGCTATGGCTCTTCGGCCCAGCCGGCGGCTGCGAGGTCCACGTCCGCGACGCGCGCCGCACCGCCGGATTTCTGGATCTCGAGCGCGCGCGCGTCCGCTGGTTCCTCTCGACCGACCGCGCAGACCTGCCGTTTCCAGCGGAGCCCGGCGTGAAGACGACGTTCCGATCGATCACGGTCGACGGACACGACGTGGAGTTCAGCGAAGGGTTCGCCGATTTGCACACGCGGGTGTACGCCGATGTCCTGGCCGGCGGCGGCTTCGGCATCGACGAGGGCCGGCCGGCCATCGAGCTCACGGCTCGGATCCGCCGCACCGAGCCCGCCGTCGTCGCGGCGCACCTCCATCCGATTCTGGGCGAGGCCCGTGGCTGAGTACTTCGCCCACGAGTCGTGCTAC
>QHWB01000108.1:929-4587 GCA_003222395.1 Acidobacteriota bacterium
AAGACGACGTGTTCTGCGGGCCGTCGATCGTGTTCACCAACGTGATCAACCCGCGCAGTCACGTGCCTCGCAAAAGCGAATATCAGCGGACGCTCGTCAAGCGCGGCGCCAGCCTCGGCGCGAACAGCACGATCCTGTGCGGCCACACGATCGGGTGCTACGCGTTCGTCGGCGCGGGATCGGTCGTGACCAGGGACGTGCCCGACTACGCGCTCGTCGTCGGGAATCCGGCGCGCGTGGTCGGGTGGATGTGCGAGTGCGGAGTGAAGTTGGCGGCGGCGGTGAAGCCGCCGCTCGATGCGACATGCGCGGCGTGCGGAGCACGGTACCGCGGAGGCGCCGGGGTTCCGTCGCGCGTCAACGAGCCAACGTGATCGACGCTGCGCCGCGGCTCGACTCATGAAAGTCGTCACTATCGTCGGCGCCCGCCCGCAGTTCATCAAGGCCGCCGCGGTCAGCCACGCGTTGCGACGGGCCAGCCATACCGAGCTTCTCGTTCATACAGGCCAACACTACGACGACGAGATGTCGGCCATTTTCTTCGAGCAGTTGGCGCTTCCGGCTCCCGACTACAACCTGGGAATCGGCTCGGGGCTGCACGGCGCGCAGACCGGCGCGATGCTGGCCGGAATCGAAGAAGTCCTGTCGAAAGAGAGACCCGATTGGGTGCTCGTCTACGGTGATACCAACTCCACGATCGCTGGCGCGCTGGCGGCTGCCAAGCTGCACCAGCGAGTCGCGCACGTCGAAGCGGGCCTGCGCTCTTTCAACAGAGCAATGCCGGAGGAGATCAATCGGGTAGTCACCGACCATCTCTCGAATCTCCTGTTCTGCCCCAGCCAGACCGCGTTCGATAACCTTGCCGCGGAGGGCATCACGGTCGGCGTGCATCTCGTCGGCGATGTCATGGCCGATGTGCTGCAGCGAACACTCGAACGCGCACGCGAATCCTCCAACATCTTGAAACGGCTGGCACTCAAGGAACACAGCTACCTGTTGGCGACCATTCACCGCCAGGAGAATACCGACAACCTCGTCCACTTACGCGACATTTTGTCGGCGTTCAATCGGGTTGAAGAGACCATTGTTCTTCCGATCCATCCCCGAACGCGCGGAGCGCTTGCCCGGCTCCACGGCCCAGTTACTCTGAGAGCCAGCGTCCGTGTGATCGATCCGGTGGGCTATCTGGATCTCGTGCGGCTGGCGCAGTCCGCGCGTCTCATCCTGACCGATTCCGGCGGACTGCAAAAGGAAGCGTACTGGCTCGGTGTGCCGTGCGTGACGCTGCGCGAGGAGACTGAGTGGGTCGAAACCGTTCAAACGGGCTGGAACACCCTGGCAGGCGCACGCACGGACGCGATCGTCGATGCTGTTGCGTCGTTCCGGCCGGCGACAACGAGGCCTCTCCTGTACGGCGATGGCCGGTCCGCTGAGCGCATCACCGGCGCGCTGATCGCGACGTAGGTGGATCGACACAGGCCCATGAAATGAAATTGTCTCGTGTCAATCATTCCGGGCAATATCTCGGCACGCATTTCAGGCTGCTCTGGCGGATTACGCGCAGTGAATTGACCTCTCGGTATGCCGGATCGATCTTCGGCCTCGGGTGGGCTGTCTTGACGCCGCTGATGATGCTCGCCATCTACGCGGTTGTTTATCTGCTGATCTTCCATGTGCGCGTACCCGGCCTCTCACCGGCGCGGTATGTCCAACAAGGCGGTGCTGAGCAACACCGTCTTCCCGATCGATCTCGCGCCGGCGAAAGCAGTTCTCCTGAGTCAGGTGACGATGGTGGTCGGACTCGCCGTCATTCTCCTGGCATCGATCGCGATGCGCACCTTGCCGTGGACGATCGTCTTCCTGCCCGCAATCTGGGCGCTGCACGTGCTCGCCCTGACAGGGCTGCTGTGGATTCTGGCGCTGGTAAATCTTGTCTTCAGGGATCTGCCGAATCTGATCAACCTGCTCATGATGATGATCATGATTCTCTCGCCGATTGCCTACACGCCTGAGATGGTGCCGCAGAGTCTCAGACCTTTGCTGGCGTTGAATCCGATGGCGCAATTCATCATCGCGTATCAGAGCACGATGATCCTGGGCCGCTTTCCCGGCCTCACGAACCTGCTGATCGTGACCGGTCTGTCCATCGGGCTCTTCGGAATCGGCGGCTACTTCTTCGCGCGATCGAAGCCGGTGTTCATCGACTATGTCTGAGCGGACGGTCGTCATGAAGTGCCTCATCCCGCCGTGAACTCATCGAATTTCACTCTCCTTGACCGCATCAATGTTCATTGTGACCGCCACAAACCAGTTCGACTCAACGAATTGACTCATGGAAACTGCCGTCGACGACTCCTCACAGCGATCGCTTGATCGTCGAAACGCCGAATTCTGGAATGAACTGTGTGGGACTGGTCTGGCGCGAGCGATCGGCATCACCGATGTCACAACCGAGAGCCTCCGCCGTTTCGATGACGCGTACTTTGGAATGTACCCATACCTGATGGACTACGTCACGCCCTATGCGCTGAACGGCAAGAAAGTGCTCGAAATAGGCTTGGGATATGGCACGCTCGGTCAGCGATTGGTCGAACGAGGTGCGGACTATCACGGCCTCGACATCTCGCCCGGACCCGTCATGATGATGCGCTACAGACTCCAGCAGCTCGGCCGTCAGCCCAACGTCCGGGAAGGTTCCGCGCTCGAAATGCCTTACGACGCGGAAACTTTCGACTATGTTTACTCGATCGGCTGTCTACACCACACCGGCAATCTTCAAAGAGCGATCGCTGAGGTGCATCGCGTGCTGAAGCTCGGTGGACGCTCCATTATCATGTTGTATAACCGCCACTCGTTTAGACAAATCGTGCGCGTCACTCTGCCGCGCTGGCGTGAATGGTTGAACAGGAGAAAGGCAAAGGTTCTCAGCGGCGAAGACGTGCGCGCAATGTACGACACCAACTCTGTCGGTGAAGCAGCTCCTCATACGGACTACGTGACGCGCCAGGAAGCAGGCCGCTTGTTCGCCGGCTTTTCGCGAGTATGCATAGACGTCCAAAACTTCGATAGCTTTTGGCTGCCGGGCCGGATCCTGTTCATCCCACGGGAAAATTGTCTGAACAATATCGGCAGGGTCTTAGGACTAGATTTATACATTACCGCAGTGAAGCGCGAAACGTCGTGACGGGCGAGCCAGCCAGCCCACCGCTTCCGCCAGCTCCTCCGCTCGATCTGCTTCGCCACTCCGACTGCGCGGTGATGCTATTGCCGGCCGTGGCAAGCCCGGTCCGCGCCGCGATCTTGTGGGCTCAGCGCTTCGCCATGTGGATCCAGGTGGTTCTCGTCACTGCCGACATTGCTGCTAAGTGAACAACAGAGTTATCAGAATCGGACGCTACGCGCCTATGAGAGCATGCTGATCCAGGGCCGCCTTTCTGGCTTAACAAACCTACTGGTCACGACGATTCTGTCGATCGGCCTTTTCGGTGTCGGTGGGTCCTTCTTCGCACGGTCGAACCCAGTTTTAATCGACTATGTCTGAGCGGACGGTCGTAAGACTGTCGAATGTCGGGAAAATGTACAAAATCTTCCCGACGCGCCTTGACCACTTCCTGGTCGCGCTCCGCTTTTCCCGCCTAATGCCGTGGCGTCGGATCAA
>QHWB01000076.1 GCA_003222395.1 Acidobacteriota bacterium
CGAATCCAGATCCGGGGCCGACGATGCGTGAGCTCGGTGAGGTACTCCAGCGCCGGTCGGCCGAGCGCGAGCACATGCTCCCGCTGCAGATAGCGCTTGGCGCGCTTCCCGGAGACCGCCGCGACGCGTTCGGCCCGATGCTCCGGCAGCGTCGACTTGGCCCCGCGCTCAAAGAGGCGCCGATGCACGGCGGTGAAGCGGCCGGCCACGATGCGGACCCGATCGCGATACAGAAACAGCGTCCCGGCAATCCCCATCGCATCAGCCGCCATCGAGTACGAATGCGTGTCATGCACGACCTCCGCCGTCGGCCCGACCACGACCGGCACCCGCAGCGCGAGATCGGCTGGCGCAATCTTCAGCGCCCGCAGTCGCGGGCGCTCGTCCTTAAGTCGGACCGCGGAATGACGCGCGTCGCGCGCGAGGGGCACTGGGTATTGACCTCGGTGTGCCACTCGGCGAGCTGCGCGAGCAGATCGGCGTCGTCGAGAAACCGTCGTTGTTTGAAGAACGACCCTTTTATCCAGCCGACCAGGTGTTCGATCGATCCTTTTTGTTCCGGACTCGCGGGCCAACAGAGCTCGATCCCCAGACCCAGATCCAGGGCCACGCCGGCAAATAGCGGATTCCATTCCGTGACCTCACCGCTCTTGGTCCACTTCAAGGCGACGGTTGTCGGTCGGTCGAACACTGCCAGCAAGGGAATCCCGTAATGTCCAACAACTCGATCGGCTTGCATCGGCTCGGCCTGCAACCGCGTCGACTCGCGAGGTCGTTCGAAATTCTGAGCCAGAACACACTCGGACGGTGGCCTGAGGCAGTTCGAGAGATCTGTGTTCGTGTGGGCACGGTTTTAAACGGAAGGATCATCCGAGGGTCACTCGGGCAGGGTCACGCGGCTGGCCGGTGGTAGTACTTCAACAGGCCACCCAGACGATCACGACACGCGATGGGTCCGTCCTGGCGATGTGCGACCGGGCGCGTGATGAGTTGATTCTGAAGGCCCTGATGGTTCCGTTCGCCGTGATAGTGCGCGACGAACTCGCGGATCGCCCGGCGTAACGAGGCTTCGCCCATGAGGATCACGCGATCGAGGCACGATTCCTTGATCGTCCGCACAAAGCGCTCGGCGAACGCGTTGAGATTCGGCGAGCGAGGTGGCAGGCGGACCGTCTGAACGCCGGCGGCCGCCAGCGTCTCCCGAAACGCATCGCCGAACAATGGATCGCGATCGTGCAGCAGGAAGTGCTTCCCGATGAGGAATCCATCGACGGCGTCGGTGACCTGACGTCCGCATTGCAGCACCCAGGCGCTATCCGGCTCTGACATCACGCCGGTAATCTCGACCCGTCGCGTCGCCAACTCGATCACGAATAACACGGCGAATCGCGTGAGCCCACTACAGGTCCACACCTCCACCGTGAAAAAATCCGCGGCGGCGAGAACGTCCCAGTGCGTTTCAAGAACTCCTGCCAGGTCGTCCGCCGCTGACGCTCCGGCGCCGGCTCGATCCCATGCTGCTTGAGGATGTTCGCGATGGTGCCCCGTGCGACGTGATGATCCAGGTTGGCGAGGACTCCCTGGATTCGTGTGTAGCCCCAGTCGCGATTCTCCGTTGCCATCCGCACCACCAATTGCCGAATCTCCGTCATGACCGGGGGCCGGCCCGGACCGCGCCGTCGGTGGCCGTCGTACTTCCGCGCGATCAACTGCCGATGCGGTCGCGTTCGACAAAACCCACGACGCCCAAGCGTCGCAGGGTTGGTGTCCGGCCGTGCTCGACACGAACGGCGACGGCAAGATCAGCGAGTGGACCGAGCCCAAGGAACCGATCGATCCGAAGAAGGACCACCGGATCGAGTTCGGATGTTACGGGAGATGCGATCCATCCAATCGTTGGGAGCCTGTGGTGCTCGGGAATCGGCGCCAGGGACACGAAGCTCGTGCGCATCGAGCTCGGCGCGAACCCGCCGCAAACGTGTAAAGCGGAAGTCTACGTACCGCCGCCTGACAAAATGCCGCTGCCCGGTTTCGGGGGGGCGTGGCGATCGACAGCAACGGGCTGGTCTGGCAGAACTGGCGCGGCGCTCATCGGATCCTGAGTTTCGATCGCCGGATCCTGAGTTTCGATCGCCGCAAGTGCAAAGTGCGGAATGGACCGGACGCCACCGGGCAGCAGTGCCCCGAAGGATGGGCGGTGTACAGGAAACCCGGCCCCACGTTCCACGGCGGCGCCGATTATTCCAGCACGGACATGCTGTACATGACCGAGACCGATCGCGACGGTCTCGGAAAGGACGTGGTGCTTGCCGGCGATGTCAACGCACACTCGTTCTTCGTAGTGATGCCGCAAGGCGGTCAGATGACGACGTTGACGTTGCGCGTTCCTTATCCGCTGGGATTGGCCGCTCGCGCGGGATCAGGACGGATCGATGACCCGAATGCAAGATGGAAGGGTCGTGGGTTCTGGTCGAGCTATTCGATGTACACGCCTTGGCACCAGGAAGGCGGCAAAGGTACAAAACCAAAAGTTGTGAAGTTCCAGGTCCGGCCGACTCCGCTCGCGAAATAGGGTTTGTAACGAAGCTTCGCCTCAGACTGCCGAGCAAAAGCTCGTGCGGACGAGCGAATCTTCGTTACTAGGATTCCTCTCCGTAGAAGCTTTCCAGGCTCGGCGTGGCCCGTACCGGCGCGGATCGCGTGAGCCGGACTCCGCCGGTCGGAGCGCGCATCGCTGCGAAAAACGCGATGGCCGCGCTCACGTTCTGCTGACGCACTTCCTCATTGGGTTCGAGCGACCAGTTTCCGCGTTCCTGCATGTTGCCAATGACGAGCCCGTCGCTTCGCGGATTTATGCTCGCGTTGATAGTGCTGTTCAGGAGACGGCCCGACGCCCGATAGTGCACTTCGGGCTGCGGGATGCACACGGTCAGCTGCCCTCTGATCGGCACGAGCTCGTCGTCGTTGAAGAGTGTTTTTGATCCCAAGCCTGTGCAATTGATGATGACCGGCTCGTTCAGCGACATGAGATCGCGCGGCGTGTCGAACTTGCGGATGACGATCTTGCCGCCGAAGAGCAGGAAGTCGCGCACCAGCGCGTCGAGATAGATCGACGGCTCGATCGCCAATGCCTGCGTGCGGATGGCGTACTTGGTTGGAAACGGATGTTCGCCCGGGCCCAGCACTTCCCGGTCGCGTCCAGTCCGCAGGTGCTCAGGAACCAGATCTCCGTCAGGACCTCCGCCCACAGGAAGAGTCGGATCGTCTGTGGCGTTGTAGTTGTCGATCCAGTAGACGCCGTAGCCGGGGGCGCCGGCGAGGAGCTGGAGCTGCCGGTATGAGATCTCTGCCGCCTGCCTGAACTGCGCGTCCCACGCCGGCGTGCGCTGCTCCGCGGACACCAGCCCCGCGGTTGGCGTGAAGCCGGCGGACGACATGTTTGACGTGGTGTACGGCGGCACAGCCAGCGTGTAGATCGTCACGGCGAAGCCGCGGCGTTGGAGCTGTCGCGCTGCGGTCAGGCCCGGCGAACCACAACCGAGCACCGCCGCACGCCGGTCTCCTTGTTCGAGCGCCATGTCGGCCGCCATCGCTCCGCAGCCCCAGGCCAGCGACATGCCGGCCCCACCGAAGCCGTAGTCGTGGATGACTGTCTTGTCATCGAACTTCATCCCCTTGAGGACGAAGCCAGAGTCGCGGTGAGGGCGCAAGCCGATGGTCGTCCGGATGACCCGATCCCACGTGATACGGGGAGGCGTCAAGTCAATCGCGGGCCGCGGCGCGAACGCGGGTACGGCCTGCCGTGTCGGCGCCGTCTGGATCACTTTCTTGGGGCCGCAGCCGGCGAGGCCGAATCCGGCGAGCGCCATGCCGCCGGTCTTGAAGAAATGTCGCCTATCCATGCTCATCCTCAGACTTCCAATTTCAGACTTCTGAACTTCAGACTTGAAACGTCAGACTTCGAACTTCGGTTCTACTGGGAGTGACCGCGCCCGGTAATCGGCCAGACCACTTCGACTTTGTCTTTGCGTGTGCCGTAGATCCAGTCGTACTCGTTGACGGCCGGGTCGCAGTGCGGAACGATGCACTCGAGTTTGTCGCCGATCTTGTAGGACTTGCTCGGCGTGCCTGTGATCTTGATCGACCCGAACTCGTCGGACCCGGCGTTGTAGTCCATGCCGGGTTCGCCGATCACGCCCGCGTTCGGTTTGTTCAGCGTGAACGCCTTCGAACCGCCGTCGGTCGTCAGAAGGCCGGGGAATCTGTTGTTGAGAACCGTCACGAGCACGGTCAAGGACGGCTGGAAATCGGTGTACGTATTCGGGTCGTCCTGACCGCCGATCGCGAGGTACTGCATGTCCATGAACAGGTAGCTGCCGACTTGGACGTCGGTGAAGCCGGACGTCTGGTGCATGATGTTGTAGGTCCCGCTTCCGCCGCCGCTGAAAATCTCCGTGTTCAGGCCGGCCTTCTTCAACATCGCGAACACTTCCGCATTTGGCTCGATGTTCTTCAGCGCGCGCTCCTTCCGTTCGGCGAACCCTTTGATATGCTGCGCGCCGCCGTCGTACGAAAGCACGCCGCGGAGCTTCAGATTCGGCAGCGTGTCGATCACTTTGGCCAGCGACAGGACGCCTTCTCCCGGGGGAATACCGCTGCGGGTCCCGACGGCGACATCGATGACGACGTCCGCGACGACGCCCGCTTCCTTGGCGGCGGCCGACAGATCCCGCGCGTTCTCTTCCAGATCCACCGCCTGAATGAAGCTGCTGCTGCGCTTTCTGATGGCCATCGCGCGGCGGATCTTGCTCCGCGATGGATTGCTGGTCGTCATGCACACCTTCTCGACGCCGTTCTCGAGCATCGCCTCAGCCTCGCTCACCTTCGCGCAGCAGATCCCGATGGAGCCGGTCGCGAGCTGATATTTCGCGATGGCGGCGCACTTGTGCGTCTTCGTGTGCGGCCGGCTGGCGATGCCGTTCGCCTTCACCGTCGCCTGCATTTTCGCGATGTTCCGCTCCATCTTGTCCAGGTCCACGCACAACGCGGGCGTGTCGAGTTCCCATTTCGAGATGCCGGGCTTCACCTTGTTGTCGACCGTGGTCATCGCGAGCATCTCGGCGGTCGAATAACCATTCACGGATTTCGGAATCCAGAAATACGCAGAGGCAGCCGCTGCACCCGACAGGAACGCACGTCGAGACGCCGTCGATGTTCGTAAGCTCATTGCCGTCCTCCACCTGTTACCGAATGGGGCTGGATCCTCGACGTCACCAAAACAGCCGCAACAGGAATTGGCCGGTCCGAGGGAAGCCGGCCTGCGACGTGATGGTGCCGAAGCTGGACCGACCAAATCGCGAGTCTCCGCCGCTCACGAACTTCGGGTTGTTGGTGGCGTTTAGCATCTCGATCCGGATCTGGGCCTTCAACCCGCTCCGCAGGCCGATTGTCTTGGCCAGCACCACGTCATAGTTCGTCCGGAAGGGGGTGCGAATCCGAGGGTCGGTCCGCGCGCCGGTCCCGAACGTGAAGGGAGCCGCCGCCTTGTACGCCGCCGGATTGATGTAGTTGTTCAGCCGGTCGACAGTGCTTCCAGCCGTCACCGGATCCACGCCGGTCCAATTAGGGCGTTGAACACCGCTGAAGGAGCCCGTGTTGTCGGCGTTCTGAACGATGTTCTCCGGGAAGCCGCTCTCGTACGTCGCGATGGCCGAGACGGTCCATCCGCCGGCGACTGCATTGGGCAACCCGTGTGTCGCCCACGGTTTCCCCTCGCCGAACGGCAGTTCCAGAATGGGGGACAGGATCACTCGGTGCGGCGAATCCAGTAAACTCCGGCTGTATTCCGCGGCCAAGTCGTAGTTGTTGAGCGGCCGCCCGCCCTGATTCTGAGATACGTAGTAAGTGGGCTCGCCGAACACGTCGTCGTCCAGCCGGCTCCACGTGTAGTGAAACCGCCCACCCCACCCATGGGACTGGCGCTTCTCCAGCTTCATGACTACAGCGTGGTAACGAGACCGGGCGCCGGAAGTCTGGCGATCCCGGACGTTGCCAAATTGTGGGAACGGGCGCAGCAGTTGCCCTCGTGCGATCGTCGGCGAGGTTGAGAATGCCCCGGCTTCGGGGATGCCAAAGAACGGGTTCGGGACTTGCTCTTGAAGCGCCGCCCCCAACGCCAACTGCTCGGGCCGAAGCTGATTGATGTTCACGAAGGCGGCCCCGGCGCCGCCGTAGCCCAAGTTGTCGCCGCGCGATCCGATGTAGCCGATCGAGACTGCTACATCCCCCCGAAGCTCCCGTTGCAGGTCAGCCGAGTACTGCTGCACGTAGGGCGATTTCCGATCCTGCGTGACAAAATCGATCTGTCCGCCGACGCCCGTGAGCAATCCCAATGTGTTGCCGACCGGATTGAGCAATCCGTTTGGAAACGGATTGTCCAGGGCGGCCGTCGGGATCAAACGGCTGGATTGGTCGACGAAAGTTTCGCGGGTGTAACCGATCTGTCCGTAGTTGACGGTGCCAGGGCTTATATAAATCCACGGCGACCAAAACAGCCCGTATCCGCCACGCACCGCCGTTTTCTCGTTCAGAGACCAGGCCAGGCCCACACGCGGTGAAAACTTCGTCTTGGATGGATCGCCCTGATAGTCCGGAAACCCGTCCTGCCCCGCATAGCGCAACCCGCCCCGCAGATCCAAGCCCGTCTTCGCTGCGAGCGGGCTGACTGCGTTGCGGTCGAAGGCGACCGTGAAGCGGTTCTCCTTCTCCCGTAGTCCCGCCTCATATTCGTAGCGAAGCCCGAAGTTCAGCGTGAGTTTGGAGTTCAGCCGGAAGTCATCCTGCGCGTAGGCGGCATAGTAGTGAATGAACGCGTCGAGCGGCGTGGAGACGGGCGCTGAGCTGACGTTACCGGGGTTGCCCGATGGCAGCCCGAGCAGAAAACTGGCGAACCCATTCCCTTCATTCGACCTTGCCACGAATGGGTCGGACTGCGTCCACTCCTTGTCGAACCTGAAGTCGCCGCTCGCGTCGCCATAGGTGAGCGTGAACGCGCTGATCCGACGGAAGTCGGCGCCGAACTTGAACGTGTGGCGGCCGACGAACTTCGAGACGCTGCCGTTCACCGCCCACGAGTCATACGTCGTAGGACTGTACCCTCGGTTGCCGAATATGCGACTGCCATCGGTCGGGCCATAGCCGTCGATCGTTCCGGAGGGGAACTTCTGGTACGCCACGTCCTTCACGAAGCTGTTGGGGAAGCCCAAACTGGCGAGGTCGTAGCTGAATGGTAATTGGAAGTCTTCGAATCGGGTCCACCCGTAGCGGAAGGTCATCGTCGTCGTTGGATTCGGAATGAGGGTATTGTTCAGCGACACGATGTGGACTCGCCGCCTCTCGAGCCCCTGACCCGGATCCGCAAAAGGATTCTGCTCGGCCCAAGCATGCCTATCCTGCTCGTTGTCCGGTTGATAGAGGTACATTCCAGTCAACGACGCCTTGTCGGTCAACTTGTGCTCGATCTTCGTCGTCAATTGTCGGGCCCAGGTGAAGATCGGCGATGTGTACTGGTAGTTCGCCAACCCGTCCGCGCCGCTGCGTTGCGCATCCGGCTTCGGAATGAAGCTCGCGAGGTTTCGCGCGACCTTGCTGATGCGATTTGGGGGAATGACGTTCCCCGGGAACGGGTCGCGAACAAAACCCGAGCCGCTCGGGTTGGGTCGAGTCGTCAGCGGGTCGTAGATGATGATCGGGTTCCCGTTTCGATCGAAGGTCTGTGAGAAATCGCCCGCGCGCTCCCGGTCCGTCGGGAAGATCAGCAGGTTGGTGAGCGCGGAGTTCGTCTGATAGCCCTCATGCGATAGCCAGAAAAACGTCTTGTTCCTCGCAATCGGGCCCCCAAAGGATCCGCCCCAGTACCGATAGTACGGCAACGTCGACTTGCCGCGACCGGCTAGCGCGTCGAAGAAGTTCGACGCGAGCGCCCAGTTCGGCCGCGCCTGCGCGAACCCGCTGCCATGAAACGTATTGCTGCCGGACTTCCCCGTCGTGTTGAACACGCCGCCGCCCGACCGGCCCATCTCGGCGTCGTAGGTGTGGACTTGCACCTTGACTTCTTCAATCGCCTCTAGGGAGGGAAACGCCGAAGTCCGGTTCGTCAGATCCGTATATGACACCCCGTCGAGCAGGTAATTGTTGGCGCGCCGGGGGCCACCTCCCAGGGAGAGGAGCGACCCGTTGCTTTGGTCCTCCATCCGGCTGAAGTACGGGTTGCCCGTTGCGATGACCGTTGCGACCGTTACGACGGCCGTCATGTAGGCGTTGCGGTTCAGCGCGGGCAGTGCCTCGAGCGTTTTCTTCTGGAGCACCTCGCCGGTTGAGGCGTTCGAGGTCTCGACGAGCGGCGGAGCGGCCGTCACCGAGATCGACTCCTCGATCGTTCCCACCTCCATGACGAGGTCGACCGTGATGAACTGCTGCGTCCCGATCGTGAGCCCTCGTCGTTCGAATGTCTTGAACGCTTGGAGGACCGCGCGCACGGTGTAAGTGCCGGGCAGCACCGCGGCAAAGACGTACTCGCCGCGCTCGTTGCTGACGGTCATCCGCGACACGTTGGTGCCTTCGTTGATGAGGGTCACCATCACGCCGGGGATAACGCTGTTGGCGTCCTTCACAGCGCCCCGCAACCCGCCTTGAAACGATTGCGAAGCGCCGTCCCTCGCGATCGCGACGAGGAGAAGCGCCGCCGCGAAGATAGATGTCCAGGACAGAGTCGAGCGTCTCATGAAATTCCTCCTCCGAAACGCTGGACGTATTGAAGCTGACCGAAGACGGTGATGAAGGGAAACACTTTCGCTGCGGCTTGTCAACGCGCGAATGTGTTTTGCTGCACGGAGATTTCTGTTGCTTCAGCGGCGGCGGCGAATGACGCACACTTCGATGATAATCGTCCCAATTTGATGGGGCGCACAGCCTCCTTCGTCTCTGCGTATCGCGTCGGAGCGTTCCGAGCTAACTTCACGAACATTCCGGAATTTCGCGCGCGAGTTCTCGTCATTCGGGAGGCAAGGCGGCTGTGAGAGAGCGGCGCCGATCCTGGACACGGCTCTGCCCGTCTACGCAGTCGACGCGCTGGTTCCAGCAGTCGTCTCCAACGCACGGGCCCGCGGGTCACGGTGGTCGCTGTCAGTGATCATGCGGCCGCGTCGATTGATGATGGGCACGTCGTGCAGGTCGCCGATCGGTTGGTCTCAAGGCGGGCCAGGCGTACGGCGGCCGCGCGTGTCTTCAGGTCTGCTGGAACCGCATCGCCTCTGCCGAAGTACATTTCGTCAGGCGTCTCTCCGCGAAACGCCAGACGATGGGGCGACGTGTGCGGACAGGACGATCGATCGTCAAGCGCACACACGTCCTGCCGCCGCCGCCACGCATGGAACCGACCCGGCGACAATCGCAGGAACCGCAGGAGTGCCCGTAACGGAACGACGTCACGAGCACGATCTACGGCTCGCAGGATCGTGACTTTGTCGCGTCCGTCGGGCAGACGTTTGTGCGGCAAGGTGAATCCCGAGGCCCGAAGCAGGGCGGAGAGCGAGGCGAAGTAGTGCCGTGAGCTTCTTCACGCGTCGCCGGAGCTCCAGAACTTCTTGCTGAAGTTCCGATGCCGTCCGGTTCGTCACGTCCACGCCGACCACGACCGTCGGTGCCTTGCCGAGCCAATCCCGGGCCGTCGAGCGAGGAACGCCAACACTCGTGGCGATGGTCACGTCCCCGGTGCTGTGGACGAGATCCCGAAGCCGGTGGTCATAGCACTGCTGCGGGCGCCGCGAAGTCGTCATGAGGATGATCATCGGCGGTTCGTTAACGCCGCTCAACCCTTGAGGACATGCGGACGCTCCGCCAACTTGAGACGGCTACCGCAGTGACGACAACTCGCGCCGGAAGCGGCAGAATGTCCGCGGAGACAGTTCGGCGAGCGCGCGCAGCCCATTCGTTTTGTCATTCGCGATCACGACCGGAAGTTCACGGACAGCTTCGATGCGGTGTTTGAGTCAGAAGGCGCTCGAATCGTTCGTACGCCGATTCAGGTTCCCGAAGCGAATGCGATCGCCGAACGTTTTGTTCGGACCGCGCGTTCCGAATGCCTCGACTGGCTGCTGATCATGAATGCCGGTCATTTGGAGCGCGCGCTACAGGTGTTCTTTGATCATTACAATGGGCATCGGGCTCACCGGCGCCTGGGTCTCGCACCGCCAAATCGGCGGCCGGCGCTCGAGCGGTCGTACGGCATGCACGCGATTGCGGTGAAACGCCGCGATCGGCTTGGCGGGCTCGTTCACGAATATCGAGCTGGCGGCGTGACCCAGTCTATTTGCGCACCCTACACGCTCGCTTTGAAGTAGCCCCGGCCGCCGGCGCGAAGTACGGCGTGATTCCTGTGCAACCGTGGCCGGCCGTTTCGCCCGACGGTCGGACGATTGCCTTCGTGGCGCAAACCGATCGTGTGCAGTTATGGGGTGCGACCCATCGACGGGTTCGACGCGCGGCCGCTGCCCGACACCACGAACGCACAGTGGCCGTTCTGGTCGCCTGATGGCAGATATATCGGCTACATCGCCGACGGCCGCGTGAAAAAGGTCGCCGTATCGGGGGACCCTCGGAAACAATCTGCGAGACCGGCTCACGTGAGGTGCAGCAAGCACAGAGCGCAACGTGGAGTCCCACCGGCACGATCGTGTTCGGTGCGCAGGAAGGTCCGCTCCGGCAAGTGCCCGCCGCAGGAGGAACGCCGCAACCGCTCACCCAGCTCGACGCCTCGCGTCAGGAAACGTCGCATCGTCATCCTTATTTCCTGCCAGACGGTCGTCATTTCTTGTATCTGGCCCGTAGTGTGATCCCCGACCAACGCGGCGTGTACGTCGGCGGATTGGATGGGTCGACACCGAAAAAAGTGCTGAGCGACGACAGCAATGCGATTTATTTCGCGGGGCACCTTCTGTTTGTGCGGGGCACAACCCTGATAGCGCAGCCCTTCGAACCCGTCGGGCGGCAGGTATCCGGAGCCGCCGCAAGGGTCGCAACTGGCCTGTATATCGCGCCCACGATGAGGTATGCACCGTTCGCTGCGAATGGGAGAACCCTGGTCTTTCGTAAAACGCCGCGTGAATTGTCGGAAATCCGGATTGTCGACCGAGCCGGAATACTCGTCTCGACTGTCGCTGATCGCGGGAGCTACGACACGTTGGAGCTTGCCGGTGACGATCGCCATCTCATCATCGCGGTTCGTGTGCCGGATACGGATCGTGCGGCTCTGCGCCTGCTGGACATCGTCAGGCGCGTACCCGAGTCGGTCACGAGCGATGAATCGGATTACGCCAACCCCGTTTGGTCGCACGATGGACGTTGGCTTGCGTTCGCATCGCAACAGACCGGAGTCTGGGATCTGTACGCACGAGCTGTCGATCGATCCGGAGCCGCGCTACCTCCCGAGGGGTGAGATGTCCGATTAGAAGTAGTACTTCAATCCAAACTGCACGTTGCGCGGCCCTACTTTCGTTCCGTTGATGACGCCGAAGTTGCTGGCACCGTAAGCGGTTGATGGATCGCTGAACACTGGATGGTTGCGTGCATTCTGCGCTTCCATGCGGAACTCGACGCGCTGGCCCTGCTGCACTTGCCAGCTCTTGATCAGCGCCACGTCGAGCATGTTGACCCTCGGCCCGCGAATGTCGAGCGTGCGCGGCGCAGTACCAAACGTGTCCGGCGCCGGACGCGAGAACGCGGCTTGGTCGAAATAGTTGTTCAACCGGTCGTGAATATCCCCCGGCGTCGCCGGGTCGCCGATCAGGTTCGGACGCTGCGTGCCGTTCCAGAGCGTTCCGCCCGACTGAGTGACCTGCAGCGGGAAACCGGACTGTAGCGTGAAGAATGCGCTGATCTCCCACCCGCCGATCACCGCATCGACCGGACGGCTCACGCCGGAGCCGAAACGGCGGTCACGTCCGAACGGGAGCTGCCAGTCACCAGTGGCCACAAAGCGGTGCTCCACATCGTGCTGCGAGAGCGAATGCTCCATGGCGAGATCGAGCGGGTTTTGAAAGCTGGTGGTCCCGCCGAGCCAGGCCAGGTTACCATCCGTGATCGACGCATCGTCGATCATCCTCGACCACGTGTAGTGCGTGAGAAGGGTCAGCTCCCGGGAGAAGCGCTTCTCGTATTTCAACTGCAAACCGTGATAATTCGAATCGGCGGCATTTGGATCAGATCCGCTGACGAACTCATATTGGGGCATGTTACGCAGCAGCCGGTATTGCTGAATCGTCTTGCCATTCAGATTGACTGCCTTGGGATCGGTGATGATGCCGTAGAACGGATTCGGCACTGCGGCCTGTAACTGCGCCCGGGTGTACTGTGCGTGCGGGCCCAGCCAGTAGACCGGATCCAGCGGGCTCAGCGACGTATACGGCGAATAGAGGTGCACACCGCGGCTGCCGGTGTAGTTGACCTCCACGATGGAGCTCCAGCCGATGTCGCGTTGGATGGAGAGATTCCACGAATACATTTCGGGATTGCGAGTCTGCCGCGTAATGGTGCCGACGCCCAGTCCGATGTACGTCATATCACCGAGCGAACGCCCCGGAGGTGTCAGGATGCCCTGCGGATATGGGTCCGACAGCGTCGCATTTCGCGTCGCGCCGCTATCCAGCGACCACGGCACAGCGGAGTCGGTGTTGAAACCGGCGCCCGTGTGGCCCGAGACCGTGGCGCGCGAGAGCAGGAAGAACCTGCCGGCCCCAGCGCGAATCGCGGTCTTGTCATTGAGTGCGTATGCAAAACCCAGGCGCGGACCAAAGTTGTTGTGATTGATATCGAACGGCGAGGGGGTCTTGTCGTCGACGAACTTCACCACGCCTTTCAGGTCGTACCCGGACACGGAGATGGGCGACTTCGCGTTCAAATCCCAATAGCTGTACCGGTTCTGCAGTTCTGTCCGCGGCACTTCGTACTCGTAGCGCAGTCCCAGATTCACCGTCAGCTTGCGCGACGTCTTCCAGTCGTCCTGAACAAAAAATCCGCGGTATCCCGCGCGCGAAAAGGCTTTCGGATCGATATGGAAATTCGAACCGTTGCCCCACCCGAGGAGCACCGACGCGAAACCGTTCCCTTGATAGCTGTTGCCAGTATTCAAATCCTCGCTGGTCGTCTGAGCGCCGAAAACAAAGTGGCCCGAAGGATATCCGGGCTGCGCGTAGTCCAAAAAGTTCTGCCGGACTTCGGCGCCCGCTTTGATGTTGTGGCCTCGCAGGATCTTGGTCATCGAGCCCGAATACTGGTGCACACCCTCCTGCCGGTCCATCTTCCAGTAGCCTTGCGTGCCCATGTCCGAATAGCCGCCGGCGCTGAACATCGGGAAAACATGCAGCGTCGCCGTGTCCTGCATGTACTTGGGGAGCCCCAGCGTCGTTTCGTCGAACGCCGCGTTGAAGGGATCGCGGCCGTAGTTGGAGTAGATGAGGCCGTACGTGAAAGTCCAGAGGGTGGTGGCATTCTGGACGAACGTGAGATTGCTGGTTGCGGATTTGGTTTTCGTGAAACTCGGTCCGTTGTAAGGGTCCGCCGCGGAGAGGGCCGGGTCCGCCAACGCGTACAGGTTCGGCGGGGCGTTGTGATTCCGGTTCTCGCTGAACCGCGCAGTCACACGGAGCTGGTTGTTGAAGCTGTGGTCGACTTTGAGATCGTACTGCTTGGCAAAGCTCTGTCCGATCCCCTGCATGAACCAATTGTTGATATGCGTGATCGGATTCGGGTCCTGGTTCGGCTTCGGATAATACTGCAGCGCCTTCAGTGCGACTTTGTCCAGCAGCTCCGGCGGAATCACGTTGCCGGGAAACGGTCTTCGTTTTGTGATGCCCTGGGCATCCTTGTAGGTATCGAACGGGTTATAGATCGTGATTGGCTTGCCGTCGCTGAAAAACGTCTGCGAGAAATCGCCTCGTCGCTGTTCGAGTGTCGGGACCGTCGCGGTCGCGCTCGACGGGCTACTCGATCGCGTATATTCGAAGGTGGCAAAAAAGAAGGTCTTGTTTTTCCTGATAGGCCCGCCCAGCACGCCGCCGACTTGATCGCGATGGTAATACGGCTTCCGAGAACCATTACGATTCGCGGCCCAGGAGTTCGCATTGAAAGTGGAATCTCTCAAGAAGTCGTAGCCATCGCCATGGAACGCATTCGTGCCGGACTTGGTCACGACGTTGATGATGGCTCCGCCCGATTGCGCGTACTCGGCCCCGAAGAAGTTCGTCTGCATCTTGAATTCCTGCACCGCATCCACCGACGGGGTCCATTTCAGGTCTGTAGCCCCGGTGTTCTGCTCCGTGGTGTTGACGATCGCGCCGTCCACCAGCACGTCCGAGGTGGAATTTCGTGTGCCGTTCGCAACGAAGTTTGTGTTGCTCGGGCTGATGGTGCCTGCTGCGCCATTCACTCCCGGTGTCAGATTCAACAGACTGAGAGGGTTTCGGCCGATGTTCGGCAGCGCCGTCATGTACCGGTTTTCGATCACCTGTCCAAGCGTCGAGATGGTGATGTTCAGAAGCGGCGCCTGGCTCCGAACTTCGACCGTCTCGGCGACTTCGCCAACCTCCAATGAAACATCGAACGTGGCCTGCTGCTGGACGGCCAAGGGAATGTTGGTGTGAGTGTACGTCCTGAACCCGGTCAATTCGACGCTGAGCGTGTACTGACCGGGCGGTAGAGCGGTAACGACGTATCGACCCGCATCATCGGTCGTAACGTTGTGCGGCACGTTGCGATCCGATTCTGTGACAGTGACTGTCGCTCCGGGGATTGCGCCACCGCTGACGTCGGTGACGACGCCCCGTACCGCGGCCGTGTATGACGACTGCGCCCAGGCAACACCCGAAACCGCGAGTGCCATGCAGAGCAAGGAAATAGCTCGCAAACGGTTTTGGATTTGACTCATTGCCCCCTCCGATGCCGTCTCGAGGCCGCGAGAATTATTCGTAACTTTAATCTCCGATCTCGGTTGTGTGGCAGTTACTAAGGACTAAGCGACACCGAGCCGATAATGTGATGTCCTTTCATCCTGCCGACACGCATGCACGTCCGCTTCCTCGAGACTTGTCGGCCGCAATTATTACGCAGCTGACTTCGCTCGCGACAGAATAGGCGGCTAACTGATGCTCACTTGCGGCAGCTCAGCACAGCACACAGTGCTGAGTTGGATCGTTCATGTGACCGTCTGAGACTCTTCAGGAGTGCGCACAGGGCGCAGACGTGAAACCTGCGCCCTGTGCAGAGAACCCTAGAACGCCAACCGGAACCCGAAGCGAAACTGCCGTGAGCGCCCCATTGCCCAGTTCGGATCCGTCGATAGGATCTTCCCGAAGTTGGAGCTGTTGACGTTTCCGTTCGGATTGGAGAAATGAGGTGTGTCGGTGATGTTGAAGCCCTCCGCCCGGAACTGCAGATCCACCGTCCCCGGCAGTTTGAAGGTGCGGAAGAGGCTCAAATCCAGATTCCGTTGGCCGGGGCCGCGCATGCTGTTCCGGCCCACGTTTCCGAACCGGACTTCCGTGACCCGCTTGAACGCGGTCGTGTCGAAGTACGTGGCATCCCCGACGTTGCCGAAGATCTCGACCGTATCTTTAATCTGATCCGGGGTCTGCTGGTTGTGCGGCATGTTCAAAGAGGCGCCGGACCCGGTCAACGTAAACGGCCGCCCCGAGTAGGCGCTGAAGACGCCATTCAGTTGCCACCCTCCAAGGACGGCATTGGAGAGACCGGTTGTCGCCCACGGTTTTCCGGTGCCGAACGGGAGCTCCCACACAGCGGCCAGCTGGAAGTTGTGCGGCGTATCGAACGACGCGAGCGCGCGGTTGCGATCGAAGACGCTCGGAGCGTTCCATAGGAACTCCGTCCAGTCGCCGTAGTTCGCCATGTCCATGGCCCTTGAGAACGTGTACGCGCCCTTGAGTAGCAAGCCATCCGTCAAGTGTCGATTGATCGAGGTCTGCAATGCGTGGTAGGTGCTTTGCGTGCGGCCATCCCATTCTCTCGTCGCCGTCGTGCGCCCGAACTTCGCAAAGAGCGGGCGTCCGGCGTCACCTGCGCCGGGGATCTGTCCGGCGTTGATATCCAGAAACGCGAAGCCGCGCACCGATTGGGACCCGACGTATCCCAGAGTCCCGAGGATTTGAAATGGCAGCTTGCGCTCGAAGATCACGTTCCAGGACTGAATGTAACCGCGGTGCAGCATCGTGTTCGCACGCGGGTAGCCGGTCTCGGCGACAGCGGGCAGGGGCACCCTGCCCGTATTGATGTCGGGGCAGCAGATCGATGGGATGCCGACATTCGGCCCGAGCGGCTGGTTCGGAATTCCCGCCGCGATGTACCCCAGGTCGGTGGTCACTGGTTGATACCCGTTGACGCCGGTGAACTCGGCCACGAGCGTCAGGGGATACCAGCCGCGCAGCGCCTGCGCGCCCCACGGGTGCGAATGGTACGTGATGCCATAGCCGCTTCGAACGACCGTTGAATCGGTAACCTGATACGCGAAGCCGAGACGAGGCGCAAACAGCGTCTTGCTGTAGCCGACGCCGTTATCCCGGGGAATGCCACCCTTACCGCCAATCAAGGCTTCGTTGGTGTTCGGGTCATACGACTCGATCCCCAATCCTTGCGAGCGCCGCCGGTTCGGGTAGAGCTCCCATCTCAATCCGAGATCGAGCGTCAGCGTCGGCCCGGCGCGCCAACGATCGCGCATGTAGAGTGCGTACTGCTCCTCCATGCTGTCCATCTGGATGAACTGACTGCTCTTCCCGGATCCGTTTGGCGTGCCGATCAGAAATCCGGCGAGGGCATTCCAATCGTTCTCGAATGATGGAGTCCCTCCTTGAAATCCCACGGAGGAGGCGAGGGCCTGCGGATTCAACGCGGTCACACCGGAACCGAAAGTGAACGCGCCACGCGGCCCTTCCCCCAGCTCCGGCTGCCAGTGATTCATCAAGTGGTGAACGAAATCGAAGCCGAACCGGATGTCGTGCAGCCCCTTCATCCAGCTTGCGTTGGTATTGAATGTGTACGACTGGTCGTTGCGGAACAGGGGATTCCAGCCTTCCGGATTGCCCAAGGTTGAAAACCCCGCAATGTTCAAGGGCGGCATGCCACCTTCGCGCGGGTCCGGGCCGTTGGTTCCTGGAATTCCTAGAATGTCCGAACCGAAGTTGGATCCGAGATCGGGCGGGCGCACGTCCTGTCCGAATCGCGTCCAGCCGAGCGTGCCGTCGATCAGGAAAGTTCGCGAGACGGTGTAGGTCTGTCCGATTCCCCCGATCTGCACGAGCGTGTCGCCGGTGCCGAGCCCACCTCCAGCGCACAAGCAACTGCCTCCTGCCTGGCCAAGTCCGAACTCACCGTGAACGAGCGCTTTCATCGCGCTGTACTTGAACCACAGCAGATGCCGCTCGTTGCGGTTCCAGTTGACCTTCGCGTCGAAGTTGTTGCGGTTTAGGCGCTGAACGCCGGTGTTGAAGTAATTCGCGTTATCGCCAGGCTGGTTCGGAAGCGGCACCAGCGCCAGCATCTTCATCATCGGGACGTTCAACCGCGATGCGGGGATCACGTTCACGCGGCCGCCGCTGGAGAAAACCGCACGGCCGGTGCCGTTCGGATTGCCGGAAAACGGATCGAAGATCATCCCTTGCTGAAGTGGAACCAGACCCCCTTCTGTGGTCGGAACCATGATCGGGCTGCCGCTCCGATCCAGAATCTGCGCGCCCAGCTTTCTGTTGAAATCCCCCGTGCGGAAATCAGCGGTGGGAACGGAAAAGAGCACGGAGTTGCCCAGGCTTTCGAACGTGCCTTCGTAATTCGCAAAGAAGAACAGCTTGTTTTTCCTGATAGGGCCGCCGAAATTGCCGCCATCGATATTGCGATTGCTGATCGGCTTCTCCTTGATGCCGGCTCGCTTCTCATCCCATGTCAGCGTGCGCAGCGCCTTGTTGTCGTTCATGGCGAAGGCGGTCCCGCGGAAATTGTTCGTGCCCGCCTTCGTGATCACCGTGACGGCAGCGCCGCCCGCCATGCCCTGCTCGGCATCGAAGCTGTTCGTCGCGATGTTGACTTCCTGAATGCTTTCCACGGGAGGGACGTACACCGCATGATGCGGCATCGTCACCAGAGTGTCGGCCGACCCATCGACCCGCGTGTTGTTGGCGCCACGCTCCTGGCCGTTGACATTGGTCGTCAGGGAACGTCCCGGCGTATCGGTGACGGCGTTCTGAAACCGCGCGGGTACAGCGCCTGGCACGAGATTGAAGAGCGACTGGTAGTTGCGATAGCCGGAGAGAGGGAGATTCTCCATCGCAGGCGTATCGAAGCTGACGCTGACGTCGGACTTCGTCGTCTGGAGTAGCGCCGTTATGGCCTCCACGCGCACTTCTTCGGACAGGGCGCCGACCTGAATCGTCGCGTCAACGCGTGTCACGGCGTTGATGGAAACGCTGATGCCTTTCTGAACGTACGGTTTGAAGCCGCTTATGCTGACCGAAAGGTCGTAACCCCCCTCGGGCAGGTTGGGAATCGAATAGTAGCCGACCTCGTTCGTCGTCGTCTGGCGAGACAGGCCGGTGGACGTGTTCGACACGGTCACGGCGGCCGTGGGAACCATGGCGCCGCTCTGGTCGGTCACGGTTCCGACCATCGATCCGTAGAGAACCTGCCCCGACGCAGGACGGGCTGGATACACCGTCAGGAACATGCCGATGGCCAACCAGGACAGAATGACTGTAGCCCTTCGCACTCCTGTCAGTCTTTTCGCCACAGGACGCCTCCCTTCGACTGCGGTACGAGCCAGCAATGAACGACCGTCGCCCGCGTCGGCGGGCGCCGATCCATCGCGTCGGTCGGATGGCCGAAGAACACCGACGCAGGTCAGGCGTGGACAGAACGGAAGCGGAACGTGAACCGGCGCGCACAATGCACCTCGCGTGGTTCACCGGGCCTCCAGGAGGTCGGAGCCGGAATGTTTGCGTCCGCCGACCGGTTTGTCAAGTGGAATGAGGTACGTTTACCGTCGGCTCGCAGCACGTTCGAAGGGTCTGCGCGCGTCGCCGCGGAGATTGATGGACGCCGGTGTGACGGTGACTGCAACCCGGTACCTCGGCACCATCCACTCGCTCGTCATGCGAACTGCGGCGCCGCGGCGGCTATTTCGAGCATGATCGAGCGTCGCAGGCGCGTCCCCAGAGACAATGCCCATGCACATGCTGTGGCAGCGTCTGGCTCCAAGGTGTGCTGCGTCGCGAGTTCAGTGATCCCTACCCCTTGATTACCGACAGGTACATTGGATATTCTCTTGTTGGTAACCGAGGGGGAATCCGCTGAATGAGTAAGCCGACCGATCTCGTGCAGGGCACACTGGACCTGCTCATCCTCAAAGTGCTCGCGAACGGACCCGTGCACGGCTGGGCGATTGCGCAACGGATAAAGCAAATGTCAAACGAAGTGTTGCAGTTCAGCCAGGGTTCGCTGTACCCAGCCCTGCACAAGCTGGAGCAGCAGGGCTGGATCGAGGCCGAATGGGGTGAGAGCAAAAACAATCGCCGCGCCAAATACTATTCGCTTACGCGTGCAGGTAGAAAGATGATGGCCCGGGAGGCAGCACAGTGGGAACGGCTGTCGGCTGCTATTTCGCTTGTGGTCCGCCCGGCCTGACGAGCATCAAAGGCGAGCGTCAAACATGATGCGCTGGTCCAGAATCCTTCGTCTACGGCTTCGTTCGTTGCTGAGGCGGAGGCGCGTTGACGAGGAGATCGACGAGGAACTGTCCTATCACCTCCAGCGCCAGATCGATGAGTTCGCCGTCAGCGGCATGGATCCGAGGGAGGCTCGTTACGCGGCGCGGCGCGAGATGGGCGGCGTCGAGCTGCAAAGAGAAGAGTGCCGCGATTCTCTGGGTCTTAGGCTTGTCGACGAACTACGGCACGACGGGCGGTACGCGATTCGGACGCTCGTTAGGAATCCAGGCTTCACCGCCGTGGCGGTCCTCACGCTCGCCTTGGGCAGTGGAGCTAACGTGGCGATCTTCTCGATTTTCAACCAGGCGTTGCTTCGTCTCCTTCCGGTTCCCGCGCCCGACGAGTTAGTGAACTTTTCATCTCCCGGTCCCAAGACAGGCCGTACGTCGACCAGTAGCACCTTTGGTCCCGACGCGGTGTTCAGCTACCCGCTGTTTCGCGACATCGAACGCGATCAACGAGTGTTCACGGGAATCGCCGCACACCGTGATTTCGTCGCCCACGTTTCGTACCGCGGCCAGGCGTCGAGCGAGCAGGGGCATCTCGTGTCCGGAAGCTACTTCCCAGTGCTCGCGCTCCGGCCGGCACTCGGGCGATTGCTGGGTCCCGAGGACGACCGCACGTCTGGCGCACATCCCGTCGTTGTCTTGGGCTATCCGTACTGGCGGTCCCGCTTCAAAGGCGATCCGGCGGTGCTCAATGACAGCATCATGGTGAACGGCCACGCTCTGACGATTGTCGGTGTCGCAGCGCAGGACTTCGTCGGAACAACGCTTGAGAACAGACCTCAGATCTTTGTGCCACTGACGATGGCTGCGCTGACGATGCCGGGACTCAGAAACCCGCATAGTGGCGGCGTATGGAATGGTTTCGAGGATCGTCGTGATCATTGGCTGTATTTGTTCGCGCGGCTCAAGCCCGGGATCGCCCTGGAGAGCGCCGAACGAACGATCAATATTCCATTCGCCGCGATCATCAACGACGTCGAGTTTCCGGCCCAGCGCAGCGGACTAGGCAACACGGCTCGCGAACGCTTCAAGAATCGGCGGCTCTTGCTGGAGCCTGGCGCTCAGGGTGAACGACCGGAGCGCGCGGAATTACGAAGCATGTTCCTGCTGCTGTTTTGCGTGACCGGCCTCGTCGTTCTGATTGCGTGTGCGAACATCGCCAACCTGCTGCTGGCGCGTCGGCCGGCGGTCTCGCTGGCCTGGTCGTGGCCCGCTGGACGCTCGACGCTGTGGCGGCTCTCGTCCCCGAACAGGGCAATGCGATGCTGCGCTTCGAGTTCGACGCGACGCTGTTGTTATTCACGATCCTGTTGTGCGCTGGGATGGCCTTACTGGTCGGCGCCTGTCCGGCGATGCTTGCCACGCGGCCCGATCTCGCGACGACGCTCAGGGGCGGTACGGCCGGCACTCGTTCGGCAACACGATTACGGACAGCATTGGCCACAGCACAAGTTGCGCTCTCGATGGCGCTCCTTGTGACAGCCGGCCTGTTCACGAAAAGCTTGCTGAATCTGAACCGCGTGGAACTCGGAATGCGTGTTGCCGGTGTCACGACATTCCGCGTCTCGCCGGAGCTGAACGGGTACTCGTCCGATCAATCGGCACTCTTCTTCGACCGTGTGCAACAACGGCTAACCGCGGTTCCGGGGGTCACATCCGTAGGTGTCTCCACAATTCCAGTACTCGCCGGCGTCGGTCATGGAAGCAACGTCACTGTGGAGGGCTTCAGTGCCGACCCCGACGCAAACACCAGCTCGTACTCATCGAGCATCGGTCCAGACTACTTCCGGACGTTGGGCATTCCGCTGCTGGCTGGGCGGGAGTTCACAACTGCAGATGTCGGCGGCGCGCCGAAGGTCGCCATCATCAACGAGGCGTTCGCCCGCAAATTCAATCTCGGGCGCGCGGCGATTGGCAAGCGGATGCGGCCAGGCGCGGGGCGGCAACCGGACATCGAGATCGTTGGTCTCATCAGGGACGCGCGCTACAGCCAACCGAAAGACGAACCGCCGCCACAGTTCTTCGTTCCCTATCGCCAGGACGAGAAGGCCGGCACGCTGAACTTCTATGTCAGATCGACCGAACGCGTGCCGCAGCTTCTGGCATCGCTGCATGGCGTTCTGAGCCAAATCGATCCGACGGTGCCGGTCGAGAACCTTCGTCCGCTGGCCGATCAGGTCGATGACACGATGGCGCTCGATCGCCTGATCGGCACGCTATCCTCTGGCTTCGCGCTTCTTGCAACGCTGCTTGCAGCGATCGGGCTTTATGGCGTCCTCACCTACAGCCTCGCACAGCGGACTCGGGAGCTTGGTCTGCGTATCGCCCTCGGCGCCACGATCGCCCGTGTGTGGCGGATGGTGTTCAGAGACGTGGGTCGGATCGCAATTGTTGGCTGCATCCTGGGAGCGATGGCGGCGCTCGTGCTGGGACGACTTGCCCAATCGCTGCTCTTCAATGTTCCTGGGTACGACGCCGGCGTCATGCTCGCGGCCGCTGTCGGTATTGCACTGATTGCGCTCGGCACTGGAGCGATTCCGGCGCGGCGCGCTTCGCGCATAGACCCGGTGCAGACCCTTCGCTGCGAATGAGCGCCCAGGTCAGCGTGAACTTAGGAAGTCTGGCCGATCGAAGAGATTGAACGCCTCGACGCGCAACTCGAGCAGGCGCGCGCCGCCAAATGCGTGCGCTTGAAGATCGAAAATGGTGTTGAAGAACGTAGGCCCGCGCACCTGTCCCACCTCGTAGTTCCCGAAGACGAAGTCCGCGGGGTTTCGCGAAGCAATTCGTCGAACCACTGATCCAACTCGCCAACCATCCGAACCCCACTGCACGTCATGTCGGCGAGATTGCCCGTGCCGGGGCACGGGCACGTAGTTCGAGAACTTGTATCGGAACAAGCTCTCTCTGAGCCAGGAGCCCTGACGCCGAGAACGATCGCCGGTACGGCGCGAATTGACTTCAACGCACTGTCAGCGTGCTCAGCTGTCGATAGCGAAGAACGCCGGAGCGCGAGGTACGGCCGGCCCGGCAGCGGCTACTCTGCCCATGCCGAGCACTCAGGATATACCGCGACACTCGGATGCGAATGGACCAATGCGCGCCACTGCAAGGCCGCCTTTGTCGCGTAGAATCTCTCGAGTTGTTCGCGAGTGCGTCGCGGGGTCGCGAACGTTTCGGTGGGCTCGTAACCGAAGGTTGACACATGAACCGCCGATTTCTCGCGTTGTTAGTGGCCCTCGCGGCCGTTGCGCCTCGCACAGCATTCATTGCGGGACAGGTGCCCGCGGCGTCGGCAGCACCAGGCCTGCCGCGTCCGACCGACCCATGGAAGCCTGTCCTCGGTCCTGACGGTCATCCCGATCTGCAAGGCGTCTGGCTGAACAACAGTGCAACCCCACTCGAACGCCCAAAGGGGCTCGAAGGCAGGCAGTTTCTGACCGACGACGAAGTCATCGAGCTGCGCAAGCGAGCAGATCGTCTGTTCAAGAACACGAACGCCGATTTCGCGGGGGGCGATGCGGTCTTCCTCGCCGCCCTCGCCAATGTCGATCATTTCAAGAGCGCGACGGCGACGGGCACGACGTTCGAGATGATCGAGCGGGAGTTTGACAATCGGACTTCGTTGATCGTCGATCCACCTGACGGCCGGATCCCTCCGTTGACAGCCGAAGCGCAGCAGAGAAGGGCGGCCGCCGATGCGAGGCGCCGCCGTCCACCAGAGGGACCGGAAGATCTCAGCCATGTGGAACGATGCCTGACCTATGGTGTGCCGAGACTCAGCGGAACCAACACCGGCGCCGGACCGCTCGGCTTTTACCAGATCGTACAAACGCCTTCGCACGTCGTCCTGTTCCTCGAGGCTGTGCACGAAGCGCGCATCATTCATTTGGACAGCCGCCCGCACCTGCCGGCTTCCGTCGGACTGTGGGAAGGGGATTCTCGAGGACACTGGGAAGGGCAGACGCTTGTCGTCGACACGACCAACTTCTCGGCGAGGAACAACTTCATGGGTTCCTCCGACCGGCTGCATCTCGTCGAGCGCTTCACGCGCGTCGCGCTCGACCGAATCGACTACGAGCTCACGATCGACGATCCGATGACGTGGACGAGGCCTTGGACCGCGGTCATCAGGCTCAAACGGAGTTCCGAGCGATTGTTCGAGTACGCGTGCCACGAGGGCAATTACGAAATCCTCCGCGACATCTTCGCCGGAGCACGTGCCACCGAGAGAGGCCGATGAAACGCCGGATGCGACTGATCTCGACAAACACATCCGTTAATCTGGCGACGCTGCAAGCCTAACTCAAATGGGAATTGTCTTGAGAACGACTGCTACGGCCCTCGGTTCTGTGGTCATTCACTGCCTTCGCCAGAAAATGACGAGGGTGCGCAAAAACGCGATCCGCTGTTGCCGAAGCAGTTGCTCGCGCACGCCGCTCGCGGTCAAGCGGTTCGTCCTGTTTGCCCAGATGCCGAGGACCGCAGACAAGCGCCCGCAGCGGTTTCAGGGGTGGATGACTGACAGCGTCAGAAACTCTTCAAACGGATCGAAATCTCGATCGCGGTGCAGCAGCGAATGCTGCTCGTGTAGGCAAAACGTGGCGATCAGACAATCGATCGTCTTCCGCACGGTGTGGCCGCGGCTCCTTAGCGTGCGGTAGTTCCGCGCCGCCTCCCTCGCCAGGTTGACGCCGCCTGTTTCGAACAGTTCCAGCTTGAGGAGTTGCCGTTCGACGTCTTTGGCGGCGTCCTCATCGCGGACGCCTTGTAACACTTCGCACAGAATGACGTCGGTCAGCCTTAGACGCTGACGATCGAGTTGTGCATGCACCCAATCTGTCTCGGGATTCCTGATGCCATGGAAGTAATCAATCCAGACGGTGGTGTCGACGATCACCACGCCGGCTACTTCGCAACCCTTCCCACACGGGAAGTGTCGAGATCGCCTTCCCAGGTCACCTTGCCGCGCAGGCGACGGATGCTCTTCTGACCGCGCGTCTGAATCAACAACCGCAGTCCTTCCTCCACCGCGGCGCGCTTGGTGCGCGCTCCGCTGCTACGCATGGCCTGACGCATCAGTCGATCGTCGATGTCGATATTGGTTCGCATCAAAGTAGACCTAGATGGGTAAGAATCGCTGATTTTGTGTATCGGTCAACCTTCCCCTGTAACGGACATTGTCCACAAGCGCCCGACCGACGACGATCCTCATCGAGGCTACGGAATCGATTTGACTTGGGTTGCGGAAAGTCCAGGACGGACCGGCAACCGCTCGGCTCCGCGACGACCGGCCGTTTGGGCCGGAGGACGCGGTATGTTCGTGACGCGATCGTCAAAACGCCAGCATTTCTCTCAACGCGACGCGACGAGTCTGAACGAATCGAGCTGGAATCTCGATCGAATTCCGCCCCGCTTGCAAGCGAGCCCGTTCCGCGGACTCCGGCCAGTTTGCAAGCAGGCTCCCGCACCAAACGGGAAACCCTTTAGTTGCTGAAGGATAAGTTGGCGGGGTCGACGGGACTCGAACCCGCGGCCTCCGGCGTGACAGGCCGGCGTTCTAACCAACTGAACTACGACCCCGAATCTCATTGCGGATCGCGGATTGGCGATTGCGGATTGGCGTGCAAACCCGAAATCCGCCATCCGAATTCCACAATACCAAGTGGGCGGTACAGGATTCGAACCTGTGACAGCCGGCGTGTAAAGCCGGTGCTCTACCACTGAGCTAACCGCCCTTACCGCCAAAGGGAACTATTATACGTTGCCTTCAGCGCGAGCAGCAACCACGCTACGACGAATCCGGCGACCGCGCGATGCTCGTGGTTGCCGATCGCCTGCGCGAAGCTGAATCGGCGGCGCGCGTCGTTGTCGCGCACGATCTCGCCGCGCTTGAAGCGATCGTAGAACTCGCCGAACACGCTGCGCAGATAGGCTTCTTCCGTCTTGATCGCTGCAGTGATCGTCAGCCCGAGGTACAGCGCGATCATCGCGATGACGATGAGGCTGTGCGACGCGATGCCGACGCCGAGGCCGATGATCGACGAGCCGACGTACAGCGGATGCGAAAACCAGCGGTACGGGCCGGACGATGTAACCTCGCGCGCCTTGTTGAGGTGACCGGCGGCCCAGAAGCGCAGCGCTTCTCCGGCGGCGGCGAGCGCGATGCCGACCGCGAACGATCCGGTCGTCGGCTCCGCCACCAGCAGCACGAGCGGGCCGAAGACCCAACCGAGGGCGACACGAAAGCGCGCGAGCAGCCGCGTGGCGATTGGCGCGTCAGACACGGGTCGGCTCTGCCGCGAGACGCCGGTCAATGGCGGCGGCGACCTCGCCGACGTCGATGTCGAGCAAACACATCCGATCGCGGGTGCACAGCCTCAGATGATGACACTGGCAGGACCCGTCGCGCGAAACGGTGACGTCGCGCGGCGAGAGCGGTCCGTTTCGCGACGGCCGCGTCGGCCCGTAGATGCCGATGATCGGCGTGCCGACGGCTGCGGCGACGTGCGTCGGCCCGGTGTCCCCGGAGATCATCAGCGCCGCTCCGCGCGCCAGCGCCACGAGATCGGCGATCGTCGTCGGCGGCGACACGATCGCCGCGCCGTCCGCGGCGGCGGCTACCTCGCCCGCGAGCGCCTGCTCGCCCGGCCCCCACAGCACGACCGATGTCAAGGCGTAGCGTTCGCGCAGAATCGACGCGATCGCGGCGAAGCGCGCGGGCGGCCACCGCTTGTTCGGCCACCCGGCCCCGGGATTGAGCAGCGCGTACCGTCCGCGCGCCTGCTGCGCGGCGTTCCTCGCCGCCGGCGAGTCGACGATCTCGATCGGAAATTCTACGGACGCCGACGTGATGCCCAGCGTCTGAAGCAGCGCGAGGTTGATGTCGACCACGTGCCGCGTCTCGCGCGGATCGTAGATGCCGCCCCGGCCCGGGTCGAACGCTTCGGTATAGAACAGCCGCGCGAACCGCTCGCGTGCGTAGCTCGACGCGAAGCCGACGACGCGCGCGGCGCCGGAGCTTCGCGCCAGGAGCGCCGACTTGATCAGGCCCTGAAGATCGATCGCGACGTCGTAGCCGGCGCGCCGCAGCTGGTCGACCGCGCCGACGAGCGACGCGCCGCCGCTTGCGTCGGATCGATCGTTGATGACGAGGCGGCGATCGATCACCGGCACGAGATCGAGGATCTCGCGGTGCTTTGCGCTGACGAGCCAGTCGATGCGTGCCGACGGAAACGCGCGGCGCAGCGCCGCGGCGACCGGGATCGCGTGCACGACGTCGCCAAGCGCGCCGAGGCGGACGATCAGGAAACGGGTCAAGCGCGCGCGATCCTTTTCAACAGGTCGCGCGTGGCATGGGTCTTCCGATCGCCGACGATGGCCGTGCGGCCGCCGTACGCCGCAACCGTGACGCGCTCGGGCACGGACTCGACCGTGTAATCGGTTCCTTTGCAGTGCACGTCCGGTTTCAAGAGCTTCAGCAGTCGGTCGACCGTTTCCTCGCCGAAGATCACGACATATTCGACGCCGCGCAGCGCATCGACGAGCTCGGCTCGATCCGATGCGGTCAGCATCGGACGGCCCGGGCCTTTCAGCTTCCGCTCCGACTCGTCGTCGTTGATCGCCACGACGAGCCGATCGGCTTCGGCAGCGGCGCCCTGCAGATATCGCACATGTCCTACATGCAGCAGATCGAAGCAGCCGTTCGCGAAGGCGATAGTTTTTCCCGCCGCCCGGTCGCGGGCAATCAAGGCGATGAGCTCGGATTCGTTGACAATCACGGACGGCGGCCCTGTGCGGGAGCCAGTTCGTCCGTCGCCTCGTGATCCGTCGTGATGGCGTCCGCGAGTTCTCGCGCCGACACAGTGGCGGTGCCGCGTTTCATGACCACGAGACCGCCCGCGTAGTTGGCGAGCCGGGCCGCCTCGAAGAACGATGCGCCGGCGGCAAGCGCCAGTCCGAACGTGGCAATGACGGTGTCGCCCGCGCCGGTGACGTCGGCGACTTCGTCGGATCCGAAGATCGGCACGTGGATCGTCGGCTGGTTCGGCTGGAACAGCGCCATCCCACGGCTGCCGCGCGTGATCAGCACGGCCTGCATCGCCGTTCGCGCCAACAGCCGCCGGCCGGCCCGTTCCAGGGCGCCCGCATCATCATTTATATAGATGCCCAGAACCTGCTCCACTTCAGACTCGTTCGGCGTGCACGTCGTCAGGCCGCGATAGTCGAGCAGGCGATATCTCGAGTCGATCAGCACCGGAACGGGCCGCCGCCGGCCGCGCCGCTCGACGGCCTTACGTACCGACGCGGCGAGCGCAGGCGTCACGAGTCCCGATCCGTAGTCCGACAACAGCACCGCGTCGCAGGCGTCGATTGTGGGCGCGATCTTCTTCGCGAGCGCGCGGCCGACCGACTCGTGGAGCGGCCACTCGGTTTCGCGATCGATGCGGACCACCTGCTGCCGAGCGGCATGGACGCCGCCGGCCAGGATCCGCGTCTTCACCGGCGTGCGATAGCCGCGCGATCTGATGACGTGGGTCCGCTCGACGCCGCGATGGAAGCTCCCGATCAGCCGGCGCCCTTCCACATCGTCGCCGACGATGCCGACCAGCCGCGAGCGGCCGCCGAGCGCGGCGACGTTGTTGGCGGCGTTCGCGGCGCCGCCGCCAACGATCTCGGTCGTGTCGTACTTGAGAATCAGGACGGGCGCCTCACGCGAGACGCGGGCGACGTCGCCGTAGATGAACTCGTCGGCGATGAGATCGCCGACGACCAGGATGCGGCGGCTCGAAAAGCGGTCGACGAGCCCGAGCAGCCGTTCCCTGCGCTCGGCCTCGCCGGGAAGAGGATGCACGCTACGCGCGATCAACATGCGTCAGTATCCAGCTCGCCGCGGCCGCAAGATTATCCACGATGGCGTCGGCGTCCAGGCCCGGCGGCCAGGAGGGCACGGGCGGCAGCTCGTCGCGCGTCGTCGTGCGTTTGCGCACGAGAATCGACCGCGCGCCGGCCGCGCGGGCAGCGCCGACGTCGAGCCACGTGTCACCGACGACGAACGACCGCGACGGATCGAGGCCGAGGTCTCGCGACGCCCGCTCAATCATGCCGCAGCCCGGCTTTCGACAGTCGCAGGCCTGCACGTACGGCTCGACCTTGCCCTGCGGATGATGCGGACAATAGTAGTAGGCGTCGATGCGGGCGGCGCCGGCCGCCACCTGCTCCGCGATGCGGCGATGTGTTTCGTCGACGAAGGCCTCGGTCAGGATGCCGCGCGCGATGCCCGACTGATTGGTGATGACGACGACCGGCAGGCCCGCGCGATTCAGCGCGCGAATCGCGTCGATGCTCCACGGAAAGAACACGATCTGATCGAGATGACGGAGATACCCGACGTCCTCGATGATCGTGCCGTCGCGATCGAGGAAGACAGCCGGAAGCCGCCCTGGGTCAGGTCGAAACGTCACAATGTTCGACGGGCAGCCGCGACGACCGCTGCGGCGCTGACGCCGCGAAGGCAACGATGATCGAGGGGACACTCGCGCAGCATGCACGGCCGGCACCACACGTCGTTGGTGACGATCGCGTGCGCGTCGCCCATCGGTCGGGTGGCGAGGTCGTTGGTCGGACCGAACACCGCAGTGACAGGGACACCCGCCGCCGCCGCGAGATGCATCGCGCCGGAATCATTCGTGACGAGGGCGCGGCAGTGCGCCAGCACGCCGGCGAGCGTCGGCAGATCCGTTTTGCCGACGAGATCGATCAAATGTAGGGCGGCGCTTTCAGCGCCGCCGACGCGGGCCTGACCGTCTCCGCCAAGACTACGGCGGTCCGTCGAAGCGTTTCGCGAAGGCGGAAAGGCCCGCGCCACACCGATCGTTGTTGAAACATCGGCCGCGCTGCCGATCATCACGGTCTGCACGCCGTCAGAGGCAAAATTGCTCGCAAGGTCGGCGAAGTATTCGGGCGGCCATCGCTTCGCTCCGCCGTACGCCGCGCCGGGCGCGATCGCGGCGAGCGGCGCGCGCCGATCCCACCCCCATTCGATCAACAGGCGCGCGCCCGCGCGGCGAACGGCGTCTCCAATCGCGAGACGCGGCTGGATGTCGCCGTGCGGAAAACCGAGCGCGTGTACCAGCTGTTGGTAGTACTCGACCTGATGCAGCCCTGAAGGAGGATCGATGGCTCGCGTCAGCAACGGACCGCGCAGCTGCGTGCGGTAGCCCCATCGCTGCGCGATGCCCGCGCGATACGTGATCAGCGCCGCGTGGACCGAGTTCGGCAGCAGCAGCGCCGTATCGAACGCGCGCGCGCCGAGGTCCGCGGCGGCAGCGCGCCACGCTCTTCGATCGAGCACGATCGTCTCGTCGATGCCGCGCGCGAGCTGGAAGAGCGGCGCGATCGCGGGACGCGCGGCGATCGCGATCGTTGCGGCGGGCCGACCGCGCCGCACGTCGTCGATCGCGGGCAGCGCCATCACGGCGTCGCCCAACCAGTTCGGCGCCATGATGACCAGCCGGTTGTTCATGTGGTACGGTGTCCCTTTCCGATGCCGAAGCTCGTCGACCCAGTGCTGTCGGTCGTGATGCCCGTGTATAACGAGCGTACCACGGTTGACGAAATCATTCGCCGCGTGCTCGCCGTTCCGCTCCGCATCGAGCTCGTCGTCGTCGACGATGGATCCGACGACGGAACGAAAGAGATCCTGGAACAGCTGCAGTGCGAGCTCAGGTTCAACCTGCTGCGCCAGAAGAACGCCGGCAAAGGCGCGGCGCTCCGGCGCGGCTTCGCCGAAGTAACCGGCGATCTCGTCGTCATACAGGATGCCGATCTCGAATACTCACCCGAAGAATATCCGCAGCTCATCGAGCTCATCTGCGACGACAAGGCCGACGTCGTCTACGGGTCGCGATTTCTCGGCCGGCATCGCGCGTTCATGTTCGCCCATTACATGGGGAACAAGCTCGTCACCTTCGCGACGAACGTTCTGTACAACACGATGCTGACCGACATGGAGACGTGCTACAAGGCGATGCGGATCGAGGTGCTGCGATCGATGAGGCTGAAGTCGAACGGCTTCGGGATCGAACCCGAGATCACCGCGAAGATCTTCAAACGCGGCTACCGTGTGTACGAGGTGCCGATCACCTACGCGGGACGCGGATACGAGCAGGGAAAGAAGATCACGTGGCGCGCCGGATTCGGCGCCCTGTGCGTGTTGCTGAAGTACCGTTTTACCGAGTAGGGGCGGACAGTGTCTTCGCCCCGCGGAGCCCGTGTCACGTTGCGACGATGAAGATCGCGCTTTTGCAGATCAATCCGACCGTCGGCGATCTGTCGGGCAACGCGCGATTGATTGTCGACGCGCTCACCGAGGCCGGGCGGCTCGGCGCCGATCTCGCCGTGACGCCGGAGCTCGCGCTCGTCGGCTACTTGCCGCGCGATCTGCTGCTCAGCCCAGGATTCATCGACGCGAGCTGGCGCGCGGCCGGCGAGCTCGCCTCCAACGTGGCTTCGATGCCGCCGGTGCTCGTCGGCTTGCCGGAGCCGAATCGATCCGACGAAGGGCGGCCGCTCTTCAACAGCGCCGTGCTGCTCCACGGCGGAACGGTGGACCAACGGTTCCGCAAGGCGCTGCTTCCGACCTACGACGTCTTCGACGAGGATCGCTACTTCGAGCCGTTCCACGGACCGCAGATCCTCGAGATCTGCGGACGGCGGCTCGGGGTCAGCATCTGCGAAGACATCTGGAACGATCGCGACTACTGGAAGCGGCGGCGATATCACCACGATCCGATCGACGAGCTCGCGCGCGTCGGGGCGACATGCGTCATCAATCTCTCCGCCTCGCCGTTCACGGCCGGCAAGCACCACCGGCGCGAAGAGATGATCGGCAGCATGGCGCGGAAGCACCGCGTGCCGGTCGTGTATGTCAACCAGTTCGGCGGCAACGACGATCTGGTGTTCGACGGCCGCAGCTGCGCGTTCGACGCCGGCGGCGCGCCGGTCGCCCGCGGCCGCGCCTTCGAGGCAGACGTCGTCATCTGCGACATCGATTGCGCGCGGCCAATCGCGCCGCCGGCCGATACGACACCCGAATCGGAAATCTGGCGCGCGCTGGTGCTCGGGACACGCGATTACGTACGGAAGTGCGGCTTCAGCTCGGCCGTGCTCGGCCTGTCGGGCGGCATCGATTCGGCGCTCACCGCGGCGATCGCCGTGGACGCGGTCGGCGCCGACCGCGTGCTCGGCGTCCTGATGCCGTCTCCGTACTCGAGCCGCGGCAGCATCGACGACGCGAGCCTGCTGGCAGCCAACCTCGGAGTCCGCACGCTGACGCTGCCGATCGAGTTGCCGATGCGCGCGTTCGACGAGACGCTGTGCGAGCCGTTCTCGACCGGATCGTGCGAGGTCGCCAGGGAGAACCTCCAGGCACGGATTCGGGGCACTCTGCTGATGGCGCTGTCGAACACGAGGGGGGCCCTGCTGCTGACGACGGGCAACAAATCGGAGCTATCCGTCGGCTACTGCACGCTTTACGGCGACATGAACGGGGGGCTGGCGGTAATCGCCGACGTGCCGAAAACAATGGTGTACCGAATCGCTCACTGGCGGAACCAGACGGCCGGGCGGCCGCTGATTCCTGAATCGAGCCTGACGAAAGCGCCGTCGGCCGAGCTTCGACCGAATCAAAGGGACCAGGATTCGCTGCCGCCGTACGACGTGCTCGACGATATCCTGCAGCGGCACATCGAGCAGCATCAGCCGGCGCGTGAAATCGTCGCCGCCGGGTTCGATGCGGAGACGGTCCGGCGGGTGCTGAGGCTGGTCCGGCTCGCCGAATTCAAACGCAAACAGGCTGCGCCCGGATTGAAGGTCACGGATCGGGCGTTCGGAACCGGATGGCGCATGCCGATTGCGGCTCGGGTCACGGAAGGAACATGACAAAGGTCCTCGTCACAGGCGCCGGCGGATTCATCGGACACCATCTCGTCTCCTACCTGCGGAAGCAGGGGCACTGGGTCCGCGGCGTCGACATCAAGCATCCGGAATACGCCGCGACCGACGCGAACGAGTTCGTCATCCGCGATCTGCGCGATCCGGCGGCGGCGCTCGCTTCGGCGCGCGGAGTGGATCATGTGTACGCACTCGCCGCCGACATGGGCGGCATGGGCTACATCTCGTCCAACCACGCGCGCATCCTCCACGACAACACGATCATCAACTTCAACACGCTCGACGCGGCGCACGCCAGCGGCGTCGCACGATACCTGTACACATCGTCCGCGTGCATCTATCCCGAGTACAAACAGACCGAGACGAGCGTGACGCCCCTCAAGGAGGAAGACGCGTATCCTGCGCAGCCGCAGGACGCGTACGGGTGGGAAAAGCTGATCACCGAGCGCCTTTGCGCACATTACCGCGACGACTACGGCATCGAGACGCGCATCGTCCGCTTCCACAACATCTTCGGTCCGCTCGGCACGTGGGACGGCGGTCGCGAGAAGGCGCCGGCGGCCATGTGCCGCAAGGTCGCGAAGGCAAAGTTGACCGGCGCGCGCGAGATCGAGATCTGGGGCGACGGCGAGCAAACGCGATCGTTCTGCTACATCGACGACTGTCTCGACGGTCTCTCGCGGCTGATGGCGTCCGACTATCGCGAGCCGCTCAACCTCGGACAGGATCGTCTCGTCACAATCAATCAACTGGCCGACATCGTGTGCGAGGCGGCGGGCGCGACGCTCGTCAAGCGCCACGTGCCGGGTCCTCAGGGCGTCCGCGGCCGCAACTCGGACAACACACGGCTGCGCCAGGTGTTGAAGTGGGAACCGAGGATCTCGCTCGAAGAGGGACTAGGGCGCACGTACGTGTGGATTGAGGAGCAGGTGCGCCGTTCGCTGCTCGCTCACGCCTCGTCGAGCGGTTCCTGATCGAGATCGGCGGACGGAAACAGTCCTCGTTCCGTGTGCGTCGACGGCGCGGCATCCCGCCAGCGCCGGTGCATCCACAGCCACAGATGCGGATCGCGCCGCACGTACATTTCGAGCACGTCGGTGCAGCGCTGCGTGAACTCACGCGCCGCCAGGTCCGCATCCGCCGCGTCCGCGCGCGGCGGATCGACGGGATGCTCGTACACCATCCGGTAGCGGCCTCGGGCGAGCGGCAGCGCGAACACCGGCACGACCGGCGCACCGGTGCGCAGCGCGAGCGCGGCGATTGCCGGCGTCGTGGCCGCGGGCCGCTCGAAGAAATCGACGTAGATCGCGTCGCTGCTCATGATGTGCTGATCGATCAGCACGGCGACCCCGCGTCCCGCCTGCAGCATCCGCATCACGCGACGCATCGTCCCCTTACGGTAAATGACCGTATTGCCGGTTCGCTGACGGATGTCTTCGAGCAGCCGGTTCAAGTACGGATTGTCGAGCGCGCGGCCGATGACGCCGACCGGTTCCACGCGCAGCGCGTGCACCAGCGCCTGCAGCTCCCAGAACCCGAAGTGGCCGGTCACGAACAGCACGCCCTTGCGCTGGGCATACGCGCTTCTGGCGCGCTCCTCGCCGTCGATCTCCACGCGCGCGAGCATCGCGTCGGGCGACAGCGTCGCGAATTTCAGCAGCTCCATCAGCAGCCGGCCGAAGTGGCCGAACGCGCGGCGGGCGATGGCGCGGCGCTCGCGCTCGGAGCGCTGCGGAAAAGCGGTGGCGAGGTTCTCGTGCGCGACGCGGCGGTGCGTCGCATCGACGGCATACAACGCGAAGCCGAGCATGGTTCCTGCGCGCCGGACGGACGCGTCGGGCATGATGCGTACGAGCGAGAGCATCGCGCGGACGAGGCCGTATTCGATGCGCTGGCGCACGGACATCATCGTGCCGGAGCGGCGCCGGTCCCCCCGAGCCGTTCGAACAGCCAGTCGCGAAACCTGTCGGCGGGCTCGACGCCGAAGACGAGCGGCACGGCGGCAATTGGAAGATCGCCGAGATCGCATGCGGCCAGACGCACCGCATCCTTTTCCGTCGTCAGGATGATCGCGGACCGCGCCGCCTGCGCCGCCGCGGCAATCCGCTTCACGTCGCGCGCGTCGAACGGATGATGATCGCGGAACGTCATGACGTCGGCGATCTCCCAGCCGGCGGCGGCGGCATCCGCTTCGAAACGATCCGGCCGGGCGATTCCGGTGACGAGATACACCCGCGATCCGCCGGGGACGACGACCGAATCGCGCGAGGCCGCAATCATCCGCGGTGCGGCGATCGTCCGGGTCACGCGGAAAACCGTCCGGATTTTGAGCGCGCGGGCGATCCGCTCCGCCGCAGTGTCGTAGGAAGCCGTGACGAGCGCGGCGTCGGCAATGGCGGCCGCTGACAGCCGTTCGCGCAGCCGGCCCGCCGGCAGCGGCTGATCGGCGAGATCGTCTTCGGAGACGAGAATCAGATCGACGGCCCGCGCGAGCTCGACGTGCTGAAATCCATCGTCGAGAATGTGGACCGTCGCTCTCAGCTTGCGTTCGGCGAGGCGTCCCGACAGGTAGCGGTTCGCGCCGACGAGGACTGAAGCGCCCTTGACCGCCCGCGCCAGCATCAGCGGCTCGTCACCCGCGGCGTCGAGCCCGGCCAGCACGGTCAATCCATCGGACACGACGGTGACGCCATCGCGCGGCTTGCGCCGCGCGTATCCTCGCGTCAGGATCGCGGGCCGCTCGCCGCTCGCGACGAGCAGCCGCGCGATGTACTCGACCATCGGCGTCTTCCCGCTGCCACCGACGCGCAGGTTGCCGACACTGATGACAGGCTGGTCCAGGCATTTGCGCCGCGCCGGATCGCGCTCGTACCACCGGCGCCGCCAGGTAGCCGCCGCGCCGTACGCCGCTGAGAGGGATGACAGAAACACTCAATGCACGAGTCGGAAGGGACGCACTGTGGCGCGGCCGCGACGTCCATCCGGAGGCAGGAGCTCGACGATCACCTCGAGCGTTTTTGTTTTGGCGCCGCGGTTCGCCTCGACGAGGGCGCGCGCGGCGGCGCCGAGCCGTGCGCGTCGCACCGGATCGGTGACGAGCGTCAGCAGCGCGTCGTCGAGCTCGCGATCGGACTGCACCTGCAGCGCGGCATCGTTGCTGAGGAACGTATCGGCAATCTCCTTGAAGTTGTGCATGTGCGGACCGAACACGATTGGTTTCCCGAAGACTGCCGGCTCGAGGATGTTGTGTCCGCCGTGATCAACCAGGCTGCCGCCGACGAACACGGCCGTCGCCACCTGGTAAAGCTGCGCCAGCTCGCCGATCGAATCGAGCACAACGACGTCGGCGCGCGGCTCCGCGTCGATTGGCAGCTCGGAACGCCGGACGGTGATGAATCCGGCATCGCGCGCGAGCCGTTCTGCTTCGCCGAACCGCTCCGGATGCCGGGGCGCCACGACGCACAGCGCGCTCGGGGCCAGCGCCTTCACGCGCCGGAACGCATCGAGGACCGCCGACTCCTCGCCTTTCATCGTGCTGCCGGCGACGATGACCGTGCGGTTCGGCGACAGCCGGAAGAATCGAAGCACGCGCTCGCGCGGCTTGCCGTGCGCGGCTGGAGCCGGCCACTCGAGCGAATCGAACTTCAGGCTGCCGGTCACCGTGATGCGCGCGGGATCGGCGCCAAGATCGACGAGACGGCGGGCTGATTCGTCGCTGTGCATGCAGAACCGATCGACGTCGGCCAGCACGCGCGCGAAGAACGGTTTGATCAGGCGGTAGCGCGCATACGACCGCGCCGAGATCCGGCCGTTGATGAGCGCCGTCTTCACACCGCGCCTGCGGCACACACGGAGCAGGTTCGGCCAGATCTCCGTCTCCATCATCACGAACAGCTTCGGCCGGACGAGATTCAGCGTGCGCGTCGACGCGAACGACCAGTCGAACGGAAAGTAGAAGACGCCGTCGATGCTGGAGAGGCTGCGCCGCGCCACCTGCTGCCCGGCGATCGTCGTCGTCGAGAGAAACAATCGCAGGCGCGGGTATCGCGCCTTGAGATCGGCCGCGAGCGCGCGCGCCGTGAGCGCTTCGCCGACCGACACCGCGTGGATCCAGATCGATTCGTCGGCGTCGATGTTGAACGAGATCGGAAGGAATCCCAGCCGCTGACGCAGACTGCCGATGTACTTCTTGTACCGAATCGCCTGATACAGGAAGTACGGCGACACGACGACGAAGACGACGAGCGTGAGCAGGCTGTACACGACATACATCGGGGATGCCGCTATTGTAGAATGAAATGTTTGTGCCGGAGGCGACGACATGGCTGTCAGGGTTGGCATCAACGGATTCGGGCGCATCGGGCGCAACATCATGCGCGCGGCGCTCGGCGATAAGAACGTCGATTTCGTCGCGGTCAACGATCTCACCAGCGCGCACACGCTCGCGCACCTGCTGAAGTACGACTCGGTGCTCGGCAACCTGCACGCGACGATCGAAGCGAAGCAGGACGCGATCGTCGTCGACGGCGACGAGTTCAAGGTGCTGTCACAGAAAGATCCGGCGCAGCTGCCGTGGAAGGATCTCGGCGTCGACGTCGTGTTCGAATCGACCGGGCTCTTCACGAGCCGTGACGCGGCGGCGAAGCACATCACGGCGGGCGCGAAGAAGGTCGTCATCACGGCGCCGGCCAAGGGACCGGACGTCTCGCTCGTGCTCGGCGTCAACGAGGCGACCTATGATCCGGCCAGGCATCAAATCATTTCCAACGCATCGTGCACGACCAATTGCCTTGCGCCGCTGGCGAAGGTGCTGCATCAGACGTTCGGCATCCAGAAGGGGTGGATGACGACGATTCACTCCTACACGAACGATCAGCAACTGCTCGACCTGCCGCACAAGGACCTGCGGCGCGCGCGCGCGGCCGCGCTGTCGATGATTCCGACGACGACCGGCGCGGCAGTCGCGGTTGGTGAAGTGCTCCCCGAGCTCAAAGGAAAGCTGGACGGCATCTCCGTCCGCGTGCCCACGCCCAACGTGTCGCTCGTCGATCTCGCCGCCATCCTGAACAAGCCGGCGACTGCAGAGGAAGTGAACGGCGCGTTTACGACCGCGGCAAACGGACCGCTGAAAGGGATCCTCACCGTGTCGCACGACGAACTCGTCTCGATCGACTTCAAAGGCAACAAGCACTCGTCGATCGTCGACGGTCCGTACACCAAAGTAATGGACGGCAATTTCGTCAAGGTCCTCTCGTGGTACGACAACGAGTGGGGCTACTCGAACCGTTGCGTCGATGTTCTCCGGCTGCTGGTGAAACGCGGCCTGTGAAACTCTCGGTCCGCGATCTCGATCTGAAGGGCAAGCGGGTCTTCGTGCGCGTCGACTTCAACGTGCCGCTGAAGGACGAGCGCATCGGCGACGACACGCGGATCCGCGCCTCGCTGCCCACCATCCGGCTCGCGCTCGACGGCGGCGCGACGGTCGTCCTCGCCAGCCATCTGGGCCGGCCGAAAGGCAAGCCGAATCCGCAGATGAGCCTGCGACCGGTGGCGGATTGCCTGGCCGATCTCCTCGACCGTCCCGTGATGTTTGCCACCGACTGCATCGGCGACGAAGCGAGACAGGCCGTCGACGAGGTCCATTCCTCGCACGGCGTCGTGCTCCTGGAGAACCTGCGGTTCCATGCAGACGAAGAGAAGAACGATCCGCAGTTCGCGGCTGCGCTCGCGTCGCTCTGCGACGGCCTGTACGTCGACGACGCGTTCGGCGCCGCGCATCGGGCACATGCATCGGTGGAAGCCATCACGCGTCACGTGCGAAAGTCGGCGGCAGGGCTCCTGATGGAGCAGGAGCTGAAGTATCTCGGGCACGCCCTGGAGTCGCCCGAGCGGCCGTTCGTCGCAATCCTCGGCGGCGCGAAGGTCTCGGACAAGATCGAGGTCATCGAGAACATGCTGGGCAGAGTCGATCGACTGTTGATCGGTGGCGCGATGGCCTACACCTTCTTCAAGTCACGCGGTTTTCCGATCGGCCAGTCGCTCGTCGAGGACGACAAGCTCGACGAAGCTCGGCGCATCACCGAGGGAGCCGCGAAGAAAGAAGTCCGGCTCGAGCTCCCGATCGATCACGTCGTAACCGATCGCGTCGAGTCGGGTACGGCGCACGAAGTCCTGCCGGTCGACGACGCGCGCATCGGCAGGCGTTTCGGCGTCGACATCGGTCCGGCGACGATCGCCGGCTACGCCGCCTTCATCAAAGAAGCGAAGACGATTGTGTGGAACGGACCGATGGGCGTGTTCGAGATCGAGGCGTTCGCGACCGGAACCAACGCCGTCGCCGCGGCGGTTGCGTCGGTGAACGGCACGACGATTATCGGCGGTGGCGATTCCATTGCGGCCGTGAAGAAGGCCGGCCTCGCCGACCGCATCACGCACATTTCGACCGGCGGCGGCGCATCGCTCGAGTTCCTCGGCGGCCGCACGCTGCCCGGGGTTGCTGCGCTCACGGATACTGAAAGGACAACAGGATAGGCGGGATGGGCGGGGACGGCGGGAAAGGCGCAGGATCACCTCCTGCCCATCCCGCCCACCTGCCCCTCCCGCCTAAAGAGACATGAGGATCCCATTCATTGCCGGCAACTGGAAGATGTTCAAGACCGTTCACGAGGCCGTCGTCTTCGTGAAGGAGCTGAAGAGCGTCGTGAAGGACGTGGCCGACGTCGAGATCGTCGTCGCGCCGCCGTTCACGGCCGTCCACGCGGTGGCCGAAGCGGCGCGCAATTCGAACATCGGCGTCGCGGCGCAGGATCTCTACTGGGAGCGCGAAGGCGCGTTCACGGGCGAAGTGTCGGCGCCGATGATCAAGGAAGCGGGCGCGGAGTACGTGATCATCGGCCACTCGGAGCGGCGGCGGCTGTTCGGCGAGACCGACGCGACGGTGAACCGCAAGATCGTCGCGGCGATCGGCGCCAATCTCGCGTCGATCGTCTGCGTCGGCGAGTCGCTCGAAGAACGCGAGCGCGACGAGACGCTCGCGGTCCTGGATCGTCAGATCAAGGATGGCCTCGATCGGCTGACGGCCGAACAGGTGGCCGATCTCGTCATCGCGTACGAACCGGTGTGGGCGATCGGCACGGGGCGCAACGCGACGGCGGCGCAGGCCGGCGAGGCGCATGCCCACATCCGCACGCGGCTCCGTCAGTGGTTCGGCGGCGACGCCGCCGACCACTGTCATGTGATTTACGGCGGCAGCGTCAAACCGGACAATATCCGCGAGCTCATCGCGGAACCGGACGTCGACGGCGCGCTGGTCGGCGGGGCGAGCCTCGACGTGCGAGGCTTCGGGGACATCGTGAACAAGAGCCGGCAGGCTGCGGTATAATCAGGGTTTCCGGCCACCAAAAAGTTCTGAACGTATGATTCTTTATTATCTGCTCTCGGCGCTCTACGTGCTCGTGTGCATCCTGCTGCTGCTCGTCATCCTGATGCAGCAGGGCAAGGGCGACATGGCCGCGGCCTTCGGCGGCGGCAGCAGCCAATCGGCGTTCGGCGCGCGCGCCGGAGCGACCGTGCTGTCGAAAGCCACGACGGTTCTGGCGGTGCTCTTCATGCTCGGCGCGCTGGCGCTCGCGATCATGGGACAGAAAGGTCCTGGATCGCTGATGACCGGCACGGCCGCGCCGCCGGTGAAGAGCGCACCCGCCGCGCCCGCGCCGAAGCCGGTGACGCCCCCGACCGGCCCGCAGCAGCCGAAGTAGCGTCCGGTTTCAGGCGGATGTGACGTACGGTTTCAGCCGGACGGCCGATTGTCCACTTGCGGAAGTGGCGGAACTGGCAGACGCACCAGCTTGAGGGGCTGGCGCTCGCAAGAGCGTGGGGGTTCGAATCCCCCCTTCCGCACCAAACCCTAAGTAGCTAAGAAGGCAGTGACTTGCTCGGCGTGGACGACGCTTCGGCGTCGTCTGCGTGCGGGACGGAATCCGGAGTCTCTTTGCAAGAATTTGCAAGACTCTCGGACTGCGCTCTCGCCTGCTCGACTCGCAACAGCGCGAGACGGAGCCGGCGACTGGTGGTGTTGAGATAACGAGTCGTCGTGCTGAGGTTCCGATGACCGAGGAACTTCGACACGTCGGTCGTCAGGACACCGGCTTCTTCGAACCGCGAAGCGGCTTCGTGACGAAGATCGCGAAGCTGGAAGCCATCGAGAGCCGCCGCCTCCCGCGCGTTCTCCCAGGCCGTCCTGATCGATTTGACGCGCTCGCCGAGGCGATTGCCAAACACGCACGCGTCCGGCGGAAACGGCTTGCCTGATGGATCGAGCCGTCGCATGTCCAGCACGGCCAGGAGCCGGCTGGAAATTGGCAACCGCCGAGCTCTACGCGTCTTGGTTTTCTCCGCGCGAATCGTCAGCTCGCGCGTCTCCAAGTCCACGTCTTGCCATTGGAGCGAGAGGATCTCGCCTGGCCGGCAGCACGTTTCGAGCATCGCCGTGATGACGCCGCGAAGGTGCTGCGATGCCGCGTCGAACAGCTTGCGTTCCCTTTCCTGATCAGTCAGCCGTTCCTCGCGCGGCGACTCGGGATCCAGCCGAACCACGTTCTCGCCTGCCACCTTGAACGGTGTCGCGTGCAGCAGTCTCTCCCGGATGCCCCACGCGAACATCTTTCGCAGCAGCTTGAGATCGTGGTTGATCGTCACCGCCGAGCGCTTCTGCATGCGTCGATGGTGGCGATACGCTTCGATATCGCCGGTCGTGATCTCGGTGACAGGCTTCTCGCCGAACGTCGTCGGCGGTTGCGTTCCCGCCAGAACGAACGCGCAAATGAGCTTCAATCGAGAATCGTTGTCGCCAGGACGAACGAGCTGATACCCGCGGCGCGCACGCCATTCATCGGCGAACTGGCGGAACGTGAGAGGAGCGGGTTGCTGCGGCTTCGGCTGATGCGCGCCGTCCTTCGCCGCCTGGAACTCGCCGGCGCGGATCGCGCTGCGCAATCGCTCCGCCTCGACATCTGCCTCTGCCTTCGTCAGCTTCTTGCCGATGTGGCGTTCCAGCGAGAAGCGGTAGTGCTGCCCCTCCCACTGAAAACTGAAATGCCACGGGTGCGGGCACTTCGTCCACTTGTGCCGGCCGCAGCGACAGACTTTGCAGAGTCCGTCGTTGCGTCCGATGTCGACCTCGCGACCATCGCGAAGCCGTCGCGTTCCTCGTGTGTTCATACGCGCCTCCTTTCGCATCGACTCTACATCACTGGCTGCTCCCGTTGCTTCTGCTCCATCCACTCGTCGACCCATTCGCGAGTCGTGCGGATGTCGCCGCGCTGATTCAGGCGCACGGCTTTCAGCTTCCCGGCGCGGACCGCCTTGTAGATCTCCTTCGGTCCAGCGCCGACGTATGCCGCTGCTCGGCGTGCGGACCGCCAGCGGCACTCGCCCGCTTGATCGTTGGGCGTCTCAGGCGTTCGCGCGATCGGTTCCATGATCCGAACCTCCTCGCGCATCCGTGCGCGTCACGATCGCTCCTCGCGCATGTCGCTCCAGCCAAGCGTCGATCCATCCAGCTTTCAGCCGAATCGATCGTCTCCCGCCGATGCGCGCGTGATGCAGCTCGCGCCGCTCGCACGCCGTGTAGATAGTGTCGCGGCTCACGCCGGCGTACTCGGCGCCCTCACTCACGGTGAACCAGGTCTTCATGCGGCCCTCCCGCGTTGGTCCGCCATCTCGCGGACCGACGAATCAAGTTGTTGATTGGGATTTACGCGCCCCAGCGCGCCGGCGATGTGGGCGGCGCGCTATCGGATAGTGGGCGCGGATGTTGACATGACGCCAACATCAGGACCGCGTGGACATGTAGTGCACGCAGTGTGGGTGACGACCTCAGTGATCGCCTCTCTCCCACTTGCCAGCGCGAGGACGACTTCGAGCCTTGAGGTCGGAGCCGCCAACCGCCGCCACCGGCCGTCGCTCGTCCTCAAGGGCGGCGACGCTGAGAGCCGGGGTTTTGTTTGGAAGCCTGACGTCCGAGGTCCCGTGCGATATCGGACGGGATCACCTTGGACCGGACCTTCCGGTGCGCTCGATCGAAGGCGGTGTTGCGTTCGATCGGTGCGCGCTCCGCATGCGATAGTCGGACGCGGAGGTGGTGCCTTGGGGCACCGACGATGAACGCAGAATAGCGCCGAGCGAAATCGTCGTCAAACTCAACTGTGCTGTTGTTGAGGCTCAATCGCGTCCGCTGGTGCGCTTTCCCCACCAAACGGCGTCCAGATGGACTCTCGCGACCCCGCGCTCAGACGCGACTTGAGCAGCAACTCTTTGAAACGCGTCGCTAACCGATCGCTCAAGGCCGCGAACTGTGCGCCAGCGCGGAAGACTCCGCTTCGAGGCCTCGTAGAGCGCTTGGCCGGTTAGCGAGTCCAAAGGAATCTCAAACAGCTCCTCGGCTACGGCCAAGTTGTGAGCGTCGCGAACGTAAACTGTGTATAAGCACTCGCGCAGAAAAATGTTTAGGCCCTTCCGCGCGAGTCCCCAGTGTCTCGCGCCGCGAGGAAAGGCTCGCAGCAGCCCGTCAGTCGCGCGATCGAGCTCCATCTGAAACCGGCGCTCGTTGGAAGTGGAAAACCGACCAAGATCCAGATCACCGAGAAACGTCCGACCGGCACCGACGACACCGGTACTGCCTGCGCCGCGCATGCTTGAAGGGCCAAGGGAGGCCCGGGCAATGTGGAATTGAAGTGCAGCGAGCACTTCCTCCGGAAGTGTCGTCATGGGAGAGCCCGGTCAACGTCACCCAACGCAGACGCCAGAACGCCGAGAATCGGATGGTCCAGTCGAATCACCGTCACGCCTGTCGGTGCTGTTCTTCTCGTGTCGACCGGACTCAGAAAGAATACGAACTTGTGTTCGCCCGTCAGCGCCGCGACTTTGGCCACATCTCGCCGCAGCTTGTCATTCGAATCAGGGTGCGTTGCCGCAAAGGTTTCGGCGACGAACCGTCCACACTTCGATTCGACGTCCGCGCCCGGTGCGGTGCCGAGATTCAGCACCAGCGGGAGGCATTCGGGATGTTGTGCGAGCAACCATCTTGCCGCACCGATGCTCGCCAAGTACGTAAAGGATTGATTCAGCTGCTCGACGATGTTTAATGGCCGCGTTGAGTCAAGCGGATCGCGGTCGATTTCACCGAACTTGAGGAGCGCCAACGCGTTGAATGCAGAAGTCGAATTCAGGAGCTCCTTGAGCATGCCGATCGTGGCTTCTGCCGACGCGATGACGGCTGACTCAAGTCGATCCAGATCAGACAAGGATCCGACGATCTGTTGCTTCAAACAATCCCGGCTCCGGTCGTTTACTGTTCGATTGCAAAGCAGCATAGCGCAGCGGGTGATACTCGCGACAAACTCTGTCGGCCAATGCTGAAATAAATCGCTGTAGGCGCATACAGGTTGCGGCCATCACGCAAGTGCCGATCTCGGCTGCGCGCAGGCGCCGTCAACGCCCGAAGGCCCCGCGGAACGCGGGGTCGAAGCGAAGCGCAGAGCGTTGACGGCGCCGAGCACAGCGACAGAATTGGACGCGGGATGGCCGCGACTACGAAAGCGTCGAAATGCGTCACGGATCCAACCGCGAATTGCGCCTGAATCGTGAGGCGATCGTACTCGGGCGCGCGGCGCATTCCAGGCACTAATCGGCGACGATCACAACGCTCAATCACAGACTGACAAACCAGAGCGTGAGCGACCCTGCAGTTTCGCGCGAGGGCACGGCGCGCGCGCGTCAAGTGGGGTCGCTCACGCGATGGTTTGTGCGGTGTCGCGAACACAAACCACGATCGCGGGCGGCACAACGCGCCGCCCGGTCGTCACGCCGCGATCAGGCGCATCGCTTCCCGTTGCGCTGCGCCTGCAACAAGTCCCCGGGGTCGGCGTGTTGACCTCGACGGCGCTCGTCGCGAGCGTCGGGCACATTCATGCGTTTCGGCGCGGCCGGCAGTTTGCCAGTTGGCTCGGCCTCACGCCGCGCGAGTCGTCGACCGGCGGGCGTCGGTACCTGGGAGGCATCAGCAAGCGTGGCGACGTCTATCTGCGATGCTTGCTCACCCATGGTGCACGCGCCGTGCTGCTGACGGCGCAACGAACCGTCGGTCGTACCCCACAGCGCGCCACGGCGTTTCAGCGCTGGGCCGCCAGTGTTGCAGTGCGCCGCGGGCACAACAAAGCGGCCATTGCCGTCGC
>QHWB01000106.1 GCA_003222395.1 Acidobacteriota bacterium
GCCGGCAGCGCCGGCGAGCTGATCGTGCGCGACATGAAGAGCGACCGCGCCTCCGACTACCAGCCGATCGGCTTCGTCGACGATGACGAGCACAAGACGGGATGGCGCATCCACGGCGTGCCGGTGCTCGGCACGCGGCGCGACCTGCCGGCCATCGTCGAGCGCTCGCGCCCCGACGAAATCCTGCTCGCGATCTCCAACGCCGACCCGGCCGTCGTCCGCTCTGTCGTCCGCGCGCTCGAGGCGTTCGACATCCCGATCAAGACGCTGCCGAACCTGCGCGACATCATCGACGGCAAGGTCAAAGTCGGACAGATCCGCAAGCTGTCGGTCGAGGACCTGCTGTCGCGCGCGCCGGTCGGCCTCGACCGCGCGCCGGTGAAGCAGTTGATCGGCGGCCGCCGCGTGATGGTCACCGGCGCCGGCGGCTCGATCGGCTCCGAGCTGTGCCGGCAGATCGCGAGGCTCTCACCGGCCACGCTCGTGATGTTCGAGCGCTACGAGAACAGCCTGCACGCGATTCGCATGGAGCTGGAGGACCAGCGCCTGTCGGGCGGCTTGTACTCGACCGTCGGCGACATCACCGACAGCGGCCGTCTGAACGACGTGCTGCGGACGTATCGACCTGAAATCATCTTCCACGCCGCCGCGCACAAGCACGTGCCGCTCATGGAAGAAAATCCGTGCGAGGCGGTGAAGAACAACGTCCGCGGCACGCGCCTCCTCGCGCAGGCCGCCGAAGCCTACGGCGCCGACCGCGTCGTCCTCATCTCGACCGACAAGGCGGTGAACCCCGCGAGCGTGATGGGCGCGTCGAAGCGCGTCGCCGAGATGGTCGTGCAGGCGCAGGCGAACGGGAGCGGCACGTCTTTTTCCATCGTGCGGTTCGGGAACGTACTTGGCAGCAACGGCAGCGTCGTCCCGCGCTTCGTCGAGCAGATTCGCAAGGGCGGACCGGTGACGATCACGCATCCCGACATGCGGCGCTTCTTCATGCTCATTCCCGAGGCGGTGCAGCTCGTGCTGCACGCGGCGGCGCAGGCCGAGAGCGGCGCCACCTACGTGCTCGAGATGGGCGAGCAGGTGAAGCTGGTCGACATGGCGCGCGACCTGATTCGTCTGTCCGGCTTCGTGCCCGACGAGGACATCAGGATCGAATTCATCGGGCTGCGGCCGGGCGAGAAGCTGTACGAAGAGCTCGTGGGACCGGACGAAGAGCTGGGACCGAGCCGCGTCGACAAGATCCTTCGCGTCAGCAGCCGCTGGCGCATGGCCGAAGGTCTGTTCGAGCAGATCCACGCGCTCGAAGCCGAAGCTTCCGACGGAGATGCCGATGCGGTTCGCGCGAGCCTGAAGGGATTGACCGAGCTCTGCGCGTGCGCCGCTCCCGCACGCGCAAGCTTCGCGAGAAAGTCCGCCGGGAGCTGACCGCGCAGCGTCCGTTCCGGTGCAGCGATTGCGGCTGGCGCGGCTGGCTGATGCCCAAGGACTGCACCGATCACGTACCGCTCGAACATCAGAGCGTGCCGGATCTTGCGTCGATCGATTCCGCCATCGCGCCGGTCGCGGCCGGCGCGCGGCCCGGTTTCTCGCCGCGCAATCTTCGTGACGTTCACGATAGCCAAACCTTCTGAGGCGCCTCGACCGGCGTCCGCCTCGCTCGCGCGCCACGCGACAACGCTGCTCGTCGTGGCCATCGCGTGGGGCGCCTTTTCGTTCGGCGCCGTGTACGACTGGGCCTACTGGCCGCTGGCGCTCGCGTTGACCGCGGTCGCGAGCTCGGGATTTGGGATTGGGGATTCGGGATTCGTTGGAACTCGGAAGTCGGGATTCGTTTGGACAACGTCGACCCTGGTTCTCGGCGCGGCCCTGGCTGCGGTCGGCGCGGCCATCCTGCTGCAGCTCGTTCCGCTGAAGTTCGACCTGCTTCGATCGCTCTCCCCCGAGACGATGCGGCTGCTTGGACAACTCGATCTGCAGGTGAGATCGGGTGCGGCGTCGACTCACCCGATATCGATCGCGCCGGCGCTGACGTCGACCGCTCTGCTGCTGTTCGGATCGATGGCCCTGACGATGTTCGGCACGGCGCGGCTGCTGTCGCTGGGAGGCGCGAAGCCGGTTGCTGAATCGATCGTGATCGTCGGCGTCGCGCTTGCCCTCGCGGGCATCGTCCAGCAGCCGCTGTTCACCGGAAAAATCTACGGCCTGTGGACTCCGTTCGGTGAAGGCAGTCCGTACGGGCCGTTCGTCAACAAGAATCACTTCGCCGGCTGGATGCTGATGGCGCTGCCGCTCGCGCTCGGCCTGCTGTGCGGAGGGATCGCGCGCGCGATGCGCGGCGTAAAGCACCGATGGCGCGATCGGCTCCTGTGGTTTTCGTCGCCTGACGCGAATCGGCTCATCCTGACAGGATCCGCGGCCATCCTGATGGCGCTGTCGCTCGTCTTGACGATGTCGCGATCCGGAATCGCGGCGCTCGCGCTGTCGCTGTTCATCACGGGGATCGTCGTCCTGCGGCGCCAGCGCGATCGAGGCCGGAAGGCGGTCGCGATCGCGTATCTCGTCTTCGTAGCCGTCGTCGTCGTCGCGTGGGTCGGAACGGAGGCGATCGTCGCTCGCTTCACCCAGACCGACTGGACCGAATTCAACGGGCGCTATGGCGCATGGACCGATGCGTCGAACATCTTCGCGCGTTTTCCTGTCGCAGGCACGGGACTGAACACGTACGGAACGGCGACGGTGTTCTATCAACAGCACGACGTGGAACACCACTACGTGCAGGCGCACAACGATTACCTTCAGCTCGCGGCGGAAGGCGGTTTCCTGGTCCTCGTTCCCGCTGCGATCGCGCTCGTGGCGTTCGTCGCCGCCGTCAGACGGCGATTCGCCAGCGAAACGAGCACGATGGCGTACTGGCTGCGCGTGGGTGCGGTCACAGGGCTCGTCGCGATCGCGCTGCAGGAGACGGTGGAGTTCAGCCTTCAAATGCCGGGCAATGCGGCGCTGTGCGCCACGCTGTGCGGCATCGCGCTTCACCGCGCGCCGTCGAAGAAGCAACTGGACAATCGGGTAATGGAATAGACAATCGGGTAATTGAATAATCGAGTAATTGGGTAATTGGGTAATTGAATTGGTCGATTGGGTGATCCGGTAATTGGGCAGTCTGGTAATTTCAATTACCCGATTACCCAATTACCCGATTACATTACCCGATTACCCGATTACCCAATTACCCAATTCTCCGATTACCATGGTCCCCGACCTGTGGTCCTCCGTATAGCCTTCGATCTCGACGGCGTGCTCGCCG
>QHWB01000107.1:0-3096 GCA_003222395.1 Acidobacteriota bacterium
TGCTCATGCGCTCGGCGTCGTCCAGTCCGTAGACAACCGACTCGGCTCGATCCGACGGCGTATACGTGCCCAGCAGGCGGTCGTAGATCGTCAACAGGTTGGCGTAATTGGAATTGGTCTCTGACACCTCCCGTGAATGGTGAAGCTTGTGGACGTTCGGCGTCACCCAGACCAGCGACAGCACACGGTCGAGGCCTGGCCAGAGGCGAATGTTTCCATGCTCGATCACACCGTTGGTCGCCTGCAGCAGGCGTTGGATCATGACGGCCGGTGCGGGAATGCCGAGCAGCCAAACCGGAACGATGGCAAACAGAAACCGCCACGCTGTCTCCACCGGATGCGTCCGGTAGGTCGTCGTGACGTCGACGAATTCATCGCTGTGGTGCACGCGATGGAAACGCCACATTGCGGGCCACATGTGCATCGTCCGGTGCGACAGGTAGCCGACAGAGAAGTCGAGCACGACGATTCCGACGACGACGTCGAGCCACATGGACCATCCCAATTTCGCGAGCGCTCCCGCGGGGCGAAGCGTCAGCGCGGCGATCGCGGCGAGGGATGCGAGCAGCCAGTTCAGAATGAATGACAGTGCCGTCAGACCAAGATTCGCAGCGCGCCGACCCTGCTTCCAGGGCCGTGCGACAAACATCGGCACCGCCGTTTCGATGAGGGCCCCGACCGCCATCACCGTCAGGATGATTGTGATGTTGACGAGAAACTCGCGAGCCGTCATGCCTGCCTCCTGTCGACATGCTAGAGGCGTCGAGGGAGGCGGCAACTGACGAGTACCTGATCTTTCTGTCAGGATTCCCGGAACGATCCGCAATGCGGCGGGAAACGGATCGCTGGGCGTCTCCCAATCGCCAGTATCAAGTGACGCAGACGAGCCGGGCCGGGCTGCTCACGAATCTGCGGACTTCGATCTGGGCGTCGGGTTGACCGTCCGGCCGGCGGTGACGAGCGCGAGGAGAAGCGCACGTTCTTCATCGAAAGCGTCGACATCTTTTCAGTCGGACTCGCTGTTGATCAAGCTCCCTCGTCGGCATCGGGCGCCGCCGCACATTGATCGTCGGCGCCGTCACGGTGGCAGCCGCCGGTCTCGTCTTCGCCTCAACACGTCACTTGACCGTCACCGGAATCGTCTCTCGGATTGGCTGGGTCTTGCCAGTGTCCACTACCGTAGCCGTCAAATTCAACGTCACCGTGTAGCTGCCCGGTGCGGACGTGACGATCCCCATCACGCTCTCGGTCGTAATCGACTCGCTCTTCTTGACGGTGATGTTTGTTCGGGACGTGTGCGAGTCGGGTGGTTCCTGCAAATAGCCGATGCTCTTGGTGCCCTCGTAACGGGTCTGGGCGCCGGCGCCGTGGTAGTAGAAGTGTATATCCGAAAACACCTGGTCATCCGGTCGACTGGCAGGAAGGACGCAGTCCGTCCGCGGTTCGGACTGACACGCGAACTCTCGGTCGGGAGTGTCGCGGTCGCCAAACATCAACACCCACGTCACATACGGGGTACCGGGGGCGATGTTCGCCGGTTCAGGAACGCGTTTCGCGCAGGTCGAGGTGGTTGCGGCGACGAGAGCGACGCCTACCAACGAATGTAACCGCATGTGTTCTCCTCGCTGATTGCTCATTTAGCGTGCGCTGAACACGATGAGCGCCAACACACCGATGGACCGTAGCGACCAGCAACGTCATTTCGCACGACCAGTGGTCGCGCTCTGATTGCGCGGACCCGCCGCTTCGACCCGCGGCGCGTAAGCGACCGGTTCGTGAAATCGCATTTCGTTCTCCCGCGACTCAAGTCCGTAGTGTAGTAGCCATAACTCCGCCGCATATCTGTAGCGAACGTGAGCTCGGTCCACGTGCCACCCACGACAATACCCAGCGTCGATGTGAAAGCGATGATGGTTGTGCTTTGAATCCAGAAAGCGCTCAAGCCTCCGAGCAGCGCGCCGCATACTGTAGATAGAAAATCTGGAAGAAAAACGTCATCACTCCAGACAGCTTCACGGTGTCGACCAACAGCGGATTTGGGACCTGGTCTCCCGGACCAGCTAGATGGTCTTCCAGGATGTCCTTGGTGAAGAAGCTTTGGACCAACATCAGAATCCCAACTGCGAATTGAACGAAGTTGAGGAGTAGTGCGGCACCTTCACCGATCGCCTGTCCGAGCGGCGCGGAACCGGCTGCGATACCCATAATGAACTGAAAAACAAACCAGGTAACGGCAATCACGAAGGGCCACAGTCGAAGCTTTCTCGGTGAATCCAACCGGTTTAATGCCGCCCGACGACGCAAAAACCAGATCGGGAAGTACAGACCGAACGTCACGATGCTTAGTAGGATCATCAGGATGACGCTACGTCGCTTGAGACCGGTTGGTGAAAGGTCGGCAACAGCTGCCTTCGGCGGTGCGTATGGATTCGTCTCCATTGGATTCTCCGTAGGCCCTCTAACGGCTGGCGATTGAGCCGCGGCGCTCACGATCCCGATGCGCCGCCGGCTCCAATCGCGGGTCAGGCTGCGCGGTCAGGTTCGCAACTCGCTAGCAGCTCTATCAACGCGTCGAAGGTTGCGTTGCCTGCAAGAACAGCCTCCCGCGGTAGTCGTCCAGTTGCTTCCACCGCCTCGATTGCCTCCATCGGGGTCAGGCCTCGTGCGGCAACCAGCCAAGCTGCGAGCACGTGACCGGTTCGGCCATTGCCGCCCCAGCAATGGATCACTGCGCGTTCGCCGGCAATGTCGGTGGCACGCAGGAACGGCAAAATATTTCCTCTGAGTGCTTGCCGTGAGCAGAGATGGTGGTCAGCGATGGGTTCCATCAGAACGCAGGTTGCGCCGAACAGCCTCTTGTACTCGGTCTCAAGATTGACCGGAAAGCCGGCCAACTGCCCGGCGTCGAGGAGACAACACACTCGGGTGACACCTTGAGCACGCATGAATTCCGCCCATTCGAAGATACCGGCCGGCGACGCGTCAGGCGTCCGCGCCCCGTACGCGGTCCGCTCGCCGGTCCGGGCCGGCGCGAAGTGAAAGTTCGAGTCCATTACCCCTTGGCGAAGTTTGGCCGTCAGCCTAACACCTCTTGGA
>QHWB01000107.1:3177-5178 GCA_003222395.1 Acidobacteriota bacterium
ATCTGGACCACATAGGGGCTGGTCGTTGCTGACGATCACGCCCAGGATCTTGTCAGGGATCTTGTACTGATTCTGACCAGCCGCCTCACGTGCGGCGATCACGCGCTGGAGGGCGCCGTGCTCGGCGTCGTCAATGCTCGTCGCTGCGCTCCGCCCGCTACGCGGCCTTCGGGCATTGACGCCGCCTGCGCGCGGCGCAGGACCAGGCATTTCCGTGATAGCCGGACGACTGCTTCTGCCGCAGTAGAATCGAAAGAACCGAGAACGCGAATCATCAGCCCGCGCGAAGCGACGTCGCACGAACGTCGCGACTATGAAGAAAAAAACCCCGACTCAGCGACCTGACGCAGGCGACATCCGTCCCGAATACCGCTTCGACTATTCGCGCGCGAAACCCAATCGATTTGCGTCGCGAATGGAACGGCCGGTTGTTGCCGTCGTCCTCGACTCGGACGTTGCCGCCGTCTTCGATTCGTCGGCGAAGGTCAACGCGCAGCTGCGATCGGCGATCACCGCACGCAAGCGTCGGAAGCCAGCTACGCCGGCGCGGGCTCGTCCGCGAAGGGCGAGTTAACAACCGTCAGGCGGGTACAGATCGGGGTTGGGCTGTTGTTCGGGGTTGGGCTGTTGTTCGGGGTTGGGCTTGACACGCATTTCACTCCGTCGGTCACCGGAACCTCAGCACGACGACTCGCTACGTCAACACGACCAGTCGCCGGCTCCGTCTCGCGCTGCTGCGAGTCGAGCAGGCGAGAGCGCAGTCCGAGAGTCTTGCAAATTCTTGCAAATGTTGGTGCGGAAGGGGGGATTCGAACCCCCACGGTATTGCTACCGCCAGCCCCTCAAGCTGGTGCGTCTGCCAGTTCCGCCACTTCCGCGTGCGGAGAAATGCCGCTCGCTACTTCTTCGGCTGATTCGGATTCTCGGGCGGACGCTGACCGGCCGGCTGATTCTGATTCGGGCCGTTCTGCGTCGGCGTCAACGGCGCTTTCACCGGCGATCCGGGCACGCTCGATGGCGGCGGGGGCGCCGCGCCGCGGACGACCGATCCCGGACCGCGCTGTCCGATGAGCGCGAGCGCCAGCGCGCCGAGCATGAACAGCACCGCGAGCACGGTGGTCGCTTTCGAGAGCACCGTGGCGCCGGCCCGCGCGCCGAACGCCGACTGGCTGCTGCCGCCGCCAAATGCCGCCGCCATATCGCCCTTACCCTGCTGCAGCAGTACGACGAGCAGCAGGAGGAGGCACACGATGACGTAAACCGCCGAGAGCAGATAGTAAAGAGGCTCGCGCCGCCGACGAGCGCCCCGTCGACGTCCGGCTCCATGACGATCTCACGGATATTGTCAGGTTTGACGCTGCCGCCGTAGATCACGTGACACCGCTCGGCGGCGTCGCCGCCGAACCACTGCTTCAGCCGCGTGCGGATGTGTGCGTGCGCTTCCTGGGCCTGCGACGCGGTTGCGGTCCGTCCCGTTCCGATCGCCCACACCGGTTCGTATGCGATGACGAGGTCCACGACCTGCTCGGCGCTGACGAGATCCAATCCGTCCTTGATCTGCCGATCCAGCACCGACAGCGTCTCATTGCGCTCGCGTTCCTCGAGCGTCTCGCCGATGCAGACGATGGGCGTCAACGCTCCGGCAATGGCCGCGATCACCTTGCGATTGACGATCGCGTCCGTCTCGCCGAACAGCCGCCGGCGCTCGGAGTGTCCGACGATCACGTACTCCGCGCCCGCTTCCTTGATCATCCCTGGCGAGATTTCGCCGGTGAACGCGCCCTCGCGCTCCCAGTAGACGTCCTGCGCAGCGACGCCGATGTTCGTGTTGCGCGCCGCTTCAGCCACCGCATGGATCGCGGTGAACGGCGGCGCGACGACGATCTCGACGTCGATCACGTCCTTGACGACGTTCTTCAACTCTTTGACGAAGAGGACGGCGTCGTGCACCGTCTTGTACATCTTCCAGTTGCCGGCGATGAATGGGAGATGTACAAGACG
>QHWB01000036.1 GCA_003222395.1 Acidobacteriota bacterium
CGAGAGATTCGTCGGGAAGTTGAATTCGCCTCGATCGACGCCGCGCTTGCCGATCGCGCGAATGAAGCTGCCGTCGGCCGACGAGTAGCAGAGCACCTGATGCTTTTTCGCGTCGGCCACGTACAGCTGCCGGTGCTGGCGATCGATCGCGAGCCCAGACGGGTTCTGCAGCTCGCCGTCGTGGCCGATCGCGATCGTCATTTTGCCGTCGGATCCGTAGCCGAACACGCGCTTGAGACTTGCGTCGGCGACGAACACCGTGCCGTCGCCGTCGACGGCGACGCCCACCGGTTTCGAAATCTTGCCCGTCCCGCTCTCGCCGACGAACGCGACCGATTTCGCCGTGGGATCGAAGACGAACACGCGGCGCGCGGCGGTATCGGTGACGAAGACGCGGCCATCCTTGGCCACGGCGACCCCGTACGGCTTCATCATCTGGTCGATGTGCTGCTGCGCGTCGGGACCGAGCAGCAGCGATTTCCAGCGCCCGTTCTTCTTCTTGAAGTCGTCGACGCCGTGGTACTCCGTGACGAACCGGATGCGCGGCTGGTCGGGAGGGAGCGGCCAGACGAGCGTCGGCTCGGCCGGCTTCTTCTTGTCGGCAGCATGCACACCGACGGCGGCGCTCCCCAGCGTCAGCGCAGCGACGAATGCGATCGATATGACCTTTCGGTACATAGTTCTTCCTATGCTCGCGGCGCCGTGGTCGGGCCGGAGGCGTCTCCTATGCTCTATTTCCGCTCGCTCTCACTCGTCGTTCGACGTCGCGCACGACGACGCTGAATGTCCAAACGGCTTTCATCCGCATCGGCATCAGAAGCTGTGGCATTTGATACATAACGAGCTGACCCCCTTCGCACCGAAGCGGAGCAACTTGGCTCCGGCCGATCCGTGCGGGTTGTGACAGCTCGCACACCCGAGCGTGCGTCCCCTCGCACTCGGATCCGGACGCGCATCGACTGGATGCGCGATGGTCGGATGTCCCGACACGAGCGACCCGTCGAGAAGGATGCGCGGGCCCGTCGCGATGAGCCGCTCGATCCCCTCGACCGGCCGCCGGCCGAACATGAATCCGCCCTCGACGACCGACGCGTCGACCGGCACGTCGACGTGACACGCCAGACACACCGCGTTCCCTGCCGTGCGGAGTTGCGCCGGACTGCTCGCGCCGTGCGGGTCGTGGCAGATCTGGCACGACGCAGCCGCGGGTGCATGCACGTGATCCTGGGCAAGCGCCTGCGCGATGTCTTCGTGACACGTCATGCACGCGCGGTTGCCTTCCGCCGGCAGCTGAAAGCGAAACGGCGATCCATGCGGGTCGTGGCACGCCGTGCAGTTCCCTGCCGCGACGGGCGCATGCCGATGCTTTTGCTCGAGTCGGTCCGTGATCTCCTGATGACACGTCACACACAGCGCCGCGGTGTCGCGGCTCGACGCGCCGCCCTTGAGCACGATCCGCCGCCGTCCCGCGGCGCTGCCGACGACGTGGCAGGTCGCGCACTGGCCGGCCGCCGCAGGGCCGTGCATCACGCGATGGCTGACCACCTCGGCATGACAGCTGATGCACCCGGCCTCGTTACGCGCCTCTACCGGCGGATGCTCCGGCCGCGCATCGGGACGGCTCCCGGCGCGCGATCGCTGCGCACCAGGAAGCGTTTGAAACACCACGACAGTCATCAGCATGAATCGCGCGGCTCCGGGCACTACCGCCTCCCGGGAGCGACCTCCCGTCGATAGGCGGTCATCGCCCGCGCAGCCGCGGCTGCCGGCGATGGCTCCGGTGCGGCGTACGCGCGCGGATCGACGCCGCTGATCGCCTTCGCCCGATCGAATGCCGCGTCGGCCTGCCCGCGATCGCCGTCGGCCTGCAGCAGATATCCGAGATAGGCCACGGCGGCCGCATCGGCGTCGTTCACCGCCAGCCGCTCGAGCGCCGCGCGCGCCTCCGCTCGCTGCCCGTTCAGCGCCGCGAGCCGCGCCCGCTCGCGCTGTACGCCCACATCGCCGTCGCGGCGGGCGGCCGCGCGATCGAGCAGCCCGCGCGCGGTCGCGAGATCGTTCGCGTCGAGCGCGAGCGAAGCGAGCTCGACGAGCGGATCCGGAAAGGTCTCGTCGGCTTTGCTGGCCTCCTCGAAGCTGCTGCGCGCCGGTTCCTCGTGCCCCTGCGCGAGCTGCAGGCGTCCGAGCTGCACGCGTCGCAGCGCGGCCGGCGCGACCTTCGGCAGAGTGGACGACTGGGTCGGCCGCCGTACGATGCCGGCAACCGCGTCGATCGCGTCGAACAGCTGCTCACGCTGTTCGTGCGAGTAGCCGAAGAGGAAGAACGCGAGCATCCCGTTCGCATCGACGACGGCCGTTGACGGAACGGTGACGACCCCGTACGCGTGAAACAGCTCGAGGCCACGATCGGCGAACACTGGAACGTGCACGTGAAGCCGCTCGACGCGATCGCGGAGCTGCTTCATCTCCGCGTCGTCGACGTCGTAGCGATCGACGCTCACCGCGGCGACGGCGACGCCGTGCGCCGTCATGTCGGACACGGCGGCGTCGAGCCGTTGCAGCTCCTCGATCGAGCGCTCGCTCCATCCGGCCCAGAACAGCACCACGAGGCCGCGCCGGCCGGCGAGCTGCGCCTTCAACGGCCGATCGGCGCCGGCCAGGTCGCGCACAGCCAGAAGAGGCGCCGGCGCGCCGATCGGCGGACGGTCGCCTGCCGACAGAGGACGCGCCGCGAGCAGGAGCACCGCCGCCAGGCCGCAGCGAATCGCGCGTGGCATCGCGTTCATCGTTCCCCCGGCGAGTGAGTGGTTTGCACCAGCTTGCGGCTGTACTCTTTCGGCAGATGACAGCCCGGCGCGCACCGGCCGCCGTCCGGCGTCTGCGTGTAGCCGACCGGAAGCTGCCACTCGCCGAACGGCACGGTTTCGCGCAGGTGCTTCGGCTCGGTGCTCGAATGCGCCTCGTGGCAGGCACGGCACGTCCGCCCCTTCTCGGTACGGTTCACGTGAAGGAAATGCAGATTCAGATCGCCGTCTCGGAAGCCCGTGACCGTGGCGGTCCGCTCCACCTTCGCGAGATCGGGCTCATGGCACGAGAAGCAGAGCTCGTAGTTCTTCGGGTTGTACGGGCTGTAGAACGTTTCCGGGTAGTCCTTGCGCAGCAGCCGGAAATGCTCGGAGTCGTGCGGCAGATGGCAGCCGACGCAATCCTGCTGGCGAATGGGCCCGTGCAGGTCGGTGTGTGTCTCCAGCCACCCTTTGACGTTCTGCACTTTTCCGCCGGGCGCATCCTGCTCGCGGTCGTGGCACGAGAGGCAGAGGTCCATCGACGTGCCCTTCAGCTGCTTCCCGAGATCGCTCGCATGCGGGTCGTGGCAGTTGATGCACTCGCGATCGACGGAAACCGCTTCGTGCTGCACGCGCGCCGTGACCAGTTCTTTGCGCAGCGTCTTGTGGCACACGAGACACTGCTCGGCGCCGTCGACGCGAATCTGATACTTCGACGGCGACGCGTGCGGGTTGTGGCACGTGGCGCAGTCCTCCTTGACCGGCTCGTGGGTGAATCGCTTTTCCGCCAGCCGCGCCTTCATGTCGACGTGGCACCGCTGACAGAGGTCCGCGCCGAAGACGCGGACCAGCTGCGGCTCCTCGCTGCCGTGCGGGTCGTGGCAGGCGAGGCACTCGCCCGCCGCGACCGGTCCGTGCACGAATTTGTCGTCCTTCTTCACCATCTGATGACACACCGTGCATTTCTTGTCGTCGAACTGGTGAGCGTCGCGCGTCTTCGGCACGTGACAGCTCTCGCACTCGGTCGCCTTCGGATGAACGACCGGATGCTTCACCACGTCGCCGTGACACTGCATACACGTGCCAGCCGCGGCCGTCGCCGGCGCCGCGCGACGTGGAGCCGCAGCCGCCGTGGCGCGGGCGGGCGTCGCCTGTTGCGGTTGCGCCCCGTTCGCGTACACAGCTGCCGCGACGAGCACGATCATCGCGACGCCGATCAACGCAGTCGTCGTGTTCTGAAAACCCCCGGCGGTTACTCTCAATCGCCGGCCCCGAGGCGTGTCCAAAGCGCGTCCTCACGCACGCTCCGGCGATCGAGCCGGAGCGGCCATGCCGTCGTGATCACTCGAAGAAGTCCTCTTCCTCCCCGGGGTCACGCTGTCCCGGCGCCGCGGCGCCGGGTGCGGTCGTTTACTTGGAGCCCGGTGCCCCCGTCGTCGCGGTCGGGCGCGGCGCCGACGGCGCCGCCGTCAGCACGACGTGAACGTTGATCTGATCGCTCACGCCCACGCCGAGATACGTCGGCTCGGGAATCTGGAACGCCGAGATCTGAATCGGAAACGTCGCGTCGACGCGATAACCCTTGCCGTCCTGCTGGAGATCGGCCGTGCCTGTGATATCGCGCTGTTGGCCGTGCAGCATCAGCTTGCCCGAGAAGGTCGTCTTGCCAGCCAGCTTCTGAATCTTGATGTCTTCCATCTTCGCCACGGCGAAGTCGGCGCCCTTCTGGACTTCGAGGTAGTTGTTGCGCAGATGACGATCGCGTAGCGAGATGCCGGTCTCGAGCTTCATCAGGTCGACGGCGAACGCCCCCTTGAGGGCACCGGAGCCGTCAGGCGTGACGCTGCCATTCAGCGCTGACGTTTTTGCGTCGAAGCTGCCGCCGATTGTCAGCGGACAGTTGACAGTAACCTCCGCGTTTGTGACTCGAAGGACTTCGTCGGCGCGTGCGCTGCCAGAAATCAGCATGGCTCCGACGACTGAAGCGGCTAACAGACTCTGTGGACGAAAAATCTTCATCGCGCACCTTCCTTGAAACGTTGGTTGTCGATAGCACCTAGGGCAACGGAAATGCCATGCACACGCTTCGGGCACGAGGCGGACGGCCCGACAGCCGATGAGGGTCCTGTTATTCGGACAGTTTCCCCGCACAGAAACCGTGAACGCGAACGCTCCGAATCGATCGAATCGTCGCTGGGTGCTGCCACGCGTGTGACGATCATCTCCACCTCAACGACGAAATCGTTATTGGACTCATTTAATCAGCGCGCGTCGGCGTCTCGCGCTTGCGTCATCCGCGACAGACGCAGCGCGACATGAACGGACAGAGCGACCGCATCGATCGGCTCGATTCAGAACTGCACTGGAGTTTGGTCGGTCCACACTCGCGTCGGTCGTCCATCCACGCTGGTGGCGCCCTGCCGGCCGTAGACGACCGAGAGCGACACGCCGTACGCCACGTGCGCAACGAGGCTCGACAGCGCCGGCCCGAGACCGAGGCGCAGCGCAAACCAACCGGGTGATGCGGCGCTGCTGTCGTGGACCACGTTCCCGATCGCGCCGATGATCGGCACGCCGATACTCTGGGCGAAGACCCACAGGCAAACGCCGAACACCATTCCCGTCGAGGCAGGCTTGAGCGACAGGCGCGGCTCGATCTGCATCGCGAACACCCACGCCCACATCGTTCCGATGAGGAGATGAAGCGCGACGCCAGTCTCGCCCACTGTGACTGGAGCGGTCGTAAAGATCCGCGCGATCCACGTTGGCAAATCGACCTGTGCCCATCCGAGAAGCGGCAGCATGTACATCACTGTCGTCATCACGATCGTTGCGACGATGCCGCACGTCGTGACGAGCACACCGTCGATGCGCAGAGAACGGGTCCGGGATCGGGGATACGTCAGAACATTCATACAGACCTCCCGCGTCGCCATTGCACGCTCGGACATCAGCGGCTACACCACCGTCTGAGATCGAAGCGCTCGATCAAGGTTCGATCGGTTGTCCCTGGGTCTTGCTTGGGGTGACGTCACCACGCGTCGAGCAAGCGACTTGCCAAAATGAAATCGCGCGGGGCTTCGGCGCGCGAATGATTGTTCAGCCGTGAGCAACTATGTTACTGGCGCTGACACAACTGCATCTCGCTGATGCGCCACTTCCTGTCACGAACCACGCGAGCGCTTGACGACGCGCCGATGGTGATTTCGTACCAGCGCGATTCGCCTTACAGTTTTCGCGTAACACTTACGCATCATCGTGTCTGCGCCACGTCGAGAGATGCTGTGAGCAGGAGATGTACGGCGTTCGGCGCGTCGGCCGTCGCGGGCGTAAGAATTTCTCGCACGAGTAATAGTTACGCGTGCAACGAATTTCGCGGAAGCCTGCTACAGTAGGCACGCTCGCCTGCAGGAGATCATCAATACATCGCAGACGGTCGGCTCCGACGGAGATGTCTGTATGCAGAGGCTGGCGGCGTCTTGGACGGTCATTCGTAGACAGGTTCTTCGCGTACTGAATCCGCCGATCGCATCGCGGCACGTGCTCGTCGTCGACGACGAACCGTCGATGTGCGAGTTTCTGCGTACGGTCCTGTGCGCCGCCGGGCACCAGGTCGTGACCGCGACGAGCGCCGATCAGGCGATCGCGAAGTACCGCGTCTGTCGGCCGTTCGACGTGCTGCTGACCGACGTCGTGATGCCGAGAATGAGCGGCGACGAGCTCGCGGAGCGGCTTCGCGCCGACGACCCGAACCTCAAAGTGATCTATCTCACCGGCTCGCGCGAGCAGCTCTTTGGAACGAAAGTCCTGTTGTCGGCCGACGAGGCGTTGCTGGAGAAGCCGTGTACGCCGGCGGCGCTGTTGGATGCCATCTCGCTGGTCGTCGACCTGCGGCGCCAGGACCGACCCATCTGGACCTGATTACTGCTGTCGGCAGCCGCGAGCCGCACGACGTCACACCTAACGTCCCGAGTCGACGTTCGTCGAGAGGTTGCGCGCGCGGTTCAATTGTTGCTCGGCGATTCTTCCGGAGCAGGAGTGGAAAGTCGTTCCGCGCCGGAGTCGGTGCTCACCGGGGCATGGCGATCGGTGGGACGCGCGGTTCGTCGTCGAGCTGTCCGGGCGCCCCTTCCGGTGTGCTTGCGGGCATGGATCGCATCGGTTGTCGATTGCGCACCCGGTAACGGCCGTCGCTTCGCGGGATCGATGCGCTCGCGATCGCGGATGAAGGCCTTGATGATCTTGAGGGCGGCGCGAGCCTCGCGCTCGGTGCGGCGGCCTTTGAAGTACGCCGCGAGCTCTCTGGTGGCGCGGAGCACCTCCTGCTCGCGCATCTGCTGTTCATCCGGACGGGTGGGCGTAGCAGATCGTTTAGGGGATGACGGCATGATTGACAGCGCCATTGTCGCCCAGCCCTTTCACTTCGTAACACACAATTAAGAGGCACGATACCGCTGCGATACGGACGGCGGATTACGGTGTACCGCAGACATGATGGCGAAATCGCGAATCCTCATCGTCGAAGACGAGCAAGACGTCGCCGGCTTGATCAAGCACGCCGTCGAACGAAACGGCGACGCCGAGGCTCGGCTATCGGTTCGTCGACTGAACGATCGAGCTCGCACCCGTTACACGCCCGAAACAGTTCCGTCACGCGACGATCATCGCGTCCTCCTACTCTTCTTCACGAGCGAGACAGTCAGGAGGAGCGATGAAACAGTACAGACCCCTGGTGATTGCAGCGTATGTGGCCGCGTGCGCGACGGCCGCCGCCGCGCAGAGCGAACGGGGACGCCTCATCGGCAGCGTGCGCGACGCGAGCAACGCCTTCGTCGGCGGCGCGACCGTGACGATCAGGAACGAACGGACGAGCGACGCTCGCACGACCGAGACGGATCCTCAAGGAAAATTCTTCGTGGGATCGCTGAAGCCGTCGACCTACACGGTCAAGGTGGCCATGCCGGGCTTCGCTCCAATCGAGTACACGTCGATGCCGGTCGACGCGCCGAATTATTTCGACACCGCCGGGCTGCCGAAGTCTTCGCTGAAGCAGAACCAGTACGGCGGATCGCTCGGCGGACCGATTGCAAAGGATCACGCGTTCTTCTTCGGCAGCTTCGAAGGCTATCGCCTCGATGCGGGATTCAACAACGTGGAGTTAGTGCCGAGCGATGCCGCCCGGGCGCGCGCTGCTCCTGCCATCGCGGCGCTTCGCGCGGGATTCGTCGATCCGGCCGCGGTGATGCTCGCCGGCAACTCGACCAATCCGGATTTCGACATCGCGCAGTTGCAGGCGACGCAGGTCGTCCGCGAGAACGCGGTCAGCGGCCGTCTCGACCCGAGGTTCACCGACACCTGGTCCTCGTACGTACGGGTGTTGCACGACCGGGGCACGAGCGATCAGCCCGAAGGCGTGAGCGGCCGTGTGGTGCACAATCCGGCGGCGTTTGCGACGCCGCAGCCCGGCGCGTTCGGCAATCTCGAACGCGGCGGGCCCCATGGACCGACCTTCCGTCAGGTGGATCTCGTGGCAGCGACGCATTTCCCGATTCGCGGGCAGAGCAACGCGGAGTTTCGCGTCGAGGCGTTCAACCTGTTCGACCGGGCGAACTTCACCAATCCGTGGCGACGCTGCCGCTCGCCTTGCCGGCGAATAGCCTGAGCGAAGCCAACAAGGTGAAGCCGGGACAGCCGTATACGGCAGCCGCTGCCGGCACGTTCGGCACGATCACGAGCACCGTGGGACGGACGGTCGGGCTCGGCACCACCCGTCAGGTCCAGTTCGCGTTTCGTTTGAATTTCTGAACGATTCACAGGCGCCTTGACGAGGGCGTTTTACGCAACGCCCGTCGACGACACGTGCCCGCACGCTTCGCAGCGCACGTGAAGGAGCGGCGGGCTTGCAGAACGTCCGACCGTTTGCATCGTCGTGCGGCCGCACTTCGGGCAGTCGTGGGCGGAATGCGGTGCCGCTGTTGAAGCCCGCGTCCGCGGTGCGCTTTCATGACGAATCGGGAAGATGTAGGCGCACGCATCACACCTGAAATAGACGCCAGGCGCCGGCCCGAGACGCCGCGTTCGAGGACTTCCGCACTTCTGGCAGTTGTGCACGGCCGCGGGGGCGCTCATGCGCCCCTGCGGCTACAAATTCGATTCCGCGCGCGCCATCTCGAAATATCAATGCAGTCGTTCAGTTCGCGCGCCGCGCGACAGTCGTGTGTGCCGAGTCGAGCCATGGCGCTGACGAAAATGCGGGCGCGGTCGGCCGATCCGCGCTCGGGCGATCTACGGCACCTCCGCGAGCAAGGGCTGATCGAGATGGTTCGGGTGCCCGGCTCTCGCGAGTATGCCGCGGCGTTGACGAAAGAAGGCCGGAGCCTGCTCGAACACCATCGTGACCGCGACCACGGTGACCGCCAGACGTTCTGGCGTGGCGTTAAACGGGAGCGGGAGTTGGAACACGACCTCCAGGTCTATCGCGCGTACGAACGCGCGGCGGAGCGGCTGGCGGAGCGTGATGCGCGCATCGAACGGGTCATTCTCGACCACGAGCTCAAGCGTGAGTACCAGAAGTGGCTCCACGAGCGCGATCGCGACCGTCCCGATTACGACGGACACCCCGATCGGACCGACGACGAGATCCGCGAATGGGCGCGCGAGCACAACCTGCCGTACTTCGATGACGAGGTGCACTTCCCCGATCTGCGCGTCGAATACCAAGAAGCCGGCGGGCGCTGGGACCACGACGATGTCGAGGTCACGACGGAGCATTACCGCGGTGGCCACGCGGCGAGCGTGGCGCAGTCGGGCTTCTCGTGTTACCGCGGATCCAGCCTCCGCATTGGTGGGCGTGGTGGCGGCAGTCGGGGCAGTGGACATCATGGCGGACTCGCCGAGGAGATCTGGGATTGACGACCGAGGACCGTGTTCAGGCCGTCGCCGACTACGGCTTCACCGAGCGCCAGGCGCGGTTCCTCGTGCTGGTGACGTCCTCAAAGAGTTGAACGGTGTGTCGTGGTTGATTGCGTCACTGCTGTTTGGCGCGGGCCTGCGCTTGCAGGAATGTCTCGAGTTGCGCGTGAAGGACGTCGATTTCGATCGGCGGGAGATCGTAGTACGTCGGGGAAAGGGTCAAAAGGATCGCCGCGTGATGTTGCCGGACGTGGTCCGTGATCGCCTACGAGAGCATCTCGACGTCGTTCGTGGCCTCCACGAGACGGATTTGGCGGCGGGCTTCGGACGCGTCGTGTTGCCGACTGCCCTGGAGCGCAAATTTCCGAACGCGGCGACGGAGTGGCTCTGGCAGTTTGTGTTTCCGGCGGGCCGGATCTGCCGTGATCAGCGCTACGGGCCGCCGTCGCGCTTTCACCTGCACGAGACGGTGGTCCAGCGCGCTGTCGCAGAGGCCGCTCGCCGCGCGGGTCTGACAAAGCGCGTGACGTGTCATACCTTCAGGCATTCCGTTCGCGACGCACCTACTCGAGGCGGGGTACGACATCCGGACGGTGCAGGAATTGCTCGGCCACAGCGACGTGTCGACGACTATGATCTATACGCATGTGCTCAATCGGGGTGGTCTCGTGTCAAGAGTCCCATCGATCGGATGTAGGACGTGCCAAGCGATTAGCTGCGCCGATTTCGCAGCAATGGCATGAGCGTCAATACACCTCTCTCGGTAACTGGTTGAGGCTCAACTGGATTTCCCGCAGCTCAGTCGGATGCCAGCGGGAATGGCTGTGAGCGCCTCGCAGTCATTCCTGGCGCTCGCCGTCAATGCCGGCGGCTCGCGGACGGGCGACGCGGTGTTAGGATCCAGTGGTTCAAACAGATATCCCTGGTTTGACCGTTTTACTTTCGTCGAGCATGACTGCAAACGGTGACGCCGGTCAGGTCCATTAATAGTTCGGCGGACACGAAGGCGAGCTTTGGCGAAATGAAATTGGGGAACTGTGCCCTTCTGCTCACCATGACGGCAATCACGGCGTGTGGCACTGGGACTCCAGTTGCTCCCTCAAAGGAGAAGAGCTTTGTGCTGTTGATTAATCCGTCACCGTCATGCCGGACTGTTCAATCGCCGATTCCGCTCGACGCGTTTGAGCTTCTCGTCGCCGGCGATCTAGTGGGCCGCGGAGCGTCGACTCTTCGGGCCGCTCCGCCTGCTGACCAGAGATGTAATCCAAGTGATCTTGTTCTCCAGTTCACCGGAGACGAGTCTACTGTCACCGGACTGATCACGGGCAGTGAGTGTTTCGTGACGGGTGGAGTTTGGACTGCAGGGTTCACACGGCCCGGTGTCCAGCCAGGCCGGCTCCAAGGAACGCTGCAGCAGCTTGCGAATAATGCCTTGGCAGTCATGAATGGTAACCTAGACGGCACCATTAATATTGGGCTCAAGTTCTCGGCGTTTGGTGGCGAGTGTACTGCGCCGGATCACCGCTGGAGCCTTCAGCCTCGTGAGGGAAGGTAGCCGCGGGATCTTGATCTGTAAGCGAACATGATCGAGTGTGCGGGTAAGCCGCCGAACAACGCGTTGCACCAGACGGCCGCTGCTGCGATCCTGAGCGTCCGCTGGTGAATGCTGGCCGTTGGGTCGACAAGATCGATGAATGACGCTATTCCTGAAGGTGCAAGACCCGTGGCTCGCGTGCTACTCGTGGGGCCTGGAAAGAAGTTGCTCCTCCTGCACGCCGAGCATGCAGCCGATGGTCACAGGCTCTGGCTCACCCCGGGCGGCGGTCTTGAAAAGTATGAAAGCTTCGAAGACGCGACACGTCGAGAACTACGCGAAGAGACTGGCCTCGAGATTGGGGTGGTTGGTCCATGGGTGTGGACTCGGCGGCACGCGTATTCGTGGAACGGCCGATGGTGTGACCAATACGAACGATTCTTTGTCGCGACGACCGACAACGAGCGGATACGTCCGAGAAGCCGAGACGACTATGTGATTGGCCACCGCTGGTGGAGAGTCGGGGACCTCGGTATCTCTCGCGAAGACTTCGTGCCACGCCGCTTGGCAGCGCTGGTCGGTCACATCATCGAGGGCCGGTACCCAGACGAACCAATCGACTGCGGCGTGTAGAACGAGGAGCCTGATCTCAGGCGGCCCAACATCGGCTTGCAGCCGACGGCGGCCAGCGCGATCGTGAGGCCGCCGCGGCTGAAGCTGCGCGTTGGGCCGACGGAAGATAACGTGGCGATGACCTTACGCCAAGCTCTCGCTTTCATTCGTAAGCACGGTGTCGTGCTCGAAGCCGCGCAGGGGCCGGTCCCGTCGGTTGCTGAGGCCATAGCTGGCGAGCCAGTGCGGGGTAGCTGGTGGTCTCATCCGAAAAGTCACGAGATTTTCGCGGTGACGCGAGCGATTCGCGACAGCGACGATGTTCTCGTGTGCCGTCTCATTAACGGGAAGATCACGTTTGTCCATCGGCGGTTGTGGCCAGCTCTTGTTCGAGCGGCGGGTCGGCTTCCATCGGATCACCTTTCGCAAGTGAGCGAGGTCCACACCAAGTCGGGACGTCACTTGACCAAAGAGGTCCCCTTTCCCGATTGGGTTCCGTCGAGCGTCCGCGCAGCTGCCCGAAATCTGTCTGAGGAATCGGCGCTCGCAGAGTTCGCCTTTAGATCGGATAGAGACGCATAACAAGCGTTTGCAGCCGTCGGCGGCTGGTGCAATCATGAGCCGCCGCGGCTGAAACGCGGTCGTTAGGCCGAACTCAAAACTGGTTGGGCAGGGTAGACTCGATCAGTGGAATTCGAGTGGGATCCCGAGAAAGCCGCCGCGAACGTCAAGAAGCACGGCGTCGAGTTCGGCGAGGCGATGACGATCTTTGGCGACGCGTTGGAGCTGACTATCCCGGATCCGGATCACTCGGAAGACGAACGCCGATTTCTGAGTATCGGGACTCTCCGCCGACGGGCGGCTCCTTGTCGTGGCCTACACGGAGCGTGCAGGTCGAACGCGAATCATCAACGCTCGTGAAGCGAGCTCGAAAGAGCGCAAGAACTATGAGTCCACAATCCAACGCGAACGGTAGCGACGAGTTGCGGCCCGAGTATGACTTTTCGGAGGGTGTGCGCGGGAAGCACTACGAGGCATACCGTGCGGGCACGAACGTCGTGTTTCTCGAACCGGACATCGCGGAGGCTTTTCCAGACTCTGCGTCAGTTAATAACGCGTTGCGGTTGCTCATGAAACTCGCGAAGACAAAAGGGCTGGTTGGTGGTCGGCCTAACAAGGCGCTGCGGCCGACGAGCCGCCAGAAGCGTAAGGCGAAGTCGAAGCGCCGGTCGCGTGCGGCTCGCGGCTGAGCGCCGATCGTTAGGCCGACAATATTCATAATGAGCTCTCGCGCTCGAGCGTCTCTTGGGATCGTCTTGCTTCTGGTCGGCTGTGCCGGTCGCGGCCATGCCCTTTCAGTGCATCTCGCAGACTACAGCGATGCACCGGGACGAGGCCGATTTCGCGTTGACATGCCTGGCGGCGAAGCACCTCTGTACGCCGAAGCGGGAGCCGTGCTCGACGATCGTGACTTCAAAAGCGCGTCATTTGCGCGAGACGACAGAGGGCAACCGTTGTTGCGCTTGTGTTTTGCCCCTGACGGCCGGCGGAAATTCGTTCACGTCGCGGCGAAAAATGCGCACCGAAGGCGAGATGCTCCGCATTCAGAATCGTCATGTCGACTGGGATCGACATCAGATTGCGATTCCGGGGCAAAACGCGAAGGATGGCGAGAACCGTCGGATTCCGTTCGATCCGCACGGGCGGTTGACGCCGATCCTGAAACGCCGATCCGCTCTGGGTCCCAACGCGTACGTCTTCGGAACGCCGTCGGGCGAGTTTCAGCAGAGCTTCAAGACGGCGTGGGAGGCGCTGCTCCTCGTCGCCAACCGACACGAGACGAAGCGGATCAATCCCGGTTCATGGACCGATCGCGATCGCGCCAAGCTTCGGCAGATCGATCTGTACTGGCACGACCTCCGTCACGAAGGCGCATGTCGGCTGCTCGCCGACGGCGTCGATATCCGTACCATCCAGCAGACGCAGCGCTATCTCAACATCACCGACGAAGAGCTCCGCAAATCGATGACCGGTGTGTGGGAGCGCCGCCGCCAGCTTCGGGCGGTGAGTCAGTAAACGATTTGAGGCGTCAGGGAACTACCGTGAGCCGCTACAGATTGTCAGTCATTTGTCAGTCGGACGATCGTCAGGAGACGAGCGGATCTCAAGACGTGCAGATTTGCTCGGAAAAGCTGGCGCGCCCGACAGGACTCGAACCTGTAACCTTCGGCTCCGGAGGCCGACGCTCTATCCAATTGAGCTACGGGCGCAGCCGATGGGACCGTTGGGTGGCCCCATCAGCTGCGAGTTTACCTTATTCGATCCGGATCAGACAGCGTGCGTAGTTGCTGTCGAATATCGAGGCGGACGCGATGGGGTTGAGCGCGTTGGGATCCGCTACGTAGAGCGCCTGATCCGCGGCGACATTGTCGGCGACCCAGTCGCCGGCGAATCCTCCCGACGTCGACGGGCTCGCGTAGATGGCGGCGCGCATTTCCGCCGCTGAGGGAAGGTGCGCTCCGATTTGGTTGCAGAAATCGGCGGCCTCGGTAAACGTCGCGAGATGATCTTGCGTCTCGATGCAGATCGCGCCGCGCCGTTCGAATCCGTCGGGACAGATCGTGCGCGGGCCGCCGTTGCACGCATACGACGCTGCGCCGTTGAGCGTGAACATCGTGCCGCCGTTCGGGCAATGCGGGTCGCCTGCGACGATCGGCGTGATCGACACCGACGATCCTGCGGCACCTGCCGCGCCGATCGGACCCTGCGCGCCCGTCGGTCCGTTGGCGCCCTGCAATCCGGTCGGACCTGTCGGGCCTGCCGGACCGGTCGCACCCGTCGGACCTTGCGCGCCTGTCGTGCCCGTCGGGCCCTGCGCACCGGTTGCACCAGTCGCGCCTTGCGCACCAGTCGCCCCCGTCGGACCTTGCGGACCGGTGGCACCTTGCGGGCCCGTCGCGCCAGTCGCGCCGACAGCGCCCGTCGGACCCGTCGCGCCGGTCGGCCCGGTCGCGCCCGTGGCGCCGTTCACGCCATCGTTACCGGCGTCGCCTTTCGGCCCCGGCGGTCCCGTCGATCCCACGGCGCCGATCGTCGCCGTGAATTCAGCCGCCACGGTGTACTTCGGCGCCTTGCAGACCACGATCCGATAGCTGCCCGGTACGATCGCCGCCGGCAGCTGCGCGACCACGTGATCCTGACCCGAAGCGATGACGACGACCTCGATCTCGTCGATCATCACGCGCGGCTGCGACGAACCGAAGTTGCTCCCTTCAATCGTAATCGTCTGCCCCGCCGCATCTGGAATCACGGCGTAGATGACGGGCGAGGACGTTTGTGCTCCTGCGATCGACGACGACAAAGCCACTAGCGCTGCAAACGACATCAAGAGCCGTCGCATGGGCGCACCTTTCTCGGCGAATGGGGCGCGCGAGGTGCTGCATGGGCGGGGAGGTGATTCCGTTATAACGTGGCGAACCGACCGGCACAAGGCGAAAAACGATGGACACGAAATTGAAATCACGCGTAGCAAATCAGCACACGATCTACAAGCACTTGCAGGGACGATGCTCCGATTCTTGACAGAACAAGCATCGGACGGCGCCTGAAAATCGCGCGAAGTTTGGTGCTCGCCGTGTGGTGATCGAGGAAGAAGTGGCGCGCCCGGAGGGAGTCGAACCCCCGGCCTACAGGTTCGAAGCCTGTCGCTCTATCCAGCTGAGCTACGGGCGCGTGATGTCGACTATATCATCGCGCACACCCAGGAAGCCGCACGGAAGTTTTTCGACAGCCACTCGAGAGTGTTGATCGTGTACGCGGTCGACGCGACCGCTGCGCGGCTGATGCGCCGCGCGCCGCGTGACGCCCGGTTGGGCGCGCGGCGGCTTTCGCGCCGATGTGCCGATGGAGTAAAATCGAGTTTTGCGCCGACGCGAAACGCCGCGCCGATGCAATCCCTTCAACCTTCGCTCACGCCGATCAGGTTCGCGTGAGCGGTGGTTGGCGAGCGGGTCGATGCGGGCCGGTAGCTCAATTGGCAGAGCAGCAGACTCTTAATCTGCGGGTTGTGGGTTCGATTCCCACCCGGCTCACCACTGATTCGAAACGACTTAACTGATTTTTCTCGCTCGCCGTCAGCGCTTCTAGTTGCGGAGCTTGCAGACGGTCTCGGCTCGTCGAGTCGATCGACGCCCTTGCGCAGCCGTATCGGGCAGCCAATGCGCGTACACGCGCAAAGTGATCGACGCGTCGCGATGCCCGAGCTGCTGGCTCACGTAGGTGATCGGCGCGCCTTCCTGCAACAGCACCGAGCGAACGTGTGCCGCATCTGATGCGGTCCGCGACGATGCACGCCGGCGCCGTCGAGAATTCGGTTGAACGCTTTGCGAACGTTCGATTCATCGAGCGCCGTTCCCGTCACGGACGAGAACACCCACTCGGGAAACGGACGGCCGACGGCGAACCAGGCCGCGCGCTGTTGCCGGCGCCAGAGCCGCAGCGTCGCCGTCAGTTGGTGCGACAAATCGACGCGCCGGCGTTGATGATTCTTCGGCGTGGTCAAGATGCCACGCACCACGTTCCGCTGCACCTGGACGAAGCGGCGGCGCCAGTTTGAAGTCGCCCCACTGCAGCGCGAGCAGCTCGCCGGCGCGCATCCCCGTGCGAAGGCCGCACAGTAACCAGGGATGCCACTCCGGAAATCGCTGTCGCGCGACCGCAACGATGTGCGCCGCCTCGTCGCGCGTGAATGGATCGATGATTGGCTCGGGATCGTCGGCGCTGCGCAAGTAGCGGCCAAGGCGCAGCGCGGGATTCGCCGGCAGCAGCTCGTCTTCGACTGCATGCGTCAATCGTGGTCAGCGTCCTGGCCATGCCGCGGACCGTTGAGGCCTTAACGATCACTGCTTCGCAGAAGGCGTGCGCGCGACCCCGTCGACGCCGATGACGGCCGTGACGAGCGCCGACGCGCCCTGGCGCATTTCGGGCCAGACAATACGGAAACTGCTGTCTGGCAGCGTAACCATGCCGAAGTAGTCGCCATAGGTCGGCTCCATTCGTATGGCTACCGCATCGATCGTCGACCCACCACACGAGGACACTGACAGGCGCTCGAACGGGCCGAATGTGTCGCCGCCGTCGAAGGACGCCGCGAACAATTGTTCGAGACACGAATCACGCACGTCCAAGCGACGCTCCACCATTATCATCCCAAGTACGCCGTTATTGTTGACGGCCATGCTCATCACACGTCGGGCATTCGCGTCGAGTGGTCGAGATCCGACGATCACTCCAGGGCGGCTCCACGCACTGAATTGATCCATTGAGTGTGTGACGACGATCGAGCCGCCTCCGCTCTGACGACAGGCAAAATACAGTCGATCGTGGACGGTCCTTTGGAGCGATCAACGGCCAGCGCTGACAACTGAAAAGGCGGCGGAGGACCGCACGTGTCGTTCACCAGTGCCGCTGGAGAGAACGTCGTGGCTCCATCTGTGGAGCGGATCACCAAACCACGTCGATTGGCCAAAAACGGACGCGACCAGGCATCCTCGACGAATGACGCGACGACGGTTCCGTCGGCGAGCACAACAGGCATTTCGCCAAACTGGTGTAGGCTCGTCGCCGTCACTTCGGTTGGCCGGTCGAACGTGCGGCCGCCGTCTCTGGACCGCGCCACGAACACGCTCGATGCAGATGCCCGTTACAGTCGCGCCATCCGTAGTGCGTGGTGATGTACACCCAGCCTTGGCGCTGCGGTGAGGCCAGGTCGACAGCGATCGCCGGATGGTCGTGGCCCCTGCCGATGACGGTCGGCTTCTCGTCCCAGCTCGTGCCCGCATCGTTCGAGTGATAGGTCACCAGCCAATTGCCGCGCTCGGGCTGAATGCCCCGGACATCCGCGAGCGCAACGAACACGGCTTGGCCGTCCGGTAAAATCGCAACTTGCGGATCGCCGCAGTGTGCAAGAGAGAAATCGTGGGGGTCCAGATGCGCCCGCCATCCCGTGAAGCAAAGGCCGAACAGTACTGGCTGCGGTAAATGTCCGGCAGCGACTCTCCGAGCACCGAGCTGAACGCCGCCACTAAGAGCCGGTTCCCGTCAGACGGATGGACCGCGAGATGCGGCTCCGTGAACCGACGAGGATCTGCTTCACGCGCAATCTCCGTGGCCGGCGCGACGCGGATGGTCTCGCCGTCCGCGATATTCATCGAGCAGAACCACCCCACCAGCGAGATCATCGTCGCCAACAGCCGCACGGAGGCGGATGATAGCACCGCCGCGGGTAGACTCGAGCGCTCACGTGCGCCGTCGCAACGCTGTACCGCCACGTCCTGACATTCCGCCGTCATGCGCCCGCACGGCCGCCGAGGCGGACAGGGTTGGGCACACGGAGATCGGCCCGGAGTACCTTTTGCTCAGTCTGGTGATCGAGGGCGGCTCAGTGCGACTGCTGCGACGCACGAATGTCAGCTGACACCGTCCGCCGGCGCATAGCCGCGGCCCACTCGGGTCACCTGAAGAGTGCGTCGTCTTCGGGAATTGACCCGTTTGTCGTGGTCGCTCCGGCAACTGCAAACATCGCGGCAGGTGGAGGGTGGGTCAAGGCCGCGCAGCGGTGAGCAAAGCGACGAAGCCTTGACGCGCCCGAACGCTCCCGCATGCTCGCCAGCCGGAGCGACGCATGACTCGCCTCAGGCGCCGCATCGAGGTGGATGTGGTTCGTTGACACCTCCAGCCTGAACATCTACCGTGATCGCACAAATGTGGGCCGTCGCAGACATCGCTCGATAGCACGAGGCCGAACTCTCCAAGGCATGGCATGACGACTTCAAACGTTCCGACGGCAACAGCGGCGGCGGCTCGAAAGGTCCGCGTCACTGATCGCGCGCTCGTGGTCGAGTTGCGCGACGGACGCGTCGTCTCGGTACCGCTGGTCAAGCGCGTAAGGGCATGCGCCGTGGCCGAGGCAATCGGGTTGAATACGAAGAACGAATCTGGCGCCAAATCGCGGGTCACGACCGGCCGATAACGATCGCGGTTTCCTGCCGATCGCGCCGCGACCTACTGTTGACACATCTTGCCCGACCATCTACCGTGATGCCATGAATGTTGAGCTCACGCCGGACCAGCGCGCCTTGATAAAACGCGCGATCGAGAGCGGCCGTTTCAGTCGCGAGGATGAAGCCGTCCAGGAAGCACTCGCGCTGTGGGAGGAACGGGAACGACAACGGCTGGAGCTGGTTGCCGCAATCGACGAAGCCGAAGCGTCACTTGCCCGCGGTGAAGGGCGATGGATTACCGCGGAGTCGGTGAAAACGCTGGCTGATGAAATCAAGCAGCGCGGCAGGAGCAGACTTGACGCCGAGCGCTCTGCCGGCCGCTGATGGACGTCCGCGTCGCAGCCGAGGCTCAATCCGACCTGGATCGCATTTGGTATTTCGTCGCAACACAAAGCCGCAGCACCGATATCGCTGATCGGCTAATCGACTCGATCACTGCTCGCTTCGTACTCCTGGGCAACTAGCCGCACATCGGCCGCCGCCGCGACGAAGACCTGCGGCCAGGTGTTCGCACTTTCACAGTCGGAGACTGCGTGATCGCGTACCGGATCGATGGCGACAATCTTCTGATTCTTCGCGTGCTGCGCGGCAGCCGCGACATCGAATCGTTATTCCGTGCGTAGTCTCCGTCGTCTTCACAGTCCGCTTCAGCCTACTCAACAGAATGACGTCTGAGTGACGGAGCTGTCATCGCTGCACACGGCGGCTTGTGCGGCATTCTGCCAGCGCGCGTGCCGGCGATCGTGCGGAGCGATCCACACGGCGTTTTGATCGGTCAAACGCGCCGCCTTCGCTGCACAACGACGCACTGCGCAGACACCGGGAATCGTGGCGTGAACGACCCCGAACGGGTTCCGGGGCGACAGCGCGAACCATCAGACGGGGTCGTTCACGCCACGATTCCTCTCCCTTCGACGCGTGGCGCTGGGCTGCCGATGCCCAGCGTGTTCGAAGTCGGTGCTGGTGCGAGCCAACTGGAAGTCTCGACGGTCCACGGGACCGACGTGCTGATACAGCGTCGCCAACTTCTCGAACGCGTCGAGCGCGACCTTCGAATGAGAGCATCCGCGGATTGGCGCATGTGCCGCGCGTCCGACGGCGACGCGATCATCACTTTCAGAACAGTCGCGGCATAGCAGCCGTGGCGAAAGGATGCGCTGCTGCAAACGGTCTGCGCGGTGTCATCCAGCTGTTTGCCGCACGTGATAGTGAAGTTGGACAACGCCGTCCGAGAACCGTTGCACAGACAGCAAGCGGAGCGGCACCTGCCGATGCCGACGCGCTATCAACGGTATGCCTTCGCCGATGAACATCGGGATGACGCTGACGATGAACTCATCGATTGCCCCATCATCGAGGAAGGAGCCGATGAGCTCGCCGCCGCCCATCATCCAAATATTCTTTCCGGCTTCAGCGCGCATCTGTTTCGCGAACGCAGTAATCGGCTGCGTCACGAAACGGACGCCGACGGGAACCGATGGAGGGGGCGGCTGACGCGAGAACACGTAGTGCACGTCATTTGCGCTGAAGTTCGCGCCCATCTTGACGCTCAGGTCGAAAGTCTTTCGACCGAGAATCTTCGCGTCGACCGTGCGCATGAATTTTGGCAAACCGTAAAAACCTTTCGGCGCCGGCCGATTCGTCAGCCAGTCGACGTCGCCGTCAGGGCGAGCAATGTAACCATCAGCGCTCGTCGCGATGTGAACGATGATTTTTCGCTTCGCCACCGCGGTCCCTCCCGGTCCTGAGTCGACCTCTGACGAATGAACGGTCAGTCGATGCCTGTACTACATCGCGGTCATGCCGAGCGCAAACGCGATCGATAACGGACGTGTGGGTCATGAAGACCGACTTGCCGGCGGCCGCACGCCATCCGTTTTATCGGCAGCTGAATAAGCTGCTGCGCGAGCACGTGTTCGACGATTTCGTCGGACTGCAGTGTGCCAGCTTTTACGCCGAGACGATGGGCCGCGCCGGGGTTGCCGCCGGGGATCTATTTCCGATTGCGTTTGATGGGCTCACAAAGAGTGCGCTATAGGCGAAATTCATGCTGGTGAATGTGATGCCATACGATGCAATCTGAAGAAAACCGTTGACCGCGGCGTTCACAGCGTCAGACTCGACGAACCACGATCCGACCGTTGGCCAGACGAGCTTGCGGGCAGCTGTCGACGCGATGCAAACAACGACGACTAGCACCAGGCCTTGAATGAAGAGGACTCCAATCGCCTCGGGCCGCCGTTGACCGGCTCGGCGGGCAGCGAGAATCTGGATTCCGTCCGCCAGCCCGATCGGCAAGACCAGGAAGAGCAACAGCACCGAGTCCGCCACGGCAATCGCACCGAGCTCGGTCACGCCAACGCGAGCCAGGAAAGCCGTGTCAATGAGGTGCAGGATCGTTTCGTTAGCCTGCACGAGGATGATGGGGAATGAAATCTTCCAGACCACCCGCGAGAGGTTGCCGGTCGTCATAGTGGCGCATACGCGCCCTGAACTCCTTGGCGGCGAGAACGCTGAACCGTCGTCTTATGTGAGCGCGAACTTGTACGAATGTCGGTTGAGCCGCGCGTCTCGGCGACAGGTTTGACCCTCGCACACCCGATCGACATTCCGCATCGGTCCGGGCCCGTCTAACCAAGCGACCCATCAAGAGGTCGTGATGCACTCGATCGAACACTTTTCGAGGTCGAGGTCCACGACACCGATGACCGCTCGCAAGATGTCATAGCGCCGGGCCAGCCCTGATGTGCCCGCCATCCCGGCCGAAACCTCTGGCTGTGGTCGGAGAACATCGCCTGGGGCACCTGCAGCACTGCCTGCCGGACAATTGGTCAAGATGAGTACGAACGTCGACAATTTCTTGGCACCGCCCTTGCGCAATGCCGCCGGTCGTCGCAGCAATGAATAGAGCCGCAGACACACAGCAGGAGCCAGAATCGCGCCGCTCCTCCTTATGAACCGACGCTACACGTTGCTTGTGCTGCTCGTTTGTTGCTTGCGGCCCTCTGAGGCGAATGCATCAGGGCTGGTCGTCCATAGTGTCACTGATGAAGGGACAGCAGCTACCATCTCTCGTTCCGTGTCACAGATCACCATCGATGGAGTATTAGACGAGCCTGACTGGAAAGCAGCAGCACCGATCGGGGAGATACGGCAGCGCGAGCCGCACGAGGGCCAACGGGCAACAGAGTCTACAGAAGTAAAGCTGCTTTATGACAGCCGGAATCTCTATGTCGGCGTGATGTGCTTTGACTCAGACCCGAAGCATATTATCGGCACACAGATGTCGCGTGACGCTGACCTTTCGGCAGATGATCGCATAGAGATTCTCATCGACAGCCTCCGCGACCGGCGTAATGCCTTCTACTTTGCCACCAACCCGCTGGGTGCGCTCGTTGACGCGCTCGTCATCGAAAACGGCCAGATGATCAATAAAGAGTGGGATGCAATCTGGCTGGTGCGAACCCGCCGCACAGAGCACGGGTGGAGCGCCGAGTTTGCGATACCCTTCAAGAGCTTGGGCTTTCATAGAGGGCAACAGGCGTGGGGATTCAACTTCTCTCGCACCATCAAGCGCAAGCTCGAAGAGGACCGGTGGGCATCTCCACGCCTTGATCTGGCGTTCTTCCAAGTCTCAGAAGCAGGCGAGATCCCGGGCGTTGAAGACATCGAGCAAGGGAACGGATTAGATGTGCGTCCGTATGTCTCACACAAAGTGCTTCGCGATAGCAACATAGGAAACGACGCGAGCTCTCAACCCGGTGCTGACATCTTCTACAACATAACTCCGAGCTTGAAATGGACGACAACGATTAACACGGACTTTGCCGAAACTGAGGTAGACACACGCCAGATCAACCTGACGCGTTTTCCGCTGTTCTTTCCCGAAAAGCGCGCATTCTTTCTCGAGAGCGCGGGAGCGTTGAACTTTTTGAATTCGGATGAGGAGGCCGACGTCATCCCGTTTTTCAGTCGGCGGATCGGGTTGCTCGAAGGCGAGGAAGTTCCGATGCTGGCCGGGACGAAGCTGACCGGCAAAGTGAGCGGCTATGACGTTGGGCTACTCGCGGCGCATACGCGCGCAACCAACCTGGTTGAAGCGAAGAATTTTCTCGTGGCCCGCGTCAAGCGCAACATCCTGAAGCAGTCTTACGTCGGCGGCATCTTCACGAGCGGTGATCCCGCCGGCTCCGCCTTCAGCCGGACCTCTGGCGCAGACTTCAGACTCTTCAGCTCTCGCTTTCTAGGGAAGGACCAAAACTTTGGCGTCGACGGATTTCTGCTCAAGACGTGGAACGAGGGATTAAACGGAAAGAATAATTCATTCGGCTTTGGCATTCGCTACCCGAATGATCTGTGGTATCTCATCTTGGACTGGAAGCAGATCGAAGAAAACTTCAGACCGACGTTGGGGTTTGTGCCGCGTACGGATGTCCGGAAGCTCAGCATCTCTGCAGAATTCAACCCGAGGCCCGAAGATTTTTTCGACGTCCGGCAGATGTTCCACCTGTTCTCCTTCACACGCTTTACGAATCTTACTCATAACCAGGTTGAAAGCTGGCGGGTGTATACCTCTCCTATCAATTTCACGTTCAACTCAGGCGACGATATTCAATTCAACTATGCCCCACAGTTCGAGCGACTATTCGAGCCATTTGAGATTGCGCAAGGAGTAACACTGCCAGTGGGCAATTACCGCTTTACCAGGTGGGGCTTGGAGATCAGTACCGCTTCCAAGCGGCGATGGCAATTTGACAACACCTGGTCGGTCGGCCCATTCTGGTCGGGTCACGCCAGTCAGCTCGAGACTGGCTTTCAATACAAGGTAGCGCCTCATTTTCAAACAGGCATCACGCTCAAACAGACATTTGCGCGCCTCACAGAAGGGAACTTTGTCGCGAGGGTTGTCGTCCTGAGGGCTGACTACTCCGTGTCACCGCTGTTGACATTCTTCAATCTCGTCCAGTTCGACAATCAGGGGACGAGCCTCGGCTGGCAGAGCCGCGTCCGCTGGACTCTGCGGCCAGGCAATGATGTCTTCCTCGTCTTTACTCAGGGTTGGTTAGAGGATGAAGCCCGCAGCCTGAGTTTCCACCCTACTGAAACCAAGCTCGCCGGAAAACTGCAATACACCTTCAGATTCTGACGTTCCGTGCCTTCGCCGGATCGCGGGCGAGAACGGATGCGAGGAGAAGAAGCTTGACCGCTGGTTTCCAGCGGCCCAGCTGCGGTCCCACACGCAACTCTCGAATGCAAGACCTTGGTTAGACACTCTGCACGGCATAGCCAGTCGCGTGCAGTGAATCGAGGAGATAGTACGCATTGAATCATGACTCGTCATCTTAGCGTGCATGATATCGCACGAAGGCGTTGAGAGGAACGAACTCGAACGTGATGTCTGGCGATGACTTGAAGATGACCACCGACAAGTCGCCTTCTGAACCATGACACGGCACTGGTGTTGCTCGGCCCGTCGCTCGGCACGACGGCGGCGGCGGCAAGAGGTTTCGCCAGAGGCACACTTGGCGGGCGCCGCAATGGGAGTCTGGCGGATGACACTCCAGTCGGGATGAGGCAGACATTTGGTGGTGAAACTTCTCGACCATATCCCGGTGGCGCATCTCGCCACGCGTTTGGAAACGCTCCGAAATACCCTCCGACCCACGCCGCATGTGCCGTTGGCCATGAAGGGAATGGATCTCTTTGCCAAACTCGAGTATGTCAACCCGGTTGGAAGCATCAAGGACCGCCCCGCCTACTGGATCCTCCAGCGCGCCGCGGACAGAGGTGAGATCTGCGAAGACACGACGGTGATCGAGTCATCCTCGGGGAACTTCGCCGCCGCCCTGGCAGCCTTCACTCACCTGGTCGGCCTGCGGTTCATCCCGGTGATCGATCCCAATATCTCCGGCGCCTACGAGTCGTTCCTCCGGCGCGTGTGTCCCGCGGTGGTGAAGGTCGAGGAGCGTGACGACACAGGCGGATTCTTGAAGACCCGCCTGCAGAAGGTGAAGCAACTGTGTGCCACCACTCCGAACGCCTATTGGACGAACCAGTACGGAAATCCGGACGCCATGGAGGCGCACTACGAGCTCACGGCGACTGAGATCTGCGCCGATTTCGACACGCTTGATTATGTCTTCATCGGCGTCAGCACGGCGGGAACGATCGCCGGAGTGTCCCGTCGGCTCAAGGAGCACTATCCCGACATTCGTGTCGTCGCCGTCGATACCGAAGGCTCCGCCATCTTCGGTGGGCCACCGCGCAAGCGCCATATTCCCGGCATTGGATCGAGCATCGTCCCGCCGTTGCTGTCGCATGCCAAGATTGACGATGTTGTCCTGGTATCCGAGTGCGAGACCGTTCAAGCGTGCCGCGAACTCCTCACGACGCACGGACTGTTCGTGGGCGGCTCCAGCGGCACAATGTTCGCGGCGATCAAGCGGTATGCGGCGAGGATGCCGACGTCCAAGCACCCTACCGTGCTGTTCCTGTGCCCTGACCGCGGTACCCCCTACCTCGATACCGTGTTCGATCCCACGTGGGCAACCAGGCTCGAGTAGCGGAGCGTCGAAGCGATGCAATTCGAGCTCTCTGTCATCAACGGCAAGACCGTATTCGACATCGTCCACGCCCATCGGGCTGAATGCATCGGGATCGTTCGCGAGGCGTATCTCGCGCACGCGGACGGACAGTCCGTCAATCCCGATAGCTACTTTCTGCGATTTCCCGGCAAGCCAGACTCCCGCATCATTGCGCTCCCGGCCTACCTCGGAAACGGCTTCGACGTGGCCGGCCTGAAGTGGATCGCCAGCTATCCTGGCAACATCCAGCGAGGTTTTCCTCGTGCCTCGGCCGTACTCGTGCTCAATAGTTACGAGACCGGGTATCCCTTTGCCATACTCGAAAGTTCGATCATCTCGGCCGCACGAACAGCGGCATCAGCGGCTCTTGCCGCGCACTGGCTGAATGGGCAATCGCACCTGGCGCATTCGCTGGGAATCGTGGGCACCGGGTTCATCGCTCGGTATGTTTACGAGTTTCTGGTCGACACGGGATGGGAGATCGAGGAGGTTCGCTTATACGACCGGTCGCCTCTCGAGAGCGAGAAGTTCAGAAACACGGCGTGCCGTCTCGAGCAGCACCGCGCGGTCACGGTTGTCCCCGACGTGGCACAACTTGTGAGGGGCTGTGATCTGATTCTCTTCACGACCGTTGCTTCGACGCCCCACATCGCCGATGTCAGCCTGTTCGAGCACAACCCGCTGGTGCTGCATGTTTCGCTTCGCGATCTCGCTCCCGAGATACTCCTGAACTCGCAGAACGTGGTCGACGACGTCGATCACGTCATGAAGGCGAACACGTCCCCCCATCTCGCCGAGCAGAAGACGGGAAATCGAAGCTTCGTGACGGGCACTCTTGCCGATGTCATGACCGGACGACGGTCAGTGAATCGTAGCCGTCCGATCATTTTCTCCCCCTTCGGCATGGGCGTACTCGACCTGGCAGTCGGCAAGTGGGTGTACGACCAGGCCGTCGCCAGCGGCCAGGAGCTGCGCTTATCCGATTTCTTCTACGAGACGGCGCGATGACCACGTTGATTGAGGATCGATGTGGAGTGAAAGGTCAATGAGAACGCTATTCGCAGGGATGGTCTTCAGTCTCATCGCCTCGTCGTCGGCTGCGCAGTGGATCCAGCTTCCGACGCCGGGAATCCCGCGCACTTCGGACGGCAAACCGAATCTGACCGCACCCGCGCCGAGGACGCGAGACGGCAAACCCGATCTATCCGGAATGTGGGCGCGAGAGGGCGACGACCGTTACTATAACAATGCGGCCGCAGATCTGAAGCCCGCGGACGTCAAGCCGTGGGCGCAGGCGCTGTACCAGCGTCGATTGCCCGATTTCGGTAAGGACAGCATGGAAGTTCAGTGCCTGCCGCTTGGTCCGGCGGCTGTCACGACGTCGTTCTTCGACTTCAAGTTCATCCAGACGCCCTCGGTCATCGTGATCCTTATCGAGGACCTCACGTATCGCCAGATTCACTTGGACGGCCGGCAGCTCCCCAAGGATCCGAATCCGAGTTGGATGGGATACTCCGTGGGACACTGGGACGGCGACACGCTGGTCGTCGAAACCAACGGTTTCACCGAGCGTTCGTGGCTCGATTACGACGGCCATCCACACACGGAAGCTCTCCACATGACCGAGCGCTACCACCGGAGCGATTTCGGTCATCTCGATGTCGAGGTCACCTTCGACGATCCTGGTGCGTATACGAGGCCGTGGACCGTGTCGGTGCCGCTGGAGCTCTTCCCCGACACAGAGCTGCTCGAAGCCGTGTGCAGGGAAAATGAGAAATCCATCGCGCACATCAGGACCGGCTCGCAGGAGGCGGCCGCGGTCAACGTGGCGCGAGCGCTGCTGTCGAAGTACGTTGGCTCATACGAGATCAGGGAGCAAGACGAGGTCACAAGCGCCGTCGTCTCGCTTTCTGGCGACACGCTGTTCCTGGATCTGGATCACACGGGACCCCGAAAGCTGGTGCCGATTTCCGACACGAGCTTTTCCGACAGCGGCAACGTGATCCAGTTCCTTCCGGACGGCCAGGGCGCGGTCACCGCTTTTCTGATCCGGACGGTCGAGTACGAACAGCGTGCCGTTCGGGTTCGGTAGAGGTACGGCATCATGCGTCCGTATCGTTCAGCGCGGAGCCTCGTCGAAATGCGTGACGTCCTCGAGTTTCCTGACGATGCGTGTGCACCGATGGGATCACAGAGAGTGAAGGTCATCGTGCTCGGGCAATGACTGAATCTACGATGATTGCGGATCAGTGCACTGACGCGACGACCCGCGTCGAGAGCATCTTCGCCGAGGTGCTCGCTGACGTCCTCCGCGTCGATAACGTATCAATCGATCGCCATTTCTTTGCCGAGTTGGGTGCTGACTCGTTGGTGATGGCCCATTTCTGCGCGCGCGTGAGGAAGCGGGGCGATTTGCCGTCGGTAGCGATGAAAGATGTCTACCGCTATCCGACGATCAGACGCCTCGCAGCGGCGCTCGCGGACCGTGCGCCCGTCTCTGAGAAGCCGGCGGCTGCACGAGCGCTGGAGCTGCCGACGCCGACAAGCGCGCGCGAGTACGTCCTCTGCGGAGCGCTGCAAGCCTTGTTTTACTTCGGATATTCATACCTTGGCGTGCTGGCCGCTATCGAGGGCTACCAGTGGATGGTCGAGGGATCAGAGGGTGTCGAGAGTTACCTGCGGTTGGTCCTGTTCAGCGGCTTGGCTTTCCTCGTCGTGTGCGCCGTTCCCATCGCCGCGAAGTGGCTGATCATCGGTCGCTGGAAGCCCCAGAGCATCCGCGTCTGGAGCCTCGCCTATGTCCGCTTCTGGATCGTCAAGACCTTGATCCGGTCGAACCCGGGCGTCTATTTGTTCGTCGGTTCGCCGCTGTACGGGTTCTTTTTGAGGGCGCTCGGCGCGAAAGTCGGGCCGCGGGTCGTGATCCTCTCGCGGCACATCCCCGTGTGCACCGATCTACTCACGATCGGCGCAGGAACAGTGATCCGTGGGAAATCGATCTTCCTCTGCTACCGGGCACAAGCCGGCCGGATCGAGATCGGACCGGTAACCCTCGGCCAAGACGTATTTGTCGGCGAAGCGACTGTGCTCGACATCAACACGTCGATGGGGGATGAGGCGCAGCTCGGCCACGCCTCATCCCTCCAAAGTGGCCAGTCGGTGCCGGCCGGAGAGCGGTGGCATGGTTCTCCGGCACGGCGCGCGGACGTGAACTACGTGCGAGTCGCGCCGGCCGGGTGCAGCAAGCTGCGTCGAGCCATCTATGCGGCCCTCAGCTTGATCGGCATTCTCTTTCTTTCCGCACCGCTCTTGGAGGGAGGCCTCGGTCTGCTGTTTTTCGAGGTGTCGTCTTTGATCGAGGTGCTGGACCCGAGCGTGCGATCCAGCATCGGGGCGCTGACGGTGCGGGGGCTCCTGGTCGAAGCGCTCGCCTTCTCGGCCGTGTTCATCTTCGGCGCGATGCTCGTCGGCCTCCTGGTTGTCGGCACTATTCCTCGCGTGTTGAGGGTGTTCATCAAGCCGGACACGGTCTATCCGCTGTATGGCTTCCATTACGCGGTGCACCGGGTGATCGCGCGGCTGGGCAGGCTCGAATTTTTCCCGCTTCTCTTCGGCGACAGCTCCTACATCGTCTACTTCTTGAATTGGTTCGGCTATCGCCTATCTCCCGTCGTGCAGACCGGGTCGAATTTCGGCTGCGAGGTGACGACGTCGAACCCCTTTCTCACTCGCGTCGGCAGCGGAACGATGGTCGCCGACGGGTTGAACATGATCAATGACGAGATCTCGAGCAGCTCGTTCCGAGTGTCACAGGTGACGATCGGGCCGCACAACTTCCTGGGCAACTACGTCACCTATCCCTCTGGAGGGAGGACCGGCGACAACTGCCTGCTCGCGATAAAGGTGATGATTCCGCTCGACGGCAGGATTCGCGAAGGGGTCGGCGTGTTGGGCTCGCCTCCCTTCGAGATTCCGCGGTCCGTTGAACGCGACAACCGATACGACCATCTCCGGAAGGGAGAGGCGCTGCGCCGCGGCCTTGCCGCAAAGAACCGGTTCAACCTTCGGACAATCGGTATTTTCCTTCTCACACGGTGGGTGGGCATCTTCCTGATCACGGTCATCGACGTGGCCGCCTTCGAATTCTTTTACGACGTGTTTGCGCACACGATCATGGCCGCACTCTTCGCGCTCAGCGTCGTCGTTGCCGCGGTCTATTACGCGTTGGTGGAGGGCTACCTCGAAGCGATCACCCCGCCGCCGCCGGCCATCTGCTCCATCTACGACTCCCGTTTCTGGTGGGTGGAGCGCATTTGGAAGCTGCACCCGATGCACTTCCTCCACATTTTCGACGGCACGCCATTCAGGAGCGTGCTCTGGCGGCTGATCGGTGTGCGGATCGGCAGGCGAGTGTTCGACGACGGCGTCTACATCTCAGAGCCGACCCTGACTACCGTCGGGGACGAGTGTGTTTTCAATCACACAAGCATGATCCAGTGTGACTCACAGGAGGACGGCACTTACAAGTCCGGCCGAACCACGCTCGGCGCCGGCTGCACGCTCGGAGTCGGCGCATTCGTTCACTATGGCGTGACGATGGGTGACGGCTCGGTGCTCGCCGCCGACTCCTTTCTGATGAAAGGAGAGGAGGTCCCAGCACACGCGCGGTGGGGAGGGAACCCAGCGAGGGAGATGCGATGAGCAGTATCAGCTCGCGTGACACGGTGGAGCAGAGCCGGAAATTCTGGCGCCGTGCGCTTCTCGCCGGTGCATTCACCGCACTCCCGCGGTGGACCTGTCAGCCGATGGCCGGCGTCAGCGAATACCAAGCGAGAATCTCCGACGAACTCGTCGCGACGTTGCGCGGGCTGGCAGATGATCTATCCGTGCCGCTCAGCTCCGTATGGCTGACCGCGCACGCCAAAGTGCTGAGTGCACTGTCGGGCGAGCGCGATGTCTCAATCGGCTATGCCGCGGTGGAGGACCGTTCACCGTTGCTCTGCCGGTTGACGACCAAGCCGCACTCCTGGCGGACGATGCTGCTGGAAACGCACCGAGCCGTGCTCGAACTGCTCTCGCACGCGGACTTTCCAGTCGACGATCTGACGCGTGAGCTGGGCCTGACGAAACCGTTGTTCGAAACCGTGTTCGATCCGACGGGTGACGAACGCGGATACGCGCGGATGAGAGGCGGGGCGCTCGCCGAGGGAATCGTTCTATGGGTTGATGTCCTGTGTCAGGACAGGCTCACGCTGCGGCTGCGGCCGAGTACGGACGCGATCCATCGGGACTGCGCCGCCAGGATCGCCGGCTACTACCTCACTGCGCTTGAGCTGATCGCCAGCAATCCGGATGCTGAGCATCAGCGGCAAAGCCTGCTGTCCCGCGGCGAGCGACATTTTCAGCTTCATGATCTTGCTGGACCGCGGAAGAAGCTGCCAGACCGCAGAGTCCACGAGCTGTTCGAGGAGCAGGTTCGCGCACATCCGGATGCCATCGCGGCCGTGCACGGAGACACGGCGTGGACCTACGAGGAGCTCAACGGCCGCGCCAATCAGGTGGCACGGGCGCTCTTGGCGCGCGGGCTCGGCCGCGAAGGCATCGTGGCCGTCGTGACCGAGCGCAACCTGGATTGGATGGCCGCGGTGCTCGCGATCTTCAAGGCCGGCGGCGCATACCTCCCGATCGAACCGCACTTCCCCGCCGATCGCATCGCGACGACGCTCTCCCGGGCCGGTTGCCGTCTCATTCTTACCGAACGCGGCAGCACGGCGACGCTCGAACGCGCCCTCGATTCCCTGTCCGGAGTCCAGACTCTCTTCATCGACGCGGCCTGCGCGGACGGTCACGCCGACAGCGATCTGGACCTAGCCGTCGCGTCCGACCAGCTCGCGTACATCTACTTCACCTCTGGATCCACCGGCGAACCCAAGGGGGCGATGTGCGAGCACGCGGGCATGCTCAACCACATGTGCGCGAAGATCGTGGACCTGGAGATCGGCAAGGGGACCGTCGTGGCCCAGACGGCGCCCCAATGCTTCGATATCTCGCTGTGGCAGCTGGCCTCCGCGCTGCTGGTCGGCGGGCGCACACTCGTGATCGAGCAAGAGGCCATCCTGGACGCCGAGCGTTTCGTCGGCAAGCTCGTTGATGGCAGGGTCAACGTCGTTCAGGTCGTGCCGTCCTATCTCGAGATCGTGCTGTCCCATCTGGCGCAGTATCCCCGCGAGCTGCCGGACCTCAGGTGCGTGTTGGTCACCGGCGAGGCGCTGAAGAAAGGCCTCGCCGAGCGCTGGTTCGCAGCGCAGCCCGCAATCAAGCTGGTCAACGCGTACGGGCTGACCGAGACCTCCGACGACACCAACCACGAGGTCATGCGCATCGTGCCCCAGCGTGAGCGCGTTCCACTTGGTCGTCCCATCCACAACGTGCACGTCTACATCGTCGACGAGCATCTGTCATTGGTGCCGATCGGCGCGCCGGGGGAGATCGTCTTCTCCGGCGTCTGTGTCGGCCGCGGGTACGTCAACGATCCCGAGCGCACGCGCCGAGCCTTCATGGCCGACCCGCACCGCCCGGGCCACCGGATGTACCGGAGTGGCGACTACGGCCGCTGGCTGCCTGAGGGCAAGCTGGAATTCCTCGGCCGCCGGGACAGCCAAGTCAAGATCAGTGGCTTTCGAATCGAGATCGGGGAAGTCGAGAACGCGTTGCTGCGCGTGCCTGGTGTCCGCGACGGCGTCGTCGTGGTCGCCGAGCGGGACGACCGCAGCAGGCGCCTCGTGGCCTTCTACTCCGGCGAGCAGCGTCTCGATGCCGACGCACTGCGCGACGAGCTCGGTCGCTTCCTGCCCGAATACATGGTTCCGTCGGGTTTCCATTGGCGGCCCCGGCTGCCGTTGACGGGCAATGGCAAGATCGACAGAAAGGCCTTGACGGCGCTCGCCGGAGAACTAGATGTCGCCGAACACGACCCCGACAGACCGACCACGGCGACCGAGCACAAGTTGGCGGCTGCATGGGCAGAGGTGCTCGGCATCCCGAAGGAGCAGATCGGCCGACGGGATCACTTCTTCGACCTGGGCGGCACGTCGCTGTCGGCACTGAAGCTGGCGATTGCCCTGGACCGTGCCGTGTCGTTCAAGGACCTCACTGATCACCCGATTCTCGCCGATCTGGCCGCGCTGATCGATGACACGTTCGCGAATCGGCTCCGAGCGGCGCCAGAACTGTTGCCTGCATCTTGAGCAACAGCGAAAGAAAGGAATCGAGATGGCGTCCTCATTCCCGACCTCACTGCTCAACGTCGACGTGCGACCCGAAAGGCCGCCACTGCTGCGCGTCGACGCGGCGGACGATGCGGCGCGCTGGGCGGCCGAGCACCGCGACGCGCTGCGTGCCGCTGTCGTCGAGCACGGTTCGCTTCTCGTTCGCGGTCTCAGGTTGGGCGACGTGGCCGACATTGAAGCCGTCTTTCGGCGGCTGGGCAGTCTGATGACCGAGAAGGAGGCGTTCGCAGCTCGGCAAAGCTATGCCCACGGCGTGTACTCGTCGTCGAAGTGGCCACCCAACCAGCCGATGTGCATGCATCACGAGCTCAGCTACGCGCATGAGTTCCCCGGCCTCATGCTGTTCGCGTGCCTCGTTGCGCCGACAGAGGGCGGCGCGACCCCCGTGGCCGACTCGCTGACGGTCCTTCGCGCGCTGCCCGTGGAGTTGATCGAACGCTTTGAGCGAGTGGGCTGGCTGCTCATCCGCAACTACAACAACGAAGTCGGGGCATCGATCGCTGACGCATTCGGCACCGACGATCGTCGCGCCGTCGAGAGTTACTGCCGTGCGAACGCGATCGCGCTCGAGTGGCAGCCCGACGGTGCGCTGCGCACGTGGCAGCGCCGCAACGCTGTCGTACATCACCCGGGGACCGGCCAGCGGTGCTGGTTCAACCAAATCGCATTCCTCAACGAGTGGACGATCGACCCGGAGGTGCGCGAGTACCTCGTGGACATCTACGGCGAGGACGGGCTGCCGTTCAATACGCGCTTCGGGAACGGCGACGCGATCGGCGCGGACGTCGTGCAGTTGATCAACGAAGCGTACGAGGCAAACACTGCACGCGAGCGGTGGCAGGCTGGGGACCTGATGCTCGTGGACAACATCCGCACCGCGCATGGGAGGGAGCGCTTCGAGGGACCGCGCGAAGTGCTCGTCGCGATGGCCGATGCCGTGCACCTGGCCGACTGCTCGCCGACGATCGAGCGGACCGCCAGCTGACGACCGCGATGTCTCTTACCCCGTTGCTACCGAGCTCCTTTCAACTGGCGTCCGACGAAGTTCATACCTGGTGCGCCAGTCTAGACGTTCCGCCTGGAACAACCGCTCGCCTCCACGCGACCCTCACGCCTGACGAACGTAACCGGTGTGCACGCTTTCACATCGAGCGCGATCGCCGGCGTTTCATCGTCGCGCATGGAGTGCTGCGTGACCTCCTAGGGCGTTATCTTCAGACCCAACCTGACCGAATTAGCTTCGTTTACAACGCATTCGACAAACCTGACCTTAGTCCTGAATTCGGAACCCGGCTCAAATTTAATCTCTCTCACTCAGGCGGTCTCGCCCTGATCGCCATCGCCACTGCTTCCGATGTCGGTGTCGATGTCGAATACATCCGGCCCCAATCTGATTACGCGGATATCGCGCGACATTTCTTCTCAGCAGCTGAATGTGACTATTTGATTGCTGTCCCGAGCCATCTGTACCCGGAAGCGTTTTTAAGTTGTTGGACAAAGAAGGAAGCATACGTTAAAGCGTGTGGCGAGGGTCTCGCGATACCGTTGAATAGTTTTTCTGTCCCGCTGATAACCGATGCTGCGCACACTCCTGTAGATGTTCATGTTGCCTCAAACGATATCGTCTCAGCCAAGCGTTGTTCGCTCTATACGCTCCGACCTGCTCCGGGCTACGCGGGAGCACTGGCAATCGAGGGAAGTGGCTGGCGGTTAAGCCATTGGCAATGGAAGATGCCTCGAGGGTAAGGCCTTTGATCGAAATTGAGTAATCAACTTGGCCACGGTCTCAGCTATAGCTCCAGTCGCCGTGAAACACATGTGGGCGCGTCACGCCATAGCCGATGACGAGCGATTTGGCCGCTAAGCATGTTCGCCAACGAGTACTTAGCTTCGTGGCACGCATATTCGTGGATGCGGCCCGTCGACCGCGTCATCGTCAGTTCACTCTCGAGTACCGAGAGCAAGCTTTTCGAGCCCAGCGAATCGATTCTTGTGTACGCCTGACGAGGATAAAAGGCTGAGGCAACGAGTTCTCGCCCGTTCAGAGGGCGCTCGAAGTGCCGCCGTCCAGGGACGCTGGGACGAGTTCATTGAACTACGTTTGAAGAATCTGGAGGAGATGGAGGAAGCATTCGTTGGTGAGATCGTGAAGCGACACCCTGAGGTCCAGTACGTCGCGGTCCTCTTTCTAATCATTAAGGATCGCGGGAGCTGGTCGCTCGTGGGAGTAAGCGATGCTGCGCCGTCTGCGTCTGCGGTTTTGAGAACCCGGGGTGGTCCATCTTCTGAAAACCGACACTTACGGCGGAATCGCGAGCGCCGCGTATCGTCGATTATCGTAAACTCTACGTGCCATGCCGTTCCGAGGCACAGCGGCTTCGCGGTGGTCGCCATCCGGCCGACTGAGGGTTTACGCTTCATCGACCGCACTCTCCTTGTCGCGGTGCTTGCCGGCACCGTTCATTCAAAGTCTGGAGGCTGCTACATGAGAGCGCTGTCCATCGCCCTATTGGTTCTTCTGACAGCCGTACAAGCCTCGGCCGAACAGTCAACCGCCGATGAATCGGCTCAACTCCGGCGCGGTGCGCGCATGATTTGGACCGGCGTAGCCCTCATCGGCGCTGGGGCACTTACCGTGCCGATTACGCGTGACTCGCAACGTTCTGATGGACCTCTGGTTGCCGGCTCTGGGCTCATGTTTGCGGGTGGGATCGTCATCGCATTCGGAATGAGAGAACGAGAGCGAGCACTCCGCCCGCAGCACGCATTTCAGCTGACGCTCACTCCTCGTACGGCAGCCGTTCGCGTCAGTCGCAGATGGTGAGTAGATCATCTTGACCTTGCCGAGGTACGCCTTCTGCAGCAGCTTCAGCACTTCGAGGCTGTCATGTGGATCGACGGCTACGACGGCGTCAGTATGTTGCTGCGGCGCGTTGCGCTGAGCGGTGGCTGAAGCGTTCTGAAATCATGTCCCACTGTAGGGCTTTCAGCAGATCCTTTCTGGTGTATTCGATTCAGGCTCGACATCTCCGCGAGCATCGCACTGCCAAACGCCGTCTGCGTTGCCGGATCGAACTCGGGTTCGGAGTTCTCGGCTTGATCTTTGGCGTCTGCTCGCCGTTGGCTGCCCAATCTCGCTTCGCGGCGGCCGGCGCGTTCGGATTCGCTGATTCGGTGAATCACCACAGCGATAGCCGTTTGACTCCGAATCTTGACGGTTCCGCTTTGACGGGCCTTGTATCTGTGGATCGAATAGTCACTCAGCGGATCAGCGTCGGGGCGGAACTGAGTATCAGCAGCGAAATCAAAGGGCGCCAACAACAGCGGACCTCCGACCGGATCACCAACTTCCGAAGTCGCCATCACGACACGATCGCGTCGGGCGCGATTAAGATGAACCTGCTGACATTTGTTCCGACGGCGCACCGCCCGGACTTTCGGGTTGACGTGGCCGCCGTCGCTGGCGGTGGCTTAGCTTGGCGCCACACGGTACGTGCTGGAACGTCCTATCCGTTTCAAGGTTCGCTGGTGACCAACGTCGAACAGGATTTTTCAGATGTCGTTTCTGCCGCGACCGTGGGCGTGAACGGCACCTTCGTTTTCAGCCCACGTGTCGCTGCGATGCTGACGGCGCGCTACTATATGCTGGCTGACGATGACCGTGACGCTGCTGGCTTTCCGCGGCGAGGTGTTAATTCGAAGCTATTCATTTTTGGTGTCGGGACACGATTCACGTTCTGATGTAACTTTTCCTCGCGCGCATTAGGTTAGGGATTGCGTTACCAATCGAAATGTTCAGGGCACTGAGCTTCAGCGGAGACCTCTCTGCTTCGTCGGGGCGCTTTCTCACGGCTTCCGTTGTTCTACTCCTGCTTTCCGGTTCACGAACCGTGGCGGCTCAAGAGCCAAGCGCATACATGGGTGGCGCTTTCATGTTTTCTGGGCAAGGCGCCTCAACTCCAAACGCGGCCCCGGACACGGCCAAACCGGGCGTTGGTGGAAAGGCCATTGGAGTCGTAGGCTCGATCGGAGTATTCCTCTCCCCGCACGTCAGTTTGGCGTTCGAGATCAGCCTGCCTGAGCGGTTCGACGCCATGCAGGAACTTCACTATTTCTTCTCCGCCCAATATGACAATCACCACCGAGACGTGATCTTATCCGGCCTCTTCCATTAGTGTGGTTCGTCACCGGACGCCGAATACTTGCCGTGCGTCGTCAACGTCCAGATAAACAAGAACGCAGCGAACGCGAACCTGCGGGTTCGTTGTCGGTACTTCTGGTCTGCGGCGCTTCGCCCTCGCGGGATAGGCTAGAGTGATGCGCGTGTTAGGCTGGCGGCTCGCCGTCGTGTGTGTTGGGCTCGCAATCCTTACGATTGCCATCGCTGCGCTCGGGCGCCGCGCGCCGCCGTTTCGCGAGGTGTCAGACGGCGCGGTCCTCGAGATCTACACGCTCGAGGCGCTCGAGGGCCGGCTGCTCGTGGGCCCGTACTCCCGCTTCGGGTGGCACCATCCAGGTCCACTGTTCTTCTATTTCGAGGCGCCGTGGTACTGCCTGAGTTGGCGGCATACCGTGGGGATGCAGTACGGCGCGCTGATCATCAACGTCGCCGCCGTTGCGGTGATCGTGTGGTCGCTCGCGCAGACAGCGCCCGCGCCGCTGGCGGCTGCCGTTTCGATGGCGATCGCCTTTTTTGTGTGGCGTACGGGCGACATGATCGTCAGCGTCTGGAACCCGCACATCATCATCCTTCCGATGCTTGCATTCGTCGTGGTCGCGGCCGCCTATGCGGCGAGCGGCGCTGCCGCGTTTCTGTTTTGGATGATCCTGATCGGGTCGTTCCTCGTACAGACGCATCTTGCGATGGCGCCAGTGGTCGCGTTGCCAGGCCTACTGTCGATTGTCGGCGCCCGGGACCGAACGACCGTGCGACGAACGTGGCTTCTGGTCGTCTTCCTGCCACTCGTTCTGTGGATGCCGCCGCTCGTGGAGCAGATCACCCGCACGCCGGGGAACATGACGCGAATCGCTCGGTTCTTTCTAGGGAGCGCCTCGCATGGACAGCCTCTCGGCACGGCGGTGACCGCCTGGTCGGCGGCGCTGACCGCTGCGTTCGGTCGCGGCTTCGAGGTTGCGACGGGCTGGGATCTCGAACCGCAAGTGTCGAAGCAGCCGCTCGCGTGGAGTCTGCTGCTCGTGTGCGCGTCGGGCGCAGCGGCGAGTGTCGCCTGGCGTCGGCGCGATCGTTTTTCTCTGTGGCTGACGTCGCTTTGCGCGCTCACGTCGCTTGTGGCATTAGCGGCGACGACGCGGATTCGCGGTCAGATTGTCGATCACGAAGTCTTTTGGATGTCGGCGCTCGGCGTGCTCAACGTAGGGGCAATCGTCGGGCTGGTCACATCGCTGATCGCAGATACTGGGTCCAACCGCCGTCTGTCTGCGGCTGCTATCTCTGTCGCCGCGCTGCTCGTTGCGCTCGGCACTGGCGTGCTCGGCATGCATCACGCGATGAATCGGCGGCGCACGCTCGAAGATCATGCGGTCGACGTGCTGGCGGAGAAGATTCGGACGGCGATGTCCGAGGCACACGCGACGCGTCCGCTGTTTCACATCGAGCCGCCGATCTGGACGATTGCGGCGGGGGCGCTGCTGCAGATTCGAAAGGACGGCGCCGCGTTCGCCGTTGATCCGCAATGGACCGTGATGTTTGGAGAAGCGTTCGAGCCAGACGGGCGCGAGGACGCACGTCTTACGCTTGCCGGCTCGATCCGGCTGCCGATCGTGACGAAGACCCCCTAAGATCGCCGCGAGCGCAGCACCCATCTGCGGGTTAGCGAAACGAGAGGGTTGTCGCCGGTGGAAGCGGTCGACCAAGGCCGGAAGGGCTCAACCAGCGCCGAGGAGAACGCGCGTCATGCTGTTGTGGAATGACTCTTTGTCATCCCCGATCTTTCGATGGTGGCTTGGCCGTTGCCGAGCAAGCGTCAGCTTGCTGGCATAGGCGCATCCAACCAAGTGGTGGCCGTGTCCGCGACGTGGTGCTCCGACGCGTCGGTGACCGGGCCGCGGAGACGACGGATGCTCGAGGCCGCTTCGACGACGAGTCACGCTGATATGGGGAATCTGCTTTCGCTCAAAGATGAACCCGAGGAGCACCAAACCATAGGATTTGCGACAGTTTCGCGACAGAAATCGCTTTGAGATAGGGCACCTGCTCATGACCTGCCAGCGTGCGGCGCTATCAACATTAGGTGACTGGCTACGCCACTCGCCTCAGCCCTTCGACGTGCCATCCTGAGCCTTGTGGCTTTGTGAACCTCCTGCAAATTCTGTGATGGCTGGTGACACGCAACCCAACAAGAAGGTGATTGCGAATTGCGTCTAGCCGAACGGGCAGGAGCACTGGCTCAATCGCAGTCTTGCGACATTCGCCGAGAACACCTCCTCATCGGCCGGATTTGCACTCCGTGCAACGTCACGTTTGGCGGCACCATCGATTTGGAATTGGTGCGCACGCTCACATCGGAGTGACCAGGCAAGTGCTTGCGATCGAGGGCCGTGCAAGCCACGAACGAAAGAACGTCTTCGACTACAAGGCTTCCCAAAAGGAGCCTCCCGTTCAGGTCTTCCGTGTCGATGACCGGAATCTGAAGCCGGTGTTCGAACAGGCGATCGGACGAAATCCTGACGGTTTGCTTCTCGGTCGGTGCTTCGGCTCGAGGTGTGACAGCAGCGTGGAGAAGATTCTCGCGCGCTTCGCGCTTTCGCCGCCGGCTTGCGTGGAGCCGTGACGGCACGATGGCGGCCATGGCACTCAGATGCGTCAACTCTTCGCGGATCTTCGCGCGTTCTTCCTCCGTCGTTCCTTCCTTATAGAACGCAACCGGCTGGCCGGAGCCGTCGACGGACAGCGGATCGGCGCCCGGCTCCAGGAGGAGCGCGATCATCTCCTGGCGGTTCATCAGCAGGGCGAAATGCAGCGGCGTGCGGTGATTCTCGTTGCGGCTCTGTCGTCTGTTCAAGGCCGATGGATCCTCTGCCACGATGCGCCGGACTTCGCGGCAAGATTCATCGCGATTGCGGAGAAGATGTGATGCCGCGCGCCGCGGCTCCTTTCCTTTCGCCCGCCTTCGCGCAGGGCGCTCGGCGAGGCTGGCCCGGTGTCCGCAGGAAGGGCGAGGAACAGAAGGTTGTGGACGAACGGCAGGGGCGGGTTGAACCCTTTACGCGGACCGTTGGCCGCCCTCACGGCACGTGGATCGAGTGGTATCGCCGGCGTGGAGGGCCAACAAGCGAAAAGGCATTAGACTGCGCCGGTGCGCCTTGACCTTCTGCATGTCGCACGGACGCTTCGCCGCTCGCCGGCCAGTGCGGCGGCGGCCATCCTCACGCTGTCGCTCACGCTCGGCGCCGGCGCGTCGATCTTCGCAGTCGTCGATGACGTGCTGCTCACGCCACCTCCGTTCGCCAATCCCGCTGCCCTCTTCACCATCGGCGAGATCCCGATCGACGACCTCGCCTCAGCCCCACGAGTCGTGAGCTACGCGACGTTCCAGGCCTGGCAGGAGCGCGCCGGATCGCTGGCTGCGCTCGAAGCATTCGACGGAACGAACCTCACGCTGACAGAGCTCGGCGCGGCGGTGCGCCTGAGCGCGAACGACGTCACGCCAGGATTTCTGACGCTGCTCGGCGTGGCGCCCGCGCTTGGTCGCACGTTCGATCGCGACGATGTCGGTCAGCCGGTCGCGATCGTCAGCCACGCCTTCTGGCGCGGAAAGCTGGCGGCCGATTCCAACGTCATCGGCCGGCAGCTCGTGCTCGGCGGCCAGACCCATACGATTGTCGGCGTGCTGCCGGAACAATTCTTCTTTGCGCTCAACCCGTGTGAGATCTGGCGGCCCCTTCCGATGACGGCTGCCCGGGCGGCGCGCACCGGCTACCGCGTGGGCGTCGTGGCTCGCGTCGCACGCAATGTCTCACCCGAGTACCTGCGAACGGCGCTGGACGAGGTCAGTCGCACCGCGTCTTCGCCCGCGCGCGTCGTCTCGACTGGTATCGCCGCCGCGATAACGGGCAGCGCTGCGCGAACGCTCGGCCTTCTCGCCGCGGCGGCTGCGGTGGCGATACTCGTCGCCTTTACCAATCTCGCGGGGCTGCTGATCGTGCGATCGATCGATCGCCGGCGCGAGCTGGCAGTACGAACCGCGCTCGGCGCGCGCCGCTCCGACATCGCGAGGCAGTTGCTGTCGGAGGCAGAGGCGCTCGTCGCCCTGGGAATCGTTGGCGGTGTACTGCTCGCCGTATGGATTACGCCGACTGTGGGGCGCCTCGCGCTCGCGCAGTTCGGCGGTGTCGCGAACCGCGTCGTGACCGTGAGCTGGCGGGTCGTCGGCGCCGTCTCGATCGCCGCGGCGGTCTGCGCGTGGATCTGCGGATCGCTGCCGGTCCTGGTGGCGTCGCGGCAAAGCATCGTCGATGTGCTGCGTCGGGGAGCCACGGCGCCGCCGCGCGAGCTGTCCTTGCGCCGGACGTTCGTCACCGCGGAGGTTGCGGTCGCGTTCGTGCTGCTCGTGTCCATGATGATCCTCGGCCGGAGCCTTGTCGGAATCCTCGAGATGAATCCGGGCTTTGACGCTGACGGCGTGTTGGCGCTGCAGGTTTCGCTGCCGGCGGCGATCTACACCAGCAACGACCGGGTGGCGTCGTTCTACTCGACGCTTCAGAGCCAATTGGAGGAGCGTCTCGGATCGCGCACCATTTCACTCGTCGACGAAATTCCGCTCACGCACGATCGCGGACGCAGTCTGGTGAGGGTGCGGCTGACGGATGCAGGACGCGAAGCCGTGGTGCGCGCAGCGGCTCCAGCCTACTTCGATGTGATGCGGATCCCCGTGGTTGCCGGCCGGTCGTTCGACGCGGGCGACAACGCCACGGCGCCGCCACGCGTTCTTGTGAGCCAGTCGCTGGCGGCGCGCCTCTTCGCGCACGAACCGGCAATCGGCCGTCAAGTCGAGCTGGCGGCAGCCGCAACGATGGCGGAAATCATCGGCGTCGTCGGCGACGTCAAGCATCGCGCGCTCGATGAAGCCATGGCTTCGACCGTCTATCTCTCCGCGCTGCAGTCACCCTCGCGCTCCAGCATCATCGTCGTCCGAAGCGTGCGCCCGGACGCGGACGTGATCGCCACGGTCGGCGAAGAAGTCGCGCGGCTCGACCGCAACTTGCCTGTCTACAACACGCGATCGATGCGCGACATCGTCCGGGCGTCGCCCGGTGTGCCCGCACGGCGTGTGCTGACGGCAACGTTCATGGGATTCGCGCTGCTCGCGGTCGCGCTCGGCGCGATTGGACTGTTCGGCGTCGTCGCGCACGATGTCTCGTCCCGGCGTGCGGAGCTCGCGCTTCGCATGGCCCTGGGCGCGGATCCGATGCGCATCTTCACCGCGACCCTCCGCCAGGGCGCGCTGATCGTGGCATCCGGCCTGGCGGTCGGAGGTTTGTTGTCGATCTGGGCGTCGCGCGCGCTCGGCGGCCTGATCGTCGCCGCCGATCGTTTCGACGTGCTGAGCGTCAGCGTCGCTGCGGCCGTGCTGATGGCCGCTGGCGCCGCCGCCGTGCTTCCCACGGCGCGGCAGGCGGCGCGCACTGATCTTCTGATTTCACTTCGAAGCGAATAGCGTCAGGCCGTTCAATTCGTCACGAAGGCCTCGTAGCGGGCGTTCCGCTGGTTGTAGCCATAACCGACGACATGTTGTCCATCGGCGGAGATGCCATTGGCGAAAGCCAGATACGAGCCGCTCCCGATCGATCCGGAGTAGAGAGCGCTCAGACTCTGCATCCCGGTCGACGCGGTCCATCGAAACGCACGCGACTGTCCGCTGGCGTCCTGTGCATCGCCGACGACGATTGATCCGTCGGCGGAAACGTCGAACGCCTCGCTGCCGACGCCGCCCAGGCTGCCGAGATCTTTCATCCCGCCCGCCGCGGTCCAGCGAAAGGCACGCCGCGTGTTGGCGGCGTTGGTGGACCTTCCGATGACGACCGAGCCGTCCGCTGACACACCAAAGGCCGCGCTCTCGAGGCCGCCCAAGGTCCCGAGATACTGAATCCCGGTCGCCGCAGTCCAGCGAAAGGCGTGAGGCTGCCCGTTGGCGTCGCTTGCGTACCCGACGACCACCGAACCATCAGCGGAGACTCCATACGCGCCGCTGTCGTAGCCGCCGAAGGTACCGAGATCCTGCATGCTCGACGTTGTGCTCCACCGGAACGCATGCTGGTTACTGCTGGCGTCCCACGAATCTCCGACGATGACCAAACCGTTCGCGGAGACCTTCGCCGCCTCGGCATACGGCCCTCCCAGCGTACCGAGGTCCTGCAGGCCGCCTGCAGCCGTCCACCGAAAGGCACGTTGTTGAAAGTTGGCGTCCCATGCCTGACCGACGACGACCGACCCGTCGCCGGAAACGCCGTACGCTTCGGCAAAGGCATACCCGAAGTCGCCGAGGTCTTGCATCCCGCCTGCCGCCGTCCACCGAAACGCGCGGTACTGTCCGCTGGCGTTGGACGCGTATCCCACGACGACCGAACCAGTGGAGGACGCTCCGTACGCCTGGCTCGAGTTGCCGCCTAACGTTCCAGGCCATATCACGCTCTCCGTCGTAGCAGTGCTACTACCACCACTCGCGCCGAGGCGAGACGTGAACATGCCATCACAGATTGCAACGACGGTGAACACCGCTGAGCAGAACAGAATCTTTCTCGTCACGGTACCTCCTCGTTCCAAGCTTTTGAGTGTGGCACCGGTGAATGCCGGTTTCTCGCTGAAAATGCGAATGTGCAACAGACGTGCTGCCACTGTGGACCATTTTGCGCGAGCAGTAGTTGTGAAGTCGCAGCGTGAACCGTTTTGTCTGCCAGATGAATGCGAGTCACGCAAACTCTCCGAGCTCCACCCGCGATCAACTGCTGTCGCGCGGCGGCGACGCGCAAGCGGTGCGGATGGCGATCGTCGTTGCGTAAAACTCTGATTACGCTTCGACGCCGATGCACCGAGCACCAGTTTTTTGCCGTAGGATGTGCCTCGTCGCTCTCGACCTCGTGATTTCTGAGGGAGGACTCATGATCGCTCGGCAACTCTCGCGGTTCGCGCTCTCCGTCGCTCTGCTCGCAGCGCTGGCGGGCGCCGTGCGGACACTGGCCGTCGTCGGCGGTGGACCGGGTTGGGGGATGATCGGCAACGATTCCACGAACAGCCGCAATCAGCCGCTCGAGCACACCATCGGACCAGCAAACGCCAATCGCCTCGCGCTGAAGTGGGTCGCGACCATCGCGGGCGACGTTTCCGCGACGCCAGCGGTCGTGAACGGAGCGGTGTACTTCGGCGATTTCGGCGGCATGCTGTGGAAGCTCGACGCCGAGACCGGACAAGTGATTTGGTCGCATTCGGTGTCGGACTACACCGGAATCCCCGGCGACGTCGTGCGCACGAGTCCGTCGGTCGCGGGCAACACGCTGGTGGTCGGCGATCTCCGGCATCCGAACATGCTGGGCATCGATGCGAAGACCGGAGAGCTTCGCTGGATGACCCAGGTGCATCCGGACCCCAAGGGCATCATGACCGGCTCGCCGGTCCTCGCCGGCGACACCATCTACACCGGCGTGTCCGCGTCCGGGGCGGCGGGACCAAACGCGACGTTCCGCGGCGCGATCGTCGCTCTCCAAGCGCAGACGGGCCGCATCCTCTGGCGCAGCTACTCGCTTCCCGACAACGGCGGCGTTTCCGGCGGCTACGCCGGCGCCACGATGTTCTCGCCGCCCGCGGTCAATCTTCCTGCGGGCCTCGTGTACGGCACTTTCGGACAGCCGTACACCGAACCCGCGAGCGTCACCGCGTGCCATGCGGCCCACGGCGGCTTCACCGAATCGTGCGAACAGCCGGGTTCCTTCTTGAAATCCGTTGTCGCCTTCGATCTCAAGACAGGCGAGCCACAGTGGTCATACCGTGTGCAGGGTCGCGGTCCGTGGCTGCAGGCGTGCGGCGGACAGCCGCCCACAGTGACATGGTGCGCTCCGGAATCCGACGGCGAAAAATGGGACATCGGCGGCTCGGGCGTGAACGTCATGCGGCTGCGGATGGACGGGCACTGGCGCGACGTCGTCGGCCTCGGAGGGAAGAGCGGCTTCTACACGCTTCTCGACGCGAAGACCGGAGAGTTCATCTGGAACACGCTCATCGGTCCCGGCGGCGATCAGGGCGGCATGGAGTGGGGCACGGCGTTCGATGGCAACCGCATCTACGCGTCGATCACGAATCATCATCACATTCCCTACAAGCTGACCGAAAACAGCGTGATCACGAACCTCACCGCCACCGGCGGCTCATGGGCGGCGCTCGATCCGATCACCGGAAGGATCCTGTGGCAGACGGCTGATCCGCAGGTGGAGACGTTGCCTGGACTGGGCGTCGTCGGCGTGTGGGACCTCGCTCCGATTACGGTCGCAAACGGTGTCGTGTACGCCTCGTCGATGGCGAAGCTCGCGAGCCAGAATCAGATGTTCGCGCTGGACGCCGCGACCGGCGCGATTCTGTGGCAGTTCGGCGCCGGCAGCTCGGTCAATTCCGGACCGGCCGTCGTGAACGGTACTGTCTATTGGGGCTCGGGTTACTCCAGGTCCGGTGTGGAAGGCAGCGGGAATCGGCAGCTCTTCGCGTTCAGCATCGACGGACGGTAATCCTTAACCTTTGACGAACAGCTGCATCGAACTGAAATCTGACGCCCTTACGGTCGCTGCCGTTGAGCGCAGTCGCCACGACCGGCGTCGTCTCGAACACGCGGCGGCCGCCGCGGAAGAACGCGATGCTCGTCACGACGCGGATCGCGGGCGCGAGAGCCGGGTCGTACACTCGTAATAGAAATAGAGGTGCACTCCGAGTACCTGCGCGTCCTCATCGCGCAGCTGCGCACGAAGGTCGAACCGGTGCCATCGTCGCCGTCCTATCTGATTACCGAACCATGGGTCGGCTACCGGTTCAACCCCGTGCGAGTGACGCGCGCGTAACGGACTGACGATCGCTGACTAGCGAGCCGGGAGGATTGCGATCGCGCGCAGCGGCGCACCGCTGCCGCCTTTGATCTTCATCGGCAGCGCGACGATGATGGCGCCGCGCGCAGGAAGCCGATCGAGATTGGTCATGTTCTCGAACGCCGGGATATCGCGCTCGTACAGGATCCGGTGGGTTTCGTACATCGTCGACTGCCCGTAGTCGATGCTGGCCGTGTCGATTCCGACGGCCTTGATCCTCCGCGCCTCGGCGAGCCATTTCGCGGCGTTGGGATGAAGCCCCGGAAAATGCAGCTTCGGCACGGCGCCTTCGCCGCGCTCGGCCGTGCCGAGGTATTTCACGGCGTCCGGCCAGTACTTCGAATATCCGGTGCGAACGAGGACGATGGCGCCCGCCGCGATCTCCCCGTTCCCTTTTTCCCACGCGGTGAAGTCGTCCATCGTCACGCGATAGTCCGGCTGCCTCGCGCCCGGCGAGGTGACGTCGATCACGACGACGTCGCCGATCAGGCGGTCCAGCGGAATCTGGTCGACAGACCAGTGGCCCTTCGCGAAATGGACGGGCGCATCGATGTGCGTGCCGCCGTGCTCCGCTGCAGCGAAGTTATTCGCGGCATAGTAGTAGCCCTGCGGCGTCACGCCGTCGGCGACCTTCTCGAGCCTGAACGATTCGGCGGTTGGCCAGAAGATTGTCTGATCGCTGTAATCGTGCGAGAGATCCACGATCGTGCCGGCCGGCCAGCGTGACGGCTCCGCCGACCGCGAGCATCCCGCCGCGAGAAGCGCAGCTGTGAGAACGATTCGATAACTATCGAATGCCATGAATTCAAGGATATGCCCGACGGCGCCGTCGCCGGCCTCGGAAACGATCGCTGATTGTTGATCGGCTGGGTCGCCGCACGACGTGTTCGCAGTATGCTCCGGCGATGCACTTGAGGCGTCTGGTTGTGGCCGCCGCCGTGAGCCTCGCAACAACGGGTTGCGATCAAGCGAACGGGCCCTCGCCTCCCCCGACGCAACCCGGCTCGGTCCGCATCGTGTTGGCAGCCGCGACGACGCGACGATCCGATCTTCCGCCGTCGGCACAGTCGTGCGCCGATGCCGTGGGCGCGACTCACATCCATCCGAGCTGGCGTAACTTCGCCGCCATCCCGCTGCAACCCATTCAACCAGATCGGTACGAGATCGGGTTCACGGATGTGCCTATCAACATGCGGATGTCGTTCCGAATAAATGACCAGAACGCGTGCGACGAGAATCCTACGGGAGCGGTGACGAGAAACGTTTCGGTGAATGACGTGCCGCTGGTCCAGAACGCGACTACGCCCGGCAACGGCGACGAGCCGGGTTTCGCTTTCACGATGGCGCCAAACGGAACGATTAGCCAGTAATAACTTCTCTCTGCTCCGCCGCGCGCAATGCGGTGGCCGCGCTGATTCGCCTGGCGCGTCGGGCCGGCAGGTAGGCGGCGGCCGCCGCCGCCGCGAAGAGGGCGGCGGAAACCGCGGCAAACGTCGGCGGGTCGAGCGGCGTGAGGCCAGCACACCCATGAGTGTCTTGGCCGGTGTTCCGCCTGGCATGGTTGACACGTCTTATTCACCGGCGATAGTCGAATGCGTCCACCGGTGAATGAAGCAGTCGAGAGAAGACGATGGGGGCTGTGGTCAGCGCGTCAGGGTGCCGAGCACCCACGCCCAGGGCGCCATCGCCGCGACAACATAGACGAGCGTCAACAGGGCGAGCGTCAGATGATGTGCGCGGATGTGGAGAGCGGTCGCGAGGACGATGGCGAGCGCTTTGGCGCCGATCAGCGTCACGCCGAGACCGAATGTCGACATGTAGAAGAGGAGAACGGGATTCCCTTCTGCGGCAAAGCCGAATCGCTCGACGGCGTCGAACGTCATCACGGCGTCTGCGACCTGGACGGCGGCGAACAGCGCGAGGATCCACACCGAGCGTGTGCGCGAGTTCGGCAGCGTCAGCGTGAGGGCCTGCGCCAGCATGCGGCTGCACGCGGCAAAGACGGTGCCTCTGAAAGAACCAATGATCCCGGTGTGCTCGCTGGAAAAGTCTTCGCGGCAGCAGACAAACGTCGCGGCGATGGGATCGGCGATTCGCCAGCACTTGTCGGCGACCTCACGAAGGTGGCGTTCCGATCGCTTGCACGTTTTTCGAGATGCACACGCAAATCGCGCGGTGCGCGGCGTTTTAATTGCAGTCGCGCGGGCGCGACTTCGATTTCGCGTAGACGCTTGCACCGACGCGAAAGCGACGGGCAGCAAATGATTACGCGGTGTGTAAGAAAGTACGTGATGGGTAACCGAATTTCATCTCTTCCCGGGACGACAACCGCTACACGACGGTCTGACCGTCACAACGAGGACTCGCGCATGAGGCACACGAACGGGCCGACCAGGATGCAGCAGAGCTTCACCGCAGTTTTATTTCTCGCCGCGCTCTTCGTCGGCCTGGGATCAACCGAAGCCGCGGCGCAGACACACACCTTCGTCTCCGACACCGCGAACAATCGCGTCGTGGTGTTCAACACCGGCGACAGCACGGCCGTGAAGAGTATCGCGGTCGGTACGGCTCCAACCCAGGTGGTCCTCTCGCAGGACGGCGCGAAGGCGTTCGTCACCAACAGTGGCGCGCCGTTCTCGATATCGGTCATCGATACGAGCGAGGCGTGCATCACAACCAACGCCTGTAACGACACGATCACGATTCCGGTTGCGGCCTCGCCGCAGAGCGTCGCCGTCCGATCGCAGGGAGATTCGGCCTTCGTGTTGACCGACGCCGGCGTCGTGCAGGTCATCGATCTCGGGACCAACATGCCGGGCGATTCGATCTTCGTCGGCGGCAGCGACGGAGGCCTCGCGGTGACGCCGAACGGATCGTTCTTGTACGTCGCTTCCGGCGACGTGACCGTCCTTCAGATCTCGGACACCAAGACACTGTCCGTCGTCGGCACGCCCTTCGCGCCTGAAGTGTCGCCCGAACTGGATGTGTTCAATTTCGCCGTGTCGGTGGCGATCGCACGGGATGGAACAGTCTACGTGCCGTTCAACACGTACTCGTATAACGGTCTGTTCGGTTTCAATGCGAGCGGCGGTATCGCTCGCATCAAGCCTGGCGGCACCAGCGTCTCCGACGTCGTTCAGCTCTTCTCGCTGCCCGGATCCATCGCCGTGAGCGGCGACGGACGCCTGGTGGACGCCGCGATCAATTACATGTGGTTCCAGACCGGCTACGGCGCCGCCTTCTTTCCGGGCCGCACCGTCGCTGCAGTCGAAACCGCCGCGATGGGGACCGCTGCGAATCCCTTGTTCGGTTGGACCGACCTGGGCGCGGACGGCATTCTCTGGAACCAGCAGCACACGCCATCGGGGGTGGCGATCACGCCGGACGGCGCCAGCGTGTACGTGACAATCCCCGGCTTCAACACGATTGCCAGGATTGACACCGCAGACAACCTCGTCAAAGAGACCTTCCAACTGGGCGTCACACCCGACGCACCCAACACGGCCAGGCCCAACGGCATCGCGATCACTCCCAATCCGTCTGCCGCTCCCACGCCGCTCACGATCGACGCCGTCGACGACGCGTCGACGTCGCCGTTGCCGGCCCTGGCCGCCAGACCCGCTGTCGCGAACGTGCTCGGCAACGACACGCTCGGAGGCGCACCGGCCGTGCCCGCGAACGTGACGCTGTCGTTCGTGTCGGCGACGAGCGCCGGCGTGATGCTTGACTCGGGCAAGGGCGCGGTCTGGACGAACGGCGACGCACAAGTCGGCCCCCAGAGTCTCGTGTACAAGATTTGTGAGACGGCCAACCCGGAGAATTGCGACACGGCAACGGTCACGTTGAACGTCAGGGCGCCTTACGTGATCGACGCGGTGGACGACCACGCCACGTCGTTTGCCGGAACGACGCCGCTGTCAAACGTCGCGGCGAACGACACGCTGAACGGCGGAGTCGCGGGTCCGTCGAACGTGACGCTGACGCTCCTCTCCGTCAGCGACGCCGGCATCGGCCTCAACGCCGCCGACGGCTCGGTGTTCGTCACCGCCGTCGCCAGCGTCGGCGACCATTCGCTCGTCTACCAGATCTGCGAGATTGAGAGCTCGAGCAATTGCGACAACGGCACGGCGACGGTGACGGTGATTCCGCACGCTGTTCGGGCAGTAAACGACAGCGGCACGTCGCCGCGAACGGGTGGGACGCCGATTGCCAACGTACTGGCGAACGACACGTTCGACGGATCGCCGGCCACGCTCGGGCAAGTCACGCTGAAGCTGCTGTCGTCGAGCAACCCGGGCGTGACGCTCAACGCAGCAACCGGCGCCGTGTCGGTCGCGTCGGGAACGCCTGCCGGAGTGCAGACGCTGCAGTATCGAATCTGCGAGGCGGCGAGTCAGTCCAATTGCAGCGACGCGTCGGTCTCGATCACGGTGAATGCGAATGTCATCCTTGCGGTGGCGGACCGGGCGAGAGCCTCGAACAAGACGGCGAACACGGCCATCGCCAGCGTTCTCGCCAACGACATGCTGGCCGGCGGACCCGCGACGACCTCGAACGTGCAGCTGTCGCTCGTTTCTCTGACGCCGGCCAACCGCGATATCCAGCTGAATCTGTCGACCGGCGCCGTCGATGTCCTCAGGAGGACGAGCGGCGGGACCTTCTCGCTGGTGTATCAGATTTGCGAAGTCGGGAGTCCTACCAACTGCAGTCAGGCGACGGTGACGCTCGACCTGAGCGGCAAGTAACACAGCAGACGAAAGCGCAACGGCGCACGCGATTGTCGCGTGCGCCGTTTTTTCTGGCCGCGATCGGAGCCAAGCGTGGATTTCAAACGTCCACGCGAGGCCGGCGTGGCTCAATGCCGCGCCTTCAAAAGCCGAGCGGGGGTTTCAGGGGTCCCCGCGAGGCCGGCGCGACTCAATGTCGCGCCTTTCAAAAATGTGTAAGGTTTTGTCCGGTTTGGAACAGTACGTATTCGTAATAATAAGGGCATCGGACATCGTCCACGACGATCGCCTGTGGGTCAGACGTTCCAGCCGTGCGGCCCCGTCCATCCCTCCGATGTAATCCGCTGCTCGAACTCCTCCTGACGCTTCGTCAGCTCCGCCGAATCGGCGAAGCGCTCGACGTGCTCGGTGCCGTCCGGATCGATCACGCAGAACTCGTACCCGCCGTTGGCGCCTTCCCTCGCTTCATATCGCAGGAACTGGCCCTTCCGCTCGAACCACCAGAACACACGACCTCCTGTCCGGCTTATCGGACCGCCTTCGCTCCGGCGTTATGACGGAGCTTCGCCGGGGCAGGCGTCGGCTCTGTTCGAACGTGACGAGGGAGCTGCGGAACGGCGCGAAGACGGCACGATACGCCTGCCGTACGATGGATGTCGCTGTGCCATCGGTGGTGATTGCCGGCGCGGGTATCTTCGGCGTGACCGCTGCGATCGAGCTGCGGCGGCGCGGGCATTCGGTGCAGCTGCTGGACCCCGGACCGCTGCCGCACCCGCTCGCCGCTTCCACCGACATCAGCAAGGTCGTCCGAATCGAATACGGCGCCGATGAAGAGTACACGTCGCTCGCAGAAAAGGCCATCGAAGGGTGGCGCCGATGGAATCGTGATTTCGGCGTCACGTTGTATCACGAGACCGGATTGCTGATGCTGCGGCCGACGCCGCTCGCGCCCGGCACCGTCGAGCAGGACAGCTTCGACGTGATTTCGCGCCGCGGCCACCGGCCCGAGATGGTGGATGCCGCCGCCGTGGGCCGCCGCTTCCGCGCGTGGAACGCCGACGTGTACCGATACGGAACCTTCGATCCCGAAGGCGGCTTCGTCGAGAGCGGCCGCGTCGTCGCCAGGCTCGTGCAGCAGGCGGCGGCGATTGGCATCGAGATTCACCAGGGCGTGGCGTTTGCCACGCTGGACGAGCAGGACAAGCCGTTCGGGGCGCGACGGGCGGGATTGATCACTGCAAGCGGCCGGCGGTTCGAAGGCGACCTCGTGATCCTTGCGCTCGGTGCCTGGACGCCGCACGCGATGCCGTGGCTTGCTTCCGAGCTTCGATCGACCGGTCATCCCATCGTGCACTTCCGCCCGGTGGACCCCGAACCGTTCCGGCCGGAGCGGTTTCCCGTGTTCTGCGCCGACATCTCGACGACCGGTTATTACGGCTTTCCCGTTCATCCGATCGAGGGCGTCGTGAAAATTGCGCGCCACGGCGTCGGACGCGTGATGCACCCGGAATCGCCGGAGCGGGTCGTCACGGCGGAAGAGCTCGCGCACGCGCGCGCGTTCGTCGCCGAGGTCTTTCCCCTGCTCGCCGCTTCGCCCATCGTCTTCAGCGGCGTGTGCCTCTACTGCGATTCGTGGGACGGACACTTCTGGATCGCGCACGATCCCGATCGGCCGGGCGTCGTCGTGGCAACCGGCGACAGCGGCCACGCGTTCAAGTTCGGGCCCGTGCTCGGATCGCTGATCGCCGACGTCGCCGAGGGACGCGCCGATCCGCTCCACCAGAAATTCCGATGGAGACCCGGCGTCCGGCCCCGACGATCCGAGGAGGCGATGCGATCACAATGATGAGCGGCTGCGCTCGACGTCGACCGACGGCTTGATCGTTCGGCAGCCGCTGGAAGCGAGCGCGTTCCGCAGCCGATCGAACGTCGCTTCGGTGGCGTAGGTGCCGACGATCGCGCCGCCTGAGCCGGCGAAGTTCGCGCTTGCGCCGCACGCGCGCGCGGCGTCGGCCATCTGCACCTGCCACGGTGGAAGCCGGTAGATACTGCGGCGCACGTCGAGGTTGTCGTCGATCGCGCGGGCGAGCATTGCCGCGTCGCCCGCGACGATCGCGCGGCGCGCGGTATCGGCCAGTTCCGCGGCGCGGCGCATCGCGTTCACGACGCACGGTTCGCCGCGATCGAAGCGCCCGCGCACGTCGTTGTGGAACACGTCGGTCGGCTCGCTGAGGCCTGCGTGATACGCGACATAGATCGGCGGCAGCGATTCGGGGTCGAGCCGCTCGTAGCTGTAACACAGCAGCCCGTCGACGCGGCGTTCGCACGGCTCGCTGAAATCCATGTAGACGAGCCCTTCGTACACCTGGATGACCCGATCCTGCAGTCCCGCCGCGATGCCGAGCTCGTCGCGCTCCACGGACAACACCAGCGACGGCTGCAGGTCGAGCGGCATCGCGACGTCGTAGAACTCCATGAGGCAGCGCAGCGTCGCCACGACAATGGCGCTCGATCCGGCGAGGCCGACCTGGCGCGGAATCGTCGTGTGGTAGCGGATCGAGAAGTTGCGATCGTGGAGCGCGATCCCCTTCAGCTCGCAGTAATCGTGAAAGCGTTTGATCGTCGCCTTGATTAACCGGATGCCGCCGTAGTAGCCGTGCAGCGCCACGTCGCGCGCGAGATCGCGGATGCCATTGAAAGCCGCGCGATCGTCCTCGGCGAGCACGATGTCGACCGTGTCCCATTCATAGAGGACGACTTCCGCCCAGAAGTCGCCGACGCTCAGGGCGATCGTCTTGCCGTGGTACCCGTCCGAGGGATTCCCCGCCAGCGCCGCTCTCGCGTACGCGCGCTTACGAATGATGACCATTGACGAGCCGGACGAGGAACTCGCGCAGCGACGCGCCGTGCTTCGGATCGGCCAGCGCGAGCTCGACGAACGCGCGGAAGTAGGAGTCGAAGTTCCCGATATCGAAGCGGCGCTCGCCCGCGCCGAGCCTGACGCCGTAGACGCGGCCGCCGCCGTGGATCATCTGCCTGATCGCGTCGGTCAGCTGAATCTCGCCTGCTTTGCCGGGACGCGTCCGCTCGAGGACGTCGAACACCGCGGGCGACAGGACGTAGCGGGCCGCGATCGCGAGCCGGCTCGGCGCTTCGTCGCGGCGCGGTTTCTCGACGAGATCCTTCAGCTCGAACACGTCGTCCGCCTCGCCCTTCGGACTCGCAATGCCATAGTTGTGAACGTCGTCGAGCGGCACTTCCTCGAGCGCGATCACCGCTGCCGCGTCGTGCGCCTCGAACGTGCGAACGAGGCGCCGGACGACATCGCTGCCGCCACTGGTGCCGATGATCGAGTCGCCGAGCGCGACGATGAACGGCCGATCGTTGACGAACGCGCGCGCGGCGAGCACCGCGTGCCCCAACCCGAGCGCGCGGCGCTGGCGCGTGTAGAAGTACTGGACGGGCGCCCGTTCGAAGGCCAGATCCGAGAGCAGATCCTCCTTGCCGCTCTCCCGCAGCGCCTGCACGAGCTCTTCGTTGATGTCGAAGTGGTTCTCGATCGACGCCTTGCCCGGCCCGGTGATGAACACGATGCGCCGAACGCCGACCGACGTCAGCTCTTCGAAAACGTACTGCACGACCGGCTTGCGGCCGACCGGCAGCATCTCCTTCGGCTGGGACTTCGTTGCCGGAAGCAGGCGCGTGCCCAGTCCGGCGACCGGGACGACCGCCGTGTCGATGATCATGGCGCGCCATCATAGTTGTTGTGGCATCGCCTCGATCTCGGATTCTTCAAGGACCTCGAGAGGGATTGAACGCGGCGGTTGCGATCGGCGACCATCGACTACAACGCATGACGACCGCTCACGTCGCGCCCGATCGATTCACGCGTGGATCGCCGGCGCAGCGCGTCGAGTGGCATGCAACACGTTCGCTCGCACGACGCGCTGAGCGCGTCGGGAACCTTGCGTTACTGAGGTCGTACGCTGCCCGCGCGCGGGCCCTTCGGGGACGGCTCCTCTTCAAAGGCGACCTGCTGTCCTTCGGCCAGCCGAGTGAAATCGCCCTCCACCGAGGACCGATGGAAGAAGAACTCCTGTCCGCGGTCGTCGCGGATGAACCCGAACCCTTTGTCGTGAACGACGCGTTTGATCCGTCCTTGCGCCACGACGCCCTCCTGTCGAGTCTGTCGAGTCTCGTCTCGCGTCAGGAGCAACTGTCTGCAATCACTGCGCCCGGCTACGGGACGCTGAGGTTGACTTTCGGCGGGCTGGACCTGTGGCTGGACACTGGGTACTGGGAATTGTGGAGTTAGTGTGAGGGCCGAAGCCCGGATCAAAGGCCAGCGGTTTCGCTGACTGGCCTTTGATCCCTGACCTGTGTTCGTGTCACCAAGGCATCTGACGCTTTGTGAACTGGCGGCCCATCTCCGCGGCGCGCTGATTGGCCGCGCCGATCATCACGCCTTCCTTGATCATGTCGACGACGTTGTCGGCGTTCACCGAGTTGAGGAAGAAGATCTTGTTCGCTTTCGTGGCGGCGAAGACTCTGGCGCGCGCGGCCTGCATCGCCGGCGGAAGAGGACCCGGACCGCCTTTGACGCCGAGCGAAAACGCCATGTCGCCGGGTCCCCATTCGGCGAACCCGATGCCCGGAACCTTTGCGTTCGCGTCGGCGTTCTCGAGCGCGTACTTGTCTTCGAGCTTCAGGCCGAGCAGAAGCTCACCTTTCGGATTGAGCGGCCAGGCGTCGGCCTTCTCGGCGTACTCGTCGGCGGAGATGCCCCAGATGCGTGCCGCCGTCGGATTGCCGTGGACGCCGCGCCGTCCGCCGTACGCGGGAAACCGCACCGCTTCGACGAAGGCGCGCACGGCGCCGGGCGCGTCGGCGTGGCACAGCAGGACGCCGTGTACTCCCGTCGCGAGCACCTGCTGGAACATCCACGCGTTGGCGCGCACGGTCGCCTCGTCGGTGCCGTTGACCGGCACGTTGACGATGACGGCCGGCGTGCGATGTCCGCTCTTGGTCGGACCACCCTTGGCGAGCCCGCGCATGTATTCGGCGAGACCCTTCACGTCGAAGGGCGCGTGCTCCATGTCGTAGCTGATGTAGTCGGCCCACGTCTGCGCGTCCTTCACGCCCTGCTCGAAGCTGCCTTCGGTGCCTTCGTGGGATCCGGTGTAGTAGACCGGCTGCCCCTGATCGAGCAGCTCGATCGCGCGGTTGATGCGGTTCGCCTTCGGCGTGTCGGCGGCAAGCCACACGACGGCGAGGACGAACGCGAGACAAACGGCAAGCGCACGCGGCAGATGTTTGCTGGATTTCATGGGCGTCATCATACCGCCGCTCGGCGCAAAGTGTTCACGCTTTCGGTCCGTCGTACCTCACGAGCAGAATCGTGACGTCGTCGCTCTGCGTCGCGTCTTCGCAGAACGTACGCACGTCGGCGAGCAGCGCCTCGACCGCGGCCTGCGGCGTCGCCACGCGATGTTTGGTCACGGAGGCGATCAGGCGATCGTCGGTGAATTCGTCGCCCGCCGGATTGAGAGCTTCGGTGACACCGTCGCTGAAGGCGACGACCAAATCGCCGGGCTCGAGCTTGACCGTCTCCTCGTCGAACGTGGCTTGGTCGAAGAGGCCCAGCACCACGCCGCCGGTTTCCAGGCGTCTGATGCCTGACCGCGAGACGAGGAGCGGCGCGTTGTGGCCGGCGTTGCAGTACGTCAGCGAGCCGTCCGGCCCGAGCATGCCGTAGAACGTCGTCAGGAACCTCGACTCGATCGCGCGCCGGAACAGGCCATGGTTCAGACGCGTGATGAGCTGCGAGGCGCTACTGTGATAGGTCGCTTCGGCGCTGAACATGCCGAGCACCGCCGCCGCGAGCAGCGCCGCCGGCGATCCCTTGCCCGCCACGTCGCCGACGATGAAGCCGAACTGATCGGTCGGCAGATCGGCGTAGTCGAAGAAATCGCCGCCGACGGCGCGGCAGGCGATCGAGGCCGCGGAGGTCGAGAAGAACGCGCCGTCGCGGTTCGGCGGCGGCAGCAGCGACTGCTGAATCGCGGCGGCGACCTTCAGCTCCTGCTCGAACTTCGCTTTGTCGAGCGCTTCGCGGTACAGCCGCGCGTTCTCGATTGCCAGCGCCGCTTCGGCCGACAGCGTCTCGAGCGCCGACTGCGCCGACGCCGACCGCAGCGCGCCGCGCTCGCGGCTGTCGAGGTACAGGACGCCAATGAGCTCCTCGGCGACCTTCTGCTCGACGCGCTCGACGTACCGGACCAGCCGCAGCGGCGTGCAGAGCACGTGGCGGATGCCGAGCGCGACGGTGCCGCTGTGCTGCGCGGCGAAATCGCCGTCGAGGAGATCTTCGACGATCGTCTGCTGCCCCGTCGCGAACACCGTCTCGGGAATCTTGCGGCTCGTCTCGAACGTCCGTCCGGACAGCGTTACCTTGCCGCGCGCGCGCGCCAGCTTGAACTCGAGCTTCTTCTCGCGGTTGGCGAGCATGATGAAGCCGCGCTCGGCGCCGGTGACGTCGATCGCCGAGTCGAGCACGAGCGCGAGCACTTCGTCGAGCACGCGTCCCGACCCGAGCGCGCGCAGCCCTTCGAGGAGCGCCGCCATCTGCCGCAGCTCGGTCGCCGCCGAAATCGCGCTGCGCTCGACCGACGGCGCTTCGCCGTCGACGAAGAACACGATCTCGGTGTCGCCCGCCTGTCCGAGGCGAATCTGATCGCCGTCGGCGAGCACTTTCTCGCTCGTCCGGTCGCCGTTGACGTACGTGCCGAAGCGCGACTGCTTGTCGCGGATCACGTAGCCGCCGTTCTCGGCCGCAATCTCGGCATGCACGCGCGAGATGTCGGCGCCGGTCAGGCGCAGATCGGTCTCGCTGCGCCGGCCGATCGTGAACAGCGGCTTGTCGATCGGGACGATGCGTCGGCCGAGCGCGTCGGTGATCACCAGGCGCGGCGCGGGAGCGTCGGACATGAAGGCCGGATTATAGCTGTCTTAGAATGCCTCGTGCCGCGCTTCAAGCTGACGATCGAATACGCCGGCACGCGGTACAGCGGCTGGCAGATTCAGAAGAACGCGCGAACGATTCAGGGCGAGATCGATCGGGCCGTGCGAACGGCGACGGGCCGCAGCGACTTCGAGCTGTACGGGTCCGGCCGCACCGACGCCGGCGTACACGCGCTCGCGCAGGTCGCGCATCTCGATGTCAGCACGAATGTTCCGGCCGAACAGCTGCGGCGCCGCATCAACGACGAGCTCCCCGCCGACATCAACATCCTGGCGGCCGATCGGGTGCCGCACCGCTTCCACGCGCGCCACGACGCCGTGGCACGCCGTTATCTGTATCAGATTGCGCGGCGCCGCACCGCGTTCGCGAAAGCGTTCGTGTGGTGGGTGAAGGAGCCGCTCGCGCTCGATCGCATGCGCGGCGGCGCGCGCGATCTGGTCGGCATGCGCGACTTCAAGGCGTTCGCCGAGAGCGATCAGCCCGATTCGGAAGCGCCGGCGAAATCGACCGTCGTCCTCGTCGAGCGCCTCGACGTCGTCGAGGACGGCGACCTCGTGCTCGTCAGCGTCGAAGGATCGCACTTCCTGTGGAAGATGGTGCGCCGCATCGTCGGCGCGCTCGTGGAGGTCGGCCGCGGCCATGCGATGCCGAGCGATCCGGCGCGGTTCACCGCGCCGCCGTCGGGACTGTTCCTCGAGAGAGTGTTTTACGAGGGCGAACCACGCGACGTACCGATTCGCGCTGCAACGCCGCTCGCCTGAAAGGCTCGCGCTACAAGGGCTACGCTCGCCTAAAAGGCTCGCGCTACATCTCGGTACGGTAGCGCGAGGCTTTTAGCCGAGCGTGGATATCACCGGTAGCGCGAGCCTTTCAGCCGAGCGTGGATATCACCGGTAGCGCGAGCCTTTCAGGCGAGCGTGGATATCACCGGTAGCGCGAGCCTTTCAAGCGAGCGTGGATATCACCGGTAGCGCGAGCCTTTCAGGCGAGCGTGGATATCACCGGTAGCGCGAGGCTTTCAGGCGAGCGTGGATATCACCGGTAGCGCGAGGCTTTCAGCCGGGCGTGGATATCACCGGTAGCGCGAGCCTTTCGGGCGAGCGTGGATATCACCGGTAGCGCGAGGCTTTCAGCCGGGCGTGGATATCACCGGTAGCGCGAGCCTTTCAGGCGAGCGTGGATATCACCGGTAGCGCGAGGCTTTCAGCCGGGCGTGGATATCACCGGTAGCGCGAGCCTTTCAGGCGAGCGTGGATATCACCGGTGGCGCGAGCCTTTCAGCCGAGCGGGATATCACCGGTAGCGCGAGGCTTTCAGCCGAGCGTGGATATCACCGGTAGCGCGAGCCTTTCAGGCGAGCGCGCCATGGCCGTGGAATTGCTGACGTCACTGCATGCCGCATCGCCGTCCGCCGCGCCTCGAAGCCTCCTTGTATCGCGGACCACGGCGGATCGCTTTCACGATGTGCACGTTCGAGCGCCGGACGTACTTCTCAGCCACCGAAACAGTCAACGCGGTTCGAGATGAACTTCTGCGTACTACAAATCAATACGGCGTTGAAATTCTTGCCTATTGCTTCATGCCCGACCACTTACACATCCTCGCCGAGGGACTGACACCGGATTCAGAAGTCGAGAAATGTACGGCGATGTTCCGGCAGCGAACCGGATACGCGCATCGTCAGATGCACGAGAACCGGTTGTGGCAGGACGGCTACTATGACCACATTCTCCGCGAGGAAGAAATCACTCTCGTGGTCGCCCGGTACATCGTCGCGAATCCCGTTCGCGGCGGCCTCTGCGAAGACGTCCGACGCTACCCGTTTGTCGGATCGAGCAGATACTCAATCGATGAACTCGCCGCAGCAGTGATGTGGCAACCGTAATGCCTCGCTCGCCTGAAAGGCTCGCGCTACGGGGTTCGCTCGCCTGAAAGGCTCGCGCTACCGGGTTCGCTCGCCTGAAAGGCTCGCGCTACACGGTGCTACGCTCCCCCTGAAAGGCTCGCGCTACGGTCTGATGTCAACGTCGAAGAGGCGTCCAGTCGTCGCCGAACTTGACGCCGAGCACGAGCCGGACGACTTCGGCGTAGCTCGCAGCGCCCGACTCGACGCGGTTGGCTTTCAGGTACGAATCGTAGACGCGCCAGCCGGCGGCGGAGAGGCGCGGGTTGAGGTGGCGCGCGACGCGCTCGCGGATCGCGCGGAGATCGGCTCGCGGTCCGTCGGCGAGCGCCGACGCGAGCGCCGCGCGATCGCGCGCGCCGACCGACGGCGTCAATTCACCGTAGAGAAACAACCACGCGCTGTACTGGTCCGCCGCCGATCCGCGCAGGCACGCGAGCCAGCCGACGAAATTGGCTTCCCCTTCGTCAGCGATGCCGGCCAGATGGCTCCACTCGTGCGCGATCACGAACGGCCGTTCGACCGGCAGCAGATCGCTCGCGACGAGCGTTTCGAGCAGAAAGGGATCGGTCATGCCCGCCACGCCGGCCCGCCGGAAGTACACGTCGAAGAGCGTGCGCTTGGGGCGCCCAAAAGCGATTGACGGCAGATCCAGATCGCGCGAGGCGCGCGCGAATCCCTCCGCGAGCGATCCGCTCACCCCGGCCGATGCCGGCGACTCCGGGCGATGCGCAGCGGCATACAACCCGTTCACGCGATCGACAGCCACCGCCGCCACGCGGCGCGCCGAGTCGACGCCGACGGCGGCGCGATCGAACTGAAGCTTGTCGGCGAGCGGCACGCGCCGGTAATTGAGACCCCACGTCGCGAGAAAGACGAGATACAACGCGGCGCTCCACGTCAGCGTCCGCACGCCAATCGAACCGGACGCGCGCACCCACCCGCGGCGGCGAACGTCGGCGACGGCCAATCCGATCCAGACCGCGAGGACGCCGAAGAACAGCACGTCGAACAGCGCGATGGGGACGACGTTGGACAGCGCCGTGAGCAGCGATTGAAGCGCGACGTACACGCGCGTCGAGTACACCCGCTCGACGATCGGCGCGGGCAGCGGCGCGAGTGCGGCGCCGATCGCGACGACGACCAGCGCCGCGGATCGAATCACATCAGGCTTTCAGCTCGCGGCGGAGAAACGCGAGCGTCTTCGCCCACGCATCGGACGCCGCGCCGGCGTCGTACACCTGCGGACGCGAATCGTTGAAGAACGCATGGTCGGCGTTCGGATAGGTGTGGAACTCGTGCCGTTTCCCGAGCGCGGTCAGTTTCTCGTGCAGATCGTTCACCACGGCAGGCGTGACGAAACCGTCCTTGCCGGCGTAGATGCCGAGCACCGGCGCCTGGAGCGTTTCGAGGTTCGGCTTCACGTTCGGGTGACCGCCATAAAACACCACGCACGCGCCGACCTCGGGATTGAGCGATGCGGCGTACAACGACAGCGCGCCTCCCATGCAGAACCCAATCGTTGCGACCCTCTTCGGCGTCGTCTGCGGCAGCGCGGCGAGATAGTCGATCGCGCCGGCCAGATCGCGCGCCGCCTGATCGATGCGCATGCTCATCATCAGCTTTCCGGCTTCGTCGGGCGATTTGGCCTGTTCGCCGTGATAGAGGTCCGGCGCGAGCGCGACGAACCCGGCCTCGGCGAACCGACCGGCGATTCGCTCGATGTGCGGCACGAGACCCCAGTATTCCTGAATGACCACGACTCCCGGCCCGTCAGCGGCCGGTTTGGCGAGATACGCCTGTGTCGTCCCGCCATTCGCTTTGTATGAAACGCGCTCGCCCATTTACGCCTCCAAGCGTTTAGAATCTTGTCGTTCGTCACGGTTTAGCGGCAAATACCATCATTTCAAGTCGTTACGTCGCTGTTCTGCTGATCGAGGCCGCTCCGGCCGATAGATCTTGAGAATTGTATGCGCCGCCTCGTCTGTTTGATTGTCCTGCTCGGCACGGGCTCGCTTCACACGGCTGCACAGCAGCAGACCGCGGCGGCCAAAGCGGCGCCTCGGGTGGCGACGCCGCACAACGGCTCGTTCTCGTCGATCATTCAGGGCCACGCGTTGACCTCCGCCAACGCCGCTATGCCTGACGTCACGGTCCGGCTGCGCGACGCCCGGTTCGGCCGAATTGTCGACTCGCAGGTGACCGACAAGACCGGCACGTTCACTTTTCGCGACGTCGATCCCGGCAGCTACGTCGTCGAGATGATGGCGGCCGATCATTCAACCATTCTCGCGGCGAGCCAGTTGTTCCATGTGAACGCCGGCGATGCGATTTCGGCCGTCGTCAAGCTGCCCTTTCGCATACCTCCCTTCGCGGGTCTCCTCGGGTCGAATTCGGTACCGTCGGCGGCTGCGATCGTGACCGAGGCGGCGGCAAACGGCGTGCTCGCAGTCACAGCGCCGGGCTTCCTCGGCGGGCCGACCTGCCCACTGCAATAATGGCGGAACCCAAGGCCCCGCACCCTTTGCGCCCCGCCACGACAGCCGATCACCCGGCTGCCGCTGCGCCGACGTCCACCTACACACCCGACACCGACGTCCACATCCTCGATCGTCTCGCGGTGCTGTACCGCTACCGGCGCGTCGCGATTGCCGTGTTCATCCTGACGACGGTCGCGATGATGATCCAGGGGTACAGCAGCACTCAGATGTACCGCGCTCAGGCGCGGCTGCTCATCGAGGACGAGCGCGCGACGGCGGTGCCGGGCATCACGACAGCCGAAAACACGTATTACGAAGATCCCGACCTTTATTACAAAACCCAGTACCGCATCCTGAAAGGACGCGATCTCGCGCGGCGCGTCGTCAAGCGCGTGAACCTGGGCGCGGTCCCGGAGTTCAACGGCACCGCGGAGAAGCCGTCGACGCCCGCGACGCTGCTCCACGATCTCAAGCAGAAGATCGTCGGCCTCGTGCGGCCGGCGCCGGCGCCGGAGAACACGGAGTCGCCCAAGGTCGACGAGACGGCCGACGAGTCGGCGCTCGTCAGCGCGTTTCTGAGCCGCGTCGACGTCGCGCCCGTCTCCGGCAGCAAGCTCGTCGACGTCACGTTCGATTCGATGGACCGGCGCTTCGCCGCGACGGCGGCCAATACGCTCGTCGACGAGTTCGTCGATCAGAACCTGCAGGTCAAGCTCCAGAGCACGGAGAACATGATCGACTGGCTCGACAAGGAGCTGGACAAGCAGCAGCAGAAGGTGCAGGACAGCGAGCGCGGGCTGGCCGAATACCGCGAGCGGCAGAACGCGCTGTCTCTCGACGACAAGCAGAACATCGTGCTCGCGCGGCTGAACAAGCTGAACGACGACGTGATGATGGCGCGCAGCCGCCGCATCCAGAAGGAAACACTGTTCAACCAGATCAAGTCGGTGTCGACGCAGGCGCCCGACACGATTCCCGCGATCGCGCAGAACGCGTCGGTCGCGGCGGCCAAGTCGCGCGTCGTCGAGATGCAGCGGGCGCGCGCGCAGGTCGCCGACCGCTACGGCGAACGCCACCCGAACATGCAGAAGGCGAACGCCGATCTGTCCGAGGCGCAGCGCCAGTATGACTTCGAGGTCGCGCGGGCGCGCGCTTCGATCAAGAACGACTACGAGTCGGCGTTGATCGAGGAACAGACCATGGCGCGTGGTCTGGAGAACGCCAAGGCGGACATGCAGGATCTGAGCAAGAAGAGCGTCGACTACAACGTCATGCAGCGCGACTCGCAGACGAACCGGCAGATCTACGACGCGCTGCTGACGCGCGAGCGCGAGCTGCGGGTCGCGAGCAACAGCCGCGCGAACAACGTGCGCGTCGTCGACCGCGCCGAGGTCCCGAAGGCGCCGCTCGCGCCGACCGGCCGGCGCACGTGGCTGCTCTCGCTCGCCGTCGGCCTCACGCTCGCCATTGCCGTGGCCTACGGTCTCGACTACATGAACGACACGATCAAGACGCCGGAGGAAGTGACGCGGCGCCTGCGCCTGCCCTTCCTCGGCCTGGTGCCGTCGGTGCGCGGCGACAAGCATCCGCTGCTCGCCTCGTCGCACGTGCCGCACGATTTCGGCGAATCGTTCCGCGCGCTGCGGACGGCGCTGGTCTCGAAGTACCCGTCCGCAGGCACCAAGATCGTCGTCGTGACCAGCGCGCAGCCGCTCGAGGGAAAGACGACGACGGCCGCGAACATCGCGATGGCGCTGGCGTACGGCGGCTCGCGCGTGCTGCTGGTGGACGCCGACATGCGGCGCCCCGGCCTGCATCGCCCGCTGCGGCTCACCAACGAGCGCGGTCTGTCGCAGGTCCTGATCGGTCAGGCGCGCGTGCGCGACGTCATCCAGCGCACCGTCGATCCGAATCTGCTCGCCATCACCGCCGGCCGCACGCCGCCGAACCCGTCGGAACTGCTGTCATCCGAGCGCATGAAGACGCTCCTCACCAACCTCGCGCACGGACCGTTCGACTGGATCATCGTCGACACGCCGCCGGTGCTCGCGGTGACCGATGCGGTCATCCTCGCGCCGCTCGTCTCCGGCGTGACGTTCGTCGTCGGCGCCGAGATGACGCGGCGTCGCCTTGCCGAACGCGCGATCGAGACCGTGATGCAGACGCATCCGAAGTACGCCGCGGTCGTGCTCAACAAAGTCGATTTCGCCCGCAACAAGTACTACTATCACCGCTACTACGGACATCAGTACAAGAATTACTACGCCGAAGCCGCGATCTGACGGCAGCCCGTCGGCGCCTCGAGCGTCCCAGGGTCGCTCACGGCGCCAGGCGCCTGTCGCACCCCGACTCGCGGCGCGCGCGATCGCATTGACGAGCGGCTGGACGCTGTTCGCCTTTGCCGGAATCTATCGCTGGACGACGGTTCCGCTCGCCGCCGGCACGGTGCTCGTCGCCGCGCTGTCGCCGCCGCGTGTCGGACGCGGGGCGGCGCGGTGGCTCGATCTCGCGCTGCTCGTCTCGATCCTCATCATGGCGGCGCAGCTCGTGCCGCTTCCGCAATCGGTGCGGCTGCGGGTCGCCCCCTCGTCGGTCGCCTACGACCAGACCGTTCACGTCGCGCCGCCGGATCGCGCACCGATTTCGGTCGATCCCGATGCAACCCGGTTCGCGCTCTTCCTCACCGCCACCATCGTCGTGCTCTTCTGGTCCGCGCGCCGCACCCTCGCGCGCGGTGGCGTCCGCACGGTCCTGCGCGGCGTCGCGTGGACAAGTCTCGTCGTCGCGCCGCTCGCCGTCGCGCAGCACATGTTCGCGCCGAAACTGTTCTACGGCGCGGTTCGTCCGATCGCCGGCAACGCGCTCCCGTTCACGCCGTTCGTGAACCGGAACGATTTCGCGGCGTGGCTGCTGATGGCGATCCCGCTGACGCTGGGCTACGTGATCGCGCGCCTCGAATCGCGGCGGCATCCTGGCGATCCGTTCGATCCGGAACTGGCGCTCGACACGAAGAACGTGGCGCTCGGGTTCGCGCTGTTCGCGATGATGGCCGGGCTCCTCGCGTCGCTGTCGCGATCCGGCATCGGCGCCGCGCTGGCCTCGTTCGTGTTGTTTATCGCAGTGGCGCGAAGACGAATGTCGCGCCGCCGGCTGATGTGGATGATCGGCATCATCGCCGCGATGGTGACGCTCGCTCTCATGTACGCGAACATGGGCGCGCTCGCCGCGCGCGCCAGCAGCGGTCTGACTGAAGGGATCTCCGGCCGCGCCATGGTCTGGCGCATGACGTGGCCTATGGTGCAGGACTTCTGGCCGATCGGCTCCGGCGTCGGCACCTATCAGCCGGTGATGGTTCTCTATCAGACCCCCGGCCTGAACCTGTACATCAGCCACGCCGACAACGAGTACCTGCAGATCCTCGCCGAGGGCGGCGCGCTCCTGGCGATCCCGGCGGCGCTGGCGCTGGGCGCCGCGTACGTCGCCATCCGCCAGCGCCTGCGCAGCGATCACACCCCGCTCTTCTGGATCCGATTGGGAGCCGCGTGCGGCATCTTCGGCCTCGCGGTGCAGAACGTCTGGGAGATGACGCTGCGCGTCCCCGCGAATGCCGTCCTGCTGGCGGTTCTGGCCGCGATTGCGCTGCATGACACACACGTGCACGCGACGACGCAGCCCGGCCGCACCGCGTGACTGCGATTCAGCGACTGCAGCGCGAGGCTTTCAGCCGAGCGTCCACAAGGTGACGTGTAGAATTGCGATCAGCCTGATGGTCCGCCTCATGCGCGAACCAGTCGACGCAGCCTGCTTCGCGATGGTCGCGATCGCGCAGGCGGCAGTTCGCGCGGCGCTCGTCGTGATGCCGATCGGCGCGGTCCGCCGGACGGGCGCGCGTCTGAGATTCTGCGGCTGGCTGATCGCGGCGCGGTGGAATGAGGATCGTCTGCTGACCGCAATCGAAGCGACGGGACGCCGGCTGGGCGCTTACAGCACGTGTCTGGTTCGCGCGCTCGTCGCCGAGATGCTCCTGACCGGCATCGATCGGCCGATGCGTCTGATGATCGGCGTCAGGCGCGCCGCCGACAGCCGGCTCGAATCGCACGCGTGGATCGAGCGCGACGGACGGGTGATCGTCGGCGGCGCCGGCGGCGATCGATATCAGCCAATCGTCGTGTGGGAGACCGTCGCACCATGATGGCCGGCGACACCGTAAACCGGTACTCCGTGTACGGGGTGGACGTCAGCAGCCCGTGGCCGTTCGAATTCCCGCCGCTCACTGACGCGGCCAATCCGATCGCGCGCGTCGAATTCGTTCAGGGCGATGACGACGACTTTCAGGATCCGGCTGGTGGTGAGCTCGCATCCGCGAAGGACGAGTGGTTCGTGTGCCGGCTGCTGCCCGATCGCTCCGCGTATCTCCGCTGGTCGGGACTGTACGAGTTCCGCATCGGCCGCGGCGGTGCGCGCATAGCATCGCGGCCGCTCGAGGGAAGCGGCCTCCCGGTTCTGCAGAACTTTCTGTTCGCGCAGACGCTCTCCTTTGCGCTCGTTTACCAGGACGTCGAGCCGCTGCACGCGACGGTGGTCTGCGTCGACGACTGCGCGATCGGATTCCTGGGCGACTGCGGCTTCGGCAAATCGACTCTGCTGGCCTCGTTCGTCGCCGACGGTTTTCAGGTGCTCACCGACGATCTGCTCGTGGTCGACCTGTCGGACGATCGCGCGATCGCGCGGTCCGGTTCGGGCCGCATCAAGCTGCTGCCCGACAGCGCGTCGGCGTTTCTCGGAGACGTGAGCCGCGGCGTGCCACTGCATCCAAGCACCACGAAGCGGTCGTTTCCGCTCGATGAGCGTCACCGGCACACGGGCGGGCTTCCACTAGACTGCCTGTTCGTCCTGCCGCAACCGGAGGACCGGACGTCGACCGTGTCCATCGAGCTGCTGCCGCTGTCGCGGTCGGCGCTGATGCAGGAACTGCTCAAGAACAGCTTCATCGTCGAGATGCTCGACCGCCGGCGGATCGCCGGCCAGTTCTCGTTCGCCGCACAGCTCGCGTCGCGAATCGACGGTGTCCGCCTGAGCTATCCGGCGGGGCTGCACCACCTGCCCTCACTCCGCCAACGGATCGTTGAGCACGCGCGGCTGCTGCACGGGAGGAATATCCAGTGAATCGAACCAATGACGACGCCGAAGCGGCCAAGCGGGTCGCGCGCAAACCGTACACTGCCCCGCGCCTGATCTCGTACGGTCACGTCAAGGACATCGTTCAGGGCGGCGGCAACAGGGCCAACGATCCCGGCACCGGACGCGCGACCAAGCCGGCGCCCTGCTGGATAGCCGAAGCGCTCTTCGGCGTGGACGACGCGCGAACGATGCTCCTGCGGTCCTGGCTGACAGGCATCTACGTCGAGAGGCGCCGCGGCTGGCATCTTGTTGCGGTGTACGCGACGTACGGATCGGCCGCCGGTTGGTTGCTGCAGCGGGGGTGGCTGCCGCGGCGGCCGTTCGTTCGCCTCTTCGACGCGCTGACGCGCTGCGCATTCGACGAATCGGCCGCAGCGGCGAAAGCTCGCCGCGCCCTGGCTCGCCAAAGCGCCGCAGGCGCGAAGGCGGCCGATGCTCCGTGAGCGGCATCGCCGGAATCTTTCACTACGACGGGCGTCCGGCCACCGCCTCCGAGCTTCGGGCGCTCACGAATGCGTCGAAACACCGCGCCATCGACGGCGAAGATTCGTGGGTCTGCGGATCGTTCGGCGTCGCGCACCAGCACGCCCGCAACACACCTGAGTCGCTGCACGAACGACAACCTCTCGTGTCTGCCGCCGAAACCGTCGTGTGCATCGATGGACGCCTCGACGACCGCGAAGAACTGCCGCGTCCGAGGTCGGGCGCATCCACCGGCGCCTCTGATGCCGAGCTCGTCCTGAGCACCTACGAGCGCGACGGCGATCGGTTCGCGTCGCATCTGAACGGCGATTTCGCCGTCGCGGTCTTCGATGCCCGCCGCCACCAGCTGCTCCTCGCGCGCGACGTCATGGCGGCGCGGCCGCTGTATTACTGCCCGATCGCGGGAACGGTGCTGTTCGCTTCGGAAATCAAATCGCTTCTCGCTCACCCGCAGGTCGCCGCCCGGCCGGACGAAGACGCCATCGCGCAGCTGATGCTCGACGACTGGTCCGATGTCCACCGTACTTGCTTCCACGGCATCTTCAGCGTTCCGCCCGGCGCGATGGCGATCGTTACGCGCGACGGCGCTGTCCTCCGCGAGCACTGGACGTTCGACCCCGGCAGAAGCGTGCGATACCGATCGTTCGCCGAGTACGTCGAGGCATTCCGCGAGCTGTTCGAACGATCGGTGAAGCGCCGCCTTCGCAGCACCCACCCAATCGCCGTGTCGGTCAGCGGAGGCGTCGACTCGTCGGCGATCTTCTGTCAGGCTGCTGTTCTGGCGCGCCGCGGTGCGGTCTCGGCGCCACTTCAGGGCATCACGATGACGTTCCCGGAAGGCAGCAGCGCCGATGAACAGCAGTTCATCGACGACATCGAATCGTCGTGCGGCGTGACGGTCGCAAGAGTGGGCGCGTCGGAGGTCGCCGCCGAAATCGATTGCCACGCCGTCGTCGATCGCTTCGAAATGCCGGGAATGCTCGGGCATTCACATCGCGCCGTTCTCGAGCGGGCGCGGGCCGCCGGATGCCGAACGATGCTCGACGGCTTTTTCGGCGATCAGATGCTGTTCACACGCGCCGGCTACCTCGTGGACCTCGCCAGGAAGGGGCGGTGGCTGAAAGTTCGCGGGGATCTCCGCGAATTCGCGAGGTGGATGACCGACGCCGATCCCGCGTACTTCCGCCGTGAGTTCAGGCGCGCGTTCGTCCGATCGCTGCCTCCCCGCTGGCTGTTCCGCGCGCTGAAACGACACGTCGGCGATTGGCGCGGCAGAACGTCGATGTATCCGTCATGGTTCACCGGGCGGCTTCGGCAGCGCGCGCTGGCGCGTCACACGCGTCCGATCGACTATCGCGCGTCGCCGGTCACGTATCATGCGCAGGAACTTCACGGGCACGTCACCGCGGGTCACTACCTGAGTCAGCTCCATCGCCAAATCAGCGCGGGCCAGATGTACGGAGTCGACGTGTGCTATCCGTTCAGAGACAGAGACCTCGTCGCCTTCCTGATGGCGATTCCCGGCGAGATCGTGAATTGGAGGGGCGTTCCGAAAGGGCTGATGCGGGAAGCGCTGAAAGGCGTCTTGGCCGAACGCATCCGCACGCGGCGGTGGAAGGCGGACCTAACGCGAGTCGGTAATCAGGCGGCGGCGCGCGGCCACGAAACGATCGCCCGCCTGCTGACGCGCGACTGTCTCAGCGCTCGCCTCGGCTTCGTGGATGGCGTCATCCTCGAGCAGTCGATTGCGGCACTTGCGGTCAGCATTGCCGAAGACGAGACGGCAACCACGAGGTGGCAGCTCGAAGACGCCATCGGCCTCGAAGTCTGGCTGCAGCGGTTCTTTGGGGATCGGGCCGCGAACATCTGACGCTAGCGGGCGACAACCACGAGTCCCTTTTCAACGAGCTGTGAGACCAGGCGAAGCACGTCCTGCTCGATGGTGGCGGCCGGCGCGTCGAACTCATCGCACATGGCGGCGACGACGGCGGACAGGCTGCGATGCCGCTCGATCAGCTGCCACATGCGCGTCCCGACCGAGTCGAGTCCGAAATACATGCCCGATGCGAGGTTGAGGAGCACCGCTTCGCCGTCGAGCTCGCGCACGACGACGTCGTCGCTGGCACGCACTGCCGTCTGCAGCGAAACCTCCGTCATAGCGTCTGCAACAGTCTAGTAGCCCGAATCGGCAAGACCCACCGATGGACGAACCGCTTGATCCCTGAACCAGCCGGCGCAGACGGTTCGCGCTACGCGTCCTTCGGGCGGCGTCACGCGATGCTGCAGCCCGTCTCCGAGCGCGAACAGCACGGCGTCGCCGGGCCGCGTGTTCGCAAACTCGTACACGATCCGGCCGGATGGCAGCTCGCGAATCTGCAGCACGCCTCCGTCGTACGGTTCGGAGCTCAGGTTGATCGAGAGAACCGCCAGCCGGCCGTCGACGAGATCGTTGTGCCACGCGTCGTCGTGACCGGCATTTGGAACTCTTCGGTGGACGACGCCGCGAAAGCTCCGGATGTCGCGCAGCCCAGTCACACATCGGACGAATTCAAGAAATTGCTCGTCGTTCGTCAGGAGCATGAAAACCGCCGACGCCACACCGGGCTTCAGTCTGAGATCGACGGGCCGGCTGGACAACTGATCGTGCACGCGCTCCTCGAAGCCGTCGAGCTCGACCTGGCGCTGTGCGAACGCGAGCACATCCGGTTCGAGCAGGTCGGGCAGCACCACCGCATGGTCACGCTCGAAACGCGCGCGCGTCCGCTCGAGCTCCATCGCGGCGGCATCAATCCACGTCTGTCTGAATCCGAGCCGGACCATCGTCATCGGAGGGGCCGGAACCATTTGCGGACGCCGCGGAAGACGCGGTGGATGTACAGCGCCGGCAAAAGGATCGCACTGGTCGCGCCGTACGATCGACGCATGAAGTCGGGAGCCGGGACCAGGTGCTCGCGCAGCAGTTTCACGCGAGCGCGCCAGCCGCGCAGCGCGTGCAGATCGGACCGGAGGATGTCGACTTTACGCAGTCGCGGATCGAGGTACGCGGCGGTGCTCTCCGAACCACCCGCGCTGTCGAGTGCCGTCTGGACGTCGTCAGGTATCGGCGCCCAGAGTAACCGGCGCGCGAGCGCCAGTCCGCGCGCTGTCACGGCCCGAATCTGCTTTTCACGCGCCAGCGCGACGACCCGATCCCACTCCGTCGATCCGAAACGGCGTGCGAGCACATCGATGTCACACAGGAAGATCAGCGTGTCGTCATCATAATGGTGCGCGACGCGATGCGCGCACGCGATCAACAGCGCGTCGACGACTGAGGGACCGATCGCATGCGGGCCCAGGGCTGGAATCGGCACGGCACTACGACGAAGTTCGGCGTAGGGGAACAGATCCGCGAATGCCTGAGGATCCGCAATTTTCCAATGCACGTCGAAGGCACTCTCAACTCCACATGCCGCGCGCACGTACGTGAGCTGATGCGTCACGTGCTCGCCAATGGGTCGGGCGGTTCGTACGAACCGCATCGACTCCAACGCAGCCGACGCCGCCTCGACGTCTTCCGGCCCGATCAGCAGATCGGTATCGAGGCGCGGCCGCAGCAGCGGATCGGCATAACACGTGTAGGCCAGCGCCGTGCCCTTGAACACAATCGGACGCACTCCTGCCTCGTCGAGCGCTTCGAGCACGCAGACAGTCTCTCTATGCCGAATTGATTCGATGACGGCCTCTTCACGGACCGCGCGCGCGAGCTCGGTCCGAATCTCGGTTGGAAGGCGATCGAAAAGACCGCGTTCACGAAGCGCGCGATGGAGAAGCGGGCCGACGCCGTGGTCGAGGGACGCCGCGACGAGTGAGGCGTCCAGGGAACGCAGGACGACCTCGTCGCTGTCGCAGCGGCCGTCGTTTGCGTGCTGATTGTTTCGGAGAAGGGCTGCGAGGGCGGTCGCCGACACGGTTACGCGAGCGCGGCGCGGAAGAGCACGCGGCGGGCGGGTGGATGCTTCAGGAGGGCGACGATGAACTCGCGGTGATGGTTGAAGGCGGCCGTGCGCCGGACGAGCGGCATCAGCCCGTCCGTCCGCGCGAGCGCGAACAGGCCGTCGATGTCGTCGTCGGTCAGCCGCTGCGCGATGCGGCGCAGCACGAGCTGCCAGCGGAGCTCCGGCCCCAGCTCGCGACGCCACAGCCGCTCGTACTCGTTCAGCGCGGCGGCCGAAAGATCGTCGCGCGACAGCGCGCCGGCGACGATCTCCGATGCGAGGCTCGCCGTCATCAGGCTGTAGTAGATGCCGCCGCCGGTCGTCGGCTTCACCACGCCGGCCGCGTCGCCGACCACGACGACGCGATCGCCGAACGTGCGATCGATCGGGCCGAGCGGAAGAATCTTCTGGCGAGGCTTGCATCCACCGGCTGCGTCGACGCCCCAGCGCGGCCCGATGTCGCGGAGCACGCGCTCGAAGTGGCGATGGGCGTGGCGTTCGCACATGACGCCGACGCGCACGTAGGGGCGCTCGCGCTGCACCGGCACCGCCCACGCGAACCCGCGCGGAGCGATCCGCTCGCCGAAATGGATTTCGACGTCGCCGAGCCGCGCCGCCGGCAGTTCCGCCTGCGCCGAGTGCAGCAGCAGGCGCGGAATGCCGAGGCGCAGCTTTCGCTGAACGCCGTAGCGCGCGCCGCAGGCGAGCACGCACACGCGCGCGCGCCGCATGGTCGAACCGGACGCGACGGTCACGCCGTCGGCATCGACGGCGACGCCCGTCACGCGCTCGCCGTACGACAGCTCTGCGCCCGCCAGAGCGGCGCGCTCCGAAAGGCGTCGATCGAACCGGGCCCGATCGATGACGACCGCTTCGACCGTGATCGGCGAGTAATCGACGGCATCGCCCGACGGGGGATGAAAGCGGACCGTCCGCAGCTGATTGAGGACGCTGTCGTCGGAGAGACCGAATCGCTCGAACGCCTCGGCGGCGAGCACGCCGGTGCAGTGCACCGGCATGCCGCTCGTCGGATGTTCCTCGCAGATCGCGACCGAGAAGCCGGCGCGGGCGAGCGTCCAGCCGGCGTACAGCCCAGCCGGGCCCCCGCCGACGATGACGACATCGTAAATGTGGCTCACGTCAGGCGCGGGTGATTATACGGTCTTCTTGCGCGCGACGAACCACACCTGCGTCGCCAGATGCGGTCCGAGCCGCGGTACCGGCGATGCCACGACGTCGTCGATCGCAAAACGCCGCGCGAGACGATCGCGCAGCGCGCGCCAGTTGAAGCCTTTGTGGTCGTGAAACGGTACGTCGCCGTCGAGGTTATGGATGGGACGCGCGATGTGCGGCGCGGCGCCGGCGAACACGCTCGCCGCGTACTCGCGCAGGTTGTACCCGGCCGTCCCGCGGTAGTCGCCGATTCCCCGCCACGCGGCGACGCGACGCACCGCCTGTTTCAGCAGGAGCGGCACACCGGTTTCCACCGGCACGCTGACGATCAGCGTGCCGTCGTCGGCGAGCAGCCGCCACAATCGATCGACGACGGCGTCGACCGCGACGACGTGCTCGAGCACCTCCATGCAGACGACGCCGTCGTAGGCGCCGTGGTGCGACGGCTCGTCGAGGTGAGCGATCGGCTCGAATCGGAGATCAGGCAGATTGCCGAGCCGGGCGCGGCAATCCTCGACCTGAAAGGCGTCGAGCTCCGCGCCGACGGCCGATGCCGGTCGATCGTCGCGCTTCCACAAGAGCGCGAGGAACGTACCGTCTCCGCATCCGTAGTCGAGGATTCGTTTGCCGCGAAAGCGGGTGGCCAGCGCCAGCCCGACCTCGAAGCGGCGGCGATGACTCCACGCGACGAGGCGATCTCTGCAGAAGATCTGCTTCGCCGCATAGTGGCCGCGTTCGATCAGAACTTCTTTTCCCGCGCTTCCCATGTGCCGCGCATCGTGATCCAGAACGAGAGAAGGATGAGGCGCACGTCGAGCAGAAAGGAGCGCCGCCGGATGTACAGGCGATCGAACCTGAATTTCTGCCGGCGCGAGACGTCGCGCGGCGCGTAAATCTGCGCGATGCCGGTCAGGCCGGGCGGCACGGTCGAGCGCTCGTCGAATCCGGGAATCGCGTGCAGCGGCACCGGCGCGCCGGCGGCGTCACCGTCGATCTCCTCGGGACGAAGCGCGCGCGGGCCGACGAAGCTCATGTCGCCGCGGAAGATGTTCCAGAGCTGCGGCAATTCGTCCATCGCCGTCGCCCGCAGCACGCGTCCGACGCGCGTGATTCGCGGATCGTCTGCGTCCGCCTGCTTCGGACCGACATGACGCTCGGCGTCGGCGATCATGGAGCGGAATTTCAGCACCATGAACGTGCGTCCGCGTTCGCCGACGCGCGGCTGCGCATAGAACACGGGGCCGCGGGAGTCGATCCTGATTGCCGCGGCGATCAGCGGCCAGAGCGGCGCCGAGACAATCAATCCGATGCCGGCGAGCAGGATGTCGAACGTTCGCTTCATCTCGCGACATCCTTAGAAGGCCGCGCCACATCCGCGAGGTATTCATCGAGTCGTTCCGGCTCGCGCACGACGGTTTCGACGACATCCTTGAACGCGCGCACCATCCGCTCGCGCGAGAAGAGCGCTTCGGCGCGGCGGCGAGCGCCGTCGGCGAGGCGCGTTCGCAGGGCGGCATCGTGCGCCAGGCAACGGAGCGCCGCGCCCAGCGAGGCCGCATCGTAGGGCGGCACGACGATGCCGCTGACGCCGTCCTGGTTCACCCACGGCACGCCGGTCGGCAATCGCGTGCTCACGACCGGAAGGCCGGCCGCCATCGCTTCGATCTGGACGACGCCAAAGGCTTCGGTGCGCGCAATCGACGGGAGCACCAGCGCGTCGCACGCCTGGTAATGCGCCTGCACTTCGTCGTCGGCCAGCGAACCGGTGAACTGGATGCGGTCGGCGATGCCGAGTGCGGCGGCGCGCGACCGCATCTCGGCTTCGAGCGGTCCGTCGCCGACGATGATGAGCGTGCCGGGCCATTCGCGCGCAGCTTCCAGCAGCACGTGCACGCCCTTGTAGTAGACGAGACGTCCGACGAACAGGAGCCGCGGACCTCGCGTGCGCGCGCGAATCGCCTCGACGGCGGCGATCCGTGCAGCGTCGGTGCGGCGGTAGCTCTCGAGCGCGACGCCGAACGGAATCACGGCGACGCGACGCGCGCGCCGGACGAGCGCTGAATCGCGCGAGAGCGCGGGGCTCGACACGATGACGCAGTCGGCTCGCTCGTACAACGATCTCTGCACGATTCGACCGTACGTCGGCGGCGCCCACCACGGACGGACGAGATCGCTGTGGTGCCAGATGATCAGGCGCGGCGCCGGCGTGTGAAGCCACAGAGCCGTCCCCGCAATTGGATTCGGCTCGTGCAGCACGACGCAGTCGGCCCGGTGCGTCCAGAGCTGCCACGGCAATGTCGGGCACAACGGCACGGACACCGCCTGCCCGAACGTCGCCGCGCGCGCGACATCCACGCCGCCCCGCCGCTCGATTGTCGTGCGCGGCCTGTCGTTGGCGGCGACGACCTGCACCGCCCAGTCGTCCGCCGTGCCGTCGCAGAGATCGGCGAGGACGGTCTCCATGCCGCCGCGGACCGGCGCGTAGAACTTCGCGGCGTGCAGGATCTTCATCGGAGATCGCTCGCCTGAAAGGTTCGCGCTACCTTCGGCGACGAATCGCGCTGTAGCGCGAGGCTTTCAGCCGAGCGGCCGCTTTCAGCCGAGCGGCCGCTTTCAGCCGAGCGGCCACGCTCGCCTGAAGGGCTCGCGCCACTCATCAGGGACCAGTACACGTCCACCATCGACGCGGCAAACTGTGTCCACGTGAAGCGACTCGCGCGAAGGCACCCGCTATCGCGTCGCTGCTGCCACCGCGCCGGGTTGTCGGAGCGTTCGCGCAGCAGCGCGGTCACAGTCGCCTGCCACGCGTCGACGTCGCCGGCCGCGCAGTACTCGGCGGCGGATCCACCGACCTCGCGCAGCACCGGGAGATCGCTCGCCACCACCAGTGTGCCTGACGCCATCGCCTCGACGAGCGGCAGCCCGAAGCCTTCGCGCTCCGATGGCAGCAGGACCAGCGCCGCGCGGCGATAGAGCGCCGCGAGGATCGGGTCGTGGACGCCGTTCACCGCGACGAGGCGGTCCGCCAGACCGGCGTCGCTCGCGATTCGCTGCTGCTGCGGGGTCAGCGAATCGCCGACGTGAACGAGGCGCACATCGGGAAAGTCGTTCCGCACCGCTGCGCAGATGCGCAGCAACACATCAATGCGCTTGCGCGGTACGGTGCTGCCGACGTGAAGAATCTCAATCGCGCCGGGCGGCGATTGCGCGAGCGCCGCCGCCTCGCGATCGCATGCGGGATTGGGCGCGGGCGCGAAGATGCGGGTCACGCCGAGCGGCACGACGGTCACACGATCGGCCGGCACGAGTCCGCGTCCGACGAGCTCGGTGCGGACCGCCGTCGAATCGCAGGTGACGCGCGCTGCGCGCTGCAGCCCGGCGAGGATCTTGCGCGTCATCGTTCGAAACACGGACGATCGCCGCTCGCGCTCCGGCTCCAGCACCGAGCGAAACGCGTCGAGGTCGTGACACGTGACGACCGTTCGGTCCCCCGGCAGCACGTGCGCCAGGTGCGCGTAGCTGTGGTCGACGATGTGGAACACGTCGAAGTCGTCCTTGAGGCGCTCGAGCGTCTGCGGATACCGCCAGAAGCGGTTCATGAAGCGATCGCCGCTGAACGCCGTGCGCGTGCGGCCGACCAACGGAACGCGCGTCAGCCGGCGCTCGAACGGCGGACGCACGAGCGACGCGATCACACCGGCACGCGACCACGGCCGTAGCTCTTCGTACAGCAGCCAGGCGACGCGGTCCATGCTCGGCCACTGCTCCTGAAGAAAGTCGGCGCAGATCGCGACGCGCAGCGGCCTCATCGGGTGAGCTCGTTGAAGAAATCCAGATGCTGCCGCGCGACGACGGGCCACGCGTACGTGGAGACGGCGCGATCGCGTCCGCGGCGCGAGAGGTCGGCGCGGCGCGCCGGATCGAGCAGCAGCTCTTCGAGCAGGCGCAGCCACCCGTCACGATCTTGCTCGCCGGCGAGGACCCCCGCGTCCCCGACGACGTGAGGAATCTCACCGCTGTCGGACGCGACGACCGGCACGCCGCAGGCAAACGCCTCGATGAGCATGCGGCCGAATTGCTCGCGCCACGCCCCGGTCGTCACGCTCGGCGCGCACAACACGTCGAGCGCGTTCAGGTACGCGGGCACGTCGTCGTGGCCGACGCCGGTCGCCACGCGCGCGCGATCGCCGTACGGACGGCTCCACGTGCGGATCGGCGATTCGAGCGGCCCCGACCCGACGAACAAGGCGCGCCACGGCGTCTTCACTCGATCGAGCGTCTGCAGCAGCATGCTGACGCCCTTTTCCGGCACGAACCGGCCGACGAAGCCGACGACCGGCGTGTCGTCGGTCCAGCCGAAGCGCGCGCGCGTCCGCGCGCGCTGCTCCGCATCGGGACGGAACTGCGCGACGTCGACGCCGGGCGGAATCGTCCGCGCCGGCTGCTGCCATCCACGCGCGCCGAGCACGTCGCGCGCGGTGTGGCCGAACGCGATCAGACCGTCGGCGCGGCGCATGGCCGAACGCTCGATCCAGTTGAACGGCGGCGGGTATCGCTTCATGATGTTCTGAAACGTCGCGAAGACGAGCGGTACCCGCAGCGCGGTCGCGTTGGCAATCTGTGCCGCCGACGCGACGTACGGTTCTTCCCAGCAGTGAACGACGTCCCACGGCTGCCGCAACAGCCGCGCGAGCGCGTGGCCGTAGAGCATCGTGTGCACGCGGCGTCCGAAATGGACGGGCACCGGCACCACGCGACACGCCTCGCCAGCGCGCATCTCGGTGACGTGCCAGCCGAAATCGCCGCGAAAGCGCGCGGGCGCGACCGCTGTGACGTCCCAGCCGTCCGAGCGCGCCATCTCCTGCGGCAGCCGCCGGTTCAGCTCGACGCAGTACGAGTGTCCGATCGTCAGCAGTCGGCGGCGGGTACGGTGATGACGCGCCATCATGCCGCCGCCGGCCGATCGTACGCCGGCCACTCGCGGCGCAGCCGCCGCCATCTCCGCATCGTCGCCCACTGCACCGGACGCCGCTCGCGAACGACCGACGAGAAGTGCCGCGCCAGCTCGTGGACAATCCAGACGAACCCGCCTGGATCGCTGACGCCGGCTTTGCGGCGCATCTTGAGGTATCTGAAAAGCCGGAACGGCAGCGTGAAGACGAGCATCGGCAACGGTTCGTTGTAAAGCGCGCCGAGGCAATCGTTGCGGATCACCGTGCGCAGATAGCGCTTGAGGTTCCGGCCGGTCGGATCGACGTGATGCACGATTGGCGGATCGGGCAAGAACACGATGTCGTAGCCGGCATCCATCAGCCGCAGGCAGCACTCCTTTTCTTCGCCGTGGCGCTGGAACAGCTCACGGTAGCCGCCGACCTGAAAGAACGGCGCGCGGCGAATCAGATGCGCGAACCCGATGTACGACGGCACGTAGCACACGTACCGCGCCGGCGACGGCTGCATCAGCGACGGAAGCGGCGCGCCGTCGGGCGACGCCATCGCGAACCCGACGGCTGCAATCGCGCCGTCGCGATGCATCAGCTCGAGTCCGCGCCGGATCGTCTCGGAGCGGATGATCACGGTGTCGTCGTCGAGCAGCAGCACTTCGTCGGTCGTCGCATGGCGCATCGCCACGTTCCGGCACAGGATGTTGCCGCCCGGCTCCGGCTGCCGGATGATCGTCAGCTTGTCGGCAATCGCGGCGGGCAGCGGACCGATTGCGTCGCGCGCCGGCACATCGCTCGCATCGTCGACGACGATGATGGCGCTGACGAGGTCGCCGAGCAGGGCGAGCGATCGGAGGCAGTCGGTGAGCCGCTGCGGCCGGTTGCTCGTGGTGATGCCGACGCCGATCGTTCGGCTGGCAGATTCAGAGACCTGGACATCTCGACCGTCGCCGTGCGGGATCCACCGCGGCGAATCGCGCCGCACGCGACGCCATTTACGGATCGTCGACCACTGAACGGGCTGCCGGTCGCGCCAGACCAGCGGCACGCGCGAGAGGAGATCGCCGACGATCCAGCGCAGGCCGCCGGGATCGGCGACGCCACGGCGCATCGACAGATAGCGCGCGAGGCGAAGCGGGACCGATATCAACGCGACCGGCAGCGGCTCGTCGTTCATCGCGCCGAGGCAATCGTTGCGGATCACGTAGCGCAGGTACTTCGAGGTACTGCGTCCCGTGGCGTGCGGCGCATGGACGACGCGGGCACGCGGCAGATAGACGATGTCGAATCCGGCGTCGATCAGCCGCAGGCAGTAGCTTTTTTCCTCGCCGTAGAAATGGAAGGCTTCCGGATAGCCGCCGAGCTCGAGAAACACGCGCCGGCGCAGCAGATGCGCGAACCCGATGAACGACGGGACCAGGCACGGGTAATCGACCGGCGCCGGCTGCATCCGGGCGTCCCACGGCCCGCCGTCGATCGTCGCCATCGCAAACGCGACCGCGCCGACGCGCGGGTGATCGTCGATGAGCGCAAGCGCTTCGAGGATGCACGCGCCTTCGAGGAGCCACGCATCGTCGTCCATCAGAAAGACGTACTCGGTGGTCGCCTCACGCACGATGCGGTTGCGCGCGACGATGTAGCCTTCGTGATTGGCCTGGCGGATCGTGCGCACCCGGCCCGACACCGCTGGCGGGATTTGGCGGATCGCGGCGTCGACTGGAATGTCGCTCGTGTCGTCGACCACGATCACCTCCGCGAGAAGGTCGGCGATCAGCGCCAGCGACGAGAGACAACGCCGCAGCGTGTCGGGACGGTTCTTCGTGACAACGCCGACGGTCAAGCGTGTCATCGAGCGAAACCGTTCAGCGCGCGGCCGTACACGTTCAACGTCTCGCGAGCGGTGCGGGTCCAGCTCATCTCGCGCACCCGCTGAAACGCGCGCTCGGCGACGCTGGCGCGCAGCGCCGGATCATCGAGCATACGGTTGAGAGCTGCGGCAAGCGCATCCGAGTTCCGCGGCGGCACGATCAAGCCGGTATCTCCATCGCGAACGAGCATCGTCGCGCAGCCGACCGGCGTGGCGACGACCGGCAGACGCTGGCTCATCGCCTCGAGCAGCACCATGCCGAATCCTTCGTACGAGGACGGAAACGCCATCACGTCGTGCGACCGGTACGCGGCGATGACTTCTTCCTCGGAGACGCGATCGACGACGGTCACGTGCGGGCGCGCGGTTTCGGAAAACGCGGAAAGGATCGCGGCGGCAGGTACGCCGCCGCCGAGGACGGTGAGGTTGAGAGGATCGCTCGGCTGAAAGCCTCGCGCTACATCGGGAGAGCGGTCGGTATCGTGCGAGCCATTGGCGCAGCGCGAGCCTTTCAGGCGAGCGTCCACCAGGCTCGAAAACGCCCGCGCGAGATACTGGACGCCTTTCATCGCGTCCCACGTGCCGCAGAAGAGGATGCCGCGTCCGCGCGGATGATCGGGCGCCGGCACGTCGGCCAGGAAGCGCGACGACACGCCGTGCGCCACGAGGTCGATCTGATCGTCGGGCTTCCACCGCTTCGACCGGACGAACGCGCGATCCGCATCGTTGAGAAGGATCAGGCGATCGGCCGCGCGCGCGGCGCCGGCCACCTGTGAAAGCCGGACGGCAGGATAGAACCATCGCCGCGTCCACGGTTTTCGCGCGAGACCGTCGTCGTGATCGTCGAGCATCCGCTGGTAGTTGAGATGCTCGATGCCGTTGGACCGTGAGATGACCGCCGCGCCATTGAGCAACCCGGCGCGCCGCAGCGCGCCAATCCACAATCCTTCGGCGCTGGCGACGTCGACGACGTCGTACACGCCTCGATCGCGAAACGCGCGCCGCACCGCAGCCAACGCCGCGACGGGCTCGACGGCCCAGCGCAGCAGGCGATGCTGCGGATAAGGACCGAGGTCGTCCGCAAGCAGCACGTCGCACTCGTGTCCGAGCGCGCGGAACTCTTCCTGCAGCTTGAGGAAAACCTTGGTCGATCCGAGCCGCGGATCGCGCGGATAGTCGCCGACCAGGAGGATGCGCAATTTCAGGGAACGCTCGGCTAAGAGCCTCGCGCTACATGACGTAGCGCGAGCCTTTCAGGCGAGCGCGTGGCACCGAAAATTTCTTCGAGCCGATCGAGGTGGCGATCGAGCGACATCTCGCGCGCGACGGCGACGGCGCGGCTCCGCATCGCGGCGAGCTCGATCGGACGGCTGAGCGCTCCGGCCAGGACGCCGCCGAACGCCTCGGCCTCCGGCGGACGGGCCGGCACGAGGAATCCGTTCACGCCGGGACGGAGCCACTCGCGCACGCCGCCTACGTCGAACGCGATTGCCGGCACGCCGAGAGCGGCGGCCTCGAGGCCGACGAGCCCGAACGGCTCCGGCCACGTGCTCGGCACCGCGGCGAGCGTCGCGGTCCTCACCCAGTCCCAACGGTCGTCGCCACGCAGCCATCCGGGGAACCGAGCGTCCACCTGCAGTTCGGACGCAAGCGCTTCCCAGCGCGCGCGCTGCGGTCCATCGCCGATCGCGATCAGCGAGATGGCTCGCCCGAGTCGCACCGACGCGTCCGCGACGGCGCGCACGAGCAAATCGCCGCCCTTCAGAACGGTCATCCGTCCGAGGAACACGACCGACGGACGTTCGAGCCGCGGCGCCACGGCCGGCGCAAGGTCGTGAGTCGGAAAGAGCGGGTTGACGTGGACGCGCGCGGCGTCGACGCCGTTCCGCACGAACTCGCGCCTCATGTGTTCGCTCGCGACGACGACGGCGCGGTAGCGCGCGAAGAGATCGCGCTGTGCGCGCGCCCACCGATAGTGCGCGACGAACTTCGTGGCGTTCAGCTCGCCGCAGTGCCTCGGGCCGTACAGCGCGAGACATGCCGCACCGAACACGCGGTCGCACGGCTGGAACACGGGAAACCCGAACCGCTTCTGTCCGCCGATGCACGTCCCGAGGTAACCGTGCATGAACTTGACGACCGGCCACTCGTCGGCCAGGCGGTGCTCCACTTCGAGGCGGTCCATGTTGTGCGAGAAGCAGACGTCGGGCGCCCACCGCCGAACCTGCTCGAGCGCCGCGTCGACGCCGCCGGCGACGCTGAACTGCTCGAACCCGTAGGTCTCGGCCGCGGCAAACTGTGCGGGCTTCGAGTCGCGATGCAGGATCACGACCGCGTGACCGCGTGCGGCCAGGCCGGCCACGATGCGATCGAGATAGCTCTGGACGCCGCCCGCGTCGCCGAATCCGTCGTTGGCCAGCAGCACGCGCATCAGACTGCGACTCCCTGAAGCGCAGCGAGCGAATGCCGCAGGTGAAACCGGCGGTCGTACAACGCCGCGCCATCTGCGGCCAGACGAGCGCGGCGGTCGGCGTCGCCGATCAGCGCGGCGGTCGCCGCCGCGAGGGCGACCGGATCGTCGTACGGCGCCAGCACGACGGCGCCCGAGTCCTCCCACAGCGACTCGGTCAGCCAGCCGGTCGTCGTCACCAACGGCCGCGCGTGCGCGAGCGCGACCATCGCGCTCGTGCGTCGGGTGCTGATGCCGTCGGGGTACGGCTGCAGCATCACGTCACACGCACTGACATGGCGCGATACGTCATCGTCGGCGAGCGTGTCCGTGCCATGCACGCGATCGCGCAGCGACCGCCGCTGCTCGACGAGCTCCCGCGCGACGCGATGGCTCCCGCGCCCGACGAGCAGCACGCGGCAGTCGCTCGCATCGAGGAGCGCAGCTGCCGCCGGTTCGAGGATTCCGCGAATCGAGTCGCCGTACGTGCCGAAATGACCGACGAGCGGCGCGCCGCCGCCGTACTGCGCACGCAGCCGCATCGACTCCACCGGATCGTCCACGACTTGAATGCCGCTCGGGACAGGCAGCCATTCAACGGGCGCGCGCGGCGCGACGAGCTCCTGAATGTGCGTCCGCCATTCCGGGATCGACACGAACAGCCGCTCGGCCGAAGCCGCGATCGTCGTCGCCATCACACGATTGAGCACGGCGAGCGCGTTACGCGACAGCGTTTCGTCGCGATCGAAGGGGTACGCGACCTCGTGGAACATCACCCAGATCGATTCGTGCCGCCGCGATCGGATCCAGAAGCAGAACGGCAGGTTCGCCGCCTTCCAGCCGAACGCATGCGGCACGTACTGAACCAGGAGCCGCTTCGGACCAGGAAGACGATCGATTTCGCGGGTGAGATAGCGCAGTCCGTTGAACCCGAAGCGATTCGGCAGCCGGTGAACCGTGACGCCGCGGTCGCTCGCCGCCGAGCCGTTGCCGCCGCTCTCGACCGGCGGCGCCCAGACGTGGACGGCGTCGCCGAAGTCGGCGAGGCCGCGCGCAATCTGGCGCGTGTAGTCGCTCACGCCGCCGTGCTGCGGCGGATACTCGCCGGTGATGACGTGCCAGTTCACGATTCGGAGACGGCGACGTGGAACAGCCGCCCGCGCCACACGCTGCGCAGCGGCACGCGCAGATCGCCGTGCCGCAGCGTCCGCCACGCCGCTTCGAGCAGGATCGCGACGCAGATGCGCAGGCGGCTCGCGCCGCTGAAATGTTTGCGCGCGAAACGCATCGCGCTGCCCGCCAGCTCGGCGCGCAGCAGAGGGATGTGTTCGGACGTGTGGCTCTGATCGTGGACCACGCGCCAGTCAGGCAGGTAGTGCCATGTCAGCCCGTGCTCGCGCCAGCGCCAGCAGTAGTCGACGTCGTTGAAGAAGATCGGAAACTGCTCGTCGAGCGTGCCGACGCGCCGCATCGCCTCGGCGCGCATCAGCACGCACGAGAAGGCCGGCTGCTCGAGCGTCATCGGGACGCTCCAGTCGCGATCGACGAGGTAGTACTCGCGCGAGCGGCCGTGGAACAGCAGCCACGTGAGATGACGGCCGATGCCCCACGTCACCACCATGTCGAACTCGGACGGCAGCTGTGCGTAGAACAGCTGGAACGAGCCGTCCGGGAACTCGTAGCGGCCGCAGACGCCGTTGATGTCGGGATGCGCCGCCATGTACGCGGCCGCTCGCCCGAGCGATGCCCGATCGGGCAGCACGACGTCGTTGTTCGCGAGCAGCACGTAGCGCGCGCCGGCCGCCGCCGCAAGCCCCTGATTGACGGCAGCCGCGTAGCCGAGGTTCCGGCCGTTGCGAATCACCTTCACCGACGGGCACGCCGACTCGATGGCAGCCAGCGACCCGTCGGTCGATCCGTTGTCGACGAGCCACACGTCGGGCCGAGCATCCTGCGCCGCGATCGACGCGACGCTTTCGACGGCGACGCCGCCGCCGTTCCAGTTGACGACCACGACGGCGATCTCAGACATCGACGCGGGCTTCGGCGAAGAGCCGCGAGTAGAGCGACGGCCGCAGGACGCCGAGTCGGTACAACGCCGAGAGCGGCCTGCGCACGATCTGGGGCAGCAGCAGATGCGGCAGAATCGGATCGCCGCGCGCGATCTCGACGGCCGGAAAGAACCGTTCGAGCAATGCCTGCAGCCTGCGTTTCGTGAAGAACTGGACGTGATCCGCGGCGAGGAAATGCTCGTGCGTCATGCCCGCGCTTTGGAGGTACATCACGTCCTCGCAGTCGGGGACGGTGATCAGCACGTTCCGGCGAACCACGCGGCGGATTTCAGCGAGCACCCCCTCGAGGTCGTCGTCCGGCACGTGCTCGAGCACTTCAATCATCAACAGCGTGTCGAACGCGCCGTCGGGAAACGGCAGCGCGCCGTTGACGCGCTGCGCGGGAACGCCGAGGCTCGCCGCCGCGGCCACGTACGCCGGGTTCCGATCGACCGCCGTGACGTCGAAGCCGCTTCGTCTCAGGAGCGCGGCGTACCCGCCCGTACCGCATCCGAAATCGATGATCCGGCGTCCGGCGCGCTCGCGCACGAACGCGAGAATCGACGAGGAGACGCGCGATTCGGGATGCTGGTCGACATACAGCGCTTCCGCGCTGCGGCGTGGATCGTCAGTGAATCGCATTTTCTTCTCGCGTGGAGCCGACCGTCAGTACCGCCGGGGAACGGCCACGAAACACACGAAACCCTTGGAATAGTTTCGTGCGTTTCGTGCTTTCGTGATTTTCGTGGTGCCTGCAATCGGTCCCGATTTGGCAACGACGTACGACTAGGACAGAACGTCATCACTTGTCGTGAAAACCGCAACGGCCGTGGGGATCGGTTCGACATGCCATTCGAGCATCGGCCGAACGACGCCAGGCCAGTTGCCGGCATATTCGCCCCGGACGCCGTCGCCTTCGCTGCGATCGACGATCTGGAACGACACGACGTCGTATTCGAGCGCGTGGACCAGATCGGGGTTGTAGCTGCAGACGGCGGCAGCGATGAACAGCTGTCCCTCGGCGAGGAAGTTGCCGGGCAGGCGGCACGTGCAGCGGACGAGGCCCGGCCCGCGCGGCGTGCGCCACCACACACGGTTGTTGAAGTCGTTGCTGACGAGCAGCGTGATCCCTTCTTCGTTGACGAAGTGAATCGACACGGTCGGACGCGTGCCCGTCTGCAGCGCCCAGTACTCGACTTCGACGTCGAACGATTTTCGGATGTCGATCGTCGGAGCGATGCGGCCGCGCTCGTCGCGGATGCGGACGGCATGTAACCGCGCGATGCCGTCGCCCGGCGCGCCGGCGACGTCGGGCCAGACGCGTTCGGCCGGGCTGCCGGTCCCCGACTGCAGATAACGCCGCGTCACCTGATCGGCCGGTCCATCGGCGACGACCGCGCCGTCCTGCATCAGAATGACGCGCTGGCACAGGCGGACGACGCTCGCCATGTTGTGCGAGACGAACAGGACCGTGCGGCCGATGGAGCGGAACTCCTCCATCTTGCCGAGGCAACGCTTCTGGAAATTCGAGTCGCCGACGGCAAGCACCTCGTCGATCAGCAGGATCTCCGGCTGGAGGTGGGCCGCGACCGCGAACGCCAGCCGCATGTACATGCCGCTCGAATAGAACTTCACCGGCGTGTCGATGAAGCGCTCGACCTCGGCGAACGCGACGATGGCATCGAACTGCCGGAGGATCTCGGCACGCCGCATCCCGAGAATCGCACCGCTCAGGACCACGTTCTCGCGCCCGCTCAACTCAGGGTGAAACCCCGTGCCCACTTCGAGCAGACTGCCGACGCGGCCGTACAAATCGATCGCGCCGCGCGTCGGCTGCGTGATGCGACCGAGCACCTTCAGCAGCGTCGATTTGCCGGCGCCGTTGCGTCCGATGATGCCGACGGCTTCGCCCGCCCTGACGCGGAAGCTGACATCGTTGAGCGCGTTGATCACCGTGCGGCGCGACGCAGCGCCCGCCCGGAAGCGGCGCGTCATCGCGCGCATCACGTTCGGCACCGCGTCGCGCAGCGTTCCGTAACGCGCCTGCACGGTGCCGATCGTGTACTGCTTGGTGACGTGGTCGACGGTAATCATCGGGCGCACGGTCAGATGTAATCCGCGAACGTCTGCTCGACGGTGCGAAATGCGCGGACCGCCACCGCCACCATGGCGAACGTCACGAGCGTCGACAGACCGAGGCCGGCCCAGTCGAGCGGCCTGCCGAAGCACACGGCGCGGAACGCCTCGATGTAGCTCGCCATCGGATTGAGCGCGAGGAACACGCGCCATCTCGCCGGCACGAGGCTCGCCGAGTAGATCACCGGTGTCGCGAACATCCACAGCTGCATGAAGAACGGCACGATGTAGCGGACGTCGCGGTATTTCACGTTGACGGCCGCGAGAAATCCGCCGACGCCGGCGGCGAGCAGCAGGATGAGGCCGACGACCGGCACGAGCCCGACGAGCGTCCACGACACGTGTCCACCGTAGCGCGCCATCAGCAGCGCGAGGCCGACGGCCGCGATCAGAAAATCGACCAGACCCGAGAGCACGGCAGCGCCGGGAATGATCATCCGCGGGAAGTACACCTTCGTGATCAGGTTGGGGCTGCCGACGACGCTGCCGGAGCTCGCGCCGACGCCGGCCGCCATCAGCGTCCAGGGCAGAATCCCGGCGTACGCAAACAGCGGATACGCGACGCCGTCCGACGGCACGCGCGCCAGCTTTCCGAAGAACAACGTGAACACGATCATCGTCATCGCCGGCTGGAGCACCGCCCACGCGATGCCGAGCACGGTCTGCTTGTAGCGAACCTTGATGTCGCGCCACGCGAGAAAATAGAACAGCTCGCGGTGCTCCCAGAGCTCGCGCAGCTCGGCGCTCAGCTGCGGTCGCGTCGATCTGATCGCAATGTGAATCTCGCTGGTTGCCGGTTGCTGGGGGCTGGTTGCTGGGAGATTCATGTTCTGGTAGCGGTAACCGTTCAGGCGAGCGTCGCATACGCCTGCAGGTTGAGCGCGAGCGGCGTATGCACCGCGCCGGGCAACGATGCGGCGCCAAAGGTGGCGAGCCGCGCGGCCCGAGACAGCCCTCGCTGCGGCAGTTCCGGCGGCGCGGTCCTGACGGTCACGCCGGAGAAGCCGGCGTGCTCGAGCGCGAGCGCCAGCGAGCGCGGCGAAAAATGATTCACGTGCACGAGGTTGTCGGCGAGCGACACGCGGTGCGCGCTGACCGCCGCCAGCGCGCGCTCCTTGATCCATTGCGCGCGGCCGTTCGGCACTTTCACGGCAATCGATCCGCCCGGCTCGACGAGCGCCGCAATCGATTCAAGGAGGCGCATCGGCTCCGGAATGTGCTCGAGCACGTCGGTCAGGACGACGGCGCCGAAGCGGCGGCCGTCGGACGCCAGCGCGTGCGCGTTGACCTGATGCACCAACGCGCCGGTCCGCTTCGCGGCGAACGCGGCGGTGCGCGGATTGAGCTCGATGCCCTCCACGGTCCAGCCGTCGGCCTGCGCGAGATGGAGAAAGCGGCCGGCGTGTGCGCCGATGTCGAGCAGCGTCCGCGGCGCTGGCGGCACCCGGCGCTTCAGCGTGCGCAGAATCGCCGCGAAGATGAAGTCCTTGTAGTCGGCGTCGAACTCGCTGGCGATCCACTCGTCGGACCACCGCTGCGCGTACATGCGATCGAAAAATCGTTCCAGCGCCGGCAGCTCCTCGGGCTGGCCGAATCCGCACGTCGCGCACCGGACGAGCCAGACGCGCCGGCCGGTGTAGGCGTACAGGTCGCGATCTTCGTCGGCGAACTGGTGAAAATCGAACGGCGCCTCGTGGAACCGGGCGAGATCGGCGCCGCCGCAGATCCAGCACCGATCGATCATGCCGGAAGCGCCGCGATGTCGCGCGCCATGTCGTTCCAGCTGCGGGTCCGCAGCGCGTCGGCAAACGGCGCAACGCGCGCACGGACGCGATCGAGGTGGCTTCGCCACAGCGACAGACGTTCGGCGAGCTCGCCGGCATCGTTCGGATTGTCGAGGAGCAAATCGGAGAGCCCGGCGGGATACCGCTCCGCGACGCCGGCAGACCTCGTCACGATCGCGGGCACGCCTCGACATACCGCTTCGTGAACCGAGAGGCCGTAGGCCTCGTAGCGCGCCGGGTGAACGAAGCCGTCGAGCGCCGCGAGAATCGCCGGCACATCGTCGCGAAAGCCCATGAACCGGACTCTGTCCGCCAGTCCGGCCTCAGCTGCGCGGCGCTGCCACGCGGCGAGCTCGGCGCCGGCGCCGACGACAATCAGGTCCGCGTCCCATGCCGCGCGGCCGCACAGGCGCGTCCACGCGTCGAACAGCGTATCGAATCCCTTGCGGCGATCGCCGAGCGCACCGACGAAGCCGGCGATCGGTCGATCGCCGGCGGCGCCGATTGCCGTGCGCGCTCGGCGGCGCTCCCCATCGGTGACGCGCGCGAATCGCGCTGAGTCGATGCCGTAGTACACGACGTGCGCGCGCGAGGCGTCGACGCCGGCCCGCTCGACGACGTCGGTGCGCGTGCGCTCGCTGTTGCAGACGACGACGCGCGCCGCCTTCAGCGCCGCCCGTTCGGCCGCCACGTCGCGGCGATGCACGAGCGCCGTCTTCGAGCGGCGCGCCATCGATCCGTCGACCGCGGGCGTGTACGCGGCGTGCACGTAATGCACCCAGTTGGTCGCCGCGAGGCGGCAGTTGCCGCCGTTGACGACCGCGCGCGCGCCGAGCGGCTCGAGCCGCCGCCACAGTCGCCGGCCGGCGCCCGAGAGCAGCGCGCTGCCGAGCGCGTGCCGGTTCAGCGGGCGCGGCACGCGGTGGACGGCAATCGAATCGAGCGCCTCGAGATCCGCCCACACGCGATGCGTCACCAGGTGCACGTCGCCGTCGGACGCGAGACAGCGCGCGAGCGCGTGGTTGGCGGCGTCCATGCCGCCGAGCGGCGTGAAATCGCCGGCGACGAGCATCCAGCGATTCATGCGCGCAACCGCGGACGCCTGGCCATCGCGCCGTGCAGCGCGCCTTCCAGGAACCAGAACTGCATGCCGCCGACGGTGCCGAACGGCACGAAGGTGAACACCAGCACGAGCGTTCCGAAGTTCGCCGCGACGATCGCCGCGGTCCAGAGGCGATCCTCGGGGTCGGCGAGGTTGCGCACGAACACGGCGTCGTACACCACGGTCGCGATCAGCGCAAGGAAGTAGAACGCCAGGAGGAAGACGCCGCCGTCGAGAATCCACGCGCTCGGCTGCACCTCGGCGAACACCTCCGCCACGTCCATCCGCGACGGCGCGCCGAAGTAGTAATGCATCATGCCCCAGCGCGCGAGGCCGGCGCCCATGGGGTATTCGGACAACAGCGTGGTGAATCCCTGCTGAAACGCGACGCCGCGATTGTTGTAATACAGCGTCGCCGGATCTTCGGCGAGGAGCGTCGAAAAGCGATCGAGCGTGCTCTGGCCGCCGAGCGCGACGGCAAGCACCAGCGCGCCGGCGAGGATGCCGACGGCGAGCGTGCCGAACTGCGTGAAGCGCTTGTGCTCGCGCAGAAACGCGAGCAGCGCGAGGTAGAACAGCATCATCGCGACGGTGACGACCAGCGCCACGCGCACGTGGCTCAGATAGATTGCGGCGATGCCGGCCCCGGCCATCGCGAACGCGATGAGCCGCTTCCACCACCGAATCGGTTCGAGCGCGAAGATGAGCCCGAACATCGCGGCGATCGTGCCGGCGCCGCACACCGCGCCCGGCGTGTCGAACAGGCCGGGTGGACGCATGATCAGACGGCCGCCCGGCCCGACGTACGTGACGGCGGCCGACATCTGACTGCCCGCGGCGTAGAACATCGACAATTCGCGCGGCATCCAGCGAGCCGGGTCGTATACCTGCAGCACGCCGACGATCGAATTGATGCCGTTGCAGACGATCAGGATGGCGAGCACGCGGACGAGCTGACGCCGGTCCGTCACGTACGCGCGCGCCCAGAACAGCGGGCACAGAATCGTGAAGTACATGAGCACCGACGCGATGCCCGGGACCATACCGACCGTGTCGGGGTGCGCGATCGACGCCGTCAGCACGACCATGACCAACAGGAGAAAACGCTCGGCCGGATGCTTGCCCTCTTTGCGCGCGGCGCGATCCAGCCACCACAACGCGAACGCGTAAAGGCTGATCGCGTACGCACCGATGCGCAGCGGTAACCGGTACATCTGGCTGCCGGGGAGCAGCAACAGCGCCGGCAGCAGCGTCTGGCTGACGGCGAACCACTCCGCGAACCCGCTCAGACGAACACTTTCCTGATCGAACGGCGTCGCGGCGGTCTGGGTCGCGGCGACCGCGGACGGCGAGCGCGCGGCGTAGTACGCCGACATCTCTTCCTGCTGCCGCTGCTCGACGAGGCTACGAGGCATGGACATCGGCTCCCATCACGCTGTGGATGAGCGGTGCAAGCTTCGAGGCGTAGCGGTCGGGAAACGCGCGCTGCCGGACACGCGCGCGCGCCGCGGTTCCGAGACGCCGCCGCAGATCCGCCGAGTCGATCAAGGTGCGAAGCGCCCGCACGAGCGCAGCGACGTCTCCCGGCGGAACGAGAAGACCGGTCGCGTCGTCCTCGATGATCTCGGGCACCGCGTTGATCGCGGTGCCAATCGCCGGCAGACCGGCGGCGGCCGCTTCCTCGTAGACGATGCCGAACGCCTCGTGCCGCGTCGGCATCACGAAAACGTCGGCGCGCCGCCACAGCTCGAACCAGCCCGCGCTGTACGGCACCGTGCCGCGCACGATCCGGACGCCGGGCGGCGCCGCGTGGGCCGCAATCGGCCAGTCGGTCACGATGTCTAGCGACGCCCGCTCGCCGAACGATCCGTCGCGCCACGCGTCGAGCAGATCCGCGCCGCCTTTGCGCGGGAAGTCGCCGCCGACGAACAGCGCGCGTACTCTCGTCGATGCCTCGCGCCCGCCGCGCGCGTACCGCTCGGCGATCCATTCGGGGTCGAATGCGTCGCGTACCGGATACGGAATGACGTGCACTTTCGCCGAGCAGTCGGGATAGAGATCGACGAGGTCGCGCTTCGCCCACTCGGACGTCGAGACGATCGCGCGCGCCGCACGAAACACGATCCCGTCGTGCACGACGTTCGGCTTGTAGCTCCAGCGCCCGGCGGCAGACGAGGCCTCGAGGCTCGCGAGCCGCGACGTGCTGTCGATCGACACGATGGCCGGCGTTCGCGCCATCCGCGCCACGTTCGTGTACGCGGCGCTTTGCGTGTGAAGGTGCAGCACGTCGAACCCGCCGTGACGCTCGGCCGCCCGAAGGCGCCGCCGCGCCAGCCAGCCGAGATTCAGTTCCTGACGCCATCGCCGCAAATCGAGATTGGCGAAGGCCCCATCTGTCGGTACCGCGCGGCAGCTGAGCAGCCGCCGTATCACGCGATCGCCGATCGTGAGGTCGTTCGAAAGGTCGATGTGCGTCGCTTCGACGCCCATCAGCACGCCGAGATCGACCATCACGTCGGCCATTGCCTTGTGGCCGAGGATGCCGCAGTTGACGAACGCCACGCGCGGAGCGGAGGTCATCGCGGTTTGCGACCGATCACGAGCAGGTTGTCCGACAACGCGCGCGGCCACAGGCGCGCGATCGCTTCGGGATAGTGCGCGGCCGCGAGCGGCAGCCGGCCGTAGTGGCTGTACGCCACGGCAAGCGCCTCGAGGCCGGCGGCGCGCGCCACACGCAGCAGATCCGATTCGAGCAGCGCCGTCCTGTGCGCCGGGTACTGCGAATCCTGGAACTCCGAGAAGCGCTGTTTGACGATGAGCGTCAGCACGCTGAGCGCGCTCAGCTGATTCGGCGTCGTGATGACGACCCAGCCTCCGGGTCTGGCGATGCGCACGAGCGCCCGCACGAAATTCCATGGGTTCTCGAGATGCTCGATGGTCTCGATCGCCGTCACGACGTCGGCTTCGCCCGCGGCAATCGGCCAGTCGGCGGCGTCGAGATCGACGGCCCTGAACTCGCCGCAGAGCGGAAACGTGTCGTAGCGGACTGCGTCGAGACCGCAGTAGCGGTCGAAGAGCGGCGACACGACGCTCCACAGCGCGCCGCGGCCGCATCCGACGTCGACGAGCCGGCCGCCCTCGACGCCGCGAGCGATCAGCGCGGCATTCACCATGCGATAGATGGCGTCGTGGCTCGAACCGAGCGTGCTCCGCGCCCGCGCGTCGAGCGTCTCACACACCTTCACTTCCACGTCATGCGGAGACGACCGATCGCATCGGCGACGCGAGCGCCTCGTACAAACGGCGAATCTGCGTCGGCGGATCGCAGAGCTGCTGCGCGCGCCGGGGCGCGGCGCGTCCGAGCAGCCTGCGCAGGCTGCCGTCGTCGACGAGCGTTCGGAGCGTCGCGCTCAGAGCTGTCGCGTCGCCTGGCGGCACGAGTCGGCCGCACGCATCGGTGATGATGTCGGTCGGTCCACCGATCGCGCTGGCCACCACGGGAAGACCGGCCGCGAGCGCCTCGATGAACACCACGCCGAACGGCTCCGCGCCGATATTCGCCTGGCAGTAGATGTCGGCGGCGGCAAGCAGGCGCGGCACATCGGTGCTGGCGCCGACCAGTCGCACGCGGTCGGCAATCCCCAGTCGGCGTGCCAGCTCGCGCAGGGAATCGGCGTACGTCGATTCGGCCGCGCGCTGCGGGCCCCCGACGATCCAGCACACCCACTGGCGTCGATCGGCGAGCTGCGCCAGCGCCTCGAGCAGCACGGCGTGTCCCTTCCACGCTTCCATGCGGCTGGCCTGCACGATGACGACGTGATCGTCCTTCGTGTGAAGCGAACCGCGAATGTCCATCACCTCGCCCGGCGTCAGCGCGGGTGTCTGCAGGTCGACGGCGTACGCGAGCACGGTGGAGGGCACGTCGGGATAGATCGAGGTCAGGGCGTCTGCGGTAAACCGGCTGTTGCAGATCGCGAAGTCCGGCGGCACGCGGCGCGCAAGCCGTTCCGTCCAGTGACGACCGGTCACGGCGTCGTGCGCCCAGAACACCAGCGGAATCCGCGCGCGCCGGACGATCCCGCCGAAAAAGGCCTGCGACCACGCCGCGTGGCAGACCACGCGATCGAACGATTCGTTCGCGAGCAGCGCGGCGAGCGCCCGACGCGCGCGCGCCACCGTGTGCGGGACGCTCGCGCGCGGCGCCGGGAGACCATGAACTCGAATACCCGTGGCGTCGAGCTCCCTGCGCAGGCGGCCGTCGAAGCAGAGGGCCACCTCCTGCGTGAGCTCGGGACACAGGTCGCGATGCCGCGCCAGCGCGACGAGCGCAGTCTCGATGCCGCCGTACAGGTTTCCGCTATAGACGTGAAGGAGCCGGATCATATGCGGACGCTCGGCTGAAAGCCTCGCGCTACATGCAGATTTGCGATAGCGCGCCTCAAATTCGCGGTAGCGCGAGCCTCACCTTTCGCGGTAGCGCGAGCCTCACCTTTCGCGGTAGCGCGAGCCTCACCTTCGCGGTAGCGCGAGCCTTTCAGGCGAGCGTTTGACGGCTGTCTCGTACACGGGAATCAAATCGTCCGCGAGCCGCGCGCGATCGAACATCCGTTCGGCCGTGGCGCGCGCCGCGGCGCCTAGCCGCGCGCGCAGCGCCGCGTCGCGAGCCAGCCTCTCGATCGCCGCCGCCAGTTCGTTCACATCGCCGGGCGTGTGCGGCAGCGCATTGACGTTCGGCGTGACGAGCTCGGCGGCGCCGCCGGCGTGGCTCACGACGACGGCGCGGCCGCACGCCATCGCCTCGGCGATCGCCAGCCCGAACGGTTCCGGCGCGGTGCTGGCGTGAACGACGACGTCGAGGGCGCGAAGCGCGGCCTCCGGCTGCACGACGAATCCGGTGATGCCGACGCGATCGGCGACGCCGGACGCCTTCGCCAGATCTTCCAGCTCGCCAGCCGAGTACTGGCTGCCGTCGGTCTGATAGACGGCGCCGCCGACGATGTACGCGCGCACGGCGAGGTCAGGCGGCAACTTCGCGATCGCCTCGATGAACGCAGCGTGTCCCTTCCAGCGGGCGTACGTCGCGACGAGACCGACGCGAACCGTGCCGGCCGCGGCCGGCGGCAGGCCGGCGAGTCGATCGAGATCCGCGACCGGGCCGTGCGGCGAGAAGCGCTGCAGGTCGACCGCGTTGTGAATCGGCACGATGTAAACATCGTTCCCGAGTACTGCGCGCACATCGTCGGCGACGCTGCGCGAGTTCGCGACAACCGCCGCGCAGCGGGACACATTCCACCGAAGCAGGCGCGCGGAAAGCGGCCGCGGCCCGATGTAATCGTGCACGTGCCACACGATCGGCGTCGCGTCGGCCGCGCGGGCGGCGAGCACGTGCATCTTCAAACCGTTCGTGTGGACGACATCGGGACGAAACGCGGCGAGCGCGCGGCGCAGTTGTGCGGTGTAGGAAACGATTGGTCCGGCGGCAAGGCCGAGCTGCGCGGCGAAGCGTGCATAACCACCGCTCGACGACGCCGCCGAGCGCTCGCCGAGCCGGGCGACCGATGGCGGAAACGGCGCGCTGACTGTCGTCACGCCCAGCGCCTCGGCGCGCGCCGCCAACGGTCCGTTCGATGCGATCACGAGCTGCAGCCGCCACGCCGGCCGCGCGGCGCGCAGGCTCGCGAGCGCGTCGAGCAGGCTCGTCTCGGCGCCGCCGAGCTGCCCGCTCGCGCTGAGAAAACTGATTCGCATCAAGCCGCGGACGCCTGAACTGCGTTAGAAGAGACGCGATCCGACGACGATCTCGTCGTTCGGCTGGACCTTGTCTTCGAGCCTCGCCGAGACCTCGGCGATCTTGCCCTTGATCTCGCGCTTGATCGTGACGCGCCGATCGGATCCGCGCTCGCTGAGCCCGCCCGCGAGAATGAGCGCCTGCGCGACGGTCATCCCGCTGTCGTACACATATGCGCCCTGATTCTTGACGTACCCGCTCACCCAGAATTTCTTGGCGACCGGCACGTTGATGATGTCGCCGTCCTGCAGGACGACGTCCATGCCCGCTTTGCCGAGCTCGAGATCCTTGCGGTTCACGGTAATCGCCTGCGGCTCTTTCTCGTACGGCTTCGCCGGATGGACGACGATCACTTCGTTCGCCGCCTCGGACGTCGGCGACCCCGCCAGCGCCAGCGCCTCGAGCAGAGTCATCGTCAGCCCGGTCAACGTGACTTTCTGCGGCGCGCGCACGGCGCCGGTCACGACAACGCTGCGCGCCTTGTACTGCTCGATGCCGACGAGCACCTGCGGATTCCTGATCCAACCGTTCTGCAGGCCGGTCGTGATCCGTTTGCGCAGCTCTTCGACCGAGAGTCCCGCGGCCGGCATTCGTCCGAGATACGGCAGCGTGATCGATCCGTCGGTGTCGACGCGGTACTTCGCGGTCAGATCGCTCTCGTCGATCACCGTGATCATGAGCGTGTCCTGCGGACCGATCACGTACTGGTCGCCAACGGCGATGGGCGCGGCCTGCTGGCCGGGCGCGGCTGGCTTCGGCAACGCGACGTCCGGCGTGGGCCCCGGTTGCTGCTGCCGTTGGGACGGTTGCTGCGCCCACGCGGCAGGCGCGGCCGCCGGCGCGAGAAGCATCCACAGCGTGGGGATGGCAACGAACCGCATACCTCGTTCTCTCTTCATCAATCCGCGACCCGCGTCAACGGGATGCCGAGCTGCCGTGCTTTTCGATATAGATTCGGCCGCTGAATGCCGAGCGCCTGGGCGGCATCCATCATCCGCCAGCCGTGATGTTGCAGCACGGCGGCGATATACTCACGCTCGAAACGCAGACGCGCCTCGCGCAGGTTGCCGGCGGGAGTGAACACCGCCGGGACGCGCCGGAGCTGCAGCGCAGGAAGCAGATGCTCGATCTGGACGATGTCTTCGCGCGCGTCCGTCACGACGCGTTCGAGCGCAGTGCGCAGCTCGCCGACGTTGCCGGGCCAGGTGAGCGCGCCCACCAGGGCGAGCGCCGCCTGCGTGAAGCTGCGCCGCGCCACGCCGTGCGCGTCGCAGATGTCGTCGAGCAGCCGCGTCGCCAGCGCCGGCACGTCTTCCGCGCGGTCGCGCAGCGGCGGCAGATCGATTCGCGTCGACGACAACCGGCGGTAGAGATCCATCCGGAAGCGATGCGCGTTCACGTCGGCGTCGATCGCGGGCGACGCACTCGCGACGAAGCGGAGGGCCGCCGCGGCCTGGACGCCGTCGACGCGCATCTCGCCGTCGCGCGCGATGCGCGCCAGACGCGCCTGCGCCGCGGCCGGCAGTTCCGCCGCATCCTGCAGGAACAGCGTGCCGCCGCGCGCCGCCGCTACGCGGCCATCGCCCGAGATCGATTCGAGATCGGTCGGCGCATCCTGCGCCGGCGAACCGAAAAGCAAGCGATCGGCGCGCGCGGCGTCGACCGCTGCGCACTCGACGATCACATAGGGACCCGACGCCCGCCGGCTGCGCGCGTGGAGCTCGCGCGCAACCGATTCGACGGCGGCGCCTGGTTCGGCCGTCAGCAGAACAGCGCCGTCCATGGCGGCGGCACGGCGCACGAGCTCCTGCGCGCGGGTGATGGCCGGCGAGTGGCCGACCAGCTCCAGCGGCGAAGCGGTTGGGGCACGAGAGAGCCGAGTACCCGCGTCCGCCCGGATTAGGGGATCCGGCATAGGCTCCTTTGGGTCAAATCCGACCTTGTTGAGAGAAGTGAGACTCGAAACGGGAGAGCTTCGCCCCGTCACTTACAGCGAGAAATGACAAGGATCGACTTATTGGCGCTTTAGAGACGAGTTGTATCAGCTGCGATACAGAAGCTGATCGCCGTCGATACGGCGCACGGCCATCATCATTTATCGGTCTCCGCGACTGTATCAGTATGGATTCGGCGCGTGTATCTGAGCGGAAACGCGGTCAGTCCTGTCGGGGTGGCTGAGGAGGCGGTGCGGGAGCGGCAGGAGGGGCCGGCGACATGGCGCCGGTCGAATGAACCACTTCGGTGCTGCGCTCAATGAATCCGTTGATCAGGAACGCCAAACCCATCACCACGAGGAATCCGCCGACGCCGATTGCCGTCTGGGGGTTTTCGTCCGCGAACGCGATCAGCACCATCAGCCCGAATCCGACGCCCATCAGCGTGACGCCGGCGCGGCGATGGCGGCCGCCATTGCCCGAGCGGTGGTCGTGAAATTCACGGCGATGCGTTTCCATGCGCTCGAAGCGCCGCATCGCGCGATCGAATCCGGGCGGATCGGTTTCGGGGGCGGGCACGAGGCCGCGCTCGATCATCGCGATGCGTTCCTTGATCTCGAGCTCGCGCACGCGCGCGCGCGCGAGCGTTTTGATGATGCCGTATGTGAATGCGCCGACGATGGCGACGATCGGGATCGCGAAGGGTCCGTAGGTCCAGCTGTCCATGACCCATTAGACTGAGCGCGATCCTGAATTGTTTCACGACGCGCGTCGAAACAATTTGCGCACCCGCGTGTTCTAATACGAATGTCGCCGATGGATCGGGTGAACGAGCGCGAGCTCGTCGAGCGCTGCCGTTCGGGCGACGAGCGCGCTTTTCAGGATCTGATCGATCGGTACAAGGATCTGGTGTTCGCCTTGATCGCACGAACGGTCCAGGATCGCGGTCGCGCCGAAGACCTCGCGCAGGAGGTGTTCCTGCGGGTTCATCGAGGGCTGCCGTACTTTCGCGGCGAGGCGCGCCTCTCCACGTGGATCTACCGCATCGTCGCGAACGTCTGCCTGCAGGAGCACGGGCGCGGCGCGGCGCCGGTGTCGATCGACGACTCGCGCGTGAGCGGCCGCGTGACGAGCGCGACGTCGAGCGCGGATCGGCGCTTCGGCGATCTCGAGCTGCGCGATCGCCTCGAGAAAGCGATCGCGCGGCTGCCGGCGAACTATCGGCTGCTGATCGCCGCGCATTATCTCGAAGGCGTGCAGTACGAAGATCTCGCGAGCGCGCTGGATCTGCCGCTCGGCACCGTGAAGACGCAGCTGCACCGCGCAAAGCAGCAGCTGCGCAGGCTGTTGGAGACCGAACTGAAATGACGATTGGGTTCTTGGTTCAGGGTTCGGTTGCTGGTTGTTGGAGGCTGGTTGCTGGGACTGAAGTCGCAAGCGTAAGCGAGCCGCGACAGGTGCGCGGACGTGGGGCCTTAAGCCATAAACCTGATTCGGAGGACGACGCCGCGAATTACCGCGGCGAGCGTAAGCGAGCCGCGACAGGTGCGCGGATGTGGGGCCTTAAGCCATAAACCTGATTTGGAGGACGACGCCGCGAATTACCGCGGCGAGCGTAAGCGAGCCGCGACAGGTGCGCGGGGGTGGGGCCCCGCGCACAAAATAAGAAAATGTTCTGCGACGAAGCCCTCGATTCGTTGGAAGCGATCGCCGGCGGCGAGCTGACGGCCGACGGACGGATTGCCGCGCACCTCGCGTCGTGCGCGAACTGCGCGGCGGCGCTCGAAAGCGCGCGGGCGCTCGAAACGATGCTGCGCGGCCGTCCCGTCCCCGCGGCGCCGGCGCAGTTCACGATACGCACGCTCGGCCGCGTGCGCCGCGCGCGCTGGCGCTCCGAGCAGTTTCTCGACGCCGGCTTCAACGTCGCGATTGGCGTCGTCGTGCTGGCGGTGATCGGCGGCATCTGGATGCTGTTGAACCGCAGCGGCCTCGCCGCGGTCAGCAACGACGCGGTCGATCTGTTCGGGAACGGCCTCGTCACGTTCGCGCGCCGCATCGCGCCATCGCTGCCCCTCTACGCCGGCGCTGCGGGTCTGCTCGCGACCGCGCTCGGCATCTGGTGGTGGGCGGAACGAGATGTAACCTTGTGATTGCGGATTGGGATCGCGGATTGTCGTGCCGCAATCGCCAAATCCGCCATCCCATCCGCAATCGGCGATGACTCAACCTCTGTTGAAATGGCCCGGCGGCAAACGTCAACTGCTGCCGCATCTTCGCCGGTTCTATCCAAGTTCGTTCAATCGATACATCGAACCATTCGTCGGGAGCGGCGCCGTATTCTTCGATCTGCACGCATCGGGGCGGCTGCGCGACCACGATGTGGTGCTCATCGACTCGAACGCCGATCTGATCGGCTGCTACGAGACGGTTCGCGACGCGCCGCACGCGATCGCCGACGCGCTCGAACGGCTCGCGGCGGCGCACGCGATCGACGGGGACTCGCACTACCTCGCTGTTCGGAACGAACGTTTCAATCCGATGCGCGATCGACTGCGTAGGGCCGACGGCGGTATCACGTACACGCCCGAGCTCGCAGCGATGTTCATCTATCTGAATCGCACCGGCTTCAACGGACTCTTCAGGTTGAATCGGCGCGGTGAATTCAACGTGCCGCCGGGCCGGTACCTTCGGCCGCGGATCGCCGACCGCGAGAGGCTCGCCCGCGTCGCCGAGGCGCTCGCGTCGACAGGCGTCCGGCTGATCTGGGGAGGATTCGAGCGTGCATGCGAAATCGCCGAGCACGACGATTTCGTCTATTTCGATCCGCCGTACGCGCCGCTGACGCCGACCGCGAGCTTCACCTCGTACACGGCGGCGTGTTTCGATCGCGACGATCAGGCGCGGCTACAGAAGACCGTCGTGGGGCTCGCGAGGCGCGGATGCTACGTCCTCGTCAGCAACTCAACCGCGGATGAGATCGCCGAGTTGTACGAGGGGTGCGATGTCGTGCGTGCGGCAGGACTGCGCACACTGCGCGTCGCGGCCCGGCGCGCAATCAACAGCAATGCCTCGCGGCGCGGACCGGTTGAGGAATATCTGATTACCAACGTGACGGCCGACTCGACCTACGCTCAGGCCAGCCAGACGAGCTGACGGCACTGCGGACAGGCGCACGCCATTCGCAGATCGCCTTCGAACGACACGAAGCCGCCGCGACCGGCGCTCCCGCAGCACGGACAAATAGCTTCAGTGCCAGCATCCAGTGTCGCGACACGGAACGCACGTCCGCTCGTCGGGGCAGGGGAGGACGTCGGCGCTCGAAGGATGGCGCAATACCCAGTGATAAAGGGCGGGCATTTGGCGGCGGATGGTACCCGTACATGCTCAGCTGTAACGCGAAAATGTGCAGCAGGCACGTGCTACCCTGTGATGTTCGAGAACGCGAAAGTGGCGGAATTGGCAGACGCGCCGGACTTAGGATCCGGTAGCCGAAAGGCTATGGGGGTTCGAGTCCCCCCTTTCGCAACCTCCGTGCGGCGTGAATGGCACATTGCGATCACGCATGAGGACCTCCACACTGCGGCCTGTGTCGCGGGGTCAATTACCAGATAGATAAATGAAAACGGAATTCGTCGACGTCAACGAGACGCGCAAGAACGTGCGCGTGGAGATCCCTCAGGACGTGGTCGCGGCCGAAATCGATCGCGTGGCGCGCGACTACTCGCGGCGCGCGAAGATTCCGGGTTTCCGGCCAGGCAAAGCGCCGGCGCGCGTCATCAAGCAGCGGTTCAAGGATCAGATTCTTCACGACGTCGCGCACGACCTTATTCCGCGCGCCGTCGACGACGCGCTGCGCGAGCGCGGCGTCGAGGCGGTCGACACGCCCGATGTCCGCGACGTCACGCTCGAAGAAGGTCAGCCGTTGACGTTCACGGCGTCGTTCGACACGGTACCGTCGTTCGACCCGGGCGAGTTCTCCACGATCGCCCTGAATCGTCCGCGCGTCGACATCGCCGAAGAAGCCGTCGACGGCGCGCTGCAACGGCTGCGCGAGCGATCCGCGCGATTCGAGCCGATCGAAGGGCGCGGCCTCGATCACGGCGATACAGCTGTGGTCGACCTCGAACGGCGCGACGCGAGCGGCAAACCTGACTCGCACCACGATGTTCCGATCGAGCTCGGGGCCAAAGCAAATCCTCCCGGGTTCGACGAGCAGTTGCTCGGCCTCACCGCAGGCGCGACGAAGTCCTTCACGGTGCATTTCCCCGAGGACTACCCGATCGGGGAGCTTGCGAACAGCGATATGTCGTATACAGTGGCGGTGAAAGGACTGAAACGTCGTGTCCTGCCCGAGCTCGATGACGAATTCGCGAAGGATCTCGGCGTCGAATCGCTCGATGCGCTCCGCGCGCGCGTCCGCGAGGACCTCGAGCACGAGGCGCGACATGCAGCGGAGCGCGACGTCCGCGGCGAGCTCATGAAGCAGCTGGCCACGCGGCTGCCGTTCGACGCGCCCGACTCGCTCGTCGAACGCGAAGTCGATCGCCGCGTCGAGGAGTTCGCGCATCGCCTCATGGATCAGCAGATCGATCCGCGTCAGGCGGGCATCGACTGGAACGCCTTCCGCGAAAGCCAGCGCGAGGTCGCCCGTGAATCGGTCGCCGCGGCGCTCGTGCTGCAGGAAGTGACGCGACGCGAGCGGATCGACGTCACGGGAGACGAGGTCGATCGCGAGGTGGAGCGTTACGCGGAACGCACCGGCCGCACGACTGCGGCCGTGCGCGCGGCGCTCGAGAAAGAAGGAGGCTTGTCGCGCGTCGCCGCAGGTTTGCGGCGGGAGAAGTCAATTGACTTCGTGATGTCGCGTGCTACAATCGCGGGGAATTCGTAACACAACCCTTCGCGACGCACGAACTTCCCCGACAAGCCAGCAGCAAACCCGACACTTTATGCGACCTGATCCGCGCCAGCAGCTCGTCCCCATGGTCGTCGAACAGACCAATCGCGGCGAACGCGCCTACGACATCTTCTCGCGGCTGCTCAAGGACAGCATCATCTTCATCGGCACGCCGATCGACGACGGGATCGCCAATCTCGTGATCGCGCAGATGCTGTTCCTCGAAGCCGAAGATCCCGACAAAGACATTCAGTTGTACTTGAATAGTCCCGGCGGCTCGATCACGGCTGGGCTCGCCATCTACGACACGATGCAGTTCATCAAGCCGGACGTCCAGACCATCTGCATCGGCCAGGCCGCGTCGATGGCCGCGGTGCTCCTGGCCGCGGGGGCGAAAGGAAAGCGCTTCTCGCTTCCAAATTCACGGATCGTCATTCACCAGCCGCTGATGTCTGGATTGGCGGGCCAAGCGACCGATATTGATATTGCAGCCCGTGAGATTCTGCGCATGCGGGAGCGCATCAATGCCATTCTGGTCAATCACACGGGTCAAGTCGAAAAACGTATTCAGGAAGATACCGAGCGCGACTACATCATGACGGCCGATCAGGGCAAGGAATACGGTATTATTGATGATGTCATCCGCAAAAGGGCGTAAATGGTGAAAAAGGCCGGCGAAACCGAGGTCCTCCGCTGCTCCTTCTGCAACAAGGACCAGAACGACGTCCGCAAGCTCATCGCGGGACCGACCGTCTTCATCTGCGATGAATGCGTCGAGGTCTGCAACGACATCATCGCGGACGACAATCGGTTCGAGAACCGCGGCACGCGGTCCTCGCTGCCCACCCCGCAGGAGATCAAGAAGTTCCTCGACGAGTACGTCATCGGCCAGGAGCGGACGAAGAAGAAGCTGGCCGTCGCCGTCTACAACCATTACAAGCGGATTGAAATCCAGAAGCAGCCGCGCAGCCGCAACGACATCGAGCTGACCAAGAGCAACATCCTGCTGATCGGCCCCACCGGCACCGGCAAGACGCTGCTCGCGCAGACGCTCGCCAAGCTGCTCTCGGTTCCCTTCACGATCGTCGACGCCACGACGCTCACCGAAGCCGGCTATGTCGGCGAGGACGTCGAGAACATCATCCTCAAGCTGCTGCAGGCCGCGGGCGGGGACATCGAGAAATGCCAGCAGGGGATCATCTATATCGACGAAGTCGACAAGATCTGCCGCAAGGACGAGAACCCCTCGATCACGCGCGACGTGTCGGGTGAAGGCGTCCAGCAGGCGCTGTTGAAGATCCTGGAGGGCACGGTCGCCAACGTCCCGCCGCAGGGCGGACGCAAGCATCCGCATCAGGAATTCTTCCAGGTCGACACGACGAACATCCTCTTCATCTGCGGCGGCGCCTTCGTCGGGCTCGACAAGCAGATCGAGCGCCGCGTCGGCAAGAAGACGCTCGGCTTCAAGGCCGACGTCAAGTCGATCCGGTCGCGCGACATCGGCGCGACGCTCGAGCAGCTCGAGCCGCAGGATCTCATCAAGTACGGTCTCATCCCCGAGTTCGTCGGCCGCCTGCCGGTCATCGGCACGCTGCACGAGCTCGACAAGGCGGCCCTCATCCAGATCCTCACGCAGCCGCGCAACGCCATCACGCGGCAGTACATGAAGCTGTTCGAGTACGAGAACGTGAAGCTCCGGTTCACCGACGATGCGCTCGAGGCGATCGCGGAATCGGCGCTCGAACGGAAGATCGGCGCGCGCGGCCTCCGGATGATCATCGAAGACCTGATGCTCGACCTGATGTATCAGGTGCCGAATCAGAAGAAGGTGCGCGAGGTCACGATTACGCGTGAGGTGGTCCTCGCCAAGGACAAGCCCATCACGTTGATCGAGAAAGCGGGATAGGCTCACATTGGAAACACCCTTGGAAGTTTACGAAACTCTCCCGATAGTTCCGCTGCGAGACGTCGTCGTTTTTCCTCACATGATGATGCCGTTCGTCATCGGACGGCCCTCGTCCACCCGGGCGCTGGAGCACGCGCTCCTGAAGGACAAGCGCATTTTCCTCGCGGCGCAGCACGATGCGTCGGTCGACGATCCGCGGCCCGAAGACATCTACACGATGGGCTGCGTCGCCAACGTCGTTCAGAGCCTGAAGCTGCCTGACGGCAACATCAAGGTCCTGGTCGAAGGGGTCGATCGCGCCCGCGCCGTCGAGTGGAAGGAAGACAAAGGCTTCTACCGCGTCGTCGTCAAGGTGCTGCCCAAGCAGCGCGAGACGAGCGCCGACGCCGAGCAGACGATGAGCCGCGTCGTCGCGCTGTTCGAGCAGTACGTGAAGCTGTCGAACAACCTGCACTACGACGCAATGATCGCCGCCGTCCGCGTCGACGATCCCGGCAAGCTCGCCGACACGATTGCCGCGCACCTGCTCGTCGGCGTCGACGAGAAGCAGAACCTGCTCGAAATCATCTCGCCGATCGAACGTCTGAACCGCATCGCTGGCATCCTCGAGATCGAGGTGGACAAGCTCCAGGTGGATCGCCGCATTCAGTCTCGCGTGAAGAAGCAGATGGAGAAGGCACAGAAGGAGTACTACCTCAACGAGAAGATGAAAGCGATCCAGAAAGAACTGGGCCGCAAGGACGAGAAGGGCAACGAGGTCGACGAGCTGAAGAAGAAGATCGAAACGGCGAAGATGCCGAAGGACGTCGAGGAGAAAGCCATCCAGGAGCTGAAGCGCCTGGAGGCGATGCCGCCGATGTCGGCCGAGGCCACCGTTTCGCGCAACTACCTCGATTGGCTGATTGCGGTGCCGTGGCACAAGAAGAGCCGCGAGAGCCGCGATCTGAAGCGCGCCGAAGAGATCCTCAACGAAGATCATTACGGGCTGGAGAAGATCAAGGAACGCATCCTCGAGTTCCTCGCGGTCCGCGCGCTGGTCAAGAAGCCGAAGGCGACGATCCTCACCTTCTCCGGACCGCCCGGAGTCGGCAAGACGTCGCTCGCCAAGTCGATTGCGCGCGCGATGAACCGTCAGTTCGTGCGCCTGTCGCTCGGCGGCGTCCGAGACGAGGCCGAGATCCGCGGTCATCGCCGCACCTACATCGGCGCGTTCCCCGGCCAGATCATCCAGATGATGAAGAAGGCCGGCACGATGAACCCGGTCTTCCTGCTCGACGAAGTCGACAAGATGTCGATGGACTTCCGCGGTGACCCGTCGGCGGCGCTCCTCGAGGTCCTCGATCCCGAGCAGAACCACACGTTCCTCGATCACTACCTCGACGTCGAGTACGACCTCTCGCACGTGATGTTCATCTGCACGGCGAACGTGCTCCACACGATCCCGCAGGCGCTGCGCGACCGCATGGAAGTGCTGCAGCTCGCCGGCTACACGGAACTCGAGAAGGTCGAGATTGCCAAGAAGTTCCTCTCGCCGAAGGCGGTCGAAGGCGTCGGCCTGACGAAGGAGAACATCTCGTTCACCGACGAAGCGATTCAGACGGTGATCAACCGCTACACCCGCGAAGCCGGCGTCAGAAACCTGGAACGGGAGATCTCATCGATCTGCCGCAAGGTGGCGCGCAAGGTCGTCGTCGAGGGCAAGAGCTTCGGCGAGGAGATCACGTCCGAGAAGGTCACCCAATACCTCGGCGTGCCGCGCTTCCGCAACACGATGGCGGAAGAGACGAACGAGATCGGGATTGCGACCGGTCTCGCCTGGACCGAGGTCGGCGGCGAGATTCTCGTGACGGAAGCGACGCTGATGTCGGGCAAAGGACATCTGACGCTCACCGGAAAGCTCGGCGACGTGATGCAGGAGTCGGCGCAGGCGGCAATGAGCTACGTGCGCGCGAATTCCGAGGAGTTCGGCATCGAGAAGGATTTCAACAAGCGCACCGACGTCCACGTCCACGTGCCGGAAGGCGCGATTCCGAAGGATGGACCGTCGGCCGGCATCACGCTCGCGACGGCGCTCGTCTCGGCGCTGACGCGCGTGGCGGTGCGGAAAGACGTTGCGATGACGGGTGAGATCACGCTGCGCGGCAAGGTGCTGCCGATCGGCGGCGTGAAAGAGAAAGTGCTCGCCGCGCACCGCGCGGGCGTGAAGAACATCGTCCTGCCAAAAGACAACGAAAAGGATCTGGCGGACATACCGAAAAACGTGCTGGACACGTTGAACGTCTACATGGTCCAGACGATGGACGAGGTCCTCAAGATCGCGCTGGCCGAGCCGCTCGCGGGCCGTCTGCCCGCGCCGGCGCAGCCGGAGCCGGTCGACGCGATCGTGGACGACACGATTACCCACTGATGCGGTCGTGATTCGGGATTGGGGATTGGGATTCGAATCCCGAATCCCGAATCCCAAATCCCGTGAAAATCGAGGCCAGCTTCGTTCGAAGCGCTGCGAGCGCAAGCGATCTGCCGCGCGACGGCCTCGCTGAAATCGCGCTCGTCGGCCGTTCGAATGTCGGCAAGTCGAGCCTGATCAACGCGCTGGTTCGTCAGCGTCTCGCGCGCACGAGCGCCGCGCCGGGCAAGACACGGCTGGCCAACATCTATCGAGTCGCACGCGGCGGCCGCGAGTCGCTGTATCTGGTCGATCTGCCCGGATACGGGTACGCGCGGGGCGATACGAGCGCGTTTGCTTCGCTGACGCGCGCGTACTTTGGGCAGGACACGCGGGATAGGCGGGAAGGGAAAGCCCCTCCCGCCCGACGATCCGCGTTGCTCGTCGTCGACGCGCGGCATCCGGGACTCGAGAACGACCTGGCGGCCTGGAGCTGGTTGACCGACAACGTTGCGACGCGAGCGATCGTCGCGACCAAGATTGACAAACTGTCGCGCGAGGAACGGCTGCGCGCGATGCGCACGATCGAAGCCGTGTTTGAACATCCCGCGACCGCCGTGTCGGCGGAAACGGGCGAAGGACTGGACGAACTGTGGAAACTGATCGACCGACTCACCAACAAGACATCCGGGGGAACGAAGACGTCCGGCTGAAGCCGCCCCTCGACAACGCTCGCGGCGGTCCTGACCCTTCGACGAGCTCAGGGTCACCCCGAGCGGAGTCGAGGGGTGAGCGTGCCGAAGGGCCGGACGCCACCGATAGCGCCGGAGCCGCCAAGCCGAACGGCAGCGGCGGAAACGGCGCCGGGCAAGCGACGCCACCTCCCGAAAAACTGGAGCTCTCGACGCTGAAGGACATGAGCGTCGGTGCGCTGACCGGGGTCGCCAAGGGGCTCGACGTCCCCGGCGCGACCGGCATGCGCAAACAGGAGCTGATCTTCGAAATCCTGAAGGCGCGCGCACAGAAGAGCGGCCTCATCTTCTCCGAGGGCGTGCTCGAGGTGCTGCCCGACGGGTTCGGATTTCTCAGAGCGCCCGACTACAACTACCTGCCGGGCCCCGACGACATCTACGTGTCGCCGTCGCAGATTCGCAAGTTCGATCTGCACTCGGGCGACACGGTATCGGGCCAGATCCGGTCGCCGAAGGACGGCGAGCGCTACTTCGCGCTGATCAAAGTCGAGGCGGTGAACTTCGAGCCGCCGGAGCGCGCGCGCGAGAAAGTGTTCTTCGAGAACCTGACGCCGCTCTACCCGCAGAACCGCATCGGGCTCGAAACCGAGGGCGACAATCTCTCGGCCCGCGTCCTCGATCTGATGACGCCGATCGGCAAGGGACAGCGCGGCCTCATCGTGGCGCCGCCGCGCACCGGCAAGACGATGCTGCTGCAGAACATCGCGAACAGCATCACAAACAATCACCCCGAGGTGTACCTCATCGTGCTGCTCATCGACGAGCGGCCCGAAGAAGTCACCGACATGCAGCGTTCGGTCCGCGGTGAAGTGATCTCGTCGACGTTCGACGAGCCGGCGCAGCGGCACGTGCAGGTTGCCGAGATGGTCATCGAGAAAGCCAAGCGCCTCGTCGAGCACAGGAAGGACGTCGTCATCCTGCTCGATTCGATCACGCGTCTGGCGCGCGCCTACAACACCATCGTCCCGCCGTCGGGCAAGGTGCTCTCCGGCGGCGTCGACAGCAACGCGCTGCAGCGGCCGAAGCGGTTCTTCGGCGCGGCGCGAAACATCGAGGAAGGCGGGTCGCTGACGATCATCGCGACCGCGCTCGTCGACACCGGCTCGCGCATGGACGAGGTCATCTTCGAGGAGTTCAAGGGCACCGGCAACCTCGAGATCCATCTCGATCGCAAGCTGACCGATCGGCGCGTCTTCCCGTCGATCGACATCACCAAGAGCGGCACGCGGAAGGAGGAGCTCCTCATCGCGAGAGAGGATCTCAGTCGCGTCTGGGTGCTGCGGAAGGTGCTGACGCCGCTCTCGGCGGTCGAGGCGATGGAGCTGCTGCTGTCGCGGATGGCGAAGACCAAGACCAACCAGGAATTCCTCGCTTCGATGTCCAACGGCAAATCGTGAGCTCCAGTCCGGTGCCGCGCGCGATCGCGCGCGCGGCATGGATTGCGAGCGGCGCGGCCATCGTGCTGTCGGTCGTCACCCTGGCGCGGGTGCCGATTCCGTGGCTCGATGAGAATTACATCGCGTCGGCCGCGTACGCCATCGCGCTCGGCCGGCCCGGCATTCCGTCCATCCTTCCGCCCGGGCCGTCCTACACACCCCTTTCCGACGCCTATGGACCCGTGTTCTTCCGGGTCACCGCGCTCTCGATCCATCTTCTGGGACTCTCGGCGTTCGCGGTCCGGCTGATCTGCGCCGCAGGCGCGGTGGCGGCGGCGGCCGCCGCCGCGTGGCTGATGCGGCGCGCGGGCGCCGCGCGCGGCTGGCCCGCGCTCGCCTTCGCGCTCGTCACGCTGTCGCCGGAAATCGGCACGACGTCGGCGAACGGCCGCATGGACACGTTCGCGATCGCGCTCGAAGTCACGGCCTTCGTCGCAATCATCGTCGCGCTCGAACGCCCGGAACGATCGTGTGCGGTCTTCGCATCGCTCGCCGCCGGCGTCTGTCTTCTGCTTGCCGCGCTGACGACGCCGCGAACGTTTCCACTGGTGGCGGCGACGTTCGCCGTGCTGGTCGCGCTCCCGCTGCGGCGCCGCTTTCGAGCCGCGTCAGCGACGGCGCTTCTCTGCTCGGGCGCCGTCGTCATGGCGGGCTGCCTGTTGTGGGTCCACCACCTCGGCTTGACGCCGATCGGCTGGGTGCTGTGGCACCTGCGAAGCACGCAGGTCGATCCGCAGACGAGGCTGCTCGCCGGCGTCAGACGTGACTGGAACCTCGACGTGCGCAACAGCATCACGCCCGCAGTCACCGTCGCCGCGCTGCTGGTCATCGCCGGTCTTCATATCTGGAATCGGCGGCGGACGAACCGCTGGCGCCTTCTCGTTCCGATTCCGCTGCTCGCGCTCTGGGCCGCGTGTTTCCTCAACACGGCGTTTCACTTCGAGTTCACGAACCACGTGTTCCTTTCGAGCTCGTACTTCGTGGTGCCGCTGTTCGTCACCACGATCGCCGCCTCCGTCGTCGCGGGCGAGCGCGCCGTCGCCTCCAGGACGGTGCTGGCGTTGTGGTTGGCGGTCGCGGTTCTGTTCGCGGCGGGCCGTGCGGCCAAGTACGTCGCGGTATGGCAGACGTGGGACTATCGTGATCCGGCGCTGCTTACGCGGTTCATCGAACGATGGGTGCCGCGCGGTTCACTGGTCTTCGGATACGACCAGTACTACTTCTACGCCGTCGAGAACGCGGGGTCGACGTTCCGTGCCTGGACGCCGAAGCCGGCCACGCTGGCGCCGCTGATGTTTCCCGACGCGTTCGACGCCTCACACCGTCCGACCGCCGCGGCGACGCGCCGGTTCCTGCTCTGGCCGACGCGCGGTCCGCTCGGCGCCGTTCCGAAATCGTTTGCGTGCGCGCTGCCGCACGTCGTCGCCACGTTTTCAATCAGCACGGTCAACCGCGTCGGCGTCGAGCGGATCGGCGGCTTCGACGCGGGACTTCATGGCTACCCTGATACGGTGTTGTACGAAGTCCCTGACGACTGTCGCCCGTGATATATAACCCGTTCATCGAAAACCTGCCGTTCGGCAAAGACGTTCTTCGTCTGTGTCCGTTCATCACCGCGGCGTCGGTCGCATCGGCCCTCCTGTATGCCGCGGAGCTCCCGACGATTGCCGCCGCGCGGCTGAATACGGGGACGGCGCTGCCTCTCGCAGGCTAGCGGGGCCGGTCTGTAGACCGGCCGATCACGCTACGAATCTCCGCCAATCAGATCGCCGATAGCGCCGAAAGTACCGCCGAAGTCGCGCTTCACTTCTTCCCGATCCCCGCGGTTCGCCCGGATGATGCGGTCGGCGAGACGGGAGAACGGCAGCGTCTGCACCCAGACGCGGCCGGGTCCGGTCATCGACGCGAAGAACAGCCCTTCTCCCCCGAACAGCGCCGTCTTGATGCCGCCGACGAACTCGATGTCGTAGCCGACGGTCGGATCGAATGCGACCAGGCATCCGGTGTCGACGCGCAGCTTTTCGCCCGTCTTCAGCTCCATCTGGATGATGGTGCCGCCACTGTGTATGAAGACCTCGCCGGATCCTTCGAGTCGCTGCAGGATGAACCCTTCGCCGCCGAAAAAGCCGGCGCCGAGCCGCTTGGTGAACTCGATGTTGATGTCGATTTGTCCGGCGGCGCACAGAAACGCGTCGCGCTGGCACAGGACTGCGCTGTTCTGCAACGCCATCCGGATGATCTTGCCGGGATAGGGGCCGCTGAAGGCCACCTTTGCCGACGGCGTCGCGCAGCGGAAGAACGTGAGGAACAGGCTTTCGCCGGCAAGGAACTTGCGCTTCAGGCCGCCGAGCAGGCCGCCCTGCATCCGCGCATCCATCTCGATGCCGTCGGTCATGTAGGTCATCGCGCCGGCCTCGGCTCGCACCTCGTCGCCGGCGCTCATCGAAATGACCACCGCCTGCATGTCGTCGCCGATGATTTCGTGGCTGATCATGGTCGCGGATTGTACACTCACGGTTCACCTGATGAGGACCGCATGAAGCGAACGTTTCTGCTGCTGGTTGTCTCGTTCATCGCACTTGTCCTGTCCCCGGCCGCTCGTACCGCCGGCGGACCGGATGTCGCCGATACCAAGCTGCTCACGCAGCCGGCCGTGAGCGCACGTCACATTGCCTTCATCTACGCCGCCGATTTGTGGGTGTGCGATCTCGACGGAGGGAACGTCCGGCGGCTGACGGGAGATCTCGGCCGGGAATCGAATCCGGCATTCTCCCCCGACGGCGCGTCGATCGCGTTCAGCGCGCAGTACGAGGGGAACACCGACGTCTACATCGTTCCAGTCGCCGGCGGCGTGCCGCGGCGGCTCACGTGGCATCCGGGCGCCGATCTCGTGCAGGGGTTCACGCCCGACGGAAAGTCGGTCGTGTTCAGGTCGGGACGCGCCTCGTACACGAATCGCTACACCCAGCTGTTCACCGTGCCGGTCGACGGAGGCATCGAGCAGCCGCTGCCGATTCCGCACGCTTCGCGCGCGAGTTACACCGCCGCCGCCGACCGAATCGCCTACAACCCGCTGCCGCCCGCTTTTCTGCAATGGAAGCACTACCGCGGCGGCGAGACGTCGGAAGTGTTCATCTACCACGTCGGCGATCATCGCGTGGACAGGATTCCCCAGCCGTCGGGACGCGCCAACGATGCCGATCCGGCGTGGATCGGCGACACGGTCTATTTCCGATCGGACCGCAACGGCGAGTTCAACCTGTTCTCGTTCGAGCCGCGGACCAAAGCCGTCACGCAGCTGACGCGTCACGACGACTTCCCCGTGCTCTCGCTCGCCGCCGGCGGCGGCCACGTGGTGTACGAACAGGCCGGTTATCTCCACTTGTTGGATCCCGCGGCGAAGACCAGTCAGAAGCTGACCATCGGCGTCGCCGCCGATCTCGAGGAGACCCGGCCGCGCTTCGTCAGCGGCGCGAAGTACGTGCGGAACGCGGCGCTGTCGCCGTCTGGCGCACGCGCGGTGTTCGACTTCCGCGGCGAGATCGTCACCGTGCCTGCGGAAAAAGGAGACGCGCGCAACCTGACCGGCACGGTGGGCATTCACGAGCGCAGCCCGGTGTGGTCGCCGGATGGGAAGCAGATCGCGTACTTCTCCGACGAATCGGGCGAATACGAGCTCGTCGTCGCGCCGCAGGACGGCAAGGGCGAGCGCAGGCATTACAAGCCGGGCGGCGCCGGCTACTACGAACGTCCGGTCTGGGCGCCCGACAGCCGGAAGCTCTCGTTCGTCGACAATTCGTTCAGCGTGTACTTCGTCGATCTCGCGTCCGGCGTGACCAGGAAAATCGCGAGCGAATACATGTACTCGCCGATCAAGACGTTGACAACGGCGTGGTCGCCCGATTCGCGGTGGCTCGCGTACACGCTGAACAGCCCCTCCTACGTTCAGACGGTGCACGTCTATTCGCTCGATCAGGGAGAGTCGTACCCGATCACCGACGGGCTCAGCGAAGTGAGCGAGCCGGTCTTCGACAAGAACGGCAAGTACATGTACTTCTTCGCGTCGACCGACGCCGGTCCGGTGAAGAACTGGTTCTCGCTGGCCAACGAAGACTCGCGCGTCACCAACTCGATTTACGTCGCGGTGCTCCGCAAGGACGATCCGTCGCCGCTGCTGAAGGAAAGCGACGAGGAGAAGGGAGCGCCGGCAAAGGACGAGAAAAAGGAAGACAAGAAGGACGAGCTCGCGCCGACGGCTATCGATTTCGACGGCCTCTCGTATCGGATCGTGGATCTTCCGATTCCCGCCGGCGATTACCAGGCGCTCGCTCCGGGCGCGGAAGGACAGATCTACTTCCTGAAAACCGCCGACGGCAAGACCTCGCTGCAGCGGTTCGATCTGAAATCGCGGAAGACGGAGCCGGTGGTCGACGCCGACGAGTACCACGTGTCGTTCGACGGCAGGAAGATTCTCGTTCGCGCGAAGTCGGAGTGGACGATCGTGGCGGCGAAGAAAGGCGAATCGCCCGACGCGAAGTTGAATCTCGACGCGGTCGAGGTGCGCATCGATCCGCGCGCCGAGTGGGCGCAGATGTTCGAGGAGAGCTGGCGCATCAACCGCGATTACTTCTACGACCCCGGGATGCACGGTAACGACTGGAAGGCTGTCCGCGCGAAGTACGAGCCGTTCGTCGCGCATCTCGCGGTCCGCGAGGATCTCACGCGCCTGATGCAGTGGATGCTCAGCGAGCTCTCGGTCGGCCACAGCCGCGAGACGGGCGGCGAGACGCTCGCCGATCCGAAGACGGTGCCGGGCGGCCTGCTCGGCGCCGATTACACGATCGAGAACGGACGTTATCGCTTCAAGAAGGTGTACGACGGGCTGAACTGGAATCCGCAGCTGCGCGCGCCGCTCACCGAACCTGGCGTCAACGTCAAAGCCGACGAGTACCTGTTCGCCGTCAACGGCCGCGAGCTCCGCTCGCCGACCAACTTGTACAGTCTCTTCGAGAACACCTCGGGAAAGATCGTGGAGATCACCGTCGGCCCGAATGCAGACGGCACCGGATCACGCACCGTGGCGGTCGTTCCAATCGCGAACGAGGCGGCGCTGCGGAATCGCGACTGGGTGGAATCGAACATCAGGAAAGTCGATGCCGCGACCGGCGGCAAGGTCGCGTACGTCTACGTTCCCGATACCGCCGGTCAGGGGTTCACCTACTTCAAGCGGTACTTCTACCCGCAGACGCACAAAGAGGCGGTGATCGTCGACGAGCGCCACAACGGCGGCGGCAGCCTCGCCGATTACTACATCGACAACCTCCAGAAGCCGATGATCGCCTACTGGGCGATGCGCTACGGCGCCGACATGAAGACGCCGAGCGCATCCATTCAGGGGCCGAAGGTGATGATCATCGACGAGACCGCCGGCTCTGGCGGCGATCTCCTGCCGTGGATGTTCCGCAAGTTCAAGGTCGGCACGATCGTCGGCCGCCGCACGTGGGGCGGCCTCGTCGGCATTCTCGGATTTCCGGTGCTGATGGACGGCGGCACGGTGACGGCGCCGAACCTCGCGATCTGGGCGCCCGACAAGGGATGGGTCGTCGAGAACGAAGGCGTGCCGCCCGACATCGACGTCGAACAGACGCCGGCCGACGTGATCGCCGGACGCGATCCGCAGCTGGAACGCGCGATTCAGGTCGCGCTCGACGAGCTGAAGAAGAACCCGCAGGTGAAACCGGCGCGGCCTGCTTATCCAGTCAAGACCGCCCGGCGGACGTCGTCGTAATGCGCCACCGACGGTTCGGCCGGACCGGCTGGAATGTCTCCGAGATCGGGTACGGCATGTGGGGCATGGGCGGCTGGACCGGATCGGACGACGAGGAGTCGGCGCGAGCGCTCGATCGGGCGATCGCGCTCGGCTGCAGTTTCTGCGTCACCGCGTGGGTGTACGGCGACGGCCGCAGCGAGCGGCTGCTCGGCGACGCGCTGCGGCGGACGCGCCGAGGGGCCGGCGCGGCGTCTGCACAGCCGCTCATCGTCGCGACGAAGATTCCGCCGAAGAATTGGAAGTGGCCGGCGAAAGATGAGTATCCCGTCACCGAGACGTATCCGCCGGATCACATCCGCGATCGACGGTCATGCCGTGACGAATCTCGCCATTACGGCGCTGTTCCTGATCTGGCTCGCCGCCATCCTCATCGTCAATCCATCGGGAGACTTTCCGATCCTCGACGACTGGGCGTACGGACATGCCGTGCGTACGCTCGTCGCGGAACATCGTTTCCAGCTCACCGACTGGACGTCCGTACCGCTCGCCGCACAGCTGCTGTGGGGCGCGCTCTTCTGTCTGCCTGCGGGATTCTCGTTTACGGCTCTGCGCGTGTCGACGCTGGTCCTCGCGTGGCTGGCGGGCGTCGGCGTCTACGCGCTGATGCGGACGCTTGGCGCCGATCGTCTGGTCGCCGTGGCCGCAGCCGCGGCCCTGCTGTTCTGTCCCGTATTCTTCGGCCTCGCGTTCACGTTCATGACCGACGTGCCGTTCGTCGCGTGCGCGGTCTGGGGATGCGTGTTCGCGGCGCGATACATCGTTGGCGGCGGCCGCGCCGATTGGCCGGCCGCTGCGGCGGCGTTCACCGCCGCAACGCTGATCCGACACATCGGCGTCGCCGTCGCCGCCGGCGCGACCGTCGCAGTGATCGTCCGGATCGGGGAGGCCTGGGACGGGTCGCACACGGGTCCAAGACCGGTCCGACACATGTCGAACCGCCGCTATTGGAGCGCCGCGGCGATCACACTGATTCCGCTGGTCGCGCTGCTCGCGTACAACGCAATCCTGGCGCGCATCGGGACGCCGGCGCTGTACCACTTCCGCGACGCGGAGCTTGCGGCAACGCTCGCGCATCCGCTTCACGCCGCGCGGCTGCTCCAAATCAGATCGCTGCAAAGCTACGTCTACCTCGGACTGTTTCTCTGGCCGGTGCTCTGCTTTGTTTCGGTGCGCCTCCCGCGCGTGCCCCTGATCGCGCTGACCGTGCTGCCGGCCGCGGTATTCCTCATCGGACGTCATCGCCTGCCGCTCGTCGGCACGACATGGCACGACCTCGGACTGAATCCGATCAACCTGCCGCGACGCGATTTGTGGCCGACGATGCCGCTGGCGGCCTGGTACGTGTTGACGCTCGTCGGCGTCGCCGGCGGCGCCGTCGCTCTGTCGGCGATTCTGGGTCGGTTGCGAACCGTCGGCGACGCTTCGCCTCGACGCTATCGCGCGACGGCGCTGGTTTGCGCGGCGCCGCTCCTGTGCTACTTCGTCCCGTCGGCGCTTCTGTCGGATTTCATGGATCGGTACCTGCTGACGCCGCTCGGGCTCGCGCTCGCACTGCTCGCCGCGTTCGGCGTGCTGAACGCGCGCTCCCGCGGCCGCGCGATTGCAGCAACCGTGATTCTCGGCATGGCCGCGGTCTTCGACGTCTCCGCGATGCACGACTTCCTGTCGTACAACCGCGCGCGCTGGACGGCGATTCACGATCTGGTGGCGAACGGCATGCCCGCGGCGTCAATCGACGGGGGCACGTACGAAGTGAACGGCTGGATCAATTACCGGCCCGGATCCGTTTTCGCGCGCGGACGCGACCGCTGGTACGACGGGTCGGTCGATTCGCCGGCGGCTGTTCTGTCGCTCGGTCCGCTGGACGGTTACCGCGTGACGGCGACGTATCCGTTTTCGCGGTGGATTGGGACGGGGCCGGGCACCGTGGCGGTGCTCCAGCCGCTCCGCTAACCCATGTTATACTCAGGGTTTATGAAACCAGCGATCCATCCGAAGTACTACGATGTCGAGGCGAGGTGCGCCTGCGGCGCCACCTGGAAGACGCGTTCGACGAAGCCTGAGCTGCACCTCGAAATCTGCTCGAATTGCCACCCGTTTTTCACCGGACGGCAGAAGCTGATCGATACCGAGGGGCGCGTCGAGCGGTTCACGAAGAAGTTCGGGGCGCAAACAGCTGAAGGCCGGAAGACCGCCGCAGCAGCGAAGAAAGCGACTGCCAAGAAGACGGCTGCCGCACGATAAAAGTCGGAAGTACGAAGTCTGAAGTAAGAAGCACTTCCAATCTCGTACTTCGACGTCGAGCGCTTCGTACTTCAAACTTCGAACTTCAAACTTTCAATCCTCACCAGCTTTCGGTCCAGCCGCGCGAGACGGTGATGCACCGCCCGCGTCCACGTCGTGGGCGCGGGGTACGCCGCCGCTTCCAGCCCTCGCAACGCAAATGTCTTCGCCGCCGCGAGGTCGCGCACGCGGTGCTCATGATGAATCGCGAGCGCCTCGTTCGCTTCGCGGGCGACAATCTCCGGGCAGCCGCGGATGTGGAGGAGCTCGCGCCAGCAGCGCGCCGCTTCGTCGAATCGACGAACGCGGCGCCAGGCGATGGCCAGCGCCCGAAGGGCGCCGATTTTCGTCGCATCGAAGGCGCCAGCCGGTGCCGCCGACAAGGCTATCGCGCGCTCGAACGCTTCGCGCGCCTGACCATCCATTCCGGCGCGTGCGAATACCTGTCCCAGCGCGAGCGCTTCCCGCGCGGTGCGCGCTTCGGCCGAACCGGTGCGCGCGAGATGAAACAGGCGCGATGTGAGCGCCGCGAGCGTGAGCAAATCGAGCCGATTGTGCTCGAGGACGGCAACGAGCGGCTCGACGTTCCCGGTGCGCACGAACTGGAAGTAGCGCGCCGGGACCTCGAATCCGTCGACGTCCGCCACTCGTCGCGCGCCGACGACGTGCTTCTCGAGCGACGACAGCGAACAATCGCCCAGATTCCAAAACCGCCGTGCCGCGTGCAGCACGTCGACGTGCGGAACGTGGCCGCCCGTCCACTCCAGCCGGTGAAACAGGTAGCGCGTCTCGAGCAGAGGCGCGTCGAACGACTTGCCGTTGAAGGTGACCAGCGCGCCTGCGCCGTTCAGGATTTCGGCGACCGTCTCGAGCAGCGGGCGCTCTTCGCGGCTCGCCGTGACCAGGAACTGCCGGACCATGAACGATCCATCGTCCGCAAACGATCCGCATCCGACGAGAAACGCGTGCGTGCCGGCGCCGCCGTTCAGGCCGGTCGTCTCGAGATCGAAGAAGACGAACGGCGGGCGCGCGAGCGCGTTTGCAGTGAACAGCGGCGCGTACGGCGCCGCGTGAGCGAGGCACTCTGCCATCGCGCCGATCGTCTCGCGCCCGTGCCGTACGCCCCGCTCCCAGCGGCGTTCGACGACGAAGCAGTCGCCGGATCGCGTGCCGCCCAGCGCGGACAAGTCACGGGATTCGGGATTCGGGATTCGGGATTCGCCGCGATTTGTGATTCGGGATCCGTTCTCATGAGGGATTCGCGAAATTGCGGCGTCGGCGACGGACTTTTGCGTCGTCACGATGCCGCGGATGCGATCGGCCAGGGAGCTCAAAACGGTTGAATCTCCGCGTCCTGCCCGCGCGAGATCTCGTTCGCGGCGATGGGCGGGATGAGCAAGTCGAGGATTCCGAGCGCGGCCGCCTTCGCGAGCGGTCCGGTGTTCCCGACGGGCCCGACGCACCCCGGGCATCCGTTCTCGCAATCGCACTCGGCAATCAGGCGTCGCGTGCGGGCGAGCAAGTCGTCGTGCATGTCGAACAGCGCCGCGCTGAATCCGATGCCGCCGGGGTAGTTGTCGTAGATGAAAATGCGAGGAGATCGTTCTCGATCGGCTGAAGCGTCGCGCTCCATCGAGTCGATCGAGATGCCGACGTCGTGCCGATCGCACATCAGCAGCAGCTGTGCGACCTGACGCATCGCGAAGGAGAGCGCGACGACGCCGTCGCGGCGGTCGTCCGACGCATACGGCAGCAGGCCCATCACCGTCGATGGAATCGTCAACCAGTACGACGTCGTATGCATCTGCTGTTCGGGCAGATCGAGATCGCCCGAGCCGACGTTCTCGTTCGTGTAGAACTTGATCTTCTTGAAACCGACGACGCGAGAGACGACGTGGACTTCTCCATGTGCGCGGACGCTCGCCTGAAAGGCCCGCGCTACAACCGCATCTGCTGCCGCGACGCGCGCTAGACCCGCATCCCGTGGCGCGGCCCTTTCAGGGCGGCGATCCTCCGCGAACACATCGATCGGCGTCACTTTCGTATACGTGATCGCGTCCGTGTAGTAGTCGCAATCGATCTCGCGCACGAATGCCTTACGTCCGTCGAAGTCGAGGCGCTCCACCTGATACAGCTTCGCCTCGACGATGTAGATCGCCTTGGGGTGCAGCGTCGCGGGACCGCTGGTGAAGTCGGTCTCGCCGATGACGCGCGCCTCGTCGGTCGTGTCGACGACGACGAAGTTGTCCGACGAAACGGATCGCAGGCTTACGGCATCAGCTGGATACGACTCATTGGTCCAGGCCCATTTTTCTATTTCGCCCCCGCTCGGGCACACCGCCGCCGCGCTCGCCGGTTCGCGGTCGCTCGAGCCGCTGGCGCTGTCCCCGCGCATATCTAGAACAGAACGTCGCAGTTCGGGATGGACAAGGCCCTGCTCTGCGAGAACCGCGAGGATCTCCTGCACATCATGACCTTCGACGTTGCTCATGGCACCCCGAGGACCAGTCGAGGAGTCTCGGCCGAATTGTTCGCTTCCCGTGAACGGCAGCTCGAACGCCGCGCACTTGACGTGGTCGACGAGGATGTGAAGGTTGTCCGGATCGATCAGTGCCCGCTCCGGCGAGGCATCGAAGAAGTACGACGGATTTCTGACGACGAACTGATCGAGCGGCGCGCTGCTGGCGACCATCACCGCAGCGGATCGCCCGCTCCTTCGCCCGGCGCGCCCGGCGCGCTGCCACGTTGCGGCGATCGTGCCTGGATAGCCGGCCATTACCGACACGTCCAGCGCGCCGATGTCGATGCCGAGCTCGAGCGCGTTGGTCGAGACGACGGCGCGAACGGTCCCTTCGCGCAGCCCTCGTTCAATTTCTCGGCGTCGGTTCGGCAGGTATCCGCCTCGATAGCCACGAATGCGCGCATCGCCCGATCCCGCCGCCCCTGGCTCCCGGCCCGTGCCGGGCACGCCTTCGAAATCGTCCTTCAAGTACGTCGTCAGGATCTCCGTCGACAGCCGGCTTTGCGCGAACACGATCAGCTGCAGATCGCGCTTCAGGAATTCAGACGCGATTCGCCGCGTCTCGCTCAGGTACGAGCGCCGGATTCCCAGCTGGTGGTTGACGACCGGCGGATTGACGAACAGAAAGAACTTCTCGCCGCGCGGCGCACCGCTTCGGTCCACCAGCTCGAACGGCTGCTCCGTCAGGCGTTCCGCCAGCTCGCGCGGGTTGGCAATCGTCGCAGATGAACAAAGGAATACCGGATTCGATCCGTAGTGTCTGCAGATGCGGCGCAGCCGTCGCAGGACATTGCACAGATGGCTGCCGAAGACGCCGCGGTAGGCGTGCAGCTCGTCGATGACGACGTAGCGCAGGTTTTCGAAGAGCTTCGCCCATCGCGGATGGTGCGGCAGGATGCCCGAATGCACCATGTCCGGATTGCTCAGCACGATATGAGCGCGCGCCCGGATCGTCCGCCGGGCGTCCTGCGGTGTATCGCCGTCGTACGTGAAGACGCCGATCTGATCGCCAGAGGCGATGGCGATCGTTTCGCACATCGTCTGCAGCTCGGCGAGCTGGTCCTGCGCAAGCGCTTTCGTCGGAAACAAGTACAGCGCGCGACTCGACGGGTCCTGCAGGACGGCGTTCAGGACAGGCGCGTTGTAGCAGAGCGTTTTTCCCGATGCGGTCGGCGTGATGACGACGACGTTCCGGCCGTTGATCGCGTGTTCGATCGCATCGGCCTGATGCGTGTAGAGCTGCTTGATGCCGCGGGCCTCCAGCGCGTTCGTCAGCCGGCGGTCGAGCGGCTTCGGAAAGGGGACATACTGCGCTGCCAGCGCGGGAAGACGCCGAAGCGCCGTGACGTGGAGGTCGGGAGTATCCGGCCGTTCGCCGACACGGCCGGACGCCAGTCGCTCCAGCGCTGCATCGAGCGCGTTCTCGGGGTGAGACCGTCGAGCCGGGAGCATGGCGCAGCATGATAACGGTGGGGCGAACAAATGGCAAATGCCCGAGGCCTAAATGCTGATCGCAAATGGCTTGTGAGGTACGCGCCTTGCTCGGTGTCCCGCCTATGAAGATCAACAAGGCACAGCAGACGGCGCTTGCGGCGGGCGCGCTGACAGTGGGCGCCGCGCTGATCAGCCGAGGTCTTCGCGCGATACGCCGGATCAGTTTCCGCGACCGATCCGTGCTCATCACCGGTGGATCGCGCGGCCTCGGGCTTCAGATGGCGCGGCAGTTCGGCGTCGAAGGCGCGCGCGTGCTCCTGGCGGCGCGCGATCAGGCCGAGCTCGATCGCGCGCGCGACGATCTCCGCGACCGGGGCGTCGACGCGTCGACGTTCGCGTGCGACATCACCGACCGCGCCCAGGCAGAACGCCTCGTCGAGCACATCGTCGCGCGCTACGGCGCGATCGACGTGCTGATCAACAACGCCGGCATCATCCAGGTGGGCCCGCTCGATCACATGCAGCCGCGCGACTTCGAGGAGGCGATGGCCGTCCACTTCTGGGCGCCGCTTCACACGATGCTCGCGGCGATCCCGCACATGCGGCGCCAGGGCGGCGGGCGCATCGTCAACATCTCGTCGATCGGCGGGAAGATCGGCGTCCCGCATCTCGCGCCGTACTGCGCGAGCAAGTTCGCGCTCACCGGATTGTCGGACTCGCTGCGAGGCGAGCTCGCGAAAGACCTGATCTACGTCACGACAGTGTGTCCCGGCATGATGCGGACCGGATCGCCGTTCAACGCCTGGTTCAAGGGGCGCCATCGCGACGAGTTCACATGGTTCGCCGTGTCCGATTCGATTCCGCTGATGTCGATCGATTCCGGACGTGCCGCAGCCCAGGTCATCGACGCCTGCCGTCACGGCGACGCCGAGCTGATCATCACATGGCCGGCCAAGCTGGCTGTGATCGCGAACGCCGTCATGCCCGATGCGGTCGCGCTTGGAATGAACCTGGCCAACCGCGTGCTGCCGGGTCCAATCGACCATCGATCGGGCGACGAACGGCACAGCGGCTGGCAGAGCCTGTCGAACTGGGCGCCGTCGAAGCTGACGACGCTGACGGAACGAGCGGCGGCCGAGAACAACGAACTGCCGCATTGACAAGGAAATTGCTGATTGCAGATTTCAGATTGCTGATTGATTGGTCGGATTGAATTCAATCATTCAGCAATCTGTAATCAATCTGCGATCAGCAATCAATCAGCAATCAGCAGTCAAAAATCAGCAATTTCAGCGTTCAGTGCACCGTCTCTCCGTGCGGCTTCAGAATCACCTTGATGCATTCGTTCTTCTTGTCGCGGAACGTCTTGTATGCCTCCGGCGCCTGATCGATCGGCAGGCGATGCGTGATGACGAACGACGGATCGACGGCGCCTTCCTGCACGAGATCGAGCAACGGCTGCATGTACTTCATGACGTGCGTCTGCCCCATCTTGAACGTGAGCCCTTTGGCGAACGCCGCGCCGAACGGCATCTTGTCGAGGAACCCGCCGTACACGCCAGGAATCGACACGACGCCGCCCTTCCGGCACGCATGGATCGCCTGACGCAGCGCGTTGGGACGGTCGGTCGCCATCATCGTCGCCGTCTTCACCTTGTCGTAGTACGAATCGAGTGTGTGACCGTGCGCCTCGAGCCCGACGGCGTCGATGCACGCATCGGGACCCATGCCTCCGGTCAGATCCTTCAATCGATCGAACACCTGCTCGTCGTCGAAGTTGACGGTCTCGGCGCCGCTCTGCTCCTGCGCCATCTTCAGACGCTCTGGAACGTCGTCGATCGCGATGACCCGCTCGGCGCCGAGCAGGAACGCGCTCTTGATCGCCATCTGTCCGACAGGCCCGCATCCCCAGACGGCGATGGTGTCGCCCGGATTGATGTTGCAGTTCTCCGCCGCCATATAGCCGGTCGGGAAGATGTCGGACAGGAACAGCACCTGCTCGTCGGTGAGGCCGTCGGAAATTTTGATCGGTCCGACGTCAGCGAACGGCACGCGCACGAACTGCGCCTGGCCGCCGGCATAGCCGCCCATCATGTGCGAGTACCCGAACAATCCGGATCCCGAAAAGCCGTACAGCTTCTCCGCCATCCAGGCGTTCGGGTTCGAGTTGTCGCATAGGGACCAGAGCTGCCGCTCGCAGAAGAAACAGCGGCCGCAGGCAATCGTGAACGGCACGACGACGCGATCGCCGACCTTCAACCTCGTGTTCTCCGTGCCGACGTCGACGACCTCCCCCATGAACTCGTGGCCGAGGATGTCGCCCGCCTTCATCGTCGGGATGAAGCCGTCGAGCAGGTGCAGATCCGAGCCGCAGATCGCGGTCGTCGTGACGCGGATGATGGCGTCGCGCGGGTTGAGGATCGTCGGATCCGGAACGCGCTCGACGCGAACGTCGTTCGTGCCATGCCAGACAACGGCTTTCATCAGCGGTTCCCTCTCGGCTGTCCGTCGGTTGTTGGAATCTCACCGGTCTCCATCAGCCGCTTGAAGCGCCGCAGATCTTCGCGAATCGTCTGCGACGGCTCTTCGCCGAACATCCACGCGATCGTCGATCCGAGCTTGCCGCCGGGCGGGTCGTACTGCAGCCGGACGCGGACCTCGGTTCCGCGTCCGCCCGGGGCGGGTTTGAAGCGGACCGAGCCGGCGCTGACTACCTCGGAGCCGTCGAGCGTGCGCCAGCCAATGAGCTCGCCCGGGATTTCATTGATGATTTCAGCGTTCCACTCGATCGTGCGGCCGGCGGGCGCCTTCGCCACCCAATGCGAACGACACTGGTCGAGCTGCTCCACCGATACGAGGTGGTGCATGAACGACGGCAGCAGCTCGAACGATCGCCAGAACCGGTACAGCTCGTCGGCTGGCCGGCTGATTGTGACCGTCTCCTGGACGTTCACGCCGCGCGCGCCCGACAACGCCGTTCGCGTATCGTCCCTGCTATCAGCTGTATTGATCCCAGCCGCCGAGTACATCGGGCAGTGCCCGGTGGCGCCGCGGTAGATGAGTGCTGTGCCGGCCGCCGTCAGCGCCGCGCCGGATGGGGATCGATCCTTCAGCTGCCGGATTCCGTAGGCGGCGAGCGCCGCGCCGCCGAGCGCTGAAGCCCAGCGTTCGACACCGGCCACATTGATATCTGAAGTCATTTCTTCCCTCCTCGCGGGGCCCACCCCGCTCAGACACTCCAGCGCGCTCAAACCGCGCGCTGGGAACCCGCTCGCCTCGCTCGCGCACGCGTTCGGCCTTCGAAAGGCTAGACCAACCCTCAGCAGCGTCGAAGAGTCACTCGAGCCGCAGGCGCTGCCCTCGCGCGTATACCTGGAACGAACGTCACAGTTCACTCTGTGTGCTTCGTTCGCATTTCATTAACCGTGCCGTGTGCTAGGCTTCGCTGCGCCTCCGCGCTGACGCGCTAGAGCGGACAAGTTGCGCCTCCCGCGCTTCGCGCGATAGGCGCACAAAGGACCGATGCAGACGACCGAATCGCCGTCTGAACGGCTACCGCGCACGCTCGGGCTCTGGAGCAGCGTCGCGCTGGTCGTCGGCATCACAATCGGGTCGGGAATCTTCCGATCGCCGGCCGGCATCGCGCAGAAGGTCCCGAGTCCGCTGCTGATGCTCGGCCTCTGGCTGCTCGGGGGCGGAATTACCTTGTGCGGCGCGTTGTCGGTGGCGGAGCTGGCGGCCGCGCTGCCCGAGACCGGCGGCTTTTACGCCTACCTGCGCGAAGGCTGGGGACGGCTGGCCGCGTTTCTCTTCGGATGGTCGGAGCTCGTCCTGATCCGCGCTTCCGCCCTCGGCGGCATCGCCGCGGTCTTCGGCGAATACCTCCTTCGAAGCTTCGGCATCGACCCGATCGAGCACTCGATTGCGTCACGCGCGCTGTCGGCGGGCGCCATCGCCTTTGCCGCCGCCGTCAACATTCGCGGCGCGACTGTGGGCGCTCTCATCGTCGGGATCGCGACCTGGATGAAGTTCAGCGCTCTCGCGCTCCTCGTCCTCGCGGCGATGCTGCTGGGGTCGGGCCACGGCGCGAGCGCCGCCCATCTGACGGCGTCGACCGGGGCGCCGGTCGCGCTGAGCGCGATGGGGCTCGCGCTCGTGAGCATCCTCTGGGCGTACGACGGCTGGGGCGATCTGTCGTTCGCGGCCGGCGAGGTGAAGGATCCGCAGCGCAATCTGCCGCGGGCAATTATCGTCGGCACGCTCGCCATCATCGTCATTTACCTGTTGACCAACGTCGCCTACTTGTATGTCAGCCCGATCGACGCCGTCGCTCGCTCGCCGCTCGTCGCCGCCGACACGATGATGACGCTCTTCGGCCGCGCCGGCGTGGCGCTGGTCTCGATTTTCGTGATGATCTCGTCGTTCAGCTCACTCAATGGGAGCATGCTGGCCTCGCCGCGCGTCTTCTTCGCGATGGCCGACGATGGGCTGTTGTTCCCGGTCATCGCGAAGGTGCATCCGAGGTATCGGACTCCATACGTAGCCATCCTGCTCGCCGCGCTCCTCGGCATGGCGCTCGTGATGAGCCGCAGCTTCGAGCGGCTCACCGACACGTTCGTCCTCGCGATCTGGCCCTTCTACGCGCTCGGCGTCGCGGCGATCTACCGGCTGCGGCGGCAGCAGCCGGCCCTGCCGCGTCCGTATCGCGTCATCGGTTATCCGGTCGTGCCGGCGCTGTTCATCGTTGCGGTCGCCGCGTTCGTCGTGAACTCGCTCGTCAACGACACGACGAACAGCGTGATTACGTTTGTCGTCATCCTCGCCGGCATTCCGGTATACGCCGTTGCCTTCGCGCGCAACCGCGCGTAACTTTTCGCGTTTTTTTTCTTGACCGACCGCGAAGTACTGCTACTCTTTTTTTGTGAGTGATTCTTTTTCAAAGGGGGTCGGTGAAGATGGATGTAGGTGAGCCGCGCGTGCGGCGCAGAGGTTTCTTCCTTCACTCAGTCGATACGGGCGACTCGGACACCGGCGAGCATGAGAATCCCGAGGGATTTGGCGGTCGCGTCCGGGTTTCCAGGCCCTCCGTTCCCCGTCAGATGGCCGGCGGCGGCCGATCCCACAGCCAGGCGCGCCACGAAGAGTCGCAACCCGAGATCAGATCAGGGAGCGTGACTGGCAGCCGTCAACGGTCACACTTGCCCCGCTGATCCAGCTCGCGCGCGGCGATACGAGGAACGCGACGACCGCCCCGACCTCCTCGGGGCGGCCGAAGCGCCCGAAGGGAATCTCCCGGCGGACGAACTCCTCCATTGCGGCCGGGTCTTCCTGGACGCGCCGATCCCACGACCCACCCGGAAAACGAATCGATCCCGGCGCCACGCTGTTCACGCGGATGTTGTCTTTGGCGAGCTGCTGGGCCATCGACTTCGCGAGGCTGATTTCGGCCGCTTTGACGGCGTTGTAGGTCATGCGTCCCCCCGACTCGCGTCCCCAGATCGACGCGATCATCACGATGGCGCCGCCGCCGCGCCGGCGCAGGTGCGGCACCGCCATCCGTGACGCGCGGACGGCCGGAAACAGCGTCTGATCGAACGCCTCGAACCACTCTTCGTCGGTGGTGGCGACGATATCGCCGCCGCGGCCGAGCCCCACGTTGTTCACGAGGATGTCGAGGCCACCGAACGTGTCAACGGTCCGGAGGACGACGTCGGCGACGCCCTTGTCGGTCGCGAGATCGGCTTGAACGGCCAAAACGCGCTCGTCTCCGCCCGGAATCTGCCTCAGCTTCGACATGGCGTCCGCCAGCCCCACCTCTCCCCGCGCGCAGATAGTGATGTTGCACCCTTCTTCCAGTAGCGCGGCAGCGGTCGAGAAGCCGAGGCCCTTGCTGGAGCCGGTGACGATAGCGACCTTGTCTGTCAACTGTAGATCCATGGCTATTGGCCACGACATACACGAAACTCGCGAAACCCGTTTTGTACAACAAGAGTGTTTCGTGAGCTTCGTGTTTTCGACTATTTCGTGGTCTAGCGCCCGCCGCGACCCGTGAGGTCGTTCAGCGTCCAGTCGAAGGGTGCGTACGCAAGCTGGAACGTGTTCTTGTCCAGAAAGTCCTTCTCGATGGTCAACAGTTTCGGTCCCACGAGGCCGATGACGGCGCGTTCGATGGGGCTGCGGTTGGAGAAAACCGAAGAGACGGTGCCGGCGTACGCGCTGGTGAAGTCCTTTTCGCGCCACGAAAAGATCGCGCTGACGCTCACCTTGTTGTTCTCCCGATCGATGTGGATGCACTCGGGCCGGGTCGCGCACTCGTTCGCGACCTCCGTGAGCTGCGCCTCGAGCCGCTCGGGGGTGAATGCTTCGGAGCGGAGGCGCCCTCCGCCGACGGCGCCTCGACCGAGCGCGAGGTAGACGCGCGGGTCGTGGAAGTCCGGCAGGATGTTCTGCTCGATTTGATCGAGGGTCAGCGAGCTGCCGCCGACGCGGTGGGAGAGCCGCTCGAAGGCGCCTGGAATCTGCCTGATGCTCTTCGGCGGATACTCCTTCGAGCGTGCCTGAATCGGATAGTGATCCACGACCGTCCGGAGCACCAGCGCGTTGTACGCGTTCAACCAGAAGGCGAGCCGCTCGTCGCGCGACAGCTTGTCGGGCGCTATCAGCCCGAGCTGCGCCACATAGCTGTCGAGCTTCGCTCGGTCGATTTTGAGCGCGCGGTAGTAGACGAACCCGTCGCGCACGTACGTATCGAGGATGAGATCGAGGGTCTTGCGATCCTGGGCACCGGGCGTCGCGGTGACGACCCACGCTGCGGTCAGCACGATCGCGAAACGCAGAGACCGCAGAGCACGCAGGGCACGCACGAGTTCCACTCGATCGACTATATCCGATGGTCGAGGAATCGCGCGACGACCTCGTTGAAGTTCTGCGAATCTTCCAGGTTCGGCAGATGGCCGGCCTTCGGCAGGACGGCCAGCTCCGAACCGGCGATCGCCTTGTGCATCTGCTCGGACATCGCGGGCGGCGTCAGCGTATCTTCGTCGCCCACGACGATCAGCGTCGGGAAATGGATCGACGACAACACCGCCATCGCATCCTGACGCGTCATCAGCGCGCGTATCATCCCCGCCACGGCATCCGCCGAGGTCGACAGCGCGATCGATTTCAGCCGGTCTACCACCTCGGGTCTCGTCTTCCTCGTGGTCTCGCCAAGCAGCTTCGGCACCATCTCGTCGACGACCGCCGGCGTTCCTTTATCGGCGACGAGCTGCAGCATCTTCTTCCGGCTCTGCAGCGCTTCCGGGGCGTCGGCCTGCGCGCGCGTGTCGGCCAGCAGTAATCCCCGAATGTAATTCGGCGCCCGACGGTACAGCGCAAACGCGAGATAGCCGCCCATGGAGCAGCCGGCGACGACCGCGTCTTCGACGTGCAGCGCGTCGAGGAGATCGATCACTTCGCCGGCGTACGTGTCCATCGTGACGGTCGTTGCGGTCGCGTTCAGACGGACCGCGTCCATCGCAAACTCGGGCGCGATGATGCGCCAGCCGCGGTCGGCAAGCCCGAACTGCGGCTCCCACATGCGGGCGTTCAGCGGAAAGGCGTGAAGAAGCACGAGCGCGCCTCGCGGCCGCGCCGAAACGGGAGGCCGAGCCTCCAGATAGTGAAGGCGCCCGACAGCACGCTCGTCGAATTTCAAGGTCGGAGGACGCTGGCTGCGTTCACGGCTGACACGAGCCCATTGTGAACGTTCTCCCGCCACGCGTCGAGTCCGAGAAGCCGACCGACGCCGTGCCGGCGGCTGTGGCGCGCGCGGCGCTGGCCGACGCGCGCAGTCCGATGAGCACGGTACCGGTCTTGAGCGTTCCGCGCGTCTGAACAGCGTTCAGCTTCGAGACGTCGACCTTGACCGTCACGGAGCGGCTGTTCAGATCGAAGTTGCCTGCGTCCGCCGGCCCTGGACCGTATTGGTGATTGAGCCGTCGCTGTTGCGCGCGGCGACGCCCCCGTATTCAGACTGCTGCCGCCCGTCTGGTGCGTCGCTGCCGAATGACCCGCGAAGTCGTTCGAGTCGTCGGCGAAGGCGACGAACGCGAGCCCCTGCAGATCGACTGCCACCTGAAAGAAGTCGGCGAGATTGCGGTTCGGGCTCCTCCCGGTCGTGAAGCCGGCGAGGCTGATGTTCGATCCGTGGATGAAGTGATCGCTCGCGGCTGATTGAAAGATCGTCGGCGCGCTAGACGTCGCATTCAGCGTCTCGGCGAAGTAGACCTTCCAGTTCGCGCGTATAAGGCGCGTCTGGGCGAGCTTTCACCCCGCCTATCGCCGCTCGGCCTTCACGAGCTCCGCGAGGACGCGGTTCTGATCTTGAGTCGATCGAATCCGGTTCGCGGCGTCAAGGAATGGCTGGCGGGTCGCGGCGTCGACGCCCTGCTGGCGCAGGTACGCGACGAGGATTTCACGGCGGTCGTAGTCGGATCGAACGCTCGCCGCCGACGTCAGCACCGACTGCTTCGCGGCAGCCGGAAGCGGATCGCGCGCGATGAGCGCGACGAGCGCCTGGCGCTTGTCGTAGCTCGACGTCATCCCTTCGATCGCGCGCGCGTACGCGAGCGCGGTCCGGTCGTCGAGCTGCGTGCGCGCGGCGACGTGTTCGAGCACGGTGCGCCGATCGTAATCGGATTTGATCCGCTGCCGACCTGCTGCAGGACGGTCGCGAGCGATGCGCCGTCGAGCGCCACGTTGTCGAGGAGCGCAACGTAGTAGACACGCCGTGCGTAATCGCTCGTGACGAGGCCGATCTCGTCGAGCACTCCCGCGACCCCCTTCTTCGCGAGAATCGATTTGACCCGCGACTCGGCGAACGCGCCTGAGTTACGCACCAGCGGCGGCAGGATCTCGGCGAGGCGCCGCTGCGCCTCCGCGCCCCACGGCCTCGACATGCCGGCGACCCAGTACGATTCCGCCGTCCGACAGGCTCTGCACGTCGGTCAGATCGTCGGTGAACGTGACGGTCCCGTGCATCCACACTTCGAACCGCTTGCCGCCATCGCTCCACTGCATGTGCCAGTCGCCGCGAGACCACGAGAGGCCGGCGGATGCGGGCGGTGCCGGAGGCGCTGGTGGCGCAGGCGGTGAGGGTGGCGATGGGGGCGCGGGAGGGACCGGCGGCATCGGCGGTGTCGGTGGCTCCGGCGGCGCCGGAGGTTGCGGCGGTACGGGAGGCTCCGGTGGTACTGGAGGTTCCGGTGGTACTGGAGGTTCTGGCGGCGCTGGAGGCTCCGGCGGCACGGGCGGAACCGATTGAGCCCGATCGATGGCCCAGGCACGCAGTTCGCGAAGTCGTCTGGGAATGCGTTGTTGTTTGGCCGCTGTCGGCTCCGGAGTGTCCACCGTTTGCGCGGACGCGACGCGCCAGGCGATCCGAGATGCTGCGTGTTCAATGGTACGCACGCCGAACGACGGCAGGTGCTGCACGCTGCCGGCGCCAGCTGTGAACAGCACGCTGAGCGCGACGGTCGCCGCCCAGCCGTGCGAGCGAGGCTCCTCCGGGATCGGCACACGCACGATGCGCCGCACGCGATCGACGAGCGATCCGCCGCTGGCGGCGACGGCAAACACCGGCGAAGTTGTCCGCCACGTCTCGAGATTCGCGAGCGCCTGCGCGTACGCCACGCCATCGCCGCACACCGCGACCGCCACATCGTCGCAGCAATCTTCACGTTCGAGCCGGATTTGTTTCGAGAGCCACCACACCGCCGGGTGATAGAAGAGCAGCGTTTCCGCAATCGTCTGAAGCACGTTCACCGCATAATCGTGGCGGCGGATGTGCGCCAGCTCGTGGGCGAGAATCGCCTCGACCTGCGCAGGGGTCAGCGCAGCGACGGCGGCGACGGGCAGGAGAATCACAGGTCGCAGCCATCCGACGACGGTTGGCACGTCGACGAGCGTCGATTCGACGACGTGTGCCGCGACGACGTCGAGACGCTCGGCAAGACGCCGGCATGCGAGCTGCCAGCGCGACGGCGGCGTCGCCAGCGCGATGCGCTGCAGGCGCCGCACGCGCCACCAGCCGCCGAGCATGCGGCCAAGGAGCACAAAGACGCCAAGCAGCCACGCGAGCGTGATTCCGCGCACGAAGCGATCAAGTGGCGTCGCGTCGACCGTCTTCGCGGCAAAAGACTGTCGTAGGGGCGGAGCTTGCTCCGCCCGAGCGCGCTCGGTCCAGCCACGCTTCGGCCGATCTCGCTCCGCCGGCGTCGCCGCCGCCGTCGTGTTGGAATCTGCGGGCGGACCCGATACTGGGCGCCGAGCACGGTCGGGCCGAGCAAGCTCGGCCCCTACGCGTCGGCGTCGATGAGGTTCGGCAGCGTTCGCGCCGTTGCCGCTGGCGCCGCGATCATCGCGACGAGGCCGGCACAGGCCATCAGATAGCGGACATTCGCCGACTGCTTCCGCGCGAGCCGAAGCGCAATCCAGACGATGATCGCGATCGCAGCGCCCTCCCAGATGAAATGGATCAACGTCCAGCCGGCGACGTGAGCAAGCATGGTCATCGCGAACCTCCGCGCGCCTTGTCGATCATCCTGCGGATCTCGGCGAGCTCCGCCGGCGTTGCTTTCTTGGCCGCCAGCGCCTGCACGACCAGCTTCGCCGCCGATCCGCCGAACACTTTCTCGAGCAGATCGGACACGAGATGCCGCTGCATCCGATTCTCGGAATGCGCGGCCGCGTAGACGTGCGTGCGCGACGACTCGTCGCGCCGGACGAGCTTCTTCTCCGTCATGATCTGAAGCAGCTTCAGAATCGTCGTGTAGCCGCTCTCGCGGCCCATGATCTCGGCGATCTGCCGCACGGTGCTCGGTCCGTTCGCCCAGAGCACCCGCAGGATCGCGAGCTCGGCTTCAGTCGGCTTGCGCATGGAGGCGATCTTCTACGATGTCTTTCGTAGTTTTCAACGAAGATCTTCGTACAAGCGCGGCCAGCGCCAGCGTGCCCGTCACGTTCGCCGTCGTGCGGAACATGTCCGGGATGGCGTCGACGGCCAGGAGGATGCCGACGCCCTCGACCGGCAAATCGACCGCGCGCAGCACCGGTACCATCGCAAGGATGCTTCCGCCAGGAACGCCCGGCACCGTGAACGTCGCGAAGATGACGGTGACGACGACCGTCGCCAGTTGCGGGACCGAGAGCGAGACGCCGAACAACCGCGCCAGAAAAAGCACGCCGACGGTCTGAGCGACGGCCGCGCCGAAGCGGAAGACCGACGCGCCGAGCGGCACGATGAAGCCGGTGACGACCGCCGGCGCGCCGATCCGTTCGGCGCTCTCGAGCATCGCAGGCAGCGAGGCGAGCGAGGATCGCGACGAGAAGGCGACCGCCTGCGCCGGCGCGCAAAGCGACGCGAACGCGGCCGGCGTCAGCCCGCCGCCGATGATGCCGACCGGATACAGCAGCAGCGCGACCGCCGCGACCGTCAATGCCACGACGAGCAGGACGTAAACGACCACGGCGCCGACCATCGCCACGCCGAACCGCCCGGCGAGCGGAACCGCCAGCGCGAACACGCCAACCGGCGCCAGTTCCAGGATCGCCGACACCAGCCGCTGCATCGCTTCGGCAATCCCCTCTACGACGTTCAGGACCGGCCTGCGGCGCTCGTCCCGGATTCGCGCCAGCGCCAGGGCGAAGAGCACCGAAAACACGATCACCGGCAGCATCGCATCGTCGCCGGCCGCCTTGACGACGTTCGGCGGGACGAGATCGATGAACCATTGCGCCACGCGCGATGGGGCGTCGGGCGGCGCCGGCCTCGCCGCGGCCACTGCCGGCGGAGGCTGCAGCATCAGCGCCGCGCTGCGATCGATCTGAACTCGAGACAGCACTGGCTGCGCGATCAGCGCGCTGGCGGCCGCGGCAACCGCCACGAGCACAACCATGGCGATCATCGCTCGCCAGCCGGCGCGTCCCAGCGCGCGGCTGCTCGCGATCGAGCCGACGCTCGAGATCAGCATCGAGACGACGAGCGGAAGCACGGTCATCCGAATGAGGTTGACGAAAATCGTGCCTACTGGTCCGATGATCGCAGCGACGCCTGCCGGCGCGACCGTGCCGACGAGGAAACCGGTCACGAGACCGATGAGGACGCGCGTGGTCAGTGACACGCGCGCGATGCTACAGGATCTCCGGGTTCCGGGTTCGGGGTTCCGGGCTACGGGTTCTGGGTTCAGGGTTCACGCAGCGCCGAAGGTGGATCGACGTGTGTTGCGCGTGATGAGGGGACAAGGACCGCCGCGAGCGCGACGAGCGCAAGGAGTACCGAAACACCGGCGTAGACGATTGGATCGGTCGCGCTGACGCCGAACAACAGCGTCGCGAGCGACCGCGACAGCGTCAGAGCGCCACCAACGCCGATGGCGATACCGGCCAGCCTCATCGTGCCGGCGTCGCGCAGCATCATCCGCAACACGGCCGATCGCGAGGCGCCGAGCGCTATCCGAATGCCGATCTCGTGCGCCCGCTGCGTGACGAGATAGGCCATCACGCCGTACAGACCTTCAGCGGTCAGCACCAGAACGACGACCGCAAATGCCACGAGCAACCACAGATTGAGCCTTGCCGGCGCGAGCGATTCGGCGACGAGATCGTCCATCGGCCGGATGGGACCGATTGGCTGATCGCGATCGAGCTCCGCCACCGCGGTCCGCAGCAGCGATGCGACGGCGTCGATCGGTGCCGTCGTGCGGACGACGACGCTTATCCCGCGCGTCGATTCGACGACCGCCTTCTGCCAGTACAACAGGTACGCTTCGGGCTCGGGATCGACGTCGAGGCTCTTCGACTTCACGCCGCCGACGATGCCGACGATCTCCAGCCATCTGGGCTTCGGCTGGGCGAAAGAAATCCGGCGGTCCAGCGCACGCCGGCTTTCGCGCAGGCGATGACACGTTTCATCTGAATCTCCTTATCAGCTCTCGGCTCTATCAGCTGTCAGGCTCTCCTATCGGCTGTCAGCTATGCGATGTGGCTGAGAACCAAAAGCTGAGAGCTGAGGGAGTGAAGACCGCGGATGGGCACTCTATCACGCTGACGGTGCGCGCGTGTCGTGACGCGATCGCGTCCGCACCTCGCCCGCCGTCGACACGTCGATCTCATCGCGGCCGAGCGCGAAGCGCTTCGACCATCGATGGCGCCGGCCGAACACCGACGTCAGCGCGCGATCGGCGGCGCTGACCTCGACGCCGACGACTCGGCCGATTTCGTGGTCCGCGCGCCGCACGCGCGTGGCATGGCTCAACAGCGCGACGTCAGGAACGGGCGGCAACGGCATCGGCGGGTGGTCCTGCAAATCGATTTCGCCGTCGTCGTGAACGCTGCCTATCGCGCCGAGCGCACGCGTCATGGCTTGCGGTCCGAGATCGCCGTCGGGACTGAAGATGATGCGTCGGACGCGGAGCGTGGCGGGTTCCAGTTCGAAGCCGGCGAGTCGTCCCACGCGGTGTCCGCGCTCACGAACGTGGGACCCAAGGAACAGCGTCATGGGCAGCCTCCGTTCAAAGCGGTTCGACCGTATATTCTAGGAATGACGATGGTCGCGTTCAAGATCCTGCTGGCCGCCGCGGCAACTGCGACGCTCGGCGGCCACAGCTCACGCCCGACAATCAGCCGGCCGAACCGTTCCGCATCGCAGACAACGTGTATTACGTCGGGTCGAGCGACATCGGGTCGTATCTGATCACCACGCCCGAGGGGCACGTCATCATCGACGGCGGATATCCGGAGACGGCACCGATGATCGAGGCGCACGTGGCGCAGCTCGAATTCAAGATCGCCGACGTCAAGACTGTCGCGTATGAAGTGCTGAACGCGCTCGACTGCCACATCTTCCTCGGCGCGCACGCGGGATATTACGGTGGCAGAGAGAAAGCCGCCACGATGCGCGAGCATCCCGACGGCCCGAACACGTTCGTCGATCCGGAAGGCTACAAGAGGTTCATCAAACGCGCCGAGCAGCGCTTCCTCGACCAGCTAGCCTCGGAGAAGCGCCATTAATTCCACCGCCCAGCAACCAGTCCCCAGCAACCAGCCCGAGTCCGTCACCACGCCCAGGCGTACGCGTCGACGCGTGGGTCGGCGCCTGCACTCAACACGCCGGTCGCCGGATCGACGATGACTCCCGCGTTCGATCCCTGAGTCCAGGGGCCCGACACGCGCAGCTTGTGGCCGCGCGCCGTGAGCGCCTGCCGCGTCGCCTCAGGCACGCGCGCTTCGACCGACATCTCACCCGGATACATCGTGTGCGGGAACGGCGACGCCGGGAAGCTGCGCGTCGACCATCGCGGCGATTCGATCGCCTGCTGGATGTTCATCCCGAAGTCGACGACGTTCATCAGCGTCTGGATGGTGCGCATCACCTGATCGTCGCCGCCCGGGCTGCCGGTGATCATGAACGGCTGGCCGTCCTTCATCACCAGCGTGCTCTGCAGCGTGCTGCGCGGCCGCTTGCCCGGCTCGAGCGCGTTCGGCTCGCCGGCCACGAGCGAGTAGTAGTCGCCGCGGCAGTTGAAGATGATGCCCGTCTCGCCCATGACGACGCCGGTGCCGAAGCCGCTGTGAAGGCTCGGCTCGAAGCTCACCATGTTGCGATCCTTGTCGACGAGCGCGAGGTAGCTCGTGTCGCCGGTGTGATCGCTCTCGCCTTCGAGGTTGACGCGCAGGGGCGGACCGGCGGCCTGATCGGTCGACTTCGCGAGCGGCGAGCCGGGCCGCAGCTCCAGCGACGCTTTCTGCAGATCGATCAGCTTGCGGCGCTCGCGCGCGTACTCTTTCGACAGCAGCGCGTCGTACGGAATCTTGATGAAATCCATGTCGCCGAGGAATTTCTCGCGATCGGCCATCGCGAGCTTGATCGCCTCGATGCTCGTGTGGATGTAGTCGGGCGTGTTCAGCCCCATCTTCTTCACGTCGTACCCTTCGAGCAGGTTCAGCGTGATCAGCTCGGTGGGGCCCTGATTGGCCGACGGGTTCTTGTAAACCTGGTAGCCGCGATAGTCGGTCGACACCGGCGTCTCGATCTTCGCCGTATATTCCGCGAAGTCTTCGTAGCGGAACAGGCCGCCGTTCTCTTCCGAGAACTTCGCCATCTCGCGCGCGATGTCGCCTTTGTAGAAGCGATCGCGCGCGGCCTTGAGCGCCTCGTGCCGCCCTTTGCCCTTCGCCGCCTTTTCCGCTTCGACGAGTTTCTTCAGCGTTCGCGCGAGATCGACGTTCTTGAAGATGGCGCCCGCCTTCGGCGGCTGGCCGCCCGGCATGTAGACGCGCATCGTCGACGGATACTGCCGAATCTTCTTCGCGCCGGCCAGCTCGCGCGCCAGCCGCTCGCTGAGCGGAAATCCCTGTTCCGCGAGCTCGATGGCGGGCTGCAGCAGCTGCTCGAACGTCATCGTGCCCCAGTGGTCGAGCAGCAGATACCACGCGTCGACAACGCCGGGAATCCCGCCCGAGAGGAGCCCGTCGCTCTGCGGCAGCTTCCCGCCGTTGTTCTTCTGATACCACTCGATCGTCGCGAGGCGCGGCGCGCGCGGCTCCGCGTTGATCGACACCACCTTCTTCGCCTTCGCGTCGTAGAGCAGGAGCACGGCGTCGCTGCCGACGCCGTTGGACGGAAAGTCGGTGACGGCGAGCGCCGCCTGTCCCGCGACGGCGGCGTCGAACGCGTTGCCGCCACCCTGAAGAATGCGCCGCGCCGCTTCGGTGGCTTCGGCGCGCATCGACGAGACCGCCGCCGTGCGCCCGCGGATGACCGGCCGCATCGTGCCGGCGCCCACTGTCTCGTCGTCCTGCGCGAGCGCGGCGGTGGTGCAGCTGAGAACGAGAGCGAATGCGAGGAGCGAATGACGCATGACGGCTGCCTCCTGACGTGTTTCGTGGCCGGATGATAGCTCGGTTCGCGGCGCGGACGTGAGGGCGTTCGTCGGCGCGCTCCCCGTCGGGCCGCGATCGAGTAATCGAGCCACGCCATGCGGCCCACACATCCGCAATCCAGGCGTCCGCCGCACGCCGGAATGTCTCGCCGTTCTTCGCCGTCGTGGACGTCTGCGACGGTCACGGACTACGTCGGCGCCGGCATGGGCGGCTTCACCGCATCCGGTGCGACGCGCAGGCTGCTCCAGATCGCGTTGTCAACGCGCGGATCGTCGGAACGCTCAATCGCCGCGCAGAGGCCGCAAAGATGTACGGCCAGCGACTTGACCGACCGGATATAGGCCGAATGCTGCAGGCAATACGCGTCCACGGTGGCGCGACGCCTGTAAGCGAACACGACATTGGCCACAGCGCGGGCGCCGAGCTCGTGGAACGCGGCGTCGCATTCAACTCGCCCGCCGGGCCGCGCGCCACAATCGGGACAGCGAATCACAGAGCGTATCTCACGATCGCGAGAGCCCAGAGTGCAAGCCGATGACGATTTCGGTGATCGCGCGATCCCAACGTGATCGGCCAACGTCCGCAAGTTCATGAAAACGCGCGACGAGAACCCTGGTACTCGACTTGCCTTCTCTCGCGTGTTGGAGGCCGTCATGAGGATGAAGCGCGTGGCGTTCGCCGCGGCGTGCATGCTGCTGGTCTCGGGACCGGCGTTGGCGGACCATTGGCACGAAGGCGAGAAACACGGCAAGCACGGAAGACACGGCGATCGCGATGACGAACGCTGCTATTTCGAATCGCGCGACGTACGCGTGATCACCGAGTACTACTCGCCGCGGTATCGCAGCCTGCCGCCCGGGCTCGCCAAAAAATACGCGCGCACCGGTCATCTGCCTCCCGGATGGGAGCGGCGAATCGAGCCGATGCCGGTCGCAGTCGAACGGCGACTCGTCGTTCTGCCGCCAGATTACCGCCGCGGGGTCATTGACGGGTACGCGGTCGTCTACAATCCGCGCACGCAGGTCATCGTCGACGTCGTCACGGTTTTCGGCGGACGGTAGCGAACAGTCAATCGAACGGCCTCCGGCATCAGTCCGGCACGCCTGAACCGATCTGCGCGATACACGCCTGAAAACTGATAAGTTGATCGCATGACGATCGACGAGTTCAGAGCCACGCTATCGGCTGCCGAGCCGCCGGCGATGCCGATTCTCCTCCGTGCGCTCTGGTACGACGCGCGCGGCGACTGGCACCGCGCGCACACCATCGCACAGGACGTCGACGATGCGGGCGGCGCGTGGGTCCACGCGTACCTTCACCGCAAGGAAGGCGACCTCGGGAACGCCGGCTACTGGTACCAGCGCGCCGGCCGCGATGTCGCAAGCGATCCACTCGACGCCGAGTGGGAGCGCATCGCCGCTGCGCTGCTGCCATAGCGGTGAAGCGAATCCCCTCCTGAAGCCGTTCTCATCCTATCCGCTGGCGTTCGCGACGGTCAGCAGCGCGCTCGATATGCCCGTGGCGTGGCGCAAAGCGTGCATCTGCCGTCGATCCGGAGGGAGACGTGAAGCTCATCGGTGTGCTCCTGATCGTGTTCGGCCTCGTCGCACTCGCGATTGGTGGGATTCGTTACACGAAGCGCGAGAAGGTCCTCGACATCGGTCCGGTCCAGGCGACGACTGAAAAACACGAAATGATTCCACTGTCGCCCATCGTCGGCATCGCCGCGGTCGCCGGCGGCATCGCGCTCGTCGTGGCCGGCTCGCGCACGCGCGTTTAGACGTGCGGTGACTTCGCCGCCCGACATCGTGCTGCTTGGCGCGGAGTGGCCGTCGCGTGCCCTGCTGCGCGCTCAGCTGATCGAAGAAGGGTTCGACGTTCTCGCGACGGACAGCTGGGCGTCGATGCGCCGTGCGCTCCGGCCGGGATTGAAGCCGAAGCTGGCCATCGTTGATCTCAAGGGACTCGCCGATCCCGAAACGATCCTCCAGGAACTGCGAGTACTCATGAAGCCAGCGCGAGTTCTCGTCCTGACCGCGCTCGGCGCCGTGCCACACGAACGAATCGAATCAGTCGGCTTTCGGGTGCTGCGACGGCCGGTTGTCATCGAGGACGTCGTCGCGGCAGCCGCGCAGGCGATGATGTGATTGTGATTGTCCTCAGCCCTGCGCGGTCGGCTTCGCCTCGCGCTCGACTCGCGCATCGTAGCTCTCACCGTAGATCGACGGCACCTTCGCACCCATCGGTCGCAGGTACATCGACAGCTGACCGCGATGATGGATGGAATGATTCAGTCCAATCTGGACGTATGCGACCGCGGGAAACTGGAAGATGCCCCGGAAGTCGATCGTCTTCACCAGCTGGTCGCCCGGCGTCTGCTTCAACTTCTCGGCGGCCTTCGCGAAATGATCCGAGTACCAATGGTTCACATCATCAGCCGTACGGATCGAATCGGGCCGCGGCATCGGCGTGAGGTCGAAGGCTCCGGACGACACTGCATTCAAGAACCGGACTTCGGCGGTGACGATGTGCCATGCGAGATCGATCGCGCTCTTCACGATGTCGTCAGGGCGGTAATCCACCTTGTTCGGCGGAATGGCGCCGATCACGCGTTTCGTGACCGGATGCTCGGCGTTCGCCGTTGGAAGGCCGACGTTCTCGAGGATGATAGTCGCTTCGTCTGGAGTCATGGTGCTCATAGGACGTCAAGAAACACAATCCCGATTCGACAACTAGAGGCCCGAGGCCGGCCCGGCACCGCCCTTGTGCGGATCTCGCTGCGATGCGGATGCGCGCGCGTGATCGGGCGCGACAGACGTCCGCGGCGCTTGAAATTGCGAGACCAGCGTCGCCTGCGCTGACTTCACATAGCACGCTTCGAGGTATGGCATCTGAAGCTCGCGGAATATGCCGGACGAGTCGTCTAGCGATCCGACAATCCGGCCCTTCAAGCGCTGATTCACCGCCCACTCGAGTACGGTGACCGACGTATCGAGCAATTCGCGTTGGGTGCTCAGCTCGCCAAGAGCGAGCAGTCGGTTGAAGCGCGTCATCAGCGCGGGACGTACATCGATCTGCAGGCGGCTGACCTGTTGGGCCATAGTACCTCCCTGATGAAGGCTGAACGTCGCGTGCCGCGCCTACCTTTTCTTGCCGCCCGGAAACAGATCGCGAAACGTCCATTTCGCAATGAGTCCGGTGGGCACGATGACCGCGAACGCGATTGCCTTGACGAGCCCCGAGGGAAGATGCACGACTTCCAATCCCTGGAGCAGAACGATGACGATGCCCAGCATCATCACCACAGACAGCATTACGATCCCGAATTTCTGGATCCAGCTCCTCGTCCGCACGCGCTCTTCTTCGATTCGAGACTCGGCGAGCCGTACCTGCTGGCCCGTCAGCACTTCGAGCACTTCGGGCAGGTCGATAAAGAACCCGACCGTTTGGAGACGCTCTCGAGTGCGGAACCGAATGCGCGGACGAAGCTCGGGGACCGGAAGAGAATCGCTGGAGCGCAGCTCGTCGTCGCGATCGTGTCGGTTGCCGGCGTCGCTGCTGCTCATCTCACCCTCCATCACGATTCCCAGCGCAGCAACACTCAACGAACCAGAGCAATGAGCTCTTCGATTCGATGGTAGTTCTCTGGCGAGTGACCAAGCAATGATCATTTGTGAAGGCAATGGAAGAGCTGTTTGGGATGTCCAAAGAAGCAAACCGGCGTGAGGCAATTCACGTCTCTTTGGAACTCTAGGAAGAGACCCGCGCTGCAGCGTGACGCGGCGCGACCGACCTAATCCTGATCGCTGAACCCTGCCCGATCTCTACGCGCATCCACTCGTGGCTCCGCAGTTCACGCACTTGTAGCACGCGCCGCTGCGGATCATGATCGAGCCGCACGTCGAGCACGGCGGCGCGTCTTCCTGATTCTGAATCGTCGAGAACGGCCTGGGGGCCGAAGCGGCCGTCTGCGACGCGGTCGCTGATGCCGGGTCGGAGGCGGTCTTCGTCAACGTGTTCCGGTTGTCGTCGAGCTCGCGCCGGTTGACGCCGGCGTGATACTGCGCCTCGGTCGACAGGAACTTCGTCGCGAGCCAGCGGAAGATGTAGTCGACGATCGACTTCGCGAAGCGGATCTCCGGGTTGCGCGTCATTCCCGACGGCTCGAATCGCACGTGGCTGAACTTGTCGACGAGCGCCTGCAGCGGGACGCCGTACTGCAGCGCGTACGAGATCGCCTGCGCGAACGCGTCGGCGAAGCCGGAGATCGTCGATCCTTCCTTCGCCATCACGAGGAAGATCTCGCCGGGCTGGCCGTCCTCGAAGAGCCCGACGGTGATGTAGCCCTCGTGTCCGGCGATGTCGAACTTGTGGGTGATCGCCTTGCGCTCGTCAGGCAGCTTGCGGCGGACCGGCGTGCGCGCCATCGCCGCGACATCCGCTCGGCTGAAGCCTCGCGCTCCATCCGCGCCTCGCGCGCTGTCGGCGGCCGCCTCCTTGTCCTTCGACGTGTTGAGCGGCTGCGTGCGCTTGCTGCCGTCGCGGTAGATCGAAATCGCTTTCGCTCCGAGCTTCCACGACTGGATGTAGGCCTGCATGATCTCGTCGACGCTCGCGTCCTTCGGCACGTTGACGGTCTTGCTGATCGCGCCCGAGATGAACGGCTGCGTCGCGCCCATCATCTTGATGTGGCCCATGTACTGGATCGACCGCCGTCCCTTCGCCGCCTTGAACGCGCAGTCGAACACGGCGAGGTGCGATTCCTTCAGGCCGGGCGCCCCTTCGATCGTCTCGTTCTTGTCGATGTAGTCGACGATGGCGTCGATCTGCGGCTGGCTGTACCCGAGCTTCCTGAGCGCCATCGGCACGGTCTGGTTGACGATCTTCATCAGCCCGCCGCCGACCAGCTTCTTGTACTTGACCAGCGCGATGTCGGGCTCGACGCCGGTCGTATCGCAGTCCATCATGAACCCGATCGTACCGGTCGGCGCGAGCACGGTCGCCTGCGCGTTCCGGAATCCGAACTGCTCGCCGATCTCGACGGCGTCGTCCCACGAGGCCTTCGCCGCCTGATACAGATCGGGCGGGACGTTGCGCGCGTTGACGTCGCGCAACGCGTCGCGGTGCTTCCGCATGACGCGGAGGAACGCGTCGCGGTTCTTCTCGTACCCGGCGAACGGACCGCCGTGGTCGCGAGCGATCCGCGCCGACTGCGCGTAGGCTTCGCCGGTCATCAGCGCCGTCAGCGCCGCCGCCACGTCGCGGCCGGCGTCGCTGTCGTACGGCAGGCCGCGCGACATCAGCAGCGCGCCGAGGTTCGCGTAGCCGAGGCCGAGCGGACGATACGCGTGCGAGTTCTTCTCGATCGACGGCGTCGGGTAGCTCGCGTTGTCGACGATGATTTCCTGCGCGGTGATCAGCGTCCGGATCGCCGCCTTGTACGCCACGACGTCGAACTCGCCGTCCTCCTTCACGAACGTCATCAGGTTGATCGACGCGAGGTTGCACGCCGAGTCGTTGAGGAACATGTACTCCGAACACGGATTGCTCGCGTAGATCCGATCGGTCTCGGGACACGTGTGCCACTCGTTGATCGTCGTGTCGAACTGCATGCCCGGATCGCCGCAGACGTGCGTCCCTTCGGCGATGCGGCGCATCAGATCCCGCGCCTTGTGGACGTCCATCACGCCGTGCGGCGGCCGCACCGCGTGCGTCTCCCACACGCCGTCGTCGAGCACCGCGCGCATGAACTCGTCGGTCACCCGGACGCTGTTGTTCGAGTTCTGGAAGAACACCGACGAGTACGCCGGGCCGGTGAACGAGCCGTCGTAGCCGGCGTCGATCAGCGCCCACGCCTTCTTCTCCTCTTCGACCTTGCAGTTGATGAACTCGACGATGTCGGGATGATCCGCGTTGAGGATGACCATCTTCGCGGCGCGCCGCGTCTTGCCGCCCGACTTGATGACGCCGGCGAACGCGTCGTAGCCCTTCATGAACGACACGGGACCCGATGCCGTGCCGCCGCCCGCGAGCAGCTCGCGCGACGATCGGACCGGCGACAGGTTCGTGCCGGTGCCGGAGCCGTACTTGAACAGCATGCCCTCGGTGCGCGCGAGCGACAGGATGGAGTCCATCGTGTCCTGCACCGAGTTGATGAAGCAGGCGGAGCACTGCGGATGCGTCTCGAAGCCGCAGTTGAACCAGACGGGGCTGTTGAACGCCGCCTTCTGGTGCACGAGGATGTGCTTCAGATCGTCGCTGAACGCCTGCAGATCCTCGTCGGTCGCGAAGTACTTCTGCGCGCGCGCCCATTCGGTGATCGTCGTCACGACGCGGCCGATGAGCTGCTTGACGCTGCGCTCGCGCTCCGGCGTGCCGATCTGCCCGCGGAAATATTTCGAGACGACGATGTTGGTCGCCTGCTGCGACCACGCCTTCGGCACCTCGACGTCGCGCTGCTCGAACACGACGTCGCCGCGTTCGCTGCCGATGACCGCGTGGCGCAGCTCCCATTCGATCTCGTCGAAGGGATCCACTCGCACCGGACCCGCATCGCTGAAGAATCGGGGAAACGTCAGGCCGGTAACCGTCTGCGCCGCTTTCGGTCTCACGCGACCGTCGGCAGAGCCTGTCGAGAGACGCGGCGCATCAGCCGTCGAGCCGGCGTGCGCGCCGGTACTGCTTTCCACCGTCTGCTGTCCAGCGGTCCCGACATGGTAGGCAGCATGATCTTCCATCGCATCCTCCCGAAGACACAGACGAGCGCTCCCCCGGAGAGCCGGCGTCGACTTTAATTGGCTTGTCGTAACGCGGCCAGTTCGCGAAGGCTGGGACCCTCGTGCTGCCACGACGCGGAAGAGGGGGTTTCCTGCGCCCGATGACCTCTCGCGTTACGGCCGTCCAATATGCGCTCGCATGACCTGTTTGTCAAGCGTGTAAACACTACTAATTGTGCCTCTCTTTTAGGTCGGTCGCAAGATGTTGAAGCTCGTTGATGTTGTGTAAACACTCGGACGCTCATGACGAAGGCGTGTACAGGCAGGCGGGAGGCGTCTCTTTTTACGCCCCCCGTGGTGCACAGGCAGGGTTTGATGGGAAGGTTCTTTTTCTTCCCGCAGGTTGCGAGAAGAACGAGGTTGTCCTGCTAAGGAGCAAGTGAGGTGCCACGATCGATTCGTGTGTTTTGTCCGCGAATTTTCGCAATGCGCTGAGGTGCATGGCTCAGACGAGAAGCAAAGTCCAACCGTGTGTGTAGCGACATTCCATCACCGATCAGCTATCAGCTATCAGCTATCAGCTATCAGCTATCAGCCGAAGAGTTGAAAGCTCAAGAGTTGATTGATGAAGCTGAGCGCTCAAAGCCGCGAGCCGAAAAGCTAAAAGCTGACTAGCGTCCCGCGAGCTGAGCCGCCAGCGCGGCCGCTTTGTCGGCGAGATTTTTCGCGAAGAGCAGATTCTTCGCGCGAGTCGCTTCGTTCGCCTGTCGAATGATGCTCTTCGCCGTGTCGTACTGATTTCGCGCGTCGGCGTTCAGCGTGCGGTAATCGACGCGGTTGAGATCGGCGTTCGCGCGTTGAAGCGTCGCGTGAATCGATCGTTCGACTTCGCCCTCAGCGGTCGTCGGCATCGTCTGCAGCGTCGTGGGAGGACGCGGCGCCTCTTCCGGCTTCGGCGGCTCGACCACAGGCGGCGGCTCGGCCTTCGGCGGCTCCGCCTTCGGCGGCTCAGCGCGATTCTCTCGAGGCTGCTGGGGTGTCGGTGCAGGACGCATTCGCGGCGCCGTGCGCGCCGGCTCCTGCGGCAACGGGACCGGCGCCGGCGTTTCGGTATCGATCGGCTCGACGTCGCGCGGCGGCGGCGTCGGCGTGTCGAGCGGCGGATTGTCGGGTGATGTTTTCGCGGTCGCGCGGCTGCAGCCCGACGCCGCGAACGGCCCGAAGACGAAGAGGACGAACAGGAACACGAATCGGGTCGCGCGCATCGCTAGGCCTGCGGCAGCAGGACCGTGAACGTGGTCCCTTTCCCCGGTGTCGACTGTACCTCGATTTCGCCGTCGTGCATCTGCACCGTACGGTACACCATCGAGAGGCCGATGCCGCTGCCCTTTTCCTTCGTCGTGAAATAGAGATTGAAAATCTTCTGGAGGTGCTCAGGCTTGATCCCGACCCCGGAATCGGTGAAGGCGATCGCCACGCGGCGGCCGCGCGCGGCGGAGCAATGAATGCGCAAAGACCCGCCGTGCTGCATCGCCTGACATGCGTTGAGCGCCAGGTTGAGAAACGCCTGACGCAACATGCCCGGATCGCCGTTCACATCCGGCACATCGTGACACTCGACCGCGAGCGCGACGTTCAACCGGTCGGCTTCGGGACGCACGATCGGCACGATCTCGTCGAACAGCATGCCGAGCGACACCGGTTGCAGCGTCAGGTCTTCCGGCCGCGAGAACTTGAGGAATCCCTGCACGACCTCGTCGAGGCGCTTGATCTCCCCGGCAATCACGTCGACGTGCTGCAATGCCTCGGAAGGATCGACGTCCGGCGCGGTCGCGACAGCGCCTCGAGGTTCGACGATGTCGCCGCGCGTCAGCTCGCCTCGAGCCGACGCGAGCTCGGCCCGCGCACCAATGGCGGGGCGATCGGATGTGAACTGCTGCCGCAACAGCTCGAGGTGAATCATCATCGCGTTCAGCGGATTCTTCACCTCGTGGGCGACGCCGGCCGAAAGCCGTCCGAGCGCCGCGAGCTTGCGCGAATAGCGCAGCGTCGACTCGACCTGGCTGAGATACTCCAGGTTGCGCGCGACGAGCATGACGCCGACGAGATCGCCCTTCGGATCGTTGATGGCGTGCGTCATCACCAGCCGTTCGTTTGGCTCCGATTCCTCGCCCCACTCGATCGCCACGGGCCCGCGTGATTGACGGTTGAAGAGCGTCTGCTCGGCGAGCTTCCGCACGGGGTGATCGCTCGGCAGCAGGTCGTCGACCGATGCGCCGACCGCGACGTCCGGCAGAAGCGCCCGCATTGCTGGATTGGCGAACAGCAGCAGGCCGCGCGGGTTGAGAATCGCCACGGCGTCCTCGAGATGCTGGACGGCCAGCTCGAGATTGGCGACCTGTCCCGCCATCTGCGATCGATCGGCGGACAGCTGTTCGCTGACTGCGTTGAAGAAGGTGCCGAGCTCGCCGAACTCGTCCTGCTGATTTAGGTCCAGCCGCACGCCGAATTCGCCGCGACCGAGTCGCGTCAGACCGCTCCTGATCACATGGATCGGACGCAGCAGCAGCTGCGCCAGCAGCGTCGCGACGAGGACGGCGACGGCCAGCGCCGCGAACGCGGTCGCGACCGCGGGGCGCAGCGAGAGGCTCAGCTGATCGCGGATGAGCAGCGTCGAGATGCCGATCCGGATCGACCCGAACTCGGTATTGCTCGGCGCGAGCACGAGCGGCTGCCGGAACTCGAGATTCTTTCCCTGACCTGAATAGATGGCCAGCAGCTGCGCGAACGCGCGCCGCTCGAGCAGCTTCTGAAGCGGATCGCCGGGCGGCAGCACGTGGCCCTCGAGCGATCGATCCTGGTGGACGACGGCGACGTTCCTCACGTCGGCAATCGCCGCGAACGTCACGTTCTCGGAATAGAGACTCGACTCGAGGATCGATCGGAGGCCGGGATCGTTCCGCATCGCCTGATATGGATCGGCGCCGGCGTTGACGACCTCGCGCGCGCGGTGATAGACGGCGTTGGCAAGCAGCTCGGCGCGCGCGCGGCTCTCGTCGAGGCCCACCCTCGCGAGCTGCGACAGGTGCAGCACGCTGAGCACGACGACGACCACGCCGACGATCGACGTGACGCCGAGAACTTGCTTGCCCTTGATTCCCAGACGCATGACGCAGGCTGCTGGTTGCGGGCAGCCCTCTACTCCGCTTTCTTCCTGAGTCGCAGCTTGTTCAACTTGTTGTGGAGCGTCTTCAGCGAGATGCCGAGGATTTCGGCGGCGCGCGTCTTGTTGTCGCGCGTGTGCTCGAGCGTCATGAGAATCAGCCGGCGCTCGGCTTCTTCGACCGTCGTGCCCGGCGCGAGCGCGACCTGCGGCTGGTGCTGCGGCGGCGGCTCCTCGGCGAGGACCGGCGGAAGGTGCTTGGCCTCGATGAACGGCCCCGGCGCGAGAATCGTGGCGCGCTCGATGACGTTCCTGAGCTCGCGCACGTTGCCCGGCCAGGCGTAATGCTCGAGCATGCGCATCGCCTGGTGATCGACGGCGGCGATGTTCTTCTGGTTGCGCGCGTTGAACTCGTTGATGAACGCCTGGATGAGCAGCTGCAGATCCTCCTTGCGCTCGCGCAGCGGCGGCAGGCGGAAGGCGAAGACGTTGAGCCGGTAGAAGAGATCCTCGCGCAGCTTGCCCTGTTTCACCGCTTCCTGCGGATCGACGTTGGTCGCGGCGATCACGCGGACGTCGACCGACTGCTCGATTCTGCCGCCCAGCCGCCTGAACTTTCGCTCCTGCAGCACGCGGAGCAGCTTCACCTGTGTGGCGGGGGTCATCTCGCCGATCTCATCGAGGAAGAGCGTGCCGCGATCGGCGAGCTCGAAGCAGCCCTGACGCCGATCGGCCGCGCCGGTGAACGCGCCCTTCTCGTGACCGAAGATCTCGCTCTCGAGCAGCGTCTCGGGAATCGCGGCGCAGTTGATCGCGACGAACGGAAACGACGCGCGCGGGCTGAGCTGATGGATCATCTGCGCGACGAGCTCCTTGCCGGTGCCCGATTCGCCGGTAATCAGCACCGACGCGCCCGTGGGCGCCGCCTGCTCGACGATCGAATAGATCTTCCGCATCTCGGGGCTGTTGCCGATGAGCGATCCGAACGTGCCGTGCTCGCGCAGCTGCCGGCGCAGCGCCTTCACTTCGCGCATCGTCTCGAGCCGCTCGACGATCTTGTCGAGGAGGATCTTGAGACGCTGGATGTCGATCGGCTTGGTGAGATAGTCGTAGGCGCCTTCCTTCATCGCCTCGACGGCGGTCTCCACTGTGCCCTGCGCGGTGAGCAGCAGCGTGGTGACGTCGGCGCCCTGGGTCTGCAGCGCGCGCAGCAGCGCGAGCCCGTCCATTCGCGGCATCACGACGTCGCTGATGACGATCGCCGGACGGAACGTCGTGACCTTCTCGAGCGCTTCTTCGCCGTCGCTCGCCGACTCCGCGACGAATCCCCAACTTTTGACGAGCTGTTCGAGTCCGACGCGCGCCGCCGAGTCGTCTTCGACGATCAGCACGCGTTCGGCGACGACTTTGGGCGTGTCGTCGGTGACGCCGATGGAAGTACCGGCGGTCGTCGTCGTTGTCATCGAAGCCTCAACAATGTCATTTTTACATTGTGAGCGCCCAACGCAGGCTTTAGCAAGCTGAACTATCGCAAGCGGATCGCGACCTCAGCCGGCTGGCCGGCACTTTGCACTGACGCGGCGGCAGGAGGCAATACATGCGATTCCTCATCACGATTTTGACTGCGAGCGTAGCGGCGGGCGCGTGCAACCGCGATGTCGCCAGCGCAAGCGTTGCTTCGGATTCTACGGCAGCCAAGCCGGTCGCGACGAGCGGTGGCGACGCGGCGCCGGCGGCGCGGCCCGAAGCCGGCTGGCACGAGGTGACGATTCCGGCCGGAACTCAATTGCCGATCGTGATGGACACCGGCGTTGGATCGAGCACGAGCCGCGTCGAGCAGGCGGTACACGCGCATCTCGCGAGGAACGTCGTCGTGCATGGACAGACGGTGCTCGCCGAAGGATCGGCCGTCAACGGCGTCGTGACCGACGCGACCCGTTCGGGGAAAGTGAAAGGACGCGCGCACGTCGCGGTGCGATTCGACACGTTGACGCCGCGCGGCGTCGACGAGCGCTACAACATCCGGACGTCGGCCGTGGGCCGCACCGCGCCGGGCACGAAGAAGAAGGATGCGCTGGAGATTGGCGGCGGCGCGGCCGGCGGCGCGCTCATCGGCGCGCTGGTCGGCGGCAAGAAGGGCGCGGCGATTGGAACGGCGGCTGGCGGCGGCGCGGGGACCGCGGTCGTCCTCTCGACGCGCGGCAAGGAAGTGAACCTGCCGAAAGGCGCGGCGTTGACGCTGCGGCTCATGGAGCCGATCACCGTTCGCGTGAAATCGTAGCGACGGTCGCGGCACATCTCGCGGGGCCGACACGCGAGTCGGCCCCCATCCTACACAGGGGCGGACCCGCTTGTCCGCCCCCGATGCAGTACGCTTAGGCTGGCGTGCATCCACTTCCCGGCGACCAGGAACCGCCAACCAGCGACCAGCAACCAGCCCCCGCATTCGTCGAACGCATCGTCGCGCTGATCGAAGTTCTTGTCTGCTCCGATTACCCGACGCAGCTCGCCATCGGCGCCACATTCAGCGCGTTCGGCTACGGTCCCTATTCGGCTCCGGGCCATCTCCGTTTGTGGTACGTCGTCGGACTGTCGATTGCGGACACGGTTGCGCTGATCGCCCTCGTGCTCTTGTTTCTCGCCGCGCACGGCGAGCGCGCGCGCGCGGTGTTCATCGGAACGCAGTCGGCGCTGCAGGAAGCGGCTGTCGGCGTGCCGATGATTCTCGTCGCGCTCGGCATCGGCCTGACGGTCATCGTCGTCATCCAGCGGCTGGCGCCGTCGCTGCACACCGTGCCCGACAATCCGTTTCAGACGCTGCTGCGCACGCGGAGCGACGCCTGGCTGCTCGCGCTCGTCGTCGTCCTCGCCGGCGGCGTGCGCGAAGAAATCCAGCGCGCGTTCCTGCTGCACCGGTTCGAAGTGTGGCTTGGCGGCGGCGGCTTCGGCATCGCGGCGACAAGCGTCGCGTTCGGCTCGGGCCACCTGCTGCAGGGCGCGGACGCGGCGATCGCCACCGGCCTGCTGGGCGCGTTCTGGGGTCTCGTCTACCTGCGGCGGCGATCGATGGTCGCGCCGATGGTCAGCCACGCGGGATTCGATCTCGCGCAGATAGCAGGATTTTTGGTCGTTGGTCGTTAGTTGCTGGTTGCTGGTTGCTGGTTGCTGGTTGCTGGACACTGGTTGCCTAGCGACCCGCAAGATACAGGTCGATGATGTCGCCTCGACGCCTCAGGCCCGCGGTCCATTCTGCGATCACGTCCTGACGGCGATCGCCGGCGGTGGCGAACCGCTGATCCTCGTAGGCCTGAATGCGCAGATCCTGACGCAGCGTCTCGCGCAGATTTTTTTCGTCGAGGCCGGATCGCGCGAGCGCGGCGTCGAACGTCTCCGCATTGGTGAAGCGCGTCCGGACTCTGGCGACCTCGCGATCGACGGCATCGGCGGACGGCTCGGCCGGCGCGTAGCGTTCGACCTCCGCGAGCACGAGCTCGCGATCGATGAGCTTCGACAGAATCGCGCGCACCGGATCGGACTGGTTGTCGGCGGACTGCAGACCGAGATCGCGCGCGGCGGTCACGTCGGTCAGCGTGATCAGCTGTCCACCCACAACGGCAAGCACACGGTCGAGGACTTCTGCCGCAGCGGATACGGAAGCTCGCCACGAAACACACGAAAACACGAAACACACGAAAACCGTCTTGTACAAATCGACGTTTCGTGTGTTCGTGGCGTTCGTGGCGTTCGTGATCATGGTTCCGTGATGTTCGTGATCCTCAGAACGCCTGTCCGAAACTGATGTGGAGCGCCGGACGCGATTCCGGACAGCGCTTCGCCGGGTCGTCGCTCGTCGGACACAGGAATTCGGCCACATGTGTCTTGAACCCGAGATCGACGCGCAGCGGTCCGAACGGCGATCGATACCGTACGCCGAAGCCGACCGCGCCTCTCAACTCGGTCAGGTCGACCTGGCTCACCCGCTGGAAGACATTCCCGCTGTCGAGAAATCCGACGACGCTGAGGCCGCCGCGCACCGGCACGCGCAGCTCGCCCATCAACACGACCGTCGCATCGCCGCCGATCGGGAAACCGTTCTTGTCGATCGTGTCGCGCTGCGTCTCGGACGGCTCGTGGCGGACGCCGAGCGTGTCGAGCGCGAAGCCGCGGTTGGTCGTGTCGCCGCCCGCGAAGAATCGTTCCGGCTCGGGTATCGGCTTTTCGGTGTTGAATTCGCCGGCCATGCCCAGGATGGCGTTGCCGGCCAGGATGGCGCCGTTCGAACGCGGCAGCGTGTGGAAGGTCTGCGCGCGCAAGAACGATTTCGCGAAGCCGACCTGCGATCCAATGGCAACGGCGTCGACCTGCCCGTTGGCGGTCAGGTATTGTCCCGAGCCGGGATTGACCGCGTCGTCGCGCGTGTCGCGGATGATCGACGCGGAGAAGCCCGATAATCGCACCGGCTCGGGCGAGAAGAGACGGTTGATCAGCAGCACATCCGGTTCGGCCACGTTCACGGCGAGCAGCTCGTTGCGCTGAATCTGGTACGCCACGCTCATGCTCAGACCGCGCGTCAGGCGGCGGGCCGCCTGCGCCGTGATTCCCTCGCGGCGGAACGTGAAGCTCGAACGAATCTGCTGCTCGATGGTTGCATTCAGCAAACCGTCGGTCGCCGTATCGAAGAGCCGCGGTTCGCGGTACGTGCCGAGCAGCCGGTATTCGGTCAGACGCCCGCTCGTCTGCGTCTGATTCAAATTCAAGGGCACGCTGACGCTCGAGAACACGTTCACCGACCGCGGCTTCCCGAACAGGTTGCGCCGGCCGTATTCGAGAAATGCGCGCGGCAGCACCTGGAATCGCGCGGCCGCCGCGCCGCCCGCCTCCTCCTGCGGTACTGGGAGCAGCCGTCCTTCTCCGCCGACGCCGTAGCCGATCGTCGTCGCGGCCGCTTCCTCGACCGTGACCAGCAGATCGCGCGCCGTCTCGTTGCCGTGCCGCAGCTCGCCGATGCGGGCGCGCCGGAAGAGGCCGAGCGCCATCAGCCGGCGCTGGCTCTCGCTGATGCTGGACAGACTGAACGGATCGCCCGGCTTGATCTGCAGCTCGCGCTCGATCGTGCCCGCATCGGTTCGCACGTTCCCGACGATGAGCACGTGATCGACGAACACCCGCGGTCCCTCACGGATGGTGAACACGATCGACGCGCGCGTGTTCTGCGGGTTGAACTCCGGCCGCGCGTCGACGGTCGCGCTCTCGTAGCCGCGATCGTTGTAGACGGCCTGAACCTGGTCGCGATCCTGGCGCAGCTGACCGGGCACGTATGGCGCGCCGACCTGCAGCGCCATCTTGCCGCGCAGCGCCGCGTCGTCGAACGAGGTGTTGCCCGTGAACGTGATGCTGTCGACGACGATGCGCTCGCCCTCGAACACGTCGAAACGAACCATCACGGGCACTTGCGCGGCGGTGTTGCCGGTCGGTCGCAGCCCGGTCGTCGGCTGGACCTTCGCCGACGCGTAGCCGCGGCGGTGGTAGAGATCTTCGACGAGCGCCGCATCGTCGGCGACGCGGCCGTCGGAAAACGGCTGTCCCTCTCGCAGCTTCAACGCCATCTCGAATTCCGAAGAGGCGATGTTCGTGTTGCCCGCGATCTCGAGTTTCGCCACGCGGTACTGCGGGCCGCGCCGGACCGCGAACGTGATGACGAGCTCCGCGTCGCGCTGCTCGCGCGTATGCGGCGCCTTCGCCTCGCGATAGCCGAGGTAGCGCAGATAGTCCTCGATTCGATTGGTCGAGTCCTCGAGCAAGTCCTCGTCGACCGATCCCTCGCGTTCGACCGGCACGAGCTCGTTGCGCCGATCACCCGGCAATGGATCGCCGGTGAAGACGACGCGGACGTGCGGACCAGGATCGACGGCGAGCGTGACGTTGGCGACGCGGTCCTGGTCGGCGAGCTGAATCGAGGGGGTGATCTTGGCTTCGTAGTAGCCGCGCTTGCGGCGATCCTGGATGTAGCGTTCCAGCCCCGAGGCGAGCCGCTCGCGCCGGAACGGCGCGCCCTGGACGAGATTGATTCGCCGCAACAGCTCGCTTCGCGGCAGGCTCGGCGCGCCGGTGATGTCGATGGTGCCTATCGTCGTACGGGCGCCGGGCTCGAGCGTGAACGTCAGCGTTGCACGCTCGGGCGCATGATCGAGCCGCACCGCGGACGACACCGACGGATGCAAGTACCCGTCTGCGGCCAGCGCATCCGACAAGAGGCGGACCATGTCGCTCGTGCGCCCGATTGGCGGCGTCGCGCCGTAGCGATCGGCGACGACGCGGCGCAGCGCGCCGATATCGATACCGGCGGCCCCCGTGCGTCCGGCGAATCTGATGTCAGTGACCGGATGGATCGGGCTGAGCTCGTAGCGCAGCGTCACGCGCGCGTTCTCGAGCGACGCGTCGACGCGGACGTCGTCGAAGCGGCCCAGACTGAACAGATGCGCGATCGACTCGCGTACCTGCACCATCGACAGCGGCGCGCCGGCGGTCGTCTCGACGATCGACACGAAGGCGGGGTCGGTCGTCTCCCGCCCTTCGAGAAAGAACCGTACAGCGCCAACCGGTTTCCCGATGAAATCGGCAACGGCCGCCGACACCGGACGCGCCAGCACCGAGACGAACAGCAGCAGGGCAGCCGTTCGTCGTCCTGCCCTTCCCGGCCATCCGGTCCCAGCCGCTCGAGCGATCATCAGAACGTGTGCCTCACGCGGAACTCGAGCGCGTAGGTCTGTGCGTCCTCGTTGCGCGAGAGGATCCACGACAGCCGATCGTTCTGCTCGATCTCGAGCAGCAGGATCTGATCGCTGAGCGTCGTGCCAAGGCTGCGGGAGAACGTCAGGTAGACCCGGTCCGAGATACGCTTGCCGATCGTCAGGCGCGCCGTTGGATTGACGCGCGACGTCTGCGTGCCGTAGGAGTCGATGAACGACGGTGTCAGCTGGAACGTGTCGACGCCGAAGGTCTGCTCCACGACCTTCCCCACTTCCGACGAGATCGGCGCGGTAATCGCCTGCGTCGCGCGGGCCGCGAGGATATCGGTCTGCGCCTGCGTCGGGTTCTGGAGCGCTCGCAGTTCGGGCGCGATGTCGCTGCGAGTCGATCGCCGGCTGACGTCGCCGAAGAGCAGCGCCAGCACGTCCGCGGTCGGCAGCCACGGATCGGAGCTGACCGTCGGGCGCAGCTGTTCGGCCGTGCCGGCCGCGCCGACCGTGACGCGATAGGTCTGCCCCGGCAGCCGCACGTTGGTCTCGGCTTCGACGTCGAAGAACGGCTCGATGCGGTTCGGGTTGGTGAAGTCGATCGATCCGCGGGTGATGCGGTAGCGCTGCCCTTCGAAGATCAGCTCGCCGCGCTCGATTTCGGCGCGTCCGAAGAGCGCGGGCCGATCGTAGGTGCCACGCAGATTCAGATCCGCATTCGCGAGGAGACGCACGAGGTTCGTGTCGACGCGGAGCGTGGACGGCACGATCACCTGCACGTCGTATTTCAGCGGCACCGTGGGCGGCGTCTCGCCGCTGACCGTTCCGCCGCCCGACGGCGATCGCCGCGACGCGAGATCGAAAATGCTGCCCGGCGCGTCGATACGACGCGTCCACACGGCGCTGCGCACGGTGACGGTGCCGCCGAGCGTCGGCGCGCGGACGTTGCCCGTCACCGCGAGGTCCGTGTCGACGATCGAACGGACGCCTTCGGGATAGCGCAGGTGAATGCCCTCGCCGCGCGCGGTGATGTTCAGATCGCTCGGCGCGTAGCCGTCGAACCCGATCCGTCCGCCGAACTGGATGCGCCCCTCGCCCATCGTCGCCGTCACGTTGTCGAGTCGCACGCCGCCGGCGTCGAACGTAACCGCGCCGTTGATCGCGTCGAGCGACGCCGGCATCGAGAAATGGCGGATGCGGCCGTCGGCAATCGTGGCTGTGCCCGAGAACTCGGGCCGCCGCAGCTGCCCATTGATGGCCGCGCGCAATGCCGCGCGCCCCGATCCGCGGAGGTTGTTGTCGACGCCCTGGAGCAAGCCGAGATCCGCGTCGCCCGACGCCTGAACCGCGATGCGCTCCGTGTTGAGGTCCACGCCGCCGGCGACCCGCAGCTGCGTGTTCACGCCGGTGAGCTGCACCTGATCGAACTTGATCTCGCCCTTGTCGAGCGACAGGCGAAGCGGCCCGGCGTTGGCGATGCGCTGATCGAACAGCTGCATCTCCAGACTGTCCACGGTGGTCTCGACGAGCAGGCGATTGAAGTCGGCGAGCGCGCCGACGATGCGGATCGATCCGCTCGCGACGGCGGAGATGTACTGCGAGAGCCGCGGCTCGTAGAGGCGGACGTACGGATCGAGCGAGCTGTCGTCGAACCGCAGCGTGATCTGCGCCTCGCCCTGCGGTGTCAGCGCAATCTGTCCGGTGCCGTGCACCGTCAGCCGACCCTCGGCGACGCCGGTGCCGTGCACGATGTCGATCGTGCCGCCGAGCGTACGCGTGCGCAGCGCCAGCGTGCCGGTCACCTGTCCGACGCTCTGCTCGTTCACGTAGACGTCGTCGACGCTGAACGTGATGTCGTTGCGCGGCGCATCGAACGTCCCTCTGCCGTTCGCAGTGAAAGCGGCGACTCCCGTGAACACCGCGTTCGGGTATTGCAGAAACGCGATCTGGTCCGCCGGAATTCGATCGCCTTTCGCGGTGAACGAGTACGTGGAGTCCCACCCGACGAAGGCGGCGCCGGTCACGGCGCCGCTGCCTTTCGCGATCGTCATGCTGTCGAGCCGCGCGCCCGATCCGTCGAAGCGCACGGCGGCGGTCGCCTTCGAAAACGGCTCGCCGTACGCGAAGCCCCGATCGATCGTCATCGCGCCGAATCCCACCGGCCGTTCGTACTGGCCGGCGAGGTGGAAATCGCCCGACAGCAGCCCCGACACCGCATAGTCGTCGATCTTGAACGCATGCCGCAGGCTGTCGAGATCGCGCCGCACGGCACGGAACCGCGCGTTCATCTCCTCGCCGCCGTCATCGCGCGGATAGCCGAGCGAGAAGCGTCCGTCGGCGTGGATTTCGGAATCGCCGAGGCGGACGAGCCCGTTGGCGACGTCGACGTAGCTGTTCTCGACGACGATGTGGCCGTTGCCGGCGCCCCAGACGGTGTCGAACGCGCGCAGACCTTCGCCGGTGAAATCGCCCTCGACGCGCGGATGGCGGAACGCGCCGGTCATGACGCCGTGGAATTCGCCCCGCCCGCCGAAGGTGACCGGATGCGCGGGCGATCCGAAGTCCGTCATGATCCCCGCCAGCAGCTGATCGCTTTCCTGCCAGTCGGCGCTCGTCACGTGGAACCTGATTCGCGAACGATCGCCGTACGCCGTCGAACCGCCGAACGTGACGTTCGTGCGCTCGGTCGTGAAGCGTCCATCGTCGAACGCCACGTCATCGGGTCCGTACCGGTAGGTGACTTCGCCGGAAATCGGCAGGTGCGCCGGCAACGGAATCGGCGCGAACGGACCCCAGTCGTCGCGGGCGTTCACCGCGGGCGCGAAGCCCTGCGGCGGCGAAACCACGAGGCGCCCCTCGCCGCGATGTTCCGTGAATTTTCCGAGCGGCCATTCGAGCGTGTTCTGCCAGTCGGCCGATCCGGCGAACCGCTGTCCGGCCAGCTGCTCGAAATCGGTGAACTCGGCGAGATCGACGCCGGTCAGCGTCGTATCGAATCGCGCCGCCGGCCGCGTCTTCGCGCCAAGCGGCTTGATCGTGTAAGTGAACTTCGCGTCACCGCCGTGGAACTTCGAGCCGGCGTCCCAGACGTCGAACGACGACTGCGTCCACCGCAGCGATCCGTAGAGCGACGGGAACTGGTAGTCGTTGAAGCCGAGCGCCGCGCTCCGGAACGTGCCGGCGAGATCTCGGCGGCCGCCCTTGAACAGCGCGAACGAGCCATTGAACTCGCCGTCGCCGGCGAGACGCCAGCTCTCGTTCTTCCAGAAGATCTGGCGCATGCGCGGAAAGTTCACGCGCGACTCGACCTGGTAGATCTGGTTCGGCCAGTTGGCGAGGTCGACCTCGCCCCGCGCCACACTCTTCGCGCCGTCGCTCTCCAGATCGACCCGCTCGAGGTGCACGCGAGCGCCGTCGAGCACGAACTGCGCTTTCATGCTCGCCCACATCGGCACGTAGTCCTGAATGGTGACCGTGCCGCCGTGAAACGTGGCGGTGCCGCGATACTGCGGCACGTTGCCCATCGTGATGTCGAGGTTGGGGCAGACGATGCTCCACGGCGACTCGTGATCCTCGAAGGCGAACTGGCCGCGGTAGGCGCGCAGCCACCGCATCGTGACGGTGAAGCCACGCGCCTTCTTCGGCCGGTTGTCGTCGCGCGTGAAGCGGGGAAAGTTGTGCGCGTTCTCCCATTTCTCGACGAGCATCTGCCAGTCGGTCATCTCGACGCCGGAGATCGTGATATCCGGCTTGCGCGCGAGCGCGGGCAGCCAGTCGAGCGCGACGGCAATGCGTTTGGCCGTGAAGAACGGGCGATCGCCCTGGTGCACTCCGTCGATCGCCAGGTTCTCGACGATGACGCGGCCGGTGAGGACGTGGATGCTGAGCGAGCCGATGTGGATCGGCCGCTCGAGGTATTCCGATCCGCGGCGCTCGGCGAGCCCGCGCACCGACGGCCCGAGATCGATCGTGAGCGACACGACGACCGCGGCCGCGAGCAGCGCGATGATCATCGCGCAGGCATAGCCCGCGTATCGCAGGACCTTGTGCTGGCGGAAACGCTTCATGAGTGCGGCGAGGCCCCGCCCCCGGCGCTTCTCACTCGCGCGTTGCGCTCGCTCGGACTCACGGCTGTCGAAAACTTTCACTGAACCACGACGAGCAGCGCGCCGGCGTCGACCGATTCGCCCTCGCGGGCGTGAAGCTCGGCGACGAGGCCGTCACGTCCGGCGCGCAGCTCGTTCTCCATCTTCATCGCTTCAACGACCACGAGCGGCTGGCGGGCGCGGACCGGGTCGCCGCTCTTCACGAGCACGCGCACGATCTTGCCCGGCATCGGCGCCGACAGGCGCTGCGGGCCGTTTCCCCCGCTCGCCTCGTCGCGGCGACGGGCGCGGCGCCCGTTCACCGCGACGGCGACGGGCGTCGGCCCGACGCCCACGATGAGCTGCCCCGTCGCGGCGTCGGGCGCAATCGTGACCTCGAAGGCGGCTCTGACCGGATCCGTCGCGCCGGTCGGACACTCGGTGTCCACCACGAGCGACAGCGTATGGGCGTCGATGCGCGCCACATCCGCGTGCACGGTGCGATCGTCGAGGGTGACTGCAAACTTGTCGCCCGTCCTGGCGACGGCGACGCGGCGCGTTCGTCCCCCTACCTCGATCTCGAAATGTTGCATTACCGCAACCCTTCGAGCCGGGCCTCGGTCTTCCAGCGGCCGCCCGTCGATCCGCCGTTCGCGGGCGGTCGAGCGGGCGACAGCGCCGTGTGCAGCGCCGCCGCAATCGCAGCCATCTCCTCGACGCCGGCGGCGGGCTCGACGAACGGCCGGCCGTTCTGCGCCTTCAGCACTCCGTCGAGATACGTCGTGTCGAAGCGCCCGGCCGAGAAGTCTGGCTGCGACAGCAGCCACGTGAAGAACGGCACCGTCGTCCTGATGCCCGCCACGAGATATTCGGCGAGGGCGCGCCGCATGCGCGCGATCGCGCGCGGCCGATCCTCGGCCCACGCGGCGAGCTTCGAGATCATCGGGTCGTAGAAGATCGGCACGTCGAGGCCGGCCGTCGCGCCGCTGTCGTCGCGAATGCCGGGTCCCGCCGCCGGCCGCAGCGCGACGATGCGACCCGGGGATGGAAGGAAATTGTTGTCCGGATCCTCTGCGTAGACGCGGCACTCGATCGCGTGTCCGGTCGGCGTCAGCGCGCGCGCGGGATCGACGTCGAGCCGCTCGCCGCGCGCGATGCGAATCTGCCATTGCACCAGGTCCAATCCCGTCACCATCTCCGTGATCGGATGCTCGACCTGCAGCCGTGTGTTCATCTCGAGAAAATAGAATCGGCCGTTCTCGTCGACGAGGAATTCGATGGTTCCGGCGTTGGTGTAGCCGACCCCTTTCGCGACCGCTGCCGCCGCGGATGTGATTTCGGCGCGCAGCGCCGGCGTGACGGCAATCGACGGCGTTTCTTCGACGACTTTCTGGTGCCGGCGCTGAATGGAGCATTCGCGTTCGACGAACGGCACGACGGCGCCATGATGATCAGCGAGCAGCTGCACTTCGATATGACGCGGCCGCGGCAGCTCGCGCTCGAGATACACGGCTGGGTCGCCGAACGCGGTGGCCGCCTCCGATCGTGCCGCGCCGACGGCGCTCGCAAGGTCGGACGGATCGACGACGGTCCGCATGCCTTTGCCGCCGCCGCCGGCCACCGCCTTCACCAGCAGCGGATAGCCGATCGACTGCGCCGTCGCCGCGATCTCCTCGCTTGTGGCGTCGGCGCCAAGCGGATCTTCCGTCCCGGGCACGACGGGAACGCCGGCGCGTTTCGCCGCGCCGCGCGCCGCCGTCTTGCTGCCCATCGTTTCGATCGCGCGAGCGGTCGGACCGATGAAAGTGAGTCCCGCGCCGACGCACGCGGCCGCGAAGTCCTCATTCTCGGCAAGGAAGCCGTAGCCGGGATGCACCGCATCGGCGCCGCTGCGGCGGGCCGCATCGACGAGGCGATCGATGCGCAGGTAGCTCTCCCGCGGGGCGCTGGGTCCGATGGCGTACGCTTCGTCGGCGAGCCGAACGTGAAGCGCCGAGCGATCGCACTCGGAGTAGACCGCCACGGACGACAGATCCATCTCGCGGCACGCGCGGATGATGCGCACGGCAATCTCGCCCCGGTTTGCGATCAGGATTTTCTTCACGAGAACACACCATTGTACTCGTAGGGATGGAGCTTGCTCCGCCCGGAGAGACGCCTCTACCGGAGAGGTGGCGCCGTCACGGGCGGTCGACGGTGGTGCGTTGCCTGTTCGTACGCGTAAGCGAGACGGAACAGCGCCGGCTCGCTTCACGCGCGGCCGAAGAACTGGAGGCCCGCCGGCAGCCCGGCGTCCCCAACGCGCGGAGTGTGCGGGTTGGGGTGGAGCGTGCCGCCGCGGGTATAGCCCATCGGCACCGTGATCGCAGGGAAGCCGGTGCTCGGCGAGAACAGCTGGTTGTTGTCGCCGCCCGGCGTGTTGAGTTCGCCGATTCGTCGATCACCTTCACGACACCCGCCCGCAGCGTTGCGCGGAATTCATCGCGGCTGTTGCAGCCGGCGGACGAAGCAGGATCGTCCTCGGCCGCCTGGCCGGCTTCAAGGCGCCCCCTGGATGGACGGATGGAACTGGCGCGACTTGATGATTTCGTCGAGGGAACGGCTCGGCGCCTTGCCTCCGAGCGCGCCGAGATACTGATTCAGATCGTGCTTGAACTGATTGCAGCCGCCGGTCTGCGCGCGGCGCATGTCGTCGAAGCCGGCGACCGCGGCCGGATCGATCACCTCGGCCCCGAGATCGCGAAGCTCGCCAATCGCTCCGCTGAACAGCTCTTTGATCTCCGCATCGAGCATCGGCGTGTCGTACGCCTGATGCAGAACGCCGAGACGCGCCCCTTTCAGTCCGTCGCGGCGCAGCGAGTCGGCGTACTTCGGTTGTGAGGCGGGCCTTTCAGGCCCGCCTCCATCGCGGCCCTGAAAGGGCCGCGCTACAACTGTCACCGGATCGTCAGGATCGGAACCGGCAATGACTTGAAGCACCGCGGCCGTGTCGGCGACCGTGCGCGTGACGACGCCCGCGATGTCGGCGGCAAGGTTCAACGGCACGACACCGGCGCGGCTCACGAGGCCCATCGTCGATCGCAGGCCGACGAGCGCCTGATGCGACGCGGGACCGCGGGTGGAGGGACTTGAGCCGATGCCACCGCCGCGGCAATGGCTGCGGCGGTGACCACACGCGCACGTCGCATGCGCGTAGTGTAGCGTCAGAAGCGGTACGTGAGGTTGAACTGCGCCGTCCGCGTCGGACCGCCGTTGAGAATCGAGCGCACGATCAGGAACGTCGCCGCGTCGAACCGGTTGGCGCTCGTCACGTTTCCGGTAGTGCTGACTGGATTGTTGAAATTCGCGTGGTTGGTCAGGTTGAAGATGTCGAAGTGCGCCTGCAACGTCCGGTTGCCCGGCAGCTTGAACCGATATGCGCTGCGCATGTTAATCAGGAAATAACTGGGGCCGCGCGCACCGTTGATCCCGCCCTTGTTCTCCACCGTAATCGCGTTGACGTTGCTCGCCGAGCCGCTATAGGTGCCGGCCGGCAACGGCTCCTCGAACTGCCCGTTACGATTGGCATCCGTGATGCTGTCTGTCAGCGTGAACGGTGTACCGCTGTTGTACTGCATCACCCCGCTGACGTTCAATCCGTGCGTTCGTGGAACTTCGAGTGCTCCGCTGACCGAGAGCAGGTGGGGCCGATCCTGATTGGTCAACCCTTCCAGGTTTTCGAGATGTAGGTCGGTCACCTTCGTCACCGGATCGACGGTCTGCGTGGTGATGGTATCAGTGGCACCGGGCGAGCCGACGATCCCGTAGCCGCGCGAGTACGTGTACGACGCGCGGAAGCTGTAACCGCGGCGTGCGCGCTTCTGGACGCTCACCTGCAGGCCGTCGTAGTCGGCCCAGCCGGTGTTGACCAGGTCCAGCACGGCCGCCGTGAAACGCGGATCGATCCGGCGGAACGTTGCCGTCCGGCTCGTGGTGTCGCGCACGCCCGGATTCAAATCCTGGCGCATGTAGAGATCGCGATGATTCAGGTGGACGTAGTCGGCGCTGACCGCGACGGCACCTGGAAGCTGCTTTTCAATGCCGATGCTCGCTTGACGTGCGTACGGCAGATGTCGGTCCGGGTTGTCGAAATTCACGGTACCGGTGTTCTTCTGCGTGCTGCCCGCCGGGAACATCGAATTCAGCAGCGCCGTGTTCAGCACCGGACCGTTGACGAGGAACGGATCGCTCGGCAAGCGGCCGGCTGATGGGCCCGGGTCGACGTTGTTGGCCGGGAAGTTCACGAGAAAGGAGTTGGAGAAGACGCCTGCAGACACGAGCGGCGTGAAGTTGGAATACGCCGTCTTCTGGAAGTACAGGCCCCAGCCGCCGCGCACGACCGTCGTGCCGGCTTCGTCGAGCACCCACGAGGCACCCAGGCGCGGCGAGAAGTTGTTCTTGTCGATGGGGTACGCCGACGGGTCGGAAAACAGGTAGTTGTTCGATTCGTCGATTGGGACGATTTCCACGTCATAACGAAGGCCGAGGCTCGCCGTCAGACGGCTGTTCACCTTCCACTTGTCTTGCGCGAACACGCCGACCTCCTTCCCCTTGACGAAGAAGTCCGACACGCCGGGCACACGGATCTGCAGTCGGTCGGGATAGGTGCGCGGGTCGGCAGCATTGAAATCCCGGTCGCTCGCGGAGAAGGTGAACGCGCCATTCTGCGTTCCGGCGTCGAAGATCTCGAGCGGCAGGTAGTAGTAGCTGGCGCCGAACTTGAGATCGTGGTCGCCCTTCTTCCCGGGCAGGAACCACGCGAAGGTCTCGTCCACCTGATACGCCGGATCGATGCGCCGGTTCGCGCGAGTGCTCGCGCCGTCCTCGAACGTCTGGTGGACCAATCGCGGCGCGAGCGCCGCCTGATCTCCTTTGTCGAAGTAGCCCGGGTTGCCGAAGAAGACATCCTCGTGCGTGTACGACACCTTCAACACGTTGACGCGCGTGTTCTTGATCACCGAGTTCAGTGTGCCCACGATCGTCCAGTCAACGTCGTTTTCCTGTTCGGCCCGGGATCGGGTGAGGTTGGTGGCCGTGAACTGGTTTGTTTGGGGCGACGACTCGCGCAGCCAGCGCACGGCCCAGGTGTTGTTGGCGCTCATCTGATGATCGAGGCGGACCATCCAGTTCCAGACGTTGTCGTGCGTGAAGTCGGTGAAATTGAGCTCGGGTCGCGCGTTGATGTTGATCGTCCGGGCGCGGTTCTGATCGATGCGTTCCAGGTTTGCAAAGTAATGGAGCTTGTCCTTGACGATCGGCCCACCGAGATTTCCGCCCCACTGCAGCTGACGCGCATCCGGCTTGGCCAGGTTCTGCTGCTTGGCAAAGTAATCGAGCGACGTCATGGCCTGGTTCTGATCGAAGAAAAACGCCGTGCCGTGGAGCGCATTGGTGCCCTGCTTCGAGACGGCGTTCACGATGCCGCCCGAGCTCTGGCCGAACTCGGCGTCGAACTGGCTGGTGAGCAGCTGGAATTCCTGGACGGCTTCGACGGGAATCCGCGCCTGCGCGCCGCCGTTGCCGTTGTTGAAGTTGTCGTTGTTGCCGGCGCCGTCGAACATGTAGTTTGCGTTCTGTGTGGCCTGCCCGTTGACTCGAATCGAGTCGGCGCCGAACGAGTCGGTCGAGATCGTCGCCGTGACGCCTGGCAGCAAGCTGAGATACGACGTGAAGTTCCGATTGATCGACGGCACGTCGTTCAGCTCCTGTGCCTGAACGCTGCCGCCGAGCTGCTTCGTGGTCGTGTCGACGAGCGGCGATTCGGCGGTGACATTCACTTGCTGCTCGATGCCGCCGATCTCGAGCTGCACATCCACGGACTGGGTCTTGCCAACTTCCACGCGGACGCCCTTGCGCTGGTATTTCTTGAATCCCGAGAGCTCCGCGTTGACTTCGTAGCTGCCGGGGGTGAGCGCGCTCATGAAGAACGAGCCGTCCGGCCCCGAGACGATCTCGCGGAACATGCCGGTCGCTTCGTTCTTGGCGACGACGTTGACCCCCGGCAGCACGGCGTTCTGCGCGTCGACGACCCGCCCGCGCAGCTCGCCGGTGCCCTGCTGCGCGTGAGCCGATCCGGCGGCGAGGAGGGATACAAGGACAGCGACGGCGGCAATCGGCACGACTCGATGCATGAGCCCCTCCGAAGTAAACCGAGACCTGTGCCGCAGATTTTATGGGAACCAAACGAAATTACAACGAGTTTCTTGTGGAGGCTCTGCCGAGCGGCGGGGTCTTCGCGTCGCGAGTTGCGCACGACTCGTCGATCGATGCCGTCGACCCACGAGCGGCTCGTCGCGAGCCGAGGGTAAAAACATTCGAATTCGAATAGTCCGAAACCGGACATCGCCTTACAACATTTTCCGCTCCAGCACGTCCCGCCGTTCAGAGCGGAATATTCCCGTGCTTCTTCGGCGGGTTCTTGTCGCGTTTGCTGTCCAGGTTCTTGAGCGCGGTAATCAGCTTCCGGCGGGTCTCGCGCGGCTGGATCACTTCGTCGATGAAGCCGCGGCCCGCCGCGATGTAGGGGTTGGCGAATTTGGCGCGGAACTCGGCAACCTTCTCCCCGCGGACGGCCGCGGCGTCGGCCGCGGCGTCGAGCTCGCGCTTGTAAAGAATGTTGACCGCGCCTTCAGGCCCCATCACCGCGAGCTCCGCCGTCGGCCACGCATAATTGAAGTCGGTTCGAATGTGCTTGCTCGACATCACGCAGTACGCGCCGCCGTAGGCTTTGCGCGTGATGATCGTCACCTTCGGCACCGTCGCCTCGGCGAACGCGAACAGCAGCTTCGCGCCGTGCCTGATGATGCCGCCGTACTCCTGCACCGTGCCCGGCAGGAACCCGGGCACGTCCTCGAACGTGACGAGCGGAATGTTGAACGCGTCGCAGAAGCGCACGAACCGCGCGCCTTTTACCGACGCGTTGATGTCGAGCGTTCCCGCGAGCACCGCCGGCTGGTTCGCGACGACGCCGATCGGCCGCCCGTCGAGCCGCGCGAAGCCGACGACAAGATTCTTCGCGTAGTGGCGATGGACCTCGAGAAAGTAGCCCTCGTCGACCACGAGCTGGATGACGTCGAGCATGTCGTACGGCTGGTTCGGCGACGCCGGCACGACGCGGTCGAGCCGATCGTCTTCGCGATCGGCCGAATCGGAGGTGGCCGCGCGCGGCGGGTCGTCGAGGTTGTTCGACGGCATGAACGACAGCATCTCGCGGATCAGCGCGACGCATTCCCGGTCGTCGTCGACCGCGAAGTGCGCGACGCCGCTCGTTTCGTTATGGGTCATCGCGCCGCCGAGATCTTCCTTGCTCACGTCCTCGTGCGTGACCGTCCGGATCACGTCGGGCCCGGTGACGAACATGTAGCTCGTGTTCTTCACCATGATCGTGAAGTCGGTGATCGCCGGCGAATAGACCGCGCCGCCGGCGCAGGGCCCCATGATCGCCGAGATCTGCGGGATGACGCCCGACGCGAGCGTGTTGCGGAGGAAGATGTCGGCGTAGCCGCCGAGCGAGAGAACGCCTTCCTGAATGCGCGCGCCGCCCGAGTCGTTCAGGCCGACGACCGGCGCTCCGAGCTTCATCGCGAGATCCATGATCTTCACGATCTTCGCGGCGTTCGTCTCCGACAGCGATCCGCCGAACACGGTGAAGTCCTGCGCGAACGCGAACACCTGGCGGCCGTCGACGAGGCCGTGGCCGGCGACGACGCCGTCGCCTGGAACGAGCTGCTCCGCCATGCCGAAGTCGCGGCAGCGGTGCGTGACCAGCTTGTCGACTTCCTCGAACGTGCCGGGATCGAAGAGGAGCTCGATTCGCTCGCGCGCGGTCAGTTTGCCGGCGTCATGCTGGCGCTTCTGCCGCTCCGCGCCGCCGCCCAGCTCCGCGCGGCGCTCGAGATCGGCGAGCACGTCCTTCGGATTCACCCTACGCTTTCACCGCCTGCGCCTTCTCCCAATCTTTGAGGAACTTCTCGAGGCCGATGTTCGTGAGCGGATGGTTGAACAGCTGATCGACGACGGCAGGAGGGCATGTCGCGATGTCGGCGCCGAGGCGTGCCGCCTCGATGACGTGAATCGGGTGACGGCAGCTCGCGACGAGGACCTCGGTCGCGAAGTCGTAGTTCGCGTAGATCTCGACGATGTCGCGAATCAGCTCCATGCCGTTGGTCGAGATGTCGTCGAGCCGTCCGACGAACGGGCTGATGTAGCTGGCGCCGACCTTCGCGGCGAGCAGCGCCTGCGCCGGCGTGAAGCAGAGCGTCACATTGACGCGGATGCCTTCGCCCGCGAGCGTCTTGCACGCCCGGATGCCGTCGCGCGTCAGCGGCACCTTCACCACCATGTGCTGATCGATCTTCGCGATGTCGCGCCCCTCGCGCAGCATGCCCGCGTAGTCGGTCGCCGTCACCTCGCCGCTGACGGGACCCTTCACGATGTCGCAAATCTTCTTCAGGTTCTGGCGGAAATCGCCCGGCTCCTTCGCGAGGAGCGACGGATTCGTCGTGACGCCGTCGAGGATGCCGAGCGCGGCGATCGTTTCGATGTCCTTGATGCTGCCGGTGTCGATGAAGATTTTCATGGCGTGCCCTTTCTCACATTTTCACCGCTGATTCTAAATCATTACCGCGCCACCTCTTCGACGCGCTCGGACCATGCGCTCGAGTTGCCGGCCTTGTCGACCGCTTTGATCGCGTATACGTAGCGCACGCCCGGCTGTACGCCGTCGGTGAAGGTCGGATCGGCAATCGGCGCCGGAGTGATCTGGTCCAGTCTGTCGCCGCTGCCGCGAAACACGAGATAGCCGGCGAGATCGCTTTCGCTGTTCGGATCCCAAATGAGGTTGATCGAGCGGTCGCCGGCGATGGAGCGGAGCCCTTTCGGCGCGGCCGGGGCGAACGTATCGGTCAGCGTCTCGCACGCCGGCGGCGCCGCGTCGCTCTCGATGGTGAGCCCGGCCACGGTCTCGACGGCGCGAACGGTGTAGCAGCGCTTCTCGCCCCACGCGATCCGCGGGTCGGACGCCTTCGTGTCCGTCACGGGCGTCTTCGTGATCTTCGTCGCCGCATCGGCAGACACGTCGTAGACGTTGTACGCGATCGACGGCGGCTGCAGACCGATTGGCTTCGATGGCAGGACGTCGCCGTCGGTCGCAGCGGCGCCGGCCATCGCCACGGCCTTCCACGTCAGGGTGACCGCCTTTTCGTCGTACGACAGCTTCGGCTGATCGGGCGGCGGCGGCGGCGGAACGAGCGGAGCGATCACACGTTTCGACAGCGCGCCTTTGCGGCCCCGCGTCGACACGCCGACCGCCGCGTAGATTCGCGACGGCACGCCGGATGCCGGCCCCATGAGCGGACCCTGAGGAACGTCGCCGGCGCGCCGCTTCGCGGCCGCGCCGCCGTCTTTGCCGAGATCGGCCGGCGCCCGCGACTGCGGCGTCAGCTCCTCGGACACGCGCGCCACGGCGCCCTGATCGAGCCCTTTGCCGACGGCCGGGTCGACGTCTTCCGCCGGCTCGTCTTCCTGCACGGTCTGATTCGGATCGCGCGGCGCTTTGACGTCGACGCTGGCCACGCGCGTGCCGCGCTTCAGCAGCTGATCGTCGGTAATGCTCGCAGGCGCCGTGATCGCGTATACATCGACGCGCTCGATGTTGGCCGGCCGGCTGTTGTCGGTGTTCGATGATGGGACGGTGAACTGCAGGTCGACAGTGGCGCCGCGGCGATCGGCCGTGAATTCGGCCGGCGCCGCCGGAATCTTCACGAGCGGCGGCAGCGGCGGCCCTTTCTTGCCGCACGCCGGCAGCAGGACGACGACGATCAACGCGCAGATCGCAGAGACCACAGAAAACTCCACCCTCTGCGTGCGTGGCGAACTCTGCGTTGATCGCTCGCGGGGCCGAGCGCCCCGCGCCGCAGCGCAGTTCACAGGATGTACCGCGACAGGTCTTCGTTCTTCACGATGTCGGCGAGCATCTTCGTCACGTACGCATCGTCGATCGTGATCGTCTTCTGCTCGAGGTCGGGCCCCTCGAACGAAATCTCGTCGAGCAGCTTCTCCATCACCGTGTGGAGCCGCCGCGCGCCGATGTTCTCGGTGCGCTCGTTCACGATCGTCGCGAAATCGGCGATCCGGCGGATGGCGTCGTCGCTGAACGTGAGATCGATCCCTTCGGTTTCCATCAGCGCCATGTACTGCTTGACCAGCGCGCTGCGCGGTTCGGTGAGGATGCGGATGAACTCTTCCTTTCCGAGCGGCTGGAGCTCGACGCGGATCGGAAATCGGCCCTGCAGCTCCGGAATGAGGTCCGACGGCTTGGAGACGTGAAACGCACCGGCCGCGATGAAGAGGATGTGATCGGTACGGACCATCCCGTACTTGGTGTTGACCGTCGTCCCCTCGACGATCGGCAGGATGTCGCGCTGCACCCCTTCGCGGCTGACGTCGGGACCATGCGCCCCTTCGCGTCCCGCGATCTTGTCGATCTCGTCGATGAAGATGATGCCGGCCTGCTCGACGCGCTCGACCGCCGCCTTCGCGACGCTGTCCATGTCGATGAGCTTCTGTTCTTCTTCCTGCCGCAGGTACTCGAGCGCCTCCGGCACCTTCAACTTGCGGCGCTTCGTCTTTCCCTGAAACAGCCCGGGCAGCATGTCCTTCAGGTTGATGTCGACTTCCTCGACCGAAGAGCCCGCGATGATCTCGAACGACGGAAACGACTTCTGTTCGCGAAAGCGCTCGCGCGTCTGGCCCTGCTGCTCGCGCGCGGCCGCCGAATCCTCGTCCGGCGCGATCGGACGCGGCGGCAGCAGAATGTCCAGCAGCCGATCCTCCGCGTTCTGCGTTGCCTTCGTGCGCACCTCCTCGATCCGCTCTTCGCGCACCATGTCGACGCCGAGCTCGACGAGATCGCGAACCATCGACTCGACGTCGCGCCCCACGTAGCCGATCTCGGTGAACTTCGAGGCTTCCACTTTCAGGAACGGCGACTGCGCGAGGCGCGCGAGGCGGCGCGCGATCTCGGTTTTGCCGACGCCGGTCGGCCCGATCATCAAGATGTTCTTCGGCGCAATCTCTTCGGCGAGCTCCGGCGTGAGCTTCTGGCGCCGCATGCGGTTGCGCAGCGCGATCGCGACGGCGCGCTTGGCGGCGCTCTGTCCGACCACGTACTTGTCCAGCTCGGCGACGATTTGACGCGGCGTCAGCGTGTCGGTCGACGACTGCGTCTTTTCCGGAAGGTAAATGGGCACTACAGCTCTTCCACGACGATCCGCGCGTTCGTATAGATGCAGATTTCTCCGGCGATCGCCATCGATTTTTCGGCAATTGCGCGGGCGTCGAGATCGGTGTTGGTCGCGAGCGCCTTTGCCGCGGCGAGCGCGAACGGTCCGCCCGAGCCAATCGCGACGATGCCGTCGTCGGGCGCGATGAGATCGCCGTTGCCCGAGAGAAGGAACGTCGCGTTCTTGTCGAGCACGATCAGCATTGCTTCGAGGCGCCGGAGAATCCGGTCGGTGCGCCAGTCCTTGGCGAGCTCCGCGGCCGACCGCTCGAGGTTGCCGCGGTACTGTTCCAGCTTCGACTCGAAGCGCGCGAACAGCGCGAAGGAATCGGCCGCCGACCCGGCGAATCCGGCGAGGATGCGGTCGTTGTAGAGCCGCCTGATTTTCCGCGCGCTCTGCTTCACCACGGTCTGGCCGAAGGTGACCTGGCCGTCGCCCGCCATCACGGCACGGTCGCGGTGACGAACCGCGAGGATGGTCGTCGAGTGAAACGCCACTTTTTCTGACTGTATAGACCCCGGAATCGGGGTGTCAAGAAAACCGGTTCGGTATCTCGCGCGCCAGCGACGCCGGGCGTATACTTACCGTGAGATTTCTTTATGACACGAAAAATCGTCGTTCTGTCGTTGGCGGCGGTTGTGCCCGTGTTCCTGCTCGCGATGCCCGCGTCCGCTCAGGATCGCGCGAATGGCGGTGGCGGCGGCGCCGCATCGCATGGGGGCGGCAGTGGAAATGGCGGTGGTGGCGGCGGCGGCTCGGTCGGCACCGCGAGCGGTGGCGGTGGTGGCGGCACCACGGCGTCCGGCGGCGGCTCGAGCTCGGGCGGCGGCGGAAACTCGTCCGGAGGCGGCGGTGGCGTTCGCGGCGAGTCCGGCGGTGGCGGACGCTGGGGCGCGACTGGCGGCAGCGGCGTCGCCGTGTCGCGCGGCGATCGCGGCGCGGACCGCGGTGGAGATCGAGGCGGCGATCGTGGCGGCCGTGCGAGCGGCGGCGCGAACGCCGGTAATACCAACACCGCGACGGGCGGAGGCGCAGGTACGACAACGCCGCGCACGACGGCAACGGGCGACCGCAGCCCGCGCACGATCGACGGCGGCACACCTCAGTACAGCCGGCCGCGCGATGGACGCGAGGCGATCGGCACAGCGGTGCCGCGCGGACCGACGACCGATCGCGGCGGCACTGCGACCTTCGTTCCTGCCGGTTACTACGGCGGCCTGTTCGGATATGGCTTCTACGATCCGTACAGCTACTACGGCGGGTATTACGGCGGCTACTACGATCCCTGGTACGGCTCGTATCCGTCGTACGGTCAGACAACGTACACGTCCGGCAACGACGAAGGCTCGCTGCGCCTGAAGATCAGGCCGCGCGAGGCGGAGGTCTACGTCGACGGCTACTACGTCGGCATCGTCGACGACTTCGACGGGATCTTCCAGCGGCTTCACGTCGAAACCGGCTCGCATCGGATCGAAGTCCGGGCGCCCGGCTACGAGCCGCTGACCTTCGAGGTCCGCATCACATCGGATCACACGACGACCTATCAGGGCGAGCTGAAAAAGATTCAGTGAGCCGGCGCGCGATCGCGGCCGTCTCGGGCATCTACGACGCCCTCGTGGGCGTGGCGATGCTGGCGGGGCGGCCGCTCCTCGCCGCGATCTTCGGTGTCCCCCTTCCTCAGCCTCCGATCTTCGCGGATCTCAACGGCGTGTTTCTGCTGGCGGTCGCGCTCGGATACTGGATTCCGTACCGCGATCCGAATTCCACCGGCGGCCGCGCGTACTTGTGGGCGATGGGACCGTTCCTGAAAGGTCTTGGCGCGCTGACGTTCGTCGCCGATCACTTCGTTCGCCATTCGCCGCGATCGTTCCTGCTCTTCGCGGCGAGCGACGGAACGCTCGCGGTGCTCACCTTATGGGCGCTGGTCGCTACTTCGCGGACCTCGGCGGCTTCTCGATCAACTTCCGTGTAATCGGGTACTCGCCCATCGGCGTCCACTGCGCGGACCCGTACTTCGCGAAGATCTCCACCTTCGCGTCGACGAAATGGCTGTTGCCGAGCATCTCCTGGCGCGATTGATCGCTTCCGGTGTATCCGAGCTGCGAACGGATGGTCATGGGCGGCGTTGTCGCACCGGGCGCGAGGCCCGACGATCCGGCGGCGGTGACGAATCCACTGCCCCACTCGTCCTTCTCGGTCACGCGCCGGAACAGCGCGTTCACCTGCAGCGTGGCCAGCTTCTGGGTCGAAGTGTTCTTCAGCGTGAACGTCACGCTCGGCACGAGCTTGTTCTGGCCGTTGACGATGCCGGCGTCGAACCAGCCGGTGTCGAGAACGTCGACGTGGAGTCCCTGGGTGAGATCGACGGTCGGTCCGCAGGCGGATGTGCAGGCAAACACGAGGAGGAGAATCGAACGGACGAGCGCGCGCATCCGCTTATTCTAATTGCGGATTGGACATTGCGGAATGTGGATTGGACATTGCGGCTTCACGCCGCAATCCGCAATCCGCAATCAGAAGAGTCGCACTTCAATCCGCTGCAGCGCGTCCTCCCGCGTGATCTGTCGCGCCAGAAAGGCCGCCAGGTCCGAGCCGCGCAGACGGATGATGCGCGTCCGCGCGTCGCTGTCGGCCGGCGCGAGGCGCGGCCGATCGTCGTTGCCGCGCGCGGCGATCGTCAGCCACTCGCCGGCGCCGATGGCGAGCGAGCTGCTGTGATCCAGCATCGCGTCCTTGATCGCCTGGATGACTTCGGCGCGATACGCTTCGTTCGGATCCGCGAGGATCGGATCCGACGACGGCGCCTGCGGAGCCGCATCGGCCGTGGTCGTCGCGGCCGATCCGACGGCGCTGCGCGCGCCCGCCACCGCGGGCGCCGCGACGCGTGACAGCGCGACCGGTCCCACCTGCAGCTCGAGACGCTTGAGCGCCTGCTCGAGGCTCGCGTCGCCCTGCTGCTTCACGTGCTCCTCGAGCGCGGTGACGGCGCGCTGCAGCCCGAGATCGTTCTGATCGAGCGTCCGCAGGCTCCAGACGAGCGAGGAGAGCTCGAACGTGGGAACGGTGACGTCGAAGAACACGCCGTAGCCTTCGAGCCGGAAGCCGCGCGCGTGCGCGTTGTCGGTGACGAGCTGATCGGCGGGCATCTGCATCAGCTGCTGGAACCGATCGCGGATGACCGTGACGCCGTGCTCCACCGCGCCTTCGATGACGCGCTCCATCTGGCCGACCTGATAGCGCGACTGTCGCGCGTCCGCTTCCGCCCGCGCGCTCGACGGCGGCGCCTGCGCGGAAAGAGACGACGCAATCGCCACGACGAGACCACCTGTTATCACCGATGCAAGCCGATTCACGGTCTCCCCCTACTGTCGCTGTGACACTTTCACCAGATAATTGATCGTCTCGCGCTGCTTCATCATCTCCACGCCGGTGGAGTTCTGTATGAACCCGAGATTGCGATCGATCTTCGTGAGATCCACCTGGCGCTGCGCGTTGACGTCGCGGAACAGCTCCGCGATGCGAAGCGCCAGCTCGCGCTGCTGTTTCCGCTCGCTCTCGTCGACGAGCGCGCGTACGCGGCGCAGCACGTCCGCGTCTGACGGAGCCGCCGCCGATTTAATCTGAAGCGATTCTGGAGCGGCCGCGCGCGCGCTGCGGATTTCGGAACGCAACTGCGCTTCGAGTGCCGTCAGGTCGGCACGCCACGGCGCCTGGGCAGCCGCGCGATTCGCGGCGCCCGGTGCGTCCGCGGCCGTCGGGCTTGCGGCCTTGGACCATCCGGTTCGCACCGTCAATCCGTTCCGGTCGTACCGCACGTCGAGGTTGGCGATGGCCGCCGACACACCGAGGAACAAGAGCGCCGCCGCGACCTGCGCCCAGGCCGGCACGGCACGCCACCACGACGTCGATCGATGAGTGCCGATTGCGGATTGTGGATTGTGGATCGACTCGAAGTCCGGTTCCGGCGGCGACCACCGCGCCAGTTGCGTTCGCACGCCGTCGAGCGCGTCGAGGTCGCGCCGGCAGCGGCCGCACGTCACGAGATGCGCGTCGAAGACACTGCGCTCGGCCGGGTCGATGTCGTCATAGAGATACGCGATCAGTGTCTGTTGGCGATCGCCGCCGTAGGTACAAGAAATGTCATTCATGTCATTCATGTCGTTCATAACCGGACCTTCTTCGCCAGCTCGCGGCGTATCACCGTGAGTCCCTGATACAACCGCGTCTTCACCGTGCTCAACGGGCAACCAACCAAATCCGCGATCTCCTGGAAGGTGAGCCCGTGGTATTCCTTCAGGATAATGGCGGTCCGCTGCTCTTCCGGCAGCAGCGCCATCGCGCGTTCGACCGCCTTGGTCAGGTCCTTACGCGCGACGAGATCCTCGATGGATTCGGACGGTTCGGCGGCCGCCGCCAGCTCGATCAAATCGACGCCCTCCGGCGCCTGGACGACCGGGGCGCGCCGCTCGCGGCGGACCCAGTCGCGGCACAAGTTCAGCGCAATGCGATACAGCCATGACGAGAACTTCGCCTGGCCACGAAACCCGGGCAGCGCGCGAAACGCCCGGAGGAACGTCTCCTGGCACACGTCGCGCGCATCCTCTTCGCGACCGATCGTGCGGTACGCGAGGGCGTAGATGGGGCGCTCCCATCGCAGCACCAGCTCGTTGAAGCTGTCGGCGTCGCCGCTAATCGATCGAGCGACGAGCTCTTCGTCCGTCCACGTCATGCGGAGCGTGTCGGGTCCTGAGGTTTAAGACGGTACACGGGAGTGGAGAGTCGGGTGAGATGTAATTATATCGTGTAATCACGTAACCAATTCCTGATGTGTAACTTAGACGAACTGATCGGACACCGCGCGAAAACCTGAACAGTTGGCGCGTCCTAATCGGAAGATATAGAATCGCGGGCGGCCCACCATTCCGGAATACATGCCCCAAGAAACGCGAACACAGCGTCTGACGCGGCGCGCCACAGGGTCCGAGAGCACTGACACGGTTCCGCGCCCGCTGATTTCGCTGTTGGCGCATGCCGCGCGGCCGAACGACGTGCTGCCGCATCTGCATCAGCATGCGCTCGACGTTACTGGCGGCCACTGCTCTCTTCTGTTCCAGCACAACCCGCGCAACGGCGTCCTGCAGGCGACCTCCGGATTCGGCCTCGACGAACTTCGCACCGATCCATGGCTGCCGGGACCCGACGAAGCAGCGCTGGTGGCGAAGGCCTTCGAGCGACGCGACGCCACGCTCGTCACCGACATCGGACGGCAGACGCCCGATCTCGCGCTGCGGCTCGGCACCCGGTCGGCGCTGCTGCTGCCGCTCGTCCATCGCTCGGAGCGTCTCGGTCTGGTCGCGATCGGATTCGAGACGGCGCCCGCCGCCGAGATCACCGCGGACGCGCAGGAATTGGCCGACGCATTCGTGACGGCGCTCGAATTGTTTCGCCTGCGTCAGAGCGACGAACTGCAGCGCGACGTCCGCACGCTGCTCGACGAGTTTGCGGCGAGCCTTTCGGCGACGCTGAATCTGGCCGCGGGCCTCGACATCTTCTGCTTCGGCGCCAACCGTCTGTTCGGTGCCGATCGCACATCGGTGTGGATTCACGACCGGCGCGCGCGGCATCTGGTGCTGCAGGCGTCATCCGACACCGAAGACGTCTCGCGCGGCGTGCGCGTGAGCACCGAAGACGTCTCGGCGCCCGCTGCGGCGTCGATGCGGCGGATGCGCGCCGGCATCGCGTCGATCGATGCCGATGCGGCCACCTCGATGGTCACCGTACCGCTTCGCGGATGCCGCCGGGCGCTGGGCACGATCGTGTTCGAAGGCGTACGGGTGGAGCCTGGCGGCGAGCTGGATCTGCTCGACCGCGCCGACGAGCTGGGACGGCAGCTCTCGAGCGCGATCGAGAACATGCAGCTGCTCGACGACGTGATCCGGTCGCGGCGGCAGCTGGAAAACGCGTTCGATTCGCTCGCGCATCTGATCGCGGTCTGCGATCGACGCGGCCGCGTCGTCCATCTGAATCGGGCGTTCGCCGAGCGGCTGCAGCGCCACCGCGACGAGCTGCTCGATCGCTCCCTCACCGATATCGTCGGTCCGCCGCTGGCGGGCTGGCTGCAGCAGCACGCGGCGGCCGGAACCGGCGACGACGGACCGTCGCCGTCGACGATCGAGGTGTACGATCCGATCCTCAAGGGGCAGTTCCTCGTCACCGTCACGCACCTGATGAACCAGGAGCGCGAGCGGGCGGGGATCGTGATCGTCGCGCGCGATTTGACCCCCGAGGCGAAGCTCGAAGAAGAGCGCGAGGCGCTGCGAAAGCGGCTGACGCAGACCGAAAAGCTCGCCGCGCTCGGGCAGTTCGTCGCCGGCATCGCCCACGAGTTGAACAACCCGCTGCAGGGGGTGCTCGGGCATCTGGAGCTCATGCGGACGACCGGCGCCTTCCCCAAGCAGCTGCGGCGTGAAGTGCAGACGATCTATCGCGAAGCCGATCGCGCCGCGAAAATCGTGCGCAACCTGCTCGTGTTCGCCGGCTCTCGGCGTCTCGCGCGGCGCTCGGTCAGCCTCCCCGGCGTGCTGCAGAAGGTGCTTGCACTGAGAGCGCCGGCTCATCGTGCCGCCGACATCGAAGTCGTGCGACACTATGACGAACAGCTGCCGCGCGTTCAGAGCGATCCGTTGCTGCTCCACCAGGTGTTCCTGAACATGGTGATGAACGCGGAGCACGCGATTCAGGCGACCGGACGCGGCGGCCGGATCGAGATCACGACGAAGATCGCGCGGTCCCGCGATCGCATCATCGCCACGGTACGGGACACGGGAACGGGAATTCCCGACGACACGCTCCCGCGGATTTTTGAGCCGTTTTACACGACGAAGGAAGTGGGCAAGGGTACCGGACTCGGGCTCGCGATTGCGTACGGCATCGTGCAGGAGCACGGGGGCCACATCAGCGCAGCCAATCATCCTGATGGCGGCGCCGTGTTCACCGTCGAACTGCCCACCGCTTCGCCGTCAGGACGCTGACCGATGATTGACGAAACATTTCTGACGACCGAAGAAGTCCTGGAATACCTCCAGGTCAATCTGCGGACCGTATACAGGCTGATCAAAGCGGGCAAGATTCCGGCCGTGCGCGTTGGCCGGCAGTGGCGCTTCCGCAAACGGGACATCGACGCGTGGCTCGACAGTCAGCGTCCGCGCGGCGGTGGCGCCCGTCCCGCGCCGGCCCCGCCGCCGGCCCGTCCGGCGGGTACGACCACGCGCCCGCGCGTGCTGGTCGTCGACGACGAGGCAAGCATTCGCGATCTGCTGTCGAAGACGCTCGCGCTGGCGGAGTACGACGTCGACGTCGCGCCGGACGGACGATCGGCGCTGGAGCGGATGCGGCTCTATCCGTACGATCTGTTGATTGCCGATTTGAAAATGCCCGGAATGGACGGCCTCACCGTCATCCGCGAAGCGAAGCGCTACAAGGCAGACTTGCCCGTGATCATCATCACCGGCTTCTCGACCGAATCGAGCGCGATCGAGGCCGTGAACATCGGCGTCGCCGGCTATCTCACCAAGCCGTTCCGCGTGCCGCAGGTGCTCGCCGCCGCCGCCAAAGCGCTCGGTGAGTAATTGGCAGGCCTGAACGTCGCTACGGCTACGGATGCTCCGCTGCGACGTTCTGTCCAGGATACGCCCGAGCGCCACGGCGCGATGGCGTCGGCGCGTGGGGGTGGAGCCCCCACGTCGAATATGAAAAGATCGACCATCAGTAGTGCGTGATTGTGACCGCGTAGGTGACCGGCGCGGTCTGGTTGCCGATGTCGGACACCTGCACGCAGTACTTTCCGCCGTTCAACGTGCCTGAGAGTTGCGGGTTGGCACCGGCCGCGGTGTTCGTGGTGCCGTTTTGCAGAATCGTGCACGTCGTTCCATCCGACGTGCCGACCGCAAGGCCCATCACGATGTTCGCTGGTGGTCCGGCCGCCGTCAGCGTGACGGTGAGCAGGCCGCCCGACAACGTGATCGTGAAATCGTGCGTCACATTTTTCTTGACGTCGAGCGTGCCGGCAAACCGCTCGGTCATCACCGGCGCGGGCGTCGTGGGCAACGTGACGTTCGAGTCGTCGTTGGTCTGACACGCGGACGCGGCGAGCAGAGCTATTCCAGCGAACACCAGCGCAAACGCGCGTTTCATCACGCCCATCGTACAATCTTTTCGGATGATCCAGCTCTCGAATTTGACGAAATCGTTCGGCGACCGCGTGCTGCTCGAAAACGTCACCTGGCAGATTACAGATCGGGAACGCGTCGGGCTGTGCGGCCCGAACGGCGCGGGTAAGACGACGCTGCTCAAGATGATGGCGGCGCTCGACGAGCCCGACGCGGGCGCCATCCTGAAGCCCGCGACGCTCACGGTCGGATATCTGCCGCAGGACGGCCTCACCCACGCGGGCCGTACGGTGTTCGACGAGGCGGCGAGCGCGTTCGGAGACCTGCTCGCAGTGAAGGCCGAGATGCACGCGCTCGAGGAACGTCTCGGGGATAGCGCGATCCCGGAGAACGAGCACGACGCGATGCTGCACCGCTACAGCGATCTCCAGGATCGCTTCCGCCTGAACGACGGCTACAGCATCGAGTTGAAGACCGCGACCGTGCTGCAGGGCCTTGGCTTCGAGACCGCGGACTTCGAGCGGCGCACCGAAACGTTCTCCGGCGGCTGGCAGATGCGCATCGCGCTCGCGAAGCTGCTGCTCGGGCAGCCGAACCTGCTGCTGCTCGACGAGCCGACCAACCATCTCGATCTGGAGGCGCGCAACTGGCTCGAGGAATATCTCAACGCCTATCTGCATGCGGTGATTCTCGTCTCGCACGACCGCTATTTCCTCGACGCCGTCGTCACGCGCATCGCCGACCTGACGCTCCGCACGTTGACCGATTACATCGGCAACTACAGCCACTATCTCGGCGAGCACGAAGCGCGCATCGAGGCGATGCGGAAGGCGAAGCGCGAGCAGGATGAAGAAGTCGCCCGCGTGAAGATGTTCATCGACCGCTTCCGCTACCAGGCGACGAAGGCGTCGCAGGTGCAGAGCCGGATCAAGATGCTCGAGAAGGTCGTGCCGATCGAAGTGCCGCCGGAGCGGAAGAAGATCCACTTCGATTTTCCCGCGTGCGCGAAGAGCGGCCGCACGGTGCTGGAGCTGAAGCACGCGCACAAGGCGTACGGCGACCTCGTCGTCTTCAAGGACGTGAACCTGCACCTCGAACGCGGCGATCGCATCGCGCTCGTCGGTCCCAACGGCGTCGGCAAATCGACCCTGATGCGCATGTTGTCGGGTGAGGAGGCGCCCGACTCCGGTCACCGGAGCGTCGGCCACAACGTGGTGATGCAGTACTTCGCGCAGGACGAGGCGACGCGATTAGATCCTGCGCCGACCGTCTACGAGACGCTCGCGTCAGGATCGCCGCTGCACATGGTGCCGATGATTCGAAACATCCTCGGCGGATTCCTCTTCTCAGGTGACGACGTGTACAAATATGTTCGCGTGCTGTCGGGCGGCGAGCGCACGCGGCTCGCGGTCGCGCGCATGCTGCTGCGGCCGTCGAACACGCTGCTGCTCGACGAGCCGACCAACCATCTCGATCTCGACTCGAAGGAAGTCCTCCTCGACGCGCTCGTCGATTACGGCGGCACGCTCATCTTCGTCTCGCACGATCGCTACTTCGTCGAGCGTCTCGCGACGAAGATCATCGAGGTCGGCAACGGCACGGCGATCGTGTACCCAGGTACCTACAACGAATACCTATGGCATAAGGAGCAACCATCTGCGTCTCCCCAGGTAGCGCGAGCCTTTCAGGCGAGCGGACGACAGGCGAGCGGCAAGCCGAACGTTCGCTCGGCTAAAAGCCTCGCGCTACAAGAGACGACACCCCAACAGCAATCAAAGTCGCTGACGCCGACCCAGTTACACGCCGATAAGAAGCGGCAGGACGCCGAAGCGCGCAAACGTCAGCGAGCGGCACAGCAGCGCCAGGCCGAAATCGACAAGCTCGAGAGCGAGATCGCCGAATGCGAAACCGCGATTCGCGAGATCGAGCAGACGATGTCGTCGCCCGGCTTCTACGACGATCGCGCCGCCGCGCAGCCGATCATCGACAGGCACCAGGGGCTGATGTGGAAAGTCGGCCATCTGATGCACCGCTGGGAAGAACTGCAGGCGGCGGCGGATCTCACCGCTGGAGCCTGACACCGATCCGTAATCTGATTACAAATCTGTTATACTCGACAAGTGAGTCGTTCCCGTAACTGACTGATTTTAGGCGGCTTTTTGCACAGCTCGCAACCCGCGGCTCAGGCATACCGTTTGCCCCTCCGCCGCTGAGCTTTAGTACGCGCCTTCGATGCCCGAGATGCCCCAGCGACGCCCTCGAACCGGTCGGAGTCCGGTTTCGGGTACGACAGGCGCGACCGCCGAGCGACGTCTCGCGTCGCGGCTGACGTCGCCCGACGACCGGTTTTTCCGGCACATCGTCGACAGCATGCGCAATGGCGTCATCGCGTTCCGGCGCGACGGCACGCTGGCGCTGATGAACGACGAGGCCTATCGGATTTTCGCGCTCGATCGGTCGCCCGGCGACGTCGGCCGTCCCTACGTCGACGTGCTGCGCGAACGGGCGCCGGTCATCCGGGTGCTGTCGGGCGTGTTCGAGCTGGACCATCTGCCGAACCGCGCCGAGCTGCGGCTCAAAGAGCTCGACCGCGTGATCGGTTACACGCTGTCGCAGGTGAAGAACGACGAGGGCACCGCGATCGGCGCGGTGATGTTCTTCAAGGATCTGACGCAGGTCGAGCAGCTCGAGGAGCGAGAACGGCTTCGCGAGCGGCTCGTCTCGCTGGGGGAGATGGCGGCGGGCATCGCGCACGAGCTGAAGAATCCGCTCGCCGGCATCGAGGTGATGGCCGGGCTGCTTCGCCGTCAGGTGCCGACCGAAGGCGACGCGCAGTCGCTGCTGGCGGACATCATCAGCGAGGCGAAGCTGGCGAACGCGATCGTCGTCGAGATGCTCGAGTTCGTCAGGCCCGTCCGGCTGCAGGTGGAGCGGACCGACGTCGCCGACGTTCTGCAGCAGTCGGTGACGCTCGCCGAAACCAAGGTGCCGCGGCGCGGCGTCGATTTGAAGGTCGACCTCGAAGCGGGACTGCCGGCGATCGAAGGGGACCAACATCAGTTATGCCAGGTGTTCACGAACCTCCTGGCCAACGCGTTCGAGGCGCTCGACGGCAAGGGTCACGTCACGATCACCGGCGTGACAGGAACGATCGAGATGGATCCGGCGATGAGCGGCGCGGATCCGCCGACGCCGACGGTGGTGATCGACGTGCTGGACGACGGTCCCGGAGTGCCGCCGGATGCGACGGACAAGATTTTCGATCCGTTCTTCACGACCAAGCCGCAGGGCTCGGGGCTGGGACTCGCAATAGTTCGGAAGATCGTCGATGCGCACGACGGGCGCATCGACCTGAGCAGCACGCCCGGGAAGGGCACGCGCTTTCGGGTCACCCTGCCGGTGGCGAGCGCGTCGAGCTGGTTCAAGTAACACGGCGACGTTCAGAGGACAAAACAATGTGCCGCATCCTAATCGCTGACGATCACGACGCTTTGCGCCGCGGGCTGGTACGCGGGCTGACCGCTGCCGGACACGAAGTCGAAGAGGCGTCCAACGGCAACATGGCCATCGAGCGGCTGCACGACAGCTATTTCGACGTCGTGCTGAGCGATCTCAAGATGGGCGGCAGCGACGGGATGGACGTCCTGCGCACCACGCGCGCGCTGCATCCGACCACATCCGTCATCCTGATGACGGCATTTGGATCGGTGAACACCGCAGTCGAGGCGATGAAGATCGGCGCGTTCGATTATGTGCAGAAGCCGTTCGAGATCGAGGAGATGGAGGTGAAGATCGAGAAGGCGCTCGAAGTGAAGCGTCTGAAGAACGAGCTCGACTACCTCCGCGGCACCCAGCAGGACATCTACGACTTCGACCGCATCGTCGGATCCAGCCCGGCGCTGCAGCGAGTGCTCGACATCGTCAAGAAGGTGGCGAAGAGCAACACGACGGTGTTGATCCGCGGCGAAACGGGGACGGGCAAGGAACTGATTGCGGGATCGATTCACCACAACTCGCTGCGGGCGGCGCGCAACTTCGTCAAAGTGAACTGCGCGGCGCTCCAGGAGAACCTGCTCGAGTCCGAGCTGTTCGGACACGAGAAGGGCGCGTTCACCGGCGCCGACAAGCAGCGCATCGGCCGCTTCGAGCAGGCCGACGGCGGCACGCTGTTTCTCGACGAAATCGGCGACATGAGCCCGAGCACGCAGGCGAAAATCCTCCGCGTCCTGCAGGAGCACGAGTTCGAGCGCCTCGGCGGCACGCGTACGCTGCGCGTCGACGTCCGCCTCATCGCGGCGACGAACCGCGATCTGCCGGCGATGGTACAGACCGGTCACTTCCGTGAAGACCTGTACTACCGGCTGAACGTCGTCTCGATCGAGATGCCGCCGCTGCGCGAGCGCAAGGACGACATCGTGCCGCTCGCGAACACGTTCATCCGCAAGTTCGCGGGAGAGCTCAAGAAGAAGATCGAGGGGCTCGAGAGCGACGCGCAGAAGCTGCTCATGCGCTACAACTGGCCCGGCAATATCCGCGAGCTCGAGAACACGATCGAGCGCGCCATCCTGCTGGCCGAGGGGCGCTCCATCGCGTCGGGCGATCTCAGGCTCGGCGAAGTGCCAACCGCCGGCGGCGGCCGCGACCACGCGGCGGTCGTCAAGATTCCGCCGACCGGCATTCCGCTCGAGGACATCGAGCGCCATGCGCTCGTCGAAGCGCTGAAGATGTCGAACTGGGTTCAGAAGGATGCTGCGGAACTGCTCGCGATCAGCCCGCGCGTCATGAACTACAAGATCAAGACGCTCGGGATCGAGTTCCCGCGCGGCCGCCGCGCCGCGCCGCTGCAGCCGCCGACCGAGCCCGTCGCACAGGCTTCGTAGGTCGCTGACGGGCATGACGGCCGGAAGGGCACGACGGGCGGGATAGGCAGGACGGGCGGGACAGGCCGGATAGGCGGGAAGGCGAGTGCAGGTAGGCTGATGTCCTACGGTTCCGCCTTTCGCGTCGCTCCTGCCTCTCCGGCCCTTCCTGCCTCTCGCGCCTTTCCGGCCCCTTCTGCCGTGCCCGCCATTCCTGCCATTCCCACCCCTCCAGCTCTCGGATGACTTTTTCTATACACGTCCAACAACTGCGCCGCGTTCACGTGCGTATAGCGTTGCGTCGTGCCGAGCCGTGCGTGGCCGAGCAATTCCTGAATGGACCGCAGATCCGCACCGCGCTGCAGCAGGTGCGTCGCGAATGAATGCCGCAGCGCGTGCGGGCTGATGCCGGCGCGGGTGCTGCTCGCGGCGACGTACTTGCGAACGAGCCGGTCAACGCTGCGGACCGTTAGCCGTCCGCCGCGGTAATTGACGAACAACGGCTCGCGACGACGATTCTGGCGTCCGTCGGACTTGTGGCGTCCGGCTTCGGCGGGACTACCGCGAGGATCGCTGACGATTCCTTCCCGGTCGTTCAGATACTCTCGAATCGCCTTCATCGTCGTCGTGTTGAATGGGACGAGCCGCTGCTTGCGGCCCTTCCCCAACACGCGGACCATTCGCGCGCTCAGGTTCACGTCCTCCACGTCGAGGCCGGTCAGCTCGCTGAGACGGAGCCCGGACGCGTAGAACAGTTCGAGGATCGCGCGGTCTCTGCGCCCGAGCGCCGTTTCCTCCGACGCGGCGCCGAGCAGTGCGTCCATCTCGCTCTCGCTGAGATGCGCTGGCGTCCGAATCTCGCGCTTCGGCGTCGACACCATGGCACCCGGATCGCCCTCGATCTCGTCCTCGCGCCTGAGATACCGGATGAACGTCCTGGCGGCGGCCAGCTTTCGTGCCGCGGTCGCGCGCGACCGGCGCCGCTTGTGGAGGTCGGCAAGGAAGCTGCGGAGCGCCGTGCGATCGAGGTGCGCCGGCTTCACGTCGGCGCGCCGGACGCCGGCGAGCGCCGCGGCATGATCGATGAACTGAGCGAGATCGCTCTCGTACGCGCGCACGGTGTGCGGCGAAGCGTTGCGATTAAGCGCGAGAAACTTCAGGAACGCTTTCAGCTGTTCCGTCATGTCGTCGGGCGCGCCAGTCCTCGAGCGCGCGAAGCGCGCGCTCGGCAATCGCCAGCTTCTTTTCCATCTTTCCGCGTGGCGGCTTCGGAAGTGCCTCGATGATGCCGAAGGTGACGTTCGATGGCTCGTAATGCGCCGGATTCGCGTGCGACACGTAATACGCAAGTGCGCCGATCGCCGTCGTCCGCGGTGGACAGGAGAGCGGCTCGCCTTTGACCATCGCCGCGGCGTTCAATCCGGCGAGCAGGCCGGACGCCGCCGATTCCACGTACCCTTCGACGCCCGACATCTGGCCGGCAAAGAACGTCGTGGGACGCCGCCGCACCTGCCACGTTTCGTCGAGCACGGTCGGCCCGTTGACGTACGTGTTGCGGTGCACCATGCCGAAGCGCACGAACTCCGCCTGCTCGAGGCCCGGAATCAGCCGCAGCACGCGCGCCTGATCGCCCCATTTGATTTGCGTCTGGAAGCCGACGAGGCTGAAGTGATCGCCGGCGAGATTGTCCTGCCGCAGCTGCACGGCGGCGTAGGGCTCCCGTCCGGTGCGCGGATCGACCAGCCCGACCGGCTTCATCGGACCGAAGCGGAGCGTGTCGCGGCCGCGATGCGCCATCACCTCGATCGGCAGACAGCCTTCGAAGAACCGCTCCTTGTCGAAGTCGTGAACCGTCGCCGATTCCGCGGCAACGAGCGCGTCGTGGAAGCGATCGTACTCTTCGCGCGTGAAGGGGCAATTCAGGTAGTCGCCTTCCCCACCGTCGACACCGCACGCCCGTGCTGGTGGCTCGGCGATCCGACGTAGACGTAGGGCGGGCCTTTCAGGCGAGCCGGTATCGTCAGGCGAGCCGGAATCGCGCGGCTGAATGCCTCGGGCTCCATCGCAACCGAGACTGCGATTCCAGCGCGACGCGCGAAAGACCCTCGAGCGATCGATCGTGTCCGCAAGGACGATTGGACTGATGGCGTCGTAGAAATAGAGATGACCGGTGCCGACGAGCGCGGCGATCTCGGCCGACAACGCGTCCGACGTCAGGGGGCCGGTGGCGACGACGACGGGGGCGCGTTCGCTAGACGCCGGCAGCGTCGTCACCTCTTCGCGGACGATCGAAATCAACGGATGACCCGCCAGCGTCGTGGTGATCGCGTCCGCGAACCGCTCGCGATCGACCGCGAGCGCCGCGCCGGCAGGCACGCGGCTCTCCTCGGCCGCGCGCATCACGAGCGATCCGAGGCGCCGCATCTCCTCTTTCAAGAGACCCACGGCGTTGTCGAGCTTGTCGCCGCGAAACGAATTGCTGCACACGAGCTCGGCGAGGCGGTCGGTCTTGTGGACAGCCGTCGGACGCACGGGCCGCATCTCGTGGAGCGTCACCGCGACGCCCTGCGATGCGGCCTGCCAGGCGGCCTCAGATCCGGCAAGGCCGCCGCCGATGATTCTGATCATCTTCTAGCTTGCGCGCGGGGCGCCGCCCCGCGCGCCTGCCGCCGCTCGCTCGTTCGCGCGCGGCGATGTTCGATGCGTTGTCTACTAAGCTGACGTTTCGACGAGCTCTTCAGAACGCGCGTAATCGCAATCGTCGTTGTTGCACAGGATCTGACGGCCGTGCTTCTTCGTCGTCTTCTCGATCAAGTACCGCGCACCGCACTTGGGACACTTCTCCTTGACCGGACGGTTCCAGAGCACGAAGTCGCAATCGGGGTAATTGGAGCAGCCGAAGAAGATCTTGCCGCGGCGCGATTTGCGCTCGACGATCTCGCCGCCCTTGTCGGCGTCCTTCGGACACAGAACGCCCGTCGTCTTGTGCTTGACGTACTTGCACTCGGGGTAATTGGTGCAGGCGGTGAATTCGCCGAAGCGCCCCTGCTTGATGACGAGATTCGATCCGCAGCGCGGACACTTCTCGTCGAGGATCTGATCCGGCTTGGCCGCCTTCAAGCCCCCTTGCTTGGTGGCAATCAGCTTCCGCGTCGTCTTGCACTCGGGGTATCCCGAGCACGCGAGGAACTGGCCGAAGCGTCCGCGCTTGAGGACCATCGGCTTGCCGCAGTTCTCGCACGGCTCGATCTCTTCTTCGCCGCCTTCCGATTCCGGCTCCTGCTTCTCGAGCTCACGCGTGTTCGTGCACTCGGGATACGCGCTGCACGCGATGAAGGGGCCGAACTTGCCGATCTTGATCAGCATCGGCGATCCGCAGCGCTCGCAGATCTCGTCGGTCTTCACGCCTTCCTTGAGGTTCTGCATCTCCTTGCCGGCGCGCGCGAGATCCTTCTTGAACTTCTTGTAGAACTCCTCGAGCGTGTCGACGTAATCGGTCTTCCCCTGCTCGATCTTGTCGAGATCCTCTTCGAGGTTCCGCGTGTAGGCGACGTCGATGATGTCGTCGAAGCTCTTGGTCAGGAGATCGGTGATCATCATGCCGAGCATCGTCGGCTTGAAGCGCCCGTCATTCTTACTGACGTAGTCGCGGTCCTGGAGCACGCCGATGATCGAGGCGTAGGTGCTCGGACGGCCGATGCCGTTTTCCTCGAGCTCCTTGACGAGCGTCGCTTCCGAATAGCGCGGCGGCGGCTGCGTGAACTTCTGCTCGGGACGCAGCGCCTTCAGCTCGAGCCGATCGCCTTCGCTCAACGGAGGCAGGACACCCGACACCGCGTCGTCGTCCTCGTCCGGCTTTTCTTTTTCCTCGGGTTCTCCAGGCGTGAGACCGTACGTCGCCATCCAACCGGGGAACTTCGGAACGGTGCCCTTCACACGAAACGTGTAGTCACCCGCGCGGACTTCGACCGTCGTTTCGTCGAAGGTCGCCGGGTTCATCTGCGACGCGACGAAGCGATTCCAGATCAGCTTGTAGAGCGAGTACTGATCCGGCGTCAGGTACGGCTTCACCGCGTCCGGATCGTGGTCGAGGGAGGTCGGACGGATCGCCTCGTGCGCATCCTGTGCGTCGGCTTTGGATTTGAAGATGTTCGGCTTCTCCGGCAGGTAGTCGTCGCCGAACGACCTCTTCACGTGATCGCGCACGGCGGCGAGCGCTTCGCCGGCGACGCGGACCGAGTCGGTTCGCATGTAGGTGATGAGCCCGCCGGCCAGTCCGGGAATCTCGATGCCGCCCTCGTACAGCTGCTGCGCGATCATCATCGTCTTCTTCACCGGGAAGCGCGCGGTCTGCTGCAGCTTGCTCGTAATGAACGGCGGCGCCGCGTTCCGCTTGCGCTCCTTGGTGACGACGGAGGTGACGGTCCACGCCGCGCGTTCGAGGTCAGCGAGGATCGCCCGCGACTGTTCTTCGTTGACGATCTTGATCGCGTCGCCCGATTTCTTCAGCAGCTTCGCTTCGAACTCCGGTGGCTGCCGACCGGCGAGGCGCGCGAACACCTGCCAGTACTCTTCGGGCGCGAACTTCTCGATCTCGTGCTCGCGGTCGACGACCAGCTTCAGGGCGACCGACTGCACGCGCCCCGCGCTCAGGCCGCGCCGCACCTTGTCCCACAGGAGCGGGCTGATCTTGTAGCCGACGAGCCGGTCGAGCACGCGGCGCGCGCGCTGCGCCGCAACCATCTTCTCGTCGATCGTGCGCGGATGGTTGAGCGCCTCCTGCACCGCCCGCTTCGTGATTTCGTTGAACGTAAGGCGGTGGATTTTCTTCCGCTTGCCTCCGAGCTCCTGCGCGAGGTGCCAGCCGATCGCTTCGCCTTCACGGTCGGGGTCGGTCGCGACGTAGATGTCCGACGCCTCCTTCGCCGCGTCCTTCAGCTCCTTGATGACCTTCTTTCTCGACGCGATCGACTCGTACTCTTCGGCGAAGTCGTTCTCGACGTCGACCCCCAGCTTGCTCTTCGGCAGATCGCGGATGTGCCCCATCGACGCGACGACCTTGAAGTCGCGACCCAGATATTTGTTGATGGTCTTCGCTTTCGCCGGCGACTCGACCACCACGAGTGCTTTTGCCATGAATGTTCCTACGCGCCCTTCTTTTCACCCTAGCACGTCCTGTCAATCAGGACGAATCGTCCCGCGCCCACGCGCGCCACCGAACCCTGCAGCTCGAGCTCCATCAACCGCGGCAGCAGACGGGCCGGCGCGAGCCCCGATCGCTCTGCGATTTCGTCCAAATCGCTCGGTTCGCCCGGCGTCAGGCAGCTCAGAATCGGGTCTCGTGATGCCTTCGAGCCGGCCGGCGCGCGGCTGGCGGCCGGCGCGGTGCCGGCCGGCCCACACCCCAGCTCTTCCAAGATATCGTCCGCGGACTCAACAATCTTTGCACCATCCCTCAAAAGCGCATGCGCGCCGCGATTGCGGCCGCTCAGGACGTTGCCCGGCACGGCGAGCACGTCGCGTCCCTGCTCGAGCGCCGCTCGCGCGGTGATGAGCGAACCGCTCTTCTCGCCTGCCTCGATGACGACGACCGCGCGAGACAGTCCGCTGATGATGCGGTTGCGAAGCGGAAAGAGCCACGGCTGCGGCGGCGTGCCGGGCACGCTCTCGCTGACGACCGCGCCGTCCTTCTCGATGTCGCGCGCGAGCGGCGCGTGCTCGGGCGGATAGATCACGTCAAGTCCCGATCCGAGCACGGCGACGGTGACGCCGCCCGCCGACAGCGCGCCGCGATGCGCCGCGGAATCGACGCCGCGCGCGAGACCGCTGACGATCGTCACGCCGCACGCCGCCAGATCCGCGGCGAGTCGTTCGGCGACCGACAACGCGTAAGTCGACGCGGCGCGCGATCCGACGATCGCGACTGCCCGCGTGCTGAGCGCGTCGACCACGCCGCGCGTCCACAGCACCGGCGGCGGATCGATGATCGCGGCGAGCGCCGCGGGATAACGCGGGTCGCTCCACGCGATCGGCGTCAGGCCGGCGCCGTCGGCGCGCCGCAGCGCCGCCGCCGCGCGCGATCGCACCGCCGCGATCCGTTCGGGTTCGTCGCGCCAGTGCGCGGCCGCGAGACGACCCAAGACGTCGTCAGGCGCGTCACCCGACCTCAAGGCCTCGATCGATGGCAGCCGGCACCAGAATGGGAGCAGCGAGAGGGCGACGAAGTCCGCGAGCCCGGGCTGAATGGGAAAGGAGGTCATGACACACCGCACGCGAAGCGCGGGGCCCGACCTCCCGTCATTTATTATAGCGCGCGTGTTTCGCGCCGCCTCGACCCGCGAACTTTGTCTCGCCGACGTGTGAAGAGGACATGACTGACCGAGTTTCGTAAACGCTGGACCGTCGAATCCGCGAAAAAGTGTGGATTTGTAACAGTTCAGTCGTGGCACATGCCTTGCTCTTTTCAGAGCTTGGAGTATAGTGAGCCCTATCACATCATGACGCTGACGCGGGCGCTTTTCGTTGCCGTCGCCGTAGTCGTGTCGGCTTCTCCATCGTTCGCCGACGCGCGAAGCGACGCAAAGTCGCAGGTCGACTTCGGCATCAGCGTCGCGCAGCGCGGCCTCTGGCGCGAGGCCATCTACCGCTGGGAAAAGGCGGCAGAGATCGATCCGACCTACGCGGCCGCATTCAACGACCTGGCGATCGCCTACGAACACGAAGGTCAGCTCGACAAGGCGCGCAAGGCTTACGACAAAGCGCTCGAACTCGATCCGAACAACTCGCAGATTCGGCAGAACTACGAGCTCTTCAAGGAAATCAATGATCGGACGAGTTCCGGCAAAGAGAAGTAACCTCGCGCTCGCCGGGTCGGCGCTGCTCGTGGCCGTGGTGATGGTGGCGTGCGGTCCCGATTATTATGAGATCCCGATCGAGACGCCTATCCAGGCGAAGCTGGACGTCTCCCCATTCCAACGCGTTCTCGTCGCCGGGTTCGTGTCCGGCGGTTCCGATGACGTCGATGCGAACCAGGAAACCGTTCGCCTCCTGCGCAGTCAGCTCCGGACCAAGTCGCAGCTCCGCGTCATCGACGCCGATATCCTGCCGCTGATCGAAGTCGCGCAGGAGAACGCGCGGCCGGCCGTGAACGCTGAAGAACCAGTCGTCAACGGACGCGAAGGATCGGCGCCGAACGGCAACGATCATGGAACGGCGCAGACGGTTCCGCTGCCGCAGAAGATCAAGGACGAAAAAGATCTCGAGCCCTACGAGCGGCTGTTCGCGAACACGGCGTACTGGAAGAAGATCGGCGAGGAATATCAGAACCCGTTGATCGTCACCGGCACCGTGCTCTTCATGCCGCATTCGCGATCGGGCTTCGTGCAGCGCGATCAGGAAATCTATGATGCCGTCGGTCGCCGCCGCGTCGTCCCCGTGCGCACGTATCTCGAGCGCAAGGGTTTCATCCTGCGGCCGAAGTTCGTCTTCATCGACGGACGCACCGGCGCGACAATGTATTCGGAAAGCTACCGCGAAGAAATCCTGTACAACGCGCAGCAGAACACGCCGGCGCTCTCGTCCTATTTCGAGCTGATGGATCGGCTCGTTCCCAACTTCCTGAGCGCGCTCAGCAGCCAGAAGGTCAAGGGGACGCGCGTCCTCTTGAAGTAGGACAGCTCCCCCCGGTGGTGCCGCAGTTAGGCTGAGTCCCTTTCGCTCAGACTCGCGGGCTGCGGCGCTTCGGCCTGCTCGATCAACGCCACTAAATCGATCATATCGAACACACGATCCGCGAGTCCGGCCTGCATCGCGGGGGTCACGCGCAACGTTTTGTGGACGCGAATCCAGTTGTACCAGACCGCGTAAAGCGCGACCATGTGCGCGTGGTTCTCTAGCTTCTTGCTGAACCCGTTCGTCAAGCGCGTGAAGCGACGCATGTGCATCCGCATCGTCAGATTCGCGCGTTCAACGAACGAGGTGGAGATGTGTTTCGGATTCGGGTTGCCTCTTATCACCTCCTTGGTCGCGCTCTTGAACTTCGCTGGGCTGTAGCGCGCGGCGGCCGTTGCACTCCCAGCGATCCCGCCAGCATAGTGTTTTTGAATCATCGCGTAGTCCACGTCG
>QHWB01000061.1 GCA_003222395.1 Acidobacteriota bacterium
TGGTCGTGGCATCGATCGAAATCGGCGAGCCGTACGCCGTCGACGACGTCGTCGGATCGGATCCATCGGTGGTGTAGCGAATCACCGTGCTCGGCACCGCATTCGCGAGCGTCACCTGTTGCGTGACGACATACGTGCCTGTGCCCGGCGACAGCGTGACCGCCGGCAACGCCATCGTGTAGATCGCCGACGCGACATTGCTGGCCGGCATGCCCGATGCCCACGCGGCGGCCTTGAACGTCATCGTCTGATCGATCGAGACCGAGCCGCCGGACACGACCGTGGGATCCGTCTGGGTGGGATCGCTGCCGTTCGTCGTGTAGTGAATCTCGGCGCCGGACGTGACGGCCGTGACAACCACGCTGAAAATTGCGGAGTACGTGCCGGTCGGGTACGACAGCCGTGGTGTGCTGGTCTTCCAGTTGAAGCCGGCCTCGCTGATCTTGACGGGCGCGATGCGTTGATCGACCGTGCCGTCGCCGAGCTGACCGACGTTGTTGTAGCCCCAGGTCCAGACGGATCCGTCGCTGGTCACGGCCACCGTGAAGAAATACCCGGCTGCCACAGACGTGATGTTGCTCAGACCGGCGAGGTGGTACGCCGTGGTGCGCGGCGTCATCGTCGTGCCGTCGCCGACTTCGCCGTCGTAGTTGTCGCCCCACGTCCAGACCGATCCGTCGGATGCGGCAGCGGCCGATGACGCCTGGCCGCCATCGGCCGTGGCGATGTTCGCAATGGTCGGCATTTGGCTCGGCGCCGTGTGTACGCCGCCGACGGTGCCAAGTCCGAGTTGTGCGGAGTCGTTCGCGCCCCAGCTCCAGACGCTGCCGTCCGCGGTGGCTGCCACTGTGTACGCGTTGCCGGCCCATGGCCCGGCAGTCGCCGTGATCGTCGACACCAGCACCGGACTGGTCCGTTGCGTTGTCGTACCATCCCCGAGCTGACCGCTCGCGTTCGCACCCCACGTCCACACGGCGCCGCTCGTCGTTCGCACGGCCGTGTGCGTGTCGCCCGCGGCGATCGAGGCGACCGCACTCAGACCCGGCACGTGAGTCGGCGTGGTCCGCTGCGTCACGGTTCCGTCGCCAAGCTGGCCGTTGGCATTGCTGCCCCACGTCCACAGGCTGCCGTCGCTTTTCAACGCGACCGAGAATGAGCCACCCGCGGCGATCGCGGTGACGGAGGAGAGCCCAGAAACGGCCGCGTAGGTGGATCGGTCGGTCGTCGTGGTGTCGCCGAGTTGCCCGGCCTCGTTCCCGCCCCAGGCCCACACGCTGCCATCTGTTCGCAGGGCGAGCACGTGACGGGATCCGGCGCTGATGGCCGTGACACCCGTCAGGCCGTTCACCATTGCCGGGGTCGATCGTCCCGAGCTGCTGTCGCCCAGCGACCCGCCACTGTTCGAGCCAAACGTCCACACGGTGCCGTCGCTCTTCAAGGCGGCGACGAAGGTGCTGTTCGTCCTCACGGCGTACGACGTCAGCGGGCCGGTCAAGGTGTAGGCGGCGGTTTTCACGTCGCTCGACGTCCAGCCAGTCAGCATGGCGATCGCCTTCAGCGTGTACTGGCCGGCGATGACCGTTCCGCCGCTCGTGATCACCGGATCGCTCGCGGTCGGCGTCGCCCCATTGGTCGTGTAGTGCATGACCGCACCCGGCGTGGCGTTGGTGACGGTGATCGCCTGGCCAGGCGCGTAGCTGCCGGCATCCGGCGAAAAGACCGGCGTCGAGACTTTGACCGTGTACGTCCCGCCTGATTGGGCGCTGGTCGTCCAGTCCGGATGAAAGGCCTTCGCGTAGATCGTCACGGTGCCCGTGACGGTGATTGGACCCGTGTAGATCGTCGAGCTCGACGTCGGCGTCGATCCGTTCGTCGTGTACCGAATCGTCGCGCCAGAGGCGGCCGACAGCGTGACCGTCGTCCCGTATCCGATCTGTGCCGGCGGGGGCGAGAAGACAGGCGCTGCGAGCGTGCCATAGTTGAACGTATACGCGGCGGAGCCCACCCCGCTCGATGACCAGCCGGTCTTGAACCCGACGGCTTTCACGGTCATCGCCGTCGTCACGGAGATCGGCGCGGTATAGATCGTCGACGTGGCCGTTGGTGTCGTGCCGTCGGTCGTGTAGCGAATCGTCGCGCCGCTCGTCGAGCTCGTCATCGTGACCGTTTGCGCCGACGTGTACGTCCCGGTGCCCGGCGACAGGGTTGGCGTGGCCACGGTCAGCGTGTACGTGGCGGTGGTCGTGTTCGAGGTCGGCATGCCGCTCAGCCACGCGTTGGCTTTGAGCGTGGTGGTTTGCGTGATCGCGATCGTGCCGCCTGACGCCACTGTGGGATCGCTCTCGGTCGGATTCACCCCGTTCGTCGTGTAATGGATGGTCGCGCCCGCCGTCACGTCGGTGACGGTGACGGTCATGTTCGCCGTCGAACTGCCGCCAAATGGACTCAGTCGCGGCGTCGCCACGCGCCAGGCGAATGCGGCGTCGGAGATTTGCGTGGGGGTTTTGCGCTGATCGACGGTGCCGTCGCCGAGCTGTCCTGACGTGTTGAAACCCCACATCCAGACGCGGCCATCGCTCGAGACGGCGATGGAATGACTGCCGCCCGCGGCCACCGCGACAAGGCCAGTCGGCCCCGACGGTTGCACCGGTGAATTGCGGTACGTCGTCGTGCCGTCGCCGAGCTGTCCAAACTGATTGCCGCCCCAGGTCCGCGGCGTGCCGTCGGCCATGGCGGCGACCGCATGCGTATCGCCGCCGGCGACGACCAGGCCCGACGTGAGACCCGACACCGATACCGGCGTCGTGCGTGAGAACCAGGTGCCGTCGCCCATTTCGCCGTCGTTGCCGTAGCCCCACGCTTTGACGGCGCCGGAACTGGTGATCGCATACGAGAACCCACTGCCCCCGGCCGACTTCGAAACGCTCGTCAGGTTTGAGGTCTGCACCGGTGTCGACCGATTCGTCCCCGTGCCGTCGCCGACGGAGCTGTAAAAGTTGTCGCCCCACGACCACAACGTGCCGTCGGTCTTGATGGCGTGAGAGTTATTGCCGTGCGCGCTGATGCCGACGGCTGACGTGCCCAACGTCGTCACTTGAACCGGGGCCGTCCGCATCGTGGTCGTGCCATCACCCAGTTGGCCGTAGCTGTTGCTGCCCCAGGCCCATACCGTACCGTCGCCCTTGAGCGCGATCGCGTGCGCCGACCCGGCCGCAATCGCGATGACGTTCGAGAGCCCCGTCACCGCCGTGGGACTCGTGCGGGTGGTTTGTGTCCCGTCGCCAAGCTGCCCGGATGCGTTCGCGCCCCATGCCCAGATGGTGCCGTCTGTTTTCAACGCGTACGTGCTGTTGCCACCGGCCGCGATGGCGACGACGCCGGTGATCGACGAGATCCACGTCGGCGTCGACCGCGTCGTCGTCGTGCCATCGCCCAGTTGGCCGAACCCATTCGCGCCCCACGTCCACACCGTTCCCGTGTCGGTCAACACCACGGAGTGTGCGCCGCCCGCCGCGGCGGCCGGACCGGCGAACGCGACGGAGGCGTCGATCAAGACGAATAACGCGCATGAGACCCACACCAGCACCGATTTCATGGACGAATCCTTCCGATCTGATCGCGACGCGGCCCCGTGAAGCGACGACGCTCGAGCACCCCGATCAAGCGCCCGAACTCGTCGCACATAAAAATGTCGAATACCCGAGTGCGCCACGGCTGATTGCATGGACGGTGAGAAGAACTCCAACAGACGGAGACACTCCTCTCGAACGCATGCGGACACTCATGCCGATGCGGTCGTCCGTGCTTGGCTAATCGTGTGAATCGCTCGCAAGAAAACGCGAGCCGTGCGGTGGTGCGGCGAGGACTCTAGCCGCTGATCAGATCGGCGTCAACCGTCGAGCGCGTCGATCATTCACATCTCGAACGCGAAATTCGCCTCGTCGAGATCGTGCGAGTCATATAGCGCGCCATGTGTCAGTGGACCTTCTCGTACGACGAGTAACATGGCTACGCAATCCTACGCAATATTTCTCAGATTCTTTTCGACTCGACGCGAGCGATTCCACGAGCATGAAATGAATTCTCGGAGACGAAGCCCTGCTTGGAAACGACCGAACGTCAGAACGAAAGCGCTGTTCGGTTCCGTCGGCTAAACAACAGACGCCCTTGGTTTACGCCGCTTCCGGGTTGTGGCAACTCACAAAGCGATTGAGCCGACATTTGGGCCGCAGCGGCGGCCATCACGTAATTGCAGAAATTCCGAGCACAGCTCCACGCTGACGCACGTGATGGCCGCCTCGCAGCAACCGAACCAGCCCAAGACAAACGAACTCCGCCGATCGGAAATTGCTGCGCCCCTCACGACACCTGATAATCGTGTCACTCGGCTGAGCGGAGCCGATCTTTGCGCCGGGATTTTTGCGAGAGGTGAAGCGGTGTTCGACGACTTCGATCCACGCGACCGCGATGATGACGTCCGCGACATCGAGATGCCCTGGATCGAACTGGGGCGCGGACCGGCCTCTGACCGCGAAGCGGATGATCCGCGCGACCGCGATGAAGACATTCGTGACCGCGATCGCGATCCGCGCGACCGCGACAGCGATCCGCGCGACGTGTTCGTTGAAGGGCTCGAGCTGCCGCGCGGCTTCGAGCGCGAAATTGTGCTCGACGGAACTGACCGGTACGAATTGAATGGCGACGACAGCCGGTCGCTTGCCACCGTCGGGGCATTTCGGGTCGTGTCCGAACGGGATCTTCGCAATCCCCGAGATGAGACGTTCGATTCGCGCGACCGAAGCCTCGGTCACCTACGCGACGAAGGGCTGGTGCGATTCGTCTCGCTCGACGGTCGCGAACACGCCGTGACGTTAACGGAGCGCGGGCGCCATCTGCTGGAGACGCATCGCCGTGACCAGGATGACCAGCGGCCGCAATCGTTCTACGCGGACGTCAGTCGACCGCGGGAGCTGTCGCATGATGCCCATCTGTATAGCGCCTACCTTCGCGAAGAAGAGCGGCTGCGCGAACAGGGCGCCGACGTCCATCGCGTCGTCCTCGATCACGAACTCAAGCGTGAGTATCAGGAATGGCTTCAGGAAGGGAATCGCGGGCGACCGGACAGCGATGGACGACCCGACCGTGACCAGCACGAGATCGAACGGTGGGCGCACGAACACGACCTGCCGTATTTCGATGAGCGCGTGCACTTCCCTGACTTCCGCGTCGAGTACGAGCTGGATGGACGGGACCATCATCAGGACGTGGAGGTGGTCACCGAACACTATCGGGGCGCCCATGCTGCGAGCGTCGCTCGCTCGGGATTCCGATGCTACGGGTCTGGTGGGAGCGGTCGCAGCGGCGGACGCGGGTTCGATCCGCACGTGGCCGAGCGCTTCCTATGATGAACGCGGTCTCGATTCGCCTCCGACAGAGCGTGAGCCCCTTCCGGATTGGCATGCTCATGCGGTTTGGGTTCACCGAGCGCCAGGCGCGATTTCTCGCCCACGTGCTGATCTTCTCCGGCGTGTTCATCGAACGGCAGTACCGCGCCTTCACCGGTCTGGTGCACGGCCAGAAGACGCATGACTTCCTCGCGAAGCTCATCGCACACGGGTACGCGACGGCCATCACGCCCGGCGCGTTGCATCGCGGCCGGCTATATCACGTCCAGTTCAAACCGCTGTACGAGGCCATTGGTGAGCCGAATAATCGGCATCGGAAAGTGGCTTCACTCGGGCGCTTCGTCGAGCGATTGATGCTCTTGGATGCTGTGCTCGCGGACCGCCGGTACGGCTGGCTGGGCACGGAGCAGGACAAGCGCACGTACTTTCGCGAGGCGCTGGAAAAGGATTTGCCAGATAGTTGGTACCCGCACCTCACTTTCGGTGAGGGCGCGGAGAAAACGACGCGATTTTTTCCGGACAAGCTGCCGATCGGGGTGCCGCTCAAAGAGGCGTGGCGGCATGTCTTCCTCTACCTCGCGACCCGCGAGGTGCCAAACGACTTTCGGGTGTTTCTGATCCGGCACGCGGACCTGCTGACCTCAGTCGATGAGTGGACGATTCGCGTGCTCCTGCCGCGGCGATTCCGCAGGGCCGCGAGCCTCTATCGGTACGCCGTTCGTGACGCCTTCATGATGCCGCTGACCCCCGGTGAGACTGAGGAACTCGATTGGTATTTTCGGGCGCGCCAGGGCGAGGTCGTGTGTCCGCATCCAGACCCCGATCTCGACATGCCGACAGCCGCTCGGAAGTTTGCCGCGGCGAGATTCGAGGCGCTGTATCGGATGTGGCAACAACGCGGCGTCCAGGCGCTCCGGGCGATGCAGGGCCCGACGCTCCGAGACCAGCTTCAACGCGGTCGGGGCCGGGTCGAATTTGCGGAACTCCCGCATCAGTACCTGCAGCTGACGCCCCTCGTTGGAGGACCCGGCGGGGTTGAGAAGGGGCCACAAGACCAGGACAACCTAATCACCGCGTAGGTTGTCCTCAACCATTTCGACCTGTTCACACGCCTCACAGCCAGCCAAGTCACTGGACTGCGCTCGTCACGATCGCCCATCGCGCATCCACAGAAGCGGTTGTCGCAGCCTCGCCGCGATCGGGCGGCGTCGTTTGCCGCCCGTGTGTCTGAGCCACGGCGTCGGTAATTGAGAGCAAGCCGTGGTGTGAACGACCCCGGTGCCAGTGAGGTGGGGTGGCCCCACGTGTTACCGACGGGGTCGTTCACACCACAGCTTGCGTGTCATCGAGATGTGCACGTGGCGTGCAACGTGTGAGTGCATCTGGGCCGCCCGCTGGTGGCGATCTTCTTGACGATCAAAGGCGCATCCTGATGCCGGATCTTGCGGTCGATGAGAGCGCACATCTGATGTGTGATCTGGTACTGGTTCCACCTGTTGATCTGAGCGACGGCCATCACGCCTTTCAGGATGCCGCCGTGCTCGGCGCCGTCAATGCTCGTCGCCAGCATTCTCCGGCTCCGACCGCGCGTTCCGCGCGGCCTTCGGGCATTGACGGCGCCTGCGCGCAGCGGCGATTTAGCAGCTGCGTGATGACGTTTGATCGTGGCGTTTTCAGGGCTGCTGGCACTGGCGTTGCCACGAAGGCAGTCACTACGATTGGCAGATTGAAGGGTGTGGGGACGTGGAAGATCAACCAACCGGAATGTCGACTTCGATGTAGTCACCTCGCGGCGCCGCAACCACAGCCGCCGCGATCTCGGCGAGCCTCTCTTTGATCAGCCGCCATCGACCGTTGCTGAGCACCACCACCGCGATCTGACGACCTGTCAGGTTCTGCTGATACGGGATGTTTCGATCGGTCGTGACGAATACGTCGAAGCCGGCCGCTTCGGCGACGTCTAGGAGCTCGCCGTTCCGAAGGGCGTCCCAGCCGCGCGCACGGGCCTCCTCAGACGATGTGTTCGCGTAGCGCTGCCGCGACTCCTCGCGGCGTTCCATTGTCGAACAGGATGCGCATCAGCGCCCGCGCAGGGGCGCATCAAGACTGCGTGCGGCAAACTCGAGGACCGCCTTGATCTGTTCGCGCGTCACAGGAAACTGCTCGACCACCTCGTCGATGGTCATACCGTCCTCGAGGTTGTCGAACACGATCGCAACCGGCGTCCGCGTGCCCTTGAACACCCAGGCACCGCTGACTTTTCCGGGCACGCTCTCCACCGCCGGGCATTGGGACCAATCGAGCGAGGCCATCGGCTTCCTTTGTCTCCAGCTTACGGGATCTCGAACGCGGCGTCACGGCACACGTCAGCTGCTCAGAGAATGCGCCGCAGCCATCCGCCTTGCAGTTACACAAAACGGCGTTTGACGAATGGCCTCGGCAGGCGTATTCTGCGGACCATCTCGTTGGTGCCCTACTCGGCACCCCCTGCGCGTCGCCCGACGCGGAGCGCTGATCGAATGCCGCCCCAGGGCCTCACTCGACAGCATCCCTGATTCACAATCGGTTGTTCTGCACACGCGTCGCACCCAGGTGCACCGCCGTCCAGAACGCGCGAGCCTCACGCGACCGCCATATCGCAGTCGCGTCGCTCGCCCACATCTGCGCTGACACGTGACCACGTCGTCGCGCAGTTCGTCCCTCTCGGTCGCACGTGCGGTGCGACCAGAGCGCGGAGCACAACCTCCCGCTCGTCTGGTGTCAGCCATATCGCCGACACCCGCGCCACCGGACGTCAGCGTGTCGGCCTCAAGGGTCGGCACGCGGCAGCGCGCGAACCCACACGACACACGCGATCGTTTTCGGGAACACGTGAACGCGTTGGAGGTGTGCATGAAGACCTGGTTGACCGTGACGGAAGGCGCCGAGTACGCGGGCGTCAGCCGCGACACGATCTACACCGCCTGCGAGCGTTGCGAGCTCCAGCATGCGCGCATCGGCGGACGGCGATCAATCCGACTCAAGCCGGCGTGGATCGACGCCTGGCTGGAGCGACACACGCGAGGTGTCCAGAACGTGGGTACCGTCGAGCGCGGCTCGATGGGCGGCGGAGTATCGTAGCCGGGCATGCAGAAAGGAGGAAGGACATGGGTCTCTACAAAATCTGCGAGCACAAGGGGCGTGCTCGAGATCGGTGCGAGCACGCCTGGTGGGGCAGCTTTCGAGGCAGGCGCGTCAGCCTGGCTCGATGGGCGAACTGCGAGGTGCGCTCGAAGGCGAAAGCCGATGCTGTGCTCGACGAGTTGAGGAAGACCGTCAGAGCAGGCACGTTCGACGAACGCGGCCTCGAGCCTCCGCGCGAGGCTTCCCCATTGACGTTCAGCAATTTCGCGGAGGTGTACAAACAGCGGCACGTCCTCGCGAAGGGCCTGGCTCTGGCCAGCACGATCGACTACCGGCTCAAGCCATTGATCGCGCGGTTCGGCGATCGTCCGATTGCCGAAATCCGTACGGCGGACATCGAGGACTTCGTGGCGGACTTGAAGAAGCCTCGCACAGTCAACGGTCTCGACGGTCGGAAACTCATGCCGGCGTCGATCAACCGAACGCTCGGACTGTTGCGGCACATGCTCAATTGGGCCGTCGGTCGCGAGTATCTGGACCGCACGCCATTTCGACGCGGCACCGAGGTTCTCGTCCGACTCGAACGCGAGGACAACAGGCGGCGTCGGCGTGTTTCAGAGCAGGAAGAAGCTGCGTTGCTCGCCGTCGCCTCGCCGCATCTCCGATCGATGATCATCGCGGCGCTGGACACCGGCGTGCGACGAGGCGAGATGCTCGCGCTCAGGTTCGACGATGTCGATTGGAAGCGGCGCTTAATCGTTTTGCGAGGAGAGACGACTAAGAGTCGCCGAACGCGTGTCGTTCCGATCGGAACGTCGCGGCTGCTCGCGGTCCTGCAATGGCTCAGGCTCGACAGCACCGGCGGCCTCAAGAGCGATGATGCAGCGATCTTCAGCAACGAAGTCGGAGAACCGCTCAAAACATTCAAGAAGGCATGGCTGGTGGCCGTCCTGAAGGCCCACGGCATCGATCCGCACTGGCGCAAAGGCGCGTACAAAGACCTCACGTCAGAGTGTCAGCAGCGGTTTCGCGAAATCAATCTGCACTGGCACGACCTCAGGCATGAGTACGCGTCCAGGCTCGTCGAGCGCGGCGTTCCACTCGCTCAGGTTCGCGACCTCTTGGGCCACGCGTCGATTCTCACGACCGAACGTTACGACAACCAGAAGCTTGAAGCGCTTCAAGCTGCTGCTGAGCGATTGGAAGGAGGCAAGAAGTTCGACACGACGAACGATGACGCGGACAGAGTTTCAAGTTTTTTTCAAGTTTCAGTCGATCAGCACTTCGCCGACAGCGCTGACGCCGCCTCGAAAATCCTCAGAACTAACTGACACGTTGTTGGTTGGGTTTTGGTAGCGGTACGGGGATTCGAACCCCGGTCCCGTGGCTGAGAACCACGTGTCCTGACCCCTAGACGATACCGCCACTCGCCGAAAGGAACCTCCAATCCTAGCACGAGTTGTGATTCAATCGAATCGATGCTGCGCGCACTCGGCGTTCTCGTCGTCCTCGTCATCCTCGGCTGCACCGTCGCATATGTCGTCGCGGGACGCGGCGCTTCTCCGGCGCTTACCATCAACAAACCGGAGCGCGCCGTCGGACAGACCGGCACGCTCGACGTGAGCGCAACCGCGCCGAATGCGAACTTCACCGCGCTGACGATCGCGCTCGAACAAAATGGAAAGACAATCCCGCTCTACTCGAACGGCGCGGCACAGCAGGCAGAGGTGACACGCGTCGATCGCAATCAGCTGCGCATCTCTCGGCCGATCGGCAAGCAGAATCTTCCCGAGCTGCAATCCGGCCCGGCACGAATCGTCGTGACCGCGACGCGGCCGTCGTTCCTGAACCTGCGTCAGCTCACCTCTTCCGCAACGAAGGATTTTCAGGTGCGTCTCGAACGGCCGCGCATCGCGATCGTGTCGACGCATCACTACGTGAACCACGGCGGCGCGGAAATGGTGGTGTATCGAGCGACGCCGGCCGACGTGCAGTCGGGTGTGCGTGTGGGCAACGTCGAGTACCCGGGATTTCCGCTGTCGGTCCAGGGCGAGGCGGGCCCGGGAACAAGTGCCGCGTTCTTTGCCTTGTTGTGGGATCAGGATCTCGATACGCCGATTGCGGCATTCGCGCGCGACGAAGCCGGAAACGAATCGAAGGCGACCTTCGTCGACAACGCCTTCGAGAAGCCGCAGCGCAAGAGCCGCATCGAGCTCGACGACAAGTTCCTGAACCGCGTCGTCCCCGAGATCGCCGAGCACGCGCCCGAGCTGAAGATGGCGCCGCCGTCCGAGGGCAGCGACATGCTGCCGCCCTTTCTGAAAGAAAACGGCGAGCTGCGCAGGATCAACGCCGACGAGATCGCGGCGCTCGCGAAGAAAACGTCGCCGACGCGGCTGTGGGAAGGCCCGTTCGTGCAGCTCGGAAACTCGAAAGTCGAAGCCTCGTTCGCCGATCACCGCACCTACTTCTACAAGGGCAAGGAAGTCGATCGGCAGGTACACCTCGGCTTCGATCTCGCGGTCACCGAGCACGTGCCGGTCGTCGCCGCCAACGCGGGCGTCGTCGTCAACGCCGACTGGCTCGGCATCTACGGCAACTGCGTGATCATCGATCACGGCATGGGCGTGCAGTCGCTGTACGGGCATCTGATGTCGTTCGACGTGAAGGTCGGCGACAAGGTGACGCGCGGCCAGCAGATCGGACGCAGCGATTCAACCGGTCTCGCCGGCGGCGATCATCTGCACTTCACCATGCTCGTCGGCGGCCGCATGGTCAATCCCGTGGAGTGGTGGGATCCGCACTGGGTTGCGGATCGGGTCGACCGCAAGCTCAGGGAAGCAGGCGTGCAGTAGAATGTTCGTTTAGCTTTCAGCTGTCAGCTCTCAGCTTTCAGCTTTCAGCTGTCGGCTGCGAGCTTGACGAGCTGACACGCGTCGACAAAAGCTGTAGCTGATAGCTGATAGCTGATAGCTGATAGCTGATAGCTGATGCTTTTATAGGAGATGTAAATGCGCCTACGAAACGCTTGGGTGGGATGGACGGCGGCTGCTGCGCTGGCGGCGTCGGTCGTGGCATGCGGTGGCGGCAGCAAGGACACTTCGGCGGAGCCGGGCGGCGCAGCAAGCGGCGGAGAAAAGGTCGACACGGCCACGGCCGGCGAAGTGAAAGGCAGCGTCGCCGTCGACGGCACGGTGCCGAAAAACGACGCGATCAAGATGAACGCCGATCCGGTCTGCGTGCGCGAGAACACGACTCCGCAGTTCCAGGAGACGTACGAAGTCGGCAGCGACGGCAAGGCACTGGCCAACGTGTTTGTCTACGTGAAGGACGGGCTCGGCAACTACTCGTACGACGCGCCGACCGACAAACCGACGATCGATCAGAAGAACTGCCGCTATCATCCGCACGTGTTCGGGATGCGCGTCGGTCAGCCGCTCGAGATCGTCAACAGCGATCCGACGCTGCACAACATTCACGCGATGCCGAAGGCGAACCAGGAGTTCAACAACGGCCAGCCGATTCAAGGCATGAAGATGACCCACACCTTCACCGCGAAGGAAATCATGGTGCCGTTCAAGTGCGACGTGCACAGCTGGATGAACGCGTACGTCGGCGTGCTCGACCATCCGTACTTCGCGGTGAGCGACAAGGACGGGAAATTCGACATCAAGACGCTGCCGCCCGGCGCCTACACGATCGAAGCGTGGCACGAAAAGCTCGGGACGGCGACGCAGCAGGTGACGATCGGTCCGAAGGAAACAAAGGAAATCACGTTCACCTTCAAGGCGCCGGCGGGACCAACTCCAACGAACTGACGGCCGAGCGTCAGGTAAGCCGGATGGGTCGGATAGGTAGGTTAGGCGCCTACCCGGCCCACCAGACGTACCTGACCAACCTGCAGAGATGCTCCACAAATACTGCCGTCTTGTCGTCGCCAGCACCGTTCTCCTGATTCTCGCGGGCAGTTTCGTCACAAGTACCGATTCGGGCTTGTCGGTTCCCGACTGGCCGACCACGTACGGCTGGAACATGTTCACGTTTCCGCCTTCGAAAATGGTCGGCGGCATCTTCTACGAACACGGCCATCGTCTGATCGCGTCGACGGTCGGCTTGATGACGATCGTCCTGGCGGCCTGGCTCTGGATGACGGACTCGCGCCGCTGGCTGAAATGGTTCGGCGTCGCCGCGCTGGGCGCCATCGTCGCTCAAGGGCTGCTTGGCGGCCTGACCGTTCTGTTTCTCCTGCCGCCGGCCGTGTCCACGGCGCACGCCGCTCTCGCCGAAATCTTCTTCTGTATGACCGTCGCCATCGCGCTGTTCATGTCGCCCGGCTGGATTGACGGATACACCGCCGTCGGCGCCGACGACGTGCGGTTACGGCAGCTGACGACGGCGACGACCGTCGTCCTTTACACGCAGATGCTGATCGGCGCCACGATGCGCCACGTCGGCGCGGGCCTCGCGATTCCGGACTTCCCCTGGATGTTCGGCCACGTCGTTCCGGATCACTGGTCGCCGGCGATTGCGATTCATTTCGCCCATCGCCTCGGCGCGCTCATCGCGACGCTCTCGATTCTCGCGACCTCCATTTACATATGGATGCGGCACGCGGACCGGCCGGAGCTCGCCCGTCCAGCGACACTGATCATCTTTCTCGTTGGCGCACAGCTGATGCTCGGTGCCATCACCGTTCTGAGCCGCCGCGACATCTGGATCAACAGCTTTCACGTCGTCTGCGGCGCGCTGGTGCTGACGACGGCGCTGGTGATCGCGCTGCGATCGTGGCGCGTCAAGTTCGCGAATGCTGCATCTGTCGTCGGAATAGCCGCATGAAGGATGTTCCTGCCGCCGTCGCCGGCGCGCCGAACGTCGCGGCGACGAACGCGTTTGCGGACTACCTCGCGCTCACGAAGCCGCGTCTGAACTTTCTGGTCGTCGCGAGCAGCGCGGCCGGGTATTACCTCGGCGCGCCGGGCAGCCCGGACCTGATCGCGATGGCGCAGGCCGTCGCCGGAACGGCGCTCGTCGCAGGCGGCGCGGCGGCGCTCAACCAGGTAGCCGAGCGCGACACCGACGCGATGATGCGCCGCACGCGTCTGCGTCCGCTTCCCGACGGTCGCGTGCCGGCAGCCGATGCGCGCGCGTTCGGCATCGCGTTGTCGGTGGCCGGTCTCGCGGTGCTCGCGGTGCGCGCCAGCTGGCTGTCGGCATCGCTCGCGCTCGCGACGCTCGTCGTCTATCTCTTCGTCTACACGCCGATGAAGCGCCGCACGCCGCTGGCGACGCTCATCGGCGCGGTTCCGGGTGCGCTTCCGCCGGTGATTGGGTGGACCGCTTCGCATGGCGCCGTGGCGCCAGGCGGCGCAGCGCTCTTCGCGATCGTGTTCCTCTGGCAGATGCCGCACTTCATGGCCATCGCCTGGATGTATCGCGACGATTACGGCAAGGCCGGATTCCCGATGCTGTCGGTCGTCGATCCGGTCGGCCGACGCGCGTCGCGAGAGGCGCTGCTCTACGCGGCAGTGCTGCTGCCGGTCAGCCTGCTGCCGACGACGGTGCGATTGACCGGAACGGCGTATCTCGCGGTCGCCGTCGTCCTCGGCATCGCCCTGCTGTGGCTTGCCTTCCGCTTCGCGGTGGCGCGCAGCGACGCGTCGGCGCGCGCGCTGTTCTTCGGCTCCATCACGTATCTCCCGCTGTTGTGGATCGCGATGATCGTCAACAAACTCTAGCTGTCAGCTGTCAGCTGTCAGCTGTCGCCATGTCCATTCACGACCTGCCAGCCGTCAACGCAAGCCTCAACGCGATCTCGGGCGTGTTGCTCGTGATCGGCTACGCCTTGATGCGCGCGCGGAAGATCGATCTGCATCGACGGGTGATGATCGGAGCGTTCGCCGCCTCGTCGCTGTTCCTGGTGTGCTATGTGGTCTACCACGCGCAGGTGGGATCGGTCCGCTTCACGCGGCAGGGATTCGTGCGGCCGCTGTACTTCACGATTCTGATCACGCACGTCACGCTGGCCGCGGTCGTGCTGCCGCTGGCGATCGTGACGCTGTCGCGGGGGCTCTCGTCGAGATATCCACAGCACCGCCGCGTGGCGCGCTGGACGTTTCCGATCTGGCTGTATGTGTCGGTGACGGGCGTCCTCGTGTACGTGCTGCTTTATCAGCCCACGTGGTTGCTGTAACGCTCGCCTGAAAGGCTCGCGCTACACGGCGCAATCTCCTGACGCTCGCCTGAAAGGCTCGCGCTTCACGTCGCAATCGGTACACGACGCAATCTGTGGCGCGATGCTTTCATTAACGGTAGCGCGAGGCATTAACTGTCGCGCGAGGCTTTAACTGTAGCGCGAGGCTTTCAGCCGAGCGGGTACAACAGATACTTCGCTCGAATGGCCCGCCATTTCGCCTCGTCTCCGGTCCACGACTGGGCGATGGCAAGCGGATCCTCTCCGGCGCGAATCTTCTGAATCGTCGCTCGCGAGCCAAGCAGCGTCGCGGCGTCTTCCAGTCGGAACTGCTGACCGTACATGCGCGACAGCGCCGACGCGATTTCGACGCCCACGCGCACCGGATGCAGCGCCGCGCGGTCGGTCACGATCATGAACACACCGTGACACGTCTGCCCGGCCAGCTTTGCGCCGGCGGCCGGCGTGAACGTCACCGGGTAGAAGCGAACGCCCGGAATCGATCGATCGTTGAGCGCCGACGCGAGCGCGCGCCCGTCGATCCACGGCGCGCCGATGTGCTCGAAGGGGGTGTCGGTGCCGCGGCCGACCGACAGGTTCGTCTGCTCGATCGCGCCGATGCCCGGATAGAGCGTCGCGGCGAGCAGGTTCCGCATGTTCGGTGAGGGTGCGATCCATGGCAGCGCGTCCTCGTCGAACCACGCCGCGCGCCGCCAGCCCTTCATCGGGATGACGGTCAGGTCGGCGCCGACGCCGCGCTCTTCGTTGAATAATCGCGCCAGCTCGCCGATCGTCAGCCCGTGTCGAACCGGCATCGTCACGTAGCCGGTGAATCCGATCGCTGACTGGTCCTGAAGCGGACCCTCGACGTCGACACCGCCGATCGGGTTCGGCCGATCGAGGACGACGACCGCGATCCTTCGCCTGGCCGCTTCCTCGATCGCGAACTCCATCGTGGTGGGATACGTCCAGAAGCGGGCGCCGATGTCCTGCAGATCGACGACGAGCGTGTCGATGCCGGCCAGCATCGCGTCGGTCGGACGGCGCGAGTCGCCGTAGAGGGAAAAAATCGGCAGGCCGGTCCGCTCGTCGCGCGACGAATCGACCTTCTCTTCGAGTTGACCGCGGATGCCGTGCTCGGGGCTGAACAGCGCGACCAGCGTGACGCCCGGGGCATGCGCCAGCAGATCGATCGTGGTGGCGCCCGATCGCGAGATCCCGGTCTGATTCGTGACGAGTCCGATGCGCTTCCCGCGCAGCTCGGCAAAGCCATCCGCCTCGAGCACATCGATGCCGGTCATGACGGTTGGTAGCGCGAGGCTTTCAGCCGACCGGGCCCGCGCCGATTCGCTCGCCTGAAAGGCTCGCGCTACCGCGAGCTGACTCAACGCCGCCGCCGCGATCGTCGCAACTTTGCCGCGCAGCGCCGTCACGTCCCCTTTGCCGTCGGGATGCACGCGGTTCGACAGGAACACGACGTAGCTTTTCGTCTGCGGGTCGAGCCACAGCGAGGTGCCGGTGAAACCGGTGTGACCGAACGACGATCCCACCTGAAACAGATCGCCGCGGTTCGACGAGTAGGTCGAATCGATATCCCACCCGAGACCGCGCACGTCTTTCATTCCTGCGGGCGTCGACGGCGTGATCATCCGTTCGATCGTCGCCGGCGACAGAATTCGCGCGCCCTCGAGGCGGCCGCCGTCGAGCAGCATGCGGCAGAAGCGCGACAGGTCCGCCGCCGTGCTGAACAACCCCGCGTGGCCGGCGACGCCGCCCATACGGCGAGCCGTCGGATCGTGCACGATGCCGCGCAGGAACGGAACCGCCGCGTCGTCTGCGCCGAGCGGAGTCGAGGGGCCTGCCCCGAGCGGAGTCGAGGGGTCGCAGGGCCACGACAGCGGGCGGCACCGCTCGGTCGGCGCGATGCGCGCCTGCAGCGACGCCGGCGGCAGGAACATCGTGTCGTCCATCGCCAGCGGATCGAAGACGTGCGCCTTCGCAAAGCGATCGAGGCGCTCGCCGCTGACGCGGCGCACGATGTCGCCGAGCAGGAAGAAATTGATGTCGCTGTAGACGAACCGCTCGCCCGGCTGCGACGCGGGCGTCAGATCGCCCGCGCGGCGAATCGCCTCGTCGGCGCCGCTGAATTCGACTTCGAGCGGCAGATCGGGCGGCAGCCCCGACGTATGCGTCAGCAGATGGAGAATGGTGATCGAATTCTTGCCGTGCGCGCCGAACTCGGGGATGAACTGCGCGACGGGATCGCGCAGACGAATGCGTCCCTGCTCCACGAGCTGCATCACGCTCGTCGTCGTCGCCACGACTTTGGTCAGCGAGGCGAGATCGAAGATCGTGTCGTCGGTGATCGGCTCGGGCGACGGCGCGATCGCGCGACGACCGAACGCGCGCTTGTAGAGAACGCGGTCGCCGCGTCCGACGAGCACGACGGCACCCGGCAATTCGTGGCGCGCAATCGCGGCGTCGACGAGCGGCGCGATCGGCGCAAACGCCTGCGGCTCAGGCGCGTCCTGCCCGCGCGGTCCGTTCGACCGTGCCGCGCCGAGCGCGTCGAGCGACGCCGCCGCCACGAGCGCGAGAACGGCGATCGGCGCGCGGCGGCCTCTCACGGGATTCAATATATACTGGCCTCATGATTCTTCGTCTTTTTCTAACTCGAACCGCGCTCGCGTGCCTGGCGATCGCGCTCGTCGCCGTCTACGCGGCCGCGCAGACCGGCCGCGTCGGCGGAACGGTCAAAGACGACATGGGCCAGGCGATCAAAGGCGCGACGATCACCGCTGAGAATCCGAATGCGTCGCCGAGCAGCTTCACGGCCACGACCGACGACAAGGGGCGGTTTTCGATCATCGGACTGCGCAGCGGGCAGTGGACGTTCATGGTGCAGGCGCCGGGATTCGCGCCCGAGGGAACGCGGATGAACGTGCAGACGATCGGCCAGCCGAATCCGCCGATCGAATTCAAGTTGAAGAAGAGCGCCGCGGCGCCCGTCAGCGCGCTCGGCAACGTCGCCGCGAAAGATCTGCAGTCGGAGCTCGCGACTGCCGATCAGCTGTACAACTCGCAGCAGTGGGATCAGGCGATCGCCGCCTACAAGACGATCCTCGCCAAAGCGCCGGCGCTCAGCGTGATCAACCTGCAGGTCGCTGCGGCGTATCGCAACAAGAAGGAGTACGACGCCGCCATCGGCGCGTACAACGATCTGCTGAAGGTCGATCCGAACAACGACAGGGCGAAGATCGGCATCGGCATGACGAACCTCGAGAAAGGCGACCTGCAGGCGGCCGAAGACACGCTGTCGAAAGCCGCCGAGAGCCCGAACGCGACGCGCGAAGTGCTGTACAACCTCGGCGAGGTCAAGTTCGCCAAAGGCCAGACCGAGGAAGCGGCGAAGGCGTATCAGAAAGCCGCCGGCATGGATCCGACGTGGGGGAAACCGCTCTTCAAGCTCGCGCTGGTGCAGCTGAACAAAGGCGACAAGGACGCCACGATCAAGGCGCTCGAAAAAGTCATCGTCGCCGATCCGACGTCACCGGAAGCCACGCAGGCCAAAGCCGTTATCGAACAGTTGAAGAAGTAAGGGTTGTCCCGTCCCTTCCGCTACACGTTCATTCTGGTTCTGACGGCGCTCGGGGCCACGCTGGCTGCCGTCGGCGGATGGCGCTACGCGCGCGCGTCGGCGCCGGCGAGCGGACCGATCGTCCTCATCTCGATCGACACGCTGCGCGCCGATCATCTGCCGGCCTACGGCTACACGAAGGTGAAGACGCCCGCCATCGACGCGCTTGCCGCAGACGGCGTCGTGTTCGAGCGCGCCTACTCGCACGCGCCGCAGACGCTGCCGGCCCACGCCTCGCTGCTCTCGGGGCGCCTGCCGTTCGAGACCGGCGTGCGCGACAACATCGGCTTCGCCATCAAGCCTGGCGAACGGATGCTGCCGCAGATGCTCCGCGACCGCGGGTACTCGACGGCCGCCGTCGTCTCGGCCTTCGTGCTGCGCAAGGAGACGGGAATCGGCCAGGGATTCGACTTCTTCGACGGCGAGATGCCGCAGGCGTCGCTCGACACGAGCATCGGTCAGGTGCAGCGCGACGGCGGCGCGTCGGAAGCGATTGCCGAGCAGTGGCTCGCATCCGCCGGCACCACGCGCGCGTTTCTCTTCCTCCATCTCTACGAGCCGCACAAGCCGTACGCGCCGCCGGAACGTTTTGCGGAATACGCGCCCTACGACGGAGAGATCGCGTACGCCGACGAAATCGTCGGACTCCTGATCAAGTACTTGAAGTCGCATCAGCTGTACGACCGGTCGACGATCGTCCTGCTGTCGGATCACGGAGAAGGGCTCGGCGACCACGGCGAGCAGGAGCACGGGCTGTTCGTGTACGACGAGGCTATCCACGTGCCGCTCGTCATCAAGCAGGAAAGCAACGCGGGCGCAGGCCGGCGCGTCGCCGACGTCGTTCAGCACATCGACATCGTGCCGACGATCCTCGATCTGGTGAAGGCGCCGTCGCCCAGCAACCTGCGCGGCCGGTCGCTGAAGCCGCTGCTTGACGGTAGCGGCCGCCTTGCCGAGCAGGCGGTGTACTCCGAGGCGATGTACGCGCGCTATCACTTCGGCTGGAGCGAGCTGACGGCGCTCACCGACGGCCGCTTCCGCTACATCAAGGCGCCGCGCGAGGAGCTGTACGATCTGCAGCGCGATCCCCACGAGCACCAGAACATCGCCGACGAGCGGCCGCCCGCACGTCAGGCACTGCGCGGCGCCCTCGACGGTTTGATCGCCGGCCGGCCGATTCAGTCGCCGAGCGACGTGCCTGCGGACGCGCGCGAGCGGCTGCAGGCGCTCGGCTACGTCGGCGCGCAGACCGACGTGTCGTCCGCGCCCGGCGAGACGCTGCCCGATCCGAAGGACAAGCGTGACATCCTCGAGACGTATCGCGCGGCGGTAGATCGCGCGGGCGATCGCAAGTGGCGCGACGCCATCGCGCTGCTGCAGCAGATCCTGCGCGACGATCCCGGAATGGCCGACGTCTGGAGCCAGCTCGCCGCCTTCGCGGTTCGGGTCGAGCGGTACGATCTCGCCACAGACGCCTACAAGCATTTCATCGAGCTGAAGCCGTCGGATCCGGGCGGGTATCTCGGCGCCGCGGCGACGCTGTTCAAGCAGCAGAAGCTGAAGGAGGCGCGCGAGCATGCCGACTTTGCCGCGCAGATGGCGGCCGAGCGCGACTCGCGGTCGCGCGTCATCGCGCACGAGCTGCTCGCGAAGATCGCGCTCGCTCGACACGATGCGGAAGACGCCCGCAGGGAAGCGCAGCTCGCGCACGAGGCCGATCCGAAGCTGCCGCTGCCGGCGCTCGTCGAAGCGCGCCTGCTGTACGACCAGGGCAAGTACGCCGACGCGCTGCGTCCGTTCGAGGAGGCGCTGGCCGATCAGCGAAAGGCGGGGAGCGCTCCGCTCGCCGATCTTCATTACCTCGCCGGCGACACATACGGCCGCCTGGAACGGTACGCGGACGCCGAAGCGCAGTTCGCCGCCGAGCTGCGCGATTTCCCGCAGAACATCCGCGCGCGCGGGGGGCTCGCCATGCTGTACCAGGCGACCGGCCGTGCCGACGCCGCCGCGCGCGTGATCGACGACATGGTTCGGATCACCCCGACGCCCGAGGCCTTTGCGCTCGCCGCGCGGCTGTGGACGATGTTCGGAAACCGCCAGCAGGCCGATGCCATCCGCGCGGAAGCGAGACGGGCGTTCGCCGAACCGCCGCGGGGCGGCACGCGCGCCGCGAGACACTGAAGGCGGATCGCGGGCCGGGGCGGACACACGGGTCCGCCCCTACCTGCGCACTGTCCGTCGAAGTCTGTATGCCGCCGCCAGTCTGATAGTTTTATTCGGAATCCTCTTCCTGCTTCGCGGCCGCAGCGCGCAAGCGGATCTTCATCCGATACCCGGTCAGAACGTTCTCCTCATCACGATCGACACGCTGCGCGCCGACGCGCTGAGCGTGTACGGCGGACCCGCGTCGACGCCCGCCCTCGATCGGCTCGCCGACGAAGGCGTCCGATTCGACTTCGCGCACGCGCACGCGGTGCTGACGCTTCCGTCTCATGTCAGCATTCTGACCGGCGAGTACCCGTTTCAGCACGGCGTCCGCGAGAACAGCGGGTACCGCGTCGCGCCGAACGTGCGTACGGCTGCGACGCTGTTCAAGGACGCGGGATACGACACCGCGGCGTTCGTCGGCGCATTTCCAGTCCATTCGCGCTACGGCCTGAACGCCGGCTTCGACGTCTACGACGATCGCTTCGGCGAAACCCGCGCGCCGACTGAATTCGTGATGCCGGAGCGGCCGGCTACCGAAGTCGTCCGGCTCGCTCGCGCGTGGATCTCATTGCGGGGTTCCAGGTCCCCGGCAACCAGCAATCAGCAACCAGTACGCCCATGGTTCATGTGGGTCCACGTCTTCGATCCGCACGCGCCATACAGGCCGCCGCCGCCTTTCGACACTCAGTACGCGTCACGACCGTATTACGGCGAAGTGGCGGCGACCGACGCGGCGCTGGCGCCGCTTCTCGACGACGTCCGCGGCGCCAGCCGGCCGGCGCTCGTCATCGTGACCGGCGATCACGGCGAAGCGCTCGGCGACCACGGCGAGGAGTCGCACGGACTCTTCGCGTACGAGTCGACGCTGCGCATCCCGCTGATCATCGCGGAGCTTGCTTCCACATCCTCGAGTCGCGATACGCGTGCCGGAGAGCTCTCGCACGTCGCCGCGCGGCACGTCGATCTTCTGCCGACGATGCTCGAGGCTGCCGGCCAGATGGTGCCCTCGGATTTGCCCGGACGCTCGCTGCTGTCAGCCGGCGAGCGTCGATCGAATGCGCCGCGCACGTCGTACTTCGAGGCGATGGCTGGCATGCTGAATCGGGGCTGGGCGCCGCTGTCGGGCGTGATTGTCGAACGTGGCAAGTACATCGATCTGCCGATCGCCGAACGCTACGATCTCGCGGCCGATCCGGACGAGAAGCGAAATCTGTCCGGCCAGTCTCCCGATCGCGATCGCACGCTGGCGGCGGCGCTGCGCGAGTACCGTGCGCCGCTTCCGGGCCAGCGGCGCGCCGAAACGCCTGAAGCGCTGGCCGAGCTCCGCGCGCTGGGATACGTCAGCGGCAGCTCGGCGGCGAAGACGAAATACACCGAAGCGGACGATCCGAAGCGATTAATCGACCTCGACGCCGCGATTCATACTGCGGTGGAAGCGTTCGGCGCGCGGCGAATCGCCGATGCGGTGCAGATCTACGAGCGCGTCATCGCGCGGCGTCCCGACATGGCGATCGCGTATCGCCACCTCGCATTCGTCCAGTGGGAGCGAGGCGACGTTTCCGCCGCGCTGAAGACGCTGCAGCGCGCGGTCGCCGCCGGCGTGACCGAGACGAGCGTCGTGACGCAGCTCGGCGAGTACCTGGCCGAGACGGGCGAGCCGGGCAAAGCGACCGAGATGCTCCAGCCGCTCGCGAAGGATCCGAACGCCGACGCCGATACGCTCAACGCGCTCGGCATCGCATTGGCGCGCGGTGGACGCCGCGACGAGGCGCGTCGTGTCTTCGAGCGCGTCCTTGCCGTCAATCCGGACAGCAGCATCCCGCTCGAGAACCTCGGCGTGCTCGCGCTCGAGCGCGGCGACATCGCCGCGGCGCGCCGCCATCTCGAGCGCGCAGTGAACGTCGACCCGCGCTCGTCGCGGGCGCACGCAGATCTCGGCGTCGTCGCGCTGAAAAGCGGCGACCGCCAGGCGGCCGTTGCCGCGTGGCAGGAAGCCGTTCGCCTCGATCCCACCAATTACGATGCGCTGTACAACCTTGGAACAACGATCGCGCGCGGTGGAGACATGAACACGGCGCGGCCGTACCTCGAGCAGTTCCTGCGGACGGCGCCGCCGGCGTTTTACGCGAAGGATCTTCGGGAGATCGAAAACATCCTGCGACGCGATTAGTGGCACGAAAAAATTTCGGTGCTAAGATTTTTCACGTCGCATGAAAACGGTGCTGGTCCTGCTGGCTCTCGCCCAGAGCGCGCAGCCGACATTCAGAGCCGGCGTCGAGCTCGTCCGCCTGGACGTCCGCGTCCTCGACGAACAGGGACGGCCGATACGCGATCTCACGCAGGACGAGGTCGAAGTCATCGAAGGTGGCGAACGGCGGCCGGTCGTGTTCTTTCAGCACATCGAAGAGCCGGCCGACTCGTACGCAGACGTCACGAGCCGCACCGTGGCGAGCGAGGTCTCGACGAACCAGGGCGCCGCGCGCGGACATTTGTACGTGCTCGTGTTCGATCAGCAGCATCTCTCGCCCGGCGGCGAGCAGCGTGCGCGGCAGGCCGCCGGGACGTTTCTGCGCACGCGCGTCCGCCGCGGCGATCGCGTCGCTCTTTACGCGCTGCCGGGGCCGGGGCCGCAGATCGGCTTCACCGCAGACGCCCGGCGCGTCGCGGCCGAATTGATCAAGGTGCGCGGTCAGGCCGAGCAGCAGACCGTCGGCTGGACCGGGACGATGACGCCACAGGAGGCCGTTCAGATCGTCCGCGGAGACGAACAGCTGCTGCAGCGCGTCGCCGATCGCATTCAGGGACTCGTCGGGCCGACCGATCTGCAGCGCCGCGCCGACCCCTCGCTCATCAACACGAGCGCCAGGGTCAATCCGATCAAGGAGGACGCGCAGCGGCTCGTCAATCTCGTCGAAGGCGACAGCCGCCGCATACTCGCGACGCTGTCGGACGTGCTGCGCCACATGCGCGTCATCGAAGGACGCAAGACAATCGTCCTCGTCTCGGAGGGTTTTTACGCCGACCGCCTCACGCGTGAAATCGAGAGCGTCGCAGCGGCAGCGGCCGAGTCGTACAGCGTGATTCACGCGTTCGACGTGAATCGCCGCGAGCTCGATATCTCCGCCGACCTGCCGGCGAACGCCGACCAGCCGAATGCGATCCACGACAAGCTGAATCCGCTCGGCATGCTGGCGACGGAAACCGGCGGCACGCTCGTGCTCGACGCCAGCCGCCACGCTGAGGAAGCGTTCGCCGCGCTCGCGAATCAATCGGAGGACTACTACCTCGTCGGATTTTCTCCCGGCGTCGAGGCGCTCAAGGACCGCGGCGCGTACCATGCGGTCACCGTGCGCGTCAAACGACGCGGCGCACAGGTCAGCACGCGGACGGGATTCACGCTGACCGACGCGGCGGCGCACATGGACCGACACCAGGCGATCGAGCGCGCGCTGTCGGCGCCGTTCGCTCAGCAGGGACTCCCGATTCAGTACACGAGCTACGTGCTTCGCGGAAGCGCGCCGGGGCTGCAGCGCGTCATCGTCAGCCTCGCGGCGGAGCTGCCGCTCGCCGCGAGCGATCGCACGCAGCCTGCCGACGTCGTCTTCGTCGTGCGCTCGACCGTCGACGGTCACGTTGCCGCAAGCGGACAGGACACGCTGCCGCTGCCGCCGGAGCGGACGCAGGGCACGACCGGAACCGGCGCCTATCGCGTGCAGTTCGAGCTACCGGCCGGCGACTACGTGATGCGCGCCGTCGTCCGCGAGCCTGGCGGGCTGGTCGGCAGCGCCGATCGCCGGTTCACGGTCCGCGCGCTCGACGGTCCGGCGCTCGTCAGCGGCGATCTGATTCTGAGCGGCATGCGCGGCGAGCTGCCCGTCCGGCCGACTGTGTACACCGGCGACGGTCTGAGCGGCGTCCTCGATCTGTACGCGCGCACAACCGAACAGCTGCGCAATGCGCATGTCACGGTCGATCTCGTCCCGGTTGGTGAACCGGCGGCCATCGTTTCGGGCTCCTGCGAGCTGCAGGAAGTCCGAACGGTGAGCGGCGGTCTCGCGCGCGAGGCCCGCATCGACCTGCCGCTCGGCGGCGTCGCCGCGGGCACGTACATCGCGCGCGCACGCGTGCTGGATGGACGCGACACGGCGAGCGAAGCGGTGCGGGAAATCGAGGTTCGCCGGGGTCAGCGTCCGTCATCAGCCGAAGGCCATGACGTCGACGCACTGGATCCGCGCGAGGCGGCCCGAAGCGCCGTCGCGCGCCGCTTCGAGTCGAAATACGGGACGCGCGCGCTGGAACGATTGGGTGCGGCCGATTATCCAGCGGCCATCGCTGAATTGAAGGGCGCCGTCGACAGCGACCCCAGCGACGGCGTGGCCGCGTTTCTGCTCGGATGGGCGTTCCACGGCGCGGGAGACGATCGCCAGGCAATCAGCGCATGGCGCCGCGCCGCGTTCGTCGATCCGACCCTCGTCCCCGCGCATCTTGCGCTCGCCGAGATCTACGTCCGGCTCTCGCAGCCGGCGCTCGCGATGCAGGCGCTGCGCGCGGGCCTCGCTGCGCTGCCGCAGTCGCCCGAGCTGCTCGATCGGCTCCATCAGCTGGAACGGAGATGAGCCACTGTCATCTTTTTCTTAGGCGCGTGGGGCCCCACCCCCACGCGCAGAAGACCTCTTCACAGCTCGCGGGGACCCCACCCCCGCGAGGGCCGCAGGCGCTGCGCTCGAGCGTAGACTCTCGCGCTCGGGTGTCCCTGTCGCTGGCGGCAGTGGTGATCTTGACGGTGTTCGCTCTGCGGCCGGCGCAGCCCTACGCCTCGACGTCCGCGTCGTCGACGAGCAGTGATGCACCGCCCAACGTTCTCCTCATCACGATCGACACGGTGCGCGCCGATCACATCGGCGCGTACGGAGCGACAAAGGCGGCGACGCCGGCCATCGATCGGCTCGCGCGCGAAGGCGTCCGCTTCGCGGATGCGACGACGCAGGCGCCGCTCACGGGTCCGGCGCACGCGGCGATTCTCACGGGCCGCTATCCAGCGAGGTTCGGCGTCCGCGACAACGCGAGCGCACCCATTCCGCCGGGTGTCACGTCGATCGCCGAGCTGTTCAAGTCCAATGGCTATCGAACGGGGGGCTTCGTCGGCGCGTTCATCCTCGGACCGGAGTACGGATTCGCGCACGGGTTCGACGCGTTCGACACGAGCTTCGCGCGGTTCAACACCGGCATGAAGCTGCAGGCGCAGCGGCGCGGCGGCGAGGTGACCGACGCGGCCGTCGCGTGGATCGGCCAGCAGTCCAATCCGCAGTCCGCAATCCGCAATCCGCCATGGTTCGCGTGGGTCCATCTTTATGACGCGCATGCGCCCTACGATCCGCCGGCGCCATTCCGGACACGCTTCCAGACATCGCCGTACGATGGTGAGATCGCGTACGTCGACAGCTGCGTCGCAAGGCTCGTCGCCACTCTCGAGCGGGCCGGACAGCTCGATCGCACGCTCGTGGTGGTGATTGCCGATCACGGCGAGGGGCTCGGCGATCACGGCGAAGCGGAGCACGGATTGTTCCTGTACGAATCGGTTCTGCACGTGCCGTGGGTCATGCGGCTGCCCGGTGGCGCGTCGGGCGGAGCGGTCGTCAAGACTCAGGTGCGCGCGATCGATGCGATGCCGACGATCGCGGCGATCGCCGGGCTGACGGCATCGAACGTCGACGGCGAGAACGTGATGCCGATCGTTCGAGGCGCTGCGCCTCGCGATCCAGCGCCGTCGTACGCCGAGACGTACTATCCCAGATGGCATTTCGGGTGGAGCGAGCTGAAATCGATTCGCGTCGGCGATTGGAAGTACATCGACGCGCCGAAGCCCGAGCTGTACGACATGCGGACCGATGCCGCGGAGCGCCGGAACGCCATCGACGCGCGCGGAGCGCTCGCCGGCGGATTGTCGGCCGAGCTGACGAAGCTGCAGAACGCATTCGGCGCGGCGGCGTCCGCCGAAGCGCCGCAGCCCGACGCCGAAACGCTCGCGCGCCTGCGCAGTCTCGGCTACGTCGGCATCGCCGCGCCTTCCTCGACGGGTCGTGGTCCGGATCCGAAAGACATGGTCGCGAAGCTCGACGCGTTCCGCTCGGGCATCTCGCGCGCAATCGACGCGCTCGGGCGCGGCCAACCCGATGCCGCCATCGCCGACCTGAAGAACCTGATCGCCATCAACGATCGATCGTACGAGCTGCATTTGTTCCTGGGCGATGCGTACGCGGCGAAGCGTCAGTGGGAGAACGCGCTCGGCGAGTACAGCGCGGCGGCGGTCCTCAACCCGCACGGCAGCGGACCGCTCGTCTCGCAGGCACGCGTGTTCCTCGCGCAGGGCGACGCGGCGAAGGCGGCGGAAAAGATCGAGGCTGCCGCTCGCATCGAGCCGGCGAGCGGCGAAGTGGCGCTCGTGCGCGGATCGATTTTCGAGCAGCAGGGCCGCGGCGCCGACGCGCTCGCGCAGTACGAGGCAGCCGTGCAGGCGAACGGCTCCGACACCCAGGCGCGCGCCAGCCTCGCGAGTCTCGCCATGCGGACACGCCAGTACGACAAAGCACGGCCGCAGTTCGAAAAACTGCTGCAGATGGGGTATCGTCCCTCTCGTATGCACTTCGGAATAGCCCAGATCGCCGAAGCGCAGGGCGAGATCAAACGGGCCCTCTCCGAGTACCGACAGGCTGTGCAGTTGGAACCAGGCCTGACGGAAGCGAAGAGTGCACTGTTGCGCCTTGGTGACAAAACGCCACACTGAGAGCAGACCCATGGTGATCTTGGTCGTCGCCGCACTTCAGATCTCGCTTGCATCGCCGCAGCCGATCGCGGAGGTCGACACCAGCAAACTGAAAGGCGAAGTCGCCAGGCTGGCCTGGTCGCCGGACGGCTCCGATCTCTACCTGCAGACAATCGAGCGCGACAATGCCGGCGTCGTCAAATCGGCGAAGCACTACGTGATCTCGACGGCCGGCAAGACCATCAAAGGCCTCGACCAGGAGCCCGCGTGGGCGGCGAAGTACTGGTCGTGGAAATCGGCGCAGGCATCGCCGGCCGCCCCGGCCTTCAGGATCGACGTCAGGCAGCGCGAGGAAACGATCCGCGCCACCTCCACGCCGACCGGCGGCGCGATGGCGAGGGGAGGCACGGCGAATCCGACCGATGGAACCTCGTTCGAGGAAGTGGCGAACGCGGCGAATCAGACGCAGAAGGCGATCATCTTCACGCTCCAGGTGCGCGACGAGAAGATCGGCGAATGGACGAATGAAGCCGTCATCCCCGGCGTGAACTTCGGCTGGGCGCCCGCTCCGTTGAGTCTGCTGGCGTTCGCGAGACGCGATGGCGGACCGCTCGTCGTGCTCGACGCCTCCGGCGGCAAACAGGAGCTCGCCGGAACGAAGGCGGCCGTGCTTCCCGCGTGGTCCGACGACGGGAAGCGCATCGCGTGGCTCGAGCGGAAGGACCGGAAGAAATACCAGCTGATGATCGCCGACATCCAGATGCAGTAGCGCATGAAAGGGTTTCTGCTCGCCGCCGGGGTCGCATTCGCGATTCAGCAGCCTCAGGTCTTCCGTACCGGCGTCGACATCGTCGAGGTCGACGTCGTCGTCTACGACAAGACTGGCGCGTTCGTCGCCGATCTCGCGATGGACGACTTCGAGGTGCAGGAGAACGGCGCGCCGCAGCGCGTCGAGCAGCTCTATCTCCACCTTCGATCCTCGCCGCCCACGAACGGCGCGCGCGCGGGGTCGTCGTCGCCGTCATCGCTGGCGCAACCGGCGACGGCACGGCGAACGTTCGTCGTCGTGTTCGACAGCGATCACATGACGCCAGGCGGATTCAAACGGACGCAGCAGGCGGCGCTCGCGCTGTTCGAGAAGTCGTTCGTGAACGGCGGCGATTTCGGCGGCGTCATCAGTGACGGACGCATGGTGAACAACCGGCTGACGAGCGACCGCGAGGAGCTCGTCAAGGCGGTGAAGAGCGCGAAGCCGAGCGCGAAGAAGAACTCGCGGCTGCTCGAGGAGCGCGGGTTCCCGCGGATGTCCGAGATCGAAGCCGTGCGGATCAGAGCCAGCAACGATCAGATGATGCGGTCCGTCGTCATTCGACGCGCGCTGGACGAGGATCCGAAAGCGCGCGTCGACTTCGTCGAAGCGGCGGTCGACGTCAAGGCGACGGATCTGAGCACGCAGGCGCAGGCTGCTACGAACGAGACCGTTCAGGTGTTGATCGCGCTGATGAACGGGCTGGCGCGTCTCGAGGGCCGGAAGACCGTGCTGCTCATGTCCGAAGGGTTTCTCGCCGAGGAGTCGTGGCCGCTCGTGCGGGCGGCTGTCGACGCGGCGGCGCAATCGAACACGCGGCTCTATACCCTCGATGCCCGCGGGCTGAATCGCGGGCTCGGCGTCCTGATGGACGCGACCCCGGCCGATTCCGACGCGCGCCTGCTCGATCACATGGATTTCGGCGCCGACGCGATAAACAGTCTTGCGGTCGACAGCGGCGGCTTCGTCGTTCGCAACGTGAACGATTTCGGCCGGGCCGTCGCGCGCATCGTCGACGATTCGAGCAACTACTACGTGCTCGGCTATCGTCCGCGCACGACGCAGGACGGCAAGTTCCACAGGATCGCCGTCAAGGTGAAGCGATCCGGCGTGGCGGTTCGCGCGCGTCGCGGGTACATCGCCGTCCGGCGTGCCGCCGTCACAACAACCCGAGACACTACGGCATCACCACAAGCCGCGGAAGACGTTCGGCCCGATGCGGTCGCCTCGCCTCCTGCGCCGCCGTCTCCTGCTGAATCGCCCGGCACAGAGCGGGACAGCGTCGTGGACGGACGAGCAACAGGCGTCGTGCCCGCGACCGGATACCGTGTCCGACCCGACAGCGGCAAGCACGTCGAGATGCTGCTGAAAGATCAGAAGAGCGACGAAGCAGCGCGCGCCGGCTGGGACGCGTACCAGCGCGGCGACGTGGCGACAGCGCGGACGTCGCTGACGATCGCGGCCGCGAGCCCGTCGTCGGAACCGTGGGTGCATTACGCGCTCGGGATGGCGGATTACGCGATGCGCGAGTACCGAGACGCGGCGGGCGAATGGGAAAAAGTGCGACAGGCCGCGCCCGAGTTTGAGCCGGTCTACTTCGATCTCGTCGACAGCTACCTGCAGTTGAAGGAGCACGATCAGGCGTCGCGGGTGCTTCGCACCGCCCGCGAGCGGTGGCCGCGCGATCCCGAGGTCTTCAACGCCTTCGGCGTGGTCCAGACGAACCGCGGCGCCCTCGACGATGCGGTGAAGGCGTTCCAGGACGGTGTCGCCGTGGCGCCGAACGAGTCGACGAGCTATTTCAATCTCGGGCGGGCGTTGGAAATGCGCTATTACCGGTCGCGCCGGTACGTGCAGCAGCTGCGATCGTGGGTGTCGAACGAGCACGATCGGACGAACGCCATCGAGAACTACCGCAAATACCTGGAGTTCGGCGGGCCGTTCTCGAAAGACGCGCAGGAAGGGCTCACGCGACTTGCTTGGGTGCCAAAGAATTGAACGGTCCAACGTCCTGCGCGCGAAAAGCGCTTTCAACGTGCGGCGCGCGCGAGCGCTTCCGATGCGAATGCCAGGCGCTCGGGGGCGGCGCCGAATTCCGTTGCACGTTGCAGCGCGACCGCTGCCCTTCGCGCATCGTGCACGTCCAGCGACAACAGACATAGATCGAGCCATGCTTCGCCGTTGGTCGGATCGAGCTCGACGACGCGCAGCATGCGGGTTTGGGCTTCGGCCGATCGGCCGGCCATGCCGAGCGCAACGGCAAGCTGACGAGTCATCTCTACATCGTCAGGGCTCAGCTCCACGGCGCGGCTGTATCCGCTGATCGCCTTGCCGGCCGACCCTTCTCGCGCGTCGACCAGGGCGAGGTGATACAACGCGCGCGCGTAATTGGGGTTGAGCGCGAGGGCGCGCGACAAGGCGTCGCGTGCTTCCGCGAGGCGGCCGCCGTCGTACAGCGCGAGGCCGAGGCCATCCCACGCGAAGGCGGACTTGGGATCGAGCGTGAGGGCGCGGCGATACGCCGCCTCCGCTCCGCCGAGATCGTGCTCGGTGATCAGCGCGCTGCCGGTAAACGCCCACTCTTCCGCGAGATTACGGTTGCGCGGATCGTTCAAGGCGCGGCTGAAAGCGATCGCTGCTACCCCTGCGGCTGCCTGCATCGCGAGCGCTCGCGTGTTGTGAGTCCGCAGCGCGTCGGCGACCGAGGCGACTGCCACGCCGGCGGCCACCGCAAGCGCCGGCACGAGCGGCATCCGGTACCGGAATCCGACGACGAGGAATACGTTCGAGATCGCGACGGCGACGGCGTAGGAGAGCAACAGCCCGATCGTCTCAGACGATCCGCTCGCCTGAAAGGCTCGCGCTACGGTGCCTGTGCCTTCGTCTTTGTAGCGCGAGGCTTTCAGCCGAGCGATTGCGATCGAGACCGCTCCGACCACGGTCCGCGAAAAAATAGAAGCTATGGCTGTCGCGGATCTCTTCGGCCTGGACGAGCCACACGAGTTTCGCAGCGAGGAGTCGCAGATAAGCGATCGGCTGCCTGCGGATTTCTGACAGCGTCTTCCGGAGATAGTAGCGATCCTGCGCCGCCGGATCGGTGATTCCGGCGCGCGACGGTTCGGCATTCAGCGCGTCCCAGGCGCCTCCGAGCCGAAATGTCGGCCGTCCGCTCTGCTGCGGCGAGTTGCCGATGTAGACGTTCAGTCCGCCGTATCCCTGGAGGCTGAGCGTGCGCGACACCGACCAATTCTTCGCGACCGCGGGCGCGATGACGACGGCGCACGTCACAACGAGAATCGCCGCAGCGTTCCGCGACCGCTGCACGAGCAGCCACATCGCGCACGCAGAGGCAACGACCACAGCGGTCGGCCTGACGAGGATCGCACAGCCGAGGGCGACACCCGCGCTTGCAATAACAAAGTGGGGCGGCCCTTTCAGGGCCGCCGACACGGGCCTGAAAGGCCCGCGCCACAAATTCTCGGCGCGGCCAAGGAGCAGCAACGCGAGCGTCAGCAGAAACAGGAGTAGCCCTTCGGACAGCAAAGCGACATCGACGTAGATCGCGGGCGCATAGAGCACATACACCAGGCCGGCAGCCAGGGCAGCGCCATCGCCGAACGAATCGCGCGCGATCGCGGCGACGAGCGTGGCGGTCAGAGCACCGACAACCGCCTGCACCGCGATCGCAAACGGCGGCGATCCCGATCCGATAGCGAGCCACGCCGCGAGAAAGAGCGGGTACCCGGGACCGTGCTGCGAGACAACCGGCCACGAGAAGTCGCCCGCCGCGAGGCGGCGCGCCCATGACAGGTATTCAGCGGAATCGAGCTTGGGTGTTCTGACGAGTGGCAGCTGCCACAGCTCGCGCGCGGCGATGAGCCGAATGGCGAGAGCGACGAGAAACACTGACGCGCAGACGGCCGTCGCCCCCCGCTCGCGGACCGCCATCGGCGCCATCTTCGTCGATTTGTCGTTCGGAGATTTGACGCGACGCGATCGCTTGGACAGAAGCGCCATTTTAGACCCCGGAGGGTTCCCTCCGGGGTCCTGTTGGTTCGTGGCGCTCGGCCGAGAGCCTCGCGCTACCGCAACGCGATCAGAAGAAGAACCGCACGCCGAGACGCGCGATGCGCGGGTTCATGATCTCCTGAATCGTGTCGTAGGACGTCAGGCGCGCGTCGTACTGCTTGCCCAGCACGGTCGCGTTGTTGAACAGATTGAACACGTCGAAATCGAACGCGACGCTCGTCGTCCCGAACTTGAACATCTTCTCGACGCGCGCGTCGAGCGACGTGACCGCGTCGAGCCGGAACTGATCGGGCCCTTTTGCGAGCAGCAGGTTCTTGTTCGCGATCACCGGATCGCGCGCGTTGATGCGGCTGCGGAAGAACGGCTCGCCGTAGCCCTGGCGGAACACGAGGTTCGCGCCCAGGTCGATGCCCCAGGGCCCTTGGTACATGCCGTTGGCCGTGAGCTGGTATTTCGGCGGCAGCAGGTAGATGTCGCTCTTGCCGCTGCCGGTCGACCGCGTCACGACCGGTCCGCCGTTCACGAGCGGGCCGGCCGCCTGAAACGGCGTCGCGAACTGCCCGGACGCCGAGCGCGTCGGCGTCTTGTCGAGAATCGCATTCGGCCCGTCGAAGTACTCGTTCCAGCTCGTCGACGCAAATCCGAATCTCCCCATCCAGTGGTTCGCCATGCGCTTGGTCGCGCTCAGCTCGAAACCGAGATACCTCTGGTGATAGTCGGGACGATTCTGCTGCGTGTAGCCGGGCAAGGCGGACGTCGCGCCGTAGAAGGGCACGCTGACCGATCCGACTTCCGGGAACGTGCCGGCGAACGTGCCGGTCTGCACGTAACTCGCCGGCGTGACGCCGTTGCGCGGGGCCCACAGGAAATTGTTCATGTAGCGGTACGTCAACGTGGCGCTGACACCGAAGTTCGGCATCAGCTCGCGATCGACGCCGAACATCGCCTCGTTGGTCCGCGGCACGCTGATGTCGGCGACCTTGTTGTTCGTCGCCCTCACGCCAGGGTGTGCGAGATCGACTTCATTCGATCCCTGCACGCCCGCGGCAAAATCGATCTCGTTGAGATCGGCGACGCCGTTTCCGTTCTTGTCGACGGCGTTGTAGTAGACGTAGGTGTAAGGCTGAATCGGCGAGACGAATCCGGCCGCGCTGCCCGGCAGCTGCGACGCGAACATCGCATAGCTGGCTCGCGCAATCGTCTTGCGCGAATCGTCGAGCGCGTAGGTGATGCCGACCCGTGGCGTGACGTTGTTGAACGTGTACGCATTGGGCACGGCAGCGGCTGCGACCGCAGGCAGCAGTGGGAAACTAGGTACCGCCGCGACGCTCGTCTGCAGGTACGACGACGTCTGGCGATCGAACCTGATGCCGCCGATGACCGTGAGACGGTTCATCGACAAGGTGTCGGTGATGAAGCCCTGAACGTAGCGCGCGTCCGTAGTCTGCGCCCAGTCCTGCTGCGCGTACGCCAGCATGTCCGGATAGCCGTTCCAGATCGTAATGATCTTGTGGCCGGTGACCTGCGAGATCGAATCGACAGGCGTCTTCCGCCACGAGAAGCCGAACTTCAGCTCGTGCTTGCCAGTGAAGTAGCTCGCGTCGGCGCCCGCGAAATGCTGCGGCCGCTTCGTCGAATAGAAGTAGTACGAGTTGTGCCAGACGCCGGCGTCGTCCTTGTAGAAGTCCTTGTCGAGGCCGCCGACGGGAGTCAGGCTGAAGCCGCCAGAAATGTAGGCGTACCGCCCTGCCACGAACAGGTTCTGCCCGACGACGAAGTTGCCTTCGCCCTTGTAGTATTTCGTCGGCCCCGACTGGTTCCACGTCGTCTCGGACGGATGCGTCGGGCTCGCGCCGCGGCCGAACTTCTCCTTGTTGCCTTCGAAGAAGGTGAAGTTGCCGCGAAGATTGGTAGTGGCCTGGCCATCAGCCTTGAACGCGTAGTTTTTCAGGATGGTTTCGTCCGGCGTCCCGAGCAGCGTGAGAATCCTCGGGTTGGTCTTGCCGATCGTCCCCCACGCCCACAGCTTGTCCTTGAGAATCGGGCCGCCCAGGTCGAACCCATAGTCTTTGTACGAATCGGTGCGGTTCCCGCAGTGCTTCGTGAAATTACTGCTGATGCACTCCGGGTTGGTCCCGCCGATCGTCCTGGCGAGCGTCGGATCCATGTTGTTCGCCTGCAGCCCCTCGTTCTCGAAGTAGTACCGCGCGTTCCCGTGCGGCGTATTGCTTCCCTTCTTCAGCACGAGGTTCAGCTGGACGCCCGGCGTCGGGTTCTGCGCGTTGGCGCCGCCGGTCGTGATCGACATCTCCTGGAACATGTCGAAGTCGTAATAGGTCGGCGTGGATCCGGTGGCGCCCATGTCGGTGATCGGCACACCGTCGATGCTCCACGTGTTGTCGCTGCCGACCGATCCCTTGCCGAGATAGTTCGACTGCTGCCCCGACTCCGAACCGCCGACGTTGACTCGGTCGACGAAGATCGTCGGAACCGTCTGCATGATGACCCACGGGTCGCGCGCGGTCGGGATGTTCTGCAGCTCCTCCAGCGTCACGTTGGTCGTCGTCGTCTCCCGCTTGAGGTCGATGATCGGCGTCGCCGCGGTCACGTTGACCGTTTCGGCCGTCCCCGCGACGGCCATGCGGACCATCAGCGGCGTGGCGGAGCCGGTCCCGACGACGACTTGAGTGTTCGTGAACGTGTTGAAGCCCGAGAGCGCCGCTTTGACCGTGTAGGTGCCGACGGGCAGGTTGAGGAAATGCGCCTGACCCTCCGCATCGGTGACTTGCGTTTGCGTCGCAGGCCCGGTGAGGTCGACGTTGACCCCCGGCAGACGGCCGCCCGTCGTATCTTCTACGGTCACGTCAACGCGTCCTGTGAAGACCTGGGCCGACGCGGTTGACGCGATGCCGAAGACGAGGACGGCGGCCGCGAACCACGCGGTGAGCTTGCCGATCTTACAGTTCATGTCGTCCGATCCTCCTGTGAGAGCGGAATGAAGACAGTATCAATGGCCATAATAGCCCGAACGGTATAAATCAAATGGTTCGTCGGCCCGCAGTTGAAGAACCGGGACAGCGTTCGATCCAAAATTCCGAGAGGGTTAGTTGAGCTTGTACGCGGGCTCGCGGCTCAGTCGATTCGGCGTGGCTATCGCAGGCGTGCTCGCTGTCGTGTCCGTCAACTGCAATCGCGCCAGTCGTACACCGGCGCCGGGCGTGTATCGCGGCGCACCTGTGATCCTCATCTCGATCGACACGCTGCGCGCCGATCACCTTGCGCTCTACGGCTATAGAAGCGGCAACACGCCCATCCTCGACGGTCTCGGCCGCGACGGGATCGTCTTCGACGATCTCTACAGTCACTGTCCGCTGACGCTGCCGTCGCATTCGTCGCTGCTCACAGGACTGCTGCCGCTGCATCACGGCGTGCGCGACAACATCGGATTCCGCCTCGTCGCCAGCGGCGAGACGATTGCCGATCGATTCAAGGCCGCCGGCTACGCGACGGGCGCGGCCGTGTCGACGTACGTGCTGCGACACCAGACCGGCATCGCTCGCGGCTTCGATTTTTACGACGACGCGATCGAAATCGCCGGCACCGGTGAATCGCTGTCAGAGTCGCAGCGCGATGGACGACTGGCCGTCGAGGCGCTCGCCGCGTGGATCGATCGGCAATCGACCGCACGGCTGTTCGCGTTCCTCCACTTGTACGAGCCGCACACGCCGTACGATCCGCCGCCGTCGCACCGATTGGCGAACCCATACGACGGCGAAATCGCATATGCGGACGAACTGGTCGGCCGGTTTCTCACGCGGCTTCAATCGAAGGGACTGCTCGACCAGGCGGTCGTCGCCGTCGTATCGGATCACGGCGAAGGACTGAACGATCACGGCGAATCGGAGCACGGCATCTTCCTGTACCGCGAAGCGCTGCACGTGCCGGGAATTCTGCGGCTGCCCCGTCGCGCCGGCGCAGGAACGCGCGTCGGCGGCACGATCGGGATCGTCGACGTCGCGGCGACATTGCTCGACCTCGTCGGCCTCACGGCGCAGAACATCGACGGCCGCCCGCTGTCGGCCGCGCTCTCGAGCGGGCGGGCGGACGATCGCACGGTTTACTCCGAATCGTGGTTTGCACGGCTCCATTTCGGCTGGGCCGATCTTGCGTCGGCCGTCGAAGGGCGATATCACTTCGTTCGCGCGCCCCGGCCCGAGTTGTTCGATCTCTCAGTCGACCCGAAGGAGCAGCAGGACGTCGCGGTATCCAAGTCAAGTACCGCTTCGGGACTGGCGGCCTGGATCGACAAGACGAGGGCCGGATCGCCAGTGGTACAGGCGACGCAGGAATCGCGGGAAGCGCGCGAGCGGCTCCAGGCACTCGGCTACATCGGCTCGTCGCCGGCAGCCGCCGCGTCGACCGGCGCGCTGCCTGATCCGAAGGACGGTATTGCTTCGTACGAGTCGCTCAAACATGCGCTGACAGCGGCAGCGCATGGCGATGATGAAGGTGCGGCGTCGGAGCTTCGACGGATCGTCGCCGCGCAGCCGCGGATGCTCGACGCATGGGAGGCGCTTGCCAGGAGCTTCGAGCATTTGAATCGAACCGCCGACGCGGTTGCGGCATTCGGCAAGGTGCTGGAAATCGATCCGCTGAAGCCGGAAACCCACCTTGCCCTGGCGCGCATTCTCGCGCTCGACCGACAACCGGCGCGTGCGCTCGAGCACGCCAGGTTGGCCGTAGAGCGCGACCCGGCCGCGGCGTACGAGACACTCGCCGAGCTGTCGATGGACGCGGGGCGGCGCGACGAGGCGGCCGCGTTCGCGCGCAAGAGCCTCGACGCCGACGCCTCGCGCTACATGAGTCACTTCCTTCTGGGCGTCATCGCGCAGCAGAAGGGCCGCTGTGGCGACGCCATCCCGAGCTTCAGGAGCGCCATCGACGCCAAGCGAACCGATCCGCACGCGGTGGTGCGAAATCTCCACGCCGGACTCGCGGATTGCCTGGCGAGGAGCGGTTTAACTGCAGATGCGGAACGCGAATTCAAAGCGGAGCTCGCCGATATTCCATCTTCGCCGGAAGCGCGCGTCGGGCTCGCGACGTTGTATCGCTCGCAGGGTCGCGATGCGGAATCACGTGACGTGCTCGGCCAACTGGTAACCGTGACGCCCGACGCCGACGCGTCGACCTACTGGACGGTGGTTCACACCCTGACCGTGCTGGGCGACGCATCCGCCGCGCGCGAGTGGTCGGTGCGCGCCCACGAACGGTTTCCGAACGACTCGCGATTTCGTTGAAAGGCTATCGAAGTACGAGAGGCTTTCAGCCGGGCGGCTGACGCTCGCCTAAAGGCTCGCGCTACCGGTTTCTGAAACACTACCGTTTCTGAAAAATGTTGTGGGTCGTCGCGGTAATTATTCGCGAGCAGCTTGCTACGGGCCGGTGCGCGCGAGCGCGTCGGCCTGGCGCCGGCATCGCGCGGCCGACACCGCGTCGCCGGCGGCGTCGAAACCGGCGGCGAGGCTCCGCCACACGGCGGGACGGCGCGGGCCTGCGGCAAACGCGCGCGCGAGGTATTGGCGGCCGGCCGCGAGCTGACCGTCGGTCGCGAGGATCCGCCCGGCGACGGCCAGCGCCCATGGGTGCGACGGATTCAGCCGCAGCGCCTCGTTGGCGGCCGATTGCGCTTTGGCGCGATCGCCTGCGGCGAGCGCCGCTTCGGCAAGCTCGATGAACGACTCGGGGTCGCTCGGCGCCTTCGCCTGTTCGAAGTACGTCAGCGAATCGGCCGATCGCCCTTCGCGCAGAAGGAGCCGTCCCTTGGCCGCCAGCGCTTCCGGGTGACGCGGGTCCTTGGCCAGCACCACATCGATCGATCGTCCCGCCTCGCCGGTCTTTCCGGCTGCGGTCAACGTTTCCGCGAGGTTGATGCGCGCCCGCGCATCGTCGTCTCCCGCCTGCTCCAGCGCGATGCGAAGCTGCCGCTCCGACTCGTCGTACCGTTCGAGCTCGCGCAGCAGCTTGCCGTAGTTCTGGCGGACGCCGGGCCGATCGGCGTCGAGCTCGAGCGTGCGCGCGAACGCGTCGGCCGCGAGCGTGAGACTTCCGTATCGATACGCCATCGACGCGAGCGTGCCGAAGGCAAACGGATCGTCCGGATCGATCTTCGTGATCGCCTGCACCTCCTCGAATGCGTGAGCGAGCGCGGGGCCGTGCGCCGCAGATGCAGACTGCAGCCGGTCGTAGAGCGCGACGCGCGTCCGCGGATCCGGCAGCGTGGGATCGTCGAGCGGACCGCTGCCGCCGGATCCGGCGGCGTAGCCGAGGCTGCGCAGCCGCTGTTCCTGTTCGGCGGAGATCGGATTGGGTTGCGCGCGATCGCCGCCCGGCGCAATCCGCGCAAGGGCGCGCACCAGCTGATCGTTCATCCGCTGCACGCGATCGGGCTGATCGGAAGAACGGTCGTGCCGCTCGTCAGGATCGTTCGATAGATCGAACAACTCCGGATGCGGCCCGGCGATCAGCTTCCAGTCGCCGGACATCCATCCGCGCAGCGTGGCCCAGTGCATGTTCAGGCGGCCGAACAGGCTTTCGGAATAGAGCGGATCGTCGACGAGCGTCCGGCTCGCTGACGGATTGACGACCGCAGTCAGATCGCGACCGGGCAGATCGCGATCCGCTGGAGCGCCGGCGAACGCGAGCAGGGTCGGCAGAACGTCGATCGTCGCGACGGAGGCCGCGACGACGCGGCCGCGCGCCACGCCGGGTCCCGCCATCATAAACGGCACGCGCATCGTCGACTGGTAGATCAGGACGCCGTGCGTGAGCTCGCCGTGATCGCCGAGTCCCTCGCCGTGGTCGGCGAGCACGACCACGTCGGTAGTCGATTCACGATCCGCGGCGCGAAGCGCGTCGAGAACACGGCCAACCTGCTGGTCGGTGAATGCGATCTCTCCGTCGTACGGACGTCCGGAGAAACGGCTCCTGAACGGCTCGGGCGGATCGTACGGCGCGTGCGGATCGTAGAAATGGAGCCAGGCAAAGAACGGTCGTGATGCGTCCTCGATCCATCGAATCGCCACGTCCGCCACTTCGTTCGCGCGACGCTCGGCGCCCTGCTCGCCCGGATTGCTTTCGTGAAACTCCTCGTCGAACGTATCGAATCCCTGAACGAACCCGAATGCTGCGGCGACAGGGTAGGCGCCGACGAACGCGGCGGTGTGGTAACCGAGCCGCTTCAACCGCGCGGCTGCGGTCGCGTATCGCGATCCGAGCGTGAAGACGACGTTGCCCCGCACGCCGTGAGCCGGCGGGTACTGACCAGTAAGGATGGTTGCGTGCGAAGGGCCGGTGAGCGGGACGGCGGTTTCAGCGCGAGCGAAGCGCGTGCCGCGCACGGCCAGTGAGTCGAGCGTCGGCGTCTCGGCGGATGTCGCGCCGTACGCGCCGACGTGATCGGCGCGCAGCGTGTCGATGGTGATGAGAAGAAGGTTCGGATGACGCGGTGTGCGAGAATCGAAAATCCACCAAATCGCGACGACGAGCGAAAGTGATATCGCACCGACAGCAACGACGATTGGGCCCCGATTCGATCGACGGCGCGAATTCATCGCCGATTGGCCAGCCATCTTGCGACCGTCATTTCAGCCGCGGCATCGAAAAGAATCGTATCCACCAAAGAAAACGCCCCGGGCCGACGCCCGGGGCGTGAGGAAACCGCGATCGCGCGTTTTCAGATCAGAACTGCACCTTGGCCGTGATCCGCATGATCCTCGGCGCAAGAATCTCGTTCAACACGCCGAACGACGACGCGTTGAGCTGGCGGGCGCGTGCCAGTTCGGGGTTCGCGTTGAGCACATTGAAGACGTCGGCGGCCAGGTTCAATCTCAACGGACCGGCGATCTTGATGTTCTTTGCAACCCGCAGGTCGAGGTCCCACAGGTTCGGATACCGATTGGCATCGATGGTCGGCGTCGCCAGAACCCGAATCAGCCCGTCGTTTCCAGCATTCAGGCGGAGGTTGAATGGACGCGCATATCCCTGACGCCCGAACAGATTGCCCGCGACCTCGAATCCCATCGGGAGCTGATATAACGCGTTGGCGTTGATCTGCCATTTCGCGTTGTAGAAGATATCGCCCTTTCCTGAGCCGCTGGACCGCGGTGCGTATTGACCGCCATCGACCTGAGGACCTGAGAACTGGCCCCCCGTCGTGTCGCTTCGCGTCGGATTCTGAATCGATCCGGATCCGGGGTGCTCCACGTAGTTGTTCCACGAGAACGCGATTCGCGCGAACCACTTATCCGCGAGGCGCTTCTGTAAGCTCGTCTCGAACCCGTTGTACGTAGTGTGGTAATCGGGACGGTTCGACAGAATCCGCGCGCCGTTAGTGGCGTCAACCTTCGCAGCATTCGGCCGGAACACCTGCACGGTGTATCCACGCGCCGTGACAGGCGCCGCGGCCGTGTAGTCCGCGGGCGTCAGGCCTACTCGAGGATTCCAGCCAGGGATGTCGGTGCTGCTGTGGAACGTATACGCCACGTTGAACGCCAGGTTCGGCAACAGTTCACGGTCGAACCCCACGATCACCTCGTTGTCATGGTTTGGTCCGTAGTTCGGCGAAATGTCTTGCGGCGGGCTGACCGCCGCACCGGGATTCGAGATGTCGATGCCCGACCCCCAGTAAAGGGGTGCCAGGTTCGTGAGAATCTCGTTCCGCTGCGCAAGGTGATCGCCGTTGGTGTCCACCCACTTGTACGCGATATACGTGTAGTAGCTGCCGACCGGACTGGCTTGCGTGACCTGGCCCGGATTCAACTGGCCGGCATACCGCGCGTACGACGCGCGGACGATGCTTTTCTTCGCCGAATCGAGCGCATACGTCGCGCTGACGCGTGGCGAGACAGCGTTCCATGCGATCGTGGGCCCGGTGCCGTTGTAATTAACGGCGGGCAGCAGGTTGGGGAATTCGGGATTCGCAGCCGCTACGCTGGGGAGATTCTTCGCCGTCTGCCGATCCCAACGGACGCCGACGTTAAACGTCGCCGGGCCCTTGCTGATCGTGTCTCCAACATACAAGTCCGCGTACTGCCCGATGGACGACACGTTGCGTTCGCGCCACACCTGTGCGACCTCGTCGCCAGGACCATTGTGAACTGCCCACACCTCGTTGCCGCTATAGCGTGTCAGCGAGTCGCTCGGCTTTCGGCTGTAACCGAACCCGAACTTGAACTCGTGGCTCGCACCGCCTCCACTGGCAAATGCACTGCCGCTGAGATCGACCGTGTGCCAAGCCTTCGTGTATTTGGCGGTGACGTAAGAGCCGTACGCGACGTCGTTGTCGAAGTCGACGCCACCGGGTTTATCAGCTCCTCCGATTGGATCAAACCCGTAGCCCCATCCGTACCAGGCATACTTGCCATTCACGAAGAGGTTCGAGCCGAACGTGTGATTGTCCTCAACCTTCCAGAGTCCGTGCAACGGATGCAGAATGCCCTGGTCAGGATAGAAATTCCCCTGGTTCCAGAGGAACGAGTTCGGCTCCGTGCCCGCCACGCCCGGCGAACGGCCGAACTTCTCCTTGGCGCCATTGAAATAGAACCCGGACACCTGATCGTTCTCGGTCGCCGACCAATTGATCTTCGCGTTCGTGTTGGTCAGCACCGTCCTGTCGCCCGTCTGATTCAGGCGGACGATGCGGATGTCGTTGCGGCCCCATGAACCCCAAAACCACAGCTTGTCCTTGATGATCGGCCCGCCGATATCGAACCCTCGGTTCAGAATGTTGTTCGTGTGATTCGCCCTGTCGGCGAAGCCGCCGCCCGGCAGCGCAAGTCGGGCGTCGGACTTCAGTTCGTCGGGCAGGTTGGTCGCCTCCATGTTGTGGTTGTTGACTTCGGTGTAAACCGTGCCCTTGAACTGGTTCGTGCCGCGGCGCGTCACGAAATTGATGCCGATGCCGCCGGTCTGCTGCCGCAGGTCGTTGCCGCCGGTTGAAACGTTGACTTCGGAGAAGGCGTTGAAGTCGTAGTACGAAGACGACGCGCCACCGGAGTTCACATCCGTAATCACGATGCCGTCGAGATTCCACATCGTGTCCGAGAGCGTCGTGCCCTTGCCGACGAATCCCGATTGCTGGCCGCTCTCGTTGCCGCCAACGTTGACGCGGTCCACGATCACTCCTGGTACCGTCTTGAGAACGGCCCACGGATCTTTTGACTGCGGCGTCCCTTCGAGCTCCGCTGTCGTCAACGTCGTCGCGGTACCGGTCTTCTTGACGTCGACGACGGGCGTGGAGCTCGTGACGGTTACCGTTTCCGACAGCCCACCCACCGCCATCGCGAACGGCACATCGACATTGACGCCGGTTGTGACGATGACCTCGCGCTCCTGCTTCGTGAAGCCGGCGAGCTCCACGGACAGCTTGTAGGTTCCCGCATCGAGGTTCAGGAATCGGAACTGCCCTGCGTTGTCGGAGGTCGTCGTCCGCGGTGGCCCGCCGATCGTACTGGACGCGAGCGTAACGGTGACGCCAGGCAGGATGGCGCCCTGCTGATCGACGACGGTGCCGTAGATGTTGCCCGTCGCGATTTGCGCGACTGCTGCCGTTGATCCTCCAATCCACAGCGCGACGATCACGCCGAAGCATCGCTTCATGCATAGCTCCTTATGAGCGGGGAGTGTAAACCAATCACTGCAAGTTTTGGCTAAATTCTGGAATCGCGTCACCGGTTGTGCAAAGGCGTATGCGCGAGCCAGTTTTGGACTCGCACCCGATCCTTGTCGCCGGCAGCGGGCGGCGCCTCGCGCAAATATCTTTCCCAATAACGCCGACCCTCGGACACTCGACCGAGGCGGATGAGCAAATCGCCGAGATTGTAGAGCACCTGATGATCGTGCGGATCGAGCGCCGCAGCGCGCTGCCACTGTGCGATCGCGGCGTCATAATTCCGCCGTTCTGCGTCTATGACGCCAAGACCGTTGAGCGCCCGAGCCATCGTGGGATCGATCGCCAGCGCAGAATTGAATTCGGCTTTTGAACGTTCGGTGTCGCCTGCGATCAAGTGAACCATTCCGATATTTACGACGGGCAGAGCGTTGGTCGGATCGATCCCTCTGGCGCGCTCGAACGCCGCAAGCGCATCCTTCGGCCGGTTTGATGCCGCCAGGGCGACGCCATACGCGATCAGGACGTCGATGTCCGGTTGCGGCGCGCGCGCATACGGCTCGAGACGGACCACCGCTTCGGCTCCCAAACCTGCCTCGGTGAGATACGCGCCGAGCAACGCAGCCACGTCTTGAGCGTCGGGAGTCAGAGCGAGCGCGCGACGAATGGCTTCCGTTGCTCGACGATGATCGCCGAGCTCGTTGTACAGGAATGCCAAGTGTGTAAGCGACACCGACATGTCCGGGCGCTGTCGCACGATTTCTTCCTGGAGCGCAACGGCCCCGCGGAGATCGCCGCGTAGGTAACGCGTGATGACCTCGTCGATGGCGCGATCGAGAGCCACGAGCCGTTTCGGATCGTCCGCCTCGGTGAAGCGCGTCTTCGGCGCTGCGGTGGCGCTGGCGTACCCGAGGCTGCGGAGCCGCTCGCGCGTTTCGGCGTCTTCGGCGACGCGCGCCGTCACGCGCTCGTCGGCGCGCAGGGCTTGGAGAATGCGCTGCAATTCGCCGACGTCGCCCGGACGCGTCGACGCCAGGTTGTGCTGCTCGCCGGTGTCGGCAGCCAGGTCGTAGAGCTCGGGAATCGGAAGATCGATGTACTTCATCGACCCGCGAACGACACCGTACAACGGCGCCCATCCTCGATTGAGCGACGCCGAAAGCGATTCGAAGTACGTGGGCACAGCGACTGCACGCTTGCCGTTCGCTTCGTCGAGGAGACTGCGGCCATCGAGCGTGGACGGAACCACCGCTCCCAGCGCATCGAGGATGGTCGGCAGGATGTCGACGTGGCGCACCGGATCGGCGATGACGCGTGGCGTGAAGATCTGCGGCGCGAAGAGGATGAGCGGCACGTGCAGCGTGCCCTCGTAGGCGAACAGGCCATGCGTCGTTTCGCCGTGCTCGCCGCGCGCCTCTCCGTGATCGCCGGTCACGACGACGAGCGTGCGGCCGGACGCGCCGTCGCGAAGAATCGGATCGAGAAGCGGCGCGAGGGCGGCGTCGGCCGCGGCGACTTCGCCGAGGTACGGATCCGACGCGAATCGCGACCGGAACGGTTCGGGCGGCGCATACGGAAAGTGCGGCTCGTAGAGATGGACCCAGGCGAACCATGGAGTGCGGACTGGTTGCTGGTTGCTGGGTGCTAGGGGCTGGGCGTTAGCGATCCACGCTTGGGCGGCGGCAACGGTCTCCGTTCCTGCTCGCTCCGCCACGTGAAATGCGGACCGATCGCGCCCCTTTCCGTAGCGGTCGTCGTACACGTCGAAGGCGCGATCGAGGCCGAATCGGCGGTCGAGAGGAAATGCGCTGACGAATGCGCCCGTCCGATATCCGAGCGCATGCAGCAGCGATGCGAGGGTGTCGACCTGCTGCGGCAGCCGGAAGCCGGAATTCTCGTGGACGCCATGGTGCGTCGGATAGAGGCCCGACAGGATGTTCGCGTGCGACGGCAGCGTCACGACGGTATGGGCATGCGCGGCAGAAAATCGGACGCCGCGCTCCGCCAGGCGATCGATCGTTGGGGTGGACGCTCGCGCGTTGCCGTACGCGCTGATGGCGTCGGCGCGCAACGTATCGATCGTGACGAGCAGCACGTTGAGGCCTGCCTGCCTGTGAATCGGCGGCGACCGACGGCACGCGATAGCGCCGATCGCGAGCGCGAGGGCTATGAGGCAGTACCGACCAGGAAACATCCGCTTTCCGAAGCAGGCGATCAAAGTCGAAGGGAGCAGCGCCGCTCATATTAACGCGAACGGGATAAGGCGATAATCAACGGCGGTTTCTGTTTTGCAAATCGTCCACGCGTACGATCCAAGATTCCGAGGCGTTCCGTTGAGCCTGCTCAGAACCGGTTGGTCGAGTCGGGTCCAGTCATTCCAGATCGCCGCCGCCGCCTGCGGAATTGCTTTCATCGGCTGCGATGGCGCGAGCCAGCCTCCGCGTTCGAGTGACACACAGCCGCTCGCGCCTGGCGTGCTTCGAGGCGCGAACGTGCTGCTCGTGACGGTCGACACGCTTCGCGCCGATCGCGTCGGCGCCTACGGCAGCGGGCGCGGACTCACGCCGACGATCGATTCGCTGGCCAACGAAGGACTGCGGTTCGACCGCACGTACGCCCACGTCCCGCTGACACTGCCATCACACGCGTCTCTGCTGACGGCGACGTATCCGACGCGCAACGGCGTCCGCGACAACGGCGCATTCCGACTGCCAGAAAATCGATCGACTGTTGCGACGGCACTCGAGTCCGCGGGATACCGGACCGGCGCGTTCGTCGGCGCGTTCGTGCTCGACGCGCGCTTCGGGCTCAATCGCGGCTTCGACGTGTACGACGACCGGATGCGGAGCCATGGATCCGATCTCGAGCTCGCCGAGCGACCGGCGGAACAGGTGTTCAGAGCAGCGGCCCGATGGATTCTCGACGGCCAGGCGGATGCGGCAACAGCGCGACCCGGCGAACTCAGCATCCGTGCGACCGATAAGAAGTGGTTTGCGTGGGTTCACGTCTACGATCCACACGAGCCGTACGCGCCGCCCGAGCCCTACCAGTCCCGGTATTCGGGCGCTCCGTACGATGGCGAAATCGCATACGCCGACGCGGCGCTCGGAGCATTTCTCGCGCGGTTGCGGACTGCGCAGGCGCTGATCAATACGCTGATCGTGCTTGCATCGGATCATGGCGAGTCGCTCGGCGAGCACGGCGAGCGGACGCACGGGCTGTTTGCCTACGATGCGACGCTGCGGGTGCCTCTCGTCATGTGGGCGCCATCGCGCATCCGCCCCGGCGTCTTCTCCGATCCGATGCGACTCATTGACGTGGTGCCAACCCTCCTCGATCTCGTCGGCGAACCGCCGCTCGCCGACGCCGACGGTCGGACGGTGCGCCCCGCGATCGCTGGCGAGCGACCCTTCGACGACCGCGAGTCTTACTTCGAAGCGCTGAACGCGAGCCTGACGCGCGACTGGGCGCCGCTGACCGGCGTCGTTCGGGGACGGCACAAGCTGATCGATCTCCCGTTGCCAGAGCTGTACGACCTGTCGGCCGATCCCGGCGAGCAGCACAACATCTACGCACAGCGGCAGGAGATCGCGCGGGATCTCGAATCGCGTCTCGATCGAACCGTGAAGAGCGCGGCCGCCTCTTCGCCGGCGCCGATTGACGCCGATGCCGATGCGCGCCTGCGGTCGCTCGGCTACATCGTCGCGTCGGACCCCAGAGCGGCTCGGAAGTACACGCCAGACGACGATCCGAAGCGTCTCGTGCACCTGAACACGGCGCTCGACGACGCGGCGGCGAGATTTGCGAAGGGGGACGCCTCAGGCGCGATCGATGAACTGCGTGGCATCGTTCGCGAGCGGCCTTCGATGACGATTGCGTACGACCGGCTCGCGTTCGCGCTGCGGGCGATAGGCCGCATCGCGGAGGCTGTCGATGTGCTGGATGCCGCCGCCCGCGATGGCCGCGCAGATCGAACGCTCTTGCGATCGCTCGGTTCGGCGCTGCGCGATGCCGGCGATTTGAAACGATCGGCGGCCGTGCTGGAATCGCTCGCGAAGGGCGACGCGTCGGATCTGCAGTCGGCGGACGCGCTCGCTCAGACGTACACGCGCATGCGGCGGTCGCGCGACGCTGAGCTGCTGTTCAGGCGGGTACTCGCGGCCTCACCGAATGCCGCCACCACATGGAACAACCTTGGCGCGCTGTTCCTGACACAAAAACGGACGGCGGATGCGATCGATGCGCTGTCGCGGGCCGTGGCGATCAATCCCGACCTCGCCGGCGCGCACAACGGCCTCGGCGTCGCGTACGCGGAGCAGGGTCGAAGGGAGATGGCGATCGAGGAGTGGCGGAAAGCGGTGTCGTTGCGGCCGGGCTTCGCCGACGCGCTCTACAATCTCGAGCGCGCCGGCGATCGCGTGCGCGATTAGAACTCGACGCGGAATCCGACCTGGAACACCCGCGGGTCCAGCGTCGCGATCACCGTCTTGAAACTATCGGACAACAGATTGAAGTTCGTGACCGGATCGGCGTTGAGGACGTTGTAGATGTCCAGCATCGCCGTGATCCGCGACTTGCCCACAGGGAACGACTTGTCGAGCCGGATGTTCATCAGATTGACTGCTTCCGAGCGGTTCCTGTCGAGATTCTCGACGAAGAAGGTGCAGTTGAAGTTGCACATGTTCAGGCTCGGCGTGGTGGTGGCGCCGGCGTCGACGACGCGCGCGTACGGGAAGCCACTCTGCATTCGGTAATTCACCGCAAACCCGACATCGTACGGGAACGTGTACCGGGCGAACACCTGCGCGTGGTACATCGTCGTCTTCTGCCGGTTCGGCACCGCCGGGTTCGGCGTCAGCTGCGGTCCGACGCCGATCGGATCGGTGCTGAGCGGGCTCGTCGAGCCCCAGTCGGAGATGTCGGCCGATCGCAGCTCGTTGCGCCAGATGTGATCGAAGCTGCTCTCGATGAAGAACTTGCTGCTGAACCGATGGCGGAACGCCACTTCGACCGTGTCGTAGTCGAACGTGCCATCCGGCCAGTTATCGTACAAACCGCTGGTCTCGTCGGCAAGCGCGTCCGGAACGTCGACCAGGTTGAACGTCTCCGTGCCGCCGTTTGGCGTCGGATTGGTCACGCGCACGGGGACATTGATCTTGCCCACCCATGCCGGGATCAGTGGCGTGAAATAGAACGGAATGTACTGAGCCTGATGCTTCCGCACGTACGTCAGGCGGGCCGACGACTCACCCCAGAACTGCTGTTCGTACGTCCCGCTGATCTCGTCGGTGTACGGCGTCTTCAGATTCGGGTTCACCGTGTCGCTGCTCCCGCCGATGCGCGTGCGGAACGACACGAGCTCCTGTGGTCCGTCGTACTTGAGGTTTCCATTCAGGTCGCGGAAGTTGTAGTCGATGTAGTTCTGGCCACCCGGATTCACCGCCGAGAATCCGTCAGCAATGTTGTTGTAGTACCGGCCGTAGAACGCCTTCAGCACGCTGTTGCCTTTGCCGGTCAGGTTGTAGCTGACGCCGACTCGCGCCGAAACGTCCGTATTCGTCACGAACGATTTTCCTGCAATCGTCGTGTCGGCCGGGAAGATGCGACCGCCATCAGCCGCAAAGCCGGTCACATCCGTGACCTGGGGATGCCGGTGGGCGTCGAGGTACCCGAGATCCTGATAGTCGACGCGCACGCCGGCCGTGATGCTGAGCCGGTTGTTCGGCGCCCAACGATCCTGCGCGTAGAACGCATAATGCTTGTCGACGTTCGGCGAGGCATTCCAACCTTTCTCGAAATCGCTCGCCAGGCCGGTATCGACGAAGCGGATCCGATCCGGCGTCGGCGAGGTCGGCGTCGCGAACGAGAGCCGGTACGGACCCGATGTGCCGTTGATCCCGAGGCGGTACCAATCGTAAAGGTCCTCGAAGCCGAACTTGAAGTCGTGACTACCTGCAGCCTGCGGCAAGTAGTACGTCATCTGAGCTTTCACCTGCGGCTTCTTCCGTCCCGTCGTGAACGCGTTCCAGCCCGCACCGGCGATCGCTGTGGTCGACCTGTACTGAATCGGCGGCTTGACGGCGGGATCGACCTGCACGACCATCGGCCAGTCGAGGGTGAAATTGCCGACGTTCACGTTGAGGAACGCACGGTCGCTCATGACGAACTGCCATTCGCCTTTGTACATCCGCGAGTAGCTGTCCTGCGCCCGGACTGATTCCGGCGGGACGAGCGTCGACAGACCGCGCTTTGGCTTCTGCTTGCGGCCCTGCTGAAAGTACCCGATCAACGTGCTCGACTCGGACGCCTTGTAAGTCGTCTTGCCGGTGAAGTTGTCGAAGATGCCGATATCGGTCGCGACGCTCTGGGAGACGCCGGAAACCACCTTGTCGATCTTGAAGTGGTTGTAGGCGCCGTAGAACCACACCTTGTCGCGCCTGATCGGACCGCCTACGTCGGCGTGCCCTTCCCAGAACAACAGGTTGGGGTTCGCGCACTGCGGCACACCGTCGCCGTTTGGAGGACACGTGTAACCGCGGGCGCTGAGGTCCGCGGGCGCACCGTTGCTGCCGACGAACCTGCCCGGCTCGTACGATACGTGCTCGAGCCCTTTGAACGTGTTGCCGCCGCTCTTGATGGTCGTCACGATCGCGGCGCCCGGCGAGTTCATCTCGACGTCGCTGCCGAGCGCGCTGACCGAGACTTCCTCGTTTGCGAAGTAGTCCTCGTAGAACCCGGTGCCGCCGACGCCTTCGGTGTGATCGACGCCGTCGGAGATGACGCGCGCCTGGTTCTGCACACCGAAGACTTCGTAGCCGGACTGCTGACTCTTGTGGCTGCCGCCGACGTCGAATCCCTGCATCCGGACGCCAGGCGCTTCCGACAGCGCGCCCCACACGTCGGTGGAGTTCGGCACAGCGATGAGCTCGTCACCCTTGAGGTGAGCGCCCACCTTGGTCGTCGAGACGTCGACGATCGGCGATGCGCCCGTTACCGTGACGCTCTCTGCCAGGCCGCCGACCTGCATCTGAGCATCGACGGCGATCGTCTGTCCGAGCACGACCTGGATGTTGTCGCGATCGAACTTTCTGAAACCGGACAGGTCGAACGTCACTCTGTAGACGCCCGTGGGCAACGCGGGAAACAGATACCGGCCGTCCGCTTCCGATACCGTCGTGCGCGTACCGATCAACGCAGGCGACGTGACTGTGACGGTGACGCCAGGCATGACCGCCCCCTGCGTGTCGGTGACGATGCCGGTCAGACGACCTTGCGTAATCTGTGCGCTTGCTGGCGCGGCCAGCAAGCCGACAATCACAAACACGACGAACCACGCCGTTCTCGATCTCATATGGTCCTCCGGCAAACTGAACAGGCAAAGTTTTCGGCGCAAATACTAGCAGCAGCGGCTGACTGTGGCCAGCGTCAAGCCGGCTGCGCCGCCACAAACAGCGGATTTCTTACGCGCCTCTTCGGCGTTTTTGAACTTCCTCGATCAACTGTTCGATGTTGGGATAGCGGGGTGACACCGATTTGGCGGCAGTGAAGTGCCGCAGCGCTTCGTCGTACCGGCCGGAACGTGCCGCAAGGACTCCAAGCTGGACGTGAGGACGGGCATCGGAAGGGTCGAGCCTGACGGCCGTATTCAGCTCGCGCGCGGCATCCTCCTGGCGACCGAGCGCCGCATAAAGCCGTCCGAGCGTCGTGTGGTCGGCTGCCACATCGTTAAAGGTCCGTAAGCTCTCGGCCCACTCCTCCTGGGCTTTAGCGAGAGCCGCGCCGACGGCGCCGTCCAGGCGCGAGATCCCGCGATCGAACAGCGCCTCGGCTGCGCTCACGCGGACCAGACGCGAGTCGTCGACTAGATGCGCTGCGATCACCGGCGTCGTGCGCTGGTCATGGACGAGCCCAAGCGCGCGCACCGCGGTGATGCGCACCATCGCCTCGGGATCGGCGCTCGCGCCGATGAGTGCATTGATGATCGCAGGGCTGAAGCCCTGTGCCACCGTCGATTTCGACTCCACCTGCGACTTCGAGATCAGCTGACCGGCAAATTCCGCGGCGCTCGCCCGGATCAACGCGCCGTGCGATCGATCGGACGCGAGCCGCGCGACATCGGCGACGACCGCCGTGTCGCCCGTTCCCGCGCGGTAGAGCACATCCGACATCGACACGATCGCCTGTCGCCGATCGTGGCTGCCATACCACCGATCCATCAGCGACGCGGCCCACTCCGGCGATCGATCGTCATGGCACGTCGTGCATGCGTTCGGCACGCCGTATCGTGCGGTCATCTCAGGGTTCGGCGGCTGAAACGTGTGATCGAGCCGGCGCGTGAAGAGCCGCCAGTTCACATCGCTCATGTGACAGTTCACGCAGCGGCTCCCCTGCGAATCCGCAGTGTGATGCGTGTGCTCTGTCCACGCTCCCACGCCTCCTGCCCGTTCAGCGCCTCCTGCCTGTCCTGCCCCTCCTGCCCGTCCTGCCCCTCCCGCCTGTCCTGCCCCTCCCGCCTGCCCTGCCCCTCCCGCCTGTCCTGCCCCTCCCGCCCTTCCTGCCTCTCCGATCGTCTTGTGGCATTGAGTGCACAACGTATCGCTGACCTTCGTGTGACCGCCGCCCGGCGCCTCGACCGGCACTTTCAGCATGTGCGCGTTCTCGGGCCCGTGCAGCCGGTGGCAATTGGTGCAGGTGGCGTCGCCTTTCTGAAAACATCCCGTCAGCGTCAGCGCCTGCGGACGGTTGAAGCGGCTCGGGCGGCCGTCGGGCCAGAAATCGCCCTGCGGATCGTTGTCGGGAATCGGCTGGCTGATGAGAAACGGCAGCGCGAAGTCCTCGTACCGATCGCCCGCTTTGAAACCGAAGAACACGTTGTTCTTGTTGCCGTGGCAGTAGCCGCACATGTCGAAGGTCTGCCGCGCCGGCGCTTTCTTCGGTGAAAAGATCTTCAGCACCGCAGGTGAAGGATCGGTGGGAGCGGCCAACGGATTCTTGTCCCACTCGGTCGTGATGGCGACGTGCTGCGCGCCCGGACCATGACACGCTTCGCAGCCGATTCCCATTTCGGTCCACGTCGACGCGTAGGTGTTCGTCGACGGATCGAAGTTCTTCACCAGGTTCGTCGCATGGCAGTTCACGCAGGTCACGTTCCAGATCTGCCGCAGGTCGTGGTCCGCATCGTCGGGGATCGGCGTGATCTCCTTCCAGTCGAGCCAGCGCTTCGTTTCGTTGTGCCAGAAGACCGGCAGGACGTAGATGCGGCCGTCGCGCAGCTTCGAGAGGTAGCCCTGGAAGCGGCGGGCGCCGAGCGTGTAGTTCACTTCGAACGATTCGGCCGGACGGCCGCCGCGGGCGACCGAGATGAAGTAGCGCTTGTCGCGCGACTCCATCGTGTACGTGCGGCCGTACGCCTGAAGACGCGTGCCCGGCCTGAAGTCGCCTTCGACGCGCGCCTCGGCGATCGGCTTCGTCATCTGGATGTGCAGCGTCTTCCGCCACGAGTCGTACTCGCCGTCATGGCAGTGCGCGCAGGACTCGGAGCCGAGGTATGACTCGGATCGCAGGTAAGAGGTTGTTGCGGATTCTTGAGAAGATGAATGTACGTCGGCCACCGCGCCACCGCTGTGACGTTCTGTTCTAGATACGACCGAGTGCAACGGCGCGAGGGCGTCAGCGCGTGGGGGTGGGGCCCCACGCGAAGTAAAAAATGTTGATCCCTGCGGCTGTATCAGCACCGTCAGGTAAGCCGTCACACCGAATGCAGTGACAAGTCTGTACATCGATTAGCTGAAGTCCGGCCGAAGCCGGACATGAGCGTGTAACCCGCAGTCTATAATGCGTTTTGCCGTGTTTCCAGCGATACGCGCGGTTGCGGTTCTCGCCGCGATTGCGCTTCCGTTCACCTCACAGCCGCAGACCGGCGCGAGCCGCCTCGTGCTCGCGAGCGCGACGGACCAGCGCGGCCGCGCCCTCGTCGACGTTGGCGCCGACGATTTCGTCGTCCAGGAGGGCGCCGCCACCCGCGAGGTCCTGTCAGTGCGGATCGCGGACTACCCGATCGTCGTTCTCCTCGACGCCGGCGCCGCCGCGGAGGACTTCTCGCTCATGCAGAAGGCCGCGGTTCATTTCATCGAACGGCTTGGCGCCGAACGGCCGGTCATCGCCGGCGTGTTCGGCGGGCCGCCGAAGCTCATCGCGACGTTCGACGACGATCGATCGACAGTGCTCGAGCGCGTGAACGCGCTGACGCCGGGGGCGAGCGAAGGGAGTCAGCTGCTCAGCGGCGTCGCGCTCGCGTCGCAGACGCTGCACGCGACCGGCTCGCTGTTTTCGGCCGTCGTGGCGCTGTCGGCCGCTCCGCTGTCGGACGCGCACGACGGCGAGAGCAGCCCGGACGATGCGATCGGCCGCATCGTCGACGCCGGCGCGATCGTTCATGTGATCGGGAATCAGAAGATGGCCGGGGGTCGCGTCATGCAGGCGCTGCGCGGCCTCGTCGATCAGACGCGCGGCGAGTACACGCCGATCTACGCGGCCGCGTCGTACCAGGCTGCGCTCGATCGCCTGGCCGATCGACTGTCGAACGAGCTGCTGATCGAGTACCTCGTTCCGCCGGGCTCGAAGCCGAACGACGCCAAGGTCGGCATCCGCATCCCGGGCGCGCGTGTGCGCGGCCTTCGCGTCGCCCCGCGCTGAGGATGGGGAAGAAGTTCTTTCTCTCTGCGGTCGCTCTTGTGGCGCTCGCCGGCTGGCTGGTCTGGCGCCGCGCGGTGCAGCCGCCGATCCAGTCCGGCGCATGCGCCGGCTGCAACCTCCTGCTCGTCACCATCGACACGCTGCGCACCGATCGCGTCGGCGCGTTCGGCGGGCCCGCGAACCTCACGCCGACGCTGGATCGTCTCGCCGCCGGCGGGCTCGTGCTGACGCGCGCGTACGCGTCCGCGCCGCTCACGCTGCCGTCCCACACGTCGATCCTCACCGCGGTGTCGCCGCCCGTTCACGGCGTGCGCACGAACGGACTGTTTCGTCTCGGACCGAAACTGCCGACGCTGGCGACGGTCCTGAAGAACGCCGGGTACCGGACCGGAGCGTTCGTAGGAGCGTTCGTGCTGGACGCGCGCTTCGGCCTCACGCGAGGCTTCGACGTCTACGACGACCGCCATGGCGAAAAGCACGCGGGCGATCCCGCCGAAGGGGCCGAGCGCCGCGCAGAGGACGTCATCAAACCCGCGCTCGCCTGGATCAATTCGTCCATCTCGCAGCCGCCCGCAACCAGCAACCAGCAACCAGCCCCCAGCCCCTGGTTCACGTGGATCCACTTCTACGATCCCCACGAGCCGTATCGCGCGCCCGAACCGTTCGCCTCGCGGCATCAGCCGTACGACGCGGAGGTCGCCTACACCGACGCGACAATCGGTACGCTGTTCGACGGTCTGCGGTCCGCCGGCCAGCTCGATCGCACGCTCGTCGTCGTCGCCTCCGATCACGGCGAGAGCCTCGGCGAGCATGGCGAACGGACGCACGGCGTCTTCGTGTACGACGTGACGATGCGCGTGCCGTGGATTATCGCCGGCCCGCACGTGCATCACGGCGTGAACGAGGCGCTCGTGCGGCTGATCGATCTCGCGCCGACGACGCTCGATCTGCTCGGCATCGACCCTCCCGCGGAATTCGAAGGACGTTCCGTGATCAACGGCGGCGAGCGGACGGCGTACGTCGAAGCGATGGACGCGAATCTCACGCGCAACTGGGCGCCGCTCAGCGGGATCGTCAACGGACACTCCAAGCTGATCGATCTTCCGATTCCGGAAATGTACGACCTCTCCGCCGATCCGCGCGAGATGACGAATGTGCATGCGCGCGACCCGGCACGGGCGCGCGTGCTCGAGTCGCTGCTGCGCGATACGGCGACGGCGCAGGCCGCGCGCGCGTCGAGCTCCGAGCGGACAACGTTGAACGCCGACGCACGGCAGCGGCTGCAGGCGCTCGGGTACGTCGCCGCCAGCGCCGGCGCCGGTCCGCGCGTCTACACCGACGCCGACGATCCCAAGATGCTGATCGGTCCCGCCGAGGATCTCAATCGGGCGCTGATCGCCTTCAGAGCCGGATCGCGCGACGAAGCGATGTCCGCGGTTCGCTCCATCATTCAGGCGCATCCTGGATTCACGACATCCTACGGCGTGCTGGCATCGATGCAGCGCGACACCGGCGATCTGAAGGGCGCGATCGCCCTGCTGGAAACGGTGGTGCGCCGGGACATCGCCGATCAGAGCACCATGGTCGTGCTCGCCGGGTATCTGCAGGAGGCCGGCGCTCTGCAGCCGGCCGCAGACCTCCTCGAAGCCGTCGTCGCCGCGCATCCTGATTACGCGGACGCGCTCAATTCGCTCGGCGTCGTGTACTCGCGGCTTGGTCGTCACGATCGCGCCCGTCGGTCGTTCCGGAAGGTGCTGGAGCTCGACCCGACTTCCGCGGCGGCGTACGAGAATCTGGGCGTCGACGCGATGGGCGCCGGAGATCTGCAGTCGGCCGCCGGCGACTTGTCGCGGGCGCTGGAGCTCGACCCGGCGCTGGCGCGCGCGCACAATGCGCTCGCCGCGGTCTACATGCGCCAGCACCGCGAAGACGACGCCGTCGCACACTGGCGAACCGCGCTGACGCTCGATCCGACGTTGTACGACGCGTTGTACAACATCGGGGTCTCGCTGTGGGACAGCGGCAGGCGCACCGACGCGCACCCGTATCTCGAGCGCTTCGTCCACGAAGCACCGCCGCAGCGCTACGCGGCTGACATCGCTCACGTACAGAAGCTGATCGCGCGATGAGAGGGTCTGAGGCAAACTCGCCGCGAGGGCCAGAGGGAAACTTACCTCCGTGTCCTCCGTGGTGGAGAGCTCGCTCGTGGAGGCGTGGCTGCGCCGCAGCGCTCATCGTCACTCTGCCGATCGGATGCGACCGCGGAGACCGATCGCGGTCGGACGAACGGCTTCGATCGGGCGCGCTCGCGCGATCGAACGTGTTGCTCATCACCATCGATACGCTGCGCGCCGATCGCGTCGGCGCCTACGGAGGCGGCACGCTGACACCGACGCTCGACCGCCTCGCGGCCCGCGGTGTCCGTTTCACGCGCGCGCATGCCCACGTTCCGCTGACGTTGCCGGCTCATACCTCGATCCTGACCGGACTCGTGCCCGCGACGCACGGCGTTCACAACAACGGCGCGTCGGGAGTGGCTGCGGACGTGCCGACGCTCGCGTCTATCCTGCGTGACGCGGGGTACCGCACCGGCGCATTCGTCGGCGCGTTCGTTCTCGACGCGCGCTTCGGTCTGAGCCGCGGCTTCGACGTCTACGACGACCGCGTCGGCAGCGAGACCGGTCCGGTCACGTTCGCCTTCGCCGAGCGAACGGCCGATCGCGTCGTTCAGCTCGCAGGCGATTGGATTCTCTCTGGGCGCGCTTCGACTTCTTCCAGTCCCCAGCAACCAGCCCCCAGCAATCAGCCCCCAGCAACCAGCAACCAGCAACGAACGACGCCCTGGTTCTGCTGGATCCATCTCTTCGATCCTCATGCGCCTTACCGCGCTCCAGAACAGCGTGCTGCGGATCCGTACGACAACGAGGTGGCGTTCGCCGACGCACAGCTCGGGCGCCTGATCGAGCGTCTACGTACCGCAGGACTGCTCGAATCGACTCTCATCGTCGCGCTCGCGGATCATGGCGAATCGCTCGGCGACCACGGCGAATCGACGCATGGGCTGTTTGCCTACGATTCGACGCTGCGCATCCCGCTGATCGTCGCCGGTCCGTCGATGCATCCGGCCGCGTCGGACGCGGAGGCGGCGCAGTCGGACGTGCTGCCGACCGTGCTCGATCTGCTCGGTATCGCGATGCCTGCGCGTCTGGACGGCCGATCGCTCGTGCCGGCGATGCGTGGAGCGGCCGGCGGCGAAAGACTCGTGTACTTCGAGGCGCTCGACGCGTACCTCACGCGCAGCTGGGCGCCGCTCACCGGAGTTGTCGCCGACGGATGGAAGTACATCGACCTGCCGGAGCCGGAGTTGTACGACCTCGTCAACGATCCCGGTGAGCTGCACAACAGGATCGACCACGAGCGCCAGCGTGCGGAGGTGCTGCGAACGCGTCTGAGCGAGTGGCCGCCGGCGGCATCGGCGTTGGCCGCCGCGAGAGCTGTGCCGATCGATCCCGATGCCGCGGCCCGGCTTCGCGCGCTCGGGTACACGGCCGCTCAGGGGACGACATCTTCGCGAAAGCAGTACACGTCGGCAGACGATCCGAAGCGGCTGCTCGATCTCGATCGCCGCTACGAGCGCGCGCTGGCGCTGACGGGCGACCGCCGGTACGCGGAAGCGGCGGCGCTGCTGCAGCAGGTCATCGCCGAACGTCCGGACTTCACGGTGGCGTACCTGAATCTCGCATCGGTGTTCATCGCCGGCGGCGACCCGCGGCGCGCCATCACGCTGCTCGAGGACGCGGCGAAGAGAGGCGTCACGAATTCCGAGCTGCAGGGACGGCTTGGCGCCGCATATCTCGCAGCCGGCGATTCGAGGCGCGCGGCCGCGGTGCTCGAACCGATCGCTCACGCGAACACGCCCGGAGGTGTCGAGGCGGAGAATACGCTCGGCATCGTGTTCACCGGGCAGCGCCGTTTCGATCGCGCACGGCATCTGTTCGGTGACGTGCTCGCGCGGGCGCCGCGTGCGGCGACGACGTGGAGCAATCTGGGATTGCTGGAGCTCGCCGCTGGAAAGCCCGGCGATGCGGCGCGCGCGTTCGAGCGCGCGGTCGACGCCGATCCGCAGCTCGCGCAGGCCTGGCAGGGGCTCGGCGCCGCGCGTCTGCGCTCGAATCCTTCCGGCGCGATCGACGCCTGGCGCCGAGCGCTGGAGCTCGATCCGCGCAACTACGATCTGCTGTTCAATCTTGCCGCGACGCTGCACGACCAGCAGCGGATCAGCGAGGCGCGGTCGTACATCGAACGCTTCGTCCGCGAAGCACCGCCGGAGCGTTATGCAAGGGATATTGCGACGCTGCGAGGCTGGATCAGATAGGCGGGATGGGCGGGATGGGCAGGCAGGAAGCATTCCTTCCTGCCCGTCCTGCCCGTCCTGCCCGTCCTGCCCGTCCTGCCCGTCCTGCCTTTCCTGCCTGTCCCGCCCGCTCAGTCCGTCAGAACGCGAAGCGGACGCCGAGCTGGAACGTGCGCGGATCGAGCGCGGCGATGATCCGGTTGTAGTTCGCGCCGTTGACCAGCGTGAAGTTCGTCACGGCATTCGAGTTCGTCACGTTGAACAGATCGGCCATCGCGGTGAAGCCGTAGCGGCCGAACTTGAACATCTTGTCCGCGCGGAGGTCGAGGATCGGCACGGTATCCGATCGGTTCGTGTCGATGTTCGCCGAGAGGAAGCGCACCGTGCCCGCATTCGGCAGCACGGCCTGGTAAATCGGCGAGTACGCAAACCCGCTCTGTACGCGCAGGTTCATCGCCGCGCCGATGTCGAGCGGGAACACATAACGGGCCATCCCGCGTCCCTGCCAATTCGTGCTTTTCTGCCGGTTCGGCACCGACGCGCTCGAGTTGTTGAAGAACCCGACTGACAGCGGATCGGAATTGAGCGGGCTCGTCGTGCCGGCGTACATCGTGTTCGTCCGGCTCGTCGAATCGCCCAATCCTCCGCCGCCCCGCAGCTCGTCGCGCCACTGGTAGTCGAAGCTGGTCTGAAGGAACAAACCGGTGCCGAAGCGCTTGTTGAAGGCGAACTGCATCGTGTCGTACTTGTAGTGACCGTCCGGTACGTTGGTGACCGTGTTCTGGCCGGTCGGCCGCTGATCGAGATCCAGCACGTTGACGTTGACCGTGCCGGTCACGCCGTTCACGAAATCACGCACTTGAATCGGCACGGTCATCGGAACGGTGAAGTGCCCGACGCGCGAGAGATCGATGGTCGAGATTTCGTTGTTCGTGTTCTTGCGAACGTAGGCGACCCGCACCGACGATTCGCCCCAGAACTGATGCTCGACCGACGCGTCGTACTCGTCGGCGTACGGCTTCTTGACGTTCGGATCGGTTACGGTCGACACGCCACCGGCCGATGCGACGAACGCGCCGAGCTCCTGCGGTCCGTCGTACAGCCTGTTGCCGTTCAGATCGTTGAACTTGAACGTCTTGTAGTTCGCGCCGCCCGGGTTCAACGCGCTGAACGCGTCCGCGTAGTTGTAGTAGTACCGCCCGTAGAACGCCTTCAGGACCGTCGCGCCCCTGCCGCTCGCGTCGTAGCTCACGCCGAGCCGCGGCGCGACTGAGTTCCTCGTGATGATCGCGGATTCGGGGAATGACGTTGCCTGGAACATTGGCTGGCCGATCAGCGACGGCACACCGACGGCAGCCGGCAGTACGTCCCTGATGATCGGATCGCGCTTGCCCGTCAAATAGTATGGGCGCTGGTAATCCCAGCGCAGACCCAGCTGGAATGTGGTGCGCGCGTTCAGGTTCCACCGATCCTGCGCGTACCCGGCATACCGTTGGTTGCGGTTGTTTCCGCCCGACCAGGTGTTGTTCAGATCGCTGTTCTTGCCGACGTCGACGAACTGGATTTCATTCGTCGCGCCGCTCAGATCCCGGTACTGAATCGGGCCCGAGCGGCCGTCGATCGTGTACTTGCTGATGTCGAGCACGTACTCGAAGCCGACCTTCAGGTCGTGGCTGCCGGCCTTGTTCGGCACGTAGTACGTTGCCTGACCCGTAATCTGCGGCTTCTGCCGCGCGAGGTCGAACGCGTCCCACGCAGCGCCGGTGGTGAACTGGGTGCCGGTGTCGAGTCGAGGCGGGTGAGTCTGGAAATCGGTTTTTACGCCCAGCGGAAAGTCATAGCCGAACAGGTTGAACTTCACATCGGTAAACAAGCGGTTCGACCACACGCGCTGATGCTCGCCTTTGTACACCCAGGAGATCGAATCCTGCGGCTGCGCCGCTTCGGGTGAGACGGTGACCGACAGGCCGCGATTCGGCTTCTGTTTCCGTCCGAACTGGATGTAGCCGACGATCGTGTCCGACCCCGACGCCTTGTAGGTTTCTTTCGTCGTCTCGTTGTCGAAGAGTCCCAGGTCGGTTGCGATGTTGCGCGCCACGCCCGAAATCTGCTTGTCGATCTTGAAATGGTTGTAAGCGCCGAAGTACCAGAGCTTGTCCTTCTTGATCGGGCCGCCGATGTCGGCGTGCCCTTCCCAGAACTTGATGTTCGGCTGACCGGTGTAGCCGCGAGCCGTCTTCGCGGCGTCGCCGGTCTGGTTGTCGCCGACGAACGATTCCTGCTGATACGTGAGGTTGTTCAGCATCTTCACGGAGTTGCCGCCGCTTTTGATTGTGTTGACCACGGCGGAACCGGGCGTGTTCATCTCGACGTCGCCGCCGGCGGCGGCAACCGAGACCTCGTCGTTGGCGAAGAAGTCCGCGTAGAACCCGGCGCCGCCAGTGCCTTCGGTCGTATCCACGCCGTCGTTCAGCACGCGGTTCTGGTTACGGATGCCAAAGCTCTCGTAGCCGGTCTGTTGACTCTTGTGGCTGCCGCCGACGTCGAAGCCGTTCATGCGGACGCCCGACGCCTGGCCGAGCACCGCCCACACGTCGGTGGCCGTCGGAACGCCAACGAGCTTGTCGGCGGTGAAGTCGGTACCGACTTTCGTGTTCTGCATGTCGACGACGGGTGACACCGCCGACACGGTGACCGTTTCCTGAAGCGCGGCGACACGCAGCTGCGCGTCGACCGTCAGAATCTGGCCGAGTCCGAGCTTCAGGTTGCCCCGGGTGAACGTCTGGAAGCCGCCGAGCTCGAACGACAGCTCGTAATCGCCCGACGGCAGCGCCGGCAGCGAGTATTTGCCGTCTGCTTCGGACACGACGCTGCGCGTGCCGATCAGCGCCGGCGACTTCGCCGTCACTGTCACGCCGGGCAGCACGCCGCCTTGGGTATCGGTCACGGTTCCGGTCAAGCGCCCCTGATCGATCTGGGCGAGCGCGGGCGCCGCAAACGCGGCAACCAGCGCGCAAAACATCAATACCCGCAAATACACCTTCATGGAAGGTCCTCCTCCTTCGGTCATGCTGATGAAACGGGCGGGAGCTTAACACGCTCAAAAAACTCCCGTCTCGATCTTGCCAGTCGAACTACCAGATGAACCGGAACCCGATGCGAGCCGTCCGCGGCCCGAGAATCGCCGTCGGCGTCTGGAACGTCGAGACGCCCGAGCTGAGGCCGGTGAGCACGTTGATCGTCTCCGCGGCGTACTGATTCGTCAGGTTGTAGATATCGCCGAACAGGCGCACTTTGGCGGCGCCGACCGGCACCGTCTTCTCGACGCGCACGTCGAGAACCGAGATGTTGTCCTGCCGGTTGGCGCGCAGGTTGGTGAGGGTCGTCGACGTCCCCTGAATCCCTGCGCTGTACGTGCACGCGCACGATGCCGGCGCGCTCACAGAGATCTGACGCGCGTAATTCTGTCCTGCCTGGAAGCGATACGACACGCTCGCGAGCACGCTCCATGGGAAGTTGTACGTGCCGGTGCCCTTCAGGCTGTAGAACGAATAGTCGTAGTCGAACGGACCGTTCGGCGTCCCCGGGAATCCGGGATTCGAGTTGTACCCGGGGAAATCGTGCTGCCAGGTGTAGCCGGCTCCGACGTTGGCAGACCAGTTGTGGCTCTGCCGCTTGTTCATCGAGAATTCGATTGTCTTGTACGTTCCGTTGTTCGACGCGTTCGTCTCGACCTGGTTCGTGGGGTACTGACAAGTCGGAGTGACGGTGATCACGGTCGGGCCGCAGCCGGAAATCAGGCTGTTCGGGATGCCGAACGCGGTCAACGTGCCGTCATCGCTCGTGCCTGCGCGGCCGTCGGGTCCGAGGTCGACGACCGTGAACGGCACGGTGTAGGCGCTCGCCGGACGCAGAGCCTGCATCACGCCAAACTGATTGCTGACCTTCAGCAGCACGAAACCGACGCGCGCGCCCACGCCTTCGCTCATCTGCTGCTCGACATAGGCCGTCACCTGGTTGGAGTAAGGCTGCTTGAGATTCGGATCCACCGAGATCATAGAGCTTGTCGCCCGGGATGCACGTGGCGCACGCCTTCGTGTCGGTCCACGCGTACGTGATGCTCTTCACCGACTGATTCGGATTCGCATCCGATGCGAGGCCGACTCCCGGGTTGAACCGGTACAGGCCGTAGTTCGCCTTCAGCACCGTTTTGCCGGTTCCGAACAGGTCATAGCTCAGGCCGACACGCGGCGCGAAGGCATTGAATGTTGCGTACGTGCTTTCCGCAAACGTCGCTGCCGGAATGCTGAATCCTGTCGGGAACGTGTACGCAAGCTGCTGTTGATCGGGCGACCACGAGCGATAGTGATCGAATCGGACGCCGAGATTCAGCGTCGCGCGGCCGACCGTCCATTGATCGGTGAGGAACGCATCGTAGGTCGTGACTTTGTTGACGTTTAGCAGCTCGCCGTGCGGACCCGAGAGAATCCCGCCGACATTGGTCGCCGTCGGTGCGTAGAGCTGCACCTGCGTGGCAAGGCCGCTCGTGTTGATCGTCTCGCGGATGTTGCCGGACGCCACCTGCAGATAGCCGATGTAGCCCACTTCATCGAGCCACTCGCCGCCGATTTTGAAGTTGTGAGAGCCGCCCCAACCATCTTTGAAGTAGGTAATCGCGCCGGTGATCTGGCCGCGATGGCGATCTGTCTGCTCCTTCTGATCGCCGTTGAAGTATTGATTCAGCTGCTGGTTGATGATCTCGGGCTGCGTGGTGTCGGTGTTCGCGACGAGCGGGAAGTAATAGCCGAACACGCCGTAGCGCGCTTCCGCATACAGCTTGCTGCTCAGCGTTCCATTCCACTCACCCTTGTAGACCCAGCTGCCCGAATCCTGCTTGTAGGTCGGACCGACCGATGCGTACTGGAACGTGCTGCTCGGCAGCCGATTCGGCTGGCTTTTCTGTCCCCACTGGTAGTAGCCGATCAACTTGTTGTTCTGATTCATCTGATACGTGATTTTTCCCGACGGATTCCACAGCGAGGTGTGAAACGGCGTTCCGGCGAAGTCGCCCACGAAATTCGGCTGCTGGACGTTCGTTGACTGGTACCGGTGTGAGAAGTACCACCACACCTTGTCGTGGCGGATCGGACCGCCGACGTTCAGGTTGAAGTCGTTGTAGTTGATCAGCTCGTTGCTGCCGACACGAATGCCGTTCGGATTCGTCGCGTTGAGCGCATACTGCGATGGCAGGTTGCTGCTGATGTTGTCGGTCTGCCACGAGTTGCGTTCGTAATCCTTGTAGATTTCGCCCTGGAACTTGTTCCCGCCCGACTTGCCGAGGAACTGGCTTTGCACGCCGGGCGTCGGCATCTCGGCGCCCTGACCGATGGTGCCGAGGAAGACTTCCTCGAACGATCCGTAGTCGAAGTAGAAGCCGGCGCCGCTGGTACCTTCAGTCGTGTTGATCCCCTCGACGAGCACGCGGTTCTGACCGCTGTAGCCGTACGCCGTGTAACCGGTCTGCGTTCCCGCGCGGTTGCCGCCCACGTCGATGCGCGACATCTGCACGGCCGGCGTCACCGCGAGCAGCGACCACATGTCGCGGGCGTTGGGAATCTCCTGCAGCGCCTCGAGCTTGAAGTTCTGCTGCACGCGGGTGTTCGACGTGTCGATCACCGGCGAATCGCCGGTCACGGTGACGGTTTCCTGCAGCGAGGCGACGGCGAGCTCGACGTTCACCGTCGCCGTGAAGCCCATCGCGATTTGAATGTTCTCGCGCTTGAGCGTGTTGAACCCGGGTAAATCGAAGGTCACCGTATAGCTGCCGGGCGGCAGCGCCGGAAACCGGTAATTGCCGCTGGTATCGCTGACGGCCGTCTGCACACCCATCAACGACGGGCTGGACGCTGTCACGGTGACGCCCGGCAGCACGGCGCCGCTGCTATCCGCAACTTTGCCGTTGATGGATCCCG
>QHWB01000109.1:0-1077 GCA_003222395.1 Acidobacteriota bacterium
CTCGGTGGAGGAGCAGCTGGACGAGGAGACTCGACGGCACTGACATCGAAATGAATGTCATGCTTCGACAAAGCTCAGCACGAACGGTGAGTATTTAGGCTCCTCGTGCGCAGCCATCAGTCACCGTTCACCCTGACCTTGTCGAAGGGTGTTCCTCTGCTTATTTTTATCTGTACGTTTCTTTACGGCCTCTTTCCAAATCCTGCGTCTGCTGAAGAGCAGATTCCGACTATTGTCGTACTGGTCGCCTACCATTCGCTGTCGGGCTATACCGAAAAGATGGCGCGGGAGGTGGCCGTGGGCGCGAAGTCAGTCTCCGGCACGCGGGTCGTCCTCAAGCGAGTGGGCGACGTGACCGCGCCAGAACTCTTTTTATCGGATGCGGTGATCGTTGGCTCGCCGGTCTATTGGGCGAACATGGCGGCAGAAGTCAAAGCGTTCTTTGACAACTGGCAGTTCAAGTTCGGCGTTTTCCCCGAATTCAAGATGCGGAATAAAGTCGGCGCCGCCTTCACGACGGGTGGACAAGTCGCGGGCGGCAAGGAGCTGACCATGCTGACCATCCTGGCGGCGATGCTCGGCAATCAGATGATCGTGGTAAGCGGCGGGGGAGCCTTCGGCGCCAGCGCCACGACCGAAGGAGATTCGCCGGGGTTGGATGAGAAAGAGTTGGGCGAGGCCCGCGCGTTGGGCCAGCGAGTCGCCGAAGTCGCGAAGATCGTCAAGCACGGATCGGCACAGTAGCGGCGCGTGGCGAGATACGCAATCGGGGATATTCAGGGCAGTTTTTCGGCGTTACAGCGCCTCATCGCCAAAATCTGGTTTCATCCCCCTCAAGATACACTTTGGTTCGTGGGTGACCTCGTCAATCGAGGGCCTGAATCCCTCGCGGTGCTGCGGTGGGTCAAAGCCCTGGGGCCCTCAGCTGTGGTGGTCCTCGGGAATCACGACCTGCATCTGTTGGCGGCTGCCGAAGGACTTCGGCCGCTGGGACCGGAGGACACGTTTCAAGACGTCCTCGCGGCGCCGGATCGTGACGAGTTGCTCTGGTGGCTCCGGCAGCAGCGCCTGCTCTAT
>QHWB01000109.1:1100-2769 GCA_003222395.1 Acidobacteriota bacterium
GAGGTCGAGAAAGTCTTACGTGGTTCCGACTATAAGGCGCTGCTCCAAGGGATGTATGGCTCGATTCCCAGCCAATGGTCGCCGGATCTGATCGGAATGGAAAGATACCGGGTCCTTGTCAATGCGCTTACGCGACTTCGGTTCTGTACGACCGATGGTAAGATGGACTTACGGCACACTGGCCCGCCCGAGACTGCCCCTGACGGTTTTTATCCCTGGTTTGATCTGCCGAATAGACGTAGTAAGGACACGGTGATCGTCTGCGGACACTGGGCTGCTCTGGGCCTGCGCGTGCGCGACAATCTCCTCGCGCTCGACAGCGGTTGCGTCTGGGGGCATCAGCTTAGCGCGGTCTGTCTTGAGGATCGCGAGGTCTTTCAGGTGCCCTGCAAGAGCGGGTAGACGCCGATCAGCTCAGCGTCTGACGGATGGCTTCCAGCTTTTTGGTGACCTGCATGTCGCCGTTCTTCAGTGAGACCGCGTGGCCCTGTTCAAGGAACTGGGTGGCGCGGTCCTTCTGGCCGATCTTTAGCAACGCCTCGACGAGGGCCAGGTATGCCGCCGAATAGGAGGGTTTGACCGTGACACACTGTTCGAGATAGCCGGCCGCCTCCGCGTACTGGCCTTCTTCGATCAGGGCCTTGCCCAACCCGAAATACACCACCTCATCATTGGGGTCGATCTGGAGCAGTTTTTTGAGGCCCTCGATGCGGGGATTTGGCATTGCGGAACTAGACTCTAGCATGAGGTCAGCGCCGTGTCTAGCCGCCTTGTCTGCGTGAAACACCGTGTGCTAGATTTTACCCATGGCGAACACTGGCTTCGTCTATCATCCCGATTATCTCAATCACCAGATGGGGCCCCATCATCCGGAGTCGCCCGATCGGTTACGGGCCATTCTGGGACGACTGGAAGGAAGCGGCCTTATGTCACGGCTGGTCCGGCTTGAGCCAACTCCGCCTGATCATGAGTGGATTACAAGCTGGATCACAAAAGTGCACACCTCTACGTACTTGAAGGATCTTCGGAAAGTGTCGCCGCAAGAGGGCCAAGTCGCCCTTGACCCCGACACTTCCATCTCCCCAGGCTCATTGAACGCCGCATGTTTGGCGGTCGCCGGGGCTTTGGCCGCCGCCGACGCGATCATGCAAGGGCGGGTACAGAATGCTTTTTGTGCCGTCCGTCCTCCAGGCCACCACGCCGAGTCCTCACATGCGATGGGTTTTTGCCTTTTCAATAACGTGGCAATTACGGCGAGATACCTGCAAGAGCACCATGGACTGGAGCGCATTGCGATTGTCGATTGGGATGTGCATCACGGCAACGGCACCCAGCGAGCATTCTATGAAGACGCCTCGGTGTTTTTCTTCAGCACCCATCAATACCCCTACTATCCAGGCACGGGGAAGGCGCATGAAACAGGCGCAGGCCGGGGCACCGGATACACCAAGAATGTCCCATTACCTGCGGGGATGGGGGACACGGAATATCTTCAAATCTTCAATACGGTCCTGCGGCCGGCACTCAAAGCCTATCGTCCGGAGGCCATTATTGTGTCGGCCGGATTCGACGCCCATCGAGATGACCCTCTGGCCGGCATGAATCTCACAACGGAAGGCTATGTGGCGTTGTCCCGCGTGGTGAAGGAGATCGCTGGTGAATTCTGTCA
>QHWB01000089.1 GCA_003222395.1 Acidobacteriota bacterium
AGTGGCGTTCTATTCGCCCATCAACGGCGTCGTGACCCAACTCGGGGTGCGTGAAGGCGCACAAGTGAGCCCCGGCATGAATCTGTTCAATCTGGTGGACCTTTCCAGCGTCTGGGTGACCGCAGAGATCACCGAAGCCCAGGCCGGCTGGATCGCCAACGGCCAACTGACCGAGGTGCGGTTCCCGGCCCTGCCAGGCCGGGTTTTCAAAGGCTCGGTGGACTACGTGTATCCGGAGCTCATGGCGGAGACTCGCACGCTCAAGGCACGCATCGTACTGGACAATCCCCGGCTCGAACTCAAGCCCCAAATGTACGCGACCGTCACGATAACCAGCGGCACGAAGCGTGACGCGCTGCTGATCCCCAGTGAAGCTTTGATCAGGACCGGCACGCGCAGCGCAGTCATTGTCGCTGAAGGCGAAGGCCACTTCCGCCCCGCGGACGTCACGGTCGGAGACGAGACGGATGGGAAAGTCGAGATCCGTAGCGGGCTGCAAGAGCACCAGCAGGTCGTGGCCTCCGGGCAGTTCCTCATCGACTCGGAAGCCAATCTGCGCGGCGCACTGGGCCGCCTGACGCCTCCCGAGAACGAATCACCCGCGGGTGCGATGAGTGGGGAGCGCAGCGGGGACGAGCACCCCGCTCCCTCGATGAAAAGCATGGAAGGGATGTCGATCAAGAAGGAGCCATCCGCCGGCGACGCAAAGACAACCCCAGAGAAACGCCGATGATTGCCGCTCTCATCCGCTGGTCTATCCACAACCGCTTCCTCGTGCTGATGGCCACCGTGATGGTCAGCGCCTGGGGCGTCTATTCCATGCTGCAAACCCCACTGGATGCGATTCCCGATCTTTCCGACGTGCAGGTGATCATCAAGACCACCTACCCCGGCCAGGCGCCGCAGGTGGTGGAGGACCAGGTCACCTATCCGCTGGCGACCACGATGCTCTCGGTGCCCGGTGCCAAGGTGGTGCGGGGGTATTCGATGTTCGGCGACTCCTTCGTCTACATCTTGTTCGAGGACGGCACCGATCTGTATTGGGCGCGCTCGCGCGTACTCGAATATCTCTCTCAAGTGCAGGGCCGGCTGCCACCGAGCGCTAAGTCGGCGTTGGGTCCGGACGCCACCGGGGTCGGCTGGGTCTATGAGTACGCGTTGGTGGATCGCACCGGTAAGCACGACCTGGGGCAGTTGACAGCGCTGCAGGACTGGTTCCTGAAGTATGAGCTCAAAACCGTACCCAACGTCGCGGAGGTCGCCACCATTGGGGGTTTCGTGCCGGCCTACCAGATCGTGCTGAACCCAGACCGCATGCGCGCCTTCCGCATCCCGCAGAGTCAGATCGTCGAGGCCGTGACCAGGGCCAACAACGAGACCGGCGGTTCGGTGCTCGAGCTGGGCGAAGCGGAGTACATGGTGCGGGCGACCGGCTATCTCAAGACGCTGGATGATTTCCGCTCCGTGCCCCTGGGACGTGGCCCCGAAGGCACGCCCATCCTGCTGAAGGACCTGGCCTGGGTTCAGCGTGGCCCCGAGATTCGGCGGGGTATTTCGGAACTGGATGGCGCCGGCGAGGTGGTGGGCGGCGTCATCGTGATGCGCTTCGGCAAGAACGCGCTGGAAACGATAGACGCCGTCAAAGCCAAACTGGAAACACTCAAGAAGGGACTGCCGCAGGGGGTCGAGATCGTGCCGACCTACGACCGCTCTGACCTCATCCTGCGCGCGATTGACAACCTCAAGGGTAAGCTGATCGAAGAATTCATCATCGTAGCGCTGGTGTGCGCGGCGTTCCTGTTCCACTTGCGCTCTTCGTTGGTGGCTATCGTCACCCTGCCGCTGGGCGTGCTCATGGCCTTCATCGTGATGCGCTATCAGGGCGTCAACGCCAACATCATGTCCCTCGGCGGTATCGCCATCGCTATCGGCGCCATGGTGGATGCGGCCATCGTCATGATTGAGAACGCTCACAAGCACCTGGAACGATGGCGCCATGAGAACCCGGACCGCGATCCAGATGCCGCACAGCAGATGGAATTGATCGGCACCGCCGCCTCCGAGGTCGGACCCGCGCTGTTCTTCAGTCTGCTGATCATCACGCTGTCCTTCGTGCCGGTCTTTACGCTGGAGGCTCAAGAGGGACGACTGTTCTCGCCGCTGGCCTTCACCAAGACCTATTCCATGGCGGCCGCGGCGGGTCTATCGGTGAGCTTGGTCCCGGATGGCTGACGCTCGGCATCGCCGTGCTCCTGTTGGCCGCGACGGCGTATCCGGCGCTGCGTATCGGCAGCGAGTTCATGCCACCGCTCAACGAGGGCACACTGCTCTACATGCCCACGGCGTTGCCCGGCCTGTCCGCCGGCAAAGCGGCCGAATTGCTGCAGCAGACGGATCGCCTGATCAAGCAGTTCCCGGAAGTCAAGAGCGTGTTCGGCAAGGCCGGCCGCGCTGAGACCGCCACCGATCCTGCGCCGCTGGAAATGTCCGAAACGACGATCGAGTTCAAGCCTGCGAAGCAATGGCGGGCGGGCATGACGATTGAGAAGCTGACCCGGGAGCTGGACGCTGCCTTGCACATCCCCGGCTACTCCAATATCTGGGTGCCACCCATTCGCAACCGTATCGACATGCTGGCCACCGGCATCAAGAGCCCCGTGGGCATCAAGGTCGCGGGCCCCGACCTGAACGTGATCGAGCGCGTCGGCGGCCAGATCGAACAATTGATCAAGACCATTCCCGGGACGGCTTCAGCGTTCTCTGAGCGCGTCACAGGGGGGCGGTACATCGAGGCGAAGATCAATCGGTTGGCAGCCGCGCGCTACGGATTCAACATCGCGGACGTGCAGGATGTGATCACGTATGCCATCGGGGGCGAAGATGTGACGCAGACGATCGAGGGCCTGCAGCGTTTTCCCGTCAACGTCCGCTATCCACGCGAGCTTCGCGACTCGGTGGAAAAGCTCCGGCAGCTGCCGATGATCACCCGCCAGGGCGAGACCGTGCCGCTGGGCGCGGTCGCGGATATTACCATCACGGACGGGCCGCCGATGATACGCAGCGAAAACTCGCGCCCGAACGGTTGGATCTATGTGGACATCCGCGATCGCGACCTCGGCTCTTACGTCAAGGAAGCGCAGCGCCTCGTGGCCGATAAAGTCCAGCTGCCGCCCGGCTATTCCATTTCCTGGTCGGGCCAGTACGAGTATCTGGAGCGCGCGACGAAACGTCTGGAGGTGGTAGTGCCCTTTACGTTGGCGATCATCCTCGTGCTGCTGTATCTGATCTTCCGCAACTTGACCCAGGCTCTGCTGATCATGACCACGCTGCCGTTCGCGCTCGTGGGCGGCTTCTGGCTCATCTATGTACTGGGCTTCAACATGTCGATCGCTTCCGCTGTGGGCTTCATCGCGCTCGCCGGCGTGGCGGCGGAATTCGGCGTGGTGATGTTGATTTACGTCAATCAGGCTGTGAAGCGGCACGAAGACGAGGGGCGCCTGAAAACGGTGGACGACCTGCGCCGGTCGATCGAGGAAGGCGCTGCGCTACGAGTACGGCCGCTCGCCATGACCGTGGCCGTGGTGATTGCGGGCTTGCTGCCGATCATGTTTGGCAGCGGCACCGGCTCGGAGGTGATGCGGCGCATCGCCGGCCCCATGGTGGGCGGCATGATCACGGCGCCGCTGTTGACCATGTTTGTCGTGCCCGCGGCCTATCTGTTGATTCGCGGGCGGAAACTGACGCGCGCGTGAACAGGCGTGGGACGCAATCCAGCCTGACCTCTTGGCTTTCCATCGTGAGGTAGCTCCCATGATTCAGGAACGCGCCCGACTTCTCGTATCCTCGATTCTTCTCACCGGGCTCGTCGCGATCACCGGCTGCACGCGTTCGTCAGAACCGCCCGCCGATCCGGGGAACGTGGTTGCCGTATACAAGAAAGCAAGCTGCGGATGTTGCACGGCTTGGGTGAAGTACCTGCGACAGGCGGGTTTTTCCGTCGACGTGCACGAACTCGGCGATCTCGGGCTGAGCAAAAAACGCTTCGGCATCCCCGCCGCGATGGGCTCGTGTCACACCGCCGAGGCCGGCGGCTATTTCGTGGAGGGTCATGTGCCGGCCGACGACATCAAACGCCTGCTGCGCGAGCGTCCGGATGCGAAAGGACTGACAGTGCCTGGAATGCCGGCGGGCTCACCCGGCATGGAAGTCCCCTCGGGCAAGATCGAGCCGTACGACGTGCTTCTGGTTTCGAAAGACGGGACGACCTCGGTCTATGCCCACCACGGCGGCTAAAGGCTATGACGCCGGCTTGGCTGACGGAGTTCATCACCCGGCTCGCGAAATCACGAGAAGTATATTCAAGAGCTTGGGTTCTGGCGCGGCCGATCCATGACAAACGCGACGATCGTCCCGGAAGCGAAGGTCAATGCGCCGATCGTTGCGATCGCGTACGCGGCACCGACCAGGTCGGTGATCCGCCAGATCGGGTGCGACGCATCGGAGACGGACGCAATCAACGTCGGGTAGACCATCGCTGTGCCGACTCCGAGGAGCACACTCGCCACAAGCCACCAGCGGTAACTGTGTGTTGCCGCAGTCAGGCAGAGAGCAACCGCCTGCACCCACATGCCCGCAGCGATGAGTCCCTTTCTGCCCCAGCGGTCGCTCAGGGGGCCGGTCACCGTCTGGAGCACACCCCAGACCACTGGATAGACGGCCTTGAGCGTGCCGATGCGCTCGATGCCGAGACCAAAGGAGGCGAAAAAGAGCGGGAATATCCCCCAGCTCATGCCGTCGTTGAGATTGTTGACAAGACCGGCCTGTGAGGCCGCGAAGAGATTGCGATCACCGAACGATGTCCGGCGAAAGATCTGCCAGAACCCGAGCGTATCCATCGACGCGGCCGCATGGCGCGAAGCCTCAAGGCGGACGTGATGCCGTGTGTCGCGCACCAGTAGGGTCGCAAGGACGAGCCCGACGGCAGCGTAGCCGATCCCGAGATAGAAAGGCTGCGGCCGAAGCCCGTACCTCGCGGCGATGTATCCCGTTAGGAAGGCGGTGAGACCCACGGAGAGGTAGCCGGCAAACTCGTTGAGGCCGACAGCAAGGCCGCGGGACTTAGGTCCAACGAGGTCCACCTTCATGATGACGGTCATGGACCAGGCAAGACCCTGATTGATACCGAGCAATGCGTTCGCGGCCACTACCCAGCCCCAGGTGGGGCCCCAGCCGATCATGAACGGAACTGGAAGCCCGAAGAGCCAGCCCGCGACGAGCAGGTGCTTGCGTCCATAAAGGTCGGCCAGATGCCCGGAGATGAGGTTGGCAAAGGCCTTCACGACTCCGAAGCTGACGATGAAGGAGACAACAATTGTCGTCGAAGCGATCCGGAATTCCTGGGAGCCGATCAGCGGCACCACCGTCCGCTCAAGGCCCACCATGCCGCCGACGAAGGCATTGAGGAGCACGAGGAGCGAGAACTGCTGCCAGTTCTCACGCAGTCCGAGGCGGACGTCCCCCGTGGATGTGCCTTCTGATCGCCCCGCCACGTTCAGACACTCCGCCGGTCGGCGACCACGTCCGCGATGAACGCGACACCGAATGTCCTAAAGCGGCAGAGGGCAGAATTGATGATGCGGGCCAGGCAGCCGCGGTGCATGAATAACGTCCGAGTTGAGCTGCCAAAAGTCGAGTCACCCGGACGGGGCTGTTACGCGGCGAGACCTGCGTTCACGGCTCGTAGCTCTGCCGCGGCTGGCGGGGGTATCGGAATATCGGCCGCCATGAAGCGAACGAACTCAGCCTCCGCGTCGATGCGAAATGCGGCGTTGTGACGCCGCTCGAACCCGATTGTGGAGAACGGCTTGCCGCTCAAACTCCGGCCGCACACCGAGCCCGAGAAGGCGCCCGGCAGCACTTCGACGTGGTCGGGCAAGGCCTTGAGGCACCCGAGACTCGCAAAGAGAACGCGCGCGCCCTCTTCCGCGGTCGCCGCGAGCTCCGTTCGGCCGACGTCGCCCACCATGAGGGTATGACCGGTCATTACCAACCAGGGCTCGCTGCCCCGGGTCCGATCAGTGACGAGCAGTGATACGTGCTCGGGGGTGTGTCCCGGCGTATGCAGAACCTCGACGGAGACGTTCCCAAGCCCGAGCACGTCCCTGTCGCGTACCGTCTCGGACGCGCGAGCGGCCGCGCCTTGCGCCCCGAGCACATATCGCGCACCCGCGGCGGATGCCAAACGCCGCCCCGCTGACACGTGATCGGCATGGATGTGCGTGTCGATGACGTAAAGGATCCGCATACCGCTCGCCTCGGCGGCGCGCAGGTAAGGCTCGATATCCCCGACGGGATCCACGACAGCGCCGGCGGCCTTGCTGCCGCAACCGAAGAGATACGAGATTGCGACCGGCTCAGCGTGCAAAAACGGTCGCAGTATCATTTCGATCTCTGCAGCTGGGCTGCGGACGGCACCGCGCCGAACAAGTTTGGGTTCGGTTGCATTCCGCGCTCGTTACATTCAATAATTCTATAGAATGATCTAGCGTGGTACCCCAGATGTCAAGCTACAGCCCGAAACGCGCTCTGTTTGATAGCTTCGCCGAGGTCGCGAAGGCGCTCAGCCACGGCTCCAGGCTCGAGATCCTGGAACAGCTTGCCCAGGGCGAACGCAGCGTGGAAGGGCTCGCCGATCGGACAGGACTGTCGGTTGCCAATGCCTCGCAGCACCTGCGGCTGATGCAGCGAGCGGCGCTGCTCGCTTCCCGACGCGAGGGCAAGCACGTACTCTATCGGCTCAGCGATCCATCGGTCCTGCACCTGGTCGCCGCGCTGCGCAAGGTTGCGGAGAGCAAGCACGCGGCAGCACGTGACGTTATCGGGGGCTACTTTCGTGAGCGCGACGCCCTTGAGGCCGTGTCACGCGAAGAGCTGGCGGCGCGGATCAAGGCAGGCATCGTGACCGTGCTCGACGTCCGCCCGGAGGATGAATACGCCACCGGTCATCTTCCCAGGGCGATCAATATTCCGCTGCGCGAGCTGTCCCGCCGTCTGCGGAAACTCCCGAAGCGCCGAGAAATCGTGGCGTATTGCCGCGGTCCTTACTGCGTTCTGGCATTTGAGGCCGTTGCGTTCCTTCGTGAGCGCGGCTGGAAGGTTCGGCGTCTGGAGGATGGATTTCCGGAATGGAAGGCCGCAGGACTTCCGGTCGTGGAGCGTGTCGACGGTTAGTAGGAGAGATATCTATCGCTGAGCCCTCCTCCTCCTCGGGAAGTGGGCCGATCAAGCGGCTCGCTACGAATGGGCACGCCTACTACTCGGTCGCACGGCAAACGGACGCTGCCTGGCACGACCTGCTCACGAGGGTTGCGGAGGAAGCCGGCGTAGCCTTCGACTTCGTCTCGTACCCCCTGCGGCAATCTCTCGAGGAACTGTGGACGCGTGCCGACTTGGGATGCGTCTTCATCATGTGCGGATATCCCATCTCGCTGCGGCAGCTCCATGTTGTCCCGATCGCGGCCCCAATTCCACTCGCGCCTTGGGCCCAGGGCCGCGCCGTGTACCGAACCGATCTCGTCGTCAAAGCCGATAGCCGCTTCCAACGGCTCAGCGATACGTTTGGCGGCCGGATTGGTTGGACCCTGCGCCATTCGCACTCCGGCTATAACGCGTTGCGACACCACCTACTGCAGTACCGGACCCCTGAGCGGCCAACGCTATATTCACAGGTCGTGGGAGGCCTCGGCACCGTGCAGAAGGTCTTCGATGCGGTACTGGAAGGTGCAATCGACGTGGGACCTGTCGATGCGTATTGGCACCTGCTGACACAACTCCATCACCCCGAACTTGCCGCCCGCGTACGCGTGCTCGAATCCACCGTAACGGCGCCCATACCAGCCTTTGTCGCCAACCCCTCTGTTCCTCCTGAAGCGGTCGATCGCCTCGCCATCAGTTTTCAATCGGCGCGCGATCGCGCCTGGTTTCGCCCCATCGCCGCTGAGTTGCTAATCGAGGGCTTCACGCCGGTGCGTAACGTCGACGCATACAGCATCATTCAGGCTCGTGCTCGACAGGCTGAGGAGGCCGGCTATCCGGCGCCGGCGTAAGCCGCTCAACTGCAATCGGGTGACAGGAGAGCATCCTTGAAAATCGCGATCGAGATCATCGGGTGGGCGGCCGCGGCGATGATGCTGTCTGCATATGTCCTGCTGACGACCGGCCGACTCAGTTCGCACTCTGCCTGGTACCAATGGCTCAACGTGTTATCGGGAGCCGGCTTCATCGTCAACAGCGGATGGAATGGCGCCTACCCCTCCGCGTTCATCAACGTCATGTGGATGGCGATCGGGCTCTACGGGGTATTCCGCGGCGCGCGCCTGCTTCCAAGAGCGTCAGCCTGAGATCCTGGCCTTTGCCGGGTTAGCGGGTCCCGGCGCGTTGCCGAGTCGGTAGAGGAGCCTTCAGCCGCCAAACCGACAACCTTCACACCAACCCCACTGAACAGGGATCTCGCCACCAGGAGCGCCAGGAGCGCGCCTACGAACTGCGCAAGAATGAAGCCCGGCACGTCCACCGGTCGGATCCCGGCGAAGGTATCCGAGAGCGAGCGAGCAATGGTGATCGCAGGGTTGGCGAAGGACGTTGAGGCGGTGAACCAATAGGCGGCGCCGATCCACGCGGCGATCATCCAGGGCGCATCCTGTACCCGTGAGTGTCCAAGGATGACCAGGAGCAACCCAAACGTCGCGACCGCCTCGGCCAGCCACTGGGCAGTACCGGTGCGAACGAGGACAGACGACTGCAGCCACGGGAGGCCAAACATCGCATGGGCAAGGATCGCCCCAGTGCAGCAACCCAGCACCTGGACAACGGCATACGCACCGGCGTCCTGCCAGGACAGCGCCTTGCGGACCGCCTGGACCAGCGACACCGCCGGATTGAAGTGCGCACCGCTCACCGGACCTAAGAGCGCGATCAGCGTGGCCAGCACCGCCACGGTGGCACCCGTATTCGCAAGAAGCGCGACGGCCGCGTTGCCGCCGGCCAGTCGCTCGGCCATGACGCCCGAGCCCACCACGGTCGCGGCGAGCAGGAGCGATCCGATCGCCTCAGCCGACAGGCGTCGGAGCACGCTCATTGCGTTGGGTCGGAGGGCGGGTGAGTCTTACCGATCGAGTCGAGACGTTCCTGCAGCTTGACTCGGTCAAGAGCGTCAAACGGCAGGCTGGTAAAGATCTTGATGCGATTGTCGAGCATCTTGAAGGCAGAGCGAAAGGCCAGCCACTGCTCGACTTCCGAACCCTCGGCCGCGGCCGGGTCGGGCACTCCCCAATGCGCCGTCATCGGCTGACCGGGCCAATACGGGCAGACCTCGCCGGCAGCGTTGTCGCAGACCGTGAATACGAAGTCGAGAGGCAATGCCCCCGGGGCTGCGAACTCATTCCAGCTCTTGCTGCGCAAACTCTCTGTGGGGAAGTTCATCTTCTTCAGTAGCTCAAGCGCGATCGGATGCACCGCGCCCTTGGGATGACTGCCGGCACTGAGGCCCAGAAACTTTCCCCGGCCCCATTGGTTGATGAGCGCTTCCGCCATGATGCTGCGCGCGGAGTTGCCGGTGCACAGAAAGAGCACGTTATACGGTCGGTCGGCCACGGCATGCCCTAGTCAGATCCCGTCAGTACCTTCCCCATGCAGGTCGCGGACGCCGGGCACAGCGCCCGAAACTCCTCGCTCCCCTGCACGTCCTGCGGCGCGTCGCCTCGTTCAATGACGCGATACCCCTGGTGCGAAAAAAACTCTCGCGCCGTCTGCGTGAGAAGGATCAGGCGGTCGACCTTGCCAGCACGCGCGACCTGCTCGAGTTCCCGCACGATGATGCGGCCCAAGCCGGCCCCGCGCCGATCTCCGGCGACCACAACTGAGCGCAGGAGAGCCGCTGAGCCGAACCGCTGCAGCGCGCCCGCGGCGACGATCCGCCCAGCTTCGCGGATGACGGCGAAGTGTGGCTTCGAGGACGCGAGATCACTTGTCGGCAGCCCCGCACGCTCAAGGAGCGCGTAGATAGCGCCCAGATCCTCTTCGGCAGCTGCGCGCAACTCGGACACGTCCGCATCCTTGGCTAGTGCTGCTCCAACTTATTAAACCTAATTCGACGGAGGCCGGCCAGAGGATGCTGAGTGGTCCCGACCCGTCGGTGCCGGTAGTGCAGGTACCGATAGACACGGCGGCGGCGTACGGCATGGCTGGGATCGTCCGTGTTGGCCAGAGTGAAGCGTTTGAGAACACCGAAGTGCGGCTCGATCAGGTTCAGCCAGGAGGCTTCGGTCGGCGTCCACGCCGGATAGATGCGCAGCTTCCTCAGCAGAGCCCAAAAGCGCGGGTGATCGTGCAGCTGGTGCAAGTTATCCATGACGACGAACAGCTTGGTGCGGGGATAGCAGCGACGCAGTCGCCGGAAGGCATCGAACAGCTCGGGGAGACGTTTGCGCTTGCGGAAGAGGCCGTCGAGGCAATCGGCATGCACGTCGTAGAAACCGAAGAACTGCTCGGTGCCCTGGGT
>QHWB01000037.1 GCA_003222395.1 Acidobacteriota bacterium
TCGATGATGGCGAGCCGTCGATGGCCAAGCACGCAGCGCCGATCGGGCGACTGCCACAGACCGAACCCGTCCGGGCCGCGATGCGACATGCGATCGCGCATGCGCGCAACGACGTCGGGCGCCGCGCCTTTACCGAATGGATGGAAGCTGCCGACGATGCCGCACATGACTATCTGGTACCGTTCACCCTCGCCGGTCGAACACGCCGCTTCGGAGCTCGTACTCCGCTCCGCACGCGCGGCACGTTGCAGACGCCGGCGGCCGCGCGCCCGAGGCGAGTTTCACTCCGCACTCGCAGATCCATCCCGCGACGCGTGCTGGATTTCCGACGGCGAGCGCGTAATCGGGAAGATCGCGCGTGACCACGGCGCCCGCACCCACGAACGCATAGCGCCCGATCGTGCGGCCACACACGATGGTGCTGTTCGCGCCGAGCGTGGCGCCGCGCTTCACGATTGTCTCCGCATACTCATCTTTGCGCGGGACGTGGCTGCGTGGGTTGACGACGTTGGTGAACACCATTGACGGACCGCAGAACACGTCGTCTTCGAGGGTGACGCCCGTATAGATCGATACGTTGTTCTGAATCTTCACGTCGTCGCCGATGGTCACATCCGGCGACACGACGACGTTCTGGCCGATGTTGCAGCGCCGGCCGATCCGTGCGCCCATCATCACGTGCGAGAAGTGCCAGATCTTCGTCCCCTCGCCGATCGTGCAGCCGTCGTCGATGTAGCAGGACTGGTGGGCGAAGTAATCAGCCATGGGTCGGGCTCATAAACGGATGCAGGTGGACCGGCACGACCTCCGCTCTGGTACTGCGGATGCGGTACGAGAGCTCGATCGACGATCGGCTGTCATCCAGGCCGAAGCCGCGGCCCGCAAGCACTTCCTCGTACACCCGAGTGTGGAGATCGCCGAAGCCGTCGCTGAATTCCACCTCATCTCCGTCTACGGTGATCGACCGGAACGTCGTCCTCACTCCCGGCTCCGGGCGGAAAGGGAGATCGGTGTAGTCGGTCGAGAGCATCCATCGCACGCGCGCCCGTTCGAGCTCGAGAAACCCGGCGGTTCGCCGCCTGTCGCGGATGTGGACCTCGCAGCGCACGGCCCGTCCAAACAGCCACAGCAGCAGATCGAAGAAATGGATTCCGATGTTCGTCACGATGCCGCCGGACCGTTCCTCGGAACCCTTCCATGACTGGTCGTACCACCCGCCGCGCGCCGTGACGTAGGTGAGCGCCACATCGTGCTGATGAGACGAGGAGGCGGCCCGCAGCCTATCGCGCAATGCGATGAGCTGCGGGTGAAGCCGCAGCTGCAGCACGGTATTCACTCGTCTGCCGGTTTCCCGCTCGAGCTCCTGGAGCGCGTCGAGATTCCAAGGGTTGATGACGAGCGGCTTTTCGCAAAGCGCGTCCGCACCAACGCGAAGCGCGAGGCGAATGTGCGCATCGTGCAGATAGTTCGGTGAACAGATACTGACGTAATGGACGCGATCGGCTTCCGGCCCGCGCCGCAGCTTCTCCAGATGCCGGTCGAAACGCTCGATCTCGGTGAAGAAGCGGACGTCGAACCAGTATCGGTCCAGCACACCGACCGCGTCGTGCGGATCGGTCGCCGCCACGAGCCGGTTGCCCGTGTCCCTGATCGCCTTGAGGTGTCGTGGCGCGATGTACCCGGCGACTCCGGTGAGTGCGAAGTTTTTCACTGTCGACCCTTGTGGGCAATCAGCCGGGCTCTCAGCGGGTCATACCTGTCGCCAAGCACGTACTTGATCGCCGAGAGCGTCGTCCGTATGCAGGCGACGCGGACGGCGGTATACCGCGGCCGCTCGCAGATCTCGGCAATCTCGCCGACGCCGGTGTAAGAGCGGGCGGAGAATCGGCGCAGCAGGAAGTCGGCGCGGGACGGGTGATTGTAGCCGGCGACCGAATTCAGCACGCCGACGTACCCGGCGCGACGGGCGGCGTCGAGCACCCTCGCGTCGTACGCGCCGTTCGGAATCGAGAAGTACTCCACGCGTGCCCCGACCATCGCCTCGAGCTCGCGCTTGGACAGCATGACCTCTTCGTCGATGGCGGCGGTATCGAGCTCGGTCAGCAGCGGGTGCGTGCGCGAGTGCGACTGGATTCGATGACCGCGCGCGGCGAGCTCGCACAGCTGCGTGCGCGTGAGAAAGCCGGCCCGATCGATCCACTCGCTGACGACGAAGAATTCGCCGCGGAAGCCGAACCGCTCGAGAATCGGGGCCGTCGTCGTATAGCAGCTCACGTCGCCGTCGTCGAACGTCAGCACCGCGGGCACCAGCGCGCCATCTGACTCAGAGAATGACGCCGTCCGGCACTCCGCCAGCGAGCACACCGGCACGGATCGGCGAGCCAGATAATCGAGATGCTGCTCGAAGCGCGCGCGGCTCAACACGTACTCCTGGTCGACGGCGGTCATCGCTCGATCCCAGCGCCCGCCCGAGTCGACGCCGTGGTACAGGATTACCGCGAACAACGGACGAGCGCCTCGACGAAGTGCGTCAGGCCGACGTGACTGAACAGGTGGTTGGCGGCGTCCGGCTTCGTGTACGTCGTCAGCGCTCCGTGCTCGGCTTTCTCGATGACGTCGATCAGATCCTGAGCCCCTTCGATCAGCAGCCGGTCGCACTCGACTTTGAAGTGGCGCAGGCCGAACCGCGGCGAAAGTCGACGTTCGGCGATCAGCGGTCCGGTGTCGACGCCGTCGTCGGCGAGATACACCGTCAGCCCCACCTTGTCGCGCCTGCCGTCGCGCATCGCCCAGAACGGCGCGTACACGCCCCGGTAGTCTGGAAGGATGCCGGGGTGACAGCCGATGAACCCGAGACGCGGGATGGCGCGCACGGCCGGCTGCACCATCTCGCGAGCCATCATCACGACCAGGTCCGGCCGCAATCGGTCGATCAGCGCCCGACCTGCAGGGCCGTTCAGGGAGTCTACGTCGAAGAGCTCGACGGCCGCCGCAAGCGTGTCCCTCGTCGCTTCAGGCAACGCCAGAGTGCGGCGCAGCCGATCGTCGCTCCGCTTCAGGAAGAGCGAGTAGTACACGTGAAACAACAACTCATTGAACACGCGGGGCGCGCCGTAGCGCGCGAGCCGACGTCTGACGAGACGAAGCTTGTCGGCATGCGTCAAGGGCCGCTGCAGGATGACGCCGGCGATCTTGCCGGTGCCGACGAGACGGTGCGCGACGGCCAACGTCGCCGGCGACTCGAACGTGTAGACGAACGTCTTCAAGGTCAACGAACGCTCACGGTACGGTGGCTGCAGCGGCCAGACGACGGCAACGCGAACGTTCGACGACGTGTCGCAGCGTGAGCGCGAGCTTCGGCGCATGGACCTGCAGCGAGTAGGACCGCTCGATCGTCTGCCGTCCGGCTTCGGCCATCCGCTGTCTCAGCTCCGGATCGTCGATCAGCCGTTGGATTTTCTCGACCCACTCCGTTTCGGTCGCGGCGAGAAAGCCGTTCACGCCATCCTGGATGATTTCCCGGTTGACGCCGACTGCGGAGGCGACGACGGGCACGCCGCACGCCATGAACTGGATCGCCTTGAATCCGCACTTGCCGCGCGACCACTCGTCATCGGCCAGGGGATAGACGCCGATGTCGCACGTGTTGAACAGCCGCACCTCGTCGTCGAGCGTCCAGGGCACGTTCTCGACGTCGATTCCCTTCATCGTCACCGACGATGACGCGCCGCTGACCCGGAGTCGGAACGAATGCCGCTCGCGCACTCGGCGCAGGGCTCGATCGAGACCGGCGATATAGGTCGCCGTCGTCGGACTGCCGATCCAGCCGATCACCAGCGCGCCGCCCCGGCGGTCAGACGCCCCGGGCGACCGTGGAACGAACTTCGTCGTGTCGACGGAGGTCGGGATGACTGTCACGACATCGTTGTAATGCCGAGCGTAGCTCGCGAGAAACTCGTTGCCGGCCACGACATGGGCGCTGCGCTGGATGATCGACCCTACCTTGCCTGGCATCTTCAGCACGCGAATCAGCCGGTTGGCGTCGCTGACGTTCGGCAGAAAGATCGCATCGTCGAAATCGAAGACGATAGGCGGACGGTTACCAGCCGCGAGGAACCGCTCCACCAAAGCGGGTCCAATCGGAAAGATTTCGCGGTACATGAACACGACGTCGTACTGCGAGATGTCGCGCAGCGACAGCAGATGGTCCAATGACAGCCGGGCGAATCCGGTCGTCTTGCGCACGTAACGTCCCGGCTGATACACGAGCCGGAAGAATTCCGGTGTGAAGAGCGTCCTGAGGGTCACGTCGAAGCCGTGCGTCTGGAGGTATGGAATGAATTGCGCGATGCGGAACCGGCAGCCCGCGCCCTCCTCCGGCATCGGCGATAGTGCGAGCAGTTTGATCGGGGCAGCCACTCAGGTACGTCGGCCGTAAAGCAGTCGGGCTGCCGCGACGAGCAGCGCGGCAGCTGGTATGAACCACTCGAGCGCAACGTGCTGCGACGGCGCAGATGCGAGCAGAAGCAGCACGACAGACGCCGCCGTGCCCACACATGTCGCCACGAGCCGCGTGCGCGTCCTGCCGTCGACCGCATCGAACGCCGAGCGCGACGCGATATACAGACGTCGGACCGTCGATGCGCGCCAGGCGTCGCCGGTCAGATCGAGAGCCCGGTCGGCGGTCCCGACGAACCAGCTGTCGCGAACATGCGCGAGCACGCGCTCGTCATCGACGCGATCGTCGGGAGCGAGCGCCGAGTGGACCGCGACCTCACACGTGAGCCACGCGGAACGCACGACGTCGAACGCGCTGCTCAGACGCTTCATCGAACGGATGGCGTGCTGACCGAGTAATCGAGCACAGTGCCGGAGATCACGTACGCGTCGGTTTCGAAGCTGATTGCAAGGCCGGCTTTCAACGGCCGGCCACGATAGGTCCACCCGCGGGCGACTGGTTCCACGGGCAATCTGAGCGTAAGTTCCACGGACGCGGAATCGGACCCGGCAGCGCCGGACGCGACCGGTCCCACCGCTACGATCCGAGGCGCCGTTTCCGGGCTGTAACCGGCAACGGTCACGTCGACGTCGCCGGCCCGCACGTGCGGTACGATGTCGCGCGACGCCATGAAACGCGCGCGCGCGTTCGCGATCGGCGGCTCGCGCTCGCCGTGCGCCTCGGAGATTTGAAATGCGTACCACTGGTCGGGCGTGCGAAACGTGAGGTAGGCGTCGGGGATGAGCGCTACCGGCTGTGGCACGTTCGGGACGATGCATCGAAGGGTGCCGTCAGGGTTGGACTCCGTCCAGCATTGCACGCGGAGCGTCGCTGGCACGAGCAGCCGGTCGGCGACCGGCGCGGCGATGATTGCATCGCCGACCCGAATCCGCATCGACGCCGATCGCGGCGTGCCCACCGTGAGGACCTCCGCCATGTGAGTGTCGGACGCCATCGCCTCCCCCTGCGGCAGCTTCAATCCCGGTTTGACGCGGCGCACCCCTGCCGCATCCAGACCAACGAACACGCCGCCGACGATCAATTCGAGCGAAGGAGTCGGCGACGCCGGAACAACTGTCACGACCCGTCGGAGGCGGCTTACTTCTTGTGCGTAGTCGTACAGCACGACGTCGTAGGTTCCCGGCGCGAGCGTCGAAGGGAGATCCGCCTCGGCGCCGTTCACGCTGGCAATCATGAAATTCTTTGCCTGCGTGTCGTTCAGCGACACGCGCATGAAGGGCCGCAGATTCGCGCCGGAAATCAGCAGACGGGGGGTCGTGCCCTGAACGATCTCGCTCGGCGTGACGCTGAGCAGGCGTGCCGGTGGCGTACGAAACAACAAGTACGCGGCATATGTGATCGGAATCATCACGACCAGAACCAGCAGGACGGCGGCGTCTATCGCGTTCAGCTTGATGAGCGTTTTCGGACGGTCGTCAACGACTGTCATGAGGCGATGTCCTCGGGATTGGAAGCGCGCGCGCGCGTGATGCTCGCCACGAGGCGTGACGCGCCCAGCCCGCTGAACCAGACGAGGTACGGCAACGCCAGGCCGCGATGTCGGACGAGTGTTCCGACGTTTCCTCCAGTGAGCGCCACCATGACCGCCGCCGCAAGGGCATACATCAGCAGTACCGACGTCAGAAGGAGGTCGCGCCGGGCTGCGGCCACGATGCCGACAGGGACGAGCAGCACCAGCCCGTACCACACGACCTGTTCGGGCAGGTACGCGAGCGTGGCGCGGGATTGAATCGACCGTGGCGTCGGCTGCACGACATACGCGGTGAACGCGTGTCCCACGAAGCGCAGCTCCTCGGGAATGGTGATCGACCGCAGATCGACGTCGTCGTACAGCCGCGCGTCGAGCAGTTTGTACGTATATCCAGGCGTGGTGACATGGCCGACGTGTATCCTGGCAAACTCCTTCACGGTGCTCCAGGTGCGCACCTGGAACGCCGGTTGAAGCAACAGCGCCACGATGACAGCCGGCGCGACCACCGCCGTCGCGACGGCCAGACGCGGACGCCGCAGAACGTACGTCAGCGCGGCGCCGCCGACGACTCCTGTCGCGAACATGAGGAGCCCGCCTTCACGAATGGCCTGGAGGGCAATGCCGACGCCGGCCAGCGCCACCACGGCAATTGCTCGTGTGGTCGCCCTGGGCACCCGCGCCGCCCAATCGACGAGCCAGACACTCATTGCCGCGAGCAGAAAGTACAGCGGCTCTTTCAGCGCCGAGATCGACCAAGCAAAGAGGCTGGGCAGGAACAGGAGCAGCATCAAGCCGACCGCGGCCGCGACACGCCCGAACCGCGCGCGTACGATCCGAAACAGAACGATGCACATCGCCAGGTACAGAGCGCAGCCGAACAGGTGCGTCCCGTACGGCGCGAATCCGGCGAGCGCCTGGAGGAACGACAGCACGTACAGGTAAACGGTGTAGCTGTAGTCGTCGAACGCGTAGATGAGATCGGCGCGATGCACGGGAAGACCGAATGCCACGTTGCGCAACCACATCGAACGCCGTAAGAAGTATTCCTCGTCGCCGAAGAAGCTTCCGAACGGCACCTGGGTGTGATCCACAGAGAGGAAGAGACCGGCCATCGCGGCGACGCGGAGGATGATCGCGATGACCAGCACGCCGAGGATCCAGCGCCGTTCGCCGCCGTGCAGATCGCGAATCGCCCACGCGACGAGCGCCGGTGCCGCAACGAAGAACCATACGGTAAGCGGCGAGAGCGTTGTCACATCGATCGGCTGAAAGCGGGGAAGGTGCGTTCCGGCAACTGCGCGTCGGATAGTCCCCACGACGCGCCATTGAACACCATCGGCCGGCGGAGCCACTGCATGTACGCCGCCCAAATGTACACGGTGGATGCGTCCAGCCACGTGATGCCGCGCTCGGCGATGCGCTTGCGAAGCAACGCTTCACCTTCGGGAGACCAGCCGGATCCGACGTCGTGCTCCAGGTGATAGATCGGGGCCTCGAGCGTCTGCTCCTTGATGCCGGCAGCGTCGGCAATGTAAGAGAACAGGCCGTCGATGTTCATCGAGAACGTTTCGAATTCCGGATAACCGCGAAGGTCGTTCCAGTGCTCTCGCGCCATCATCTGAAAGTCGCCGCAGCCGTTCGTGTGCAGATTCACGGGCCGGTAGATGCGAAGGAACGTCGCCAAATCGCCAAGCCCCTGCAGGTAGGTCAACCGGCGCTCGGATTCTCGAAGCGTCTGCTCGAGCGCCCGGAATTCTGGGAACGTTTGAACAATTCGAGACCGCAGGCGCTCGCCGATGCGCCACGTAATCGCGCTGGCGACGCGGCCTGCAGCTCTCGAAATCCAGTGCGGACCGCTTCCGCCGGATCGACGATCTGTCGGGGCGCACGCAGCCGAATGGAGCGCGGCGCGGTGAACTCGATAGAACAGCGCGTCACGACGCTCGAATGCGGGCAGTTGGCACCGGTACTCTGGAGGCATATCAACGACGCGCAGTTGTATACGGCGACATTGCGATCCCAGAGCCTTATCCAAGGCGACGACGACAGTGGAGCGGCCGGACACACGTTGGCGCGACAGCTGACGCTCCCCTTCCGCCACGACGATTACGACCCACGACTGTTCATCGTAGGGGTTCGATTGAATTTCCAACTCGAGAACCGCGTCGCTATCGATGCTCGCGGCAACGGGATCGACGATCAGCTCGGCGGCATCGGTCGCCCATCGGAACGGTCGGCCGTCGGCCGTCTCCGGAACGTGCCATCCGCCACCGAGACGAACGGTGCGCCCGTCGACGACGTCATCCACCAAATCCCTCTGACCGCCTTGTGCGTCAACCGGATAACTCCCGGTCGCCTTGTGCACACGGAGCTGGTGGGACTTGGCGTACGCCATCTGCTGCTCGATCGTCGCATCGAGTGGGAACTCGTTCTCGATGTCGTGACGATCAACGCGGTACACATGTCCTGGGCGCAGTTGTTTCGATGCAACGAACGCGACCAGTTCCGGAGAAAAAATGATGTCGATGTTGGTCGCCAGCACGAACCGCCCGCGCGCCCGGCGGATGCCGGCGTTCTTTGCGATCATCTGGAAGAGCGGCAACACATCGGCGTGCTGCAAGGTGTGGTGCAGCGCCGGCGGTACCTCGATGAAGCGGTACGTCAGCACGCCGTCGTCGGGAAGTCGCACCAGCGATTCGAGCTTCGGACGATCGTCGGGCGGATTCCATTCCACCACGATCACTTCCGCATCGAGACCGGTGCGACGGCAGTGAGCATCGAAGGAGTTCACGAACGCCTGCAGCCGCATCAGCGGATCGCCGCCGTGATGATCGTTGCGAGACGTGACGACCACGCTCAGGTACGGCTCGGCATCTAATGTCATCGACTCAGTCAAGCGAACACTCTGTGGGAAGCGCGAGAAAATTGCCGCTGCCAATCGCGTCGGGTTCGGAGGCGCGCGCAATCCCGCCGGCGTCGTCGATCGTGTGCAACGTATAGCCGGCCGCCATAAACCTCTCAAATACCGCGGCCGGCGTGGAGCCGCATCCGCGCAGCGCCTCGGCAGAAACCTCCGTGAGCCAGGCAGGGCGGAAGTGCGTGAGTACATTCGCGGCGCCGTCGAGAGCAGCCGCCTCGGCTCCCTCGATGTCCATCTTTACCACGTCGATTCGATCCACCTTCTCGTTTGCCGCCCATGCATCGAGCGTCGTCACCGCGACTCGGTCGATTTTCGCCATCGCCACACCCGAGTAGGCGAACGAATTTCCGACTGTGTTGTGCCCCGCATTGGGCCGGGCGGCTACACGAAGATCGATCGAGCCTTCCCGATGGCCGATCGCGTACCTCCACGCGGTAACGTGGCGAATGTCGTTCACCTGCAAGTGCTGCTCGAGGCGCTCGAACTCACGCGCGCTCGGTTCGAATGCATGAACGCGACCCGAGTCCCCGATCCACCGCGCGGCGAGAAGCGAGTACAAACCGGCGTTGGCGCCGACGTCGACAAAGGTCGCGCCCGGTCGAAGCAGACGACGCAGCAGGAGCAGCGTCGCGGGCTCATACTGACCTGAAATGTAAACGGCTCGCGATAGATCGTCGTTGGGCTGAATCCAGATCGTCAGGCCTTCGAGCCAGCGCATTGGCTTGACCGCCGTCAGTTGCGCGTAGCGGGCGCTGCGAAGCCGTTCGGCCATCGACCGACCCCGTCCACCGTAGTATTCGTGCCAGTTGGGCACCGTTCGAAGCGTCGACGGCTCCGAACCCGACAGCTCGTCGCCTTCGTCCGATCGCCCGAGATCTTCACAATCGATCCGATCGATGACGACTTGTGATGGTCGACCGTCCGCTCGCTCGTTGCTGATCACGATCGCGGCGCATGCAGCCAACGGCGCGGCCACGACGTCGTGTTGCACGAATTCGACGCTCGGTTCGATGACGGCCCTGTCGATCACGACCGTCCCGCTATCGTCGATGCTCATCACGGCGATGCGGCCCTCGTTGACACGCAGCCGGACGCGGAACGCCCCATCTCGATGCGACGACCGTTTTCGTCGCGGCCACAGTGGAGTGAACGCGACGGCATAAGCGTACTGCGCCGCAGGGGTTGTGAGCCGGAGCGGTCTAGGAGCCTCGACGCTGGTTCCGGGGTAGATCACATGTTGTGACACGGAGAACGGTTGAATCGTCCGGCGCCGCTCCCTTCGACGAAAAAGGAACGGCACTCGAGATCAACTCAGCAGCGGGCGCAGCGCCGGCTGCATCAGCGCATGATGTGATGCGACGAAGATGGACCGGATTGGATGGCCGTCGCGCTCCGAGCGACGGTCGTTCAGCCAGTCCACTTGAAAGTCTTCGTGTGATGGCGGACGGCTCAGGCCGTACACATGGCGGAACCCTACTCGGTTCAGCGCCATCGCGACGAATGCGCGGCTCGGCCGAATGGCGATACCGCCCAGCGCCTGGTTCACCGTTTTGGGCTCGTCGGCGAGAGCCAACAGCGGCTCCTCGGCGTCGAGCACAATTGTTTCGAGCAGCAACACGCCGGCGCAGGCGTCGAACAGGTTCCGCAACGCCGCGATCGGATTTTCCAGGTGATACAACAGCCCGAAACAGTGGACGATATCGAAGCGGCCCAGCGCTGAAAAATCGAACCGTTCCACGTTGCCGGCGTAGATGGGCACGTCGGGATGGCGGCGGCGGAACTCGGAGACGATTTCCGGACGCCCTTCAATTGCGGTCACGTCGCATCCGCGCGAACGATAGAAGTCCACGAAGTGACCCGGCCCGCTCCCGACGTCCAGTACTCGGCGGCTGGTCAGGTCCAGCCCCACCGCCTCGATCGCGGCGAGCCGCGCGCGGTTGATTCGCAGCGCCGGCTCGTTGTCGAACACGCGGACGTCGCCCCCATCGGGGACAGATTCGCTCGCGAAATCGCGGCTGCTGATCGTCACGGGGCCGACCAGGTCCGGCTTCCTCAACCAGCGCTGAAACATCTCAGGAAAGTACCGCGCGAACGAGGAGATGCCACCCGAGCTCGGTTTCGAGATCGGCGAGCTCGGCAGACGAGACGTTCGCCCACTCGGGCGCCTTTCGGTACTCGTATCGACGATACGCGTCCACATCCCAGGTGAAAATGTGCGCCTTCCGCCGCTCGAGCACCCGATAGCCATCGAGCAACTGGCGGAGCGACGCGTCAGTGTACGTGTAGGTCACCGGAGACCCGACCTGCGCCTCGGAGTTTCTGGCGAGAAGCTCGTCGATACGCGACATGTCCCACGCGTTCTCTTCCCGCATGATCCTGAACAGCTTGTAGCTGACGCGGCTGTACACCATCAGACGCAGCTCGCTGGCAGCGGTCATGTAGCGGCGCAGGTGCGCGGCGATGCGCCACGGCTGCGGCGAATGATGGATCACGCCAAACGAGTAGACGAGGTCGAAAGGCCGCACTGGAAGGATGTCGGGCAACTCCTCCGCGTTGCCCACGTGGATCGTGATCCGATCGGTGAGCCCGTAGACGTCGGCCCGGCGGCGCGCGAGCGCGGCCGATCGCTCCGATAGCTCGATCGCCGTCACCTGGGCGCCATGCCGCGCGAAGTTGATCGTGTCGGTGCCGATGCCGCAGCCGATCTCCAGCACGGTCCTGCCGGCCCACCGTGGGAATTCAGCGAATCGGGGAATGTGCGGCTCGACGAAGTACTTTCGCTGTTCCACTTCGTCGAAGTATTCGCGCGTGCCGACTTCTTTCGTCGAATGACGGATGTTGCACGGCCGCGCGTCCCAGAAGTTCCGCACCGCGGCGATCGGCACGGTCGCGAACAGCTGATCAGGATCCATAGTGAAGGGCCGTTTCACCCCAGAGCCGCTGCAGGACTCCACCGTCGGCGTCGTCGCCGCCGCGGCCATAGGGGACATAGACGATGTGAGAGACGGCAGAAAGCTCGCACGGCAGTATCCGCCAGAAATCGATGACCGTCACCTGGCGGCCCGGCGATGCGAAGTCGGAGATGGTCAGGGTCCGAAACTCCGGATCAGGCGTGGCGACGACGACGACGTCGGCCTCGCGAAGGCAATCGCGGACCGAATCGAGAATGAGCGCGCGCCCGCCGAGCTCAAGGTCGGCAGCGGTGCCGGCGAGCGGATCGTAGCCGAGCACGCGCGCGCCGGCGTCGAGGAAGGCCTTCGCCAGCGCGATCGCCGGCGATTCCTCGATCACGTGCGAGAGCGGTTTGTAGGCCAGGCCAAGCACGGCAACGGTCACATCACGGCTGATGATCCCGCGCAGGCGGGACACGATTCGCGCCGCCATCGATCGATTCAGCGCGTCGGTGCTGACGCAAAGGTCGGCGCTGACGCCGAGTGCTCTCGCGACGAACGAGAGCGCAATGTTGTCGCGCGGGAAGCACGGGCCACCGAAGCCGAGACCGCCGGTGAGATACTTGCGGCCGATTCGGGTGTCGAGCCCGATTGCAGCGGAGACCGTGTCGACGTCGCCACCCGGCATCTTCGCGCATATCTCAGCGAGCGTGTTTGCGAACGTGATCTTGCTCGTGACGTACGCGTTGACCGCAATCTTGGCCAGCTCCGCGTTCTCGAGGCTCATCCGCCGCACCTCCACGGGATGGTCGATGATCTCGCGGTAGCAGGCCTCGAGGTGCTCGCCCGACGTCGCATCGAACTCGCCGATGAGAAGGAAATCGGGGTTGAGAAAATCGCGTATCACGGTGCCGAGCGCGATGAATTCGGGGCTGTAACACACGCCGAACCCGTCGCCGGCGATCTTGCCCGAGTGGTGCTCGAGAATCGGAACGAGACCGCGACGCGTCGCGCCGGGCAGCACCGTACTGGTCAAGACGACCGTGTGGCGTTCGGTCTTGGCGCGCAACGCCCTGCCGATCTCGCGAAACGCGTACGCGGCGTACTGGAGCGAGAAGGCCCCGCGATCGTCGCTCGGCGTCGGCACGATCACGAAGGTCAGTTCCGATTCCGCGATCGCTTCGACGTGGCTCATCGTCGCGCGCAGGCGCGTCCGATTTGCTTCGATCAGTGGCTGAAGGCCGGTCTCCTGCACCGGCGCTCGACCGTTGTTCACTGCGTCGACCGCACGGCGGTTCACGTCGACTCCGATCACCTGGTGCCCACGGCTCGCGATCGCCGCCGCCATGCTCGCGCCGAGTTTTCCCAAACCGATGATGGATATGCGTCTCATGCATCGATCAGCGCGATGCGAGCGGGATGGACCATGAAGCAGCCCGCCTCGTCGAGGTGGCTGGCCGACAGGACCTGAATCTGAAGCCGCGCGCCGACGTAATGGTACCAGCCGTCGTCGATGGTGAAGTAGCGAACGACGTCGCGCGCGAACATGTTCCGCTGCCCGATGCCGAGCGTGACCAGCCAGTGGCCGCTGCCGAGGCGCACCGGATTGATGGTCGCGTCGACGACGAACTTGCGCGCGTCGGGCACCTGCAGCGCGGGCTCGTACACGTGCGCAGCGTACGGTGAACCCTGGCGCGCGAAGCCGACCACGAACGTGACGGCATTCCCGGGAACAACCGCGGTCGCTTCGCAGTGCACCCGCACCGTCAACGATTCGCCGTGGCGCACCTGCACCACGTGCTGGCCCGACGCGTCCAGGAACTGCACCTGATGAATCCGGACCAGACCCGTTCCGTAGTCGGTCTGCTTCATTGGCTCGAGCGCGGATGGCGCGCCGCTCGAAACCGTGAGCATCTGTTCCTGCCACCCGGGACCGGCCGGCAGCTCTCCCGCGATCAGCAGGCAGCGCCGTTGCGTGAACGCCCGGAAGTCGACGGTGTCGGCGCCTTCATAGCGCCAGCGGATCCTGGCGCCGGTCAACTCGCCGAGGCCGCGCGTGCTCACGAGCCACTCCGCCTTGTGGTAGATCGAGCCGTGCGTCGCAATCGTGCGGCAATCGCGTCCGGCGATCGTCTGGCGCGGTGCAAGGTTGCCTTCCGGCACGAGGTGCCATCCCGGAGCGCCGTCGGCGACCGCGAGCGCGGTGGAGCCCCGGCGGCCGATCAATTCGATTGATTCGAGGCCAATCGGCGAATCGGGCGCGAAACCGGTGCGCGTTCGCACCACGACGTGAATGTGGACCGCTTCGCTCGCTTGGGCGATTCGCGCCGCGTTTTCCTGCCTGAGGCGGTGCTCCTCCTGCTCCTTGATCGACGTCTCGTACATCGCGACCGCCGCCTTGCCGTCGCCGTCGAAGCGGACCGCGCCGCTGTCGATCCAAATGAACCGATCGCACAAATGCATCGCCGAATAAATGTCGTGCGTCACCAGCAGCAGCGTGGTCCCCTCTTCGGTGCAGAGGGCGCGCATCCGCTCGAAGCTCTTGTGAGAAAAATACGCGTCGCCGACGCCCAGAACCTCGTCGACCGCGAGGATGTCCGGCCTGAGCACGATCACCGAGGAAAACATCAACCGCGAGCACATACCGGTTGAATAGGTCTTCATCGGCTGATCGACGTATTCCTCGATTTCCGCGAACGTCACGACTTCCTCGAACAGGCGATCCGCGTCAGCGCCGGTGATGCCCTGGTGCGCAAGGCTCGCGTACACGTTCTGCCGCCCCGTGAATTCGGGATGAAATCCGGTCCCGAGCTGCAGCAAGTTCGAGATCCGCCCTACGGTCGTCACGCTCCCGCACGTCGGGCGGATGATGCCGGTGATCAACTTCAGCAACGTCGATTTCCCCGCACCGTTACGCCCGATGATCGCGACCTTCTCGCCGCAGCCGATACGCAAATCGATGTCGCGCAGCGCGACATGCTCCGTGTAGTACCGCGCGCCCTCCGGACAGAGGCCGACGACGTCCAGCAGCTTGTAGGTCGGCCTCTGATACAGGCGGTACACCTTGCTGAGCCCCTCCGCGACAATCGCCTCTGCCTGACCCGGCATCGGTCTATTCGTAGTCGAACAACGCTGGCACGAACTGACGGAACAGGGCGGCCGCGGCGCACATCGCGGCTCCGCAGCCGGCGAGAAACAACGCATCGACCCACAGCGGTGTGTGGCGCACGCCGAGCAACGAGTAGCGGAACGCCTCGATCAGGAATGTCATCGGATTCAGGTAGACAAACAGGCGCGCCCGCTCAGGCACCATGTCGATCGAGTAGCCGATCGGTGAGACGAACATGAAGAGAAGCAAGACGATGTTCACGAATTGCGCCACGTCCGGCACGGCGACCGCGATCCCGGACAGGAGCCAGGCCCCACACAGCGACAGGCACAGCAGCGATATCAGCGGGACTGGCAGGTAGAGCAGATGCCACCCCGCGTGACTCGTCGGAAGGATCATCAGGATCACAATCGCCAGCGAACAGCACAGCGGAACGAACGCGGAGAGCACGTGCTTGAGCGGCACGAGCTCGAGAGGAAACACGGAATTACGAAGGAGCGTCAGGCTCGCGCGAACCGACAACACACTGCCCGAGAGCGCCTCGCTGAAGCCGAGATACGGAATGAGGCCCGCAAAAATGAAAAGCACGAAGCCGTACGTGCCGAACTCGCGGTACTTCATCCGGAACACGACCAGGTAGATGAACGAATAGCTCCCGAGCAGGAGCAGCGAGTAGAGCGGGTACCACAACGTGCCGAGGATCGACCCCGCGTATTTTTGCCGGCAGTCGATCAGCGTCAGCGCGTACAGCACTCGACGTGAGTCGACTACCATGCGGCCGACTGCGGCCGTCTGCCGAAGCGTGGCTGCCACTGCGCGGCCAAACCAGGCGCTGCGTCGAGGTACAGTGGCGACAGAATTCACTTGAGCAGCACTGCGTTTCGACTCAGGCGTAGATGCGCCGCATCGCGGCCGGCGTCGTGATCTGGTCGTGGATCCAGCGGTAGGTCTTTTCCATCCCGTCGCGGAGGCGAACCGAGGGGGCCCAGCCAAGCCTGTCTTTGATCAACGCGTTGTCGCTGCAGCGTCCGCGGACGCCTTTCGGCGCGCTCAAATTGTACCGGCGCCGGAACTTGCGCCCGGCGATCTGCTCGACGACGTCGATCAGCTGGTTGATGGTGACGAGCTCGTCGCTGCCGATGTTAATCGGCTCTCGCACGTCGGATTGCATGAGCCTGCGCGTGCCATAAAGGCAGTCATCGATATACATGAAACTCCGCGTTTGCTCCCCATCGCCCCAGACCTCGATGTCGGTTGCGCCGGCGAGCTGCGCGGTAATGATCTTCCGGCAGATAGCCGCCGGCGCCTTTTCCCGGCCGCCGTCGTAGGTGCCGCCAGGTCCGTACACGTTGTGATAGCGCGCAACCCGTGTCTCAAGGCCGAAATCTTCGTAGAAATGCCGGCACATGCGCTCGCCAAACAGCTTCTCCCACCCGTAGCCGTGCTCTGGCATCGCCGGGTAGGCGTCGGCTTCGCTGAGCGGAGCGACGTCGGGCTGGGTCTGCTTGTCGGCCGCATATACGCACGCGGACGATGAGAAGAAGTACCGTTCGACTCCTGCATCGCGTGCCGCGATCAACATGTTCGTGTTGATCAGGACTGAAATCATGCAGTCGGCCTTGTGGGTTTCGATGAACCCCATTCCGCCCATATCCGATGCGAGGTTGTAGACCTGCGACGCACCGTTGACCGCCTCTTCGCACGCCAATCGGTCCCTCAGGTCGCGCACGACGTTCTCGACACCGGGAACGACTTGGTACCACCGATCGAGCGGTTTGATGTCTATCGCGCGCAGACGACGAAACCCTGAAGCCCGCAGGTCGGCAACCAGATGACCGCCGATGAAACCGCCTGCACCCGTAATCACGACGAGCGAATCAGCATCCGAAACAGTCACGATCGAGCCTCCGACGGTGAAAAGAGAACCCTGGGAGGTTGCGGGTCAAGGGTGTACCGACGCCAGCTTCTTCCGCTCGAGCTGCCATGTTTCGCCGAGCTGGCGCGCGATGCGCTCGGCGATCAGTCGATATCCTTCACTCGTTCCGTCCTCGTCCTGATGCACATGGACCTTGTCCGCGTACAGCGTGTCATGCCGCTCATTGAAGACGTCGAGCAGGCTGAATATCGGCGTGCCGTCGCTTTGCAGCTGCATGAGATCGCGTGTCATGCGTTGATAGAGCGCCGCATAGTCCAACGGTTCTGCGAGCGTTCGCTCTTCCGGCGTGAGGACCTTGCCGATGGCGGGCGCGGGCTGGATGAAGTGCGCCGTCAGCACATGATGCTGCGCGGCAACGGCATCCATCGCGCGGATGTACTTCTGGTACTGCGCGTCGGTCCAACCGATTCGCTGCTCTTTCGACCAAGTGCCCGGCAGGGCGAACATGCTCTCGACCGTGGTCTTCCGCGGCACCGCCGCTGCTGGCGTCTCGCGCAGGTACTGATCGATGCGGGCGAGCACGAGGTAAACTGCCTGCGAACGCGACAGGATCGGATTGCCGGTCGCGAACGTAAAGACCCTGGCCGCCATCCATCGCTTGACCACGTCCGAAAAGTCGCTGTTCGCCATCGGGTTGACGAACGCGAAGTTGTTGGCGGGGTACTCGAAGCGCATGAACCCGCCGAGCATGAAGTGCTCATTGAACCCGTCGAGGGTCACGACCGCATCGACCGCGTCGGCGTACAGCAGGAAGAGAAACAGCTGCTGCGGCTGTTTCCACGCGCCGTCGCCGCCGTTCAGCAGCCAGAAGGGCCGGCCCGTCGGCGAGTCGTAGTCGCGGTTCAGCGCCGCCTCCAGGTACGACGGCCCGCCTCGAACGAAGCGCATGAACTGGGCGGCGACCGACCCGCCCGTGACGAGGACGACGAACTTGTCCCCCGGCTTCTCGGATGGAAAGTCGCGTCCGAACAGCCCGATGTTGTTGACGTCGGCCACACCGCACGGAGCGTTTCCGTGATGCACGAACGCCAGGTACGGGTGCGGAAAGAGCGTGTCGACGTAGCGGCACCCGCTGCTCCCGGCCGTGACCATGTCGATGAACGTGTTCCGTCTCGCAGCCGCGAGCCGCGCGCGCGCCGGAGTGTACCGGCGGTCGCGAACGAGGAGATACCCGGTTGCAAGCAGCTCCAGGCCGACGAGGACGATGACGACCGCCAGCGTGCCGGCGACAACGTTGAAGACAATTCGCTTCACTGCCTGTCAGTCATGCGAGCACCGCGCCGAACACACGGTCGTACGCCGCCGCTACGGCGGGCAGCGCGAAGCGCCGCGCGCTGCCGCGCGCCGCCGACGAGAGCTGCGCGCGAAACGGCTCGTCGACGAGAACGCGCTCGAGCGCCGCCGCGACGGCCTCCGGCTGATGCCGATCGACGAGGAGCCCGTCGATGCCGACGGTCACGATTTCCCGCGT
>QHWB01000038.1 GCA_003222395.1 Acidobacteriota bacterium
TCCCAGGATGAACAGGCGCACGGGCACGTGAGCGCGAAGGAGAGCGATCGCTTCAATCAGCAGCGGATAGTTCTTCGCGTCGGCGAGCCGTCCTGCGGCGACGACCACCGGATGCTTCCACATTTCTTCGAACGGCGGACCGAGCGGCTCGCGCGACGATCGGTCGACGGCGTCGAGGTTGACGGGGTTGTGGACCACCCGAATCCGCTCGCGTGCGACGCCGAACTGCTTGACGAGATCGTCGGCGACTCCGACCGACGAGGTGACGATCGCGTCGGCGAGGCGGTAGCCGAGCCTCGTCACGACGCCGAACGCGCGGCGATGCCACGGATGCCGCCACTGGTAATCGGCGTCGCGGAGAAATCCCGACATGGGCGTCTGCTGATTGAACACGATGCGCGATCCGACGCCGGCCGCCCGCGCCGCCGTCAAAACCGTGAAGTAGCTCAGGAACGACACGACCACGTCCGGACGCTCGGCGCGCAGGTACTTTCGAAGCGCGTTCCAACGCTGCAGCCGCGATCCGTCGCGGCCGGCGTCGAGCGCGATGGTCTGGTCGAGATCGTTCAGATACGGGCCGCGCCGCTCGAACAGATACATCGAACGATTCCACCGCGAGCCGTCGAGCGCGTTGAGAATCTGCACGGCCGCCCGTTCGGCGCCGCCGCCGTTCAGCGACGGAAGTACGAAGCAGATGCGGGGACGCATGTCTCCACGCCGAGGTGCGCCGACACGTCTGTCATCATCCGCCCGGCCTGGACTTCCAGCGTGTGCGCGCGCGCAGTCGCGTAGCCCGCGGCAATCAGACGCCGGCGCAGGCTGAAATCGACGATCAGCCGCGCGAGGGCATCGGCCAGCGCGTCCGCGGTCGGCGCGTCCACCAGCAGGCCGTTGGTCTCGTGCGTAATCAGACCCGGAATTCCGGCGACACACGTCGCCACGATGGGCGCTCCGCCGGCCATCGCCTCGAGCAGCACGCGCGGCACGCCTTCGCCCGGCAGCGTCGGCAGCACGAACAGGTCGTATTCGCGATACAGCGGGAGCAGACGCTCGAGCGCCATGGGCCCGACGATGCGAAGCCGTTCTTCCACGCCGAGTGCCCTCGCTTGACGCTCGACCTCCTGCTGCTCGGCGATGCCCGGCGAACCGACCGCCGGTCCGACGATGTCGAGCGAGACATCGAAGCCGCCGTCGACGAGCCGGCGGACGACGTCGGGCAGCACGCGAAGTCCCTTGCGCGGATCGATGCGGGAGACGGTGAGGATCCGCTTCCTCGGCGCCGCGCACGTATCGTCTCTCGTCGCGACATCGCCGGCGCCGATCGTCGTCGTTCGCGTTTCGACGACGACATGTCGGCCCGAGTGCTTGCGCGCGAGCGCCGCGCCGTTCGCGAAGGCCAGCGACCGATCGGCCATCCACTGCACGTTGCGTTCTTCGAACGCGGTGTACCAATCCCACAGCCGCTTCTTCGCGCCGCGATACGGCACCGTCGGCTGCACGGCCGCCAGATCGCCGACGATGAGGACGAAGGCGGCGCGGCCGAAAAGACGGGCGCAGGCGAACGCGAAGATGGCAGCGGGCGTCGGGACCCGGCAGTGCAGCAGGTCGATCTGTTTCGCGAAACGCAGCAGCCGCGGCAGCATCAGCGGCAGGCGCGGGTAGAACTGCAGCGGTCCGTCGAAGTGCGGCAGCGGGACCAGCGTGACGTTCGGAGCGCGCACCGCCGTCCCTTCGCCGCGCGCCGCGCGCAGCAGCGGAACCGACAACACGATCTCGTCGAAGTACGGCGCGAGCGAGTCGACGTAGCGCGCGAACGAGCCCTCGACTTCGCGCAGCGTCCCGTCCGGCGCGCGCCAGAACGGCATGTGATAAACAATTCCTAATTTCACGCTGCCCGTTCCGACAAGAGGCGTTCGTAAAGGGCGACGACCGAATCGACGTACTTCGCGACGTTGAAGCGTGGCACGACCGATGCGCGCGCATCGCGTCCGAGCCGTGCGCGCAGGTCGGCGCTGCCGAACAGGCGCGCCAGCGCACCGCCGAGCGCTGCCGCATCGCCGGGCGGGACGAGAAGACCGGTCCGGCCGTCCTCGACGACTTCGGGGATGCCGGCGACGCGCGTCGCCACGACCGGGCGCGACGCGCCCATCGCCAGCACCAGCGACAGCGGCAGGCCTTCCCACAGCGACGGCATCACGAACACGTCCATCGCCCCGAGCAGGTTGCCGAGATCGCGGCGCGGGCCGACGAAATGCACGCGCGAACCGATCCCGAGCGCGCCCGCAAGGCGCGCGAGCGGCTCGCCGAGCTCGCCTCCACCGACGACGATGAGGCGGACGGCGGAGAGCTCGGGAGTGTTCGCAAGAGCCTCGAACAGGAACCGATGCCCCTTCTGTTCGGTCAACCGCGCGATGACGCCGGCGGTCGGCGCATCGGCGGCAATCCCCAGCGACGCTCGCACCTCCGCCGGTGAAACCGTCGGCTCCGCTTGTGCGAAGTCGACGGCGTTGTAGATGACGTCGACCTTGGACGAAGCGGCGTGCACCTGTTTCAGGTAGTACTCGCGCACCGATTCGGCCGACGCGATCACGCGGTCGGTGCCGGCCAAGAGCAGCCGCTCGGCGAGCGCATGATGACGCTTCTTCCGCTCGTAGATGTTCACTTCGGTGCCGATGATGATCGGTACGTGAGCGAGGATCGCCGCCAGGCGTCCGTAGAGGCTGGCCGTCAGCAGAAACGTGTGGACGATGTGCGGCTGCGTACGGCGCAGATACTCGCGGATGGCGCCGACGTCCCATGGCCGACGCACGCCCGGGTTGAGTCCCAGCACGTCGACCGGCGTCCCGGTCTTGCGAATCTCGTCGCCGATGGGACCTGCGTCATGAATGCAGCAGACGCACGCGTCGAAGCGCCGCGGCAGGTGTCGTACGAGATTGAGCACCATTTCCTCGGCGCCGCCGATCATGAACGTGTGCGCCAGATAGACCACGCGCGTGCGCTTCATGCTCACGCGACGTGGGCCCGGTAATACGCGACCGTGCGCCGGAGTCCGTCCGCGAGCGGCACGCGCGGCCGCCAGCCGAGTTCCCGCTGCAGCCGATCGATGTTCGCGACGAAATCGCCGGTTTCGATCTTCCGGGCGAGCGGCGGCCAGTCGACGAGCTCGACGCGTCCGCTGCCGGCCATCGCCGTGATGGCGCGCGCCATGTCGACGAGCGGCGTCCCGATGCCGCTGCCGACGTTGAAGACGGGTCCTTCCTTCGCCGCCGCTTCGCCGACACAGAGGACGGCTTCGACCGCATCATCTATATATATGTAGTCGCGGCGCTGTCCCCCGTCGCCGTAAATCCTCAGGACTTCACCCGCTAACGCGAGGTGAATCAACCGGTTGACGACGCCGTAGGCCGTTCGGCCCGGCGGCTGGCCCGGTCCGTAGGGATTGGTCAGTCGGGCGACGGCGAACGCAAGGCCGTAGACCCTCCCGTACACCCGCAGGTATTGCTCGACGGCTGCTTTGTGAACGGCGTGGATGCAGAGCGGATCCGGAACGCGCTCTTCGCCAACCGCACCGGCGCCGCCGCTGCCGTACACGAGCCGCGAGCTGACGAACACCAGCCTCGCTTCGGGCACCCGCTCGCGCAGCGCCTCGAGCAGCACGAGGTTGCCGCGGCAGTTGATATCGAGATCCGTCCACGGATCCTCCATGCTCTGCACGGCGCCGGACTGCGCGGCAAGATTGAAGACCACCTGCTGATCGCGAACCGCCGCGCCGATCGCCGCCGCGTCGCGCAGGTCGGCCTCGATCACACGAACGCCTGCCGCCGACAGAGCCGACACCGCATCGCGATGCGCGCCGACCGACCGCGTAACGACGGTGACCTGCGCGCGCAGGTCGCGCAGTCGATCGACGACGCCCGTGCCGATGAACCCCAATCCGCCGATGACCAGCGCGCGCCGATCCTGGTAAGAGGTCATGCCCCTCTGCGCGCGACGCACCAGCAGTGCAGATGCGCCTCCGATTCGAACCGGAACAGCGAGTCGATCACGAACCGCGGCTCGAGGAGCTCGCGCACGCGCCGCTCGTCGGCATAGCGACCGCGCGCCAGCAGGCGATCGCGCAGCGGCTGCGCCAGCGGCGACGGCGTTATCGGGGCGATGGCGCGGCCGAGCGTGCGCTTCAACGTGAGCGGAATCGACGGCGAGTCGGGATGCACGGTCGTGAACGCGAACTGGCCGCCCGGCTTCAGCCAGCGCGCCACGCGGGCGACAATCGACTCGTCGAGCGGCGCGTGCTCCGCGAGAACGCCAATCGAATACACGAGATCGAAGCGCCCTTCGTCCACGGGGTACGAAGCGATGTCGCCCTCGATGAGCGTCACCATCCGCGCCGTAATCAACTCCGCATTGTGCGGGCGGCGTGCTTCGGCGAGCATCGCCGGCGAGGCGTCGATGCCGACCAGGTTGCGGACGCCCGTCAGCGCCCAGAAGTACCGGCCGGTGCCGCAACCGAGATCGAGGACGTCGATCGGCGGCGTCATCGCCGCGCACAACTGGTGCAGCCACCCGGCGAAGCGCCGGCACGGCTCGCTCGATTCGAACTCGTCGTCGTGGGCGCGGTAGCGGCGCGCGTAGGCCGGGTCGTAAATGGTCGACGCGCTGCTCACGATGCGAACAGCTCCTCTGCCGCGACGAACCGGACATCGTTGCAGGCCGCGGCGTGATCGATGAATTGCAGCAGGACGGCCTTCATCGCATCGGTGATTTCCCAGTAATGCGTCGCCAGGCAGAAGTGTCCGCCGGCTCGCCGCGCCTCTTCGAAGCCGGCGACGAGCTCGCCGGACGTCGTGCCCGGAACCAGGCTGTGGCAGCCGAACTCGGCGTGGCCGCTGTATCGCAGCACGTGCGGGTAGACGAGGCGATCGGTTTTCGTGCGGCCGGTCGCGCGGCGAAATCGACGGACGCGCCACCAGTTGCCGAGCGTCGTGCGGTCCCACGATCGCATCGACGGACGAAACGACAGGAACGAGCCGAGAATGTTCAGGCCGGCGCGGGCGACCGCCGCCAGACCGCGCTTCGACAGCGCGTTGTGCGGCGGCACGAAAACGCTGATGCTCGTGCCGAGCGCCGCGTTCAGGTACGCCAGCCCCTCGCCGACGCGACGCTCCGGATCCGGCGCCGCCTGAAACTCGTATCCGTCGCGGAAATCCTCGTGCGTGTAACCGTGCAGCGCCACGGTGGCGCGCCGCGAAGCAAGCCACTCCTTCAGCGCGGCGATCAGCTCGGGATTCCGATCGAGGGGGAACATCTCGTGCGAGCGCCAGTGCTCGCGGGGAATGCCGGCGCGTTCGTAGCCGATTGCGAACGGCACGGTGGCGAGGCAGACCGGCACCCGATCCCAGACGTCGTGATAGACACGGACGAGCGATTCCGGCGGGGTGAAGTAGCAGGCGTCGTCGTCACGAATGGCGACTTTCATGCCGACGCGCGCGCGGTGCCGTCCCGCCGCGCCTCGATGACGCGGTGGTACACGTCGAGCAGCCGCACCGCGCTCGCGCGCCACGAGAACTCGGTCAGCGTGCGCTGGCGGCTGCGCGTGCCCGCCGCACACGCCGCTTCCCTCGACGCGAGATACCTTTCCAGCGCCGACGCGAACCGGACGGCGTTGTCGCGCTCGACCACGGCGCCGCCGATCCCGTCGACCACGAACTCGCGAACGCCGCCGACGTCGGTCGTCACGACCGGCAGGCCGCACGCCATCGCCTCGAGGATGACGTTGGGCGAGTTGTCGAACGCCGACGACAACGCGAACACGTCGGCGCTGCGATAGAACGACGGCATGTCGCGATGCGGCACGGCGCCGGTGAACGTCACCGCGTCGGCGACGTCGAGCGTCGTCGCGTACGCGTGCAGCGCGGTCGCTTCCGGGCCATCGCCGACGATCACCAGATGCGCCGCGCCGATGCGGCGGCGCACCAGCGCGAACGCATCGAGCAGCAGCGTGAGGTTCTTGATCGGCACCAGCCGGGCAACCGCGAGCACGACGCATCTGTCGTGGAGCCGCAGCGCGGATCGCAGCGACGGCCCGCCCGGCTGGAACAGTTCGGTGTCAACGCCCTTGGGCACGCGGTCGATCGCACGGCCCAGCCGCTGCGGCAGATGTTCCGCCGCCCATCCGTCGGCGACCAGCGCGTCGGCGAGGCGGAGGTCGGCCGTGTAGCGAACGTTGGGCTCGCCGGGCAGATTGATGACGACGGGAATATCCTCCGTGCGCAGCCGCGCGGCCTGGTGCAGCGCATGCGCATGGACGACGTCGGGCTTTCGATCGGAGGCTGCGATGCGCCGCCACGCAGCGCGGCAGAACCATTCCTCGTCGACGTGCAGCGCGGTCATCGTCAGCCGGCCGAAGCCGCGGCGGTTCTGGAAGCGGTACACGAAGTCGCGCGCATACGGCGATCGCAGCACGGTCGCGTTCACGCCCTCGAGGGGGTACCGCGACTGCCCGAGCAGCGGGGCGCCGGTGACGATGTCGACGTCGATGCCGAGCCCGCCGAGCTCGTGCGCCCAGGCGAGATGCCGCGTTTCGCCGCCGCCCCGCATCATCGCGAGGCACCGCACGAGCATCGTCACGCGCATCGCTGAACGGGCGTTCGCACGGGATCGATGTGGGCGCGGGCCCACAGCTCGAGGCACACGAGCGCCCAGATGCGTTTGGCGTGATCGCGCGCGCCGCTCTCGTGCTGCCGGAGCAGCACCGCCACCTGCGACGGCCGCGTCCACCCGCGCTGACGCGTCCGCGGATCGGACAGGATGTCCCTCGCCCAGCCGATCATCTGTTCGTGGAACCACCGGCGCAGCGGGACGCCGAAGCCGCGCTTCGGCCGCTCGAGCACCGCGGGCGGCACCCATGGACGGATGACTTCTCTGAACAGCCGCTTCGTCGTCGTCGCGTCGCCGTGCCGCGCCGACGTCTGCCTGGCCGCCAGCTCGATCACCTTGTGATCGAGGAGCGGGCAGCGCGCCTCGAGCGAATGCGCCATCGTGGCGCGATCGACTTTCACGAGGATGTCGTCCGGAAGATAGTGCTGCTGGTCCCAGCGCTGCAGGCGCGAGAGGAGCGTGCCGCGCGCCGCGCGAATCGCCGCAACGGCGCATCGTTCGGGCCGCGCGGCCGCCGCGCGGAGCACATCCGGGTCGACGACCGTTTCGAGCAGGTACTCGGGAAACACCGTCCGGCGCCACACGAACCACGCCTCCGGGCCGAGCGCCAGCGTGGACAACCGGCCTTTGCCGCGCGCGTGCGTCGAGACGAAGCGAGCGCCGGCGCCGATCGCGCTCCTCAACGCATCGACCGGCGCGGATCCGATGCGCGCCAGCGCGTCGGCGTACGGTGTGTAGCCGGCGAACAGCTCGTCGCCGCCGTCGCCGGTCAGGCAGACGGTGACGTGTTTCCGTGCGAGCGCGGCAACGTGGAACGTGGGGATGGCTGATGCGTCCGCAAACGGCTCGTCGTAATGGACGGCGAGCGTCTCGGCGACGCGGATGCAGTCAGGCGTCACGACCTGCTCGTGATGATCGGCCCGGAACGCCGCCGCGGTCGCGCGCGCATCGTCGAGCTCGTCGTAGGCGGGATCGCCGAACCCGATCGTGAACGTCTGTACCGGTCGCGGCGAATGCTTCGCCATCAGCGCGAGAACGGCGGCCGAGTCGACGCCGCCGCTCAGGAACGCGCCGAGCGGGACGTCGGATCGCAGCCGGATGCGAACGGCCTCGCTCAGCTCGGCGCGGAGCTGCTCAATCGCCTCGCTTTCCGGCAATGCGTCGCATTCGGCGGCCTGCGGCCATTGCCAGAACGCTTCGAGCCGCGACGCCGCGTCCGCGGCGTCGACGACGAGCGCCGAGCCGGGCGGCACGCGCCGCATGCCCTCGAAGACGGCGGTCTCGCCGGCTACGTAGCCGAAGGTGAAAAAGCTGAGCAGCGCGTCGGCGCTCACCGCGGGCGAACCACCGATGGCATCGAGGATGGCTTTCGTTTCGGACGCGAAGATCAACTCGCCGTTCTGCCGCAGGTAATACAACGGCTTCTTGCCGGCGCGATCGCGCGCGAGCACGAGCCGCCGCCGCGGCGCATCCCAGATGGCGATCGCGAACATCCCGCGCATGCGGCTGAAGCCATCGATGCCTTCGGCGGCGTACAGGTGCGCGATCACTTCGGTGTCGCACGCGGTCGTGAAGCGGCGTCCGGCGCGCCGCAGCTCGTCGCGCAGCTCGACGTAGTTGTAGATCTCGCCGTTCTGCACCACCGTGATGGCGCCGCCGTCGATCGAGATCGGCTGATGCCCGCCGGCGACGTCGATGATGCTCAGCCGCGCGGCCGCGAGTGCCGCCGGTGGATCGACAAATGTGCCGCAATCGTCGGGGCCGCGGTGGCGCAGCGTGGCGATCATCCGCTCGAGACGGTCGCCGTCGGGCGAACAGCCGTCGAACGATACGAATCCAGCAATCCCACACATTTTCTTATTCGCGTGGGGCCCCACCCCGACGCGCTGACGCCCTCGCGCCGTCGCGCTCGGGCGTATCTAGAACAGAACGTCGCCACGGAGCCCCACCCCCGCTCGCTCTCACTCGGCGGCCCGGCTTCGCCGGGCTTCCCTCCGGCGCCTGTATGCTCGTGGGGCTCCACGGCATTTCGCAATGCTCGCGGGGCCCCACCCCCGCTCGCCTCGCTCGCGCGTTCGCGCTCGCTCGAGCCGCAGGCGCTGCGCTGACGCCCTCGCGCCGTCGCGCTCGGGCGTATCTAGAACAGAGCCTCACAGCGCCACGTCGGCGAGAGTCTCGACTACGGAGATTCGACGTACGCCAACACAGTGTCAAACGCCGTGGAGCGGCGGCCCGTCAGCGCGCCTTCGAGCCGTCCGTCGACAGGCGAAGGGATCAACACGCGGCGCCAGCCACCTCACGCGACCGCAATCCTGCGGTCGCGTACGTGGACACGCGTTGGAAATAACGGTGCTGGCGCCGTGTGTTGCTCGGACGGCGAGCGGTGCGCTGACGGGGCGCCGCTCCACGGTGTGGCTCGGATCGCGCCCGCGTCCACTGCACCGCGAGGCAGCCATTACGCATTCGTATAATCCGAAACCGGACGACATCTTTGCCGATTTTCATCGCCTTCATCGCGCGACGGCGGCGAGCGTTCCGGCCGGCGTCCCGCAGATTGCGTTCAGCTCTTCGACGACGAAGCCGGCGACGCGCTCGGCGGCGCGGCCGTCGAGGAACCCGCACTGCTCGAGCGCGACCCGGCGCCGTCCTTCGCGATCGAGCGACGGGTCGTCGAGATACCGTCCTATCGCTTCGACGAGCTGCGCGGGTGTCCCGGCGACGCGCACCGCGCCGTGACGCGTCACGTTCACGTAATGAGTGAAGCGATAGTACCTGCGCGCCGATCGCGTCCATTCCGTCGGCGTCTCGCCGTCGAAGGCGACGTTCACAACCGGGGTGTCGACAATCGCCGCTTCGACCGCGAGCGTCGACGCGACGTTCACGACGACGTCGCTGTGGCGCATCGTATTGGCGAGGTGAATCTGGTTGTCGACGGTGAAGTCGACGGCGAGACCGTCGCCGGCGCGGACGGTCGGACGAAACGGCTTCTCGATGATCACGTGCGGCGTCCCGTGGAAGGCTGCGTAGGCGTCCAGGTCGTCGCGCGGATGCAATCGCACGAGCAGCTGCGCATCGTGCCGCCACGCGCGTGACGCGAGAGCATCGATCAACACGCGCAGCACGTGATCGTGGTGCGCATACAGCGCGCGCGGCGTCGTCGTCAGCGTAATGAGCTTGCGCGCGGGATTGGCGCCGATGCGGCGGAAGAACGCGTCGCGCGGGACGAACGTGCCATCGCGGAAGTACAGATCCCACTGCGGTGCGCCCGCGATGCGGATGTCCTCTGGCGCGTAGCCGTGCAGGTCGACCGCCTGCTGCTGCATCAACGCGTTCCAGACGATCAGCCGGTCGACGCGGCGGACCGGCAGCAGCTTGTTCGTGAAGTTGTCCCAGCTCGGATCGACGGCGACGGCGCGAATCCGGCGGCGAACCGCCGTTCTGAGCAGCGGGATCTCTGAAAAGATCAGACCGGGACTCGACGTGACGAGCAGCGCGGGCCGATGGCGGTCGAACAACGCCTCGGCCCACGGATGCGAGACGAGTCGATCGATCAACTCGTATCGCGTCGGCTTCCGGACGATGGAGGGTGCGAACGCCGACGCCAGCAGGCGCTTGGCTCGAATCCACCGGATCGTCTTGTTGGCGATCGCTTCCTGACGCCGAATCGCCACCGACTCGGTGACGCGCGAGTCGATGTAGCTCGCCTGTATCAGCGCCATCAGCCGCGCCTCGCGCCCTTCGGGCCGGTGCGGTGGAAGATCGACGACGCGAACGCGCGCGTGCTGAAACTCGCGGACGAACGCTTCGTCGTTCGCGAGCGGCGAGAGAAGGACGATCTCGCAGTCGGGCTGCGCGTCGAGCAAACGCTTCATGAGGCCCGTGCGGAGAATGTTGCCGGCGGCGCCGCCGTGCGGCACCGACACGAACACGACCGGCCCGCCCCGGGCGCGGTCGAAGGGGCTGCCCTGAGCGGAGTCGAAGCGCCTGGCGCTCACGCGCGCTCCGCCGCCGGCGCCGCCGCGCCGAGATGCACGAATTCGTACGTCACCGACACGAGACCGTCGTCGTCGTCGCCGGTCGGAGCGAGGCCGTCGACGCCACGGCCTTGTCCGCTGACGGCAAAGCGAGGCCCGGCGGTCACGACGTCGTACGACGCGAGCTGATGGCGGTCGGTGATCGACAACCGGAGGACATATTGCCGCGGCCGGAGCGGCAGCCGCGGGAAGCGGCACTCGATGACGCCGTCGCCGATCACCGGCGGCACGTCGGACCGTGTCGACTTCGCCGTCGTGACGACGAGCCCGGTATCGACGTCGATGATGGCGATCTCGAAGACGGGACGATCGATCGGCTGGTCGGCTCGATAGGCCGCGCGCACGACGAGCGCGTCACCGGGTGCGAGCATCGACGCCGGACGCCCGGCCGCGTCGACGAGATCGACCGACGCATAGCGGATCTCGCCGGTGCCGCCGCGATGACTCTGCAGCGCATTCGACTGATTCGCGAGCGCCTCGAGATTCACCTCGTCCATATAGCGTTCGGCGATGTCGCCGGCCGGTCCGACCGCGCGCACGCGTCCCTCCGCCATCCACACAATCTGACTGCACAGCCGCCGCACGTTCCACATGTCGTGCGAGATGAACAGGACGGTCTTCCCTTCGGCGATCAGGCGGCGCAGCGCCTCGAGCGCGCGGCGGCGGAACGCGGCATCGCCGACGGCGAGCACTTCATCGACGAGCACGATGTCGGGACGGGAGAAGATGGCGACGGCGAAGCCAAGCCGAGCGTAGAGTCCGGAGGAATAGCGCTTCATCGGCGTGTCGATCAGTCGCTCGACATCGGCGAACTGCACGATGGCGTCGAACTGCCGATCGATCTCGCGCCGCGTCAGACCGAAGAGGCCGGCGCCGAGGTAGACGTTCTCGCGCCCCGTGAGCTCCGGGTGGAAGCCCGCGCCGAGCTCGATCAGCGACACGACGTGTCCGGCCACGCGCACCGAGCCGCTCGTCGGCCACGTCACGCGTGAAATGAGCTTCAAAAGCGTCGTCTTGCCCGCACCGTTCCTGCCGATGATGCCGACGCCCGAGCCCTGCGGGACGTCGAGCGACACATCGCGCAGCGCGTGAATCGTCGCGTCGATGCGGCCGCGCGTCGCGCTGTGCACTTCGGCCGCGCGGCCGCGGAGTCGATCGAGGTTCGACGCGACGAGATCGACGATCGTCCTCGAGCGGCCGGTCCGGTACCGCTTCGAGACATGCGCGAGCTGGATGGCCAGCGGAGCGGTCGCCACGTCAGAAGGTGAACTTGTCCGCGAAGAACAACGAACCGGCGCGGCTCAAATGGTTGTTGTCGAGATACAGGAGGACGTTGTCGACGACCGCGTAGCACCAGCGGTCGTCGCAGAGAAAGCGCATCGGATCGAACACGTGGAGCGCCGGCAGCTTGTCGTTCACTTCGCGGACGATTTGCCGGTACACCCCCTGGCGTTCGACGACCTCCGCTTTCGGCACCGCGCAGGGAGTGCGCACATGATGGCTGAAGCTGAGCGGGCGACCGACGCATTGGTCGATGCGGAAATCGAGCTCCGGTACTTGCAGCAGCAGCCACACGGTCTTGCCGTGATCGAGCAGGAATTCAACGGTGCGCGCGAGCGCCTTCTTCATCGCGTCTGGCGGCGCGAGGTTGGCGTCGGCTGTTCTGAACGACACGCGCAGCTCGCGCTCTGTCTCGCCGAAGCCGGTCCCGCTCACGTCGACGGCGCCGCGGAACGACAGGATGACCGTCCTCAGTTCCGGTCTGTTCGCGACGAGATTCAGCACCGAGTTGCCGGCGGCCCGGCACGTGTCGCCGACGCCTGTCGTGGCACGCTCGACGTCGAACAGCGGCGGGCATCCCGATTCGCCGAGATGCACGACGGTCTGGCCTTTGTCGCGAAGAAATGCGCCGACGCCGTTGAGGAAATGCTCCGCGTGGCTGTCGCCGATGAGCGCCGCCGTCACAGGCAGGCCCGGTGCGTACTCCTGGCAGTATTCGCCTTCGGTTGGAAATCGCTCGCCGCACTGCGGGTCGTGCCTCGGCGAGCGCATCGGCGGATCCACGGCGGTTGCGAACTGCGGCGTCCGCGACGTGAACGCATCGGTCTCGTAGGAGTAGAACGAGATCGACGCGACGACCGCGAGCGCCGCCGCGACCGTCGCCAGCCGAAGCGGTGTGCGCCGGCTGACGCCGCGGCGAATCGGCCGCTCGACCGCTTCGTAGGTGGCGGCGGCGAGGATGAATGCAATCGCGATCGCGGCCGCGCGCACGCTCCTCGGCGCTTCGCCGCTTTCCATGATGCGAGCGAACGACAGCAGCGGCCAGTGCCACAGATACAGCGGATAGCTGATGAGACCGATGTAGACGAGCACGCGCAACGCGAGCAGCCGTCGGTTGATGGCGGCGTCGGGCCCTGCCCAGATCAGCAGCGCGGTGCCGACGACCGGCAGCAACGCCCACCATCCGGGGTAGAGCGCGCCGTCGGCCAGGCCGACCGCGGCGGCGAAAGGACGCGCCGCCGGGGCACTGAACCACCACCCCGGATACGCCGCGTTCTTGCCGAGCAGCGCGACGGCAAGCGCGATGAGCGTCAGACCCAGTCCCGCTTTCAGGTTCGCCACGAACCGATCGTCGTAGCGGTCGACGGACACGAAGACGACCTCGTTGACGGCAGACGTGATGCGCGCCCGATGAAACAGCTCGCCGTAGGCGAGCAGCCCGCCGAGGAGAAGCTCCCACAAACGCGTCAACGGCGCGTAGAACGCGGCGATAGCGTTCCATCCGACCAGCGACACGTTCAACAGGAACGAACCGGCGACGATCGCGACGATGGCCGTCACCATGTTCAGCCCGCGTTTCCAGCAGAAATACAGAATCGGCGGCCACATCAGATAGAACTGCTCTTCGACGCCGAGCGACCACAGGTGCAGGAGCGGCTTCGATTCCGCCGCGGCATCGAAGTAGCCGGATTCGCCCCACAGCAGGAAGTTCGACAGAAACGTGGCGCCCGCCGCGATGTGCTTCTCGAGCTGCCGGTATTCGCCGCCGACGAGAACCAGCCAGCCAATCGCCCAGCATCCCACCAGCACGACCGCCAGCGCCGGAAAGATGCGCCGCACGCGGCGCGCGTAGAAGTCGGCGAAAGAGAAACGCTCCGCCGACGCCTGCGCGAAGAGGATTCCGGAGATCAGGAATCCGGAGATGACGAAGAAGACGTCGACGCCGACGAAGCCGCCCGGAACGAACCGCGGCGACGCATGAAAGCCGATCACCGCCAGCACCGCGATCGCGCGCAGGCCGTCGATGTCCGGCCGATACGTCAGTCTGGGCTGTTGGGACATGCAGCCGGGCGTCAGATCACGTCGGCGAAGTACTTGTCCATCCGCTTGAACGTCACGAAGGCGGCGGTGAAGAGCGCGATCGTGATTGCCGCCGACACGCCGACGAGCGGCCATTCTGGAGCGCGGCCGAAAACCAGTGAGGAGCGGAAGCCTTCGACAATCGCGCTGAGCGGGTTGAGGACGAAGAGCGGCCGGAAGCGCGGCGAGATGGCGGCGATCGGGTACGCAACCGGGGTCAGATACAGCCACAGCTGCAGCGCAATCTGCACGACCGGGTTCACGTCGCGGTAGAAGACGTTCAGCGCCGACGTCGCGAACGTGAAGCCGACGGTGAAGAGCACGAGCAGCGCGAAGAAGACGAGCGTCATCAGCGCCCACGGCCCGAGCGGAATCCGGTAGTACGCCATCAGCGCCGCGTACAGCGCCGCGGCCGCGAAGAAATCGATGAACCGCGAGCACACCTGCGCCAGCGGCACGATCTCGCGCGGAAAGTACGTCTTGGTGACGATGTTGCGGTACGTGATCAGGCTGAGCGTCCCGGATGCGACCGAGTTCGAGAAGAAGAACCACGGCACGAGCGCCGCGTACGCGAAGATCGGATACGGCACGCCGCCCGACGGCATCTTCGCCACGCGCGAGAACACGATCGTGAACACCGCCATCGTCGCCAGCGGCTGGGCGATCGCCCACGCCACACCGAAGAACGACTGGCTGTAGCGCCCCTTCACCTCACGCCTGGTGAGGTTCATGAGCAGCTCCCAGTAGGCCGCGGGCGAGATACGTTCCGCTTTGTCGGAGAGGATCAATCGAGAACGAATTCCTTCTTCCACGACTCGTCGTCGGCGAGCGGCGTCTGCTCGCTCTTGACGAGCACGAAGTTCTCGAGCACGAGCACGTCCATGTTCGTCCGCATGAAGCAGCGGAACGCGTCCTCGGGCGTGCAGACGATCGGCTCGCCGCGCACGTTGAACGACGTGTTGACGATCACCGGACAGCCGGTGCGGCGATAGAAGCGATCGATGATGTCGTAGTAGAGCGGGTTCGTCTCCCGCCGGACCGTCTGGATGCGCGCCGAGTAATCGACGTGCGTGATCGCCGGCACGGTCGATCGCGGGACGTTCAGCTTCTCGATGCCCCACAGCGTGTTCGCTTCAGCCGGCACCGGCAGGCGGCGCGACGGCAACACGTCGGCGACCAGCAGCATGTACGGGCTGTCTTCGTCGAGCTCGAACCACTCGGCGACGTGTTCGCGCAGCACGGCGGGCGCGAACGGCCGGAACGACTCGCGGAACTTGATCTTGAGGTTCATCACCGACTGCATCTTCGGCGATCGCGCGTCGCCGATGATCGACCGGCCGCCGAGCGCGCGCGGTCCGAATTCCATACGCCCCTGCAACAGACCGACGACCTTCTCGTCCGCCATGTACCCGGCCACCAGATCGGCGAGCGCCGACGCGTCAACGCGCGTTGCGGGATAACCGTGGACGTCGAGGAACGATCGAATCGCGGCTTCGTCGAACCGCGGTCCGAGAAACGCGCCGCTCATGCCATCGGCGTACTTCGGCGGACTTGTCCGCCGAAGCGCCGAAGGCGCGAAGGCGGGATCGACTCGCTCCGCCGCGCGTCGCGGCCGCTCCCATGTGCCGGCGGCTTCACAGCTGACTCGCGGCTTGCCGAGGTACCGGTGCCACAGGCTCATCGCGACGCCGACCGCGCCGCCGGCATCGCCCGCCGCCGGCTGAATCCAGATCTGCTCGAATGCTCCTTCGCGCAGGATGCGGCCGTTCCCGACGCAGTTGAGCGCGACGCCGCCGGCCAGACACAGATCGCGCAGGCCGGTTTCACGGTGCGCGAACGCCGTCATCTTCAGCATCACCTCTTCGGTGATGTCCTGGATGGATCGCGCGAGATCCATCTCGCGCTGCGTGAGCTTCGTTTCGGGCTCGCGGGGCGGACCGCCGAACAGCGCGTCGAAGCGCCCGCCGGTCATCGTCAGCCCGTAGGGGTACGTGAAGTACGCCATGTTCATCCACAGGCTGCCGTCGTCGCGAATCTCGACGAGGTGATCCTTGATCGTCTTGACGTACTTCGGCTCGCCGTACGGCGCGAGCCCCATCACCTTGTACTCGCCCGAGTTCACACGAAAGCCGGTGTAGTAGGTGAAGGCCGAGTACAGGAGACCGAGCGAGTGCGGGAAGCGCAGCTCGCGCAGCATCTCGATCTCGCTTCCGCGGCCGACGCCGATCGACGATGTCGTCCATTCGCCCACGCCGTCCATCGTGACGATCGCCGCCTGCTCGAACGGCGACGGGTAAAAAGCCGATGCGGCATGCGACTCGTGATGCTCGCCGAAGGACACCTCGCCCTCGTAGCCGTCGAGCCGCTCGCGGATGTCGTCGGACATCCACAGCTTCTCGCTGAGCCACAACGGCATGGCCATGAGGTACGACTTCCACCCGCGTGGCGCGCACGCGGCGTACGTTTCGAGAAGGCGATCGAACTTCACGAGCGGCTTCTCGTAGAAGCCGACGTGATCGAGGTCCTTCGCCGTGATGCCCGCCTCGCGCAGACAGTAGTCGACCGCACGGGCCGGGAACCGCGCGTCGTGCTTCCTCCGCGTGAACCGTTCCTCCTGCGCGGCCGCGACGATGCAGCCGTCCTCCACGAGGCAGGCAGCGGAGTCGTGGTAGTACGCGGAGATGCCGAGGATCCGAATCGGCACTTAGAACAGCGTGTAGATGAACGGCGCCACGGCGCTCGACTGCGAGAACACGATCAGCAGTCCGAACAGGACGAAGACGATCACGATCGGCACGAGCCAGTACTTCTTTTCCTGCCTCAGGAACTGCCAGAACTCCGACAACACTCGACTCTTCCCCATATCGACCTCTGTTAGTACATGCGCTCGTAATGCCGCGGATCGCGATAGCGCGCCGGGTACGGCGACCATCCGGTCGACCGTCCGCGCCGGCGTTCGAGCGGATCCTTGCCGAGCAGGCGCCAGATCACCGACACTGGCACGAGCACGACGGCGAACAGAATCGTCAGCAGCACGCGCGCGTTCACATACCCGAGCGCGCGCGAGAACTTCCACCAGGCCGCGCTCGGGTACCTCAGCAGCGGCGGATGAGCAAGGCCGGCCACGAGCAGCACGGCGCCGATGCCGCCAATCACTTCGGCACGCCCGGCACGTCCGCGCCACCAGAGAAACGCCGCGATGACTGACAGCACGACGCCAACCGACACGCCGAACGAACGTTCAGGGTTTCTGGGGCCTTTGCTCATTGCAGAAATTTCAAAACCGCCGGCGCGATGCGTTCTGCCAGCCGCGAGTGTCCCGCGGCGCTGAGATTCACACCGTCGAGCAGCACGGATGGGTCGAACAGATCTGATTCAGCGCCGAGATCAACGAGCGCGACGCGGCCCGACGCGAACAGCGGCCGCAGCGCGTCGGCGACGGAGCGGTGGAACTGCGCATCGGTCTCGTGACGATACGGCGGCAGCACGACGACGGCGGCGGCATGGCGGTCGAGAGCTGCCGATGCCGCGCGCGCCGCAGCGGGTCCATAGGCGTCGACGCGATCCTGAGGCGTGTCGCCCTCGTCGCGTGGCCGGTACAAGAGACGAAACAGCTGACGATCGACTCGCGTGAACGCGGCCGCCACAGCGACGACCGGCCGCCCCCGATGCTTCTCCTCGACGACGAGCGGCAGCAGCGGCACATATCCGGTGGCCGCCGCCACGGCTGAATCATCTGATGGCATCCACGGACGCCGGCGCGGTCCGGGCGGATCGAACAACACGCACACGACGTCGGGCATGAGGTATCCGAAACGCTCGAGCCGCGCCGCGTAGCCGTCGGCCGCCAGTCCCATCGCGCCGAGATTCACCGCAGTGAAGCGCCGATTCGGTGCACCGGGACGATCGAGCGTGAACGACACGGTCTGACGCAGCGCCGCCGTGGTCGTCTCGCCCGCCGCGACGCCCCAGCCGAACGCCAGGTCGCCGCCGACGGTCGCGATGCGCAGCTCGTTGGACGCTTTGCGAGACATCACCGGACCACGGTAGCCCCAGATGTTCACGCCGCCGAGCAGCTCTGTGTGCCTGTGCGCCGTCATATCGGCCACGACCGCGAGCGTGACCGCGACGGCCAGCGCCTGACTGACGAGAACCATGGCGGCCAGCCTCGTCATGGGGTCACGAGCGACCAGCGCGGCTCACCCGCCCGGCGGCTCATCGCGAGCGCGATCGCGACCGACGCGCACACACACGACGCCACGAGCCAGACGCGCGCGGCCGGAATCCACGGCAGCTGGGCGCCGACCTTGAGGTTGCCGATCGCGAAGGTCGCGAGCGTGGCCGCGGCCAGTCGGTCGCCGGCACGCTCGAGCACGAGCGCGCCGAACGGCACCACGAGGAAATGAAAGTTCCACAGCGCGCGATCCGGCTGCTGCACGTACGCGATCACCGCCGCGACCGGCAGCGCCGCGATGGCGAGCCGGCGCAGATCGGCCGGCGCGAACCAGATGCCGGCGGGGGCCAGCAAATACAGCGGACCAAACTCGTTGAACATCGCCGACGCGACGCCGCGCAGGCTGAGGCGGTCGAGCCAGAGTCCGATGACGGCGCCCTTCGAAAACGTCACGGACGCATAGCCGTAGGAATAATTGAACTTCAGCATCAGCGTCAGCGTGAACGCGACCCAGACGATGAACGCGAAATTGCCGGCGATGAACGCGTGCAAGGCGTCGCGCCAGCGGCCGCCCAGCGTCGATGCACCCGCGAAGATGTACAGAGGCGCCGCCGCAAATTCCTTCGCCAGCACGCCGATCGACGCCACGACGCCCGCGGTGACGAACCGTCCCGTCGTCAGGGCCGTCGTCAGGATCGGACCGAGCGCGTACATCAGCGGATCGGACGTGTACGGATCGTGCAGCGTGTACAAACCGCCGAACCCTGCCGCGGTCAGGACGCACGCGAACGAGGCAGCGCGGCGACTGAAGCCGACAGTCAGGCACCACACGAACACGCCGGCCGCCGCGGCAGCGTTGCAGACGACCGAGTACGCCTTCCACTTGACAGGCGACGGCCCCGGCAGCACGCCGAGCACCCACGGAACGAGCACGCGAAAGCAATGGAGATCGCTGCAGTCTTGAACGATCGTCCGGGCCTCGGTCTTCTCGTACACCTCGCGATCGGTGACGCGGTCGGGCGTCGGCGACAGCGCCGCGACGATGGCAAGCGCGACGGCGACGATACCGAAGCGCGCGGCGACGCCGGTCACCGATTCACCATGCGCAGCACCGGCGCGACGAACGCCGCGGCGACCCGACGGTTGCCGTCGGGCGTCAGGTGCATCCCGTCGAACGACAGCGCTGTGTCGCGCGTATCGACCACCTGGCCGAAATTGACGTACTGCACGCGCCGGTTCGAGGCGTAGAGGCGCGTCATCATGCCGGCGAGCTCGGTCTGCTGGTCGACGTGCCGCTCGTGCGACTTGCCTTCGAGCCACACGTACGGCTGCGTGACGACGATGACCTGTTTGCCGCGATCGAGCGCCTGCTCGATTGCCATCCGCATCGGCTCGCAGTAATGACGCCAGTCTCCGCTGCAGCCGGTGCGCCCAGAATCGCGGATGGCGCGCGCCGGCTCCGTGGCGACGTGGCCGAGCCCGCGCTCGGCCGCGCTGCCGGCTTCGGCCGTCGCCTGCAGCGCGCCGGCGGCGACGCGCGCCGCGAGCCCGGGACGGAATACGGTCTTGTCCGAGTCGCGGTACAACGCGCCGGCGTCGCCGCCGTGGAGCATCGCCGCGGCTTTCTCCTTGAACACGATCGGAAAAATCGGCAGGTACCCGGTCAGCCGGAATACCGGCGATTCATGGCGAAACACCGACAGGTTCGGCCCCGCCGGCATGGTCAGGTCGTTGTAGCCTTCGTACAGGATGACGAGGTCGTAATCGAGGTACGCGTAGTCGCGCAGCGTATATACGAACGAATACACGCCCTCGTTGTTGTACGCGAGGTTGATGACGCGAACCGGCCGCGGCGATCGACGGGCGAGGTCGCGCTCGAGCACCGCCGGGATCGCCTCGTCCGCGTTCACGCCGTAGCCATACGCCGTACTGCCGCCCAGCATCACGACGCGGTACTCGTTGGGCGCCTTCGCGCCGGCGATCGGTCCGCGATAACCCCAGACGTTGTAACCCGCCGACCGGGCGTACTTGCGATGCAGGTACACATCGACGGCCAGCAGCGTGGCCGCAGGGACGAGCAGCGCGAGCGCGATCGCGGCGGCGGCAAACGCCGCGCGTCTGCGCCGTGGCGCCGGCGGTGTCAAAGAGGTCACGTGTTACAGTGCCGCGCGTGCGCGTTCTGCGCGTCATCACACGGTTGAACATCGGCGGTCCGTCGATCCAGGCGATTGAGCTGACGACGCGTCTGGCCGATCGGGGATACGACACGCTGCTCGTGCACGGATCGCCGGATGCCGGCGAAGGCGACATGCGGTACCTGCTCGAGGGCCGCCGGCCGGATCGGTTCGCCGTGCGATCCGTACCGTTCCTGCGGCGTCGGGTTGCGCCAATCGACGACGTCCGCGCCGCGGCGGCACTCTTTTCGCTGCTGCGCGGCTTCCGTCCCGACGTCGTGCATACGCATATGGCGAAAGCCGGCACTGTGGGCCGCATCGCCGCGCTCGCCTACAACCGAATCGTTCGCGCCACCGAGCGCGCGCGCCTCGTCCACACTTATCACGGGCACGTGCACGAGGGATATTTCAGTCCTGCGAAAGCGCGCGTCTTCGCCGGCATCGAGCGGCTGCTCGCGCGCCGAACGGACCGCATCGTCGCCATCTCGCCGCGCATTCGCAGCGAGCTCGTCGACCAGCACCGCATCGGACGGCCGGATCAGTATCGAGTCGTGCCGCTCGGCTTCGACCTCTCCGCATTCGCCGCTATCGACGATGGGGCACGCGCAGCCGGGCGCCGCGCGCTCGGCCTCGCGGCCGACCGCAGTGTCGTCACGACGGTCGGCCGTCTGACGGCCATCAAACAACAGCGCCTCTTTCTCGAGACGGCCGCGGCCCTCACGCGCTGCGGACGCGAGATCGATTTTCTGATTGCCGGCGACGGCGAATTGCGCGGCGAGCTCGAGCGAACCGCGCGCGACCTCGGCGTCGCGGACCGCGTCCGCTTTCTCGGCTGGCGCCGCGATCTGCCGACGCTGTACGCGGCCACGGACGTCTTCCTGCTGACGTCGCGCAACGAAGGAACGCCGGTGGCGTTGATCGAAGCCATGGCCGCCGGATCCGCCGGCGTGAGCACCGATGTCGGAGGGGTTCGCGACGTCGTGACAGACGATCGCGTCGGCCGCGTCGCGGCATTCGGGGACGTGCAGGCCATCGCCGATCATGTACGCACGCTGATCGACAATCCGGCGCTGCGCCGCGGCGTCGCAGAGGCAGGCCGACGACACGTGCTGGAACAATTCAATCTCGATCGGCTGCTGGACGACATCGACGATCTGTACCATTCGCTACGCCGCGGCGACAGCTAAAGGCGTGCGCGCATCACGTGTAAGGGACCAGGCGGCGATGCCCCATATCGCCGCGAGCGGCAGCAGACTCCACAAACCGCGCAGCCCGAGCAGCTCGCCAACATTCCAGGCCACGTGTGACCGGACGCCGCCGCGGAGTCGATCGGGATCGGCGGCGTAATCGACGAAGCTCTGATGGTTGACGGACAGATCGCCTGCGCGAAACGCCGGCCAGAGAAAGTCGTGCACCGGCGACTGCAGATTGCCGGGCGGCTGAGCCGTCGTCGAGACGGCGATGAGCGATAACGCGGCGCCCCACACGCAACAGACGACGAGCAGCATCCGTCCGGCTTTCGATGCGGAGTCCCAGACCGGCGCGGCGCCGAGCGCCACGAACGGCAGGCTCGGGCTGAGATGCCGCGGCCCGTACGACCAGCCACCCTCCCAGTAGATGTACGAGGCGTTGAGCACCAGGTAGTACGCGCCGATCATCAGGGCGACGAGCGCCGGCGCGAATCCGTGACGGGATCGCATCAGAAGCACGAGACCAACCGCCGCGACGGCGACGATGGGCGCGAGCCGCAGCAGGCCCCGATATCGGCCGAACAGCACGCCGTAGGCGACGTCGAGCCGCGGCGTCGAGATCCCGAACACGCCCCGCCGCATGCCTTCGAACGCCTCCTCGCTCACGTATCCGATTCGGAACGGCGAACCGAACGCGGCCGCGTTGTACGCGGCCAGGCACGCCAGCGCGAGCGCAGCTCCTGCCAGCAGCCGCAGCGCCACGCCCCACCCGCCGCCTCGGTGTACGCCGCTCGTGGCGAGCGCGAAGGCAACGATGATCGCAGCGGGGATCGCCGCGGGGTATTCAGTGACGGAAGCCCAGCCGCATGCGAGGCCGACGAGCCACGCGAGCCGCAGCGGCTGCGATGAGCGATTCATGATCACCGCTGCAGTGAAGCCGGCCATCAGACAGCCGGCTGTGACCGCATGGCCCATGAACAGCGTCGCGTACGGCCAGGCGGGAGTCGCCAAGCCGTAGGCGACCGCCGCGACAATCGCCGCGGCACGTGATGCGCGCCACTCGAGGGCGAGCGCCAGTACGCACAGCGCTGCGGCAACGGTGAACAGGCCGGAGGTGACGACCGTCGCGATGTACGACGTCCACGTGACGCCGGCGCGCGACGCTGGCGGCACGCCGACGACTCGCGCCATCGCTGCCGCCGCCGCGACAGGAACCACGGCCAGCAGTGACGCGCCGGGCGCCTTGTCAGAGTAGTAGTGATCGTTCCACAGCGCCCGATCGCCAGTCGACGAAGCGTACTCATCGATGCGCAGCGTGCGATGCTCGACGATCGCTCGCACGAGCGCGAAACGCGAGTTCTGATTCCAGCCGCCGCCCTCGTAGAAGTATGCGTACGACGCCAGCAGCGTACAGCTCACGACGATGGCCGCGCGCCGTGCGGTACAATCCACGCCGGTGACGGCCTCACGCGCGCTCGCCTTCATCTGCCTCATCGCCGCACTTCACGGCCTTTTCTTCATCTGGTATCAACGGCCCGACTGGACCACGCAATGGCCCGATCAGGAGGGCTACCGCCGGCTCGGAGAAGTCCTCGCGACGACCGGCCAGTTCACGCGCTTTCCCGATGCGCCGGCATTCGTCCCGGAAGTGCTCCGGACTCCGGCGTACCCGATCTTCGTGGCGCTCGTGTATCGAGTGTTCGGCACGCACCAAATCGCCGTCGCGCTTGCGCAGACGGCGCTGTTCTCCGTCGTCTGCCTCGTGGTGTACGCCATCGGTCGGCGCGTCGCGTCGGAACGGATCGCATGGCTCGCCGCGATGGCCACAGCGCTCTTCCCGCCGATTCCGTACTTCGCCGCGCTGGTGATGACTGAAGTGTGGACAACGGTACTCTTCACTGCGTCCATGTATCTTGCCGTCGGCCTTGTGATCGGAGCACGACCGCGGAGCGCGTCGTCGTTCCTGCTGCTCGGGTTCCTGCTCGGCGTGACCACGCTGAGCCGGCCGGCCTTCGTCCTGTTCCCGTTCGCCCTCGCAGCGGTCGGCGTCATCGTTCTTCCGCTGCTGCGGGTCGCCGAGCGGCCGCGCGCGACGCGCTGGGCGCTCATGCTCGCCGCGTTCGCCATCACGATGCTTCCCTGGTTCACGTACAACTACGTGACTCTCGGCCGCTTCACGCTGTCTCCGGCCGGCGGCATCGGGCGCGGTCTGTGGGAAGGCTCGTGGCAGGCCACATGGTCAGGCCGCCTCCAGAACGAACTGACGCACCTCGCCGACGACATCTCCGATCGCGCGACGCTCGACGCGCGGGTGCGCGCCGTCGCAGAGCGCGAGCGTCAGGCGCCCGAGCCGATGCTCGAATACGTCCATCAGTGGCAGGACATCCGGCGCATCTGGGCGACGCCGACCGATCCCAGCGAGCGCGCGATCGCGCGCGTGAAGGCCGACCACGAGTACCAACGCGTCGCGATGCAAAACCTGCGACGGCAGCCGATAGCGCAACTGCTGCGCCGGCTGGCTCGCGGCATCCTCGTGCTGTGGGCCGCCGAAATTCCGTTCCGCTACAGCGACATCAACGCGCTGCCGCCGCTGCTGATCTATCTGTGCTGGGGCGCCCAGGCCGTCCTCGTCTGCGGCGCCGTGGCCGGAGTCATCGTCCTGGCGCGACGCGGCCGCGTCGCTGCGGCGTCGGTGCTCGCGACGCCGATCGTGTACGTCACCGCCGTTCATCTCCCGCTGCTCACCGAAGCGCGCCAATCGCTGCCCGTGCAGCCGATCGTGCTGCTGCTCGCGACGATCGCCGCGACGAATGCGATCGGCCATTCACTTCCCCGCGAACCGCAGGTTCATGAACGCGAGCATCTCTGACAGCCACGCCTGACTGTTGAAGCCGTCTGCGGCGATGTGATCGGCGACCTTCATGCCGAGCAGCACGTTGTCGTCCATGCTGTTGTTCAGGAAGAGCCCGTGCCGGCCGAGGGTCAGCAGATTCGGAACCGCGTGCACGCCTTCGAGAACCGGAATCAGGTGGTCCTCGAAATTCAGCTCGTACACCGGATACGCGGTCGGAATGTCGGTGACATAGTAGTCCTCGACTTCATCCTCCGTGACGCCGTAACCCATCTTCAACAGATCGCGAAGCGCGATGCGGTAGATCTCCTCGTCGCTCGCGTTCCACATGGGCTCGTCGCGCCAGCACGAGAGCTCGATGCAGAGGATCGTCCGGTCCGGCGGCACCATGTCGCCGCTGACGTTCTTCTGCTCCGACATCCGGTTCACGCGGTACTGCTCGTCGAGCAAGTACACCCAGTGGTAGTCGGTCAGCTGCGCGCGCGCGAGCGCGATGTAAATCAGCTTCAGGCTGCGGTACCGCAGCTTCGACGCGTGCTGCGCGACCGAAGGCGGCAGCTCCGGCGTCATCATGCTCACCAGCGACGGCAGCGGCAGCGTCGAGAGCACGCCGTCGCAGTCAATCGTCTGTTCGCGACCGTGCTGTTTGTACACGACCCGGGCGATACGGTCGCCGTCGCGCTCGAGGCGCACGACCGGCGACTCGAGCAGAATGCAGTTGCCCGCGCGCCGGATGGCGGCCGCCATGCTCTCGTACAGCACGCTGATCCCTTTGCGCGGATACATGTACTTCGTGAAGTACGTGGCCGGATCCGCCCTGACGCCGAGCGTCCTCAGAATGATGTTTTTCAGATTCAGCTTCGCAACGCGCTGCGCCTGCTTCGACGAGATCTGGGACGTCGGCAGTCCCCATACGCGGGCGGAATAGATCCCGAAGCACAGGTCGTACAGCGTGCGGCCGAGATTCCTGACGCCCCACTCCTCGAACGAATGCTCCTTCTTCGCCGGCGCGAGCGCCGACTTGAGCGTGGCGACCAGGTAATCGAAGACGATGCGCGCCGACAGGAGCGGGCTGACGCCGGTCAGCACCTGGAGCATCTCGAGCGGATAGACGTACTCCTTGCCGCGCAGGAGCACGCGCGTGCCGCGCGTCAGAATCAGCGGGTCGTCGCCGAAGAACGGCTTGATCGCTTCGTGAATCGCGCGGCTCTCGTCGGTCTCGCGAATATGAAACGTATGCGGCCCGTAATCGACCGCGTACTTCCCGACGGCGATCGTCTTTCCCATGCCGCCGACCGCGCTGTCGCGCTCGAGCACGGTGACCGGATACCCGAGCTGCGACAACCGCCAGGCCGCCGACATGCCGGCCGGCCCGGCGCCGAGCACGACGATCTTCACATTCTTCACGGGGCGCGTCAGGTCCGCTCCGCGACGACGAAGTAATAGAGATTCGCTGCGAAGGGCAGCCATCGGAATGGCAGCATGAATCGCTCGCGAACGCGAAAGCCGTTCGCCAGCCAGAGGCGCATCCGCGCCGGTGTCGTGAACGTCAGATGATCGGGATACCGGATCGGAAATTTGCCGAGCAGCAGCCTTCCGGCGCTCATCGTGGCGTCGTTGGGAACGACCACGATGGCGCGGCCCCCGCGCTTCAGGACGCGTCGTGCTTCCGCGAGCAGGCGCCCCGGCTCGCGCGTGTGCTCGAGGACGGCGATCAGCAAGACGACCTCGAACGATTCATCGGCGAACGGCAGCTGGTACCCGTCGGCGCACAGGAGGAAGCGGCCCTTGCCGGCCGCGCGCCCCACACGCGTCATCGAAACGTCCATCTGTACAGGCTGCAGGCCGGTGCCGTCGAACATCATCCCCTCGCCGCAGCCGACTTCGAGGACGTCGCGGCCACCGATACCGGCGACACGCGCCACCACCTCGTCGCGGTACATCCGGTAGAAGTAGCCGACAACGCCGGTCACCTGCGAGTCGTGGCCTTCGAGCTCGGCCGCGTACTCGTGGAGATCGCGTTCGCTAAGCTCTCGCGGGTTGGCGGAAGAACGCATGAAGCCTGCGGATCCCTTCGTCGAACGGAGTCGACGGCGCGAAGCCGAATCGATCGCGCATCGTCGGGTCGGCGCTGCGGAACTCGATGTATTCGGGTACGTCGCCTTCGTGCCTGAGGGTGATCTCGACGCCGGATGCGCGTGCCATCGCGGCAACCGCTTCGTCGATCGTGATCGGAGCGCCGGCGGCGAGATCGAGCGTCCCGCTGAACGACGCGTCGGCGACGATCCGCCACAGCGCGTCGGCCGCGTCGTCGACGTACATGAAGTCGATGAGGTTCTTGCCGTTGCCGCGGATGGTGAATTCGCGCTGTCCGTCCATGATCGCGCGCAGCCACCGCGTGGTGATCTTGCGCGGCGCCTCGTACGGACCGTACGCGCCGAAGAAGCGGACGTTCGCGTAGCTCGCCAGCAGTCGCCGCCGCTCGGCGAAGAACGCCACATAGCGTTCCGACGCGAGCTTCGATATCGCGTACGGCAGCAGCGGATTGACCGGCGTCGCCGGCGAGACGGGACCGCGCAGGCCGTCGTACACGGCGCCGGACGACATGTAGATCATGCGGTCCATCGCGATTCTCTCGAGCACGTTGACCACCGCGACGGTGTTGAGCTCGAGGTCCCACCGGGCGCGTTCGGCCGAGACCGCGGGATCGCCGTTCGCCGCGAGGTGAAGGACGGCATCGGCACGGCCAACGCGGCGTCCGAGATCGCGCACAGCATCGGCGTCGACGAGATCGCACGCGACAGCCGTCACGCGCGTGAGGTTGCGATCGGCGACGAACGCCGGCAGATCGGTCGTTCGATTGTAGACGGCGACGATTTCCCAGTCGCGCGGCGCACGCAGCAGCACGTTGCGCCCGATGAATCCCGACGCGCCGGTGAGCAGCAGCTTCACAGCGACATGACTCGATTACTCGATTACTCGATTACCCGATTACTCGATTACTCGATTACCCGATTACCCGATTACCCGATTACCCGATCTCACCGTGGCAGCCCCGCCATGTGCTCCTGATACCAGGGAATCGTCTGCCTGATGCCGGTCTCGAGCGACGTCGTCGGCTTGTAGCCGAGCATCGTCTGCGCCTTCTCGATCGACGGCACCCGCAGATCGACTTCGGGTCCCGGATGCGGCTTGAACACGACGCCCGACTTCGAGTTCGTCAGCCGGATGATCATGTTCGCCAGCTCGAAGTTCGTCACGGTCCCCTGCGGGTTGCCGACGTTGAACGCGTGGCCGATCGCTTCGGGCACTTCTGTGCAGCGCAGGATGCCGTCGACGAAGTCGTCGATGTAGCACCACGCGCGGATTTGCGTGCCGTCGTTGTAGAGCGTGATCTCCGCGTTCTGCAGCGCCTGAAGAATCATTCCGCGGATCGCGCCGTCGCCGACCTGCCGCGGACCGTAGACGTTGAACGGCCGGACGATGACGAGCGGCAGGCCGTCCTCCTTGTAGTGCGCGAACGACAGATGCTCGGACGCGAGCTTGCTCGCGGCATAGACCCATCGGTTCTCGCCGACCGGACCGATCGTCGTGAGATCGTCTTCCTTCCCCTTGTGGATGAACGGTCCGTAGACCTCGCTGGTCGAGAACTCGACGAACCGCTCGACGCGGGCCGCCAGCGCGGCGCGCACGACCTGGTTCGTCCCCAGCATGTTGACCTCCATCGTCGTCACCGCATTGCGATCGACCGAGTACACCCCGGCGATCGCCGCGCAATGGATGACGATGTGGCAGCCGTCTATGGCGCGGCGGGTGGCGTCGGCGTCCATGACGTCGCCCTTGATGAACGTCAGGTTCGGATGGTTGTCGAGATGCGCGAACTGGATGGCGTTGCGGTGCAGGTTGTCGTAGACGACGACCTCGTTGTCATCGAGCAGCCGCTCGGCGAGATGGGAGCCGATGAACCCGGCGCCGCCGGTGATGCAGACGCGCTTGCGTTTCAGCGACACGTGGGCTCCTCAGGCGGTGCGACGCGGCAGCAGGTCGCGCCGGAGCGGGAACAGTTTCTCGGCCGGAATGCCGTCGCGGACGAGCGCGTCGAAGTGATCGCCGGATCGATCGAAGTTCGCAATAATCAGCAGGTCGAAGGCGATGTCGCCGTGCGCCGCGATCGGCCGCACCGGCATGCCGAGGAAGACTTCGCGGCCGCTGTCGCCGTCGAAGATGGCGACCGGTTCGAGGCCGCATTCCTTGAGCGACAGGTATGCGAGCTCGGCGGCCTCGCCGAGGCCGTAGATCGCGACGCGCCGATGGGCGGCCGCGCACTCCTGCAGCACGCCGCGCAGATGCTGCCGCACTTCGCCGTAGAGGTGCAGCGAGTAGTCCATGAACTCGTACGTGAGGCGCGCCTTTTCGGCGATCCCGCGCGGCGTGATCAGATAGCTGATCCGGTTCGGCTGCACGTTGACGCACTTGATGCAGCCCTTGCGCACGAGCCGCTTCAGATAGATGTTCGTCAACCCGAGCGCAATCCCCAGCTTCGTCGCGAGCGTGCGCTGGGTGACGCGCGAGTCTTCCTCGACGGCTTCGAGAAGCTTCAGATCGCGATGGGCTTCGATATCCATGTCCGGCCTGCTCACGGTGTCGTGTCCGCCTCCACCTGTCGTTGTTTTTCGATCGCCTGTTCGGCGGCGACCCAATCCGCGGGATCGTCGATGGCGATGCCGCGCTCGGACGGCATCACGTACGCAGCCGTGCGATCGCCGTACAAGCTCGGCTCGGAGTCGAACAGCAGGTGCGTGCGAAACAGATAAATCGCCTCGTTCATCGTCCAGGCGGTCGGCATGTCGCCGCGGCGCACGGGCCGGCGGCGGAGCGGCTCTCCGGTCGTGTAGAGCGTCGCGAAGCCGCGATCGTCGAGGCGCAGCGTGCGCATCGGGTTGTGATGCGACGGCACTTCCGACACGCTGACGACCGAGTCGGCGCCGCTCGTCTCGAGGAGCGCGATCGAGGCGCGGATGTCCTCGGCGCTTCGGAGCGGCGAAGTGGGCTGCAGGATCATGACCGCGTCGCAGCAGTACGACTCGCGATCGCGAAGCGCCGCGACGGCGTGGATCATCACGGGCAGATGCGGAGTGTCGTCGCGGGCGAGCTCGGCCGGCCGGATGAACGGCACTTCGCAGCCGAGCGGCCGCGCCGCATCGGCGATGGCCTGGTCGTCAGTGGAAAGAATGAGGCGATCGAACGCGCCCGAGATCTGCGCCGTTTCAACCGAGTACGCGATCAGCGGTCTGCCAGCCAGGAGCTTCAGGTTCTTTCGGGGAATTCCCTTCGAGCCGCCGCGCGCGGTGATGACGCCAAGAACTGTCATTACTTAGGCAAGGTCATCCCACGTAATCAGCCGGTCTTTCGCGATCGCATGCTTCGCCTTGCGACCGACGATCTCGCCGAGCTGACGCGCGGGAATGCCGGTGCCGGGACGCTTCGCCCACACGTCGCCGGCGGCGATCGTCGCGCCGGCGGCGATGTCGCGAATCGACACGACGCTGTGGTGTGCCATGTTGCGGACGTCCTGCTCGCCGGGCTGAATCTTCTTCGTCGCGCCGCGCGCCCGCTCGATGGCGCGGATCCCTCTGACGACATCCTCGAGCTCGCGCGGCTCCATCGAACCCTGCTGGTCCGGACCGGGCAGCGATCGCGACGTCGTGAAATGCTTCTCGAACAGCGCAGCGCCCGACGCAACCGCGGCCAACGCCATGTAGCCGCCGAGCGTGTGATCGGAGAAGCCGACCGGCACGCCATACAGGTCGTGCAGCCAGTCGATGCATCCGAGCTCGACGTGCTCGTACGGCGTCGGGTACGTCGACGTACAGTGCATCAGCGCAAACGGCGTTCCCTCGGCGCGGACGGTCTGCACGGTGCGATCGATCTCTTCCGGCGTCGACATGCCGGTCGAGATGATCATCGGCCGGTGCTTGCGGGCGATATGCTGCTGCAGCGGCAGATTCGTCAGCTCGCCCGATCCGGTCTTGAACGCCGGCACGCCGATCGATTCGAGGAAGTCGGCCGCCTCGCGCGAGAACGGCGTCGAGAGGAAGACGATGCCTTTTTTCGCCGCACGGTCGCGCAACTCGACGTGCGCCTCGCGCGACAGCGCGGTGCGCGTCAGGAGATCGAACAGCGATTCACCCACGTACGCCGCCGTCGCTCCGCTGCGCAGCATCTCGTGCTCGGGAAAATGCGTCTGGATCTTGAAGGCGTCGGCGCCGGCCGCCGCGGCGGCGTCGAGCAGTTCCGCGGCGAGCGTTGGATCGCCGTCGTGGTTGATCCCCGCTTCGGCGATGACGAAGCACGGCTCGCCGGGTCCGACCCTTCGGGAGCCGATTGAGATGTGAGTCATATCGTTGTCGCGAACGCTCGGCTGAAAGCCTCGCGCTACCTGATCGACGCTCGGCTGAAAGCCTCGCGCTACTTGATCGACGCTCGGCTGAAAGGCTCGCGCTACCTGATCGACGCTCGGCTGAAAGCCTCGCGCTACCCGATCGACGCTCGGCTGAAAGCCTCGCGCTACCTGATCGACGCTCGGCTGAAAGCCTCGCGCTACCTGATCGACGCTCGGCTGAAAGCCTCGCGCTACCCTGATCGACGCTCGGCTGAAAGCCTCGCGCTACCTGATCGACGCTCGGCTGAAAGCCTCGCGCTACCTTGATCGACGCTCGGCTGAAAGCCTCGCGCTACCCGATCGACGCTCGGCTGAAAGCCTCGCGCTACCTGATCGACGCTCGGCTGAAAGCCTCGCGCTACCCTGATCGACGCTCGGCTGAAAGCCTCGCGCTACGCGATGCGGTGGCTGCCACGTGCCGTAGCGCGAGCCTTTCAGGCGAGCGAACGCCTTACGCGATCGTCTCGGCTGTCTCGTGAAACCGCTTCTGCGTATACAGCTCCGCGCCGCAGAGGACGTTGACGATCGCGTCGCTCGCGCCGGGCTTGTAGTAAATGTCCGAGGGCGCGTACGGCCCGTGGGCCATCTGCCGGCGAACGGCTGCGCCGATCCGACCGGCGTCGTACTCGACGTGGGTCACGTTTCCCGCGTGAAGCCGCCCCTGCTGCCGCGCGCCGATGTTCACGACCGGCGTGCCGAGGTACGAGCACTCCTTGATGCCCGCCGACGAGTTGCCGACGAGGCACGACGCGATTTTCAGCAGCGCCACGAACTCGTCGACCGGGACGTCGGTGATGAAGCGCATCCTGGCGGCCGGACGTCCCGCCTGCTCGCGGAAATGACGGAGCCGATCGGCGATCTCGCCGGTGCCGGCGTCGGGATTGGGCCAGATCCAGATCGTCTGCATGTCGAGATCGGCGATGGCCCGCAGCGTTTCCTCCACGTGCGCGCGGTTGTCGTGCTCGGTCGTCACGGGATGCTGAATGACGAGCAGGAACGGCTTCGCCACGTCGATCGCCTGCCCCACGCCGTAGCCGTTGATCCGCTCGCTCGTGATCGACGTCGTCACCTGCGCCGCGAGCTCGACGTCGAGCGAGCCGGTGTTGAACACGTACTTCGGATCCTCGCCCATCGCGAGCACGCGGCGCCTGGCGTGCTCGTTGGTGACGAAATGCATGTGCGCGAGCTTCGTGATCGCGTGACGCACGCTCTCGTCGATGCTGCCGCTGACGTCGCCGCCCTCGATGTGCGCGATGGTCTTGTTCAGATATGCCGCCGCCATCGCGAGCGCGAGCTGCTCGAACCGATCGCCGCAGATGACGATGACGTCGGGATCGGCCGCGTGGAAGCCGTTGGTGAACTCCAGCGCGGTCAGACACGCCGTCTTCGCCATCGCGACGTGGTTGCCTCCCTCGATCACGTTGAACAGCGTCGTCGAGATGTTGAAGCCGCCGGCGTTGATGTCGTCGGCGATGTGGCGGCTGTACTTGTCGAGCAGGATCGAGCCGCCGAGCATCAGCTCGAGCTCGATCTCGGGGTGCGCATGCAGCTTCCGGATCAGCAGCTGGCTCCGGCCGTAGTACGCGCGGCTCGTGATCGGAAAACAGATCCGCCGTTTGCCGGTCCGCGGTATCCGGCGCGTCGTCGAAGCAAAAATGGTCTCCATGATCAGACGCGGGCGGGATCGTGGTTGACGACCACCGTCTTCCACTCGCAGTACACGTCGAGCGCCTCCGTTCCTGGTTCGCGGAAGCCGTTGCCGGAGTTCTTGACGCCGCCGAACGGCATATGCGGTCCGGCGCCGTAGGTCGGACCGTTGATCGAGACGAGCCCCGCGCGGTAGCGCGCGATGAACTCCTCGATGCGGTTGCTGTTGAACGTGTGGATGGCGCCGGTCAGGCCGAACGACGTCGAGTTCGACAGATCGATCGCTTCGTCGAAGTGCTTCGCGCGATAGAGGCACGTCACCGGTCCGAACAGCTCCTGCTGCGAGACGGCGTCGCACGGATCGACGTTCTCGAGGATTGTCGGCGCGAGGTAGTAGCCGGGCGCCAGCGCGTCAATCCGGCGCCCGCCGCAGAGCACGCGGGCGCCGCGCGCGACCGCGCCGGCAATCGCCGCCTCCAGCCGCTCCAGGCTCTGCGTCGAGATGACCGGGCCGCATTCATCGTCCGGGCCGGAACCCACCTTGACCTTCGCGGCACGCTTCACCATCACATCGCGGAATGCCTCGTAGACGCGATCGAAGACGACGATGCGGCTGCCGGCGGCGCAGCGCTGCCCGGCGTCGATGAACGCGGACGCCACGGCGTGCTCGGCGGCGAGCGTCAGATCCGCATCGTCGCAGACGACGAGCGGATTCTTGCCGCCGAGCTCGAGGCAGACCTTCGCGAGCACCGGACGGTCGCTGACAGTTTTCTGGATCAGCTTTCCCGTCGGCACCGAACCGGTGAAGCTGACGAGGCCGACGCGCGTATCTTCGATCAATGGCCCGCCGACGTCGGCGCCGGTTCCCTGAACCGCGTTGAAGACTCCGCTCGGCAGGCCGGCGTCTTTCATCAGCCTCGCGAAGGCGATGGCCGTGTAGGGCGTCTGCTCGTGCGACTTCGCGACGACGGCGTTGCCGCAGACGAGCGCCGGAAACACCTTCCACGCGATGCCGGCGAGAGGACTGTTGAACGGCATGATCGCGGCGCACACGCCAATCGGCGCGCGCACCGTTCGCACCGAGCGGTTTGGAATCGGGCTCGGCATCGTCTTGCCGTAGAAGCGGCTGCCTTCGCTTTCCATGAAGACGGCAAGGTCGGCCGACGATCCCACTTCGGCAGCCGCGTTCTTCCACGGCTTGCCGGTCTCCAGACGGATGATTTCGGCGAAGTCGCGCTCCGTCGCGCGCAGCAGCGCCGCGGCGCGGCCGAGAATTTCGCCGCGTCTCGGCGGCGTCAGCCGGCTCCACGATGCGGCGGCACGCTCGGCCGCGTCGACGGCGGCGCGCGCATCCGCGGCGTTGCCTCGCGCGACCTGCGCGATGACGCGGTCGTCGATCGGCGATCGCTTCTCGAACGACGCGCCGCTCGAGCCGGCGACCTCGCGGTCGTCGATCCAATGCGGCACATGCTCCGGGTACATGTAGCGCGAGCCTTTTAGGCGAGCGTCCGCGGCCGCCGCTCGGCTGAAAGCCTCGCGCTACAGCTTCGCGCGATGGACGCGGCATCGAGCCCGTGATGGGCCAGGACTTCGGCGTTGGTGCCGCACGCCGGGACGTCGGTCAGACCGAGCGACAGGACATCCGCGCGGACGCCTGTGCGTGCAAGCGCCGCCGCGATCATCACGCCTTGCCCGAGCGTGACGTAGTGGTTATCGAGCGTGACGATCAACGGAAATCTGCCGAGCACGGACCGCACCCACTCGTCGTCGATGCGATTGAGCCACGGGAGATCGATTACCGCGGCGCTGATGCCGCCGGCGGCGAGATCGTCGGCGGCGCGCCAGGCGTTCGTCATCAGCACCGGTCCGTAACCGACGAGCGCGACGTCGCTGCCGCCGCGCAGCGACACGCCGCGTCCGACCTCGAGCGCGTAAGAGGGCGGCATCGTGTACGGCAGATCGAGCGGGACGTTGACGAAACGCAGGTATGTGCTCGCCGGATTGCGCTCGACGGCCCACCGGATTGCGAGCCGCGCTTCGCGCTCGCTGCACGGCTCGATGGCCGTCAAACCCGGGATCGATCCCACCGCGGAAATGTCCCGCACCGACTGATGCGAATGTCCGGGCCCGCCCGGGACGACGCCGGCGAGCGTCGCTGTGTAGATGATCTTCGTCTTCTCCGTGGCGTTGTTGTAGATCTGCTCGTTGGCGCGCGTCGACAGGAAGCACGCGAACGAATGCACGACCGGCAGCATGCCCTCGAGCGCGAGGCCGCCGGCCGCCGACACCATGTGCTGCTCCGCGATGCCGCACTCGAGAAAGCGCTCGGGCAGCTCCGTCTTGAACGCCTCGATGCCGCAGTCCGACAGGAGATCCGCATCGAGGACGACGATCTCCTTGCGATCGCGCGCCATCTGCAGCAGCTCGTCGCCGTACGCGACGACCAGCCGCTCGGGATGCGACGGCACGATGCGCGCCGGCAGCGGCGCATCGGCGAGCGTGAGCGGCGCAAGGCCCAGCGCAGCGAGCCGTTCGTTCACGCGCGCGACCAGCTCGCGCGTGGCCGCGACGTAGTGCTGCAACGACGGCGCGCCGGCGTGGAAGTGGTAGGTCTGATCGCCGCGGGCGACGCCTTCCATGAACGACACGCCGCGCCCTTTGATCGTGTCGGCGATGATGACCTTCGGCCGATCGCCGATCGCGCCGAGCTCTCGGAATGCCTTCGACAGCGCGCGCAAATCGTGGCCGTCGAGCCGCCGGACTTCCCAACCGAAGGCGCGGAACTTGTCTTCGATCGGTCCGAGATCGCTCACCGCGGCGACCGTGGAGTCCGACTGGTATCTGTTGTGGTCGACAATGACCGTGATCTCGCCGAGCCCGTCGTTGGCGACCGGCTGCAGCGATTCCCAGATCTGCCCTTCCTGCAGCTCGCCGTCGCCGGTCATGACGACGATGCGGCCGCGGCGGCCGGTGGAGCGCCGCGCGCGCGCCATGCCGTACGCCTTCGAGATGCCCATCCCGAGCGATCCGGTATTGGTCGCGATGAACGGCGTCTCGACGTCCGGATGGCCGGGCAATCCGCCGAGGCGGCGGAGACGGTGAAGGAGATCGAAATCCAGCTTGTCGAGGGCGATGAGCAGCGAGTACAGCGCGGGCGCGTCGTGCCCTTTGGATGAAAAGTACGTATCGGCGTTCGGCGCGCCGCTGTTCGCTTCGGTGAGCTCCTCGGTCCACAGCCACGTGATGATGTCGGTCGAGCTGAAGCTCGATCCGATGTGGCCGGATCCGGCGTTCATGATCATGTACAGCGTGTTGACGCGGCACACGTCGGCCAGGATCTCCGCGCGCGCTATCCGATCGGTGACTTCAGCGCGCACGCGACGAATCGCTGCGAGCGGCACGAACGTCAGCGTGCCGTCGCCGACGAGCTGTCTGTCTGAATGATCTTTTTCGCCCATCTCGGCTATCAGCTATCAGCTATCAGCTATCAGCTATCAGCTATCAGCTATCAGCTTTGACTCTTGCCACGAAGACGCGAAGACACGAAGAAGAGAAAACAAAATAAAAGGCGCCGATCACCGAGCCGTCCATCCGCCGTCCACGACGAGCATCGCACCGGTCATATACGCCGACGCGCGCGAAGCCAGAAACAGAATCGCGCCGTTGTAGTCGTCGTCGTTCGCCATCCGGCCGAGCGGCGTGCGCTTCTCGTACTCGGCGACGAACTGCGGATGATGGTCGGCCTCACGCACGCCGCCGGGCACCAGCGTGTTCACGCGGATGCCGATCGGCGCGCAGTACTCGGCGAGCCAGCGCGTGAAATTCAGCATCCCTGATTTCGCCACGCTGTAGCCGACCGGCTTGTAGAACGGCGTGCCGTCGCCGCGCCGGTACTCGTACACCGATTGGTCCGGCGTCACGAGGCCATAGGTCGACGAAATGTTGATGATGCTGCCGGCCCGGACGCGATCCTGCCTGAAGCGCGCGACGAACGACTGCGACGCCAGGAGCGCGCTCTTCAGGTGCGACTCCATCATCGCGTCCCATGCCGGCTCGGGATAGCATTCGAAGGGTCCGGTCTCGAGCGCGGCGTCGGCCGGCGACGATCCCAGCCCTGCGTTGTTGACGAGGATGGTCGGCGTGCCGAACGCGCGCGCGACCGCGTCGATCGCAGCATCGACGCCGGCGCGCCCTGTGACGTCGACGCAGTGCGACGAGACCCGCGCGCCGCCGTCGATGAGCGCGCGTACTCGTGGATGCGGTGCACCGATGCGATCGAACACCGCCACCGCCGCTCCCGCCGACGACAGCGCTTCCGCATACTGGCTACCCAGGCGGCCATTGCCGCCGGTCACCAGGGCGACCTGTCCATCGAGCCGAAACAGGTGGTCGATGATGCTCACTGATTGGTTCGGGTGGCGGTCGACAGCCGGCGGAGCTTGCCCACCGAAGCTCGCGAAGCGAGCGAAGGTGGGCTACCGCCCTCTCGCTTACAATTTCGGCCGGAAAATTGGCCGCGTGCGGCGAACGGCCTTGGGAAGACCGGCGATGAACGCCCGAAGGCTCAGGCGTTCACAAAATGAACGACCAATTATGTAAGGACGCGTACGGGGTGTCAAGCGCGCAGCGGCGAGGCCGCTGCCGTGTTCAGAGTGTGAACAGCCTGCTTTCGAACCACTAGACCGGAGCGGGCGTCGGCGCCGCGCGACCCGACAGCCTCACGATGTTCGGCGCCGCGAAGCTGCGCAGCGCGTTGCGCGTGTCGACGATCGGAATGCCGCTCTCGACGAGCGGCTTCCATTCGAAGCTCCCGTGGTCCGTGCAGATGACGACGCAGTCGGGACGCCGGCGGAGCGCTTCGGCTTCGTCGACCGCCTCGAAATAGTGGCTTCCTTCCTTGAGCGTCGGCACGTACGGATCGCTGTAGGAAATGACGGCGCCGCGCCGCGTCAGCAGCTCGATGATGTCGAGCGCCGGCGACTCGCGCATGTCGCTCACGTCCCGCTTGTACGCGACGCCATAGAGATGAATGCGCGATCCGTTCACCGGCTTGCGCGTGTCGTTGAGCGCATCGACGACGCGATCGACGACGAACTCGGGCATCGATCCGTTGACCTGGCCGGCGAGCTCGATGAAGCGGCATTCGAAGCCGCTCTGCCGCGCTTTCCACGAGAGATAGAACGGGTCGATCGGGATGCAGTGGCCGCCGAGGCCCGGTCCCGGATAGAACGGCATGAAGCCGAACGGCTTGGTCTTCGCCGCCTCGATGACTTCCCACACGTCGATGTCCAGCTTGTGGCACATCTGCGCGATTTCGTTCACGAGCCCGATGTTCACCGCGCGGAACGTGTTCTCGAGCAGCTTGACCATCTCGGCGACGCGCGTCGAGCTCACCGGGATGACTTTCGACACGATGGCGCCGTACAGCGCCGCGGCCGCCTCCGTGCTCGCCGGGCCGTGGCCGCCGACAATCTTCGGAATGTTGCGCGTCGTGTACGTCCGATTGCCGGGATCGACGCGCTCGGGCGAGAAGGCGAGGAAGAAATCGCGATCCGCCTTCAGGCCGCGCGCTTCGAGCATCGGCAGCGCCACTTCGTCGGTCGTGCCTGGATACGTCGTCGACTCGAGGATGACGAGCTGGCCGGCATGAAGATTCGCCGCGACGCCCTCGAGCGCCTGCACAACATACGACAGATCGGGATCCTTCGTCTTGCGCAGCGGCGTCGGCACGCAGATGTCCGCCACGTCCATCGTCGCCAGCTCGGTCATGTCGGTCGTCGCGCGCAGGTGGCCCGATTTGACGACCTTCTCGAGGTCGTCCTGCGGCACGTCGGGAATGTAGCTGCGGCCGGCATTGATGGCGGCGACCTTCGACGCGTCGACGTCGAAGCCGGTCACCGAGAAACCGGCGAGCGCGAATTCAGCGGCGAGCGGCAGGCCGACGTAGCCGAGGCCGATGACGCCGACGCGCGCCTGCTTCGATCGGATGCTGGTGACGATCGTCGTGGCAGTCTTCTGAGTCATGAGTCCCGCTATAGAGTGGACAGCCGATCGGCGCTCTGCGGCGCCTCCGAGACGCGCCGGACGTCGGCATCGACCATCATTTTCACAAGGCCCGCGAAGTCGACGCTCGGCGCCCATCCAAGGTGCATTCGCGCTTTGGTGGCGTCGCCGATCAGATGCTCGACTTCGGCTGGCCGAATCAGCTTGGGGTCGAGCTTGACGTGCCGGCGCCACTCGAGCCCGGCGTGGCCGAACGCAACCTCGACGAGATCGCGCACCGACTTGCTGATGCCGGTCGCAATCACGTAGTCCTCGGCGCGATCCCGCTGCAGCATCATCCACATCGCCTTGACGTAGTCGCCGGCAAAGCCCCAGTCGCGGTGCGCGTCGAGGTTGCCGAGCGACAGCGTGTCCGAGACGCCGGCCTTGATGCGCGCGACGCCGTCGGTCACTTTCCGCGTGACGAACTCCAGGCCGCGGCGCGGCGACTCGTGATTGAAGAGCATCCCCGAGACGGCGAAGAGATCGTAGCTCTCGCGGTAGTTGACCGTGATGTAGTGGGCGAACACCTTCGACACGCCGTACGGACTGCGCGGATAGAACGGCGTGTCTTCGTTCTGCGGCACCTGGCGGACTTTGCCGAACATCTCGCTCGAGGAGGCCTGATACATCCGGATGGACGGATCGACATGCCGGATCGCTTCGAGCACACGCGTCACGCCCTGCGCGTTGAACTCGCCGGTGAGCATCGGCTGATCCCACGAGGCGGGCACGAACGACATCGCGGCAAGGTTGTAGAGCTCGTGCGGCCGAACTTCGTCGACTAGACGGATGATCGAGAGCTGGTCGAGCAGATCCGCCGGCTTGATCGTGATGCGATCGAGCAGGTGCTGCACGCGCCAGAAGTTGGGCGCGCTCGCGCGGCGGACGGTGCCGACGACCTCGTACCCTTTCGAGAGGAGCAATTCCGCGAGGTAGGATCCGTCCTGCCCGGTAATCCCGGTGATAATGGCCCGCTTCGACATTTTGGAGAACGTGAAAGTCTAGCATGAGCGCGCGTCCGTCGCCGCTGGTGGAAGGCGCGGCCGTGGTCGCCGCGCTCCTCGCGATCGCGATCGCCGGCACCTATCCGCTGATTGGGCATCTTGGCACGCACCTGCCGAACGATCTCGGCGACCCGGTGCTGAACGCGTGGATTCTGGCGTGGGACGCGTCGGCGCTGGCGCGCGGCGGAGCCCATCTGTGGGATGCGCCGGACTTCTTCCCATATCTGCACGCGCTCGCGTACTCGGACCACCTGCTCGGCATCGCGCTGTTCACGGCGCCGCTGCAGTGGCTGAGCGGCAACGCGGTGCTCGTCTACAACGTCGCCTTCATCGGTGCGTTCGTGGGCGGCGGCGCCGGCATGTATCTGCTCGCGCGCACGCTGACGGGCCGCCGCGACGCGGCGTTCGTCGCCGCGCTCGTTTTTGCCTTCTCGCCGTTCCGCGTCGCTCACCTCGCGCACCTGCAATGGCTGATGATCGGATGGCTGCCGTTCGGCCTGTGGGCGCTCCATCGCTACATGTCGACCGGCGCGGTGCGGTTTCTGCTGATCGCCGCGATCGCGTATCTGCTGCAATCGTTCACGGCGATGTACTTCATCTATTTCGGACTCCTTCCGCTGAGCGTCGTCGCGATCGCCGAGGCCTGGCGCGTCCGTCCGCGCCTCGCGCGCACCGCGGGACACGTCGCGCTCGCCGGCGCGGTCGTCGTCTTCGCGCTCGCGCCGATCGTTCGTGTGTACGCGTGGGTGCGCGCCGATCGTGGCTTCACGCGGACGCCGATTGAGATCCAGGCGTACAGCGCCGACGTGAGCGAATATTTTCGCGGACACCATCTCGTGCGGCTGTGGCGTCGTGCGCCGCATGGCACCGGCGAACACGAGCTGTTTCCCGGCGGCGTCGCGCTCGCCCTCTCAGCCGTCGCGCTCGCGACGGCACGTGGACGCTCGCGCTGGTACGTCGTGCTCTATGCCGTCATCACCGCAGTCGCGTTCATGCTCTCTCTCGGGCCGCTGCCGTCGGCGTGGGGCCACCAGGCGCCCATCGCCGGCCCCTATCGGCTGATGCTGAGCGTCGTGCCTGGTCTCGACGGGCTGCGAGCCGTGGCCCGGATCGCTGTGATCGTCCTGCTCGGCCTCTCCGTGCTGGCGGCATTCGGCACGACCGCTCTGCTCGCGCGCCTGTCGCCGCGATGGCGCATCGCGGTTCCCGTCGCGCTCAGCGTCGCGATTGTCGGCGAGGGTTGGGCGGCACCGATTCCGATCGCGCGGTTCGATCCGTTCGGCGGCGACGCCGATCGCCGTGCGTATGAATTCGTGCGCGACAGCGGACCGGGGCCGGTGGTCGATCTGCCCCTGTCACTCGATCACCACGAGCGCGAGCTCCGGTATCAATACCTGACGCTCGTTCACGGGCAGCGCACGCTCAATGGATCGACCAGCTACGACACGACGATCCATCGATTTCTCGGCCTGGCGGATCAGTCTCCGCTCGCGGACGTGGATCGGATGGATGTCGCCGTCGGCTTTCTTCGCGGCATGGGCGTCCGCTACGTGATCGTCCACGCGCGCGACTTCGACGAGCCGGCGGCGGCGGCGGCGGTCCTGACCGGGCTCCAAAGCGACCACGATGGCGTCGCCGCGCGCCACGACTTCGGGAACACCACGGTGTTCGTCCTTGCGCCCGAGCCACCGGCGTCACCGACTGACGGCCTTCGCGCGGTGCCGGCTGCTGACATCCACGCGCGCGCGTCGCACGAGCCCGGGCGCCTGCCCTTCCTGTTCGACCGCGATCGCGATTCGCGCTGGCTCACCGGGAAGCCGCAGACCGGGCGCGAGTGGATCGAGCTCGCGCTCGCCCGGCCGCGGAACGTCGCGCTCGTTCGCATGCAGACCGCCGAACGCAGCTTCGGCGACTATCCGCGCGAGCTCGCGATCGACGCGGTCGAAGACGGCGGCGTTCGGACGATCTTCCGCGGCTCGGTGCTGCCGGCGTTCGGCCGCGCACTCGCGATCGATTACAGATATCCGACGATCGACCTCGCGCTGCCCGACAACCACGCGCGCGCGATCCGGCTGCGTCAGCTCGGCGCGGCCGAGCAGCTGTTCTGGTCGATCCACGAGCTCGAGCTGTGGGAGCGCTGATGGTCCGTTCCGTCGTAGTCTGCGAAGCCCAGGTCCCGTTCGTGCGCGGCGGCGCCGAACGTCACGTCACCGGTCTGGTCGGCGAGCTGCGCCGTCACGGCTACCGCGTCGAAAAGGTGTCGATTCCGTTCAAGCCGTACCCGAAGCCGGAGCTCCTCGCGAGCGCGGCGGCGTGGCGGCTCCTCGATCTGACCGAAGCGAATTACGAGCGGATCGACCTCGTCATCGCGACCAAATTCCCGACGTACTTCGTGCGCCATCCGAACAAAGTGACGTGGCTCTTCCATCAATACCGCGCGATCTACGATCTGTGCGGCACGCCGTTCAGCGAATTCGATCACAGCGAAGGGGACGTCAACCTTCGCAGGCGTCTGATCGATCTGGATACGGAGGTGCTCACCGAATCGAGGCGGCTGTTCAGCAACGCGCGCAACACGGCCGCGCGCCTCGCGCGCTACAACGGGCTGACGGCCGAACCGCTCTACCATCCGCCGCCGCTGGCGGGTCGTCTCAAGCCGGGGCGGTTCGACGGCTACGTCCTGTCGGTCGGCCGTCTCGAGCTCACCAAGCGCGTCGATCTGATCGTCCGCGCGCTCGCGCTTGCGGACAAGAACGTGCGACTCGTCATTGTCGGCGACGGATCGCAGCGGCCGCAGCTCGAGGCGCTCGTGGCGACGCTCGGCGTCGCCGATCGCGTGACGATGCTCGGTGAAGTCGACGACGCCGAAGTGATCGAGCTGTACGCGAACGCGCTGGCCGTCGTCTTTCCGCCGTTCGACGAGGATTACGGCTACGTGACGCTCGAAGCGTTCCTGTCGCGGAAGCCGGTCGTCACGACGACTGATGCCGGCGGTCCGCTCGAATTCGTCGAAAACGACGTGACGGGGCTGGTCGTCGAACCTTCCGCCGGGGCGCTTGCATCAGCAATCTCGTCCCTCGCTCACGATCGTGCGCGCGCCGGCCGCCTCGGCGACGCCGGCTTCGAGCGCGCTCGGACGATCACATGGGATGGAGTCGTCGAACGACTGGTAGGGGACGTCGTTCCGATACCGCGTCCTACCGGCGTCTAGCTTCGGTACCCAATCACCGCGTAATCGTGGTACGAAAACGCCAGGTTGTTGAGGATGCCGGCGTTGACGTTGACGACGCGCGCGGCTTCGACGAGGGCGCGTGCCGTGGGATCCGATGAGGCGAGGATGTCGGCGGGCAGATCGACGTGCTTCATGCGCGTGTCGTCGGCGACCGGAGCGCTGTAGCGGATCGACACCCGCGCGAAGCCGCTCGCACGCGTCAGGTACTCGAGCGTCTCCGGATGGATCGGACGCACGTGCGTCGGGTCGCGCAGGTAGCTGCTGAAGAACGCGAGCCAGCACGCCGGGTTGATCGTTTCGATGACGATCGGCGAGCCCGGCCGCAGCTTGTGGAACGCCGTCTCGAGGAGGCGCATCAGGTAGGACGGCTCGAGGTGCTCGATGACCTGCGCGGCGAAGATGCCGCCGACCGATTCGTCGCCCTGCGACTGCAGATACGCGAGCGCATCGGCGACCTCGGCGTCGAGCCCGCGCTCCCGCGCTGCCGCGATCATCTCGCCGTTGATATCGATGCCGCGCGCCGAGACGCCGGCGGCTCGGAGCAGCATCAGGAATTCGCCGCGCCCGCAGCCGACGTCGAGCACGTTCGACGCGCCGTCGAACAGAGGCAGATAGGCGCCGAGCTTCGCGCGGACGTCGTCCACGGACCCGCGAAACTGATCTTCGAACGCAACATATTTGTAGTCGTCAGCCGACGTCGCGGCGCCGACCACGGCCGCCGTGCCGCCCGACGACATCGCGAGCGCGCCGGCCGGCTGCGGCGCTCCGAGCTCGCTCATCCTGCGCGTCAGCATGTGCGCCGCCCGCTGCAGCACCGCCACCTGGCTGCGCAGATCGGGCAGCGTGTCGAGCGCGTCCTGATGTTCGTCGAGCCGTTTGACCGACGTCGCGCTCATCTGGCGGTCTTTCGTCTCGACGAACGCCGTGATCTGCTGGAGAAAGACGATCAGCGCCGATTGGAAGCGCTCGAGCGCGGCAACACGGTCATGCTCGCGGGCGGCAATCGTCTCGAACGCCGCAGCCACTTGCGTGTTGAACCTGTGCTGCGCTTCCAGCCATGGCATCAGCCATCGGCGGACCGGCTGCAGCCACCGGCCGCGCCATCCGCGCGGAGCATCCGGCAGCGGCGCGCCCGCAGCGACGGACGGTGGCGCCGTCGCAGTCGATCGGATGAGCGAGGCATCGAACGCCGTCAGCGCGTCGTTGTACTTGCGGTCGGCATCCTGGCGCTCGCGCTCGAGCCGCTCCAGGTCGATGTCGGCCATGCGTTAACATCTTACACGCGCGCATTTGAACGTGCGATCGCGCATTGCGCGCGCGATCCGCGCTATCGAGGCATCCGCGCATTCGAGCGCGCGATTCAGCGAGGTCGATGGAGCGAATTGACGTTGCGGTGATCGGCGCGGGTGTGACCGGACTCGCGTCGGCGCGCGCCATCGCCGAGCGCGGACAGCCGGTATGCGTGCTCGAGCGGCATCCGCGTCCGGGGATGGACACGAGCACGCACAACAGCGGCGTCATCCATGCCGGCATGTACTATCCGGCGGGCACGCTGAAGGCGCGGCTCTGCGTCGAAGGGCGCCGCCTGCTGTACGAGTTCTGCGCGCGCCAGGGCGTGCCCCACCGGAAATCGGGAAAGCTCATCGTCGCGCACGACGAAGGCGAGCGGCAGCAGCTCGAGGCGCTGAAGGCGCGCGGCGACGCCAACGGCGTCGAAGGTCTCGAGATCGTCGATCGCGAGTTCATCGCCGAACGCGAGCCGGCCGTCGATGCGCCGGTGGCGCTCTGGTCTCCCGAGACCGGCATCGTCAATGCCGAGGAGCTCGTCAAGGCGCTGCTGCGCAGCGCGACGGACGCTGGCGCCATCTTCCTGCCGGGAACGAAGCTCGTCGGCGCCGATCGTCAATCCGACGGCATGGTGCTGCGCACCGAGCGCGAGCAGATCCACGCGCGCGTCGTCGTCAACGCCGCCGGCTTGTACGCCGACGACGTGTCGCGGATGCTCGGCGGTGAGACGTTCACCATTTATCCGTGCCGCGGCGAGTACGTGGAGCTCGCCCCGTCGAAGCGATCGATCGTCAACGGACTCGTGTACCCGCTGCCGCATCAGCACAGCCTCGGCGTTCACATCGTGAAGACGATGAACGACGACGTGTGGCTCGGGCCGACCGCCTGTTTTCAGGAGCGCAAGGACGACTACGAGAGCCACCGGCTGCCGGTGGAAGCCTTCGTCGAGCCGGCGCGGCGTCTGCTGCACGGCATCACGATCGACGACATGCGCCTCGGCGGCAGCGGCATCCGCCCGAAGCTCCACCCGCCGAGCGAATCGTTCGCCGACTTTCTGATCCGCCGCGATCGCGAGAATCCCTTCGTCGTGCAGGCCGCCGGGATCGAGTCGCCCGGATTGACGTCGTGCCTCGCCGTCGGCCGGCTCGTGGCGCAACTCACCGACGCTGGCGACTGAGCACCATCATTTCGCCGGCGACGGTTCGGCCGGCAGCACTTCCATGACCGCATCGGCCATGCGCTCGGCGAGGAGGTGATTGCCCTGCGGGTTCAGCCACATCATGCGGTTGAACCAGCGCGCGTCCCACTTGCCGCCGAACAGATACAGGAAGCTGCGGAAGGCGAAGCGCGGGTTGGTCATGAACGGCTCGAGCGCCGCGCGAATCTTCTGCTGCTGCTCGAGGTGCTTCGGATCTTCGAGATAGGGTTGCGACGCGAACACGAACCCCTTGCCCTCGGCCAGCCGCGCCGTCACGAATACCAGGACGTTTCTCTCGTAGACCTCGTATGCACTTTCCGGTTTTGACGGAGTCGGCGCCGGCGCCGCCTGCCGCCGCTGCACTTCGGCGGCGCGCGTCACCTCATATCCTTTTTCGATCGATCCGTAGCGCCACTTGTACCAGTGCTCGCGAAGGTACACCGGAGTGACCGGGAAGAATCCCGTCGCGCGAAAGATCGCGGACGATTGACGATAGCAATCGCGCTCGGTGCGCCGCGTGCCGCCCGACACGTCGTTGTACCCTTCGTAGAGAATCACCACGTCCGGATCGAGATCCCGGTAGGCCTGGTAGGTCGGCTCGTAACACACGCTCGAGTCGGACAGGTGACCGAGGTTCGCGACCGACGCGGTCAGCCCCCGGGCGGCGAGCCGCTCGTTCAGGATCGTCTCGAGATAGGCCGGATAGGTTTCGCGGGTCCTGACGGTGAATCCAAACGTCGTGCTGCCGCCGATCGCGGCGACGCGAATCTCGTTTGGCTTCTTCCGACCGAGCAGTCGCCCGCGGTACCCGCGGATATTCCAGGCCGTATCGCCAAGTCGATGCGAGGCGAACGCCTCGAATCCCGCGGCGCCGAGAAGCGCGATGGCGATCGAGGCGACTACGAGGAGAACGCGCGCCAGGCGACGGCCGTGCCGGGGAGCGGAGCCAGGGTTGTTCATGTCGAGACGAATCGTCGAACAGCGTCCTGCCACGCGGGCATCTCGATGCCGACCCGACGCAGCTTCTCGTTCGACAGCGCGCAGTACAGAGGGCGGGCCGCGCGAAGCGCCACGTGATTCGTGCGCACCGGCGTGAGCGCCGCCTCGAGGCCGAGTCGATGGGCGAGCTCGCGCGCGAATTCGAACCAGGTGCACGCGCCCGAGTTGACGCAGTGATAGAGGCCGGCGGGCGCGGCGCGCTCCACGAGCTCACGCGTCGCGCGCGCGGCGTCGACGACATACGTCGGCGAGATCGTGCGATCGATGAACACCTTCGGCGATTCGCCCGCCATCAGCCGACTGAGGATCGACGCGACGCTTCCCCTGGGTTCCGGTCCGTTCGGCGCGCGCCCGAACAGGCTCTCGACGCGCAGCACGTACGCGCGCGGTGCGTCGAACGCGAACCAGTCGCCCAGCAGCTTCGACGTCGCGTAGACGCTGCGCGGATTGGGACGGTCCTCTTCCGAGTAGGGCCGCACGGCCGTGCCGTCGAACACGAAATCGGTGCTGTAGTGGACGAGCGTCGCGCCGAGCCGCTCGGCAGCACGGGCGAGCGCGCGAACCGCGAACGCGTTCGCGTTGAGCGCCTCGATTGGATGATCTTCGGCCCCGTCGACATCGTTGTACGCCGCGCAATTGACGATCACCTCCGGCCCGACGCGATCGACCGCCGCCGCGACGGCCGCATCGTCGGTCAGGTCGGCGTCGCGCCGGGTCAGCGGCACGGTGTCGTGCGCCGTTCGGAAGTCCTCGACCACCGCGGCGCCGAGCTGGCCGCTCGCGCCGGTCACGACGACGCGCATCAGGCCGCGGCCTTCTCGAACGCGCGCATCTGCGAATCGTCGAACACGCCTTCCCAGCGCGCGACCACCGCCGTCGCGATGCAGTTGCCCATCACGTTCACCGACGTGCGCCCCATGTCGAGGATCTGATCGATGCCGAGCAGGATCGCCGCGCCCTCGAGCGGCAGGTTGAACTGCGTGAGCGTCGCGGTGAGCACGACGAGCGCGGCGCGCGGCACGCCGGCGACGCCCTTGCTCGTGAGCATCAGCGTCAGCATCATCACCAGCTGCTGGCCGATGGTCATCTGCACGCCGGCAATCTGCGCGACGAACACGCTCGCCAGCGAGAGATAGAGGGTCGACCCGTCCAGATTGAAGCTGTAGCCGGTCGGCAGCACGAAGCCGACGATGTTCTTCGGCACGCCGAAGCGCTCCATGACTTCGAGCGCCTTGGGCAGCGCGGCCTCGGAGCTCGCCGTGGTGAACGCAATCAGGAACGGCTCGCGGATGGCCTTGATGAACGTCAGGAACGGCACGCGAATGAGGTACGACACGCCCCCGACGACGATGATCACGAAGATCGCGAGCCCGACGTACATCAGCGCGACCAGCTTGCCGAGCGTGAACAGGATGCCGAGCCCCTTGCCGCCGACCGTCGCGGCAATCGCGGCGAACACGCCGACGGGCGCGAACGCCATCACGTAGCCGGTGAATCGGAACATCACCTGGGCCGTCGCGTCGAGCACGTCGAGGACGATCTGCCCTTTCGATCCGATCGTCGCCAGCGCGATGCCGAAGAACGTCGAAAAGACGACAAGCTGGAGGATATCGCCGCGCGCCATCGCGTCGACCACGGAGGTCGGGAACAGGTGCAGGAAGATGTCCCAGGCGTGCTGCTGGTTCTGCGCCATCGCGGCGAGCGCCTTCGTGTCGCTGCCGATCGGGATGGCGATGCCCGCTCCAGGCTTGAAGGTGTTGACGAGAAACAGCCCGAGAAACAGCGCGATCGTCGTCGCGAGTTCGAAATAGACGATCGCTTTGAGCCCGATGCGCCCCATCGCCTTCAAATCGCCGGTGCCGGCGATGCCGACGACGAGCGTCGAGAAGAGGAGCGGCGCGATGATCATGCGAATCATGCGCAGGAACGCGTCCGCGAGCGGCTTCACGCCGACGCCGAACGACGGCCACACGTAGCCGACCACGATCCCCAGCACGAGGCCGATGAAGATCTGCGTCGTCAGCGCCGGCACGCGGCTCGGGCGACGCGTCGCGCTAACGTGCTTGACTGCCGGCATGTGCGCTGGTCCGTACGAACGCCGCGATGGCCGAGACGACGGTTTCCTGCTGATCGCGGGTGAGCTCGCCGTAAATCGGGATCGCGAGGCTCTCGGCGGCGGCGCGCTCCGCCTGCGGGAACGCGCCGCGGCGGTAGCCGAGATGCGCGAAGCACGGCTGCAGGTGGAATGGAACGGGATAGTAGATCTCGTTGCCGATCCCCTGCGCGTCGAGGTGCTTCTTCAGACCATCCCGATCGGCCGTTCGAATGACGAACTGGTTGTAGATGTGAAGCCGGTCGGTCGGCTCGGCCGGCAACGTGACCGCGCCGAGGAGGCCGGCGGCCTGGAACAGTTCGCGATACCGCGCGGCGTTGGCGCGGCGTCCTTCGGTCCACGCGGCGAGATGCGGCGCCTTGACGCGGAGGATCGCGGCCTGCAGCGCGTCCATGCGGAAGTTGCCGCCGACGAGGTGGTGGTAGTACCTCGGCTCCATGCCGTGCGCGCGCAGCAGCCGGGCGCGCTTCGCCAGACCATCGTCGTTGGTCGTCACGAGTCCCGCGTCGCCGAACGCGCCGAGGTTCTTGCTCGGGAAGAACGAAAAACAGCCGAGCGCGCCGATGCCGCCGACCGGACGCGTCCTGTAGGTGGCGCCGATCGCCTGCGCCGCGTCTTCGACGATCGGGATTCCCGCACGCTCGGCGGTCCGCACGATCGGATCGAGCTCCGCGCTCTGACCGAACAGATGCACCGGCACGATGGCTTTCGTCCGCGGCGTCACGGCGCGAGCGATCTGATCGGGATCGACGTTGAACGTGACCGGATCGATGTCGACCAGAATCGGCCGCGCGCCGAGACGAACGACGGCGCCGGCGGTCGCGAAAAACGAGTAGGTCGGCGTGATGACTTCGTCGTCGGCGCCAATCCCGAGCGCCATCAGGGCCAGCAGCACGGCATCGGTGCCGGACGACACGGCGATCGCGTGCCTGATCCCGAGCATCCGCGCCAGCTCCTGCTCGAGCGCGTCGATTTCGGGCCCCATGATGAACCGCTGGCTGTCGGCGACGCGCGTCATGGCAGCGAGGATCTGGTCGCGCAGCGGCCGGTACTGCGCCTGGAGATCGAGTAATGGGATCGTTGATTTCACTCGACCTATTCTAGCGGCGCCAAGATTTGATCGCCGCGCGTGTCTCGCGGTCGGCCTCGCGGCGCTTGATCGTCTCGCGTTTGTCGTACTCCTTCTTCCCTTTCGCCAGGCTGACCGCCACCTTCACGCGACCCTTCTTGTAGTAGAGCCGCACCGGGACGAGCGTCATTCCCTTCTCGACCGTCTTGCCGATCAGTTTCCTGATTTCGTCGCGGTGCAGCAGGAGCTTCCGGCGGCGCAGCGGCTCGTGATCGGCGTAGCCGCGATGGCTGTACGGGCTGATGTTGACGTTGTAGAGAAATACCTCGCCGTCTTCCAGGCGCGCGAAGCTGTCGCGGAGGTTGACGCGACCTTCGCGGATCGCCTTCACCTCGGTGCCGAGCAGCACGATGCCGGCCTCGAACGTTTCCAGCAGGTGGAAATCGTGGAATGCCTTGCGGTTCTCGGCGATCGAGGTCTGCGCCTTCTCGCGTTCTGTCTTGTCCACTATGTGGTCAGGAGACCAAAACTTTTTGTACTTTTCGTGGATTTCGTGCTCTCGTGATTTTCGTGGCGATCATGATTGCCTCGCGAGCCGCGCGGCCAGTAAGACGGCCGCGATCATGCTCTCCGGATCCGCCACGTCTTTGCCGGCGATGTCGAACGCCGTTCCATGATCGACTGAAGTGCGCACGATCGGCAGGCCGAGCGTCACGTTGACCGCCTGGCCGAACGCGAGCAGCTTCACGGGAATCAACCCCTGATCGTGATAGCAGGCGACCACGACGTCGAACTCCCCGCGGGTGGCGCGGACAAATACCGTGTCCGCCGGATACGGACCCGACACGTCGATGCCGCGCGTGCGGCATTCGGCAATCGCCGGCGCAATGACTCGATCCTCCTCGGTGCCGAACAGTCCATGTTCGCCCGCGTGCGGGTTGAGGCCGGCGACCGCGATCCGCGGCGGAACCTTCGTGAAGCGCGGGACACTGTCCGCCGTCAACGCGATCGTCGCCTGGACGCGCTCCTTCGTCAGGGCCTCGGGCACCTCGGCGAGCGGGATGTGAACAGTCGCGAGCACCACGACGAGGCGCTCGGAATAGAACATCATCGCGACGCGCTTGGCGCCCGTGAGGTGCGCCAGCAGATCTGTGTGACCGGACCACTTCAGACCGGCGAGCCGGAACGCCTCTTTGTTGATTGGCGCGGTGGCCACCGCCTGAACCGTTCCGTCCATCGCATCGGATACGGCGCGCACGATGACGTCGTGCGCGGCGCGCCCCGCCTCGCCGCTCAACACGCCCGGCGCAAACGTGGATCCATTCGGCGGGCCGTACACGACGGGCTCGCAGACCTCGAGGACGCGCGGGTCGGCCGCGGCTTTCGCCGCAACCTCCGGACCGATCCCCGCCGGATCACCGACAGTGATGGCAACACGCGGCTTCATCGACTTGTGACTTGCGACTTGTGACGTGCGACGTCACGCGTGGCAGCTGCCGCACGCGCCCGACCCGCAGCTCCCGCAGCCGCCCGCGCCGCAGCCGCCGGCGCCGCAACCCGACGGGTTGTCGCAGCCGCCCTCGCTGCCGCACCCTCCGTGCTGCGCCCCTTTCGCGTTCGGCAGCTCGTAGCGCAGACAGCATTTCAGCCGCCCGCAGAGCCCCGAGAGCTTCGAGGGATTGAGGCTCAGGTCCTGCTGCTTCGCCATCTTGATCGACACGGGCTCGAACGTGTTGAGGAACGTCGTGCAGCACAGCGGCCGCCCGCAGGTGCCGTAGCCGCCGAGCATCTTCGCTTCGTCGCGCACGCCGATCTGCCGCATCTCGATTCGCGTGCGGAACTCGGACGCCAGCTCGCGCACGAGCTCGCGGAAGTCGACGCGGCCGTCGGCGGTGAAATAGAAAATCAGCTTCGACCCGTCGAACGCCTGCTCGACGCGCGCGAGCTTCATGCCGAGACCGCGCTCGCGGATTTTGAGCATCGCGATGCGTCCCGCTTCCTGCTCCCGGTGTTCCTGCTTCAGCCGCGCGACGATGTCGTCGCGCGTCGCGAGCCGGACGACGCGCTGCGGCGAATCGATCGGCGGCCGCCGCTTCTCGTCGGTGTGCGGGTTGTGGCGAACGATGGTGCCGACGGCCGGTCCGCCGTCCGTCTGGACGACGACCTTCTCGCCCTCGCGCGTCGGCGTATCCGGCGGCGCGTCGCCGAGCAGAAACGTCTGCGCCCGGCCGACGCGCGTCAGCTTCACCGAGACGAGCGGCACACGCGGCGTGCTCACAGCTGCAGCACCACCCAGTCTGCGACCGCTTTGACGCCGGCGTTGCGATCGAGCGCGGCCAGTGCGCGATCGACGGCGGCATACGCGGCCGACGCGCGCTCGCCCCGGTACGAGCCGGCGAGATGCGTCAGCTCGGGTTTCAGATCCGGATTCGACAGCAGCGCCGCGTCGGCGCCCGTGCCGACCACTTCGATGTCGCGCAGCAGTGCGCCCATCGCACGCAGGTGCGATGCGAGCTGCTCGCGATCGATCGCGCCGCCCGCGCCGGTTCGCGTCAGCAGGTCTCTGGCGGCGTCGAGCCGCCGGGCCGCATCCCGCGTCGTGGCGGCGTGGCTCAGGACGCGTCCCGCTACGTCGCGCGCGTCGGCGTCGACGTCATCGCCGGCGCCCTGGGCGAACGACAGCCGGATGCATCGCGAGCGCACCGTCGGAAGCAGCAGATCGGGTTTCGACGTGACCAGGATGAACACGGAAGACGACGTCGGCTCCTCGAGCGTCTTGAGCAGCGCGTTCTGTGCCTGTGGCAGCAGAGCGTCGGCGTCGTCGATGATGACGACGCGCCGCCTGCCCTCGAACGGCCGGTACGCCGCGCGATCGATGACGTCGCGGACCGGGTCGAGCCTGATCAGACCGGTCTCGGCAGGTTCGACGATGGGAACGTCGGGGTGCACGCCCCGCGCGATGCGGACGCACGCGGGACAGACGCCGCAGGCGTCGAGAACGGGTTCGGAGTTCCGGGTTCGGGGTTCAAGACAGTTAAACGCCTGCGCGACGGCGATGGCCGTCGGCCGCGCGCCGCTCGCCGATGACCCCGCAAAGATCAGGCTGGGCGGCAGCGTGCCACGCTGGACCGATCGCGACAGCAGATCGATGATTCGCCGATGGCCCTGAATGTCGTGAAACGGCATCTCTCAAAGCACTTGAGAGATGCTACCACGCTAACCGCCGGGCTTCTTTTTTGGGGCTTTGGTCTCGGCTTCGGGCTTCCCGTCCTCGCTGTCCTTCCCGAGGCCGAATACCCGGGACCAGAACCCGCGCTTCTTCTTGACGGGCGGGGACGGCGTCATCTCGGGCGCCTCGCTCACGACGGCGCCGGTCGGCGCAGACGCCCCGCTCGTCGCGGTCGGCGTCGGCGTACCGGTCTCGTCGACGCGCGCCGGCGACGGCGACGGCGTTTCGCCGCCGAGAGCGGCGGTGATTTTCGTCAGCATGCCGCGGGTCGGGTGCAAATCGCAGTACGACGTCGGTTCGGTGCCGCGGGCGAAGTACTCGGTATAAATCATCGAGCGATGCTCGATCCGATCGTCCTTGGTCACGACCTCGACGTCCTGACACCCTTCGGTCGCGAGCTTCCCTGAAATGCGGCACACCGTCGCGGTCGTGATGCCGGGCGGCGGCAGCAGCCATTCGGGCTTGTCGTTCTTGGTCGCCGCCTTCATGAACGTCGCCCAGGCGGGCACCGCGATGTCGGCGGCGAACCCGTTGGGCACGATTGTGTGCGGCTGATCGAAGCCGACCCAGACGCCGGCCGCGAGATGCGGCGTATAGCCGACGAACCAGGCGTCGTTGAAATCGTTCGTCGTGCCCGTCTTGCCCGCGGCAGGAAGCGTGAATCCGAGGCGCCGCGCACGCGCGCCCGTTCCCGCATTGATGACGTCGGCCATCATCGTCGACATCAGAAAAGCCGTGACGTCGCTGATGGCGCGCGTCGTCGTCTCGTGATTCTCGAAGAGCAGGCGGCCGTCCTGATCCTCGACTCGACGGATCAGCAGCGGCTTCGGCACGAGGCCGTGGTTCGCGAACGCCGCGTACGCGGCGGTCATCGAGTCGAGCGTCACTTCGCCCGATCCGAGCGCCAGCGACGGCACGCTCGGGACGTCGCCGACGCCGAGCTGCTTCGCGTACTGCACCGTGCGCGCGATGCCGACCTGCTGCAGCATCCGGACGGCCGCGCGGTTGCTCGACGTCCGCAGCGCCGTCCGCATCGTCATGGCGCCGGCCGACGAATGCTCGTCTTCGGGCGTCCACGCGCCCTGCACGGTCGAGACCGGATCGTTGAGGTGATCGATGACCGTGACCGGCGTGTAGCCGGCTTCGAGCGCCGTGGCGTACACGAAGGGCTTGAACGCGGAGCCGGGCTGCCGGCGCGCCTGCACGGCGCGATTGAAGCGGCTCTCGTTGAAGTCGCGCCCGCCGACCATCGCCCACACGTGCCCGCTCTGCGGATCGAGCGCGATCAGCGCCGCCTGAAGGACGTCGTCCTGATTGAGCTTCTTGAATTTTCTGCGGCGCTCCTCGACCGACTTGAGCGACGCGGCAATCGCTTCTTCGGCTGCGATTTGCATTGGCAGCGCCATCGTCGAAAAGACGCGAAGACCACCTTGGTACACGCGCTGCCAGCCGAAGCGGTCGACGAGCTCGCGGCGGACCTGCTCCTTGAAGTACTGCCCGTGCGGCTCCTGCGCGCGCAGCGTGTCGTGCAGCACCACGTCGGAACGGCGCGCCGTTGTCCAGGTCGCCGGGTCGATCGCCCCCGTGTCGAGCATCGCCTGCAGCACCACGTTGCGGCGCGCTTTCGCGCGCGTCGGATTCACCGTTGGCGCGGAGGTCGACGGCGATTTCACGAGCCCGGCGAGCAACGCGGCTTCCGAGACGCTGACCTCGGATGCATGCCGCCCGAAGTACCCGCGCGCCGAGGCTTCGGCTCCGTACAAGCCGTCGCCGAAGTACACCTTGTTCAAATAGAGCTCGAGGATGCGGTCCTTCGAGTACTCGCTCTCGATGCGCGCCGCCAGAATCAACTCCTGCAGCTTGCGGCGGATCGTCTTGTCCGGCGTGAGAAAACTCTGACGCGCCAGCTGCTGCGTGATCGTGCTGCCGCCCTGCACCACGCGGCCGTGCCGCAGGTTGGTCAGCGCCGCCTTGACGATGCGCGCGAGATCGAAGCCGTGATGATCGTAGAAGCGCTGATCCTCGACGGCGAGGACCGCGTGGATCAGATTCGGCGAGATGTGGTCGAGCGCGACGGGAATCCGCTGCTCCTCGAAGATCGTGAAGGCGAGCTGATCGTCGGCGTCGAACACGGCGGTCGACTGCCGCATCTCGCCGATGCGCTGAATGGCTTCGGTATCGGGCAGACCGCGCTGCAGATCGACGACGAACCAGATGCTCGCGAAGATCGCAAGGCACGCAGTCGCGGCCGTCGTCGACCAGATGCCCAAGATCAGTCGTGGACGCTCTCGTCGCGCGCGATCCCAATCCGCTCTGACCTGATCAAGGCGGCGGCGCCATGCGGATGGGAGCTTCGTTGCCACTTTGTGACAAGCCCTGCAACAGGTGCGCCAGTGGCATTTTGGTTGCAGTTACCAGAACCGGAGGTATTTGTGAGGACCGCGGCACGCACGACGCTGGCGCTCGTTGTTCCCGTCGCGATGGTGTGTGCACTTTTTTCACCCGCCATCCTTCTGCGTCCCCATCGCGCGCTGCTTCACGGCATCGAATTGCCAACCGCGAGCTCCTCACTTCCCGACGGCGCTGTCCGCGCCGACGACCAGAGCAGTACCGACGACAACGAGGGAACGGTTGACCTGTTCGGCAACGAAGTCACCGACGCGGTCGCGAAGTACAAAACGGACGCAACCGGATCGCTCTACGAGCTGCACTCGCCTCAAACCGAGCTCCCGCGCCTCGGCTCGCCCAAGACGTAAGCGCTGCATTATCATTTCCGCGGGTCGCTCGGCTGAAAGCCTCGCGCTACAGGCCCTACGTGTAGCCGCGAGCCAGGGCTATGTGTAGCGCGAGCCAGGGCTACGTGTAGCGCGAGCAGGGCTACGTGTAGCGCGAGCCAGGGCTATGTGTAGCGCGAGCCTTTCAGGCGAGCGCGGAGCCGGAGGTTTCATGCGTTCACGCTGGGTGTGTCTCGCCCTGCTCGCGGCGGCCGTCCCCGTTTCGGGCCAGGGCCCGAAGACGTTCAAAGCGCGACTCTCTCCCGTTCCCATCGATCTGACGATGCAGGCGACCGTCGCCGGCAAGGGATCGCTGACAGCGACGCTCGTCGGCGCGAAGCTTTCGGTGACCGGCACGTTCGAAGGGCTTCGTTCGCCGGCGACGACCGCGCACGTTCACAAAGGGCCGGTTGCCGGCGTCCGCGGACCTTCGGTCTTCGACCTCGTCGTCTCGAAAGGAACGAGCGGCAACATCACCGGCTCAATCGATCTCACTCCGGCGCAAATCACCGACCTCGAGAAAGGCCGGCTCTACGTCCAGCTTCAGAGCGAGAAAGCACCGGACGGGAATCTGTGGGGCTGGCTGATGCCTCAGGCTCAGGAGACGAAGAGATGAACGCGATCCCGACGACGCCGGCTGAAACGCAGAGTCCGAAAAGAACGCAGAGAAAACTGATCTCTGCGGCCTCCGCGTTCTCTGCGTGCTCTGCGTTGATCCTCGGCGCTGTTCTTGCCGGTCAACAACCGCCAACGCCTGTGTTCACGGCCGCGCAAGCCGACGCCGGACGTGCCGCGTATCAGGCGAGCTGCGCCGGCTGCCACATGCCGGACCTGACCGGCCGGAACGAGGCGCCGCCGCTCGCCGGCGCAAATTTCATGAACACGTGGCGCACTCGATCGACGCGCGATCTGTTCGAGTACATGTCCGCGACGATGCCGCCCGACGCGCCGAGCCTCGCTGCCGATCAGTACCTCGCGATCACCGCATTCATCCTGCAATCGAACGGCGCCACGCCCGGCGCGCAGGCTTTCACTCCGACTACTGGTGTTGCCATCGGATCGATCGCCACGGGAATAAGCAACCCGGGAAACGTGGCGCAGCCTTCGAGGGCTGCCGGAGGCGCCGGCGGCGCGCAAGGCCGCGGCCCTTCGACAGGCTCAGGGCAAGCGGGTGGACGCGGCGCCGTCGACGATGACATCGCTGGCGGCCGGGGCGGACGCGGTGGCCGCGGCGGCGCGAACGCCATCGTCGGGATCACCGCCGAAGGCGAGGTGAAGAACTACGTTCCGGTGACCGACGAGATGCTGCGCAATCCGGATCCCGGCGACTGGCTGATGGCGCGGCGCAACTACCAGGGCTGGAGCTACAGCCCGCTGACGCAGATCACCCGCGACAACGTCAAGGATCTGCAGCTCGCGTGGATGTGGGCGATGAACGAAGGCGGCGGCGCGAGCGAGCCGATGCCGCTCGTGCACAACGGCATCATCTATTTGATCAACACCACGAACATCCTGCAGGCGCTCGACGCGCGCACCGGCGAGCTGATCTGGGAGAACCACGTCGGGCCGAACGCGCAGGTCGGGATGGGCGCGATGCGCAACATCGCGATCTACCAGGACAAGGTGTTGTTCGCGACCAACGATGCGCGCCTCGTCGCGCTCGACGCGCGGACTGGGAAGAAAGTGTGGGAGACGCCGATTGCCGATCGGTCGAAAGGCTACACCGCCACGAGCGGCCCGATGGTCATCCACGGCGTCGTCGTGCAGGGCCTCACGGGATGCGATCGCTACGGCAACGACGGCTGTTATATCAGCGGCTACGACGTGACCAGCGGCAAGCAGCTGTGGAAGTTCAACACCGTCGCGCGCACGGGCCAGCCGGGCGGCGACACGTGGGGCAAGCTGCCGGACAACCTGCGCGTCGGCGGCGAAACGTGGATTGCGGGCAGCTACGATCCTGAGCTCGACCTCACCTTCTGGGGCGTCGCGCAGGCGAAGCCCTGGATGCGCGCGAGCCGCGGCACGACGGCGTTCGACAACGTGCTCTACACGAGCTCCACGGTCGCGCTGAAACCGTCGGACGGCAGCCTCGTGTGGCATTACCAGCACGCGCCGGGCGAATCGCTCGACCTCGACGAAGTGTTCGAGCGCGTGCTCGTCGACATCGGCGATCAGAAAGTCGTCTTCACGATCGGGAAGCCCGGCATCCTGTGGAAGCTGGATCGCCGGAACGGAAAATTCATCGGCTACAAGGAGACGGTGTTCCAGAACGTCTTCGAGTCGATCGATCCCAAGAGCGGTGCGCCGCAGTACCGCGCCGACATCATCGAGCAGGAGACGCAGAAGTGGATCCAGTCGTGTCCGAGCACCGAGGGCGGACACAACTGGCAGGCGATGAGCTATCACCCGCCGACCGGACTGCTCCTCATCCCGCTCAGCCAATCGTGCATGGAGATGTCGGGCCGCGTCGTCGACTACAAGGATGGATCGGGCGGCACCGCCGCCGACCGCCGCTTCTTCGAGATGCCGGGCACCGACGGCAACGTCGGCAAGCTCGCGGCGTACGACGTGAAGACGATGAAGGAAGTGTGGAGCCGCGAGCAGCGCGCGTCGCTGCTCACGTCGGTGCTGACGACGGCCGGCGGCATCGGCCTGGTCGGCGATCTCGATCGCAACTTCCGCGCGTTCGATGTGAAGACCGGCGAGACGCTCTGGCAGACGCGGCTCGCGACATCGGCGCAGGGCTCGCCGGTGACGTTCACGGCCGGCGGCCGCCAGTACATCGCCGTCACGTCGGGCCTGGGCGGCGGCAGCCCGCGCAACGTCCCGCGAACGATCACTCCAGACGTCCGCCATCCGCAGAGCGGCAACGCGCTGTACGTATTCGCGCTGCCGGAGAGAGCAGGCAAGCCGGGAACGGCAGGAGAGGGCAGGTAAGGGCGGGGCTTCGCTCGCGCACGCGTCGCTGGAGGCGATGCGCGCCCGCAACGCGCTTTCTGCGGGGGTGGCCATGCGTTGCGGGTAACGCATCAGCGAGCGGGGTGGGGTCCCGCGAGAAAGTAAGAAATGTTGACGAGCGACACGGGCAGGAATGGACGGAAAACAAGAGAACAAATGGGCGCGAGAGCGTCACAGTCGGCTAAACTTTCTCTGGGCCTGGCCGCATAGGAAGAAGAGGCTGGATATGAAGGCTGTTCGACTCGTCGGGCTCTTCATCGCAATCGCGAGCGCCTCGCTGCTCGCGCAATCCACCAGCGTCTCGCAGATGATGCAGGTGCGCCACTGGAACGGACAGAGCGTCGCGCCCGTGTACGAGGGCTTCGATATCAACGCCGACGGCTCCTACAACATGTGGTTCGGCTACATGAACCGCAACGAGGAAGAGTCGATCGACATTCCAACCGGCGCGGCGAACGCCTTCGAACCGGGCGGCGATCGCGGGCAGCCGACGCACTTCGTACCGCGCCGCCACAAGGACGTCTTCAAGGTGACGGTGCCGAACGATTTTCCGAAGGACGGCAAGCTTGTCTGGACGCTGACGTCTCACGGGCAGACGCTGCGCGTCGCCGGCACGCTCAACCCCGTGTGGCAGATCGATCGGATCCGCGCGACGCGCGGCGGCAACAGCGAACGCATCAACTCGAACACGCCGCCGTCCGTCGAGCTGCAGCCGGCGACGGCATCGGTGGCCGCGCCGCGCGGCACGACCACGCTGACGGTGTCGGCAACCGATGACGGACTTCCGATCCGCCGCGGACAGCCCGCGGGCATGACCGTGCTCTGGGCGAAGTACCGCGGTCCCGGCGACGTCACGTTCAGCGCGGCGCAGGCGAAGCTGGTGAACGGCAAGGCAGCGACGACGGCGACGTTCTCCGAACCGGGCGAGTACATCCTGCAGGCCGTCGTCGATGACGGATCGGGCGAATCGGCGGGACAGTTCGGGTATCACTGCTGCTGGACCAACGCGCAGGTGAAGGTCACGGTCAAGGGTGAACCGGCGGCGCGCACGGTGGCGGCCTCGACTCCGCCAACGTTCAGCAAAGACATCGCGCCGATCTTTCAGAAGGCGTGTCAGACGTGCCACCATGCCGGCACGTCGGTCCCGATGTCGCTGACGACGTACGACGAGGTTCGGCCGTGGGCGCGCTCGATCCAGCAGCGCGTCGTCAACCGCGACATGCCGCCGTGGCATCTCGACAAGACCGTCGGGATCCGTCACTACAAGAACGATCGATCGCTCAGAGACGACGAGATCGCGACGATCGCGCGGTGGGTCGAGGCCGGCGCGCCGCAGGGCAATCCCGCCGACATGCCGACGCCGCTGACGTTCGCGCCCGACACCGACTGGTTCATCGGCGAGCCGGATCTGAAGGTGACGACGCCGAACGACTTCACGATGTACGCGAACGGTCCCGACTGGTGGATCGATCAGTTCGCGGAAGTGAAGCTCGACGAGGATCGCTGGATCAAGGCGATGGAGATCAAGCCGAGCAACCCGAAGATCGTCCATCACGTCGTCGTGTACGTCATCGAGCCGGATGCGCCGGAAGGAACGCCGGAGAGCGGCGTCCAGCTCCACGAATATGCGGTCGGCAAGTACGGCGACATCTTCGGCGAGAACACCGGACGCCTGCTCAAGAAGGGGACGAAGCTCCGCTACGACATGCACTACTTCGCGATCGGATCGGAGCAGCACAACAAGACGACGATCGCGTTCAAGTTCTATCCGAAGGGCGTGGTTCCGAAGTACCAGGTGCGGTCGTTCGCCATCCGCAACATCCCGAACGACGATCTCGAAGTGCCGCCCAACACGATGGTCCGGACCGACGGCTTCTTCAAGCTGCCGAAGAACGCGCGCATCGATTCCTTCCAGCCGCACATGCACATGCGCGGCCGCGGCCTGACGGTGGAAGCGATCGATCCGGCGACGAACCGATCGACGGTCCTCAGCTCGGTCGATCACTTCGACTTCAACTGGCACATCAACTACGTGTACGCGGACGACGAGGCGCCGCTGCTGCCGGCGGGCACGGTGCTGCACCTGATCGGGGTGCACGACAACACCCAGGCGAATCGCCGCAACCCGGATCCCAACATGTGGGTCGGCTTCGGGGAACGCAGCGTGGACGACATGCTGCAGGTGTGGCTCGACATCGTCTATCTCGACGACGCCGAGTTCCAGCGGCTGGTCGAAGAGCGCAAGGGGCGCACATCGACGACCGGCGGGGGACAGAATCGGTAGCCACTCACCTGTCCCGCAGGCGGGCGGGATCGTGTTTCGCCGCAAGGACGGCGCCATCTCGATCCTGCTCGTCCGCGCGAAGCGCGACCCCACCATCTGGATCTTTCCCAAGGGCCACATCGAACCGGGTGAAACGGAAGCCGACGCGGCGCTGCGCGAGACGCGCGAGGAAGCGGGCGTATCGGGGCGCCTCGTCGGCCCGGTCGGCGCGCCGAACGAATTCCACAACGGCCGCGCCCTCGTGCGGGTCCAGTACTTCCTCATTCACGCCGTGACCGAAACCGCGGAGACCGACGGACGCGAGAAGCGGTGGTTCGCGTTCGATGAGGCGATCTCGGCCGTGCCGTACGACGACATGCGCCGACTGCTCGCCGAAGCACAGCGACGAATCATCGCCGCGGCCGCGGCTCGTTAACATCTCGCCCCCGGCGGCCGTCCTCCCACCCAGGGAGGCGCTCATGGTCAGGATCGCCGTTGTAGCAGCTCTGGTGGCAGCGATCGGCGCGGCTGCGCGACTGGCGCAGGCCAGCGATCGCGTCGCGGTGTACGCGAGGGTCGACCGCGTCGTGCTGCAGCCGAACGCCGGCGCGCCGGACACGATTCAGGTCTTCGGCACCTTCTCGATTGCCGAGCGCAACAACCCGAACGACTATCGCCCGGCGGCGCGCGGCTATCTCTATTACCGACTGCCGGCCAAGCGCGACGCCGCACGACGCGAGTGGGCCGACCTCGCGGCGGTGGCCGGCACGGGACAGATCGTCGCCTTCGGCAGCCGCTGGGACGGCACGCCGCGCGTGCGCGAGGCGAACGATCCGCCGGCAAATCCGGACGAGTACACGATCAACACCGGGCTGACGAAAGTCGACGGACGCACCGACTACGCGCCGGTGCGCGCGCTGGCCGAGGCAAGGCGGTAATCGTGGCGTGGGCGGTCGCGATCGCGATCGGTGTGTGGTGGACCGCCAACACCGTTTCGCACGCGTTCATCCATCGACCGTTCTTCCGCTGCCGCGCGGCGAACGCCTGCACCGGCGCGTGCCTGACGCTCGTGATGGGCGTGCCGCTGCCGCTGTGGCGCGGCCGTCACCTCGCGCACCATGCGGGCGTGCCGCACGCGCTGCGTCCCTCGGTCGATCTCGCGGTCCACGTCGCCTTCGTGCTGGCATTCTGGAGCGCGCTCGCCGTCGGCGCGCCGTGGTTCTTCGCCACGGCGTACCTGCCCGGCTACCTCGCAGGGCTGCTGCTGTGCGCGGCGCATGGACATTACGAGCACGCCGGTGGGACGACGAGTCATTACGGCCGGATCTACAACGTGCTCTGCCTCAATGACGGCTACCACGTCGAGCATCATCGATATCCCGGCGTCGGGTGGACGCGGCTGCCTGCGCTGCGCGCGCCGGATGCGCGTCCGAGCAGGTGGCCGGCGCCGCTGCGATGGATCGAAGGGCTCGTTCCGGCCGCGCTGAACGTCCTCGAACGCATCGTCCTGCGCTCGCGGATGCTGCAGCGGTTCGTGGTGCGGGCGCACGAACGCGCGTTTCGCGGCATGTTGAATCCAGGGACCGCTGATCTCGCTGTGGCAATCATCGGCGGCGGATTGTTTCCCCGCACCGCGCTGATCGTTCGTGAGCTGCTGCCGCGGGCGAGGATCACGATCATCGACGAGCGCCGCGAGCACCTCGACGTCGCACGCGCGTTTCTCGACGATGACACGTTCGCGTTCGTGCACGGTCGATACGACCGCGGCGGCGTCGCGCCGTTCGATGCGATCGTGTTCCCCCTTGCGTTCCACGGCGATCGCGAGGCGATCTATGCGCATCCGCCGGCGCCGCTGACGATCGTGCACGACTGGATCTGGCGGCGGCGCGGCGCCGGCCGCGTCGTGTCGCTCGCGCTGTTGAAGCGCATCAATCTCGTCCACCGATGAAAGCCGCGAGCGTGCTCGTTGTCTTGCTCCTCGCACGCGTGGGAGCGCTGTATGGACATCGGCTCGACTGGTCGTGGTGGACGCCGATCGCGTATCTGTGGCACGACGCCGCGGTCGCGGCGGTGTTCGGGCTCTGCGATCGCATGCTCGTTCGCCGGCCGCGGGCGATGTGGGCCATCTATGCGGTCGCCGTCGCGTACGTCGCCATCAACGTGCCGGTGACGCGCGTGCTCTCCACGCCTATGACGTGGCCGATGTGGCAGGCCGCGCGCGGACCGCTCGTCGATTCGATCCGGCACTACGCGACGCTTTCCAACATCGCGTGGATGATGGCGGTCGTCGCTGCCGGTGCGGCCGCGCCGATCGTGTTCCGCGGCACGCCGGCGTCTGCGCTGATCGCATCGCTGCTGCTGATCGCCGCCGCAGGACCGATCGCATCGGCGCACGTGGCGACGCGCGGGCTCGAGCGGAACGCGTGGACGGCGCTCGCGCTCACCGCCGCTCCGCGCGTTGCGCCCGCGCCCGTGGACCGGAACTGGCGCGCGCCGCGCGGTCAGCGCCGCGCCTCTGACGACCTCACGTGGCTGCGCGGCGCCGCGGCGGGACGACACCTCGTGCTCGTCAGCCTCGAATCGACCGCCGCGCAGTACCTCGGTATCTACGGCATGAATCCAGACGTGACGCCGAACGTCTCGGCGCTGGCGCGCGACGGCGTCGTGTTCGAGAACGCGTACGCCGTCTATCCGGAGAGCATCAAGGGACTCTTATCGGTTCTATGCTCCACGTATCCCGCGCTCGGGACACAAGCTGAGATTTATGCCGGCGCGCCTTGCGAATCGCTGGCGTCGGCGCTGCGCGAGCATGGGTACCGCACGGCTCTGTTCCATTCGGGACGCTTCGGATACCTCGGGATGGACGCCGTCGTCGGCAACCGCGGATTCCAGGTGCTGGCCGATGCGGGCGACATCGGCGGCCGCCGCGAGTCGAGCTTCGGCGTCGACGAGGAGTCGACAGTGGCGCGGATCCTCGAATGGATCGATCGCGTGCCGCCGGACGCGCGGTTCTTCGTCACGTATCTGCCGATAGCGGGACATCACCCGTACGAGGTGCCACGCTCGGCTGAAGGGCTCCGCTTGGCTGAAGGGCTCCGCTCGGCTGAAGGGCTCCGCTCGGCTGAAAGCCTCGCGCTACAGAAATCAGGTAGCGCGAGCCTTTCGTCAGGTAGCGCGAGCCTTTCAGGCGAGCGTAGCGCGAGCCTTTCAGGCGAGCGACGTCGATTCACAACCGAATTCGATCGGTATCTGAACGCGCTGCGCTATGGCGACTCGGCGCTCGGCGCGCTGATGGCGGGCATCCGCGATCGCGGCCTGTACGACCGAACGGCGTGGATCGTGTTCGGCGATCACGGCGAGGCCTTCGGGCAGCACGAGGGCAACTACGGTCACACATTTCAGGTGTACGAAGAGAACGTTCACGTGCCGCTCATCGTCGCCGTGCCTGGCCGCGTCGCGCGCCGGCAGCGCAGCGATCGCGTTGTCAGCTCGATCGACATCGCGCCGACGCTCCTCGATATCGCCGGCATCGCCGCACCGAACTCGTATCAAGGCACGTCGGCCATCGACGACAACCGCCGCATGGCGACGTTCTTCGCCGACTACTCACTTCGCCTGCTCGGCCTGCGCGACGGCGCGATGAAGTACATCCGCGAGCTCGACTCGGGACGATCGCAGCTCTTCGATCTGCGCGCCGATCCCGGTGAGACGCGCAACGTCGCCGACCGCTATCCGGAGGACGTCCGCTGGTACGCGCAGAAACTGAACGAGTGGATGAAGTAAGGTTCAGTCTTTCTTCTTCTGAGTCACCGTGAACGTCTGGCCGGCGATCGTGAGCGTTCCAATTCGCTCCGGCCCGTTATTCGACGCGACCCTGAACGACACCGATCCGTTGCCCGTGCCCGATGCACCGCTCGTCACCGAGATCCAATCGACGGCCGATGTAGCGGTCCACGAACAGGTGGCGCCGGCCGTCACCGAGACGGTGCCGCCGTTGCCTCCGTCGCCTCCGACCGACTGGCTTGTGGGCGAGATGGAGTAGCTGCACGGCGGCGGCGGCGGCGGCGGCGGCGGCGGTGGCGGCGGAGGCGCTGCCGCCTGCGATACGGTGAAGGCCTGGCCGGCGATCGTCAGCGTGCCGGTGCGCGCTGCGCCGCCGTTCGATGCGACGCTGAACGTCACTGGCCCGTTGCCGCTCCCCGACGCTCCGCTCGTCAGCGTGATCCAGGCATCGTTCGCTGTCGCAGTCCATGCGCAGCCGGCGCCGGCCGTCACGGCGACGCTTCCGCTGCCGCCCGCCGAGTCGACCGCCTGACTGTTCGGCGAAATCGAATAGCTGCACGGTGGCGGTGGCGGTGGCGGCGGCGGAGGTGGCGGCGGCGGCGCTGCGGCCTGCGACACGGTGAACGTCTGACCGGCGACCGTCAGCGTTCCGCTGCGCGCGGCGCCGCTGTTTGCCGCAGCCGTGAACGCGACGGTCCCGTTGCCGCTCCCCGAGGCCCCGTTCGTCAGCGTGATCCAGGCATCGTTCGCCGTCGCGGTCCATGCGCAGCCGGCGCCGGCTGTCACCCCGACGCTTCCGCTGCCGCCCGCCGCGTCGACCGCCTGGCTGGCCGGCGCGATCGCGTAGCTGCACGGCGGTGGCGGCGGCGGAGGTGGCGGCAGCGGCGCTGCGGCCTGCGACACGGTGAACGTCTGGCCGGCGACCGTCAGCGTTCCGCTGCGCGCGGCGCCGCTGCTGTTCGCCGCAGCCGTGAACGCGACGGTCCCGTTGCCGCTCCCCGACTTCGCATTCGTCAGCGTGATCCAGGCATCGTTCGCCGTCGCGGTCCACGCGCAGCCGGCGCCGGCTGTCACCGCCACGCTTCCGCTGCCGCCCGCCGCGTCGACCGCCTGGCTGTTCGGCGCGATCGAATATGTGCACTGCGGCGGCGGGGGCGGGGGTGGCGGCACCGGCGCGGCCTGCGAGACGGTGAACGTCTGGCCGGCGATCGTCAGCGTACCGCTGCGCGCGGCGCCGCTGTTCGCCGCAACCGTGAACGCGACGGTACCGTTGCCGCTTCCGGATCCGCCGCTCGCGATCGACATCCATGGCGCGTTCGCCGACGCAGTCCACGAACAGCCCGCTGCGGCGGTCACAGCGACCGAGCCGCCGCCGGCGTTCGCATCGACCGACTGACTGCTCGGCGAGATCGCGAAGGTGCATGGCGTCGGCGCCGCCGCCTGCGTGACCGTCAACGTCTGGCCCGCAATCGTCAGCGTGCCGCTTCGGGCTGCGCCGGGATTCGCTGCCGCCGTGTATGACACCGTCCCGTTGCCGGATCCGGTTCCGCCCGACGCGATCGTGATCCACGACGCGTTCGACGACGCGGTCCACGCGCAGCTCGCACCGTCCGCGGTCACCTGCACCGTGTTGCTGCCACCGGCCGGCGGCACCGATTGACTGCTCGCCGCGAGCGAGAAGTGACACGGCGCCGGCGGTGTCGGAATCGGTGCCGGAGCGGGTGTCGGAGTCGGCGTCGGAGCCGGTGTAGGAGTCGGTGTCGGAGTGGGAGTTGGAGTCGGAGTCGGAGCTGGCGCCGGCGCAGGCGCCGTCGGCGGCGGCAGTTCGGCCTGCGTGATGCTGACGGTCTGGTCCGCCACGCGCGCGCTGCACGTCCGCGCGCTGCCGCCGTTCGCGTCGACCGACAGGCGGATCGCGCCAGGGCCGTTGCCGGTCGCGCCGGCGGCCAGATGCACCCACGCGTCGCTGACCGTGGCGGTCCACGAGCAGCCCGCGAGCGTCTCGACGTTGAGCGTCACCGTCCCGCCGCTTGCGGAAACAGTCGAGTTCGGCGGCGAGACAGTGAATTTGCATGGTGCCGCCTCTTGCGACACGGCGATCTGGGTGCCGTTCACATCGAGGGTCGCGCGGCGCGAGGCTGGCTGTGCGTTCGCGTCGACGCGATAGTCAACCGACCCGCTGCCCTGACCGCTCTTCGCCGACGTGATCGCGATCCACGCCGCGCCGCTCGACGCCGTCCACGTGCAGTCGCGCGTCGTCGTGATTGTCAGCGCACCGGTTGCGCCCGCCGCGGGCGCCGACGCCATCGAGCTCTCGACGCTGACCTGGCATTTGGGTGTGGAGGGCGCGGTAACAGAAATGGAAGTCGAGCCGCAGGCGGCATGGATGAGCGCGGCGAGAACCGCCGCGAGCCCCGCAATCTGCAGTCGAGCACGCATCGGCGGGGGTCGCCATGTGCAAGCGGGCTGCCCGATATAATGACCAGCTCGTAACAGATGAGCCCGACGATCGAGATCTACGACACCACGCTTCGCGACGGGACGCAGGGACACGGCATCACGTTCTCCGTCGCGGACAAGCTGCGGATTGCCGAGCGGCTCGACGCGTTCGGCGTCGCGTACGTCGAAGGCGGATGGCCCGGATCGAATCCGCGCGACATCGAGTTCTTCGACGAGGCGAAGCGGCGCACGTTCGCGCGCGCGAAGCTCGCGGCGTTCGGATCGACGCGGCGCAAAGGCGTCCGCGCCGAAGACGACGACCAGGTGCGCCTGCTCATCGACGCCGCCACGGCGGTCGTGACGATCTTCGGCAAGACGTCGCTGCTGCACGTCCGCGAAGTGCTGCAGACGTCGCGCGAGGAGAATCTCGCGATGATTGCGGACACGGTCCGCTTCCTCAAATCGCACGGCCGCTTCGTCGTCTACGACGCCGAACACTGCTTCGACGGCTTCACGGAGGATCGCGAGTACGCGATGGCGACGCTGCGCGCGGCCGAGGATGCGGGCGCCGACGTGGTGACGCTGTGCGATACGAACGGCGGATCGCTGCCGGGCGACGTGGCGGCGATTACGCGGCTCGCCTGCGAAGCGCTGCGCGTGCGCGTCGGGATTCACACGCACGACGACATCGGCCTCGGCGTCGCCAACGCGCTGGCGGCGGTCGAGGCCGGCGCGACGCACGTGCAGGGGACGATCAACGGGTTCGGCGAACGCACCGGCAACTGCAACCTGATCTCTGTCATTCCGAACCTGCACTTCAAGCTGAAGAAGCCGTGCGTGCCGGTGGAATCGCTGCCGACGCTCACCGAGCTCTCGCAGTTCGTCGACGAGACCGCGAACCTGCGGCCCAACCCGCGGCTCCCCTGGGTCGGCGCGGCGGCGTTCTCGCACAAAGGCGGGACGCACGTGAACGCCGTGCAGAAGGTGCTCCGCAGCTACGAGCACATCGATCCCTCGGCCGTCGGCAACACGCGCCACGTGCTCGTCAGCGATCTCGCCGGCCGCAGCAACATCGTGATGAAGGCGCGCGAGCTCGGCATCGATCTCACGAGCGACACGCCGCACCTGAGGACGATGCTGAAGCGGATCAAGGAGCTCGAGCACCGGGGATACGAGTTCGAGGCCGCGGACGGATCGCTGTCGCTGCTGATCCGGCGTGCGCTGAGGAACGCGGCGCCGCCGTTCACCGTCGACGCGTATCACGTGTCGATGCGGTCGGACGGCAAGGCGTCGGTGTGCGAGGCGACGGTCAAGGTCAGCGTGGGCGGCGGGACGGCGCATACCGTCGCCGACGGGGACGGACCGGTCAACGCGCTGGACGCGGCGCTGCGCTCGGCGCTCGTGACGTTCTACCCGGCGCTGCAGTCGGTACGGCTGACCGACTACAAAGTCCGCATCATCGATTCGAGGTCAGGCACCGCGGCTGTGACGCGCGTGCTCATCGAGTCGACCGACGGCGCCGCCGAGTGGGGCACGATCGGCGTCAGCGAGAACATCATCGAAGCGAGCCTCGAAGCGCTGGTCGACAGCCTCGAGTACGCGCTGGTTCGCGCGGGAGATAGACCATCCTGAGGTCGGGGCGTCACGCAGCCGGGCACGGTCGAGAACGTGCAAAGGCGATCTCCGGTTCCGTACTATCCGGTTTCGTATCATCATCAGGCCTGATACACCGTCGACCCGCCGACCACGGTGCGCACGACCTGGATGTCCTTGATCTTCGCCTGGTCGACCGTGTGCGGATCCTCCGCCAGCACGACGAAGTCCGCGAGCTTGCCCGGTGTGATCGATCCCTTGATCTTTTCCTCGCGTGAGGCGTAGGCGCCGTTGAGCGTGTTGATGCGCAGCGCTTCGTCCATGCTGACGCGTTGATTGGCGCCCCAGGTCTCGCCGTTCCAGCCGGTGCGCGTCACCATCCCCTGCATGCCCATCAGCGGCGCGAAGGGACCGGGGCTGAAGTCCGAGCCCGCGCATGCCGGCACGCCGGCGTCGAGGAACGAGCGAAACGCCATCGCATGCTTCATGAACTCTTCGCCGTAGAAGTGGAACTTGTCGGTGTTGTAGTACGCGTAGGAGGTGAAGCACGCCGGAATCGTGCCGGTCGCTTTGATCCGCCGCAGCAGATCGTCGTTGATCATCGTGCAGTGCGTGATCTTCGGGCGCGAGTCGGGTCGCGGGAACAGCTTCTGCGCGCGTTCGACGGCGGTGAGCACCATGTCGATCGCGACGTCGCCGTTCGCGTGGCAGTTGACCTGGATGCCGGCGCGGTGCACGCGCTCGATCCACGCGTTGAGGTCGTCCTGCGTCTCGGTGACGTTCCCTTTGTACGGCGGCGTCACGCCCGGATACGGCGTGCTCAGCGCCATCGTCCGCTCGGAGAAGGAGCCGTCGACCGTGTGCTCGGAGGTCGCGCCGAATCTGATCCACTCGTCGCCGAATCCGGTCGCGATGCCGCTCGTGATCATTCCTTCGAGCACCCGGCCGCTCATCTCGTAGCTCACGCGGTGCAGCAGCTCGCCGCGCTCGCGCACCTGCTGCAGCGCGAGGAGATTGCCGCCTTCGTGGTGAACGCTCGTCAGGCCATAGCGTACGAACTGCTTCGAGATGTACGCCAGCCCGTCGCGGTCTCGTTGCGCCGTCTGCTCCGGCGTGAACGTCCGGCGTCTGCCGACGTTGTTGAACACGCCCCGCGCCCGGTCGGTGACGCGGCCGTTCAAATCGCCGATCTCGTCGCGGTCGAACGTGCCGCCGGCGGGATCCTTCGTGTTCTTCGTCACGCCCGCGAGCTCGAGCGCCTTGCTGTTGTAGAACGAGGTGTGCCCGCCGCGATGGTGCACGACGACGGGGTGCTCCTTCGAGACCTCGTCGAGATCGTGGACGTTGAGCAGACGCTGGTCCTTCACCTTCGTGTCGTCGAAGAAGAACCCTTCGACCCACGTCCCCGCAGGCGTCTCGCGCGCTCTCGCGCGGAGCTTGTCGACGATGCTGCGGATCGTCACGAACTCGACTTCGTACGGATTGCCGACGAGCACTTCGTAGAGCAGCGTGCTGCCCGGCGCGTGATTGTGGCAATCGGTGAACCCGGGCACCACGGTCATCTGCTTCGCGTCGAACGTCTGTGTCCCTTTGCCGACGAGGCCCCTGATGTCCGCGCTGCTCCCGACAGCGACGATCCGGCCGCCCTTCACCGCGAACGCCTCCGCCCGCGGCGCGCCGGGATCGACGGTGTGAACCGTCGCGTTGAGCACCACGAGATCCACGTCGTGCGCATCGACCGTCTGCGCCGCGGCCGGCGTCCCGCCGCCCAGCCACGGCGCGGCGATTGCGCCCGCCACGCCGGCGCCCGTCAAGCCGATGAATTCTCTGCGCCCGGGGCGCGTCATATCGTCTCCTTTCAATCCAATTACCGCGGCAGATAATGCAGCAGCTTCAAGATGTCCGAGAACACCCCCATCGCGGTGACGTCGGCGCCGGCGCCGGGCCCCTGCACGACGAGCGGCGTGCGTGAATAGCGCTTCGTGGTGAACGCGATGACGTTGTCGCTCCCCTTCGCCGACGCGACCGGGTGGTTGCGCGGGAATTCCTTCAGCCCTGCGCGCGCGCGGCCGTTCTCGAGCGTGCCGACGTAGCGCAGGACGTTGCCGCGCGCCGCCGCGGCGGCGAACCGCTTCGCCATCTGCTTGTCGTACGCCGCGTACGCGGTGAGAAACCGGTCCGAATACGCGCCGCGCGTGAGCGGCGCCGGCACGAGGCTGTCCACCTCCACGTCTTTCAGGTCCATCTTCAGACCGATCATCCGCGCGAGGATCAGCAGCTTGCGCGCGACGTCGTTGCCCGACAGATCCTCGCGCGGATCCGGCTCGGTGAACCCGTTGCGGTGCGCCTCTGCGACCAGCGTGCTGAACGCCGTCTCGCCTTCGAATGTGTTGAACAGGTAGCTGAGCGTGCCCGACAGGATGCCGTCGATGCGGACGATCTCGTCGCCGCTCGCGATCAGGTCGCGCAGCGTCGACACGATCGGCAGACCGGCGCCCACGTTCGCCTCGAACAGGAAATGCTTCTTCCGCCGCTCGAGCAGCGCCATCAGCGCCGTGTAGCGGTTCCACGGCAGCGCGTTCGCCCACTTGTTCGGCGTGATGATGTGCAGGTTCGCGTCGATGAAGGCGGGATACGCGTCGACCACCGCCGGGCCGACCGTGCAGTCGACGAGCGCGCCGTTGGTCAGCTCCATCGCGGCGATCCGCTTCGCCAGCGTCGTCGGCTCCATGCGGTGAGACGACTCGCGGAGCAGCTCCTTCCACGACGCGAGGTTCACGCCGTTTGCGTCGGCGAGGTAGCGCGTGCTGTTCGCGAGCCCGACGACGGTGACGTCGAAGCCGCGCGACAGCAGGTACTCGCGCTGCTGATGCAGCTGCCGCAGCACCGCGCTGCCGACGTTGCCGACGCCGACGAACGCGAGGGCGAGCTTCGTCCGCGTCTCGAAGAAGGCCTGATGAATCGCGTTCAGCGCACGCCCCTGCTGCGGCGCGTCGATGACGCAGGAGATGTTCCGCTCCGACGCCCCCTGTGCGATCGCGCTGATGTTGATGTTCTGGCGTCCGAGCGAGTCGAACACCTTTCCGGCGACGCCGGGCCGCCCTTTCATCCCTTCGCCGACGACGGCGAGGATCGCCTGATCCTCCTTCCGATCGACGCGCATCAGCTGCTCGTGCACCTCGAACCTGAAGTCCTCGTTGATCGCCGCGACCGCGCGGTCGGCGTCGGCGGTCCGGACGCCGAAGCAGATCGTGTGCTCGGATGACGCCTGAGAAATCAGGACGACGCTGACGCGGCGCGCCGCGAGCGCGCGGAACAGCCGTTCGGCCACGCCGGGTACGCCGACCATCCCCGGCCCGCGGAGCGTCAGCAGCGACAGGTCGCCGACCGACGTAATCCCCTTCGCCATCCGTCCGTCATCGTCGGCGAAAGTGGAGATCAGCGTGCCGGGCGCGTCGGGCTTGAACGTGTTCTTGATCAGAATCGGAATGCGCTTCGCGACCGCCGGGGCGATCGTCGCCGAGTGGAGCACCTTCGCGCCGAAGTACGACAGCTCCATCGCCTCTTCGTACGTCATCTGCGGCAGGACGAACGCCGACGGCACGACGCGCGGATCGGCGCTGAGCACGCCGTCCACGTCGGTCCAGATCTCGATGACCGATGCGCCCAGCGCGGCGCCGACAATCGCGGCGCTGTAGTCCGAGCCATTCCGCCCGATCGTCGTCGTCTGCCCGTCCTCGGTGGCGCCGATGAAACCTGTGACGACGGGCACGACGCGGTCGCCATGCGCTCTCGTGACGCGTTTGAACAGCCGGCGTCCTCGCGGGTTGGTCTTCTTGAAGTTCACGTTCGCGTGCGTGAACTGATCGTCGGTGACGACGAAGTCGCGCGCGTCGACGAACGCGGCGGGATGCCGGCGGTTCAGGTATCCAGCGACGATCACCGCCGACAACCGCTCGCCGAAGCTCGCCGTCATGTCGAGCGCGCGCAGCGGACAGTGCCGCAGCAGGTGGACCCCCTCGAGGGTGCTCGCCAGCTCGGCGAGCAGCGCGTCGACGTGGACGCGCGTCCGGTTCTGTCCCGTGCCGACGAGCTGCGAGACCGCCGCGCGGTGCCGCCGCGCGATGTCGTTGAGCGCGCGCCGGTATTTCACGTCGGCGCGCTCGGCGATCCGCGCCGCTTCGATCAGCTGATTGGTGACGCCCTGAAACGCCGAGACGACGGCGACGACCGGCTCGCGCCGATGCGCGTCGAGAACGATGTTGCCGACCTGTCGTATCGTCGCAGGAGTCGACAGCGAGGACCCGCCGAACTTTTGAATCTTCATCGTGACTGAGTGTGGACATTATGTCTCACTCGCGGAGACACGGAGTTAATCGAGAACACAGAGATGTTAGCCACAGAGACGCAGAGAAAGCCTTCGCTCGTTGCGATATCACGAGCCTGGGCACGGCAAGCGCAGAGCCCGCAGAGTGAACGCCGATCCGTTCGGCGGCAGGCCCAAGGCGGGGTCCCCAGCGCGCGGTTTGTGCGCGCTGGGGTACCGTAGCGGGCCTGCATGCGCCGCTTTGCGGCGCCGCCGAACGGAGGCGCTCCGAGTCTCTGTGTCTCAGTGGCAGCAATTCCTGCGGGCTCTGCACAGCGGACGCGCGTAACGCGTCTATAATCCGCGCACGCGCGAACGCGGAGGTGCAACGTGGTGTGGATGCGTCGGTTGTTGTCGCTCGCGGTCCTGCTCGCGGTCATCGTCGCTGGAGCCGCGGCTCAACCTGGTTCGTACGACATCGTGATTCGCGGCGGCCACATCGTGGACGGCTCCGGCAACCCGTGGTTCGCCGGCGACGTCGCGATCCGGAACGGGCGCATCGCGGCCGTCGGACGCGTGTCGAACGCCGCCGCCGCGCGAACGATCGAGGCGCGCGGCCTCGTCGTCTCGCCTGGTTTCATCGACCTGCACACGCACTCCGACATCGCAGTGCTCGCCGACGGCACTGCTCAGAGCAAGGTGCGCCAGGGCGTCACGCTCGACGTCATGGGCGAGAGCACGTCGGTGGCGCCGCGCGACGGGTTGAAGGACGAGGGCGCCAACGACGGCGGCGTCACGGCAGCCGGCGCGGTCACGCCGGACTGGACGACGTTCACCGGCTACTTCCAGCGCGTGGAGCGGGAAGGCGTCTCGATCAATCTGATCTCACACGTCTCGAGCGAACAGGTGCGCCGCGTCGTCATGGGATACGACGCGCGTCCCGCCACGCCCGCCGAGCTCGATCGCATGAAGAAGCTCGTGGCGCGATCGATGGAAGAAGGCGCGTGGGGGCTCGTCACGCGGTTCGAGAGCGGTGGACCGGATCATCCCGCGGAAATCGTCGAGCTCGCCAGGGTGGTCGCGTCCTACGGCGGCAACTACACGTCGCACGTCGGCAGCGAAGGCTTCGAGCAGGAGAAGGAAATCCAGTTCGCGATCCGCGTGGCCGAAGAAGCGAAGATCCCCGTCCACATCTTTCATCTGAAGATTCGCGCGCGCGACAACTGGGGCACCGTCGGCAAGTACGTCAGGATGATCGAGGAGGCGCGGTCGCGCGGGCTGGACGTCACCGCGAATCAGTATCCGTACACCGCGATGAACCACGGATGGAGCGCGTTCTTCCCCGTCTGGGCGCGCGAGGGCGGTCCGGCGAAGTTCGCCGAGCGGCTCCGCGATCCGGCGGTCCGCGAGCGGATCAAGACCGACAAGGATTTCATCGCCTGGGCGAAAGAGCACGGCTGGTGGGAAGGCATCGTGATGGGCCGCGCCGGCAGCGAGAAGAACCGCAGGTACGAGGGAATGCGCGTCTCCGAGATCGCGAAGCAGCGCGGCGACGCGGATCCGGCCGACACGTGCCTCACGCTGATGGCCGAGGACGGCGGCCGCATCAGCGGCATGTTCCACACGATGTCGGAAGACGATGTGCGGCTCGTGATGCGGCAGCCGTGGGTGGCCATCGCGAGCGACGGGTCGGCCATCAATCTCGACGCGCCCGGCGTGCCGCACCCGCGCAACTACAGCACCAACGTCCGCGTGCTCGGCTACTACGTCCGCGATCAGCGCGTGCTGACGCTCGAGGACGCCGTTCGCAGGATGACGTCGCTGCCGGCGCAGATTCTCGGTCTGCGCGATCGCGGCCAGCTGCGCGAGGGACTTGCCGCCGACGTCGCGGTGTTCGACCCCGCCGTGGTCGGCGAGACGAACTCGTTCGAGAAGCCGAAGTCGTACGCGAAGGGTGTTCAGTACGTGATCGTGAACGGCACGATCGTCATCGACAGAGGCGAGCACACCGGCGCGAAGCCGGGGAGAGTCGTTCGCTCGTACGCGTCGTCAGCAGCCAAGACTCATTAGTGGCGACCAGCCCGCTACTTCGCGCTGCACTTCTGGGCGACGGTTTCGATCGCCGCAACCCGCAGCCGCTTCGCGCTCGACTTCAGATCGTGGCTTCCGCCGGTCGTACCGGCGACTTCCGGAACGCCGGTGTCCGCGCCGCGGCCGTCGAGCGTCATCGTACCCTGCACGCGCACGCGCTCGCCGAGGTGCGCGTCGAGCTTGGCGGCGTCGCCGACGAGCACGTAAGTCGTCGGCCTGGCATCCTTCGCGAGGCTCGTGCTCGCGTCGGTCGCCTGCGCCAGCATGTACCCGGGCGCCGGCTCCTGGCTGTTCGCGAGCTTGCCTGCTTCCTCGGGCCGCGCCGCGGTGCCCGACGCCGTCGTGCCGAGCGTGCCCGACTGGCCGATCCTCTGCAGACAGCCGACGACGGTCACCGGATTCGCGGTGGACCCGCTGCGATCGCCCTGCGCCGCGACGGCACAGCCGAGCACCAGCACGATGCTCAGCGTCTCAGCCCATCTGTGATGTGACATGGATATGCCTCCGCGTCACATCGCTGCAACGGCGGCGCCAGTTTGAATGGCTGAAATGTTGTGGGGCGGCCCATGATTTCTAGAACGTCATCTTGATGGCCACCTGGACCTGTCGCGGGTCTCCGACGCCCTGTCGCAGGAACCCGTCGAAATTGAACAGCGCCGGCGTCGTGAGCGGATTCACGTTGTTGGCGTTGTTGAGGGTGTTGAACATCTCGACGCTCGGGATGATGTCGACGCGCATGCCGACGCGGATCGGCCGCTGGAGGCGCCAGTCGAGCGAGAAGTACTGGTTGTCCTTGCGATCCCAGTTGCGGCCGCGATCGGTGCCGTTCAACACGCGCGGCGACGTGGTGATCGGCTGCGCGGTGCGACCCTGCATGCGCACGTTGATCAGGAAGCGCTGCGGCAGCTCCGCATAGGTGAAGAAGTTGAATTTGTGGCGGATGTCGCGATCCGACGGCCCGTAGTCGAGGCTCAAATCGTAGAAGTTGAACGAGCGATCGGTGAACGGATCGCGCTCGTTCGAGTCGTCGTCTTCGTCCTTCGACAGGACGTAGTTCGCTTCGAGCTGATACCGCTGCGAGAAACGTTTCCGCACGCCGAATGTGGCGCCGCGGTAGAGGCCGTGCCCGCGGCTGTTCGTCACGAACACGTCGCTCAACTGCGGCTCGAACGGATTGCCGCCGGTGTAGGTCGTGGTGTCGCGCGTCGGCGGCTGCACGGACGCGGCTGCCGTTCCGTGGACGTTGTAATTGAGGAAGCGCGTGAGGTGCACCCCTTTCGCGACGGTGACGTCGACGTAGGCCGCCACGCTCGACGCGAGCTCACGGTCGAAGCCGACGTTGACGCTGTAGACGCGCGGGTTGCGGTAGTCGCGATCGAACACGCGCACGCCGGTGAAGAGTGGAAACGTGCCGGCGGGCACCGCGCTCGGCGCGAGGAGATTCGGCCACACCGGCATGTCGGCGAACGCCGTGAACGCGGTGTTGCGGAAATCGCTCTTCTGCTGAATCCCGTTGGTGGTGACCGATCCGACCTGGCTCAGCATGTTCTGCCGCGCGTAGTAGATGCCGGCGCTTCCGCGGACGACCGACTTGCCGTCCTCGGCCACGTCCCACGCAAATCCGCCTCGCGGCTGAAGCTGGTTCCATTGATTGTGAATCGTGCCGTCGGAGGGGAATCGCGGATCGTTCAGGAAGCTAGCGTACGCCGTGGTCTTCGGATCGACTGTTGACGGCATCATCTGGCCGTCCCACCGCAGACCGTAATCGACCGTCAGGCCGTGGCCCGCCTGCCATCGGTCCTGAACGAACAGCGCGAGCTCCTCATTGTTGATGTCCGAGGCGCCGGCCGCGTCGCGCGCGATGCCATCGGGGCTGGTGCTCTGAAGGTAGAACAGCAGCGGTCCGCCGGTCGGTGTCGAGTTGCCCGGGCACGCAGCCGGCGCGGTGACGTACGCGCCGTTCGAGCAGCCGACGGTGAACGGCCCGAATCCGCCGGGCGCCCCAGGTGAGGCATAGCGCAGGAAGCCGGGCACGCTGTCGAAGATGTACCGCCCTTCGAAGAAGCCGCGAAAGACCTGGGCGTTGTTCGTGTGGATCCATTCGGCGCCGGTTTTGACCGTGTGTCTGCCGGCGACGATCGAGAAGTTGTCCTTGACTTGAAACCGCTTGACCAGCTCGTCGACGTTCGGTTCCAGGAAAAACGGATTGCCGAAGCGGAACGTCGTGGCGAAGCCCATCGCCGTGTCGGCTGGAACGGACGAAGCCACGGCGGACCGCGGACGATTTTCGCGCGAGTAGGTCGCATGGAACTCATTCAGTTTGTTTGCCGTGACGGTGCTGAACAGGTTCAGGTTCAGAACGTTGATCTTCGAGGGCCCTTCGATGCCGTTGGCCGAGCTGCCGTACGTCGCGACGTCGAACGTCTGGTTCGTGTTCTTCGAGTAATCGAAGTTGTACGACGCCGACAGGTTGTTCCGCGGCGAGAGGCTGAAGTCCACCTTCGCCAGCGTCGCGTTGTTGTTGATCGAATGCTGAACAGGCTGTCCTTCGTCCTGGCCTCGACCGGTGCGGAAGAACCCGAGCAGCGCGAGTCTCTGGCAGTCGGCGCTGGCGGCGATCAACGCCTCGTTGGCCGCGAGCGTCGGCGCGCTCACCGGACAGGGCGCTCCAATCGCCTCCGACAGGTTCGGACGCAGAAGATTCTCGCGGACGCCTTCGAGCGCGAGGAAGTAGAAGGCCTTGTCCCTGACGATCGGGCCGCCGATCGTGCCGCCGAACTGCTCGCGGTGAAAGTCGTCGAGCGGCTTGCCGTCCGACGTATTCGACGTGAGCCCTTCGACGCGCTGGTAATGGAACAGCGAGCCGGTGATCTGATTCGTGCCCGACTTGGTGATGACGTTGACGACGCCTCCGGCGGTATGGCCGAACTCGGCGCTGGCGCCGGTGGCGATCACCTGAAACTGCTTGACCGCCTCGAGCGTGATGTCGATCGCCGCGCGCTGCCCGCCGACCTGCTCGCCGAAGAACCCGTTGGTGTAGTCGCCGCCGTCGAGGCTGATGTTGTTGAAGACGCCGCGCTGGCCGGCGAACGTGATCTCGTCGCCGTCGGGGCCCTGCACGATGCTCACGCCGGGCGTCAACGTGAGGAGATCCTCGAACTTGCGCCCGAGGATCGGCGTCGACTCGATCGTCGTTTCGTCGAGCGTGCTGGCGGCCGTCGTGCGCGTCGTCTCGACGGCGGGGCTCGTCGTCGTCACCGTGACGGTTTCGGCGATCCCGGACAATTTCATCGTCGGACTGAGCCGCACCGTTTCGCCGACCGTGACAATCACGCCTTCCTGCACGACGGTCGCAAAGCCCGAGAGCTTCAGCGTGATCGTGTAGCGCCCCGGCGGCAGCTGCAGCGCCACGAACCGTCCCTCGCGATCCGTCGTCAGCGTGCGCGTCAGGTTGGTGTCGGCGTTGCGGATCTCCACCTCGACTCCGGGCAGAACCGCGCCGCTGGCGTCGACGACGGTGCCGTCGATGACGGCGGTCGTGATCTGCGATTGCGCCGCGGCGGACGCGGCGGCCGCCAGCGAGATGATCACTACGGTGAGCAGGTGCAAGGACCGCATGAGACCTCCTGTCTTCGAAGCGTGCGCCATCATGGGTCAATCGCGGCGCGGCGGCAAGTGTTCGTACTGCGGCGGAGCGTTTAGAATAGCGGGCGTCGATGTACGCCACCTCCGCGACCACCCGTGCGAGAACGCTCCCCGTGTCGGGCGATCGCGCGTCGCCGCTGCTCGCGGCCCCGCAAATCGTCACGAGCCCCGAGACGCAGATTCAGTATCGCGTCGAACGGCTGCTCGGCGAGGGCGGGTTCGGTCAGGTGTATCTTGCGACGCGGCTCGGGCACTCGGCGTTGGTGCCAGAGATTGTGTGCATCAAAGTCAGTCCGCGCATCGATGGCTGGCTGCGGGAGGCGTATTTCGGGCAGCTGCTCGACGGCCATCCCCGGGCGATTCGCGTGTTCGATCGATTTCCGCTGATGCGCGGCGGCCAGGTGCTGTACTGCCTGACGCTCGAGTACGCGCGCCACGGCGATCTGAGCGCGTTCCTGTCGCGCTCGGGCAAGGGATGGTCGGAGCGGCTCGCGCGGCGGGAAATTTCAGGCCTGCTCGAAGTGCTCGGCAAACTTCATCGCGGCCAGACGCTTCATCGCGACCTCACGCCGCTGAACGTCTTCGTCTGCGACGGCCGGCGGCTCAAGCTCGGAGACTTCGGCATCGTCCGCCAACAGAGCGATCGGCGCGGCATCACGGCTCGAACGATGAACGCGCTCACCGCGCCCAGCGAGATTCTCGAGCGCGCGGCGCCGAAGTGGCAGGCGCGCGACGATGTCTATCAGGTCGGACAGCTGCTGGGCATGTTGATCAGAGGCGACGCGCGGACGCGGATCCGCACGCACGACATTCGCGCGCTCCCCTGCACCGATCATCTGAAGGAGATTGTGTATCGGTGCATCGGCGAGCGCAGGAAGCGCTACGAGAGCGCCGACGAAATGATCAACGCGCTGCGGAATCCGCCGGCGACACTCAGAGCCGGCGTGCGCCGGACGCTCAAAGGCGTGCACCTCGCGTTCACCGGCATCCTCAGCAAACGCCGCAGCGAAGCGATTCGCGCCGCTCGCCGGGCCGGCGCCATCGTCCACGGCGGCCCGTCGGTCGGCACGACGGTCGTCGTCCGGGGCCGCCCCAATCCGCTACAGGCCGCAGGCCGCGACGGTGGACGCAAGCTGATGGAGATCAAGCGGCTGCGCGAGAAGGGTCACCGCATCACGCTGCTCAACGAGCGACAGTTCTGGGCGCTCGTGGCCCGTCCACGCTGATCAAGGATTCTATTTTTTCCTGCGTCTCGCTCCCCCGCAAGCGCGCCGACGTCGCCCTGTCCGCGGTAAGATCGCCGGTCATGCCGGCGCAGTACGAAGTCACCGCGATCGGTTCCGACGAGATCCCGCGCGCGAGCGATCCCGCCCACCAGCACCTGCTCGACGTGTACGCGAGCGAGATCAACAAGGTCGCCTCCGTCTGGCGCGGATTCGACGACGGCGTGATCGGGTACCGGCCACATCCGAAATCGATGACGGTCGCCGACGTGTTCAGGCACGAGCTGCTGTCGGGCCGGCGCTTCTTCGGCGAGTTCCTCGGCCTGCCCGAACCCGACGCGGCTTCGCTCGTGCCCTCGCCCCTTACAGTGAACGCGTCCGTCGTGCGGCTGGCCGAGCTCGCGCGCGCACGCCTGCCGCGCCTGGCGCGCGAACCGCAGTCATGGTGGGAAGCGGCCGTGCCGTTCTTCGACGTCGAGCGCACGCGCATCTGGGTCTTCTGGAGACGAGTCCTGCACAGCGCTCATCACCGCACGCAGCTGACGGTCTATCTGCGTTTGCTCGACCGCCCGGTGCCGGCCATTTACGGGCCGACGGCCGATGTCACGTGGACCGGCGCCGATCCGACGCGCACCGTCGACGCCGCGCGGCGCCATTGATCAGGTCGATGTAGACCGCTCGGCTGAAAGCCTCGCGCTACCACGGACGTGCGGCCTCGCGGTACCACGGACGTGCGGCCTCGCGGTACCACGGACGTGCGGCCTCGCGGTACCACGGACGTGCGGCCTCGCGCTGCCACGGACGTGCGGACTCGCGCTGCCAGGACCTGTCGATCGCGCGCCTGCCCGTTCGACAAGAGCCATGAAGGGTCAAACAGAGGAGAGAGACATGAGATTCATGGTCATCGTCAAAGCGAGCAAGGAATCGGAAGCGGGCGTCATGCCGGATCGAAAGCTTCTGACCGAAATGGGCAAGTACAATGAACAGCTCTCGAAGGCCGGCGTGTTCCTGGCCGGCGAGGGGCTGCACCCGACCTCGAAAGGAAAACGGGTGAAGTTCTCCGGAACGCAGAGGACGGTCATCGACGGCCCGTTCGCCGAAACGAAGGAGCTCATCGCCGGGTACTGGCTATGGCAGGCCAAGTCCATGGACGAAGCGGTCGAGTGGCTGAAGCGGGCGCCGTTCGACGGCGGGACCGAAGTCGAGATCCGGCAGGTGTTCGAGGCGGCGGATTTCGGAGACGAATTCACGCCGGAGCTGCGACGTCAGGAAGAGGCGATCCGGGCGCAGGCGGCCGCGAAGAAGTAAAACCGTTTCCGCGCGCGTCCGCGGGAGGATGATGAGGATGATGCGAAGCGTTGTCGGATTCATGACGGTCCTGCTGCTCGCGACTGCCATGGCCGCGCAGGCGCCGTCACCCAAACCTGCCCCCGCAGCCGCGACGCGTCCGGCGGGCACGCTCGCGCAGGTGATGCGCGGGATCTATTTTCCGAATTCGAACGTGATCTTCGACGTCCAGCAGACCGATCCTGCGGCGCCGAAGAAAGCGCCGACCGAGATCGGACGTTCCGCGTCAGAGACGTACGCCAACACGTACTCCGGATGGGAAGCGGTCGAAAACGCCGCCGTCGCGCTGACCGACGGCGTCGATCTCATCCTGAAGCCGGGACGCTCGTGTCAGAACGGCAAGCCGGTGCCGCTGCAGCAGGCGGACTTTCAGAAGTTCGCGCGCGAGATGCGCGCCGCGGGCCTCGCCGTGCTCGAAGCGGCGCGAACGAAGAACCAGGAGAAGGTGTCGGACGCCACCAACACGCTCGCCGATGCGTGTTCGAACTGCCACGAGGTGTACCGCGACAAGGGGCCGGCCGACAGCCCGGCCCGATGCACGCCGCCCCGCAAGTAGATCGCGAAACCACTCAGAACAGCTGGCCGACATCGCCCAGCATGGCGCGGCGAATGAGCGGCAGCGGCAGCGGACCGATGCGGATGAACGCGTCGTGGAAACCGCGGAGGCTGTAGCCGCTCCCCTTCTTCGCCTTGTAGTCCTCGCGCAGCTTCAGGATCATCAGCTTGCCCATCGTGTAGTAGCCGTATAACGCATCGGACGTGCCGCGCTTCGCTTCCGACACCGCGACAGGATGCGGTTGATGGCCGGCGGTCTCGAAGAGCTTCGTCGCCTCCTCCACGTCCATCCCCTGCACGTGCATCTTGATGCCGACGATGAATCGAACGTCGCGGAGGAGCGCGTCCTGGAGTTGGGCGAGCCGATACTTCGGCTCGCCGGCGTGAAATCCTTCGTCGAGCATCATCTGCTCGGCGTAATGCGCCCACCCTTCTGCGTTCGAAGCAGCGCCGTAGACCTTGCGGACGTCCGACGGGAAGTCCTTCGCATACAGAAACTGAGTGTAGTGGCCGGGATACACCTCGTGAACCGACGTGTTGGCGATCGCCGCGTAATACCACTGCCGCATGAAATCGGCGCGCTCGGCGGCGGACCAGCGCGGGTCGGGCAGCGTCATGTTGTAGTACGCGACCAGCTTCGCGCGCTCGAACGGTCCGGGCGTGTCCATCGACGCCGACGTCGTCGACCGCATGAACGGCGGCGTCTCCTTCACCTTCGCGGGATCGGACGGCGGAATCGTGATGATGTGATGATCGACGATGAACTGGCGGATCGAATCGAGCGTGTCCTGCGTGGCCTGGAGCAGCCTGTCGGCGGGTGGATGGTCGGCCTGCATCGCGGCGAGCACCTGGTCGGCACTCTTGTTCGCATCGATTTGCCTGGCCGTCGCCTGGAACGCCGCCTCGTTCTTCCGGCGATCCGCTTCGGCGGTCGAGAGGAGATCGGCCGGCGACATATCGATCATCTCGTAGTCGGCGAGCGCGAGCCGGTACACCTCGTCTCCGTATGCGAAGCTGCCGGTCGACTTCGCCAGCAGCGTCTTCTGGAGATACGTTTTGTAGTCACCGAGCGCGCCGATCACATCGTCGTTGCTCTTTCGGAAGGCATCGAGGAGCGCCTTGTCACTGACCTCGGTGAACGCGGCCGGCAGATCGTTCTTGAAGAACCGGATGTTGCCGTCGATCTGCTCGATCGCGATCTCGGTGTAGATCCGCGGCGGCGACCCGAGATTTTTGCGCGCCTCGAGGAGCACACCCGGCATCTTCTTCTCGCGCGCAATCAGGGCGGTGAGGCGCTCCGACGCGGGCGCGTAATTGCGCTTCATGATCACGTACGCCGAGTTGGTGATCGCGCCGCTGTACGAATCGGGATCCTTCGCCCATTGCCGGATGCGGTCGAGCGCGAGCACGCCGGCGTCGAGCGCGCGCTGCAGCTGCTCGCGATCGAGCTGTCTGTCGGTGGTCAGCGTCGCGGCATCGATCGCCGCGAGCTTCGTGCGGAACTGTTGCAGCGCCTGCGATTCGGCGTGGATCGCGGCTTCCGACGCATCTTCGAGCTCGGCATCGTATTGGTGGAGGCCGAGGTCGGTCGCCGCGCTCGGATGGCGCTTGTGGTGATCGTCCAGAATCTGCCGCGCGAGCTCGGTGAACGCCGCGTCGCCCGGGCCCGCACCGGACGGTGGAGGCTGCGCCGGTCGATCGGAACACGAAATCGTCGCGCCGAATCCGAGCATGAGCACCGAGAGCGTCCCGCGCAATCGCAACGGTGATTGCATGGCGTCCTATCACCTCTTCAAAAGGCGCTTCGCGCGTTCGTAATCATCCGGCGTGTCGATGTCCTCGAGGAGCTCGCGTGGAAACTCGAGCTCGAGCATCTCGCCGGCGTGCCGCCGGAGGACCGATCGCGCGCCGTGCTGGAGGACGGCGAGCTCAGAGTACAGCGCGCGGGTGAACAAGTGCGGCGGAGCGATCACATCGCCGTACCGCACGCTGACGATCGCCGGCCGCCCGCCGACGTAAGCATCGAGGAGCGCGCGATAGTCGCACGCCGTGACGAACGGCTGGTCCGCCAGAGCGAACATCGCGGCGTCGGTGTCGGTCAGGTGCTCGATCGCCGTCCGAAACGAGCTGCCCATTCCCGTCGCGTACTCCGGGTTCACCGCGTGGCGGATCGGCAGCCCGTCGAGCGCGGCCAATACTTTGCCGTGTTCGTGTCCGATGACCACGAGCACCTCGTCGAAGCCCGCCTCGCAGACCTGGCGCACCGTCCGGCGCACCAGCGGCTCGTCGTCGAGGGGCAACAGGAGCTTCTGCGTCCCCATCCGGGTCGACGCCCCAGCGGCGAGCACGACGGCGGCGACGTGGGTCATCGCCTTAAGCGTAGCCAGACGTTGAGAAGCACACCCAAGTTTTTCGTGTTGGCGTAGAATCACGCCTTCCAACCAACGGTCTCAGGGCAGGAGGTCCGCGTGATTCCCGCAGCCTTCGAGTACGTTCGGGCCCACTCCATCGACGAAGCGATCGCGCATCTGCAGCAGCACGGCGGCGACGCGCGCGTGCTGGCCGGCGGGCAGAGCCTCATTCCCGCGATGCGCTTCCGGCTCGCGCGGCCGGCCGTCCTCGTCGACATCAACTCCGTCCGCGATCTGAGCTACCTGCGCGCGAGCGACGGCGTGCTGGAGATCGGCGCCACCTCGCGCGACAGCGACGTCGAGCGCGCGGGCTGGATCGGCGATCGCCGCTGGAGCCTGATCCACGATGTGTCGCGCGTGGTCGCCGATCCGGTGGTCCGTCAGATGGGCACGGTTGTCGGCAGCCTGTGCCACAACGATCCGTCCGGCGATTGGACGACTGCGGCGCTCGCTTCGCGCGCCGAAGTCGTCGTGCGCGGCAAGGCCGGTGCACGCACGGTTCCGATCGACGAGTTCCTCGTCGACAGCTTCACGACCGCCGTCGGCGAGGGCGAGATGGCGGTGGCCGCGCGGTTTCCGAAGCCCGACGATCGCACCGCGGGCTCGTACCAGAAGATCGAGCGGAAGGTCGGCGACTTCGCGACGGCGGCGGCTGCGGTGCAGATCTCGCTGAACGCGGACGGAACCGTGCGCGCCGCGGGCATCGCGTTGTCGGCGGCGGGGCCGTGCGCGCTCCGCGTCGACGAAGCGGAGCGGCTGCTGGTCGGACGGGAGCCGCGCGACGAGACGATCCGCGCGGCCGCCGACGCGGCGTCGCGCAGGAGCGCGCCGCAGGCGGATCTGCGCGGCGGCGTCGATTACAAGAAACATCTGGCCGGCGTGCTCGTCGCGCGCGGCCTTCGTCAGGCGCTGGCGCGCCTCGGAGCGCGGGCATGAAGATCCACGTCACGATCAACGGCGCCGCTTACGAACGCGACGTCGAGCCGCGCACGCTGCTCGTGCACTTCCTGCGCGACGACTGCGGCCAGACCGGCACGCACGTCGGCTGCGACACCTCGAGCTGCGGCTGCTGCGTCGTCGTCGTCGACGGCGACCGCGCGGTGAAATCGTGCACGATGTTCGCCGTGCAGGCCGACGGACGGGAGATCCGCACCGTCGAAGGACTTGCCGACGGCGGCACGCTGCATCCGCTCCAGCAGGCGTTCTGGGATCAGCACGGATTGCAGTGCGGCTACTGCACGCCGGGCATGCTGCTGACGGCGTACGCGCTGCTGAAGCACAATCCCGCGCCCACCGACGCCGACATCCGCGAAGGTCTTGCCGGCAATCTGTGCCGCTGCACCGGATATCAGAACATCGTCAAGTCGGTTCAGCAGGCCGCCGGCACGCTGGGCCATCCGTCTGCCGCGACAGCATGACGCGGCACGCGAGGGACACTCATGAGCACTGAACCGAAACCCGGAGGCTCTCTCGGCGTCGCGATGAAGCGAAAGGAAGACCCGCGCTTCATCCAGGGCAAGGGACGGTACGTCGACGACATCTCGTTGCCGGGCATGCTTCACCTCGCCATCGTTCGCAGCCCGTATCCTCACGCCGGAATCACATCGATCGACATCAGCGAGGCGATGCGGGTTCCGGGCGTCAGGGCCGTCATCACCGGAAAGGATCTCGAGGCCGCGGGTCTCGGATGGCTGCCGACCTTCCACGGCTTCGACAAGCAGATGGTGCTCGCAATCGGCAAGGTGCTCTTCCAGTATCAGGAAGTCGCCGCCGTGTTCGCCGAGTCGCGGGGTGCGGCGGCCGATGGCGCCGAGGCGGTGCACGTCGAGTACGCGCCGCTGCCGGTCGTCACCGATCCGTTCGCGGCCAGGACCGATCAGGTGATCCTCCGTCCGGACCGCGAGAAGAAGACCAACCACATCTATCACTGGGAGGTCGGCGACAAGGACGCGACCGCGCGTGCGCTCCGAACGAGCCCGCGGCGAATCTCGCAGCGCATCTGGTTCCAGCGCTGCCATCCGGCGCCGCTCGAGCCGTGCGGCTGCGTCGCCCAGTTCGACGCGATGGGCCGCCTGCAGTTCTACGTGACGTCGCAGGCGCCGCACGTCTACCGCACCGCGCTCGCGATCGTCACCGGAATCGCCGAGGACAAGATCCACGTCATCTCGCCCGACATCGGCGGCGGATTCGGCAACAAGGTGCCGGTCTATCCCGGATACGTCTGCGCTATCGTCGGCGCACTGAAGCTGGGACGCCCGGTGAAATGGATCGAGAGCCGCACGGAGAACCTGACGAGCACCGGCTTCGCTCGCGATTACCACATGGACGTCGAGATCGGCGCGACCGACGACGGTCGGATGACGGCGCTGCACGTGGCGACGACGGCCGATCATGGGGCGTTCGATGCGGCGGCGGATCCGACGAAGTATCCGGCGGGCATGTTCGGCATCGTCACCGGCAGCTACGACGTGCCGGCGGCGCACGCCGAAGTCGATGCCTATTTCACCAACAAGGCGCCGGGCGGCATCGCGTACCGCTGCTCGTTCCGCGTCACCGAGGCGAGCTACGCGATCGAGCGCGCGATGGACATCCTGGCCGACGAGCTCCGCATGGATCCGGTGGAAGTGCGCCGCAAGAACTTCGTGCGGAAGGATCAATTCCCGTATCAATCGCGCCTCGGCTTCACGTACGACAGCGGCGACTATCAGAAGGCGCTCGACGTCGCGCTCGAGAAGATTGGCTACAAGGAACTGCTGAAGGAGCAGACCGCAAAGCGTCTTCGCGGCGAGCTGATGGGGATCGGCTTCTCGACGTTCACCGAGGTCGTGGGCGCCGGTCCCTCGAAGCATTTCGACATCCTCGGGATCAAGATGTTCGACAGCGCCGAGATCCGGATTCACCCGACCGGCGCCGGCATCGTCCGCACCGGAACCAAATCGCAGGGCCAGGGACACGAGACGACGTGGGCGCAGATCGTGGCCGAGGAGCTCGGCCTCGATCCGCAGAACATCATGGTCGAGGAAGGCGACACCGACACGGCGCCGTACGGGCTCGGCACCTACGCGAGCCGCAGCACGCCGGTCGCCGGTGGAGCGATCGCGATGGCGGCGCGCCGCGTTCGCGAGAAGGCAAAGAAAGTGGCGGCGCACCTGCTCGAAGTCGGCGAGGCCGACGTCGAGTGGCAGGACTACAAGTTCCAGGTGAAGGGCGTGCCGGCGAAAAGCGTCACGATGAAAGAAGTGGCGTTTGCCGCCTACACGAACATGTCGCAGAACGAACCGGGCCTCGAGGCGTCGTACTACTACGATCCGCCGAACATGACGTTTCCAAGCGGCTGTTACGTCGCGGTGGTCGACGTCGATCGCGAGACCGGCGAGGTCAAGGTGCGCAGGTTCCTCGCCGTCGACGATTGCGGCATCATCATCAACCCGCTCATCGTCGAAGGACAGATCCACGGCGGCCTCACCGAAGGCTTCGCGATCGCGTTCATGCAGGAGATCCAGTACGACAGCGACGGCAACAACCTGAACACGAACTTCACCGACTACCTGTTGCCGACGTCGCTCGAGACGCCGCACTGGGAGACGGCAAAGGTCACCACGCCGAGCCCTCACCATCCGATTGGCGCGAAAGGGGTCGGCGAGAGCCCGAACGTCGGCAGCCCTGCGGCGTTCGTCAACGCGGTCATCGACGCGCTGTCGCCGCTCGGCGTCCGACATCTCGACATGCCGATCACGCGCGACAAGGTGTGGCGCGCCATCCGAGCGGCGGAAGCGAAGACGGCACTGGCGTGAACCTTCAGTACAGCGGCGAAGAGAAGATCGCTGTCGGTCCCGGCGTGGTCTGGGCGTTCGTGACGGATCCGGGCAAGGTCGGCCGCTGCATGCCCGAGGTGAAAGAAGTCGCCGTGCAGGATCAGACGCACGTCGACGCCGTGGTGCAGGTTGCGGTCGGACCGGTTCGCGGCAAGTTCAAGCTGAAGGTCGAGCTGCTGCCGGACGCGTCGGGACGCCGGATCGACATGAAGATTTCCGGCGGCGGCTTCGGCAGCGCCGTCGACATGACCGCCGGCGCCGACGTCGTGGACGCCGGCGACGGCACGACGCTGCTCAAGTGGAGCGGCCAGGCGATCGCGCGCGGACCCGTGGCCGCCGTCGGCGGACGCGTGCTCGATGCCCAGGCCAAGAAACTGATCGAGCAGGCGTTCGCGAACGTCCGCCGGGAACTCTCTGCACCAATGGTCGATCAGGCATGAGCCGCGTGGATGCGGCCGCCATTCGCGCCGCGTTCCGCGAGCGCGGCTTCATCGCCGACGAGGCGTTCGGCACGGCGCTGCAGCTCGCGCTCGCGCTCGAGAAACCGCTGCTCATCGAAGGTCCGGCCGGCGTCGGCAAAACGGAGAGCGCGAAGGTGCTCGCCGACGTGCTGCACACGCGGCTGATTCGGCTGCAGTGCTACGAGGGACTCGACGCGATGTCGGCGCTCTACGAGTGGAACTACCCGCGGCAGATGCTGCACGCGCGGTTGACGGAGACCGACGGCTCGAGCCTCGAACAGCGCGAGGCGCAGATCTTTAGCGAGCGGTTCCTGCTGAAACGGCCGCTGCTCGAAGCGATTACCGAAGAGCGTTCCCCCGTGCTGCTCGTGGACGAAGTCGATCGCGCCGACGAAGCGTTCGAAGCGTTCCTCCTCGAGATGCTGGCCGAGTGGCAGGTGACGATCCCCGAGCTCGGCACGATTCGAGCGCGGCACAAGCCGTCGGTCATCCTCACGAGCAACCGTACGCGCGAGTTGTCGGACGCGCTCCGCCGCCGGTGTTTGTTCGTGTGGCTGCCCTACCCCTCGCTCGAGCAGGAAATCGACATCCTGCACGCACGCGTGCCCGGGCTGTCCGAGCGGCTCGCTCTGCAGATCGCGCGGCTGATGCACGCGCTGCGCGGCCTGTCGCTTCAGAAGGCGCCCGGCGTCGCCGAGAGCCTGGACTGGGCGCTGGCGCTCATGAGCCTGCACCGCGATCACCTCGACGCGAAGACGCTCGAACAGACGATCGGCTGCGTGCTCAAGGTCCACGAGGACCGTGCCGTCCTCGACGCTCATCGTGACGCAGTGGCACCGATTCTGTCCGACACCTCGTCGCGCACCGAGCCCGGAGGCTACGGTCTCGAGACCGATTTCGGATTCGGGTCGGTGTCGGCGCCGCGCGGCTGATGTATCCGTTCCGGAGTCTTCCTGAAAATCTGATCGCGTTCTGCGCGTTCCTGCGCGACGACCACGGCTTCGCCATCGGGCCGCGCGAGGCGCACGACGCCGCGCGTGCGCTCGAGATCGCCGATCTCGCCGACGAGCGCGCCGTGCGCCATGTGCTCCGACCGGTTCTGAGCGGAACGCGCGAGGACGCCGCGTGTTTCGACGCGGCCTTCAGCGCCTTCTTCTTTCCGGGGCCGTCGCGCGTCGTGCAGTCCGAGCTGTCCGCGCGGCCGCGCGCGCTCAATCGCGCCGACGCAAACGAACCAGCTCCCGATCGCATGCGAGCGAGTGCGACAGCTGAAGGAGGGATCGACGAATCGAGGCTCACGGTCGACGGTCAACTCGTACCGGCGCCACCGAGCGAGGTCACCGACGCGGCACGCGTGTCGCTGGCTCGCGCCAGCTACAGTCCGTACGACGCGGAGGGCGAGGTCGGCGGGCCCGAGATTCGTCGTGCGGATCCCGAGTGGTGCGATGCGGCGCGCTCGCTCGTTCGCCGCCTCCACGTCGGCTTGTCCCGCAGCTGGCGTCCTTCGACGAAGGGGCAGCGTTTCGATCTGCGGCGGACGCTGAGGGTGAGCCTTCAGAGTGGCGGCGAACCGCTGAATATCCGGTGGCTGCGGCGTCCGAAACGCGCGCCTCGATTCGTCGTGCTCGTCGACGGCAGCCGCTCGATGAGCGGCGCCGCATCGACGGCGCTCGAGCTCGCCGTCGCGATTGCCGCTGCGACGATGCGCATAGAGGCGTTCACGTTCTCGACGGGGCTGCGCCGCGTCACCGACGAAGTGCAGCGCGCGGCTGCGGGAGACACGGTCCGCATCAATCGTCTTCAGCATGCATGGGGCGGCGGCACCGCCATCGGCGAGTGCCTCCGCGATTTTCTGCGAAGGTTCGGGGATCGACTTCTCGGACGGCAGACGCTCGTCGTGATCGCCAGCGACGGCCTCGACGTCGGACAACCCGACGTGCTGCGCGACGCGATGCGTGAGATTCGCCGCCGATCGGCCGGGGTGGTGTGGTTGAACCCGCTGCTCGAGACCGCAGGCTACGAGCCGACGGCGAGCGGCATGCTGGCGGCCCGGCCCTACATCACGACGTTCGCCGCTGTGAACGACGCGGCCGGCCTCGCGCGGCTGTCGCGTCTCGTACGAATCCGGATGTAGGTCATCAACTCGAACATGAAGAACGAGAGCTTTGGCCCTCCGCTTGTATTCTCGCGCCGCTCACCGAAGTGCACGCGGCGTGCTGAAGCAACGTGTAGCGGCGATCGCCAACAAGAGAACCGGATTTACCACTTTTATAGATGCCGTCGCTCCCGCTCCCGCAGCCAGATGGCCTCGATTTCGTTCGCGTCAGTCATTCCCTGCTCTACCGCACCCCGAGGTGATGTGATGTATCGAACGACGTGCGGCTTGATTGCGGCCTCGCTTGTGACGTTCGCCGCGTGCTCACGCGACCCGGCCACGCGTACCCGCGAGTACATCGCGAGCGGCGACGCGTTCGCGCGCGCCGGCAAATATCGCGAGGCGTCGGTCGAGTACCGCAACGCGATCAAGGTCACGCCGACCTCGGCCGAAGCGCACGAAAAGCTCGCCGATGCGGCCGCCCGCGCGCAGGATCCGCAAACCGCCGCCGGCGCCATCCTTCGTGTGGCGGAACTGAAACCGGACGATCCGGCCGCTCAAATCCGCGCAGCTTCGCTCTATCTGCTCGCCGGCCGGTACGAAGACGCACGCGATCGCGCCGTGGCGGCTGTCGAGTCGGACCGCGCGGACGCGAATGCTCATCTCGTGCTGGCCCAGGCGCTCGCAGGGCTGCACGACGCGGCGCGCAGCGAGAAGGAGCTGCGTGAAGCCGTGCGGCTGGCGCCGGAGGCGCCCGAGCCTCTCGTCGCCGTCGGAAGCTTTCACTGGGCTGCCGGCAGAACCGCCGATGCGGAAACGGCATTTCGAAAAGCGGTCGCGCTCGGTCCGCAGCACGTCGCCGCGAATCAGGCGCTGGCATTGTTCTTCATGGCCACCGGGCGTCCCGCCGACGCCGAACCGCTGTGGCGAGTCGTCGCTGCGAGTCCGCAAGGACTGCCCTTTGCGCTGGTCGATTATCTCGTCGCTATGAACCGACTGGCTGACGCCGAGCAGGCACTAGGTGACTTGATCGCCCGCGAGCCAACCCGCGACGGCGCCAGCGTGCGGCTCGCAGCCGTGCAGTACGCGCGGGGCGATCGGCGCGATGCCGCGCACGCGACGCTTCGCGCGATGCTGGAACGGAATCCGCTCAGCGTTCCCGCTCTCCTGCTCCAGGCGCGGTTCTTTCAGGCCGAGCAGCGGCTCGACGCCGCCCTTCGCGCCGCGCAGGCGGCCGCGGCGGCGGATCCGAAGCGTGCAGAAGCTGCACTGGTCGAAGGCGAGATCCACGCAGCCTTGCGTGACGATGTCCGGGCCCTCCGCGCGTTCGAGACGGCGTCGAGGCTCAATCCGAAGGATGCGTCGCCGCATCTGGCCATCGCTCGCGTGCGAATGCGCCAGGGACAGGCGGTCGAGGCCGTGATGGCCGCCGACCGCGCTGCGGCACTGCGGCCCGACGATCCCGCCGCGCGCCTGCTGCTCATCGAGGCGCTGGCGAATTCGAATCAGCGTGCTCGCGCGATCGAAGAGACTCAGTCCGCAATCGCGCGTTGGCCGAAGGCGGCAGGGCTGCACGTGCAGCTCGCAGGCCTCCAGGCGACGGAGGGTCGCACGGAGCAGGCGCGACGCGAGTTGTCCGCCGCTCTGGAGATCGATCCGACCTCCATCGCCGCGCTCGCCGCGGTGGCGGAGCTCGACGTGCGCGCCGGCCGCGGCCAGGCGGCGTTGGCGGCAATCGACAATCGTCTGCGTCGGCAGCCGGACGATCCGGCGCTGCTGCTGCTCGCCGCGCGTACGCACGCAGCGGTTGGCCAATATGACAAGGCGGAGACGACGCTCCGCCGGCTGGTTCACGACAATTCGTCGAACCTCGACGCGTTCTCGGCTCTCGGCCGTCTGTACCTCGCGACCGGCCGGCTCGACGAGGCGCGCGAACAGTTCGAGCGGATCGCGCGCGACGACAAGAAAGCCGGCGCGGGCACGATGGTGGGCATGATTCTGGAAGCACAGCACCGTCGCGACGAGGCGCAGCGGGCGTTCGAGCACGCGCTCGAAACCAACCCTCGCGCTGGCGTCGCCGCGAACAACCTGGCGTGGCTCTATCAGGAGCAGGGACGCCTCGACGATGCGCTCAGATGGGCGCTCGTCGCGAAGGACGAGCTGCACAATGTGCCTGAAGCGAAGGACACGCTCGGCTGGACTCACGTGCGTCGTGAAGAGTACGGAGAAGCGCTTCCACTACTGGCGGCAATAGTGGAGGCCCGCCCCGACAACCCGCTGTACCGGTATCACCTCGGGTACGCGTATTGGAAAACCGGCGCGGTTTCGCGAGCGCGAGAGGAGCTGCGGCGCGCGCTCGGATCGAAAGATTCGTTTTCTGCGCGCAAGGAGGCGGAGCAGCTGCTGAGCGAAATGGACGCCGACCCGCGCAACGCCTCGCGCTAACGACCGTCCGCGCGACCCTCTCCGATTTCGTATTATCCCAATCTCGTAATATCTCTCTATCCCTCCGCAGACCGCTCGTTCGTGTGCCGAAGTGGCACAGCTGAGTGTCAAAGTCGCACAGGCTACCGCCCGCGAAAAACTCGGCCGATAGACCGAATTGTAGTGCTGAGACTCCAGCGGACATGGCCGACAGGGCCGACTCAATGATTCCTTTAGCGTCGCTTCGAACTGGCTCGACGAGCGGGGACATTCGCGTTCTGCTCATCGGTCCGTACGATCCGCACGGGGGCGAATACACGTTTCTCGCGCCGCCGCTCGGCGTATGGCGGCTTGCCGGCGTCCTGCAGCAGCACGGTATTGCGGCTGAAGTCTTCGATCCGAATTGCTGCTCGGAATCGCCCGAATACCTGCTCTCCTCGCTCATCGAGCGCCATCGCTGGGATGTGATCGGCGTGTCGACGACGGGAATGACGCTGCGGTACGACCTCGCGCTGGCGCACCTTGCGAAGCGCCTGAGGCCGGACGCCTGCCTGATCGCAGGCGGCATGGAGGCAACCTTCGAACCGGAAACCATGCTGCGCCTCGCGCCGTTCGATCTCGTCGTATTGGGCGAAGGCGAAGAACCACTGCTCGAAATCGTGAACCGGCTCAGGGCGCGCACCGGGCTGGAGAACATCCGTGGAACGGTGTGGCGCGATGCCGACGGCAGCGTGCGGAGATCATCGGCCGCGGCGCTCGGTCGCGACGAGCTCAAGAACTCGATCTTCGCGATTCCGTACGAGCGGATGCCGTACCCGCAGTATTGGGAACGGTTGGAGGAGAGCTACGGACTCGGCGCGCTGCCACACAAGGCCGATCGGGAAGCCCGCCTCGCCGAAATCCGCTCGGTGCGATTGATTACGCTGAACTACTGCCCGATGCGGTGCACGTTCTGTTCTTCGACCAACTTCCTGAACGCCGCGCAGGGCAGCACGGCGAAGATCGCGAGGCTGGACGCCGCCGAGTGCGTGTCGATGATCGCGCGCATCGTCGCCGCGCAGCCGGGCGTGCGCACCGTCATCTTCCAGGATGACATCTTCGTCTTCCGAAACGACGATCGCATTCTGCCGCTGTGCCACGCCATCGTCGAGGCGAAGGAGTGCGGGCGCATCCCGGACGATCTTCGGTTCATCAGCACCAACCGAATCGACGCGATGTCCCCGAGTTGTCTCGCCGCGATGCGTCGGGCCGGCTTTCGCGTGCTCGGCTTCGGCGTCGAGAGCTTTTCGCTCGACATCCTCCGCGAATTCAACAAGGCGCAGATCTATCCGTTCATCGAACCCGTCCTCGAGAACGCGCTGAGCCTCGGCATCACGCCGTTTCTGGACATGATTCTCAGCTCGCCTCACTGCGAGCTGGCGGACGTCGCCGAGAACGTGCGTCAGGCGTTCAAGTGGACCGTGGCGGGATGTGAAGTCGGGTTGTATCCGTACGTCATTCCGTTTTCCGGTGCGGCCATGGCCAGTGATCCTGCGCTCCGCACGTCGACGATTTCGACGACACGTTCCGTCGCCGGCACACCAGTTCGCTGGGAGCAGGCGGTCAAGATTCTGCCGCTGGATCGGGCTGTACGCGACGCCATCCTGCGCATCGAAGCCGCTTATGAAGATTGGCTCGGCCGATTCACGGAGGTCGTGCCCCATTTGCCATCCCGTGTTCGATCACTCCTGTGGATTCTGAGCGCCGCGCCCGTGTTGGAACGACGAGGCTGCCGCGTTCCGTCGCAGGAGGCCGTCGCGCAGGCGCTCGTTCAGCGAGTGCCTGAGACCGCTGCGACCCTCGTGACGCTGATGCCGGATGAACAACACGTGTAACCGATGCGGCCGCATTTCGATCCAGGCGTTTACGTACTTGCGACGCTGACGTTCTTCATCGATCTGATTGATGTGCTGATTCGGCTGTATCTCCGGCACGAGCACACCCTCTCCGGACCGGCCGGCCTCCCCGCACCGACATCGATTCCGCTCGAAATCGGCAATTTCACTCCGTACGAGGCGCAAGTGCATCTCCGTCCGTACGCAATCGTCGTGTCCGTCCGCAACGTCGACGGCCCGAGTCTCAATCGATTCCTGGAAAACATGGCGCCGTTTCGCCACCGGCTCTGGGTGATCGACGATGCGTCGACCGACGACACATGGCAACGGCTTCAGGACTCCGGCGTTCACTGCGTGCAGGGCGTGCATAACCGGAAGAAGCCGGGCGCGGTGAAGGCGTTGGTGGCCGCTCTTCCGCCTTCAATCGAGTCCGTGATGGTGATCGATCCCGACATCCGCATTCTCAACTCGATTACCGAGTTCGAGAAAATCCTCTTCGAGTTCCAGCGGAGTGGAATGGGCGCTGCGTGTCCACGGATCTCGATTCGACACGCCGGCGCACTCTCACGATTTCAGCAGCTGGAGTACTGCCTTTCTTTCACGCTCGGCCGCAAGGCGTTGGGCGATCAGAGTACGACCTCGGGCATCGCTCTGTACAGGCGCGACGCGCTCCAACGCGCCCTCGATCGGCACAGTCTGTCGGTCTACGCCGAGGATCTCGAAAACGCCCTCTTGCTGCTGATCGAAGGAGAACAGATCTACTACGACGGGCGACTCGTGATTGAGACCGATGGCATGGCGACGGTGCAGCAGTTGTTCTCCCAGCGCGTCGGCTGGAGCTTCGGCCTAATCAAGGTGTACTCCGAACACTGGCGCGAATTGCTCAACAATACGGGCAAGGGATTCATTTTCACCTATCAGTACGTCGTGTACACAGGCGTCCTGGGACTCCTGCTTCATCCGCTGAAGCTGGCCGGTTTGTCGATCTTGATCGCGAGCGCTCTCAACGCCGCCGACAACCTGGCCGGGCTTCAGCTGATTCCCGACACGATCTTCACCAACGAGACATATATCGCGGCGATGTATCTGAAGTACACCTTTCTGATCATGGCGGTGATGCCGCTGGTCACTCCACGCGGTGACCGCCGCCACGTTCTGCCGATCCTTCCGTTCTACATCTTTTACGGCGTCGCACAGATCGTTCCCGCCACGGTGGGGTATCTGAATTGGTTCTCGCTCCGATGGTGGGGGCGCCGCGTCTACCGAGACCACTATCAGCCGGTGGGACCGTGACACCACGCATCGTCGACATGGAGTCGGCCGACTCGATGCAGGTGAGCGCTCGCGGCGCGCCAGCGCATACGTATTGGGAAACCCGCGCTCGGCGGTTTGCGAGGGGCGGCTGGGGACTGCGCGCTGTCTGCTCGTACGGAATGCCGGGGTTCTACAACGGGTACATCCATCTCGTTCAAGCGTGCGCGCTCAGGCGGTGGCTGCGCGTCGCGCCAGGTGTGAGGGTGCTGGACGTCGGGTGTGGTGTCGGCCGCTGGAGCCGTCGCCTCGCGGCATCAGGAGCACGTGTCACAGGGACTGATTTGGTCCCTGCCATGGTGGCCGAGGCAAGGCGCCGCGCGCGCGCCGAGCACGTGGACGACCGCTGCGAGTTCCTGCAATGTGACGCCGCGGAGTTGTCGTTCGAGCAGCCGTTCGACGTGATTCTGTGCGTGACGGTGCTTCAGCACATCCTGGATCCGGACCGGATGCAGATGGCGCTCGATCGCATGAGCGCGCACCTGGCGCCCGGCGGTCGCATCGTGTTGCTCGAAGCCGCCCCATCGTGGAGCGACGCGCGATGTAATACATCGGTATTCACCGCTCGCGACGAGCGGACGTTCCACGAAGCGTTCGCTCGCGCCGGCCTGGGCTGCACGGCGATTCACGGTATCGACCCACTGCCGCTCAAGACGCGCTTTCTCCCGTTGTATGGACGTCTACCACGTCCGCTGGCGCTCCTCGGCCTTGCGGCAATCACCGCGGTGAGTCTCCCCTACGATCTGCTGTTCGGAGGGCGCCAACCGCAACGCTCGTGGCACAAGCTGTTCGTCCTCACTCGGACATGAGTCGCCGCTTCCTGTCACGGCGCATGGGTCCCGCGTGGATAGCGGCGATTCTGGCGGGCATTCTCGCGGCCGCGGCGCCGTGGCTCGAGCGGCTGCGACCGCTGTCGATTGGGGAACGGACCGCGTCCGAGGTGCACGTCACCAGCGGCGAGGACAGGGGCATCGGATCGCTGCGCGAAGCCATCTTCCTGGCAGACCGGGCCGACCGTCGTGTCCGCATCCTGATCCAGGTGCCGCTGATCCGGCTCGGCGATCCTCTGCCGCCCATCATCAACCCGAAAGGGGTATCGATCGAGGCCGGAGCCGGGAGCGTGAGACTGGACGCGACCGGTGTCACGGCCGGCGCCGTGCTCGACGTCTCTGCGCCGGAAACCCTCATCTCAGGCGTCGAAGTCTACGGAGCGCCGGAACAGGCCATCCTGTTGCGGAACGGCGGCGCGAGGCTGACCAACGTGAGCCTCCGAAAGTCGCAGACTGGAATTTACGTCGTGGACGGCGTCGCCGATCTGACAGTCAGCCAATCGCTGTTCGACGGCAACGCGGTCGGGATCCACGTCGATTCGCGCACGGACGGCATTCGTCTCGTGGACAACCGCTTTCAAGCGCACTCGAACGCGGCCATCTGGTCGGTCGCGCCTGACGGTCCCGATCCTGGCTCGTCGGCGCCCATCGTCATCGTGGGAAACCGTTTCGACCGCGACCGGGTGTCCGTCGTGTTGATCAATGCCGCGGCACGTCTCGAGCGCAACACATTCGTTGGAGCGCGTACGGCCGCGATGCTCCTCAACGGCGCCGCCGCCATCGTCCGGAACAATCACATACGGTCCGGTCTTGGCTTCGGCATCAGCGCGGAGTCGCTCGACCACTCCGTCATCTCCGACAACGAGATCGATCACAACTGCGCCGGCGGCATTCTCGTGCGCAACGCTCAAGACACGCTCGTGGTGTCGAACCGCCTGTACACCAACGGATACGGCATCGTGATGGTCCTCGGTGCCGTGCGCAGTCCGAATACCGTCGCCGACAACCTGATCGTGAGGCATGTCGAGGACGGCCTGTACATCATCGGAGCCTCGCCGCGAATCCAGCGAAACCGGTTGATGCAGAACCGGCGCGCGGGTCTGCGCCTGTCATCGCTCCTGGCGGTCGGAACAGCTGCGGTCAGTTCCGAACCGTTCGTCGAAGCCAATCTGCTCGAGGGGAATGGCACCGACGTCCCGGTGCTCGATTCCTTCCGGACATCGACCGGCGCAGAACCTTCCGGCGGTCCACCTGACTGTGCGTGGCGGCTGGACCCGATCGAACCGCGCCAGCAGATCGCGAGATCTCAATGACGGTCGCAGCCCGTCTCGAGCGGCCTCACGACAATCTCGTCGGGATGCTCGAGCGCAAACGCATGATCGACGGCGCATGGGTGGTGTGTCTGGGCGTCGTGCTCGGCGCCGTCACGGTGACGTGGTTCGTTCGCGCACTGGACATCAATCTGTTGCGTGTTGCGGCGTCGGTATTCGCGTATGTGCTGATCCAGCTCGCCGTCTCGACTGCGACAGAACGGCTCGAATCGAGCGCGGCCGTCACCTTCGCTCTGCGGACGATGCTCCTCGCCGGCGTCGCGTTTCTGACGGTTCTTTGGCATCTCGTCGGCGGACTCGAGAACCCGGTCTTCCTGGCGGCGTTCACGCTGCCCGTCATCATGAGCGGCTTGATGATGACCGGATCGCAGACGCTGGTGACCGCCCTCGTGTCGGTGTTGCTCGTGACGGGCATCGCCCTCGTCGAATCACCGGATCTTCGCTGGTACGCCGCCCAGCTCCACATGCTCCCGCTGGCGAAAGCGGCTGCCCTGGCCGCGTCGCACATCCCACGCGTCGACGCGGTGACGGGCTTCGAGACGAGCGCGACGTATCAATTCACGGTGCTGGTCATGTTCGCGGCCGTGCAGATGACCGTGGCATTTCTGTCACGTCCACTCGCCGTGCTTCTGGTTCGCGTGAACAGCCGGCTCGAGGTCTCGGGCAAGATGCTCACGGAGGTGCAGGGACTGTTTCACGCGGTGCTGTGCGCCGCGCCGGAGCCAGCCGCCATCGTATATGCCGACACCGGTCAGATGATCCAGGCGAGCGACAGCTTCTTCAAGCGAATGCTCGTCAGACCGAGCGAGGTCGTCGGACGCGGACTGTTCGAGGTCGTGCGGTTCGCCGATCCCGACGGCGTCACCGCCGCCCTCGAGGCGCAGAGCGGGGAGCTGCCCTTCTGCGTCTACCGCGTGCACGACGAGACGCGCGTCGCGAACGTCTATTTTTATCGCACCGAACACCGCGGCCTCCGGTACCTCTACGTCGGCTTCCAGGAAGTCACCGAGCTCTACTACCTTCAATCCGCATTCGATGCCGTCGACGATCCGCTGATGGTCGTCGCCGGGGATGCGCGTCTGCACTACGCGAACCGGACTGCGAAGGCGATCTTCGGTGACTTGTATTTCGGAATGGAGTTGTCGTCCGTTCCGAAGCTGACGGCGCTCCTTGCCGAGTCCGATGGCGCTGGCGACGGAGAAGACGACGCGCATCATGTCGTCGATGGCCGGCCTTACGACGTTCGACGCCTCGTGGCGCGCCTGCCGGGAGAGACGGGAGCCTGCACGATCCTCTGGCTGCACTGCATCGCGAAAGAACAGGCACTGTTCGAACAGGCTGTTCGAGATCCGCTCACCGGCGCGTATAACCGGCGATACTTCCACGACGCTCTCGTGCGTCATCTCGGGAAAGGCAAGGTCGGACGCCAGCTTGCCTGTGCGTACTTCGATCTCGACGACTTCAAACCCATCAACGATCGCTTGGGGCATGCCGCGGGCGACGCGGCATTGATAGGGTTCATCACGACAACGAAGAGCCAGCTTCGAGCGGTCGACGTGCTCGCTCGCCTCGGCGGTGACGAATTCGCGGTCCTGTTCGTCAACTGCGACCTGACGGTCGCCGATTCCGCCATTACGCGGATCCGAACGCTTTTGAACACCGAAGGGTGGATGTTCGAAGGGCAGCGCAGGACCCTCAGTTTTTCTTCCGGACTCGCTGCGTGCCATCCCGAGGATGACGTCCGGTCGCTGTTGCAGCGGACGGACCGGGCGGTCTACGCGGCGAAGGCCGCGGGGAAGGGGCGCAGCGCAATCGAGTCATGAAGACTCTTGCCGCGCTTACCGTCGGCCTCATCGCGTTCCACCGTCCGGCATTCGCTCAGGACAGGGAACCCAATGCCTTGTACCTGACCGGCGAGGCCGATTCGAGTCCGACGTTCTCGGGCGGTGCCGCCGAAGCTGATTGGGTGCACGCCGTCTCGTCTCGTTCCGGCATCACACTCGGCGGCGGATCGACGGCCGTCGCCGACCTCCATTGGCATTACGGGCTGGCCGGCGGCTATCTGCGCCGCCACCGCGTTGTTTACGCTGGCCGCATCGGCCTGGGAGGCGGACGGGCGCATGAAGACGGCTTCTCGTACGCCCGATATGTCGGAACAGTGGCCGTGCCAATTGCAGGCGGCGTTCACGGAGAAGCCGAGGCGCAGTACGTGCGGGTCGCGGGCAGTGCGGCAATGGTGTTCAAGGTGGGTTCTGTATATTCCGGAATTCGCGGAGTGAGCCTGCGAGCGGCGTACTACTCGACTTCGTCGGCAATGTCGCGTGCACATTTGGTATCAGGCCAGGGCGAGTGGAACGGCGGTCGCTTTTCAGTGCTCGGCGGGGGGGCCAAGGCAGCCGGATCGGTGCGGCCGGTCGTTGTGGCGCCGACCGATCTGACGACGCACCCGTCGGCTGAACTGTTCGGCGGCGCGTCGGTAGCCGTGGGGCGCTCACGCCTGATCGGTTCAGTACAGATGGTGCCGCAGACACCGGGCAGGCTGATTCGAGTCGTCACGACGTTGAAGCTCTCGCTCGAGTCTTCCGCAGAACCGCCGCGGCAGGACGCTCGATGACTCGTCAGAATGGGAACCGGCGCACGGTGACATGGTCGACCGAGGCCGTTCAGGCACGCGAGCAGGCGCGGGAAGCGGAGCGTCGCCGGCTCGCCCGCGAGCTTCACGACGAACTTGGCCACGCGCTGTTCGGATTGAAGATGCACATTGCATGGCTTCAGCACCGCGTGTTGACGCTTCCGAGCGCCGAGTCGGCCGACATTCGCGAGCGGCTGCCCGCGATGCTCGACCTCGTCGAGCGCTCGGTGCGCACGGTCAACGAAATCGTGACCGATCTCCGGCCGCCGGCGCTGGACCAGCTCGGGTTGATCGCGGCGCTCGAATGGCAGGCCGAATCGTTCGCGCGGCGATCCGGGTTGCGATGCCGATTCCTGGGAACCGGCGACGTGGACGAACTGGACGCCGGCCGCGCGACGGCGGTGTTCCGGATGTTTCAGGAGATGCTCACCAACGTCGAGCGACACGCGCGCGCCAGCCGCGTCAACGTGGTCGTTCGGCGCCTGAACGATCGACTGAGTCTTCGCGTCCGCGACAACGGCCGCGGCGTTCATCCCGGGAAAGTCGCGGCGCCCGACTCCTTCGGGCTGCTGGGTATGCGCGAGCGCGCGTTGCTGCTCGGGGGCGACTTGACGATTCGCAGCGCGCCGCGCCGGGGCACGACAGTCGTCGCGACGATTCCGCTGGCGAACCGCCGCTTCAAATCGCGCGCGGTCAAGGATGGCAACGGCCGATGATTCGAGTCCTCGTCATCGACGACCACGGCCTCGTCCGGCAGGGCATCCGCCAGTTTCTCGCCGATACCCCCGACATCATCGTCGGCGCAGATGCATCGAATGCCGCGGACGGCCTCGCGCGCGCGCGCCGTGAACAGTGGGGCGCAGTTCTGCTCGATCTCACGCTGCCGGACAGTCACGGTCTGGACGTTTTGAAGGAGCTGCGGAGGGAACAACCGGATGTGCCGATCCTCGTCTTGAGCATGCACCCGGAAGATCAGTTTGCGCTGCGCGCCATTCGAGCGGGAGCGTCCGGCTATCTCACGAAAAACAGCGCACCGGAGGAGCTCGTGACCGCCATTCGCGCCGTCGTCTCCGGGCGGCATTACCTCAGTCCTTGGCTGGCGGAGCGCCTGGCCCGAGAGGCGACCGGGCATCCATTCAACGCCGCACACGAACAGTTATCCGATCGTGAATATCAGGTGCTGATGCGAATTGCCTCGGGGAAGACCACCAAGCAGATTGCCTCTGAGATGAATATCAGCCCGAAGACCGTGAGCACGTATCGCACGCGGCTGTCCGAGAAGATGCATCTCACAACGGACGCCGAGTTGACCGCCTACGTGTTTCGTAATCGTCTGCTCGAATAAGCACGCCGCTTCGCGCCTGTCAGGTTCAGACCTACATCCGACCGCCCTCAAAGCGCACGCCGAATCGGGATATCTGCTGAGCTCACGATCAGGATCTAACCGGCGTGCGCCTCTGCAGCTCGGGTCCTAGCATTACTGACGAGTTACGGACGACATCAGGAGCGAACATGAAAACAATTTCCATGGATGTGTTGACCGCGGCGATCTCGTCCGACCCGGCGACACGCGAGCACATGAACCGCGTCCGCGGCTACGCCGTCAGCCTCGCCCTCGTGCTCGGCGTGCGAAACCACTCGCTGCTCGAGGCGATCGACGAGGCCGCGTTGCTCCACGACATCGGAAAGGTCGCGATTCCCTCCCACATCCTCAACAAACCGGATCGGCTCACAACGGCTGAATTCGAGGAAATGAAACGGCACGTCGACGTCGGCGCCGACATGCTGGCGCAATTTTCGCTGCACGCGGCGGTCGCTCCCATCGTGCGGGCCCACCACGAGAACTGGGACGGCACCGGATACCTCAGAGGGTTGCAACGACGCACGATCCCGCTCGGGGCGCGCATCGTTTCGGTGGTCGATTGCTTCGATGCGCTGACGTCCGACCGTCCGTATCGTGCGCGTATTCCTCGTGAGGAAGCGCTGCAAATCGTCCGGAGCCGCCAGGGAACGATGTACGACCCGGCGGTCGTCGATGCGTTCGTGCGCGTCTATGACATGGAGACCGAATCATGAATACAACGGCGATTCAGGCCGGGCCCCGGGCGCTCGTCAGCGCGATCGCCGATTTCGGCGCGCTCGCGAACCGCGACACCGACGTCCGCGTGCTTCTCGATCGCGCCGTGCAGGTCGTGGCGGCGAACCTTTGTATCGACTGCTGCCACATCTATCGGGCGTCGCTTGCCATGCACGAGCTCGAGCTCGCCGACGGCGTTGGTCGAGGCTCCGCATCCATCCGGTGCGACGCGCGGCGCATCGCCCGCGAGACGCTCGACAGGCTCGAAGCCGGCATCACCGAACCGCTCCGGACCGACACGGCGTTGTCGCTCGTCATCGATGGCGATTCGTCCCCGTTCGGGATCCTCGTCGCCTGCGGCACGACGCGGCGCACGTTCACGCGCCCGGACGAGGAGTTCGTGCGATCGGTCGTCGGCGTGCTCACCGACGCGATTCGCCGAGCTCACTCCGTGCGCGACAAGGCTCGCTTCCAGGCCGTCGTGACGTCGACCGGCGACGCCATCATCGAGGTGACGAAAGAGGGGCGCATTTTCAACTGGAACGCGGCTGCCGAAGCGCTGTTCGAGCGGCCGGGCCACGACGCCATCGGCACGTCGGCGGCTGCGCTGTTTCCCGAAAGCGATGCCGACGCGTTCTTTCCGATGCTCGCGCTGGTCTCCCGCGGAACCACGCTCGGTCCGATGGAAATGGATCTTCGGAAGACCGGTGGGAACACGGTCGAAGCGCTGCTCCGCCTCTCCCCGATCGTTCTCTCCGATGGCCGGATCACCGCCGTCTCTATGAGCGTGCGGGACTTGCGTGAGAAACGACTCGCGGATCGGGCTCTGAGGATGCATGGCGACATTCTCGAGAACATGCCCGCGGCGGTGATCGTCTGGCGACTGGACGATCTCGAGGATCCTTCGTCGCTGCGCCTGGTCACGGCGAATCGTCAGGCCGACGCCGTGGTCGGCGTCTCGCTCGGAGAAAGGATCGGCGAGCGATTCGCCGATGTTCCGCTCGAATTGAGCGGTCCCGACGATCCGATCGCGTACGCCACGGTCGTGCGGACATCGGAGCCGATCGATTTCGGGGAGCGTTCGACGGGCGCCGGTCGCGGCGGAGTGCGATGGCACCAGGTGCGCGCATTCCCGCTTCCCGATCGGTCGGTCGGCATCGTCTTCCACGATGTGACCGATCAGCGCGAGCTCGCCACTCAACTGCAGCACGCGCAGCGGCTGGAAGTCATCGGGCGGCTCGCCGGCGGAGTCGCCCACGATTTCAACAACCTGCTGACGATCATCAACGGGTACAGCGAGATGCTTCGGCCGAAGATTGACGGCGACGCCTCGGCGATCGAGGACCTCGACGAGATCGAACGCGCGTCGCATTCGGCCCACCAGCTGACACGGCAGCTCCTCGCGTTCGGCCGTCGCCAGGTGCTCCGGCCGGAACCGATCGATCTGCGCAGCTTCCTCGGCTCGTCGCGTCGCATGTTGAACCGTCTGATCGGAGAAGACATCGAACTGTGTGTCGTCGGACATGATCCCGTCATCGTCTGTGCCGATGCCGGCCAACTCGAGCAGGTCCTCCTGAACCTGGCCGTAAACGCCCGCGATGCGATGCCCGCCGGCGGGAAACTCTTCGTCGAGTCGAATCTCGTCGAGATCGGAACGGACCCGGTCGTGCCGGCCGGGAAGTACGGAATGCTGACCGTGAGCGATACAGGTCTCGGTATGGACGCCTCGACGCTTGCCCGCGCATTCGAGCCGTTCTTCACCACGAAGGAAGTGGGCAGAGGGACCGGACTTGGCCTGTCGACGGTTCACGGGATCGTCAAGCAGAGCGGCGGCCACATTACCGTGAAGAGCGAGCCGGGAGAAGGATCGACGTTCACGATTTATCTGCCTGCCATTGACGAGACGGTGATCGAACCCGAACCTGTCACATCGCCCGTTCGGATCTGCTCGATGGCCTCGCACACGGTCTTGCTGGTCGAAGACGACGAGACGGTGCGGTTCCTCGTGCAGAAAGTGCTGAATCGCGCCGGCCTGACCGTTCTGGAGGCACGCGATCCTGACCAGGCGATGCGGCTCGCGGATCGATTCACCGGCTCCATCGATCTGCTCATCACCGACGTGGTGATGCCGCGTCAGAGCGGATCGGAGCTGGCCGCGCGTCTGGCGATGCGCTTTCCGGCGATCAAAGTGATCTATATGTCCGGTTACATGCGGGAGGCCTGCTCCGGTCACTGCAAGCTGCCGCCAAACGCGATGTTCGTCCAGAAGCCATTCGTGCCGGCCGACCTGATCGACGGTGTGCAGCGTGTGCTCCAGGCCGGAACGAGTCGGACGAACCGGACCGATCAGCAACCGATGTGATCGGTTCCCTCTAGACGAACATGCCGAGCGGTTCGAAGCGGCCTTTCAGGATCGCCTCGGTCTGATCGCACCCGAGCCACTCGCGGATCGCGGTCGCGTAGACGCGTCTGAAATCGGTCGTCATCTTCAGGTTGCCGTCGTCGAGATCGGTGAGGCTCGGCGGCGTTCCGTAGAAGCCGCCCTTGACGCCTTTGCCGATCACGAACATCGGCGTCGCCGTGCCGTGATCCGTTCCAAGGCTTCCGTTCTCTTCGACGCGACGTCCGAACTCCGTGAAGATCATCACGGCGACTTCGTCCGCGTGCCCGATGCGTCTGAGGTCCTCGATGAAGCCGCGGACGGCGTCGGCCGTATACATCAGCAGGCGGCTGTGCAGATCCGCCTGCTGCACGTGCGTATCGAACGAGTTGCCCTGATACGTCACGTAGTACAGCCGCGTCGCCATCCCCGCGGCGATGAGCGCCGCGACGCGCCGGAGGTTGCCGCCGAGGCCGCCGCCCTGGCCGTAGTCCACCGACGTCTGATAGGCGGCTGTCGTCTGCCGAACGAAGTCGGAGCTGTCGGTGGCGTTCTCGGCCGTCGACTTCAGAAATTCCAGCGTCGCGTTCGACGTCGTCACCGGGTGGCTCAGCCCCGCGAGCACTCGCTTCTCTTCGTCATTACCCTCACGACGGAAGCGCGCCGGATCGTCGAAGACGAGCGGTGAATGCCGCCCGCTTCGTACCGCGAGCGACTGCGACGTTCCCACGTCGACGATGACGTTGCGCGTGGACGGTGTGTAGCGCGCGTCGGCGAGCCGTCCGATCCATCCCAGCGTCTCGCCGCCGTTGGGCACGCCCGTATGCCAGAAGCCCATCGACGAAAAATGCGACAGGCTCGGATGATCGTAGCCGCAGCCGTGAACGACGGCGAGCGTGCCGTCTTTGTACAGTCGCTCGAACCCGACCATCGACGGGTGGAAGCCGAATCCGCCGGAAGCTTTGATCACGTCGCGCTCGGCGATGCCAAGCTTCGGCCTCGCGCGATAGTACGCCGGATCCGAATACGGCACGACCGTGTTCAGGCCGTCGTTGCCGCCGGACAGCTCGATGACGACGAGAATCCGCTCGGGGTGTTTCTCGACGCTGGTGCCTTGGAGCGCCTCGGCGGCAAGGGCCGCCGACGTGCGGCTCAGCACGAGCGGCAATCCGGCGCCGATGCCGATGCCGTACAACCCGCGCGCGAGAAAATCGCGGCGCGAACACGAACAGCCCGAGTGTCTGCGCGACATCACGACCTCTTTCAGCTATCAGCTATCAGCTATCAGCTTTCAGCTTTCTGCTTTCTGCTTTCTGGTTTCTGCTTTCGCTTCATCGGTGTTGGCCGAGAGCTGATAGCTGATAGCTGATAGCTGATAGCTGGATCATCCCATTTGATACTCAGGAGCGCTCAACACGAGATAGAGCAGCTCTCTCAGCGACTCTTCGAGCTTCCCGCCCGGCTGAATCGTGGACGAGCCGAGTTTGCCGCGGAGGAACTCGACGAGCAGACCGCGCTCCCTGTCGCCGAGAGTCACCGACAGGAAGCGACGGACGAAATGATCGACGACCTTGTCGACGGTATCGGCGCCGGCCGCGCGGACCATCGCCGTCAGATCGATCTTCGCCGGGCTGCGCGGAATGAGCTTGGTCCGCTCGAAGGCGAGCAGGTTCCCTTTGTATCCGCCGTAGCGCGTGTTGTAGTCCTCGTCGCGGTCGACCATCATGTTCGACTCGGCCATCGTCTTCGGGTCCACGTCTTCCCTCGTCGCTTCGGTCATCGACAGCCCCTCGACGAACCGCTGTCCCACGCGCGCGTCAGTGGCGGACATCGCCCGATCGGGCGGGCGGAATCCTTTGACGTCGGGGAACAGCACACTACGAAACAGGTTGCCGCGGTTCAGCAGCGTCGACGGCGTGATCCAGGTGCGGCCGCCGGCCCAGCCGGCGACGTTCGGCGGATCGAACAGCGACTGGCCGAGGCCGCTCGTCATACGCCCGAAATCGGGAATCGTCGGCACCTGGCCCAGCGACATCTTCCTGTACGTGGACACGACCAGGTGGACCGGACTCTTGATCTGCGTCGCGAACGCCGACGGACTGTAGAAGTCTTTCGACAGGAAGATGCGCTTCAGCAGCGGCTTCATCTGGTAGCCGCTGTCGCGATACGTGCGGCCAAGGTCCGCCTTCACCGGGCCGGCGATCTCATCGCGCACGAAGAATCGATAGACCTTTGCCGCCACGAACTCCGCGGTGACCGGCTGCGCGAGGATGGCGTCGATGATGTCCTCGCCGTCGAAGGTTCCGGTCCGGCCGAGAAAGGTCTTCTGGCCGAAGTCGTGCTGATCGGCGTCGAACCTGAACGCGAGCACGTCGTTGGTCCAGCCGGTGAACGCGCGCGCGGCCTCGCGAACGTCGCGCTCCGTGTAGTTGCCGACGCCCATCGTGAACAGCTCGAGGAGCTCGCGGCCGAAGTTCTCGTTCGGGTGCTTCTTGACGTTCTCGCCGTTGTCGAGATACACGAGCATCGCCGGATCTTTCAGGATGCCGACGAGCAGATCGCGGAACGCTCCCGACGCGCGCGCGCGCAGCATCTCGTTCTGCCGGATCATCATCCGGTAGTCGCGCACTTTGTTCTCGCCCGTCGCGAAGTGGCCGTGCCAGAAGAGCGTGAGCTTTTCCTCGAGCGGCCGCCGGGTGGAGAACATGCGATTCGCCCACCAGAGCCCGAGCCGCTGGGTTTCGATCGCGTTCGCGTACAGACCGTAGAAGAATTTGTCGACCACCGGCTGCAGCCGGCGTTGCGCGCCTTCCGGCAGGACCTTCTCGCCGAGGCCCACGCCGCGCTCGCGCGCGATTCGCACGGCCTCGGCCCGGCTCGGCGGGAACGGATCCATGCCGGGATCCCAGATGACCGATTCGTCGAACGGCTTCAGGTCGTTCGCGATCGACTCGTAGTCGACGAGCTCGTCGACGGCCTGCCGCGGCGTGAGCGCGGCCAGGCGCGCCACTTCGTCGGGCGCCGCGCCGAAACCGGCGCGCTCGATGAGATGCGCGGCGCGTTCGTAGCTCCAGTCGCTCGCGGCGATCGGCGACAGGTCGCCCGTCCAGTCCACGGGCCCGGCAGCCATGGCGTTGTCGGAGGGGACCGTTCGCGCCGTCGCGCACAGCGCGACGACGAGCAAGGCAGTCATCGCCGGACGGCTCATCGCGTCCTCCCGGACCGGTTCACGCGGCTACGAAGAAATCCGCTGGGTGCGCGCCGCGAATTATACGAGACGTGGGCTGACGCCTACACCTGTTGGGCGGAGGCCGCTTCCAGCCAGCGCTCGGCATCCTCGCGATTTCGAAACACGCTCGCCTTGTACCTCGACCCTTCGGCGATCGCTGCATACATTCGGGCGATGCCAACGCGCGTCTGGCTGGCCGCGACGAACCCGACCGGCCCTCGGGGGCCGTGCGCAGCCACGATCGCCGCGATGTGGACGACGATCGCGACGACATCGTCGGGCGACGGGATCCAGGTGACGAGCCGCGCATCGTGCAGCGAGCCGTAGGACCACGCCCCGTCACGAACCTGGCCGTCCAGCAGCGCGATCACGTCGGACAAGCCGACCGGATCGCGACCGACGATGGTGACGCGTTTGCGATCGTGTTCGATGTCGACGAAGTACGGCATGCACTCAGTCGCCGGTCAAACTGTCCGTTCGCGAAGGTGCGTACGTCAAGCACGTTATGCCTCCGGCAGCCGGCCGACGCCGGCGAGGCGCCATTGGCCGTCGCCGTAGCGAAAGAAGACATCGATCGGCTTCTCCCACGATGGCAGCAGTGCACCGACGCCGCTCAATTGCACCTTCACGAATGCGCCGGCGCGGCGAGGCAGCCCGACCGGCGCCTCGATCCGGCTGGTCCTTCCAGACGTTTCGCCGATACGGTCGCTGGTCGCGGTCGCGTTGTCGAACCGGAACCACACGGCGCGGTAACCGCCCGGCGCCTTCGCGAAATCCGCATCGACGGCTGCGTTCCGGAACGTGAGCACTCCGTCGTCGTCGAGCGCCGGATCCACGATCGGATTGATGGCCGTCAGGTAGGCGCGTCCGATCGCGTCGCGGCGTTCGGCGAGCGCCCGCGCCAGGAACGCTTCGGATTTCGGATCGCGGAAGTCGCCGGCGCGGATTGCGGCGCGCAGCAGGTCGGTCTTCAGCGTCATGAGCTTCCGCGCCGCCCAGAACTTGTCGTCGGCGCGCGCGTGGAGGAACGCCTGGTTCGGCACGCGCGGCTTCCAGAGATCCGGATTGAAATTCGTGTTGTCGTCGGGCAGCCTCCCGATGGACGGCGCTTCGTAGAACTTCGTCGTATGCCATTTCGGAAACGAGAATCCGAACGACATCATCTGCCTGACCATGTCTCCCGGCTCGATCAGGTACTCGGACCCCTCCCAGAAGTCTGCCGGCGCGACGCCGGCGCTGCCGAGCGCCGATCCGAAGTCGAGGAGATGGTGGCGGACGAACGACCGGCCGTTCTCGGTGATCAGCGTGTCGAGCGAATTGATCGCCTTCGCGTCCGTGTGATTGAGCCAGGCGGCGAATACACCGTACGCACGCAGCTCGCGCCGGTGCTGGTGCGGGACGACGTCGTTGGGATCGTCCGGCCGCGTGTCGAAGAAGCGCATTCTTCCGATCGGCTTGCCCGGAAGCGCCTTGCTGGCCACGATGCGGTAGGCGCCGTCGGGTTCGCGATCGGCGCGCTCGAGCAGCGTGTCGAGGTCGTCGATCCGCATCGGGCGACGCGTTCCTCCCGGCGGCGTGAACTTCGCGCCGTCGGCGATGACGAGCTGATCGCGCCGCATGTAGGCGATGTGGTTCTCGGGCACGTGATAACCGAGCGCCCACATCAACTTCGTCACCGCCACCTCGGTGCCCGTCGCCATTCCCCGATACCCGGGCGGATCGAACTTCAGGAACCACAGCTGCCCCTTCGTGTCCTTGATCGTGAAGCCCGGCGTGACGCCGTCGCTCTTGGACGAGGTGACCGTCCACGTGCCGGGCTCGGGCCCGGGCGTCGTGTCGGGTCCGATGAACACGTCCTCGGGAGTCAGCGGTCGACGGCCCGCGCGGTTCGTGAACCAGCTCGAATCCGGAACCTCGCCGAGCGTGTTCACGTTCTGCGCGCGCGCATCGCCCGCCGCGCTTCGCGCGAGCAGGTTCGTCGTCAGATCGACGATCAGGTCGACTTCCAGCGGCTTCATGCCCGACGCGTCCTCGGTGTCGCGCTCCTGCCAAATCGGGTCGTCCTCGTAGAAACGCGGCGACGCGGCTGAAGCGCCCATCGTCAGCGCGGCTGCAACGCCGAGCGCGCCGGCGACGATGACGGCGAGTCGTGATCGTTTCGTGGTGTTCATAACAATCCTTTTGATGGCGGCGTTCATGAGAGCACGTCGTTCGTCAGAAGCTCGGGCTGAAGGAGAACGAGAGGCCCATGCCTTCGCGCGTGCGGGCGAGCTCGATCCGCGTGACGGTTCTGTTCAGCGTGTGCAGCGTGAGGCCGATCCCGTACGACTTCTTCAGGTCGTGCAGATCGAGGTCGCTGAACCTGGCGGCGACCTTGCCGGCGTCGGCGAACAGCGCCATGTCGACGAACGGTCCTGCGGTCCAGCGGTACTCACCCGTGAACAGCAGCCGGTTGCGATCGCGGAAGCGCCACGTCGAATATCCGCGAAGCGTGTGGCTGCCTCCGAGATCCGGCATCAGGAAATACGGCACGTCGTTTCCGTTCGACGTCTCAGTCGAAGACGTGGCGGCGCGAAGCGCGATCACCCAGTTCTCGCGCAGGAGCGGGATGAACTGATCGACCTCTGCGTCGACGCGACGGAAGCTGTCGCGGCCTCCGCTCTTCGTGTCGTGATGGTCGGACCAGTCGAGGCGATAGAATCCGCCGCGCCTGGTATAGGAAGGCGAAGTACGCCAGTCGAGCTCGGCGAAGAGGCGGCTCCGCCGGTACGTCGGGTTCGCGTCGGTCGCGTCGACGGCGAGCATGTCGACGCCGCCGCCGACCGCGACGAACGGCGCCGCCTGGACGCGGACGGAGGCGCCGGCGGTCGCAGTGCGGTACGCGAAGTCGCCCCGGTGTCCGCTCGAATCGTTGCCGATGCCGTAGAACGGCACGTTCGGCGCGTCGAGCCAGTGACCGTACATCTGGATCGTGACGCGTTGGTTCGCGAACGCGGGCAGCGTGAACGACGCGTCTGCGACTTTGTAGTTCCTGATCGACCAGGCGGCGTGCGCGTCGAACCTGCCGGAGTCGGCAAAGCGCGCGCGATAGCCGGGACCAATGGCCAGCCCGCCGCCATCGAACGCGCTGCCAATGAATGCGTAGATCGGGCGCTCGGCGAGGAATGCGTTCTCGACCATCAGAATCCGCCGTTCGCTCGCGGTCGGCTCGTATGGATGGAGATGCGTCGCCTTTTCGGCGCGCTCGGCAGCGAGCTGCGCTTCGCGCGTGCCCTGCGCCGTTGCGGGCGCCGCGAGCGCGAGCACGGTGACCGCTGCGGCGGCTGCGGCCGCCCGGCGCATCTCTACGCGCGGCAACGCGAGACGCCGACAGGCGATCCGCGCGGCAATGGTCAGCCAGGCCAGCGTCAGCGCGACGTTGACGCCCGCGAACTGCGCAACGCTCAAATGCAGGATGGTGGTGCCGGAGTAGACCGCGGCCGCCGAGAGCACGTCGCCTCCGCGGACGAAGAACGTGTCGATGGCCTGCTTCGCCTTGTACTTCTCGTCTCGCGTGGTCGGCAGCCACAGCAGTTGGCGCGCGGTGTTCATGATCGAGTAATCCGTCGCGTTCTCGGCGGTCTTGATCCAGCGGACGAGCGAAAATCCGGCGCCGGCCGCGATGATCGAGTAGCCGCCGAGCGCGATGAGCGGCAGCGCGAGCAGCACGCCCGCGAGCCCTCTGTGCTTGACGAGGCGCGAGGCCACGAACGCCTGGAGCAGGAACGCCGTCACGTTGACCCAGAACTGATAGTCGCCGACGTACGCGCCGATGAAGGCCTGCCGGTTGAATGCCGGATCGAGCAGTGCCAGCTGTTTGACGTGATCGGTCAGCAGCCGTGAAATCAAGTACTCGCCGGTAGTGTTCACGACGTTGAGCAGAACGATCAGCGCGGCGATCATTCGCAGATAGCTGCTGCTCAACACGAGCCGGAAGCCGCCGGACGAAGACATGGACGGTTGCGGCGCGGAGCTGTGACGTGAATCACGTGCGTTGATCCACACATACAGCAGCACGCTCGCCGCCAGCAGCAGCGCCGAAAGCTGCAGGATGCTCTGCGGAGTGAAGCCCAGACGAAACAGGCGCGCCGATATGAACGACCCGAGCGGCGCGCCCGCCGTCATGCCGATCGCGATGATCGGGAACAGCCGACCGCCCGCTTCCTTGCTGTAGATGTCGTTGGCGAACGACCAGAACTGCGCGACGAGCGACATGTTGAAGATGCCGACCCAGATGAAGAACGCGACGCCGACGTACGGCACGCGTGCGGCGACCGCCGCCGCGAACAGCTCGATGCACACGACGAAGAACGTCGTGACGCCGACGAGCAGCCTGACGCGATCGACTCGCGACGCGAACCAGCCGTACATCGGCACGAATCCCATCAGCAGCAGCGCTTGTCCGGCTGCCGTATACGAGCGGACCTCGGCGCCGCCGCCGAGCAGGATCAGCGGCTCGCGCACGGTCTTGATGACGGAGTAGCAGACGAGCAGCACGAAGATGTTGATCAGCATCAACACCGCCGTCGCGCCTTCGCCGGCACGGACGGCCGTGAAGAGCGACAGCGCACGATCCAGCGGCGACTTCTCGGAGCGGGTCGGGGTGATGCGAAGTCCGGGCATTCTGGTCTCTCCTCGGACCGGTAACGCGCCAAGCGCGGCGAAACCCCGCAATCGGCACGCCTCGCTCGGCTGAAAGCCTCGCGCTACTGGGTGAGCGATGTGACGTTGGTAGCGCGAGCCTTTCAGGCGAGCGCGGCGACCCGCGTAGCGCGCGCCTTTCAGGCGAGCGTGGCGACCCGCCGCGTAGCGCGAGCCTTTCAGGCGAGCGTGGCGACCCGCCGCGTAGCGCGAGCCTTTCAGGCGAGCGTGGCGACCCGCGTAGCGCGAGCCTTTCAGGCGAGCGTGGCGACAGCGGCTGCTTCTGTGACGGTGAGCGGCGCGGTGAGCTCGACCAGGTGCCGTTCCCACCACGTTCTGGCCGATTCGTTGTCCCAGCGCTCGCGGGGACGGCATCGGCCCAGCCAGTCGAGCACGGCTGCCGCGTCCTGCGGACGCCGGCGCGGATCCTTCTCGAGACACGCCAGCACGAGCGCCTCGAGCTCGGAGGGAATCGGCATCTCGGTCCGCTGTGACGGCGGGACCGGGGACGCCTGCAGGTGCAGGAGGAACATGTCGGCCGGGTTGTCGGCTTCGAACACCGGCTGTCCCGTCAGCACGTAATAGGCGACGCAGCCGATCGCGTACACGTCCGCGCGCTGATCGACTTCGCCGCCGAGCACGATTTCGGGCGCCATGAACGCGGGCGTTCCCGTCGTGCGGCCCGCCTCCGTCGATCGCGGCCCGAGCGACCGACCGCCGTCGCACGTCACCAGGCCGAAGTCGAGGACCTTGACGAAGTCGTAATCGAGGCCCATCCGGCAGATATAGATGTTCGACGGCGTCACGTCGCGGTGGACGAGCCCGCGAGCATGCGCCTCGCCGAGCGAATGACACACCTGCCGCAGCAGGAACAGCGCGCGCCCCGCTGAGACCGGTCCGAACTCCCGCACCAGCGACTGCAGGTCGCGGCCGGCGAGCAGCTCCATCACGTAATAGAACGTCTGGTCGGTCGTCACGCCGAAGTCGAATACCTGGATCGTGTGCGGCGAGCTCAGAGACGCCGTCGTCTGCGCCTCTTGCTCGAAGCGGCGGAGCATGGTCCGGGCCTCGGCCTCCGTGCCCGCGCCGAGCAGTTCGGGGCGTACGAGCTTGATCGCCGCGCCGCGTGCGAGCAACCGATGCCGCGCGCGCCAGACTTCGCCCATGCCGCCGCGCCCGAGCAGCTCCACGAGCTCGTAGCTGCCCATCTCCTGCGCGCGGCGCAGCCGGCGTCCGATCCGGTGCAGGACGTGCGACGGCAGCGTTGCGACGACGGCGCACGCAAAATTGGGCATGTAGAAGACGAGCGTGGTCGCCAGCGACGCTGACGGCGCGCCGCTCAAATGCACGATCGACGACGCGAGCGGATCCATCGACGCCGCGGCCAGCGACGCGGCCAGCATCCTGCGCGGTGTCGCAGGCAGAATCATGGCGGCCACGAGAATCACGACCGTGTTCCACGACAAGCCGCGGCCGCTGCTGACCGCTGCAAGGCCTGTCAAGGTGTTGAGCAGCGCCACCGCGGCCGCGTTCAGCACCACATACAGCAGCCCGGCGTCTGTTTTCCGCGCGTACGCGTCCGGCGCGTACCGCGCGTAGACGAACATGATCAGCGAGACGGCGATCGCGACGGTCTCGACGACCAGGACGGGCCGCGGAATGGAAACGGCGATCGTGATCGGCCGGACGATCGCATCCATCGCCAGCCCGTAGGTCCACAAGCCCGCTCCGACGGCCGCGCACACCGCGAGCCGACGGATATGTTCGGAAACGAGCGCGTCTGGAAGCCGCTGCGACTCCCCCGAATCGGAAGTGTCCGGCGGCGGTGTGTCGAGGCGCGGTGCGAGGAGCTTCGGCGTGGCCATATCAAGACGCCGCTGAACCTGCGGACACCACCGAGGCGCGCAGCCGCAGTTCCTCGAGGTTCAGCATGATGGAATGGTTGGACCGCAGGAGCTCCGCCATGACCTCGTCACGCGTACGGGCGGAACGCTTCACGGATCGGCGCTCGATGAATGGCCACAGCCGCCTTCGGATGGCCGGCGGCAGGACGCCTTCGAGGTATTCGAGCGCGGTGCCCTGCAGGTACTCGTCGTCGGTGTGAAGGCTCCGAAACGCGATCTGCAGCGGCTCGCGCGGGAGCACGAGCGACAGCAGGGTGAAGACGTGCGCGAGGCTCTCGCCCGCCCGGGTCCGAACGAACTCGTCGAGCGCCGAATGGCTGTCGCCCGCGTCGACCACGTCCAGCAGGCGACGGCTTTCCCACACGCCTCGCCCCACGGCGACCTCGCGGAGTACGACGGCGAAGATCTGGTCGCGGTCGATCTCAACGCGGGGATTGCTGTCCACGATCGCCGCCAGCGATCGCGCCGATTGGTATCTGACATCGAAACGCAGATCGTCGAGCCCGAACATGAGACCGCTCGCGGCGCGCTGAGAGACGCACACCGAGAACACGCGTGCAAGCCGCCGCCTGACGGCAAAGTCCTGATTGGGATCGAGCAAGGCGTCGACGAGCTGACCGACGCGCTCTTCTGCGACCTTGCGGAGCGCAAACATCGCGTGATCGGCCACCTGATCCCACGCGAGCAACGTAATCGCGTGCGGCACGAGGCCCGGCGTCAGCCCCTCATCTCTCGAGAGGACTTCGACGACGCGGGCTCGATTGCGGGAGCGAAGGCTCAGCACGTCGCGCACTTCGGGCTCGAGCGAGACTGAATCGATCGCGGTGTGCCGAGCGTTCATCGCCTCTCTGGCTCCCGGGTCGATCCGATCGCGTCTGATCAATCCGAGCAGTCGAGTGCCGGTGACCAGCGCCGCGTCCGACGGATCGATGCGGCTCGCGCGCTTCGAGAGATCGACGAGGCTGCTTGCCAGCGTACCGAGATAGCCTCGATTCAGCCGGCTCGCCGCGAGCACGGCGCCTGCCGAGCACAGCATCGCCAGCGAGAGAATGCCGGACGATTGCGACATTGGAGCGAGCAAGACGACCAATCGGACCAGTCCGCCGCCGACACCGTCGCCCAGACGGTCGAATCCGACGTCGATCAGCGTTTTGGCGGCGCGCTTCTCGTCAGCTGGAATCGGCGAGTAGAACAGTTCGTACCCGGCGCGAAAGAAGGAGCTGCGGAACACCGACTCGCCGCCTCGCGCGACGAGCACGCTGCCGAAGCCAGGCGCGACGAGACCGGCCAGGCTCCCGGCGAACAAGGCTCCGGACGGCGTCGCCGCCGACACGCCGAGCCCGAATCGCTCGAGGACGACGCGCGACGCCGACGTCTGAAGCGCGAACGCCAGCAGGCTCGTCGCGGCGTAATACAGCGCGAAAAAGCGCAGCAGGTTGTCGCCGCGCCCGAAAGTCTCGATCGACTGTGCCTTGAACAGATAGTCGACGAGCGCCGCGCCGGTCGTGCCGAGCAGCACCAGCGCCGCGAGATTGCGCAGATAAGGCGCGTCACTCAACACGCGCAGCGCGGAGCGCGATGGCGCCGCGCTCGCTCGCTCGTCGGTCGATCCCATCCCTCCGGCGACCGCGGAGACGGCGGTCTGTCGCACGACCCACGCGCTCGCGAACTGCAGCAGGGCGAGCAGCGGAAGCATGAGCGGAGCGCCGAACGTGGCCGCAACGCGCTCGGTCGCCAGCGCGCTGATGAGTCCGCCCAGCGTGCCGGCCGCCGCGATGTGGCCGTAGCGCTTTTTCGCCGTTCGCGGGTCGAAACGCTCGCTCGCGATCAGCCAGAACCCGGACGCAAGCACCGGGCCCGCGCCGGAGATGTGAAGGTAGATGATGACCGCGGTCGTCGACGGCGCATGCGACCGGACGATCCATTCGATCAGAAACAGCGCGCCGCTGACCGCGAAGGATGCGGGCACCAGGGCGGCCGGCGCGATCCGACGGCCGGTTCTCGCGTTGGCAATGACGATCAGGATCGAACACAGCGAGGTCGCCATCAGCATCGCCGGCAACGCCGACAGGTCCAGCGACGTGAGGAACAGCGCGTCCCGCACCGCCTTTCCGCTGACGAACTGCGCTGTGACCGCCGCGGCGCCAATCATCGCCGGTACCACCGACGGCGATGTGCCTTTCGTGTCCATGCGGTTCTCCCACTCTCCAGCGGGTAACGCGACGTACAGTCCGAAACCCCGCAACTCCGGTTAAACTCGTTGAAACTAGACAGGAACGCGTCACCCGGCCGAGGACCCCGCAGGAGTGAGATGCCGACCAAACGGCCGGAGGCTGCCGAGCTCTTCCCCGTGATCTACGGCGAGTTGCGCCGCGTGGCGGGCCGATATCTGTCCCGGGAGCGGCGCAACCACACGCTGCAGCCGACGGCGCTGGTGCATGAGGCGTGGTTGAAGCTGCAAAACGAACGCAGCGTGCAGCTGCACGGCCGCACTCACGGCCTGGCGCTCGCGGCGCAGGCCATGCGGCGGCTGCTCGTCGATCACGGCCGGCATCAGAAACGCGACAAACGCGGCGGCGGCGTTCAGCCAGTTGCGTTCGATGACCTCCTGAAAGCGGCGGCCACGGCGGCCGTGCCGGTCGAGGATCTGCTCACGCTCGAGGCGGCGCTCACGCGTCTGGAAGCCGAGGATCCGCGCGCGGCGCAGGTGGTCGTGCTGCGGTTCTTTTCAGGCATGTCGAGTCCCGAGGTCGCCGAGTATCTGCAGGTGTCGTTGCGGACCGTCGAGAGCGAGTGGACGTACGCCCGCGCGTGGCTCAAGCGCGAGCTGTCGGGAGAGAAGACGTGACAGGGCGGTGGGGCTGTCTTCTAGCGGAGCAGCGCATACTCGCGGCGCGCTTCCCGCAGCGGTCGAAGATCTGAATCCGCATCGCGCCACAGGGCTAGGAAGCTTTCATAGGCCTTGCGTGCCTTCGCCGTTTCTCCAGCCAGCGCCGCCGCGCGACCGAGGCCGAGATGCGCCAACGGATACAGCGGCGAGTCCGGAGCCTCGCCGCGATGATTCACGATGGTCTCGAACTGTGCGACAGCCTCCCTGGCATCCTTTAGCGTCAGGTATGCCTGGCCTCTGAGATACGCTGGCCAGAATTCCGCGCCTCGAGCATGGTCGTAAGGCCTGACCGGCTCGAGTACCGCGAGTGCCCGCGCCGGCTCGCCCGCTTGAATGGCTGATGCAGCCACCGACAGTGGGATCTGGATCCGACTGGTAAGCGTCGCGCTTGGAAACCGATCGACCAGCTCGTTCGACAGCCTGGACGCCTCGGTGTCGGCGCCGCACATCGCCAGGACGCGAGCGCTTCGTTCCAGCGTCACGTTATCGCGGCTCAGCGCAATCGCGCCGGCGGTCTCGCGGCGGGCCTCGGCGCACTGGCCCATGAACGCGTGCGTCTCGGCGTCGGTGGTCGACCATTCAGCCGCGGTTTCCGCAAGATCGGACTGCGTGGCCGTCAGGATCGCGAGGCGAAGGTGCTCGTGCGCGGCTCGGACGCGTCCGGCGAACGCAGAGACGCGCGCGTCCCAGCCGGACGTCGAAATTGCATCCGGCAGACGCCGGGCGGCGTCCAGCTCGCGTGCCATCGCCGCCGAATCCCCTTCGACGAATGCGACGAGATACGCTAACCGCCGAAGGCTGACGAGGTCGGGCCGATGCGCACTCGCCTGCCGAACGACGTCCTTCGCCTCGTCGAGCCGATTGAGCGCCACGAACGCCGACGCGAGATTTTCCAGCGGCGCGACGAAGGTTGGATCCAGACGCGCGGCTGTTCGAAACGGGTCGATGGCCTGGCCGTACTGACCGAACACATTGAACGCGACACCGAGGCTGTTGAACGCAAAGGCCTCCCGCGGATACGTCGACGTCCACGAGCGGGCCAGATCGATCGCCTTGTCCCAGTCCTGCGTTGCATCGTGATAGTAGCGCCACGAAATGAAGAATCGCTCTCGCTCGCTCACTCTGTGGCGCAGATCGAACGCTCTGCGGGAGAACTCGGGCGCCAGCGCCGACCGGCGTGTGTTGGCGTAAACGCCCGACAGCAGCGCCTGCGCCAGGGCGAAGTCGGGGTCGAGATCGATCGCGCGCTTGAGATGCGGCACGGCTCCAACGCGGGCCACGAGTCTGTCGCGGTCGAGCGCGAGCGCGTAGGAATGCAGCGCCTCGAGCGACGATGTCGTGGCTCTCGGGAGCGGCACGTCGAATTTCTGTATCGACGCGAGCGACTCGCCCATTTTCTCGCGCAGCCGCGCGGCCGCCTTCCCCAGCGCCGCCAGAACCTGCTCCTTCTGCGTGACCTCGACCTGTTCGCGCGCCATCACGTCGGCCGTCTCGGAATTGATGGCCTCGAGCGCGATCACGTAATTGCGGCCCAGACCGCCGATCGACCCGGTCAGCAGCGCTTTCAGCCGTTCACGCTGCGCGATCTCGCGTCCGATGGAGCGGGTGATGCGCTCGTCAGGCGAGCGGTTCATCAGGCGCAGCGCCTCGCGCACACGCTCGTCAGGAAAAACCTTGATGAACGGCGACTGCTCCAACGCGACCGCCAGCGCAACCTTGAGCGTGCCGTCGAACACCGCTTCTCCCGTGGTGTTCACGAAGTCCGCGAGCAGAATCGTGTCCTGGCCGGTCAACGTGCCGGCGCCGCCGCCGATACCGAATGTCGACACGACGATGACGAGCGCGGCCGCCGCCGCCAGCGCCGCCGCGACGGGCCACAAACGGGATCGCGAGGCGACGGCCCTGGGGCGGGCTACGGCGAGGCTCGCGGCCATCGCGGCGGCCGACTCGGGACGCTCGCGCGGGTCCGGCAACAGGGCTTGCATGATGACGCGTTCCAGTTGAGGGTCGACGCCCGGAACCGTCGTAGATGGCCACGGCAATTGGCCGCCGCCTTCTCGCTCGTACTTGCCGCGCGTCTCGCGTCCGACGAGGAGCTCGTACAGCAGCAGACCGAGCGCGTAGATGTCGGTCTTCTCCGAGATCAACGCTCCGCTCGCCAACTGTTCGGGTGCCATGTACCCCGGCGTCCCGACGCCGACGATGTGCCCCGTGTCTTCGTCGCGCGTGACGGCGATGCCGAAGTCGGTGATCCGCACCGAACCGTTCTCGTCGATGAGCACGTTCGCGGGCTTCAGGTCGCGGTGCAGAATGCCCCGTGCGTGCGCCGCGGCCAGCGCCTCACACAACTGACGCCCGATGTCGGCGACCTTTTCAGATGGCAGCCGGCCGACGCGCTGGATGAGCGCGGCGAGATCTTCGCCCTGCACGAGCTCCATCGACAGGAATATCTGCCCCTGCTCCTCGCCGATGTCGAATACGCGGCACACGGACGGATGCGTGATTTGCCGCGCAAGACGAACCTCGTTCAGAAGCAGACGCCGCGCTTCCGCGCCGGTCGAGCGCACCAGCTTGAGCGCGACCGGAATTCCGAGCACGAGATCGTCGGCGCGCCAGACATCTCCCATGCCGCCGTGGCCCAGACGCGTCACCATCCGGTAGCGGCGGGCGAACATCTCGCCCGGCGCGAACAGCTCGGTCGCGGAATCGAGTGAAGACGGCTCGCTGTCAGCACGCTCGTACTGGTCGTGCGCGGCGAGCAGCGACTCGACGTCGACCCGCAGCTCCGCGTTGTCGCCGCAGGCCGTCTCGACGAACTCCTGCCGCTCGGCCGGCGGACGGCTCAACGCCGCGAGAAAAAGCTCTTTCGAGCGAGCGTTGGCTGGCGCCATGACCGTTCGAGTCTACTCGCGGATTCCCGGTTCGGCACCATGAGAATCGCGTCGCAGCAAAGCTGCGTGAACGTCAGGAGATTTTGAGGGCCGGGCGCGCAAATCATCACTCGGCGTGCGTCGGACACACGGCGTTCGATCGAGATATTACGAGATGGGATAATACGAAACCGGAGATCGTCTTTGCACGGGGCGCGGGCTGGCACGTGACCGAGCACATGTGGATCGAACGGCGGCCCGCGAAACAGACACAATCTTCGCGTTGCCCTCGCCAACCAGGTCCGTACGGCGTTCGTGAACCGCCCTATGCTGTAACCAGCTCGAGCGTCGTTCAGCGGGCGGCCGTCGACGGTGCGGGACGAGACGCGAGCTCGTTCTTCATCACGACGCCGCCCTTCATGACGAACTTGACGCGCTCCATCTCGGTGACGTCGGTGAGCGGATTGCCTGCCACCGCGATGATGTCGGCGAACTTTCCCTTCTCGAGGCTTCCGACGCGGTTCGCCCAGTCGTAGTTGAGCACACCGGCTGCAGGCATGAAGGCCGACTGGAGCGCCTGTGCCGGCGTCATCCCCCACCTGACCATCCACGCGAACTGGTCGGCCTGCTTCCCGTGAGGAAACGCGCCGTCACCGGCAACGGCGCCGCTGCCGAACACGAGCGGCACTCCGGCCTTCAGGAGTTTCCTGAACGTCAGTTCGGTCATCCGGAGACGCGTCACCGCTTTGTCGCCGGTCAACCCGAGGCTCGCGAGCAGCCGCTTGTCGCCGCTGTCGAGACCGGCCAGATCGTCGATCGTGATCATGATCGGCAGCTTCTTCTGGAGCAGCGTATTCACCAGGGCGTCGTCTTTGTACAGCTCGGTGACGTGCATGCTGAGATCGACGCCCGCGTTGATGCACGAGCGCATGCCTTCGCCGCCGTACGTGTGGCAGGCGACTCTCAGTCCCATCCGATGCGCCTCGTCGACGATGGCCTGAACTTCCTCGAACGTCAGCGACGGTGATGCGACCAGCGAACCATCCGGTTTGAATTCATCCAGCTCTTCGCCGACGAAATCCTGCGTCGTGTAGATCTTGATCCAGTCGACGCCGTGCAGCTTCGATTCGCGCACGGCGGCGCGCGCGAGCCACGGTCCGTTGATGTTCTTGCCTTCCGTGAAGCCCGCATAGGCGCCTGGTCCGGGGTTCGGGTAAGGCGCGCTCGCTCTCTGGTTCAGCGACTGCCCCGCGACCTGCATCCTGGGCCCTTTGATCAGTCCGGCAGCGATCGCGTTTCTCAGATCCACGGTGCCAAAGCCGCCGCGTGAGTCCATGTCGACCGTCGTCGTGAATCCGGCTTCGAGGTCACGGGACGCGCTCTGCACCATGACGATCGTTTTCATTTCGAGCGAGTCGCCGCGTCCGGCATTGTGCACGTGCGCGTCGATCATTCCCGGCAGAACGGTCGCCCCACTCAGATCGATCACGCGCGCCTCCGGCGGGATTTGCACCGATGGACCGACGTCGGCGATACGGTCGCCTCTGATCAGAATGATCTGGTTGTTCAGGATCGTGCCGGCCCTGGCATCGAACATCCGGCTGGAGCGCAGCGCGACAAGATTGTCTGCCGGCGCCAGGTAGGGCGACTGCGGCGGCCGCGCAGTCTGAGACCACAGAACCGCGCTCGACGCGGCGATCACGATGGCGAGGCTCGCGGATCGAACAAGGCTGCGCATCGAGTCCTCCATTTCAGTGGTTCAGACGGCGGTCCATGCACCGTGGCGATTCGGGCCGAAGGGCTTCTTCTGACCGATAGCAACAGCATTGTCAAGATGAAAGAGGCTCGACACGACCTCGCGCTGCCGCGCGGTGCATGTTCAGGGGATGATATCGATGGTGTAGTGGCGGTGCCCGCGGCGGACGCGGTAAGCTTCGAAGTCCTTGCGGTCGACCGTGAAGACTTTGCGGCTCCCGAGTGTTTCAGCCGCGACAATCAGCGACGCGTCCGCGAGATCCATGGGATGGTCCGAGTCCATGTCCATCAGTTCGAAGGCGCGCGGCAATGTGGCCGAGTCGAACCACCACACCGACAGTCCTCCCTTCAACACGAATTCCCTCAAGCGATCCGATCCCACGCTTCCTGGCCCAAGCATGTGGAAGGCTTCCGTCAGCACCGGCACCGTCGTTCGGATCGGCTCCCGCACGAGTTTGAGTGCCTTGGCGCACCGTTGATGTTGACCATCTTTGGGATCGAACAATGCGACGAGCGGGCCGGTATCGACAAGGATCATCGGCGCAGTTTCCGGCGAACCGCCTCGCGCACACCGCGGCGAGTCGCGGTGGACGGCGCGATGGCATACCCACCGGGACCGAGGTCCAATTCCTGGTAGAGGTCGTACGGCGTGCGCGTGGCCTCGAGCCTTACCTGCTCCTGCAGCGATCGCAGCCCGCGCTTGAGCGCCTCGGAAATGGGCAATCCTGTCGCCGCCTGGACCTCCTGAAGGGCCTTCTCTGCTTCGGCGTCCAGCCTGACCGTCCGCGTCGCCATTGGTCCTCCCGATGTATTACATATCGTATTACATCGACACGGCCAGGCTCAAGGAAACGGCGACCTCAGTCTCGTCCAACATGCAAGCGGACGAACAGATGCGCCGAATACGCCGACGGGTAATTCACGTTCAAGTTGCGCGGCACATCGTAGACGGTGACGTCGGCACCGATGCCGATAATCCGTGAAACCTCCCGGACGTATCCCGGCCGTCGCCTCAGAAATTCACGCCGACCTGGAACTGATACGACCGCGGCGTCACGAAGTGCGTGCCCGTGAACGTCGAGAGGAAGTTGTAGAGCGCTTCCTTGTTCGTGAGGTTGATGACGCTGAACCGGAGCCGCACCCTGGCCTTGTCGTTGCGCAACAGGTTGTCGACGCCGAAGCCGAGATCGACGATGTGGCGCGGCGCGATTCGCGGCGGATTCTGCACGTCGTCTTCGGTGCCGTCGGCCGGGATGCGCAAGCGGCTCGCGCTGTAGTTGGACGGCGTGCAGTCGGCGCTGGTCAGCGGGTTGTCGCGCGTGGCGGCGACACCACCGCAGGAGAAGCCGATTGCCGCCTGCTGATCGCCGGTCAAGCCGAGCGCGTCCGCAAGGCTGCCGACCGATCCGGCGACGAGCCCCGAATCGTACCGCCACGAGAGCGCCGCCCACGCGCCGAGGGGCCGACTGAAGACGTACTGCACGTTCGTCGTCGAGTTGAATTTCTGATCGTGGTCGATCCGGAAATCACCCGCTGGCGCCTCGAGCAACAGGCCGCCGACGCCCGGCGGCGAGTAAATCGCGTTGGTGTGCGCCATCACGAAGAAGGCGCTGAAGCCGCCGTGCTCGACGAAGTTGATCCGGCCGGTGAAGCCGTCGATCCTGGAATGGTCCCACGCGACCGGGAACACGATCGGAGTACCGAATAGAACGTTGAAGTCGTATCCGTTGTCCGTTCGCTTGTTGAAATAGCCGAAATCGAAGACGACCCAGTTGCTGACGCCCTGCTGGATGCCGAGCTCGATCTGGTGGCGCTTGCCGGGCTCGAGGATCTGACCTTCGCCGAACAGACCGTTCAAGCCGACGCCGCTCGAGAGGAGCAGGTTCTCATTGTACGGCGTTTCCATCGTGCGTCCGTACGAGGCGCGCAGCACGGTGCCCGTTCCCGACGGCGCGATCGAGACGCCGACCCGCGGCTGCAGGAGCGTCGACGTCGTCAGCCCGTCGTAGTGATCGAGCCGCAGACCGATCTTCAACGTCGCGATGCCGGCCTTGATGTCGTCCTGGATGTAGGCCGCCTGCTCTTTGATCGTACCGGTCTGGTGGTACGACAGCGGCGATCCTGCGCGCGTCAGGTCGAACGGCAACAGATCGGGATTGAAATCCGGATTCGCCGTCAGGCCGCCGCGGCACTGCGTCGCGCTGCGCAGCCCCGCGTTGTCCGACGGATCGCCGTCCGCGGTCAGACACGGCGAGTTGATCGTCGGATCCGTAAAGCCGAGCGTGAACGCCTCGTCGAGCTTCGTCGCGCTGATCGTGCCGCCCAGCTTCAGGTTGTGGCTGCCGGTGCTGTATGCGACGTCGGCCTTGACGCCGATGTTCGTCAGCGTCCGATCCTGCGACACGCTGCCGCTCTCGTCGCTGAGCGGATCGGGACTCGGCTTATACGTCAGATGATCGCGGCGCACGAAGCCGTTGGCGCTGAACAGCGTCTTCGATCCGATGACGCGCGTGTAGCCCGGCGCGACGTTGACGGTGTCGATGTCCTGATGCTGCGCCTGCGCCGCGTCCTGCTGATCGAAGGTGTTCGGCACGTCGAAGCCGGACTGCGCGACGTGCAGGTTCAGATGGAACGAGTCGGTTGCGTTCGGGTGCACGTCGAAGCGGTTGAAGAACGATGCGTTGTGCCCCGCGTCGTGGAGCGCTTCGAACTCCGGCGGATCCAGATAGCGTTGGGTCCGGAGTCCGCTGAACGACGCGAAATCGCCGACGGTGTGCGATCCGCCGCCGATGTTCGCGTCGCCGGTCGGCGTCTTGAACGACCCGTACCCGAACGAGGCGCTGCCCGTCGGCTTCGGCTGATCGAGACCCGATTTCGTCACGATGTGGACGGCGAGGCTGCTCTTGTCGCCGTACTCGGCCGGCGCCACGCCGGTGATCAGCTCCATCGATTGCACGGCGGCGGGAGAGATTTGGTTCGAGTACACGCGGCTCTGCTGATCGGTGACCGGCTGGTTGTCGATCGAAAACTGCGTCTGCGCGTGATCGCCAACCGGATGGAAAAAGCCGTTCGAATCGGCGACGACGCCGGGCGAGGCGAGCGTGATGACCTGATTGAGCCCGGCCTGCGCCTCGATCGGCATCTTGTCGATGCGGCTCGCGTCGATGTCGGTGTGCGCCGTCGGATCGTGCTCGAGCAGATCTTCGGCGTGGCCGACGACGCTGACCGCTTCGGTCATGCCAATCTCGAGCGCCAGATCGAGGGCGATCGGCACGGCCGACCGCACGTCCACGTCGCGCTCGAACGTCTTGAAGCCCTGCGCGTCCACGGTGATGTGGTACGGGTTCGGCGGCAGATTACGGAACACGAATTTTCCTGCCGCATCGGTGCTGGTCGTACGCGCCAGCCCCGAGACAGGATTGGTCAGCTTCACCTCGACGGCCTGCATCACCCCGCCGGTCGGATCTTTGATGGTTCCCTGGATGGTTCCGGCGCCGCCAAGCTCCTGCCCGCGGGCGGCGGACGCGACGCCCAGCGCCAGAATCCCGACAAGTGCCACACGAAGACGAACGTTCATAGAACCTCTTTTCCGATACAACTCATCGACGCTATCAAGGCGGGATCGCGGACGCGATGAAAACACCACGGGTGGTTCGATTCAGCCGATGACCGGACACGCGCCGCCTACGAGCGACCAGTCGAACGCGGCGCCAAATCCGCATTACCATTCATCGGTCTGCCCCGACCGGTTGACGGCCGAAACCAACAGCTTTACGGGTTCAGCTTTCAGCTTTCGGCTATCAGCTATCAGCTATCAGCTATCAGCTATCAGCTATCAGCTATCAGCTATCAGCTATCAGCTATCAGCTATCAGCTATCAGCTGGCGGATGAACGCGAAAGCTGAACGCCGAGAGCTGAAAGCTGACAGCTGAACGCCGAGAGCTGAAAGCTGATAGCTGAACGCCGAGAGCTGAAAGCTGATAGCTGAACGCCGAGAGCTGAAAGCTGATAGCTGACAGCTGATCGCTTGAAATGAGCGAGCTTCTCAATCTCGTCGGCTTGAGCACCGGCATCGTGCTCTACGCGATGCTGCTGGCGATGGTGATCCGCGCGGGACGGACGCCTGGCGGACCGGGCCGCGTCGATCTGCTGCTGATTGCGACTGCCGTCCTCGGATTGCTGTGGAATCTCTGCGCGCTGCCGGCGTACGAGCTGCCCAAGCTCGGCATCGAGGGACCGTTCACGTTCCTGATCGCCGCCGGGTTCTCGGCGCTCGGCTTTCTGCCGGCGGTCGTCGTGCAATCAGTGCTGCGTGGCGAAGCCGATCGGGTCGCTGGTAAATCGAAACGGGCGGTCGCCATCGTCGCGTACTCCGTCAGCGGCATCGCCGCCGCACTCCACGTGTTCGCGGCGTGGCGCGGCGCGCCAGTTCCGTCGTCGATCGCGATGCGGCTGCTGACGTACGCGTTCGTCGTGCTCGTCGTGCCGCTTGCCGCGGTGACGCGCGGCCAGCCGGGCGCGCGGCGCGCGCTGTGGGCGGCGGCGCTGTCGATTTTCGCGGTGTCGGCGCTGCACCTCAGTCAGCTTCACCAGGGCGATGCATCGTGGCCCGTCGAGCTCCTGGGCCATCACGCGTCGGTGCCCCTCGCCCTCGCCATCCTCTATCAGGACTTCCCGTTCGCGCTGGCCGACATCTTCCTGAAACGCGCGCTCACGCTGCTCGTCCTGGTGACGGCTGCCCTCGTCAGCGTCACGTTCCTCCACGCGAGCTCGGCCGGGACACCGTTGGGCAGCCCGCGCGAGGTCGGCAGCCTGGTCCTGCTGTGGGTCGGCACCGCACTGCTCTATCCGCGGCTGCGCGACGCCATCGCGTGGTTCGTCGATACGATCGTCCTGAATCGTCCCGACTACGATCAGCTGCGCGCGGCCATCGGCCTGGCGGCGCAGCGTCACGACGACGTCGCGCCGCTGCTCGACGAGGCGTGCGGCCAGCTTGCGCCCGCGCTCTCGGCGCGGATCGTCGCCTGGCACGAGGCCGCTGTCGCGCGGCCGGCATTCGGCCCGGCAGCCGCCGTCGTCGAGATCCCGGTGACGGAGCCGCCATCCTACGTCCTCGAGGTCGCGGGGCTCCTCGGCGGCCGGCGCCTCCTCTCGGACGATCATGCGGCGCTCGACGCGATCGCGTCGATGCTCGGCCGGCGGATCGACGCGATCCGTCTCACGCACGAGCGCTTCGAACGGGAGCTGCGGGAACAGGAAGTCGCCAAGCTCGCGACCGAAGCGGAATTGCGCGCGCTGCGGTCGCAAATCAACCCGCATTTTCTGTTCAACGCGCTGACGACGATCGGCTACCTGATTCAATCGGCGCCGCCGCGCGCGCTCGACACGTTGATGCGCCTCACGTCGCTGCTGCGCGGCGTGCTCCGGTCCGAAGGGGAATTCACGACGCTCGAGCGCGAGCTCGAGGTGATCGAGTCGTACCTCGACATCGAGCGCGCGCGGTTCGACGAGCGGCTCAGCGTGCGCATCGACGTGCCGCCGAAACTCAAGCCGATCCGGATTCCGCCGCTGCTGCTGCAGCCGGTTGTCGAAAACGCCGTCAAGCACGGCATCGCGCCGCTTCGCCGCGGCGGCGAGGTGAGGGTTTCGGCGCGGCTGGAGGATCGTGAATCGGACGCGACGCTCGTGCTCGTGGTCTCGGACAGCGGCGTTGGCGCGAGCGAGGCGACGCTGCGGCGCGGCCGCGCCGACGGCGTCGGCCTCGCCAACATCGAACGGCGGCTCGCCGGCCACTACGGATCGGCGGCGTCGCTGTCGCTCGTCAGCGCGCCTGGCCGAGGCACGACGGTCGAAATCCGCCTGCCGGCGGAGCTCAACCCGCTGGCCGATCTCGCGGCGAGGAACGTCTCGTGAACAGCCGCCTGCGCGTGGTGATTGCCGACGATGAGCGGCCCGCGCGGTCGTTCCTCGCGGCGCTCCTCCGATCGTTCGAGGACGTGGTCATCGTCGCAGAAGCCGAGTCGGGAAAGGACGCGGTGGCCGCCATCGAACGCGAGCGTCCGGACCTCGCGCTGCTCGACCTGCAGATGCCCGAGCTCGACGGGATTGGCGTGGTGCGGATGCTGAAGAAGGGGCAGATGCCGCTCATCGCGTTCGTCACCGCGTACGACGAATACGCGGTGCGCGCCTTCGAGATCAACGCGGTCGACTATCTGCTCAAGCCGGTCGACAAGACGCGGCTGCGCGAGGCGATCAACCGCGCGCAGGAGCGGATCGAGCACGCCGAGATCGTGTCGGAGCAGAGCGGGCGCGTCGACGCGGCGATCGCGGCGTACGAGTCGGCGGCGCGGATGCCGCGCCTCGAGCGCGTGCCGGTGCGGAAACGCGACGAGATCTTCATCGTGCCCGTGACGCAGATTGCGTCGATCGTCGCCGAAGGCGAGCTGCTCTACCTGACGACATTGAAGAACGAGCGGCACGCCATTACGTACCGGCTGAAAGATCTCGAAGCGAGGCTCGATCCAAATCAGTTCATCCGGCTCGGACGCGGCACCCTCGCGAACCTCGACGCCATCGTCAAGCTGAACGTCATGCCGGGCGGGACGCATGTCGCGCTTCTCTCGAACGGCCAGAAACTGCAGGTCAGCCGACTCCAGTCGCGGATCATTCGCGAGCGGCTCCTGAAACTCTGATGCTGCGATCTCTGCGTTCCACACGGTCGCGCTGCGCTGTTAAAACCTCACCCGCACGCCACCATTGACATTCCGCCCGTCGAGCGGCGCCCACCCGTCCACGGTCCACCGTCCGTCAACGCCGCGGGCTGGCCGCAGAAGCGGATCCCGCTGCGCCTGTCGAACGTTGGCCAGGTTCTCGGCGTTGAGGAACAGGCGATACCGCCCGACGCGGCGCTCGACGAGCGCGCCGAACACGATATAGGGCCGGCTCTCGTTCCGATAGGGATTCGCATCGAGCCGCTGCACGCCGGTGTAGTAGCACTCGAGGCCGATGCGCCCGCTTTCCGTTCGTGCCCACGTGCCGACGAGCGACACGCTGTGGCGCGGCGTCAGCGCGAAATCGCTGTCGACGAACGCGTAGTTCGCCGTCGCGGAGAGCGGCGGCTGGCGCCAGGTCGCGAGCAGCTCGACGCCGTCGTTGATCGCCGCATCCGTCAGGTTGCGCATCACGAACGCACTGGTCCTGTCGACGTCGACGGGATCCGTGATGCGCGATCGGAACAGCGTCACGGTCGTCGTCAGCGGGCCGGCGCTGCGCGTCACGTCGACCGAGCTGCTGACGCTTCGCTCGGCGCGCAGCGGGACGGGAATGATGAGCCGCGAGAGCCCTGCGGCCTCCGTTTCCTCGGTCACCGGCGTGGGCGTGAAGAATCCGCGTCCGATCGAGACGCGGCTCGACCAGCCGCCGCGCTGGAGGAGAGCCGACACGCGCGGGCTCACGAACGATCCGAACTCGCTGTGGGCGTCGACGCGCGCGCCGACCGACAGCGCCGCCCACGACGTCAACCGCAGGTCGTCCTGACCGAAGACACCCGGAACGGTGAACGTGTAGCGGAACTGCGGCGCATCGCGCGGGCGATAGCCGTCGCGCTCGATCGCGATGCCGGCCACCCACGTATGCGCGCCGATCGCGCGCCGAATCGTCGCCTCACCGAACGACGTGTCGTGCGCGTCACGCTCGCGGACGTCGCCGAAGGTGTGATCCTGCGTCTGATGCGCGAGCGATCCCCTCACGCTGACGACGAACTTCTGCGCGGCGAGCGTCTGCCACACGGCGCCGCCGTCTACGCGGCGCGTGTCGAGCTCTTCGCGATAGGGCAGACCGTCCGGCACGACGGCGCCGTTCATCGTACCGCCGTTGCGGTTCTCCGCCGTCACGCCGGCGGTCGCGAAGAACGTCGCGCCCGCATGGTTGTCCCAGAACAGACGCGGACGGACGACGCCGCGCGCATAGGCGGCCAGATCCGCCCAGCCGTCGCCGTCGACATCGGTGCGCTGCTGGCCGTGGCCGCCGGCCAGCAGCGTCAACCCCCAGTTCGCCGCGACGGGCGTCGAGTACCAGAGCACGCCATCGGTGGCGCCGCGCGTCGATCGGTTCACGAGGGCCTCCCGCTCGACCTCCTTCCGAGGACGCTTCGAGACGAGATTGACGACGCCGCCCATCGCCCCGGCCCCGTAAAGAGAAGACGCGACGCCTTTGACGACTTCGACCTGCGCGAGGTCGGCCGGCGGAATCTGCAGCAGGCCGAACGAGCCGGCCTGCTCGCCGAAGAGCGGCAACCCGTCGGAGAGGAAGCGCGTGTAGCGTCCTCTCATGCCCTGAATCCGCACGCTCGCCGCGCCGAGCGAGGGCGACGTCGCCTGGACCCTCAGGCCGCCCATTTCGTTGAGCATCATCACGATGTCGCCCGGCGTCATCATGACTTTTTCCTCGATCTCGTCGGCGTCGAGAATCTCGACGCGCATCGGTTGATCCTCGATCCGCTTGTCGGTTCTCGTGGCGGCGACCGTGACGTGTTCTTCAATCCTCGACTGCGGGCGCAGCGCGATCGAGATCGCGCGTGGTTCGCCGGTGCGGATGTCGATCGAGACCGTCTCGGGTTCGAACCCTTCCTTGGCCACGACGATCTGCACCGGTCCGGGCGGCACGTCGAACGCCGTGCGACCCATCGAATCGGTGCGGCGCGTCGTGCCGTTCGCGACGACCGTCGCATCGGCGACCGCGCCGGCGTCGCTGCGCACTTCGATGTGCAACCTGACGTTCTGCGTCAACGCGCTGGCGAACACCAAGGCGACACACACACAGACACCCATGACCCCGCCTCCATCGGCGAATCAGCCGAATCCTGCTCACAACCGCAGGGATCAGGCGCGGCGCGGCGGCCGGTCGATGGAGGGCGGAGCGAGCGACGAGACGTGGGAGGCGGGAACCGCGGAGAGAACGGCGAGACGCGTGATGCTGACGAGATTCGGCCAATCGCCGTGCACCGCCAGCGCGTTCAGACAAAAACCACACGAGCCGGACGCGTGGACAACCGTTTCGAGCGAGGCGTGGGCATGGACGGCGTCAGTGCAGCCGTCGGGACACGACAGCGCATCCATCGCAGGCAATGCGACGACCAGGGTCAGCAGCACAATCGCGGCGGCTCGCGACACGGCGACGAAAAGTATACGCGCGACGCGCCATTCACCGTCGTTTGCCGGCCGTCCACTGAAAATGCGTGCGCGGAGAGCGGCCGTTGCTGCTCTTCTACGCACGCATGCGACCGCCCAGGACGTACCGGGCGATCCCTTTCATCCCCTGATAAACGCGAGCAGATCAGCGTTGATCTCGTCTTTGTTCGTCGCGCACATGCCGTGTGACTGTCCCGGATAGACTTTCAGCGTGGGGTGTTTGACCAGCTTTGCCGAGAGCATCGCCGACGCGCCAATCGGCACGATCTGATCGTCGTCGCCGTGCATGATCAAGGTCGGCACGTCGATCTTCTTCAAGTCCTCCGTGAAGTCCGTCTCGGAGAAGGCCTTGATGCAGTCGATGACCCCTTTGAAGCCCGCCTGCATCCCCTGCATCCAGAACGAATCGCGCAGCCCTTGCGACACCTTCGCGCCGGGACGATTGGCGCCGTAGAACGGCCCGCTCAGATCCTTGAAGAACTGCGAGCGGTCCGCCAGAACGCCGGCGCGGATCCCATCGAACACTTCCATTGGCAGGCCCCCGGGGTTTGTGGCTGTCTTCAGCATGATCGGCGTCACGGCGCCAATCAACACCGCCTTGGCGACGCGCTTCGTGCCGTGGCGGCCGATGTAGCGGGCGACTTCTCCGCCGCCGGTGGAGTGACCCACGTGGATTGCGTCGCGCAAATCGAGCGCCTCGGCGAGCGTCGCGAGATCGTCGGCGTAGGTATCCATCTCATTGCCGTTCCATGGCTGGCTGGATCGACCGTGACCGCGGCGGTCGTGCGCGATACAGCGGTAGCCGTTGAGGCCCAGAAACACCATCTGGTCTTCCCAGGCGTCCGCGCTCAGCGGCCAGCCGTGGCTGAAGACCACGGCTTGTCCCTTCCCCCAGTCTTTGTAGTAGATCCGCGTCCCGTCGCCGACCGTGATCGTGTCATGCGTCCTCGCGCCAGTGGTGGTGACAGTCATTACATTTCTCCTCTCGTCTACCGACACCTCGCCGCCCGTTCGTGATGTCGAGACAATACTCGCGAAGTGTCGTGCTGCTTCATCACTTTTCTGCTGCGTGCTCATGATTCCGCGAGCACGCGATGCACGAACGAAATCGCAATCGATCCTTCGCCAACGGCCGACGCGACGCGCTTGATGTTACCGCCCCTGACGTCGCCGGCAGCGAACACGCCGCGCAGGCTCGTTTCGAGCAGGTGCGGCGGCCTCGCGAGCGGCCAGCGAGCCGCCGCGAGGTCGTCGCGTGAGATGTCGCTTCCCGTCTTCACGAAGCCCTTCGGGTCGAGCGCCACGCATCCTCCGAGCCACGCGGTGTTCGGGACGGCGCCGGTCATCAGAAAGATGTGCCTGATGTCGTGCCTTTCGACGGCGCCCTCAGGGTTCCGCCACTCGACGGACTCGAGATGGCCATCGCCGTCGAGCGCCACAATCTCGGTACACGGGTGTAAGACGATCGACGGCGTCTCCTCGATTCGCCGAATCAAGTAGCGTGACATGCTCTCGGCGAGCCCCTTGGACCGCACGAGCATGCACACGCGCTTTGCCGTCTGCGACAGGAACACTGCCGCCTGCCCCGCGGAGTTGCCGCCGCCGACGACGACCACCTCTTCGCCGCCGCACAACTGCGACTCCATGAAGGTTGCGCTGTAGTACACGCCCGCGCCCTCGAACCGTGACAGGTTCGGGATGGCCGGCCGCCGGTATTCGGCGCCGGTCGCGATGACGATCGTCCGCGCGGCGATGCGCGGTCCATCGTCCAGCTGGATGGAGTACGGCTGGCGATCGCACGTCAGCGCGGTCGCGCCCTTGGCGATCATGATCTCGGCGCCGAACTTCTCCGCCTGCGTGAGCGCGCGGCCTGCGAGCTCCTGTCCTGACACGCCCGTTGGAAATCCGAGGTAGTTCTCGATCCGCGAGCTCGATCCCGCCTGTCCGCCCGGCGCATTCGATTCCACCACGAGCACGTCCAACCCTTCCGACGCGCCGTACACCGCCGCCGCAAGGCCGGCCGGGCCGGCGCCGACGATCAAGACATCGCGGACGTGCGCGCGATCGATCGTGTCGTTGTAGCCGAGGCAGTCAGCGATTTTCTGAATCGTCGGATTCCGAAGCACGACGTCGCCGCGACAGATCAACACGGGGATGTCGACGCCCGCGACGTGAAAGCGATCGAGCAGCTGCTGCACGTCGGCGTCGCGATCGAGATCGAGGTAGGCGAACGGGTGGCCGTTGCGCGTGAGGAACTCCTTGATGCGCAGCGTGGCGGCCGAGTGCGTCGAGCCGACGAGCACGACGTCGCCGAGCCCCTGCGCGATCAGCTCCACGCGCCGGTAAATGAACGCGCGCATCAGAACGTTGCTGATCTCGGGATCGGTCTGGATGAGGCCGAGCAGCTGTTCGCGCGTCAGCTCGATCACCTCGCCCGCCTGGTTGGCGCGCGCGCGCATGAACGACGGGCGGCCGTGGAGCAGGTTGGCTTCGCCGGTAAATGCGCCGGGGCCCTGCACCGCCACCATCGTCTCGGCATCACCGGAGGGACGGACGATCTCGATCTCGCCGGCCGTCACGACGAAGAACGGCGCCGCGTGAACGCCGGGCTCGAACAGCACCTCGCCCGGACGGACCCGCCGTTTCACGCCGTGCGCTTCGATGCGTGCGATCTGCGCCGCGGTCAGCGTCGGGAACAGCAGCGACGCGCGAGAGGGGTTGACGTCGGGCGTTCGCGTCGACTCGGTCATTGGCGGATCAGTCTACGCGCGCGCAGTCCGCGCGTCCACGCAGGCCGGTGTCGGCGAATGAACAGGGCTCGAGAGTGGTACGTTGTTACATTGATCTGCCCCGTGCCTGCAGAGGGCTGAGACGTGATGATCGAGTCCCACGATTCCGACAAAGCTGCCTTCGAAGTCGGCAAAGGTCGACGGACGGTCATGGTCAGGTCATCGAACGCGACGACTCTCGGCGAGGTCGTGAACGATCGGGCCAGAGGCCGATCGCATGAATCGGAGATCACCGTTTACAAGGCGATGGGAATCGCGATGGAAGACATGGTCGCCGCGAACCTGGCGTACCGCAGCACGCAGCGCTCCATCGGCGGCGCTTCAATCGATTTGTAGAATTCGGCCACCTGACCGACCGCGACGCTTCTAACGCGCCATCTTCGCGACCGCTCGAACTCGTAAATTCCGCCATCTGCCATCAGCGAGAGAAACAGACGACGGTCTTTCACGACGTACGATCGGATAAAGTCCCACTGTTTGTCGATTCCAGTCCTCATTGCCTAATCGAACTCTGACCCAACCTCTTTCAGACCGATGTTCGCCCTGCAACATCTTTCACTCATGGAAATGTTCCTCTCCACCTCGTCAACCGCCGTGTCCGTCCACTGCTCCTCGCGTCAGGTCACAACAGTGCCCTGAACCAGGCACGCGCGTTGCTCGAGGCTCGCTCCATCAGGGAGGATCGAAACATGTTTCTCAGAAAGTATCTTTTGGGTGTCATGTTCGCTCTCGCGATGGGTACCGTCATGCAGGCGGACCAACCCACCCTGAGCATTCAACAGCAAGCGACGCTCGTCATGTTCGGTGTTGAGGTGAGCGTAGTCGTGGACTGCCAGGGATCGACGGCATTCGAGGTCAATGTCGCCGTCAGACAGGGCGACATGGCGAGCGAGAGCTTCGGCGTCAATTTCACGTCCAACGGCGGCAGGCAAGTGGTGCCCGTTTTCGTCCCGGGCGAGTTCACACCTGGCGCGGCGGACGCCACGGCCGTTCTTGCGTGTAATCAGCTCCTGGAAGCAATCCGCGCCGGACAGTCGATCAAAATTACAGAATAACGCGCGTTCGAGCGGCAGGCGTTCGTGAAGAAGCTCGGGACAGTCTGCTTGACCGGACGCCGCGCATTACCCTAGAGTTCTAGGGTAATGCTGCGTCGCCGTCACAAGAAGCCAGACGCCCTCCAGGGCACGCTCGATCTGCTCGTGCTGCGGACGCTGCGCCGCGGTCCGCATCACGGCTACGGCATCGCTGCCGACATTCAATCGATCTCCGACGACATCTTACGTGTCGAGGAGGGCTCGCTCTACCCGGCGCTCCATCGAATGGAACATCTCGGCTGGATTACCGCCGAATGGCAGACGACCGCGAACAACCGGCGCGCGCGTCTCTACAAGCTGACCCGCGCCGGGCAGAAGCGCCTCGACGAAGAGCGGGCCAAGTGGGATCAGTTGACGAAAGCCGTCGGGAAAGTTCTGCGCTTCGCCTAGGAGGGGAGTGATGGGATGGGTTCGGCGTCTCCGCAGCACTTTCTCGCGCACGGCCGGCGACTTCGATGAAGAACGTCGATTTCACATCGATGAGCGGACGGACGAGTACGTCCGGAATGGAATGAGCCGGGAAGAGGCTCGGCGCGCGGCCCTCAAGCGCTTTGGCAACGCGACCCTGGCTAAGGAACGAACTCTGGACGTCGACGTCTTCCGCTGGATTGAGGACCTCCGCCGCGACACCGGCTATGCGCTCCGGATGCTGTGGCGCAGCCCTGGCTTTACGGTGCTCGCGATCGTGTGTCTCACGCTCGGCATCGGCGCCAACATCGCGGTGTTCAGCTGGATCGAAGGGATCCTCCTGCGTCCCTATCCGCTCGTTGTCGATCAGGACCGGCTGTTTGCGGTCACCGGCACCAATCGCGGCGCTCCGGGCCACACCGACGTCTCGTGGCCCGACTGGCTCGATTTGCAGCGGGCGAGCACGTTGGCCGAGGCGTTCATCGGCGAGAAGATCACCGGAACGACTCTCAGCATCGGCGACCGCGCCGAGCGCGCGTCCGGCAGCATGGTCTCGGCCAATTACTTCGATGCGATCGGCGTGCGTCCGGTGCTCGGCCGCAGCTTCGAGCCGGGAGAGGACTCGGGGCGCAATGCGCATCCGGTGACCGTGATCAGTTATGAGATGTGGCGCGACCGCTTCCACGGCGATCCCGGCGTCATCGGCAAGACGCAGGTGCTGAGCGGTCTGCCGCACACGATCGTCGGCGTCGCGCCGAAGGGATTCTACGGGACGTTCGTCGGCTACGCCTTCCAATTCTGGGTGCCGGCGTCGATGCAGTCGCAATTCGACGCGGGCGTTTACAAATTGGAAGACCGCGGCGCCCGGTGGATTGAAGGGTACGTGCGGCTCAAGCCTGGCGTGACGATCGAGCAGGCACAGGCGGAGATGTCGGCGATCGCGGCGCGCCTGGAAGCCGACTATCCGGAGACGAACCGCGGTCGCGGCGTGAAGCTGTTCCCGCTGTGGCAGACCCCGTTCAACAACGCCGGTGCGCTGCTTCCAACGCTTGCCGTCGCGCTCGTCGTCGTGCTCTCGGTCCTCCTCATCGCGTGCGCGAACGTGGGCAATCTGCTCCTCGTCCGGGCGTTCGCGCGCCAGCAGGAGATGACAATTCGGCTGTCGGTCGGCGCCGGCCGCGGCCGGCTGGTGAAGCAGTTGATGACCGAGGGATTGATTCTGTCGGCGATCGCCGCCGCGGGCGGACTCCTCGTCGCGAATTGGTTGCGCGACGCGCTCGCATTGCTGACGCCGCCGCGCGGCGGCGTCGTGCTGCGTCTGCCTGGCGAGCTCGACTGGCGTGTGCTCGCCGTGAGCGCGGGCGTGTGTCTGGGGTCGACGGTGCTGTTCGGACTGGTTCCGGCCATGCTGACGAGCAATATCGATCTCGCCGGCGCGCTCCGCTCGGAATCGGGCGGTGTGATCGGCGGCCGCAGTCGAGCGTCGGTGCGGTCGACGCTGGTGCTCGTGCAGGTGTCACTGAGCTTCGTGCTGCTGGTCGGCGCCGGCCTGCTGATCCAGAGCCTGCAAGCCGTTCGTAATGCGAGTCCGGGCTTCTCGACCGACGGCGTGCTGACGACGGGCGTCGATTTGTTCACGGCTGGCTACGACCCGCAGCGCGCGAAGAATTTTCAGGACGAGCTCATCGATCGCCTGCAGGCGCTCGGCGGCGTGGAATCGGCGGCGCTCTCGCGCATGACGCCGTTCAGCTATCGCAACTATTCGACGGCGCCGATCGCGGTGGACGGATACGACGCGCCGCCCGACCAGCAGCCGGCGGCGGACTACAACGAGATCGGTCCCGGGTTTCTCGCGACGATGGGCATCCCGCTCGTGTCGGGCCGCGAGTTCACGCGCGCCGACAACGAAAGGGCGCCGCTGGTCGCCGTGGTGGACGAAACGATGGCCGCGCAGTTCTGGCGCGGCGTGGACCCCGTCGGCCGACGCGTGCAGGTGAAGGGCCGATGGATGCAGATCGTCGGTCTCGCGCGCAACGCCAGGTACCGCAATCTGCTCGAGACGCCGAAACCGTTTTTCTACGTCGCGCTGCGCCAGAATTTCTCGGCGACCACGGCCCTGCAGCTCAGAACGGCGCAACGTCCGGCGGCGCTCGCGCCGGCGCTGGTGCGCGAGATCCACGCGCTCGACGCGAACGTTGCGCCGTCGGAGCTCATCACGATGCGCGAGCAGGTGGATCGTACGACGGCCGCGCAGCGGATCTCGGTCACGATCCTTGTCGTGTTCGGCGCACTCGCGCTCGTGCTGGCTGCGATCGGACTCTACGGCGTGATGGCGTCCACAGTGTCGCAGAGTTCGCGCGAGCTGGCGTTGCGGATGGCGCTTGGCGCGGGCGCTTCGGATCTGTTGGGTCTGGTGCTGTCGCAAGGCCTCGCGCTCACCGCGGGCGGCGTCGTCGTGGGACTGGTCGCGGCGTTGCAAGTGACCCGTCTGCTCGGCTACCTCCTATATAAGGTGAGCCCGCGAGACCCGCTCGCGTTCGCGTCGGCATTCGTCGTGATTGCCGTTGCGTCGCTCGTCGCGTGCTTCGTGCCCGCCTGGCGCGCGGTCCGGACCGATCCGCTTCGCGCGCTGCGGGGCTGATTGCGCTCGCTTTAATCCCTCTTCACCTTGAAGCCAGAGATCTTCAGCAAGGATCCGTGATTCGTGTTGCCCGCTACATCGTTGACGGCTCGATGCTGGAATCCGGGGCAACTGGCAAGGGCACACGTGAAAATCGTCCGCACCAGATGGTGGCGAATTCATGTGGCCGGCGCGCAACGTCGAGGTCACATCGTCGCAACGAGTGACGACATGAGACGAAAAAGAAGGAGCGCAGGTGCGAGTGCCACGCGAGCGCCGTCAGGCCCGCGTCGCCTCGCCGCGGCAGTCCTCGGTGTAGCTGCACTCCTGGTCTCGCCGCGTGGCGCGTGGGCGAGCGATTGTCCCGGCCGCACCGACGTCATCGCAACGGATCGACCGGACACCACCAATTCGAGCCTGGTCGTTCCCTTCGGAAGCCTGCAGGTCGAAAATGGAATCAACTGGGCGGTCCATCAAGGGTCGCAGGTTCTCGACGCGTCGGAGACGCGGGCCCGGCTTGGTGTGGCGCATTGCAGCGAAGTGCTGGTCGATGTGCCCAACTACTTCATCGCCCTGAACGGGCTCGCCTCGTCGCAGCTGTCGAACTTCACCGTTTCGATCAAGCGACAACTGTTTCCCGAACGGCGCTCATTCAGTCTCTCGGCATCCGCCGGCTTCGGATTCCCGGTCGGTCACTCGGGCGACAGCGACGCCTTCTACACTCCGTACGTCCAGTTTCCGTGGTCGCTCGCCGTAGCGGACGACTGGTCCGTTAACGGGATGTTAACTGTGACCTGGATGGTCAATCGTGCGGAGCACACATCGATCGTCGAGCCGACATTGGTCGTCGAGCGGGAGGTTGGATCGAAAGGGGATCTCTTCGTCGAGTACATCGGAGACTTTGCGACGCGTACTCCAGCGAGCCACATTGCCGATGTGGGCGGCGCATGGCATGTCACTCTCCGTCAGCAATTCGATTTCCATCTCGGTTTTGGCCTCACGCGCAGTGCGCCGGATCGCTATGTTGGCGTGGGGTACTCTCTCCGCCTCGACGGCTTGTTCGGAGCATCCCCGCAGCAGCAGTGATTCAGTGTTCGGTGAATGTCGACGTTTGCGTCTGGTGGACGCTCGCCTTTCCTTCCGCTCCATGCAGATTCAGCTCTGACGACGGGCCTAATCCACGCGACGCGGGAGCGTCCGATGCAGCGAGCAGCGCCATCGATTGATCCTGGCCAGCAACCGGAAAACCAGCGCAGACGAAAACCAACACAAGCGTCCGTCCGATGACACGCATGCGCACCTCACCCGCCGCCCTGAGCGCGGCGGACGACTTGAAGTAGAAAACTCCACGCTTCCTGGGCATCGCGGTTGTCACCGGGGTCAGAACTTCACCCGGATGCCGCCGTTGATGTTCCTCCCGTCGAGCGGCGCCCACGCGTCGACCGTCCACCGTCCGTCAACGCCCCGTGACGGACGAATGAGTGGGTCAAATTGCGTCAGGCGCACGTTGTTCAAATCCTCAACGTTGACGAACACCCGCACCTTTCCGAACGCGCGCTCGGCAAGGAGTCCAATTGTCGTAAACGGCACGCTCTCATCTCGAAAGGGATTCGCCTCGAGCCGCTGTCGCCCGGTGTAAAACCACTCCACCACGAATCGCCCAACGTCTTCGTCTTCCACGCCGCCGAGCAGCGTCACGGAATTGCGCGGCGTCAACGGCACCTCTTCGAACGCGGTGCTCTCGAATTCACGGGCGCGCACGAACCCGTAGACTGCCGTGAGCGACAGCGGCGCCTTGCGCCATGTCGCCAGCAGTTCGGCGCCGACGTTCGACGATGCGAACGGCTGATTTGCGAGCACATAGGCGGTCGTGCGTTCAACGAACAACGGGTCGTGGATACGCGAGGCGAACAGTGTTGCCGTCGCGGAGAGCGCGCCAAGGGTTCGGGTCACGTCGAATGACGCGCTGTCGCCGGTTTCCGCTTTCAAGGGTCCGCGAACGGTGAGTCGTGACAAGCCGGCGGCTTCTGTCTCTTCCGTCAGCGCCGACGATGGGAAGAAGCCGGTCCCCACCGACAAGCGACTCGCCCAGCCGCCAGAGCGAAAGAGCGCGGAAATCCGTGGGCTGATGAACGTGCCGTATGCGCTGTGATGGTCGACTCGCGCACTGGCCGATACGGACAACCAGGGCGTCAGGTCCACATCGTCTTGAGCGAACACACCGGGCGTGGTGAACGTATAGCCGAACTGCGGCAACTCTTTTGGACTGAACGCATCGCGGTCGAATGCCGCGCCGACGACCACGGTATGCCGTCCGAACTTGCGCCGCGCCGACGTTTCACCGAAGAACGTGTCGCGGGTGTCGCGCTCGCGCACGTCACCAAGCCCATGGTCGTGAGACAGCCATGTACCGCTGACGCGAACCGAGACGACGTAGGCGTCCGACAGCAGCGTTTGACCGACGATCGCGACATCGTAGCGCCCCGTGTCGAGCGTTTCTCGATATGGTGCGTGCGTGGCGGAAATCACTGCCGCGTCGATCGTGCCGCCGGCCCGCGATTCTGCCGCGGCACCTGCCGTGATGAATAACGATGTGCCGCTGTGATTATCCCAAAACACACGTGGGCGGATTTCCGATCGGTGGTAACCCGGCAAATCCGCCCAACCGTCGCCATCAATATCGTTTGCCTCGTGCCAATGTCCGCCGGCGAGCAACGTTCCTCCCCACCCGCCACTGAAGGGCTGCGAGAAGTATGCGACGGCATCCGTCTCGCCACGGCTCGACCGGTTCACGATGACCTCTCGCACGCGTTCGGTCGGACGTCGAGCGATCAGGTTCACCACGCCGCCCATCGCGCCGGCACCGTAGAGCGCCGACGCCACGCCTTTGATGACCTCGACTTGACCTAGATCGACGGGTGGAATTTGGAGTAATCCGAGGCCGCCGACCTGTTCGCCGAATAACGGCAGTCCATCGGACAGGAAACGGGTGTAGCGTCCGCGCATTCCCTGAATTCGCACGCTCGCCGCGCCGAGAGACGGCGAGGAGATGGCGACGTGCAGGCCGCCCATCTCACGGAGCATGTTCACGACGTCGCCTGGTCCCTGCATGACCTGCTCTTGGACTTCTTCGGTATTCAGGACTTCGACACGCATGGGCACATCTTCAAGGCGCTTGTCCGTGCGAGTCGCGGAGACCGTCACGTGTTCCTCGACGGACGCGCCACGATTCAATGTGATCACGACTGGCTGCTGCTGATTCGCCTGCACGTCGACCGATGCCGACGCGGCGGCAAAGCCGTCCTTGACGACGACGATATCGACGTGACCGGCCGGCACGGTGACGAGCGCAATGCCTTGCGCGTCCGTCTTGTGTGTCGTTCCGTTCACAGACACGCCCGCGGCCGAAACGGGACCGTCGTCGGTCCGAACCTCGATGCGAACGGTCGCGGTTTGCGCAAATGCCGTCGCCACGTTCAGCGCGAGCATTCCAACCAGCACGCCACGCATACACGTCTCCACGCGAGCACGGATTGAGATGACGGCTCTCGCGTGCGAAGACGCACACCACAGCCGCCAGGAGATGCAGCGCGAGCGTGAGGGGACTAAATGCGAAGCGCGAGCGGCGGACTGCCGTTCGGCGTCGGCTGGATGAAGCAAAGTTCGCGCAACGGCGCGAACGACACGTGGGGGCGAGCGATCAGGCAGGCAGTTCTTAGCCGACAAACACGTCGGAGCATCTGGGCAGCAGCAACGAACCCGATGCCGATGCACACCGCGACGATGACGAGATTGCTTTCCGTATCGTTACCATCTTGTGCCGTGCGGTCCCATCGGTCGAACATCTCGGCAATCGGCGCACCGATGCACACCGACAGGAGGATGGCTCCGAAGAGTCGCCGCAGCCGCGTCCGCACGAATTCGATGGTAGCACTGAACACGGCGTGCTATCGCAAATTAACAACCCTTTGCATCTCACGGGTGAAGAACAGACCGCTCCGCATTACCACGTAAGCAACAAGGCTGATCAGCAGAAGTCGCCGGACCGCAGGGCCATTCCAGGCCGGGAAGAGTGTTGAAAGGAACAAGATAGTGATGAGGAGGTTCTCGAGATGTTCGCGTTACCGCATGCGATCGGCCACGTCAGGCATCATGGCCATCGCCGCCTGGGCGGCTTTCTGAATCTCCGCGAGATCCGCGCGACGCGGATCGTCCTCCGCCGATTCGGCGATCAATAGCTCACAGAATCCACAGATGATGCAGATGTAGTTCTTCAGCCGATGGATCAGATCTGATTCCTCTGCAGTCCCTGTACTTGTTGCCATCTGGTCATCCTTATCCAAACTCGGGTCACCTCAGACGTGTTGCGTCATGGATCGAGTGTGCGCGCATGCTGACTGAGGTCATCATCGCCGCGCGGCGCGCCGCTCTTCCGATAGCTGCAGCATCTGATCGAGCGTGTCCAAGACCTTCCGCACATCGAACGGTTTGGTGAGGTACGCGGCTGCGCCGGAGGCCAGCGCGCGTCGCATCTGCGCGGGGGTGGCGTCGGCGGTGAGGATGACGACCGGAATCTGTCGAATCGCAGGATCGCCCCATAACTGCCGTAACACGTCCTCGCCCGACATGTCTGGGAGATGGAGATCGAGAAAGATGACATCCGGATCCCGATCGCGCGCGATCGCGAGCCCCGACTCGCCATCCGGCGCATGCAGCACGGTGATCTTCGGACGGCGTGCGAGTAGCCGTGTCATCAGACGAACGTTAGATACGTTGTCTTCGACGTACAGGATGGTGCCCGATCGAGGCGTCGCGGGCCGCAGCAGTCCGTCATGTGTCGCGACCCGCACCGTGACAGCCGCTTCACGCGAGAGTGTGAGCTCAATCCAAAAGGTGGACCCGCGGTCGATCTCGCTCTCAGCGCCCATCGAGGCGCCCATCGCTTCGGCGAGACCGCGCGACAGCGCAAGGCCGAGCCCGGTACCCTCGGTGGCCGTCGTTTCGGCGCCGAGACGCTCGAACGGGTTGAAGAGCAGCCGCATCTTGTCCGGTCGTATTCCGGCGCCGGTATCCGTGACCTTGATCCGGAACCTGTCGGGTGACACGCAGTCGAAACCCACCGTTACCCGGCCGTTCGGCCGGTTGTACTTGACGGCGTTCGAGATGAGATTCAACAGAATCTGCCGCAAGCGCTGACGGTCGGCGACCACCGCGAGCGAGGGATCGATTTCGTCGACCACGAGCAGAATTTTTCGTTCGGCCGCGAGCGGCTCGACGAGATCGACGACATGCCACGTGATGTCGCGCACACCGACGGGCTCGAGCGACAAGGAGAGGCGGCCGGCCTCGATTCGGGAGATGTCGAGCACTTCGTTGACGAGATCGAGCAGGTGCTGCCCGCCTTTGAGGATCTGCTGGACGTTGTCGCGGGGCTCGTCGCCGAGCGGCTCGCTGGTCAGCAGTTGCGCGAAACCGAGCACCGCGTTCAACGGCGTCCGGAGCTCGTGACTCATCCGCGAGAGAAAGTCGCTCTTCGCGTGATTCGCGCGCTCCGCTTCTTCCCTCGCCTGTCGCACGGCAGCTTCGGCGCGTTTCTGCTCGGTGATGTCGCGGATGAATGCGTTGAAGGTCAGCTGTCCTCGGTCCCCTGTCGGCCAAATCGTCAGTTCGACCGGAAACTCGGATCCGTCGCGGCGGAGCCCGCTCAATTCAAGACGCTGATGCAGCATCCGCGCATCGCCGGTCTCGACAAACCGCGCGAAGCCGCGGCGATGCTGTTCGCGGTAGGATTCGGGCACGATCGTATCGACCAGAATGCGTCCGAGCGCCTCCTCGCGTGGCCACCCGAACATCGCCTCGGCGCGCGTGTTCCATTCGACGATGCGGCCGCCGGTGTCGGCGCCCACGAACGCGTCGTTTGCCGTCCGCAGAATGGCCCGGGTCCGCTCCTCGCTTTCGAGGAGGGCTTGCTCGGCGGTGCGACGGTCGCTGATGTCGATGCAGTACCAGAGAATGCGCATCGGCCGGCCGGTGTCGCTGTATTCGACATGCATCAGGCTGAAAAACCAGCGATACCGTCCGTCGGCGGACCGGAACCGGTACTCCTGCGGAATCTGGACGGTGTGCGACTCGAGCGCCTCGCGCAGATGACCGGCCGCCCGTTCGAGATCGTCCTGGTGCAGCAGCGTGCGCCAGAAGTTGCGGACGCCGACAATTTCGCGCTGGTTGTAGCCGAGCAGACGGTTGACATTGGGGCTTGCATACGTGATGCGGAACTCGCGCGGATCGATCCGAAAGATCATCGACGGGCTTGCCGCGATCAGATCTTCCAGGAAGAGTTTTGCCTCCTGCGCGCGGGCGTTTTCGCGCCGCACCTGTGCTTCGCCGAGGGCGCGATTGACGGCGGATCCAAGTCTCGCAAGCCGCTGTTTGACCACGTAATCAGTGGCACCGGCCTTCAGCCGCTCGACGGCGATCTCTTCGCCCAACGTGCCCGAGACGAAGATGAACGGGACGTCCGGCGCTCGCTCGACAGTCAACGCGAGCGCGGCCTGACCATTGAAGGTGGGAAGACGATCGTCCGCCAGAATCACATCGAACCCGCCGGAGTCCAGGGCGTCCGCGAACGCGTCGCGAGTGTCGACCACCACGATGTCGCACGTCAGGCCCTGCGAGCGCAGCGTCTCGGCGACCAGTTCGCGATCGACTGGATCGTCCTCGACGTGCAGCACGCGCAGCGATTCCCGACGATCAGTCACGGGTCGGTCCCGCCGTGCGCTGTGGCGGCGGCTCGTTGATGACTGCCCAGAACCCGCCGAGCAGCTTGACGGCGTCGATGAACTCGTGGAAGCCGACCGGCTTGACGACATAGGCGTTCACGCCGAGCTCGTAACTCCGCACCAGATCCTGTTCCTCGCGCGACGAAGTCAACATGACCACGGGAATGCTCTTGAGCGATGAATCGGCTTTGATCTGGCGGAGAACCTCGATGCCATCGACCTTGGGCATCTTGAGATCGAGCAGCACGAGCGCAGGATTGGCCCCGGCGCGTCCCGCAAATCGGTTCCGCTTGTGCAAGTAGTCGAGCGCTTCCGCGCCGTCGCGGACCACCACGATTTCGTTGACGATGTGGTTTTCGCGCAGCGCGTTGAGCGTCAGTTCGACGTCGTTCGCGTTGTCCTCGGCGAGGACGATCTGCCTCAAGTCCGCGATCATTTACGCCGTTCCTCCCTGGGGCAACGACACGTAAAAGGTCGCGCCGCCGTCCACCACGCCTTCGCCCCACACCTTGCCGCCATGGCGGTGAACGATGCGGCGCACGTTGGCCAGTCCGATACCGGTACCCTCGAACTCGTCGCTGCTGTGCAATCGTTGAAAGACGCCGAATAATTTGTCCGCGTAGGCCATGTCGAAGCCGACGCCGTTGTCGCGCACGTACACGACCGTCTCGGTGGATCCGGCCCCGTCGACGTTCACCTCGATCACGGGGTGCGGACGGTTCGAGCTGTACTTCACCGCGTTCGAAAGCAGGTTGACGAAGACGAGGCGCAGCATCGACGGATCGCCCTGCACGTGTGGCAGTGGGCGCACATCCCACCTGATGTCTTTGCGAGCCTCTCGGCTGACCTCGAGTACCGCCTCGCGCACGACGACGTCGAGGTCCACCTCACGCCGATCGAACGCGGCGCGGCCGGTGCGCGAGAATGACAGGAGGTCGTCAATCAGCCGGCCCATGTGCGTCGCAGCCTTGCTGATCGTTTTCACGTAGCGCCGGTCCTGCTCCTCCATCCGGCCGTTCGCAGATTGCTCGAGCAGCGTGGCGAAACCGACAACGTGACGGAGCGGCGCGCGCAGGTCGTGCGATACGGAGTAGCTGAACGACTCGAGTTCGTCGTTGATCACGTTCAACTCGGATACGTGGCGTGCGAGAGCCTCGGTGGCGCGCTTCTCGTCGGTCACATCGCGAGCCGCCGCGTAGATCAGCCCCTGCTCGCCGGCCGCCGCTGACTTCCAACTGAGCCAGCGATACGACCCGTCCTTTGCGCGGTAACGGTTTTCGAATCGAACGGTGATGCCACCAGCCGCCAGGCCCGCCGCCTCGTGGGCCGTTGCCGCCCGGTCGTCGGGATGAACCAAATCCATGTACGGCATCGAGGTGAGCTCGTCTGCCGACCATCCGAGCGTTTCTTCCCACGCCGGGTTGACCCGTTGAAAGCGGCCATCGGTTCCGGCAATGCACAGCAGGTCGATCGAGAGCGAAAAGAATCGATCGAGGGTCGCGGTGCGCTCGCGCACGCGCGATTCCAGTTCGTCGTGATCGGCCGCGACCCGTTCGGTCATCGCGTTGAAGGCATCGGCGAGCTGTCCAATCTCGTCGCCGCGACGAGCGGTGCGGACCCGCCGCGTGTATTCGCCGGACGCAATCGCGGCCGTAGCCGTCGTGAGATCGTGGAGCGGTGTCGTGATGCGCGCGCTCACGACGCTGATCAAAAGGGCCGACAGCCCGATGGCGATCAACCCGAACACCACCATCCGTCGCTGCATGGCGTACGCGGGTGCGAGGATGCGGTCGCGCGGGAACTCGATCCACGCCGCCCATGGCGTCCCAGCGACCACGCTGACCGCTCCCAGTCGGCGCTCCCCGCTCGCCGTCCGGTACTCGACGACTCCGTTCCGTGTCGGGTCGATGGGAGGCTGAGGCACGACCTTGGAGAAGTTCGTCCAGATGCCGCCGCTCTGATGTCCGACCGCGACGAGCGCGCCGTTGCCGACCAGGCGATTCAACGTGTCAGTCGTCTGGGCCGTCGTCAACGTCCGGCGTACGACGATGTAGCCGAGCGGTCTGCCCGCAGCCGGGTTCCCTCCGTTTGCGGGCGGCGTCTGGTCGAGGATTTCGGTGACCAATCCGTAGAAAACCGTGTCGTGCGAGCGCTGAAAGGTCGAGAGACCTGGAACGAGCGGTACCGTTGCGTCCAGAGGCACAGCCTTGCCACGGGCGGGTCCGACCTCCAGCACGCGTTCGCCGCCGGCAGTCCTCAATTCGACGGGGGGCTGTGCCGCGACCGCGAGCGGTGTCAACAGCTCACGCACCGCGGCGGCATCGGTCGATGGATTGGCGACAAAGCGCCGCACCGCCGGGTCACTCGCGATGCGGCGGCCTTCGTTGGTGCCCCGCGCGGCGCCCTGAGCCAGAATCGCACCGAGTTGATCGGCGGCGGTTTGCGCCCGTTCGCTGCCCGCGCGCAACAAGCCCTTTTCGATTTCGCGATTGATGACCCAGAACACGGTGACCAACACCAGCGCGATCAGGCCGGACATCAGGAGCGGCAGCCGCAGTCGAAGAGATCGCCAGAGAGGAAGCGACCGGCTCATCGTAGGTCCTTCGGGGCGCCGGGTCGAAACAGTTCGCCATGGGTTTCGCGCAGGACGGTGATGAAGACCTCGACCAGATTGGCGCGCCGCCAGCCGCGACTGACCTCGTTTTCGAGTTCCCGGCAGGCGTCGTCCAGCGTCATCGCCGCGCGGTACGGTCGATCGGTCGTGAGCGCGTCGAAGACGTCGACCACGCTCATGATTTGCGCGAGCAACGGAATGTCCTCTCCGCCGAGTCCATCCGGATACCCGGTGCCGTCGAACCGTTCGTGATGGTGGCGGATGATTGGCCGGACGCGTTTCAGCGAGCGCAACGGAGCGCACAGGCGATCGCCGATCACCGTGTGCTGCTTCATGACGTCGAATTCGGAGGGCGTCAGTCGAGCCGGTTTCAGCAACACGGCGTCGGGCACGCCAACCTTACCGATGTCGTGCAGAACTCCGCCGCGGCGCAACGCCTCGACATCCTCGGCCTGTAATCCAAGCGCCTCACCAACGGCGACCGCAGACGTCGCCAGCCGTTGACAGTGTCCATCGGTGTACGCGTCGCGGGCTTCGATCGTGAGGGCAAGGCTCATAATGACCGACTGCGCCGAATCGAGTTCGTCGGTATAACGTTTCAGCCGGAAGAGTGAACGCACGCGCGCGAGCAATTCTTGCGGATTCGGCGGCTTGCTCAAGAAGTCGTCGGCGCCCGCTTCGATGCCGCGAATCCGATCCTCGGCGTTCTGGAGCGCTGTCACGAGGACAACTGGGATCAGCCGTGTGCCCGGGTCGGATTTGATCGCGCGACAGACATCGAGGCCGGAGCGTCCGGGCATCATCACGTCGAGCAGCGCCACATCCGGCTGCTCGCGTGCGATGAGCTCTAACGCATCGGCGCCGTTGTCGGCGCGAATCACACGATGGCCGTCACGGGCGAGCAGGCGGGCGAGGTACTCGGCGACGGCCGGCGTATCATCTGCGACGACCACCGTCCCACCTGATTCCGATGGCAGCGGATGATGCCCCGTCGCCTGGCTGTCTTGGCCCTGGGATCGGTCCTGAAAGTTCGAGCTCACGGACACCATCAGAGGAAGCGGACTACCTGTGTCAGGTTTCGGTAATCGCGCCCTAGGACATTAGGTGCGAAGGATGTAACTCGTGTCTGCCGATTGCACGGAACTGCGCGAGCCGGCTACGCGTGCCAGCGACGAGATCGGCGATGATGCGTTTCATCAGATGGAAGAGGAATTGGATTGGATCGAAATGGCTGACGGCGGGAAGGGAGAATGACCGCCTCGTTAAGCCGCCTATGCGGCCATCGCGAGCTCGGTCGGTTCCAGTGCGAGCGTCAGTACCTGATCCACTGTCCCGACGAGATGAAACTGCATCTGGTCGCGCACGTCGGACGGGACGTCATCCAGGTCGGGCTGATTGCGCTCGGGCAGGATGAGCTCTGTGAGGCCTGCGGCATGCGCGGCAAGTACCTTCTGCTTCAGGCCGCCAATGGGGAGCACCCGGCCTTGAAGCGTCACCTCGCCAGTCATGCCGACCGTACTCTTGACAGGTCGGCGGGCCAGAAGCGACGCAATTGCCGTCACCATGGTGATCCCTGCGCTCGGCCCGTCCTTCGGTATTGCACCCGCCGGCACGTGAACGTGTAGTTCGCGGTCATCGAGCGCGTGTTCGTCGATTCCGAGATCGGATGCATGACTCTTCACGTAGGTGAGCGCAATCCGCGCCGATTCCTTCATGACGTCGCCGAGTTGCCCGGTCAACACCAACGCGCCCGTGCCGGGCATGGAGGCGGCTTCCACGAAGAGGACATCACCGCCCACACCCGTTACCGCGAGACCCGTCGCGACGCCAGGCACGGCGGTACGGACCGCTGCTTCGTAAAAGAACTTCGGCCGCCCGAGCGCATCGCGGACAGCCTCGTGATCGATCGCCAGTGGCGTGGTCTGGTCGGCTGAGGCAATCCGCGTTGCCGTTTTCCGAAGCAGTGTGCCGAGCTCTCGTTCGAGCTGGCGGACACCGGCCTCTCGCGTGTAGTCAGTGACGATCCGGCGCAGCACCGCATCCGTCACCGTTACTTCTTCGACACGCAGGCCATTCCGCTCGACCTGACGCGGCCAGAGATGCCCGCGTGCGATGGTCACCTTCTCTTCAGTCGTGTACCCGTCGAACCGGATCGCTTCCATGCGATCGAACAGCGCGGCGGGAATGGTATCGGCAACGTTCGCCGTCGCGACGAACAGCACGTGCGACAAATCGAGCTCGACGTCGAGATAGTGATCCCGGAACGCATGATTCTGCGCCGGGTCGAGCACCTCGAGCAGTGCCGCCGAGGGATCGCCGCGCCAGTCCGCGCCAATCTTGTCGACCTCGTCGAGCATGATCACCGGATTCATCGTGCCCGCGTCACGCAGTGCCCGCACGAGCCGTCCCGGCAGCGCTCCGATATACGTGCGGCGGTGGCCGCGGATCTCAGCTTCGTCGCGGACGCCGCCGAGCGACATCCGCACGAACTGCCGCCCGGTGGCTCGTGCGATCGATTCGCCGATCGATGTCTTGCCGGTGCCGGGAGGTCCGATCAGGGTGAGGATGACGCCCGACCGGCGATTCTCGGTCATGCCGCGATCCGTTCGGAGCTTGCGCACCGCCAGGTACTCGGTGATGCGTCTTTTCACGTCGTCGAGGCCTTCGTGGTCGGCGTCGAGCACCTCGCGAGCATGCGCGGGGTCGAGATGCTCCTCGGACCGCTTCGCCCAGGGAACCGCCAGCAGCCAGTCAAGATACGTGCGAATCATCGAGGACTCGGCGTTCGAGTCTCCCATTCGCTCCAGTCGGCTCAACTCGCGTTCCGCCTGCTGACGCACCGTCTCCGGCATGCCCGCGTTCGAAATCTTTTGGCGGTATTCGTCCACGATCGAGCCGTCGTTCTCGCCAAGTTCCTTGCGAATCGCGTCCATCTGACGGCGCAGGAAATATTCGCGCTGCTGCTTCTGGGCGCCGTCTTCGACGTCGTCTCGAATGCGCTTTCGCACCTGCAGCTCTGCCAGCCGCTCTCGCTGAAACTGAACCGCCAGCCCGAGCCGCTCGACGACGTCGAACGTTTCAAGGAGCTGCAGCTTCTGACCGAAGCTCAAGTCGGGCGAGTAGCCCGCCGTATCGGCCAAGGCGCCCGCATCGGTGATGGACCGCACGAATGCGCGGATCCGTCCGTCGTCGCCTCGCAACTCGAGAATCTCGTCGACAACCGCGCGATACTCACGTTCCAGCTCGCGCGTGAAACTGGCAGCTGGCGCCTGGTCGGGACGGGACTCGAAATCCACTCGAAGCACGCCGTCCTCGTCGCCCGCCGCTCCGCCGGGGATCGCGCGATGGAGGGCCACGAGCGAGACCGCGAGCCCGCGGCCCGCGAGTCGCACGCGCTCGGATACCTCCGCCACAACGCCGACGCGCGCGTATGTGTTCTGCTGTCTAGGCACCAGGAGCACGCGATCGTCGCCGCCGACGTCGACCGACAGGGTGACCGGCATGCCCGGGAACACTACCGTGTCATCCAGGGGAATGATTCGCAGCCTTTTCATAGTGCGACCAGAATAGTCGGAGATACTTGATTTTGTCAACTATTTATTTCATCAAGTACAATGGCTGCGATGCATCGGTCAGAGCACGATGCCTGTCGGGCCTGGCAGCTCCTGATGAAGTTCTTCTTCGCGCAGCGGGAGCACCTGCCGTCTTCGGAGGGCGAATTCGATCTCTCGCCGATCCAGTGCCACGTGCTGCACTTGATCGAACCAGGGCGTCCCCTGCCGATGAGCCGGCTTGCCGAGACGCTTTCGTGTGACGCGTCGAACGTGACGGGACTGGTTGATCGCCTGGAATCCCGAGGTCTCGTGCGGCGGCAACCTTCGCCCGAGGACCGGCGGGTGAAAGCGCTTCAACTCACCCCAAGGGGCGCGCGAATGCGCGCGCAGCTCCTCAGGCGGATGGCACGACGATCTTTGCCGCTGTCGAGGCTCTCTCGCGACAAGCGGCGAACGCTCGTGAAAATCCTCGAGGCGCTCGTCGACGAGGGGTCGATCTAAAGCGCCTCCGTGCCGCGGTTCGACCGAAGGGCGATCAGAGCGTGGGTGTAGCCTGTGGTCGCGAGGCTGCCTCGAGCAGCCTCTGGTGCTTCAGGCAGTACGGTGTCCAGGGAACGGCCTCGAGCCGCTTTGGCTCGATCGGTCCGCCATCCACCACGCAGCGACCGAAGGTGCCATCTTCGATCCGCCGCAGTGCGTCGCGCACCTGCTGCAGCACGGTGGCGTCGAGCTCGGCTTCCGTAAAGTCCTCGCTTTCGGCTTCATCAGCAACACTGGCATCACCGATATCGCCCGGCGAGTCCCTCACTTGCTCGCGCGCATGTTCGCGGTCGCGTGCCGCGCGCGTCGACAGTTGTTTTTCGAGCTCGAGCAAACGGCGCTTGTACTCCTGGACATTCATGTGGTCTCCTCCCTGCCTGGAAGAATTCACTCGAGGCGCTGAATCTCCCGATACCGGAAGCAGTCGACGAGGTGATCGTTCACCATGCCGACCGCCTGCATGTGCGCGTAGACGACGGTCGAGCCAACGAAGCTGAATCCCCGGCGCTTGAGGTCCTTGCTGAACGCGTCGGACTCGCGTGACGTCGCCGGAATCCTCGTCATCGTCTTCCACCGATTCAGCCTGGGGCATCCATCGACGAACCGCCAGCAATAGGCGTCGAAACTTCCGAACTCGTCCTGAATCGCGAGAAACGCCCGCGCGTTGCGCACAGCCGATTCGATCTTCATCCGGTTTCGAATGATCGCCGGATCCGCGACGAGCTTCTGAACGCGGGCCTTCGTGTATCGCGACACTTTCTGAGGATCGAACTGGCTGAACGCGCGGCGATACCCTTCGCGCTTCTTGAGCACGATCGACCAACTGAGTCCGGCCTGCGCCGCTTCGAGCACGAGGAATTCGAAGTGCTTGCGATCGTCATGGACCGGCACACCCCATTCGCGATCGTGATACTGCAGCATCAGCGGATTGTCGATGCTCACCCAGCTACATCGTTTGCCTCGCGTCGCCGTCATTGTGTTCCGTAGGTCTTCTGACCGCCGTTGTTCCGGGCGTATGGTGTCTGCCGTTGCGGCGCCTGCTACCGAATCAGTGCGCCCGCGAGCGCGGCAGCCAGCGCGGCTGCCGCCGCCGCCATCATCACCAGACCGAAGGCCGAGGCGAAGGACTCATCCATCGCCCGCCGGACCGCAACTCGCTGCACGGATTCAATCGCCGCGTCGATTTCGGCTCCAGCCAACTTTGGCAATTCGCGGTCGATGGCGGTCCGTGCGGCTGCAGGCAGTTCGAGCCGGTCGAGCGCCGCCCTCACGCGCACGTCGAAGCTCCGCACCAACAGGACACCGAACACAGCGATCGCGATCAGACCGGCGACACGCGCGACTGCGTTGTTCACGCCCGATGCCACGCCCGCGTGTTGCGCTTCGACAGCGGTCATCGCCGTCGTGGTGAGCGGGGCCACCACGATCGCCATGCCAACCCCGAGCACCACGACGGCCGGGAAGAACGTCGTCCAGTAGGAGCCGCCGACTCCCGACCGGGCGTAGAGAATCAGCCCCACCGCGGCGACGATCGGCCCGATGGTGAGCGGCAGGCGACTGCCAACGCGGGCGGCGAGCCCGCCGGACCACCGTGACAACAGGAACATCAGTATCGGCAACGGAAGCAACGCTGCACCCGCCCCTGTGGCCGAATAATGCTGCACCTGAATGAGATTCAACGGCACGAGCCAGAAGACCGTGGCCAGCGCGCCATACAAGAACAACGTCAGGAGATTGGCCAGCGTGAACGGTCGCGACCGGAACAAGCCGATCGGAAGCATCGGTGCAGCGACTCGACGTTCGAAGACCACGAGAACGGCGAGCGATACCGCACCGCAGCCCATCGTCACGAACACGAGCGGATGGCTCGCACCGAGGCGCGGCCACTCGAGGAGGGCGAAGACGACACCACCAAGCCCGGCGACGGCCAGGCCGGCGCCTGTCCAATCGATCCGCGAGGTTCGCGATGGGTCGCGGCTTTCGCTCATGAATCGCGCCGACAGCGCGACGACGATCGCGGCCAGCGGCACGTTCAGGAAGAAGACCGCGCGCCAGCTGACGTGCTCGATCAGCCAGCCGCCGGCGATGGGTCCGAGGGCCGACGTCATGGCGCTGAAACCGGACCACGTGCCAATCGCCCGGCCGCGATCGGCGTCGTCGAACGTGGCGCTGATAATCGCGAGGCTCCCCGGTACGAGGAAGGCGGCGCCGACGCCCTGCGCCGCACGCGCCACGATGAGCGCGCGCATCGATCCCGCGAGACCGCAGGCGATCGACGCGATGGTGAACAGCATGACGCCAGCAAGGAACGTCCGCTTACGTCCGAATTGATCGCCCATCGAGCCGCCGACGAGAATCAGACCGCCCAGGAACAAGGCGTACGCCTCGATCACCCATTGGACGTCAGTGATGGTCGCGTGCAGCTCTGCCTGAAGCGCGGGCAGAGCAACGTTCACCACGGTCGCGTCGACGAACGTCAGGCTGGAGCCGACGATGGTCGCCACCAGCGTCCATTGACGCCCCGAAGGCATTCGCGCTCGCGCGGACGGCAGCGACAATGCGCCTGCCGTGTCATGCATGAATCTCTTCAACCGCTATCGCGATGCGCGATTGTATTGCAGGTGAGTTATTTATGATGCACATCATGTATACTTGTCAACCGCACTGACAAGGAGTGATCCGTGAGAGTGACGCGCGAGCGGGCGGCGGCGAACCGGCAGAAGATTCTGGACGCCGCCGGCACGCTGTTCCGCCAGCATGGCTTCGATGGCATCGGCGTCGCCGACATCATGAAGCGCGCCGGGCTGACGCACGGCGGCTTCTACGGGCATTTCCCGTCGAAAGACCGGTTGGCCGCGGAGACGTGCGCCAGCGTGCCGGGCAACGATTCCTGGATCGAGAAGGTCGCCGGCTCCGCACGCCCGACGTTCGAAGCCGTCGTCCGCGGGTACCTATCGCCGCGCCATCGCGACGATCCGGGACACGGATGTCTGTTCGCCGCGCTCGGATCGGATGTCGTGCGCCAGCCGCGGACCGTTCGCCGCGCCTTCACGGAAGGACTGCGCTCCAGAGTTGACGGTCTGGGGAAGCTGCTGCAGGGCCGATCGGCCGCCGCCCGGCGCGAAAAGGCGCTGGCGACGATGGCCGGTCTCGTGGGCGCGCTCATGCTGGCGCGCGCCGTCGACGATTCGAAACTGTCCGACGAAATTCTGAAAGCCGGCGCGGCAACCTTTGGCAGATCCTGACGACCATGCCATCGCCCCGCGTGACGGTCGTCACAAGAAGGAGAGCGATTATGCGCGCGTTGTTCGTCCTCCCGTTCGCGTTGGTCTTCACACTCGCCTCGGCGTCGGCGGTCTCCGCGCAGGCGCCGCGAGCCGGCGGTGAGCGGCTCGGGAAGGTTCATTTCGCCACGTCGTGCGCGGCGCCGGTCGCCGAGGAATTCGATCACGCGATGGCGCTCCTCCACTCCTTCGAATTCGCCGACGCGATCACCGGCTTCAAGAAAGCCCTTGAAGGCGATCCGTCGTGCGGCATCGCGCAGTGGGGGATCGCCATGAGCACGTGGGGCAACCCGTTCGCGGGGCTGCGCTCGCCGAAAACGCTGCAGGAGGGTCTCGCGGCGGCGCAGACGGCGCAGACGATCGGCGCCAAGAGCGAGCGCGAGCGCGAGTACATTGCGGCTGTGGCGCTCCTCTACAAGGACGCCGACACGCTGGATCACCGCGCGCGGACCGTCGCGTACGAGAAAGCGATGGAGCGCATCTACACGAAATACCCGACCGACCTCGAGGCTGCGGCGTTCTACGCGCTCGCCGTCGATCAGACGGCGCTGCCGACCGACAAGACCTACGCCAATCAGCTCAAAGCCGCGGCGATTCTGGAGAAGCTCTACACGGTCGAACCCGATCATCCCGGCGTGACGCATTACCTGATTCACAGCTACGACGTATCGGCGCTCGCGCCGCGCGCGCTGCCATATGCGCGCAAGTACGCGAATCTCGCGCCCGACGCGCCGCACGCGCTCCACATGCCGGCGCACACGTTCACCCGCGTCGGCTCGTGGCAGGAATCGATCGACACGAACATCCGGTCGCACGACGTCGCGATGCAGCGGCACGACCCCGGCGAAGCGCTGCATGCGTGGGACTACGAGATGTACGCGTATCTGCAGACCGCCCAGGATGCCGCGGCGAAGAAGATTCTCGACGGCGTGAACGAGATCATCGCGCGCCCGGCGGCGCCGGCCGGTGGCCGCGCCGACATGCCGGCCATGCCGGGAATGGCCGGCGGGCCCGCGGGCGGATGGGCCGCGGCCGCGATTCCGGCGCGCTGGGCCATCGAGCGCGGCGCGTGGTCGGAGGCAGCAGCGCTGACAGCGCGGCCAAGCCCGCAGCCGTTCGTCGAAGCGATCACCCGCTTCGCGCGCGCGCTCGGCGCCGCGCGATCGGGTAAACCGGACCTCGCGAAAGCCGAGATCGAGCAGCTGATCGCGCTGCGCGAAAAAGAAGTCCAGGCCAAAGACGCGTACTGGGCCACGCAGCTCGACATCCAGCGCCAGGCGGCGCAGGGATGGGCGTTCTGGGCCGAAGGCAGGAAAGAGGACGCGTTGCGGACGCTGACCGCTGCGGCGGCGCTCGAAGATACGACCGACAAGTCGGCGATCACGCCCGGGCCAATCGCGCCGGCGCACGAGCTGCTCGGCGAGATGCTGCTCGAAGCGAATCAAGCCGCAGCCGCCCTGAAGGAATTCGAGACCAATCTGAAGAGAGAGCCGAATCGATTCCGATCGGTGTACGGCGCCGGTCGTGCGGCAGAATCGGCCGGCGATCGCGCGAAGGCGCGCAGCTACTACGGTCAGCTCGTCAAGATTTGCGAACGCGGCGACCGCCGAGCGCGGCCGGATCTCGATCATGCGCGTCAATACGTCGGCGCCTCGACCTCGTCGGAAAGGCCTCGTGCGAGCGATTCGAAGCCCTCTTCCGTTACGCCGCTCTGAGCTGGAGGCCGCGCTTCGCGTCCGTCTCGTCACAACGCCACGGACGTGGTGTGGTGATGCGTAACTTCACGATCGCTACCGCCCAAATTGGCTCGGCGCGTGGCGACGTCTCGGGGAATCTCGTCGCCCACGCGGACGCGGTCGCGGCGGCGGCGCCGTACGACGTCTCGGTACTCGTGTTCCCCGAGCTCTCGCTGACCGGATACGAACCCGACCTCGCGGCCTCCCTCACGTTTGCGGCTGACGATGCTCGTTTGGATTCGCTGCGCCGTCTGGCCATTCAACATCGGATCACGCTGATTGTCGGCGCGCCGATCCGAAACGGCGCCGACAAACCAGCGATCGGAGCGTTCATCCTGACACCCGACGGCGACATCAGGACCTATCTCAAGATGCACCTTGGTGCAAGTGAGATCGCCCATTTCTCTCATGGCGCCAGGCCCCTGACGCTCGATGTGGACGGTCAGAGGCTCGGCATATCGATCTGCGCCGACTCCTCCCGCGAATCTCATCCCAAGACGTATGCCGATCTCGGAGCACAGGTCTATGCGGCCGGCGTGTTTCTCACCAGGGAGTGGTACGTGGACGACGCGCCGAGGCTGCAAAAGTACGCCACGAAGTTCGGGATGCTCGCCGTGATGGCCAATCAGGGAGCATCCACAGGCACGTACGAATCAGCCGGAAAGAGCGCGATATGGGCTCCCGGTGGACACCTCCTTGTTCAGGCCGATGGCGTGGAGCGCGCGTTGCTGACAGCTACGCTGGCAAAGAGCGGCTGGCAGGGAAACCTGGTTCGAATGTAGCCGGAAGCAGCCGTGTCGACTCGGCCCGAAAACGATGTGAGAGGGGTTGCCTGCGGTTGCGGCCGATCGAGCCTCCGACAGACCGCATCCTTATATATAGGTGGTGAGCCCGGGCGCGCGCTGAGCGCGTTCGCCCCGCGCCTGTCGGCTATTATGACCCTTCGTCGTAAGATGCCGTCGCCGCGGCGGAGACAACGATGGACATGCGTCGCCTGCTCTCGATCGTCCTCGCGTTTGCGATTGGCGGTTCACATCCCGCGGCGCAATCGACCGGCTACGCCGCGAAGCGCCCTGTCTTCGGCGGCGCGTGTCCCGCCTGCCCGTGGGGCGCGATGGCCGACATCGTCAAAGCAGCGATGAAGCCGCACGGGTGGGACGTGCAGGTCTGCTACTACTGCGCCGGCGGACCCCGCGAGGCGCGTCTCGTGTCCGCGAAAGCGATGGCGACCCCGCCGCAGAATCCGACCGCAGCCGCGCTTCCCACGCCGCAGGCCCCGATCGACTTCGGCGCGACGAGCGTGGAGCTTCTCCAGTACGCGTACCTGGGAATCCACGATTTCGCGAAGGATCCCGAGGGGCCGCGAACGCAACTGCGCCTCGTCGCCAATATTCAGACACCGAGCTACTTCATGGTCGCGGTGAACGTGAAGTCCCGGATTGACGATCTGCGGCAAATCGCCGAACGGAAGATGCCCATCAAGCTGGTTGCGCGCGGCGGCGCGACCGAGCCGATCAACGACGCCGTGCTCGAGCACTACGGACTGTCGGAGGAGAAAATCAAAGCGTTCGGTGGAACGGTGGCCGGCGGCTATACCAAAGGCTCTGACGTGGACGTCATCATCGGATGGGGCGCTCTCACCAACGCGCCCGAATACGCGTTGTGGTATCAGGCGACGCAGGAGCACGACTTCAAGTACCTCGAGCTGCCGGCGGATTTGCGTGCGCGGCTGGCGAAGGCGTTCTACCTCCAGGTGCACGAAGCGCCGTTATTACTCCGCGGCGTCGATCGCCGGATCCCGACCATCGTCCGCGACGGAACCGCGGTGTACGGCCGGACCGACATGCCCGACGACTTCGCGTACACGCTCGCGAAGGCGCTCGACGAGCAGCAGGAGCTCTTTCACTGGAGCCACATGCCGTTCTCGTACAACCCGAAGACGGTGTGGAAAGCGTGGGATGTGCCGCTGCATCCGGGCGCGGCGCGCTATTACAAGGAGCGCGGATACACGAAGTAGGTGCGAAGAATTGGTGACGCGGAACGCCGCGGGTGTCAGCGATCGCGTGATCGCAGCGATTCTTGAGGTCGCTCAGTCACGCGAAGAACTGCAACAATGTACAACTCAGAACGTCACGACGCGATCGTGGTCCACGACGAGCTGCGCGTAACGTTTGGGATCGATGAATTCGGCGTTCTTCCCACTGAGATCGGCTTCGGAGACCCCACGGGCCTTCGCGCACCCGCCTCACACGTAGACTCGGACGCCATTTTCGATCGCGAACTGCAACAGATCCTTCAGCGGCGGGACGGCGAAGCCCGTGAGGGCATCGCGCACCTCGTTTTTCAGCACGACCGGGGCGTCGGCCATGAGCGAGATGCTGACCTGATGCCCGGCCTCAATCGCGCCCTTCGCGACATGAAACGGCATCGTCGCGCGTGTCGGGTCGTCCGATCCATGCGTTCCAGTCAGAAGCAGTTTGGCCATTCTGTCCTCCCTCCTCAAGACGTCACCGCAGCGCGCTTTTCGTGGCGCACAGGTTGACGCCAACGACGCCGTACCGCCGTGCGGTGCGCTCTTTCGTCGTACCGGCAAAGCAATCGAAGCGGCTCGTGATCGCCACGTCGCTGAATCCGGCCGACGCGAACACGTCGATGAGCTCTGCTTCCAGCAGAGCGCCGGCGATTCAACCAGTCCAGAGGTCGATGTCCCGCAGCGCGCTGTCAGGCAGCACCTCGCCGATGATGATGTCGGCGATCTGCACGCGACCACCGGGTTTGAGAACACGGGCGATCTCGGCGACCGCCCGCTCCTTTTCCGGTACGAGGTTCAGGACGCCGTTCGAGATCACGACGTCGACACTTCGATCATCAATCGGCAATCGGGTCGCGTCGCCGTTTCGCACTTCAACGTTGTCGAGGCCGCACGCCGCAGCGCCTGCGGTCGCGCGTTGACGCATCGCCTCGGTCATGTCGACGCCAATCGCGCGACCGCGAGGGCCCGCTCGGCGCGCACGCCGGCAAATGAAGACGTCACGTCCGCCGTTAACGCGGCGAGTTCCGTCGAATCGTATCCAAGCATCGTCGCCGCATAGTGCGAGCCGCGATGAAAATGAAACTCGCCATTTGGCGACGTTGCCACGCGTGAGTACATCGTCTGGACTTCCGCGCGGAGACTGGCGACGTCAAAGTCGATCGGACAGGTTACAGCCACGGTGTCTCTCCAGGTCTAGCGCGTTGTCGGCGGCTTGCATGGAACAGCATCGGATCACCTACGGACAACAGTCGCACAGCGGATGGCGTTCAGATTCGTCGCGCGGATTTGATCGGCATTCTCGGGACGCGCTGGAATCTCCGCGATCATGAGTTGGACGAAGGCATCCCGATCCTCGGTGGCAAAGGCGCGGTTGAATCGTCGCTCGAATCCAATCGTGGATGCAGGC
>QHWB01000077.1 GCA_003222395.1 Acidobacteriota bacterium
TCCGCAGCGTCAATCAAGGCCTTCTGCGGCGAGCACGGCGGCGTGGTCTGCACGTCGTCGAACGCCGCGGCGACGTTGAAGTGGGCGTGGGAGCGCGGCGAGCGGATTTTATTCCTGCCGGATCAGCATCTCGGTCGCAACACCGCATACCGGCTCGGCTTACCGCTCGACGAAATGGTCGTGTGGGATCCCAACGAGATCTGGGGAGGCCTCGATCCCGACGCGGTGAAACGCGCGCGCATCATTCTCTGGAAGGGGCACTGCTCGGTCCACACGCGATTTACCGTGCGGCAGATCGAGAACATCCGTGCGCAGCACGCAGGCGTCCGTGTCATCGTCCATCCCGAAGTGCCGTGGGACGTCGTGCAGGCGGCCGACGATTCCGGATCGACCGAGTACATCATCAGGACCGTCAGCCAGAGCCCTAAAGGATCGGTGTGGGCCGTCGGCACCGAGATCCATCTGGTGAACCGCCTCGCGCAGCAGATGCAGCCGGATCGCACGGTGCTCTCGCTCGACCAATTCGGCTGTCTCTGCTCGACGATGTTCCGCGTCTCGCCGAATCATCTCCTGTGGGTGCTCGAAGGACTGCTCGACGGCGAGGTGCACAACCGCATCGTCGTCGCCGACGAGCGCAAGTACTGGACAAAGGTCGCCCTCGATCGCATGCTTAGCATTTCGTAGGAGGTCGACCGATGGCGCACTCGCTCCCACCGCTTCCGTACCCGTCCGATGCTCTCGAGCCGCATATCGACAAACAGACGATGGAGATTCACCACGGCAAGCATCACAACGCGTACGTCACGAATCTGAACGCAGCGCTCGAGAAGCACCCGCAGCTGCAGTCGAAGAGCATCGAAGATCTGCTGCGCGGCATCAACAGCGTGCCCGAAGACATCCGCACCGCGGTGCGCAACAACGGCGGCGGACACGCGAACCACTCGATGTTCTGGCAGATCATGGGGCCGAAGGCCGGCGGGGCGCCGAGCGGCGCGATTGCCGATGCGATCAAGTCCGCGTTCGGCAGCTTCGACAAATTCAAGGAAGAATTCAAGAAAGCCGGCGTCGGCCGCTTCGGCAGCGGCTGGGCGTGGCTGATCGACAACGGCGGCAAGCTGACGATCGAGAGCAGCGCGAATCAGGACAGTCCGCTCATGGAAAACAAGAAGGTCGTCATGGGCCTCGACGTCTGGGAGCACGCGTACTACCTGAAGTATCAGAATCGCCGGCCGGACTACATCGACGCATGGTGGAACGTCGTGAACTGGACGGAAGTGAACCGACGCTTGTAAGGCAGGACGGGCGGGCTGGGCGGGAGGAATCACCTTCCCGCCCAGCCGTCTGCGCTTTCCGATCATCCTGCCGGTCCAGCCCTTCCCGCCCATCCTGCCCATGTCATTGTCCGTCGTCCTGTCACTGTTCCTTGCACATCTCGGCATCGGCATCGCGTTCACGCTGATTCTCGTCTCGCGCGAAGCGGGCGTGAAGTTCTTTCGATTCAACGCCGGCCTTGCCGCGATCCTGATCGCGACTGCCCTCGCATTCCGGTTCGATCCGTCGCTGGCGGCGGCGGAATCGGCGCTGGTGATCTACTGGGCGACGATCGGACGCATGTTCACGCGCATTCGAACCGCGATTCTCGCGGCCGCCGTCTTCGCCGGCGCCATCGCGATCGTCCTGCAGGCGCTCGTCGTGTCGGCGAGCTGGACGCCGCCAACGCGGGCGCTGACGGTTGCGAGCTTTCTGAGCTCCGCCGCGCTGCTCGGCGGCGCGTGCACCGCGATGGTGCTGGGACACTGGTACTTGATTCTGCCGTCGATGCACGTGTCCCATCTGCAGGCGATCGTCAAGGTCCACATCGCGTCGATGGTCGTCCGCGTCGTCGTCGTCGCCGCGGCGGTGTTCATGGCGATTGCGACGTGGCGTCCCGGACTTGGTCCCAGCTTTCGCTACTACATCACCTCGGTGGGCGGGATATTTTTCTGGCAACGCGTCCTGTTCGGTCTGGCCGGTCCGGCGCTGTTGTCGTATCTGACGTGGGAAACGGCGAAAATCCGCTCGACGCAGTCGGCGACGGGAATTCTCTACGTCGATTTCTTCACCGTCGTCGTCGGCGAGATGCTCGCCAAGTACATCGTCCTCGCGACGCGCGTGCCCGTGTAGTAAAGTGAGAGCTTGCGGGTTGCACCGCGGTCCGGAACCTGTGCAATTGCAGACCGCGAACCGCGTCAGGGCCGGAAGGCAGCAGCGCTAAGCGGACCCTGTAATGTGCCGCAGGTCACTCCGGATCGCGGTGCAGCCCGCAAGTCCGATATCGAATCCACAATCCGCGTTCGCAAAATCCGCAATGCCATATCAGGTCATCGCGCGAAAGTGGCGGCCGCAGCGGTTCGACGACGTCGTCGGCCAGCAGACGGTCACACGGACGCTGCGCAACGCCCTCGCCAGCGGGCGTCTGGCGCAGGCGTTCGTGTTTGCCGGGCCGCGCGGCGTCGGCAAGACGACGACGGCGCGCATTCTGGCGCGCGCGCTGAATTGCGTCTCCGGCCCGACGGCCGATCCGTGCGGCACGTGCGACGCGTGTGTGGAAATCGCCGAAGGACGAGACATCGACGTCCTCGAGATCGACGCGGCGACGCACACGCAGGTGGAAAACGTCCGCGAGGTCATCATCTCCGGCCTGTCGATCGCGCCCGTCAAGAACCGCTACAAGGTGTTCATCATCGACGAAGTCCACCAGTTGTCGAGCTCGTCATTCAACGCGCTGCTGAAATCGATCGAGGAACCGCCGCCGCACGTCGTGTTCATGATGGCGACGACCGAGCTGGAGAAGATTCCCGAAACCGTCCGTTCGCGCTCGCAGGTGTACGAGTTCAGGACGATCAGCAGCAAGGCGATCGGCCAGCAGCTGCGGCGGATCGTCGACGCCGAGGGGATCGCGGTCGCCGACGAAGCCCTGCAACTGATCGCGCGCGATGGCGAAGGCAGCATGCGCGACGCGCAGAGCAAGCTCGATCAGGTGATCGCCTTCACGGGAAACACCGTGACGGCCGACGACGTGGCGACGGTGCTCGGGCTGGTGGGGCGCGATTTGCTGCTGGATGCCGTTCAGGCGGTCGCCGACGAGGACGCGGCCGCGGCGTTCACCCTGACCGCGCGCGCCGTCGAAATGGGCTACGACCTTCGCGCCGTGTGCCGCGAGCTGTCGCGCGTCGTGCGCGATCTCCTCGTCTTGTCGGTCGATTCGTCGCGCATCTCCGATCCAGAGATTGCCGGCGAAGGGGAGCGCGACCGCGTCAAGGCGCTGGCCGCGCGATTCTCGCGTGAAGATCTGCTGCGCGCCTTCGACGTGCTGACGAAAGCAGAAACCGATATCCGCAGCGCCGCGCAGCCACGCCATCATCTCGAGATGGCGCTCCTGCGGTGGATCTATCTGCGGAAGCTGGTGTCGATCGAGGATCTGATAGCCGGGGCCGGATCGGCGACAGCGGCGCCTCGGCTCGAGCAGACACCGCTGGCGGAGCAAGCGCCGCGGGCCGAGCGGGCTCCACGGGCGTCGCCGTCGTGGTCACCGTCACCGCCAGCAACACGTGCAGGGACCGAGCTTGCCCGGCCCGGCAACCTCAAAGACGCGGTGCTGAACGAGATTCGCAAGCAGAAGGCCTCGTTCTACAACATGGTGGTCGCTCAGGCACGCACGATCGAGCTGAACGACGACCGAATCGTGTTCACGTTCTCTCCGTCGCAGAAATGGCTGGCCGATCAAGTCGGACAGAATCGCGCGTGGCTCGAATCGATCGCGCAGCAGGCGAGCGGACGCAAGTTCGCGGTAACCGGCGTCGTCGCCGACGCGGCGCCGCCGTCCAGCGAGGCTGCTCCGACGTCCGCGTCCACAGAGACGAAGGACAAGAAATCGGCGCTGCGCGACCAGGCGCTCGCCGACGCCGGCGTGCAGGCGATGCTGGAAGTCTTTCCCGCCGAAATCCGCGACGTCGAAGAGATGTAGCTCACAGCTGAGAGCTGAAATAATGAACATCCAGCAGATGATGAAGCAGGCGCAGCAGATGCAGGAACACCTGCAGAAACAGATGACGGAGCTCCGCGTCGAAGGCAACGCCGGCGGCGGGATGGTGACCGTCGTCGTCAACGGCGCCAAGCAGATTCAGTCGCTGAAGATCGATCCCGAGGTCGTGTCGAAGGACGACGTCGAGATGCTGCAGGATCTGATCGTCGCGGCGATCAACGACGCGCAGCGCAAGGCCGACGAAGAGATGTCGCAGAAGATGGGCGGCATGATGGGAGGACTGAAGATTCCCGGTCTATGAGCCTGCCCGAGCCCCTCATCCGCCTCATCGAGGAGCTGCAGCGCCTGCCCGGCATCGGTCCCAAGGGCGCGCAGCGGCTCGCGTTTCACATCCTCAAGACGCCGCGCGAACAGGCCGACCGCCTCGTGGACGCCGTGCGCGAGGTGAAGGAGCGCGTCACCTATTGTTCCGTCTGCAACAACATCACCGACGCCGACCCGTGCGTCTTCTGCAGCAGCGACGCCCGCGATCGCGACCTGATTTGCGTCGTCGAGGAGCCGCAGAACGTGATGGCGATCGAGAAGACGCGCGACTTCAAGGGCGTCTATCACGTGCTGATGGGCGCGATCTCGCCGCTGGAGGGCATCGGTCCGGACGATCTCAAGGTCAAAGGGCTGATCGCGCGCGTCGGCAACGGCGTGCGGGAGATCATCCTCGCGACCAATCCCACCGTCGAAGGCGAGGCGACGGCGATCTATCTGGCGCGGCTGCTCAAACCGCTCGGGGTGAGGGTGACGCGCATCGCGATGGGCGTGCCGGTCGGCAGCGACCTCGAGTACGCCGACGAAGTGACGATGACCAAGGCGCTCGAGGGCCGGCGCGAAGTCTGACCCGAGTGATGTTGCCGCACTCCTACGCCTTGCCTGCCGCGCTCCTTCTCCTCGTCGGCGGCGCCGTATCGTGTTTCGCCGGCTACCGCCTCTTCCGCATCGTCCTCGCCATCTACGGCTTCATCCTCGGCGCGTCGATCGCGAGCTCGATGATGGGCGTCACCAACGCCGGCGGCATGCTCCTCGCCGCCCTCCTCGGCGGCATCGCCGGCGCGCTCGTGCTCGTGTTCGCGTACTTCGTGGGCGTCGCGCTCATCGGCGCGGGCCTCGGCGCGCTCGTCGCGCACGTGCTGTGGGGATATTTCGGCAGCGGCGATCCGCCGGCGCTGCTCCTGATCGTGCTCGCCGTGCTCGGCGCGATCGGCGCCATGCTGCTGCAGCGCTATGTGATCGTCGTATCGACGGCGTTCGGCGGCGCCTGGACGCTCGTCATCGGTGCGCTCGCGGTCCTCGGCAACCGTGCGGCCGCGAGCGCGGCGCGCGGCGGGGACGTGTGGATCCTGTATCCGATGACGCCCGGTCCCGGACAGCCATGGGTGCCGGTCGCATGGGTCGTGCTGGGATTGATCGGCGTCGCCGTGCAGCTCGGCGTCACGGCACGACAGCCCTGAGCCGGGCCCCTTGATATTACGGTATTGGACAGTCCGTAACCGGAGATCATCTTTGCCGATTTTCTGGATGCACCGGAAGGTCGCGGAATTTGCAACGAGCGAGCGCGCATGCGCGAGCGAGAAAAGAGGACCGATGCCTACTTTCGAACGACACGTCGACGTGGACTGGAAAGGCTCCGTGATGGAAGGCAAGAGCGAAGCGAGGGCCGGAAGCGGCGCGTTCTCGTTGCCGGTCACGTTTCCCAGTCGCATCGGCGACGCGAACGGTAAGACGAGCCCCGAGGAGCTGATGGCCGCGGCCCATGCCGCCTGCTACGCGATGGCGCTCAACGGCACGCTCGGCCGCAAGAGCGCGTCGGCCGATCGCACCGTCGTGCGCGCGACGGTGACCGCCGACAAGGGCGACGCGGGAATCAAGATCGTCTCGTCGAAGCTGAGCGTCACCGCGTACGGCCTGAAAGGGATAGACGCTTCGCAGTTCGCCGAGGTCGCGAAGGAAGCGGAAGGGCGTTGTCCCGTGTCGAACGCTTACCGCGGGACGATGCAGATTACCGTCGACGCGAAAGTGGGATAGCGCTGCTTCCGAAAGAGCACGGGGCGTACGGTCAGCTGCTGTTTCCCTTGATTACGGCGATGGCGGTCGGGCGGCCGGGCGTCGCCGCGTGGTCGTTCGCCGCCGCGGCGGTGTGCGCGTTTCTCGCGCACGAGCCGCTGCTGATCCTGCTCGGTCAGCGGGGCCCGTGCGCGCGGCGGGAACGGCAGGACGATGCCGTGCGCTGGTTCGCCGCGTTTGCGACGGTGAGCGCCGCGCTCGGCGCCGTCGCGTTCGTGCTGATGACGCCGATCGCGCGACTCGCGGTGGTGGTGCCGATCGCGTTCGCGCTGATCCTTGCCGGTCTCATCTTCGCGCACCACGAGCGGACGACGATCGGCGAAGCGGTGTCGGCGATGACGCTCGCGTCGGTGGCGATCCCGCTGGCCGTCGCGTCCGGCGCATCGATGACGACGGCGGTGACGTGCGCGGCGGCGTTCGGATCCGGGTTCGTGACGGCGACCATCTGCGTCCACGCCGTCATCGCGCACGCGCGCTGCCCGCCCGGCACGCGCCCGCGGGCAACCGCGATCCTCATGACGCTGGCACTTCTGAGCATTCTCGTATCACTCCGATCGCGCGGGCTCGTGGCGTCGGTCGCGCCGTGGGCCGCCGCGCCGTCGGCGCCGCGCTCGCGGCGGTGCCGCCCTCGGCACGTCAGTTGCGGATCATCGGATGGACGCTGGTGGCGACGACCGCCGCGACGAGCCTTGTCCTGATCGCCGCGCTGCGCTACTATTAACGTTCCGCTCGCCGCGGCCAGCCCTGTTCCTCAGTAGCTCAATGGCAGAGCATCCGGCTGTTAACCGGAGGGTTGCTGGTTCGAGTCCAGCCTGAGGAGCCAATCTTTTTAATGGATTAGCGTCGTCGTCCCACCGGCAGTCTGGCCAATTCTGGCCAATTCCGATCCGACTCGATCCGCGGCCTCACGAGCAGCGCCGTCGAGCACCTGCGTGTAGACGTTGAGCGTCGTCTCGATCTTGGTGTGGCCCATGAGCGCCGCCACAACCTTCGGCGCGACGCCCTTCTGATGCGCCCACGACGAATAGGTTCGGCGGAATGTCAGCCACGTCACTCTGGGCAGATCGGCAGCCTGGCATGCCGGCCAGATCCAAGTCCGCAGCACGTTGTTCGGCGAGATCGGCTTGCCGGATACCGTTGAGAAGATCAGGTCCTCTCGTGCTGTTCGACGAGTGCGACTCTGCCACGTTTGGAGTAGTTCCACCGCCATCTCAGGCAGCGGAATCAGCCGCACGCTTACGTCGGTCTTTGGCTCGTCGAAGGTGCCTTCGTACACTGCCTCTCGAACCTGGAGACACCGATTTGCTTGATCGAAGTCACGCCACCGAAATGCGAAGAGTTCGCCGCGTCGAACGCCGCCCAGGAGGGCGAGCCCAACCATCGTCCGAGGCTTCGGCCACGGAAGATGCTCGAACAACGCGACAGCCTGGTCAACGGTCAGCGCCCACTTCGCTCGGACCGTCTTGAGGCGCGGCATCTCGACTCCACGCGCCGGATTGGCGACGAGATGGCCCCACTTCACACCTGATCGAAGCACCGCACTCAATACATCATGGATGTGATCGATCGACTTCGGCGCGTAGCCGACCTGGATCAAGTGCGTCACGTACGTCTGGATCACGGCTGTCGTGACTTCGCAAACCGGCAAATCGCCGAACCTCGGGAGGAGGTGCTTTTCCATGATGTGTCGATGATTCTTCTGTGTCGAGTACTTGTACTTCGTCGGTAAGACGTCCCGTTGCCACTGACCCACCAGGGTCCGGAACATCACGCGCGAGCGCAACGGCTGTTTACCATCACCTGCGGCGACCTTGCCCCGGAGGATCTCAGCGGCGTCATGCCGTGAGATGTTGCCCAGCGCCTCGTAGCACTTCCGTTTCTTGATCGTGCCGTCGGGAGCAATCTCCAACTCCCGCCAGCGAATGGCCCATCCTCCTCCTTCCTTGAAGAGAGAACCGCTGCCGTACTGTCGTTTCCTGCGAGCCATACGAGAGAACTCCTTTTCCCTCGCGGGCTCTTCGTGCCGAAGTAGCTCGGAGCTCATTGTAGCCAGATGCGGCGAACGGTTCACGCCACCTTCGATCGGCGTCGAAGAAATTCGTGCACGGATCTCGGGTCGAACCGGGTGTACTTGCCGATTTTGATGAACGGCAACCGCTCGACTCGCATCCCTCCGCGCGAGCGTGTGTGTTCGTAAACCCAACTGCGACTGACCTTCAATAGCGCGGCCACTTCATCGACGGTGAGGAGCTCGCGCAGCTCGGGGACTTCGCTTGCGTCGGTCACTCCTGGGTGCGGCGTCGAGCTCGGTGTGCGTTCCAGACTTGGGGCCATTGCAGCATTCCTCTTCTTCAAACGGTCGACTGCGCTGAACGGCCGGACGCCGGCAAGAGGCCGACGTCCGGTTGGACAGTGAGCTACGAACTGGACGCAACCGCCGATCGCTCCTCGTACTCGGCGTACGCCTCGAGCACGAGATCGCGGATGCGGTTCTGCGCACCGACGTCGGCGATGGGGCGCAGCAGCGCGAAACTGCGACGCTCACCATTGACGGCGTACTGGCGCGCCGGGAACGTGACGTTGCGGCCGTTGCCACTGCGTCGGTCCCAGATGCTGAAGCCGATCAGCTTCAAGCCGTCGAGTTCGCCGTCGATGAAGTGCAGCTCGGCATCGGCGAGTTTGCCGGGCGGGTGGCCTTTGTCGTTCGGCGTGATTTTGACGACGAGACTCATAACGTGACCTCCTGAAAAGCTCGCGAATCCCGCGAGCGGTTGACGCGAACGCGTGCGTTGAGCGAGTCATACGGCCACCGTCCCGCTGTCGCGCGCCTGGAGGCGCTGCCAGAGCCAGTACTGCAGAGTGTTGAGTCCGGCGAGCCACGGGTCGGCCGGCAGCAGCAGATGGTGGTGTTCGAGGTAGTTCGCCCGCTGTCCGGTGTGTTGCGTTTCGTCGACGAGGACCAGCCGTGCCGGCATGCGTCCGCGGGTCTCGTGGTGCGAGATCGGATCTCGGGCGAGACCGACGATCTTCGAGAACGGCCCCTCGTCGAGCGTGATGGTGTGGGGCGAGTCGAGCGCCGGCGGCGCCGTCGTGACGTACGCCGTGTACAGGCGCGTGTGGCGGCCGATCGTCACCGCGATCGTGGGTGTGATCAACAGTGCACGCATGTGGTGCTGACCTCCTTTCCTGAACAAGAACTGCTCGACCATCACGTAAGTGCCAGTCCTTGGCTCGACCGAGGTCCCGTCAAGGCCGTGAGCCCCGCAAGGGGTTGGAGCGCAGCGGAAAGCCTTGACGGGACCGAGGCGAGCCGGAGAATCGAGTCCGTGATGGTCGGGGACGTGACGACGAGTGGTCGTGGGATGGCGCGGTCCCGAGCGAGACGCGGAGTCGGCGGGCGACGCGCGCGAGCCCGTCGCGTCGCCAGCTGTGACGAAGTGCGATCGCAATGGCGAGTACACGCGGCCACTGCCGCGGTGCGACGCGATCGAGACTGCCCACGAGCTCCGAGAACAGGTCGTCAGGAAAGAGTTCCTGAACGACCAGCTTCAGCAGCGCGCGTGACCACGTCAGCCTCTTCGCGCGATCGGCAAAACGCCGCATCGTGCGCGGACGCAGCTGCGCCCGCCACCGCTCGGCATCGAGCTGTTGTTTGGCTCGAACCGCCTCCTCGAGCCAGTGATCGATGTCAGCGGACAGATGACGGACCTCGCGCATGGCAGCACCTCCACGACCGTGGGCGCACACGTTGTGCGCCGGGTGGGCGGGTGGGCCTGGGCCGGCCCGCGCGTTGATGTCAGGAAAAGGCCGCGGGGCGATGGGCCCGCACGGCGAGGGACCAGGTCAGTGGACCGAGGTCAGGAGGCGGCTGGCGGCGCGATCGAGGGCGAACCGTCCGTCTTGCCAGGGCGTGCGCTGACTCAATCGCGTGAGCCCTTGCACGTAGCCCCAGATCGATCGGGGATTCGACTCGTGCTGTTCCGCCAACCTGTACGCCTCGGCGGCCTGCTTCTGCGACAGATCCAGTCGCTGCGCGACCGCATTGAGTACCGCATCGCGGGTCGGCCCGAGCTCCTGGGTGATGGCCCGCAGGATCACGGTGCGATCAGCGGCAGTATCCGCGTCGAGAGAAGCCTGGACCTCGTTGAGCGACGTGCTCCAGGCCTCTTGAATCGACGCGCCGACGTGGCGGCGCCGGAAGCCGGCCACGCGTTGAAATCCCCAGACCAGATGGTTCAGGCACACGGCCCGGAACACAAACAGATCCAGGGTGAGGGCGGCGGCGCCGACATCGCTGTTCCGCAGAATGAAGCCGCGAAACAGTCCAGCGTCGGTGCGGTCCGTGGGATCGTCGAGAGCGCGGTTGCCGTCCACGACGAGCAGAAACACGTCTCGGTCTCCCAGGTAGGCGCCGGATGGAACCGGTTCGGCGCCGTACTCGCCGTCCTTGTAGCCGAGCGGGAGGTGCCAGGCCGGATGCGCGGCCATGAGGTCGAGCACCCGCCTGGCGAGCTCGGCGTGGTGGACGCGTGCGTACCGCGGTGATGTGATCGCATGCACGGTCCACGGTTCGTCCCGATCGATCCAGAGCTGATGCTGTGTTCGGCTCTGGTGGCGGAGCCCGTAATTGAGCGCGTCCGCCGCGATCGACGCGGGCAACGAGCGGAGGTAATTCGGCGGCGCGCCGGCAATCGTGGCGAGCTGGCCGAAGCTCCAATGGGTCAAGGTGGCAGCGCGGCCCGACGTCTCGAATGTGAGGTCGTCGTCCGCGAGCGCCGTCGTCCTGAAGTCGCCGGTGTCGACGGTGCGCGCTTCGGTGCGGTCGCGTCTGGCGCAGGCCGCCTCGTAGAGCGCGTCGATCGTGGCGTACCGTTCATCGGGCGGGCGCAAGGCCCATTCGCGATGCGCGGTGGACGCCGTCACAGCAGAGACACCTCTCCCGGTCATGTGAGTGCTCCTTTCTGCGTGCCCTGGGGCGACGAGATGGACAGCAGCTTCACGCCGGTCGGCGTGAAGGGGTGGCCAGGACGGCCACAGCGAAGATGAATTGAGACTAGATCACGTCGGACGACGTGTCAACAAGAACAAATGCTGAGCGGGATTCGTTCGCGGGATCACCAGTCGGTCACGACGCAGATCTGACGTCCTGAGCACCGCCGTTGAAAACCGCTCATCGTTGAACGACAAAGACCGTTGGCTTCGGCGTCTTCATCGGCTTGTCCTCGGGGCCTTTCACATATGGGGCAATCCAGCGCGGGACATGCCGGCCCGCACGCGGGTAGAACTGCTGTCGCCAGTGACCGCGCACGAGCCATTGGCACTGCCAGTCGATGGCAGCCTCGTCTCCAGCCGCATCGTGGTGCCGGCGACGATCGAGCCGACGCATGTGCACCACATGGCACGTCGGCGACACGCTGACGTGTGCGGCTCGCCTCGCGACGTGCTTGCCCACTGGCGCGCTCGCCGTCTCGGTGATGCGTTGCGCCACGAACATCGAGGCCGAGCAGATCCACCGATAGACCGCCCGCGCTTCATCCTCAAAGGTCGGATCGCCGTCAGGGTTCGGCACGTGAAGCGGATTCGTGATCTCGATCGAGAAACACACCGAGCATTGGCCACCGCTCCACACCAAGCCGCGCACGCGCAGCTTGACGACGCCGGTGTCCTGGTCGATGCCGGTTATCCAGGTCAGCGCCGATAAACCCGCGCGAACACCGTGGATGACGGCCCACAACACGGGCTGTTCGAATGCACAGAAGGCGTGCGGCAGTGTCGGCAAAAATGCCTGCTCCTGCAGCGGATACGACCGACTGGCCTGCTCGACGACGTCCGCGATGCGGGCGGTCCAGAAGTACAAGGGCGCCGTCGTGAACTGCCACAGATCGTCGACGCCGTCGCGTTCATCGTGCATCCACCCCGGAAGCGCCCGGTACAAGCCGGTCCCTGCCAGCCTTCGCGCAACGGCAATCGCATCGAGCTGGCACTGCAAGGCGTCGGCAGGCGTTCGTGCGTACTGAGGCCTGAATTGAGACGCATAGGTGCGCAGTTCGTCGGCCGCCGGGACATGCACGTTCGGCATCACCATATTGTAGGCCCAGGTCGGGAGCGGCAATGTTGTTGGCGTCCACCATCACCGGTGCGAGCGCACCTGATGCAACGGGGAAACGGGTGGCTGCAGCGAAGGCAGGGCGCCAGTGAGATTCTCCAGAACTGCCTTCGCGAAGTGGTCGGTCGTCGAAGGACTCAGTGATCGCCCTTGTCGTGCTGTTGCAACCGTTTGACCGCACGGATCGCGTGATCGGCCGAGGCTTCCAAATCGATCGCTTGTTGCGCCGATTCGCCGAGATCGCGTCGCAGCCGCGTCGACAACAGCGTGACGGTCTGCAGCGAGTTCGCGATCTGATCGATCGCCGCCTTGATCTCGTCGTCCATGGGTTGCGTCCGCCTTTCTGACGGGCTGTGCCATCATGGCCAACAGCCACGCCGATTGATCGCTTCAACGGGGTGGTTAGGGCCGTGTACGTGTTCGCGCACGTGGGCGGCCCGCTCTGGCCTTTCTGGTCCTCCTTCCTGCCTCCGACTCCAGCGCCGGCGGCAATGCCCTTGGGACTAAAACGCCTTCCCGCTCGAGCTCGCGTCGAATCGCTCGCCGAACCAGGGCGCTCACCGGCAGGTGCTCACGCCTGCTGAGGCGCGCCAAGCCGGCAATCAGATCCGGCTCCATCGGGTAGGACTTCAGCGGGAGGTTGCGTTTCGGTGCCGGTGTCACTGTCTGGTGATGCTGACATAACGTAGTTATGTCAGTCAAGACGTGAGGGATTGGGGCCGTTGGCTGAACGAATGCTTGCCAGCAGCCATGATGCGCCTTCGCGTTTACATTGACCCAGGAGAACCCGAGTTGAACGGCCGCGCGACCTGCCAGAAGACCCGTCGCCGAATGGGTGGGACCGAACGCGGCTCGCCGACGCGTCCGACGCGCGGTGGTCGATCGGACGGCGCCCCGCGTGAGGGTTGCCTGGAGCCGGCGGACCACGCGTTCGGTAACGATGTCGTTGTGGCTGGGACCCCGCCAGGTCGGCGACGGCGAAGCGGACAGTTCATGACACGACAGCGATCCCACATCACCGGTGACGGAGGAGGCCAGCGTCGTGCCCAGCGAAGCTCCGCGCGCTGTTCATGATCTTGATTGTCTTGATCAGATCTCGATCGACGTCATCATTTGGTCACCCGAGGAGCGGCAGGCGGCGGGAACATCGGCGCGTGCGTGGGATCGCTGGACCTCTGACGTCTCCGACCATCCGCTGCCGGATCACCCGACGGTGTTGCTCCCGTACGTAGCCCTCGACTTCCGACACGGACGACGCGTCCGTGGCCTTACCGACTTCGCCAGAGGTGTGCGTCAGGCTGGATACCGCGACGGGCCATTCGGCCGACAACAGTCTCCAGGACCGCCATTGACCGATCGGTTCCGGGCGGCTCGTACAGCGGACATGGCTGATTCGGACATGGTGGTACATCGGTTAATACCGCGAGCACGCGACCGTCATGGTCCAGCCACGCGAGGTCGAGCGGAAATCGCATATTGACCATCCAGATCGGATGTCGGCCTGGCGCCGACCACTCAAGGAGCAATCCGTCCCCCGGTCAACGACATCGCGATTCGAGAGACCTTCGGCGCGGGTCCTCGCCGAATCCGCAACCTCAACGCGGATCACGCCTCTGGGCGCGACGACATCGATGGCGTGCGGCACCGCACGTCGAGCATCGGTGACGATCCAGCCAACGTCAACACACATGCTCATCAGGATGATGCCTGGTACGAGGCACGCCGAAGTGCGCATGACCGTCGTGGGTGCCGTGCACACTCAGAGCGCTATCCATCCGGCGCGGCATACTCACGGCACAGCGTGAACGGTCCGTACGTGTACTTGACGCGCGCGCCAAACACGGTGAGGCTCGATGCCTGCGGATCGCGCTTCCAGGCGAGGCGATGCGCGCGCAGCGTCACGAGAGCGCCCGGTAACGCCTGCTGCAGCGCTTGCACGAGTGCCCATTGCGCCTCGGTGGCCGTCACCGCGTCCTTGACCGTGATCGCGAGATCGTGCCGCGTGAGCGCCACGCGGGCGTGCTGGGGATCCTGACGCAGTCGCGCCTGTAGCCGTTCCGCACCATCGAGCGGATAGATCGGCCACGGTTCCAGTGGCCGCAACATCTCGGCGGTCATCACATCGACAATTTCGGCCATCGGCAGCACGCCAGCGGCTTGACGCGCTTGTTGCTCGAGTGTGCCGTGCGCCGCGATCCACTCGGCGGCGACGCGTTTCTTTTCCTCATAGACCGCGAGCTGCGCCGCATGCGCCTGGCGGCGCTGTTCGGCCCGCGCGCGCAGGTCGGCCCGGAAGCGCCGATGCGCTTCGGGTGGCACCTGGCGAGCGACGCCCTCGTCTGAGCTGGCGTCGAACCGCACGCGTCCCTCGGGTCCGATGAGGTAACAGCACGTCGGCGTGGGAACCGGATGGGTGAGCGCGCGCTGGGCCGGATCGGCGAGGAATTGGTGCGCGAGACGGTCGCGAAGCTCGCGCGTCGATTCCCGGTGTTTCGCTCGGGTGGCCGTGCGCTCAGCGTCATACGCGCGTTCCAATTGATGATTCCGTGCGGCTTCTTTGAGCAGATCGTCGACCGTCGGCGGGGCGTCGTACATCGGGGGCATATCGAGGCGCCGGAGGCGCTGCTGCGCGTCGAGCTGATACCGGGGACGGAGTTTCAGTCGGGCGATCCCGTCGGCATCGACGCTGACGAGATGTAACCGACTCGCGGGCAGCGAGAGGGTGATCTTCTGCGTCGCACGGCCGTCACCACCAGCGAGCAGCGACGCCTTTCGGCCCTCCTCGGAGAGTTCGTAGACCGCGATGACGCTCATCAGCCGTTCGGTCTCAGTCGGCGTCGCACCGGGCACCCGGATGGGCTCCACGTGTGTGCGAGCGAACGTTGTCGCGGTCTCCATCGCGTGATCCTTTCCTGATATCAGCACCCGCGGCACCGAGAGACGCGGCGACGCGAGACGAAGCGTTGTCCGGGAACATCGAACGGGCACCACGGCGGTGGTCGATGCGGCCGACCGCCGTGGCGAAGGACCGTGGACGGCTTCGAGCAGCCGCCCGTCACGCGCATGCGCGCGGTGAGGGAGGGTCTCGACGCGTCCCGTGCGCAGTGCCGCGTCCAGCGGCACCACGCGGAAACGCTGGTGCGCGCATCGTGGTCACCAGCGCTGACACGCTCGCATGTGCTCCGAGACGAGTGTGCCGCGACGCGAAGCCCAATCAGGGGCACCCGCTCCGCGGGTCGGCTTCGCGGATCCGACGCGGACCGGCTACGGCTCCTGGGAGCCGTTGGCGCGGATCGGATCGGAGACTCGCAACGGCGAGGTCGCCCTTGCGCTTGGGTCGAGTGACCGTCCAAGACCGCGGGGAGCCTGGGCTCGCAGGCGGCGGCGTCGGTCGCACGGGTCCATGTGGACGCCGACGACCGGAGCAACGACGCACGGCCTCGTGGCGCATGCGCCGTGACGGGATAGCTCGAATCGTACGCGCGCGCGGCGCGACGATCAACGGTGGTGATCGCACCCGCCGTTCTAGCAAGACTGCTGCGGGTGGCGTTCATGGCCGGGTTTCCAACAGACCACCGATCGGTTCGTGACGGTACCGGCGCGCATGACGCAGTTTCGCGAGGAGTTCGGGTTCGGACCACGGTGGTTCGCAGCGTCTGTTCCATTCGCGCAAGACGTCCAATGCCTCGGCGTCCGACAGTGCGAATCCCCGGACCAGGCGACAGCACACACGGAAGGTGCGCACATCGCCGTGCGATCGGGCGATCGCGGGTGGGAGGGCGGCGGCATAACGCCGTGCTCGGCTCAAGACCGATCCACTGCCGACCATCGAACGGTGCGGGGATCCCGCCGTTCAAGAGGTCTCACGGATGGAAAGTCGTCCGGCGCGTACGCACGATCGGGATCGCGATATTCGATCGTGACCAGCGTCGGCGGCGCGTACTTGTGATTCCAACTGCCGACCAGACGGGTCATCTGAGCGGCGGATGTCGCCGTGGCGTCCGTGCCGAACTCCAGGGCAAGCTGCTTCTGGAGCGCTTCGGCCTGGTCGATGCCGAAGCCGGCGACTCGCCACAAGACATGGACGCGGCCGGTCGACGAGTGCAGGACGTACGACGGCGGCGGGAGATCCCGTCGTGCGGCGATCGTGGTGAGCACGGGTGGTCCGTCCTGATCCGCATCGAGAAAGACGTGACGGAGGGCGGCGACATCGGCGCGGCGTCGCGTGGCGGTCTGCCTGAGCGCGTTCACGCTCACGAATACATTCAAACCAGCCGCCTGTTCGCCAGCCAGCCACGTCAGGAACGTCGATGACATCGCGAGCGACACGGGCACGACGCGCTGCGCCACGCGGCCGGTCTGACAGGACTTGACGAGCACGGCGATCCAGTCGTCCTCTTCGTACGCCGTTGCCAAGAAGCGCCGCGCCGCCGCCTGATCCATCATCAGGACCACCTCACTGTTTCGTCAGGGTCACGCGTCCGGTGAACGTGACGTCGCAGTCCACGCCGCTGAAATCTGCGTCAACGCGCGTCGCCTCGGCCGTCCCAAAACTGCCAAATGTGCCGCGGCAGCCGCGGGGCGAAGGGTCATCGCCCTGGGTGCTGATCTGGGCGGGCGGGATGTTGCCAGGGATGATCGCAGTAGACGCGATCGTCGTGATCGGCAGCCACGAATGTTCGGATCGGATCGTGGCCGTGAACGTCTGAAGATTCGTCTGCGGCACGACCTCAAGGTCCACATCGTCGATCCGGTGGTCGCCGGGAGCGCACCGGGCAAACCCGGATCTACTTGGATCGTGAGCGTGCCGTGCCAGCGACCGGCCAGGAATGACACCGGTCCTGACGGTGCGGCTGGTCCCGGTGCGCGGCTGCAGGCGCCTGTGAGCACGGTGTAGATTGCGACGATCCCTCTTCGTGCACGAGTGGTCATGCGCCCACTCCTCTACCGATGCGCGTATCCGAGAGCACGGCTTCGAGGTGAAAGCGATCAGCGGCAGTGTCGTAGCCGCGCACGGCGACGAGACCGGTGACCCGACGACGACCGTGTACCCGCGCGAGGTGCACCACGAGATGGATTGCGAGGGCGATCGCCTCGCGAATACTGGCGTGCGGTAATCCGACGCCCGCGGTCAAGACGCAGTGGGCCAAGCGGACCAACGCTTGTTCGGGCGCATTCGCGTGGATGGTGCTGAGGCTGCCGAGATGGCCCGTGTTCAGCGCCTGGAGCAGATCGAACGCTTCGGCGCCACGCACCTCCCCGACCAGGATCCGATCCGGGCGATGGCGCAGCGTCGCGCGGAGCAGATCCGCGATCGTGACCGGCGGCAGCGGCGCTTCGTGGCCGAGTGGGGCCTGCGCGCGGCGGGCCTCCAGTCGCACGAGATTGGGCTTGTCGAGGTGCATCTCGGCCGTCTCCTCGATGACGACGATGCGATCGCCGTCAGGAATCAGGGCGGCAAGCGCATTCAGCAGCGTCGTTTTCCCAGTCCCGGTGCCACCCGAGATGAGGATGTTGTGCTGCGTGGCGACGGCCTGCCGCAGGGTGACGGCCAGCTCCGGCGTGACGGTGCCCACGGCGACGAGATCCTTGAGACTGTAGCGACGCGTGAACTTCCGAATCGTGAGAATGGGGCCCGCGACGGCACAGGGTGGCACCATCGCCGCCACACGCGAGCCGTCTTCGAGTCGGGCATCGAGCAGCGGCTGCACGTCCGAGATCTCGTCGCCGCAGGCGCGTGCGATGTTCTTGATGGCCACCGTCAGATTGCGAGTCTCCAGCACGCGCGTGGCGCCGGGTTCCACCACGCCGTCTCGTTCCACGAAGACGTGCCGGCCCCCGTCGTTGACCATCACCTCGGTGATCTGCGGGTCGGTCAGCAGGTCCTCGATGGGCCGCAGGAATGGCAGGATGCGATCCAGGCTGCTCATAGCGCGCCTCGCGCCAGTTGATCGAAATAGCTCGTCTGCACGTCCAGGTAGTGCGGCTTGAGATAACAGAACTGCGGCGGCAGCGGATTCAGGCCGTCGTACGGCAGGACAATCGCCTGCGCGTTCTGGAGCGCGGTGAACACGCGCGGCGGGAAGATGTAGTCGTGGTGCGGCGCGTACGTCTTACTCGCCGTCAGCGTGTGTTTGGACGCCGCCGGGCGGCCGGTCAGCAGGGAGATGTGGGCGCCCTGCCCACCTTCTGACAAGGTGTACTGCGCCTTGAGGCGGTCGCGGCGGCCACAGAGTTCGGCCGCGGTCCGCGCGGTGAACTCGTCGCTGGTCGCCAGGAAGACCTTCGTGCGGAAGCACTGCAACAGGGTGCGCCAGGTCTCGTCGCCGTGGAGGGCGGACCGCAGCGAGCTGATGCTCTGCGTCGCGACAATCGGGATCAGGCGCGCTTGCCGCGACAACGCGAACGCCCGCTCGTCGCCACTGGGGTCGGTTTCCCCCACGGTGGCGAACGCGTGATACTCGTCGCAGACGAAGAGCAGGTCGCGCCAGACGCGGGTCGGCTGCGCCGCCATCTGCGGGATCCGCTGCAGCACGACGCGCTGGAAATCCAGCTT
>QHWB01000016.1 GCA_003222395.1 Acidobacteriota bacterium
GCAGTAACCGCATGCGCAACAACGGGCCCTGCGCCAGATCGAACGGCGTCTCCACTTCGGCCCGCACCGCCGCTCGCAGATGGGCCGTCTGCGCCGCTTCCGGCCAGCCCTGCACGTCCTCCACCGTTACCTCGATCGGGCTCATCGCGGCGATCACCTGCACCGGTTCGCCCTGCTCCTCCGCGAACGTCGTCCGCAGACTTTCGTGCCGGTCCACAATCGTCCGCACCGCGCGCTGCAACGCCTCCACATCCAACACGCCGCGCAGGCGCAGCGCGCTCGGCATGTTGTATTCCGTACTGGTCCCTTCTACTTGATCGATAAACCATAACCGCCGTTGTGCGTGCGACGCCGGCACCCGACTTGACCGCTCTGGACGGACGGTGATCGAGCGTGTCGACTTCGCTACATCCGCCAAACGTACGGACAGGAGGGCCACGGTTGGAGCCTCGAATATGGTGCGAACCGCAAGCTCAACTCCTAAGGCTTTGCGGACTCGGCTCACTAGCTTCGTGGCCAAGAGAGAATGGCCCCCTAATTTGAAGAAATCATCATCCAGTCCGACTCTCGCCACATCGAGAACATCGCGATACAGTTCGCACAGCGCTACCTCTTCGGGGGTTCGGGGCGCGCGATACGGCTGCTGTAGCGCCGTAACGTCAGGGGCCGGCAACGCTCTGCGATCCAGTTTTCCATTTGCGGTGAGCGGCCATTCGCTGACGCCGACGATGACAGACGGGACCATATAGTCCGGCAACCTCTCCGCAAGAGCGTCCTTCAACGTCTGTTCCCACGTTACCGTGCTACAGCCAGAGATCGTCTCCGAACTGGTTTCCGAGGCTGCGAGCAGAGCCCGATGAACTGCGGATCCTCCACATGCCTCGCTCAAGTGCGGCGACTCAATCGCGAACGGGATTGCATCTGCATGCGTCGCGATCGAGCCGACGAGTGCGTAGTCCGGATTCAATCCATTTCTACTGAGGGCGACGGTCGCGGTTGCCTTAATGCGATCGCCCGGCGTGACCCAGACTCCATCGTCGAACGCCGGCAGGAACACCGGCAGCCAACAGTGCTCGTGCCGAAGCGTATCCAGGTACTCCTGGGGGCTCGTGTGCAGTTCCAGCCACAATAGGAACCCGTCCAGACGGCCTTCCCTTTGGATCGCTAGGTCTATTTGTGTGGAGTATTCTGGCGCCAATACTCCATTGAATATCAAATCTTCAAACACACCATGGTTCGACAGCACATGCTCTTCTGGGAAGCGCCGGATGCAGAGTCTTAAATCAAACGATCGATCAACAAGTTCGAAGATCTTCCGGACGTATTCCTGCTGAAGAGGTCGAAATGATGGCGCGGCCCGCAAAGACTCCGGTAGTGACACCGCGGCGATCTTCGTCGTGCTCCGAAATGGAATCATGACGCCGTCTCGTGTGAGATGACGGCGCATGGCGTTTAGAATCGGTACGACGCCCTCCATACTCGCGATCGGCCCCACTAGCTCAGACACACAAACATCGAAGGCCGGCAACGACTCCAACTGCATCGCGTCACCGTTTATCAATACAATCCGGTCATCTAGGCGTGCCTCGCGGAGCGCCGCTGCGGCTTTCGCGTAAGTCTCGCCGAGTCGTTCGATGGCGTACACTCGACGGGCTCCGCATTCGACACAGATCCTCGCGAGAAGTGCGTCCGGCCCAGTGCCAACATCTACGACGAGTTTGTCACGCACTCGCTCAGCCAGAGCCCTTCGGTAGGCGGCGTTACGTCGCCAGTCGCGGCTCATGGCCAGATAGAGAATCTCGTCATATATGAAATACTCAGCGGTCGACGGCCACCACTCGGGCGCGTCCTTTCTAATCACATACCCGATCAATCGTCGTTCGCCGGCCACCTGCTCTTGAGTCACTACGGCGGCGTCAAGCACCTCTGGCAAACTTCTGAGTACGCTTGTGACTTCTTCCAATTCAACGCGGCCACCACGAATCTTGACCTGCTGATCATCTCGACCAACAAACTCCAATGTGGCGTCCGGACGCCAGCGGACAATATCGCCCGTCCTGTACAGTCTCGCTCCGCTGGAGGCATGCGGATCGGGCACGAATCGCTCAGCGGTCAGTGCTGGCTTTCCTAGGTAGCCTCGAGCAACGGATTCGCCACCAATGTAGAGATCGCCTGTCACACCGACCGTCACCTGATTGAGAGTTCCGTCGAGCACATAAACGCGCGTCCGCGCGATCGGAGCGCCGATGTGTGGAGTGAGGTGTCCTCGTAGTGGTTCCGTCATCGTGGCACAGACGGTTGCCTCCGTTGGGCCGTAGGCATTGATCAACCGGCGACCGTCGCCCCAAGTCGCTATCACTTGAGAGGAGCATGGTTCACCGGCCAGAACGAGTGTCTCTAATGACTTAGTGGCGCGCGGCAGGGTGACCACAACGGCTGGCGGAAGCGTGGCATGGGTAGCGCCGCACTTCGCAAGCGCTTCGCCAAGCGCATCGCCTGAGCGATTGTCGTCCTCGACGACAATCAGCGCCGCACCGGCCGTTAGCGTTGTGACAATCTCCGATATCCACGCATCGAACCCGGCCGATGCGAACTGCATGACGCGCGAGCGGCTGGTAATGCCGAACCGGTCGATTTGGGCCGCGGCCAACGTCGGCAGCCCGGCGTACGAAACGACGACACCTTTCGGCACACCTTGCGACCCAGACGTGTACATAATGTATGCCGCCTGCTGGGGTGTCGTCTGTCTGGCGAAGACGCCATCACTTTCTGCATCTGACGTGGCAATCAAATCATAGGTCTGGTTATCGACGATAAGAATTCGTACGGCGGTCTCAGGAAGACGATCTCGATATTGAGCCGTCGTAATGATGAATCGTGGTGAGGCGTCCTCGAGAATGAATTCCAGCCGCTTCTTCGGTAGAGTCAAATCCAGCGGCAGGTAGACGCCCAATGCTTTCATCACACCTAGCGCCGCCATGATAAGCTGGCACGACCGTGGCAGTGCAACGGCGACGATGTCTTCTGGCCCGACGTGTTGCGCTGCCAGCATGCGCGCAAACCAATCAGTACGGCGCTTCAGCTCACCGTAACTCAGAATCCCATCGCAGGCTTCAACGGCAACTGCGTCTGGACTCAGTTGTGCGTGCCTCGAGAGGCTGACAATGACCTGCTCGTCGTTGTCAACGGCTTCGTTCGTCGCGGCCACGTCGTGTTTCGTCTTTTGGAGCACGCCGAGAAACTTGAGCGGCCGATTGCTATCAGCGATGATTCTCTCAAGGCAATGCCCATAGCTTATGGCCATCTCCTTGATTCGCGCCATCGTGAACAGGTCGGCGTTGAATAGCCATGAAAGCACCACTTCCCCGTTGACCTCACAAACATACACCTCCACATCGAAACGAACCTGGACGTCGTCTCTTCGGACTCGTTCGACCAGTAGGCCTTCCAGCGCGGGCGGAGTCCAAGGCGCGTTCTGAAGCGCAAAAACGACTTGAAAGACCGGCGCCACGTCGAGACGACGGACCGGTGCCACAGCCTCTACGACGCGTTCGAACGGCACGTCTTGCCAACGATACGCGTCCAAGGCGGTCCGCTTCACTTGGGCCAGCAGCGTTGTGAACGACGAATCCTCATCCACACGAATGCGCATCGCCAAACTGTTGACAAAGAAGCCCACCAGACCTTCCAACCGCACATCTTGACGATTAGCGATTGGCGACCCGACGACGATGTCGCTCTGACCGCTGTATCGAGACAGTAGCACTCCAAAGGCGGCCAGCAGGGTCATATACAGCGTCGCCTGCTCACTTTGACCTAGTTTCTTCAGAGCCAGCACCTGCTCTCTTGGTAACGCTGAGCGAACAACAGCGCCCCTTGTCGTCGTCACAGCCGGCCGTGGTCGGTCAGTCGGGAGCGCCAGCATTTCTGGCGCGCCTGCAAGTTGCTGCGACCAGTAATGCAAACCGGCATCGATCTCACCGCTTTTCAACAATTCACGTTGCCACGCCGCAAATGCACCATACTGAAGCGGTAATCGGGGCAGTGGGTCACTCTCACCGCGCCGAAACGCTGCATAGAGTGAAAAGAGCTCACGATTCACGATCGCCTGAGACCATCCATCCGAGACGATGTGATGCATCGTGCGAACGAGAACATGATCTTCTGCTCCCAACTGCACGAGCCTGACGCGCAACAGTGGCGCTCGTTCCAGATCGAACGGTGTATGCTGCTCCGTGTCGAGCAGCTCCCTCAAACGACGCTCTTGTTCCTCGCGGCTCTCGGCTTCCCAGTTTTCGATGGTGATTGGTGCTTCTGCGAGCGCTTCGACAATTGCGTGCGGTCCGCTGTCGGTCTCGACAAACCTTGTGCGAAGCGAGTCGTGTCGAGAAACAACCGACGTTATAGCTCGTTGCAAGGCGGCGCGGTCTAAAGCTCCTCGAAGGCGGAGCGCCTCCGAACTGTTGTATTCCGGGCTACCCGTTCGAAGCCGGTCAAGAAACCAAAGACGCTGTTGCCCGAATGACATGGTTTCAGCAGCTGATTGACTCGTCGCCTCAATGCAGGGCCCGGCTGTAACCGCGGCTCTCAGCCGAAGTGCCAGTCCTTCCACTGTAGGCGATTCAAAGATGTCATCCAGTCCGACCTCCACGCCCAGCGCGGCGCGTATTCTGCTGATCAGACTCACCGCCAAGAGAGAGTGCCCGCCCAAGGCGAAGAAACTGCCATCCACTCCGACACTCGGTAAACGCAAGACCTCGGCAAAGAGCTCGCACAGAATTCCTTCCTCTGGAGTTCTCGGTGGCCGATCACCTTCCTCGACCTGGCGTGGCGCGAGAGCGCGCCGGTCTACTTTGCCGTGGGTGTTTAGCGGCCATTCCTCGAGCACCGTGATAGAATGCGGGAGCATATACGCTGGCAGCGTCTGTGACAGTCGATCCTGTAGCGCCTTGGTGAGCGCAGCCGCGACATGCCAGCGAGCAGGACGGTTGACAAGCGACGGCCAACAGACCGCGTCGATCGATCTTGCGACGCCGACCCGGCCTGCCCATCGCGGATTGAAGATCACTTCGTACTCGCCCACGTCGCCATGACCTTCTCTCAACTCGAACTGTACCGCCGCTTGTTCAGCCAATTGGTCTAATTGACTGAGCTCGTAGCCTACCGACGGACGACTCCACAAATCCGTGACCGCGCCATCGCTCGCTCCATGGCGCAGCGCTCGTGAAGCAGATACATACGGCATCACTCGTCGATCAGGAAAGCCTTGAATCCCGATCGACAGCCGCCTCGGATCGGCTAAACGCTCTCGCAACTCACATTCCCAATGCGCGCCCTCATCCCAGCGTATCCAGATGTCTGGCTCCTGCAACGTTTCAGGTTTACCGACCGAGATTACGACGTCATATCTGAAAAGCGTCAGCTCGTTTTCATCGCCGCCCGCTTTGAGACGGACGCTATGGCGCCCCATACGAGGAACGCACCGCGCGAGCTCGTCGAAGAACTTTGGAGCCACGCTCAACTCTCGCTCGTTCTGGCTGGCTCGACTGAGTCGCATCGCTAAATCAGAGACGGTATCTGCCGTCTCGGCACGATGCAGCTCCACAGCCGCGTAGAACGCATCCATCAACGAGTAATTGCGGACGTCACCGACGAATACAGAGCCACCGTCACACGTGACGCGGATGGCTTCCTTGAGGACGTCAACCAGGTACCGTCCATTTGGGAAGTATTGCGTCACTGAGTTGATGATCGTAACGTTAAAAGACTTGTCTGGAATGAAAGCGAGATCGTGGGCGACTGACTCCTTCAATTCGACGTGACCCATTTCAGGTCGTCCGGCCAGGATAGTGCGGAGACGCTGTATCGCTATCGACGAGAAATCCACGCCGAGATAGGCTTGGCAGTCGGCACCGAGTGCCTTAAGCAACAACCCAGTCCCGCACCCGATCTCAAGAACCCGCGTCGGCGACAGTTCACGTATCCGCGCTACCGTGTGGTTGACCCAACGGCGCATCTCGTCGGCGGGGATTGGACGGCCTGTGTAACTACTGGTCCAGCCGACGAGATCCGACGCGCCGTCATCATTGAGCGCAGTCATATACGTGGCGTTATAGAGGTCGCGCCACATCGCGATCTGAGTCAGCTCAACGTGATCGGCAGGGCATCGTCTACGCGGGGGTCGTGACGCAAAGCTGCTTCGACTTCCTCGAGTTCGATTCGGTATCCGTGAATCTTGACCTGCCGATCTGTCCGGCCTCGATACTCGAGTTGACCGTCCCGCCGCCAGCTTGCGAGATCGCCACTTCGATACATCCGGCATCCAGCGGGTCCGTACGGATCAGGCACGAATCGCTCTGCCGTCCTGGCCGATTGGCTGAGATATCCTCGCGCCAACTGAACTCCAGCGATATAGAGCTCCCCGATGACGCCAATTGGTGCTGGCGTCAACCGATGCGTCAAGACATAGAGTTGTGTTCCAGGCGTCGGCGTGCCGATCGCGACAGTACGTGCGCTGGCATCCGCAGCCGCGACTTCGTGCACACAACAACCCACAACCGTTTCTGTTGGGCCGTACTCGTTGAAAAGTTCGACAGCGGGAGCGCGTTGACGCCAGAAATCGAGAGCCCCATGTGTGAGCTCTTCTCCGCCAATGACGAACCGCCTGCATCCGATGCTGACATTGTCGTTGCCGAGAAGCCCGGCTAGTGCCAGAAGGTGAGCGGGAGTGAGCTTCACGAATGTCAAATCGGTCTCAGAGAGGAGGAGCTGCGCCAACTGTTCGAGCTGGTTTCGTTCAGGGAGGACGATGACGCACTTTCCTGAGAGCAGTGGCAGGTAGAGGCTCGTTATCGTGGCGTCGAACAGAAGTGAAGTGTTTATCGGCGCTCCCAGGCCATCGTCGCGGACGTACCGAGCGACCGCCCACGCGAGATAGTGAGACAGCTCTCGATGGCACACACAGACACCTTTTGGTGCGCCAGCGGATCCCGAAGTGTATAGCACGTAGGCCATATGGCCGGCGGTCAGGGGAAGCCGTCGCTGCGATTGCAGGATGTTGATGACGCTCTGGCGCATCACTTCATCGCAGGTCGCCTTCTCATCGACAACGACCAGCAACGCACCGATTGTTTCGAACCTGTGGGCTGCGTCGCGCGTTGTCACGATACAGATGGGTTGCGCCGCTTGTGTTATCGCTTTCAGTCGCAACTCCGGTACTGAGCTGTCGACTGGCAAGTATGCGGCGCCCGCTTTGGTCACAGCGATGAGCCCGACGAACATCTCAAGTGACTGGCGCAGGGCAACTGCAACGATGGTTTCCGGCCCGGCGCCGTGACGGATGAGGAGATGTGCGAGTTGATTGGCGCGCGCATTCAGGGTGGCGTAGGTGACGTGCTGGTCGGTGCAGACCAGCGCGGTGGCGTCCGGGGTGCGGGCGACCTGTGCCTCGAACAGGGCGGGAAGTGTGGTCGGCGGCAGAAGCGCGGGGTGCGGGTTCCAATCGCTGACGATCCGCTGCTGCTCGGCGGCATCGAGCAGGGCGATGTCGTCCACGCGGCACGTGTCGTCAACGAGGACGGCGTCGAGGATCCGGCCATAGTGCCGCGCCATCTGCTCGATTCGCCATCGATCGAAGAGGTCCCGGTTGTATACCCACGACACCATGAAGCCGCCGTCGCGCTCCCAGATATGCGTCTCAAGATCAAATCGAACCTTCAGGTCTTGACTTCGTACGAGCTCGACCGCGATCGCTTGGAGCTTGAGCGGAACCCTGGGCGCGTTCTGGACCGCGAAGTTGACCTGGAAGAGCGGGGACGCATCGAGACGGCGGTGAGGGGCCAGGGCCTTCACGACACGTTCGAAGGGGACGTCCTGATGCTGATAGGCTTCGAGGGCGGTGCGACGGACGTCGGCGAGAAGCGCCGCAAACGAGAGGCCCGGCCGCAGCCGCAGGCGCATCACCAGCGTGTTGACGAAGAAGCCGATCAGCGGCTCCAGTTGGGCGTCCTGCCGATTGGCGATCGGCGA
>QHWB01000017.1 GCA_003222395.1 Acidobacteriota bacterium
GCACCATGCGAACCGCGCGCTCACGCAGCTCCGGGGAATACTTGGGTGGTCGTGCCATGGGCTCCATCCTCTCTCTGAATGGGCCCTCCGAGGATCCCGGTACGATTCACGGGTTTCCCACAAGCGTCCACAGCCACTTTCCCTTTTCAGTCAGAAGAACAAGAACCAAAGACAAGAACACCGACGCCGCGCGGAGCGTCCAGATTTACGCGGTTTCAGGTGAGCGCTGACATCAACAGGCCGTACTGTTGCGCGAGCGTCACGGCCTGCAGGAACGCGGTGCGCGGATATTCGCGGTACAGCACGAGCAGCCGGCGGAGCGCGAGGGTGCCGCGTCCCGCACTGCGGTGCTTGAGCGCCGCGGCATACGCAGGAACCGGCGGATCGGCTTGCGCCAGGATGTGCTCCTCCGGCAACGGCTGCGTGCTGGGCCGCGCCCCGCGGGGCGGCCGGTGCTCCGGGACGGTCACCCGCGTGAAGGTGCGACTGAGCACCTTCTGGTGGGACGCGACGAGCCGAGGCCCGTGGTACACGTCGATCCGATCCTTCGTTTCTCGGACTTCGAGTTGACGCCCGATCAAGAGATAGGGCACCGAATAGCGGTGGCCGTGCACATTGACATAGCCCTCCACGTCGACGAGGCGATGATGGAGGGCGTACACCTCCGGGACGAAGAGCGGGAGCGGACGCAGATGGGGGCGTTCGGCGGCGAAGAGCTCCCGCGGGCTCGCGTGGAGATGCTTTTTGCGCGTGGCGTTCACCTTGTCGCAGAAGACCCGCGCCTGGGCATTGAGATCGCCGAGATCCGCAAACGTGCGCCCGGCGAGAAAATTGTGCTCGATGAAATGAAAGGGTCGCTCGACCCGCGCCGAGCGGTTCGCATCACCTTTCTCGTGCGCTCGGAAGGTGAAGCGGTAGCGCTCGGCGAACGCCGCCATTTCGGGCGCGGGCACCATCCGCGCGCCGGTGCCGGCGGCGACGACGACGTGCGTGTTGTCAATCAGGCACGTCGCCGCCGCGCCGCTCAGATACTCGAGGGCGTCGGTCAGGAAGACCTTGCAGCAAAAGCGCGTGAAGACGGGATACGCCTGAAAGACGAGCATGCGCGAGTAGCACAAGACGAGCGAGGCCGTGTCGATGCGCTGCTCGACACCACCGATGGTGATGCGGTGCGGCGAGGTGTCGTGCTGCATCTCCTGTCCCGGCTGGAAGTCGTAGTGCCCCACCGGCGCCGGCGGTGCGTGTCCGATAACCGACAGAGATCGTCGTAGCGGAAATGAGCCCGGCCCGCACCGACCACCACGATCGGATTGTCGGGGAACGACATCGGTCCACTGGAGCGGAAGTCTGGCGAGCTGTCCCGAGTTGTCATGGAAGTAGACGCGGTCCTCACCCCACGTTTGCCGGCAATCGACTAATCGAAACGTCCGGCCACGCAGTGGATGAAAGGGATGGGCAACCCGAAAGATTTGTGCCTCACCGTTCGGAGGTGGTGCAATCGACTGCTCACGCCAACGCGTATGCCGAACGGTTGATCGGATCCATTCGCCGCGAATGCCTCGATCACGTCATCGTCTGGAATGAGCGCGGGTTGCGCTGCGTCTTGAACGCCTACGTCGAATACCACAACGACGTTTCATACTGCCCCACCTCGCTATGTGCGTGAAAGATTAGAGAAACCGAGAGTTCCTTGTTGCGAGGTTGGTATCGCGGGCTGTGGATGCCGGCATTGGACTCGGGCCACCAAGGCTGCGGCGGTCGGCGTGTCCAAAACACTCCGCCTAAATACCCACGGCCCATCAGCCAACGGATGGTCGGCTTCGAGTTCACCACGCTCCACCGCGAGCCGCAGGGTGCGGGCACTGATGCCCAAGTACCTGGCGGCCTCTGTGAGATTCATCCATCCTTCTGACTGGCGACGATGATGTCGTAGCACGGGATCGCATGATGGGTGCGAAGCGCCGTGGCGCGTTCACGGGTCCACCGATTCCCACGTCCGGTCAACGGTCCACTCCGATTGAGCGCGTTGGCTAACAGATCATCTGAGCAGATGCGAGCCAACACGCGTACAGCCTCAATGATGTCTTTCGAGGTGTGGCTGATATTCTGCCCGCGACGGCGTCGCGACAATCGCAACTCCGTGTGCACGCCACCTTTCCAAGGATCTTTAAACGCAGGTCGGCGTGCGGACCATTCCACACGGCCTCCAGGTCGGCGGCTATGTTTTCGTATTCTTCTTGGCGAGGGACAGGTCTCTGAGGTTGCCCGTGGACGTGCTGATCGATGCGTCCCTCAATCTCATGAACGCGCTGCAACGCGTGATTCCAGCGCCGCTCCAATTCGTCGGCCACCAACCGATTGTCGGGGTCAGCCGCGTCGTATTGCTTCTGCGCTCGCTGCGCCGCGTAGCGCGCCGCTTCCAGATCGCGCTTCCACGCGTTCAGCATTTCATCCTGTCGACGCGCCGCGTCTTCGCTCGCCACGACTGCCGCATCGACGGCAGCTGGTTGCACGACGCGCAGAATTTCGTCGGCCATTGCCGCGTCTACCGACAGCACACCAAACGAGGTGCAGCGCGGTTCATCATTGTCCAGCGCGCCTCGATGACACGCATAGCGAAGCACATTATGCGCGTTGCCAGTGTAGCAGACGATCAGCTTCCGCCCACATCGCCCATTCACGGCAGATCGACCTCGCGGGGCGAGATCACGACGTGACGATCGAGTATTTCCAGCAGACAGGCGCCGGGGCCTGCAGGGTGAAGTACGTTCGGGTGATTTGAGTCTGGGTGTCGTTCGCCAAAACAGAGTCGGCGTTTACCGCCGAGACAAACCGGCCGGGCTCCCATGCGCGGGTTGCATATGTCCGATCGCGTTGACATTTGAGGTCAGCTCGCGCTGGAACGCCCTATCGATTGAGCGAGACGGGCTGTGTGCAATGCGTGCTGACGCCGCGCTAATGTCCAGCACATGTGCGCCGGCAGGTCTGGCGCTTACGCGGCCTGCCGTTCGTAGCGGTGATGAAGGCCGCCGACTTCCGGAATCTCGATGATCGGCCCCGCCATCGGTGGCCGCAACGACGGGCCTCGAGTTGCCTGACCCGTTTGGGCAGGGTAAGCGGACGGTCCGAACGATCAGTAGCCGTGCGATGAGGGTCGGATCGCGCCTCAAGAAGGGTATGCGCAGAAAGCCTGAACATCAATGATTGCAACAATTACCGATGTTGCGATAGACACGCGTTTGTTCCTGTACGGCTGACCGTCATCGATGCTGGAGCAGCCTCATCAGTGGGTCTAGTTGCCGAGCTTCGTTACAAATATGTAACGGCTCAGGTCGGTCAGTTCAATTGCCTTTTGAGGTTGACGATTACCGGGTAACCATGTAAATTCGGGTTGTGATCCAGTCTTTCGGGGACGTCCCGACAGAAGACGTGCATCACGGCCGCGATACGAAGCAAGCGCGCAGATTGCCCAAACAGCTCTGGGGCGTCATTCGTCGGAAGCTCGATATGGTCCACGCGGCACACTCACTCCATGATTTGCGCGTGCCACCGAATAATCAGTTAGAGGAACTGAAATACGATCGTCCGGGGCATCACAGCATCCGCGTCAATGATCAATACCGCATCGTCTTCAGATTCGTCGACGGTAATGCTCACGACGTCACCTGCGAAGATGTTCACTAACGCGATGAAGGAGAGGTCACATGATTCCCAGCCATCGTGAGCCTACGCATCCGGGCGAAATGCTCCTCGAAGAGTTTCTGAACCCTTTGAGGCTCACGCAGGTCGCCGCAGCAGAGCAGATGCAAATTCCGCTGAATCGCCTTAACGAGATCATCCGTGGGCGGCGGGGTGTCACGGCGGATACCGCTATTCGTCTTTCCAGGCTGCTTGGAACATCGCCCGAGTTTTGGATGAATCTGCAATCTACTTGGGACATCTCCAAGGCCGCAAAGAGCATGCACGTTGACCTTGGCGCCGTTGAGGCGTCAATGACGGAGGAAGCGGTCGCACGTGTCTCTGGAGTCGACAATCGAACAACGGAACTGCGTACGGAAGCATGGACGACCGCGACCGTAATACAGCAGGCAGTCCTAAGACCACCGGCTGCAGTTGAGGAAAATGTAGCCGTGCGTGACACCCAACTGGAACTGGTGGCATGACCGAAGAACCAAAGGACGACCTTTCCGCCGTAATTGCAGGCGTCCAACTAGTCGATGTACGGCTTGTAGAGGCGGCTGTCAGGACGCGCATCAGGCATGTGAGGGCAGTGCCAAACTCACAATTGGTTGCGACCCACGGCACAACTGTGATGCAACGCTCAGATGATGGATTCATCGTCGCCGCGATGCTGCGCGCGCAAGTCGTTAGCGAAGGGCAACAAGCTACAGACGACGCACCCGTGTTCATGAACGTAACGTTTGCATTGCAATATTCTTTGCTCGATGCGAAACGATTTTCGGACGAAGTGCTAGGAGAGTTCGCTCGCGTGAATGCTGCATTCAACGCATGGCCATACTGGCGCGAATATGTGCAGACGACGGCGGCTCGGATGAATCTGCCGCCGCTCGTTCTACCAGTGTTTCGAGTGCGGCCAGCAGCCAGTCAGGCACCGAAAATCGAGAACCGCAATCGTACTCCCAGCAAGCAGGTGCCCGAGGTTGACAAACTTACCACCGGCCGTGGGACAGCTGAGAGGGCAGGGAAGGGCAAAGCAGCTGTTCGCGCTGGGTCAAAGCGTTCTCACCGAATTGAGTAATGAACTGCGAGAAGACTCTCCCTGTCACCGGAACGGCACGATCAGCAGCCGTTGTGCTTCGCCAATATTCCGATCGCCGTGCGAATCTCGTTACACATCAACCACGTCGCGGGCTGAACGAAGTATTCGGGCTGCCGATGGTGACGACTCGATTGCGCAGGAAGAGGGACTCGGCATTGGCCTATGGCGGACTCGCGCAGGCGAATGATCTCGCACTGGCGTTGGTCGCAGAGGCACTGTGGGCACGCCACCCGGCGGCAGCGAGGCTGGTTGAACCCGTAGATGCCGCGGCGGGTCCCGGCCACTGCACTCGCGCGCGCCTGGACGGTCCTGAAGGTAATTGTGACCGAGACGCACACCAAGGGACGAGTGTTGGAGCGACCGACCCCAATCAACACTCGGTCCGTGAATGGAGGCACACGACGCATCGATCGACGGAGCTGGTCGGAACGACTCGTCAGAGACGTCGACGACGATGTCGTCATCGTGCGCATCCGCGAACATCACCGGCGAGAGGCGAGACAAATGTCTGGTCACCGAAGTGGTTCGCGAAGAATGTACGCCACGATTGTGACCGCGTAGTCGGGCGGCCGCGCAGATAACGCGAGACGGTGCGTTCCGAGATGGCGAATCGGGGCTTCAGTAATTCGCCGTGGATCCGCGGAGCACCCCACAGACAATTCTCCTCGGCTATGCGCCGAATCAGATCTCGACATGTTGAATCGATCCCTGGTCGTCCAGGGCGCCGCGAGCGGCGGCGCCAGCCGATTCTCGACGCTTTGTCACCAGCGATCTGCGATCCGTCGCGGTCACTGAATATCCGCGACGTCGAGAATGCGCTTAAGTTGTATCACTACAGGACCGGCGTCATGCCGGTGGAGTTCACGGTTGCGGCGTACCGGTTCGGCCACTCCATGGTATGCCCCGGCTATCGCGTCAACGAGGTTACGCCGGTGGTTCCGATTTTCGACCAAGACAACCCGCAGCTGGGGCTCAACGCGTTTGGCGAGTTCAACAAGAACTGGACCATCGACTGGCAGCGTTTCGTGGATCTCGGTCGCTCGCAGCCCGCGGTCCCACCCGCTGATCGCGTGCAGATAGCCTACAAGATCGACACGTCGATCGTCGAGCCGTTGACGAAACTTCCCGTGTCGGTGGCTGGAACAAGGCCCGTTCAGTTTGGCGTTTCGAAACCTGCTTCGAGGGATGAAGCTGCATCTACCGACGGCACAGGACATCGCCAAAGAAATGAAAAAGCGCGGTGCGCTCACCGGAGACATCGCAGATCCTCATTGGGGCCGCCGGAAGACGACCCGAAGGACGAGACGACGACCGGCGAGGGCGAGGAGGTGAAGCACATCGCCCAGATCGACGACGCGTTCAAAGGCAAGTGCCCCTGTGGGTCTACGTGCTTGCCGAAGCGCGGCACAACTTCTTCAGCGGCGCGAAGAAGGCGCAACTCGGACCGGTCGGCGGTCGTATCGTTGCGGAGACGTTCCTGGGCATTCTGATTCGCGACCGGCAGTCGTTCGTACATCAGGATGGCTGGAAGCCGAGGTTTGGCTCGAATGGCACGTTTACGCTGGCACGCTGGCGGACATGCTCAATACCACCCTGCAAGCGTAGATGGTGTACGCCGGAGTTGCACACACCCCGCTCCGTGCTCGCGCAGTGGAGACAGACCACGCGCGTCCTTCACTATAATCGGAGTCGACACGTAACCGGACGCTCATGACGGACTAGACCATGCCACCGACAGGCCTCGACAATCTCCGGCACCTCGTCGTGCTGATGATGGAAAACCGCTCCTTCGATCACATGTTCGGCGGGCTGAAGCCGGCCCACCCGGGCATCGAGATCTGGCCCAATGGCTACACGAACCCCGACACGCAGGGCAACGAAATTCCGCCCCAGCCGAAGGCGGAATATCAGGGCCAGCTCGATCCCGATCCGAACCACGATTTCGCGCCGGTCAACGAGCAGATCTTCAACGGTGGCCCGACGCCCGACATGCGCGGGTTCATCCAGAGCTACTTCAAGCAGCGGAATGACGTAAAGAGCTCGCACCGGATCATGTACTACTTCACTCCCGACCAGCTGCCGGTGCTGAGCAATCTGGCGCTCAAGTACGTCGTGTTCAACCGCTGGTTCGCGTCGATTCCCGGGCCGACGTTGTGCAACCGCGCGATCGCGCATTACGGCACGTCGTTCGGCCACGTCGGCATGGAGATGAAGTATTTCGGCCACCCGATCAAGAGCATCTACGAGCGGCTGCGTGCCGCCGGCCGGGCGACCAAGCTCTACTACTTCGATCGCGCGAGTTCGACGCTCGAACTGATCAACCTGCTGCAGGACCAGCCACAGATCTTCGCCACCTACGAACAGTTCCTGGCGGACTGTCGCGCCGGCACGCTGCCCGACTACGCCTTCGTGGAGCCGAACTACAGCGATCACGACGGCCTCGTCGCGAGCGACCAGCATCCGGACCATCACGTCGCGGAAGGCGAGCGATTCATCGGCTCGATCTACATGGCGATCAAGTCGAATCCGGCACTCTGGCCCAACACGGCGCTACTCATCGTCTACGACGAGCACGGCGGCATCTTCGATCACGTGCCGCCGCCCAGCCCCGAGGGCAAGGACGGCGACTTTGAAGCGCCGCCCGACAAGACGGGCACTGGCCAGCCGTTCAAGTTCGATCGGCTTGGCGTGCGCGTTCCAGCGATTCTGGTGTCGCCGTGGGTGGCAAAGGGCCGTGTGGTAAACGACGTCTACGAGCACGCGTCGATCCCGGCGACGGCAACCGAGTGGCTGCTGCCCGGATTCGGCGGAGCCCGAACCGACCGCGAGAGGAAAGCGAGAACGTTTCTTCATCTGCTGTCCGAGCCCATGATGCGCACGGACGGGCCGAACTTTGTGTAGCTCCTCGGTGATGTGAATGACTGCTATCAAGATGCCGACCACGCCGCGCAGCGCGTACGATCCGCAGCGCCCGGCGAACGCCCTTCTTCTCACGCACGTCCGCGAACTGGAAAAGGCCCTCTCCGAAGCCGGACGGCGCGTTCGACGGAAGAAGCCGAAGACCGAAGCGCAGGTCGCCGCGTACGTCCGACACTTGAATCGCGCCCTGCACCAGCAGGTACTGCTGCCGCCGATGAAGCGACGGCCGCTCGATGTGCCGCTAGACGGCGTGTCACCGACCCCCGCCGGGGTGAAGTCGCGACACGCTTCGCGAAAGCGGGCGGCTGCCGCCCCTCCGCGCAGGAAGAGAGCGTCGTCGTCGCGCAAGCGCAAGCGGGGTCGGCGATGAACGTCCGGGTGATCGCGCTGCTTGTGCTCGCGCTCGGCGGTCACACGATCGCCGCCAGTGCGCAGACCGGCGGCACACAGCCGACGGACCCGAAGGAAAGCCGGTTAGGCGCCGAGATCCGTCTCGAGCGAGACGATCTGGCGGAGGACTGCAGCTCGGTGAAGAACTTCGCATCCTGCGCGGCGACGCTGGCTACGGATCATCCGTTTCACGTGTCGCTCGGCAGTATCGCGCCGCAGAACGGTTTCGGCGCCGGACCCGCGGGGCCGGCACGTACCTCAAGCTGCTTCGCTCGAAGATCGAGCCGCCGCAGCTCGGGGGGCCCGGAGAGCGGGCGCGACCGCTTCGGATTACGGAGTACCCAGTCTACAACGTTTACGCGCAGGCGAACTCGCTGCCAAAGCTTACCTTCTACGGGATCGGATCGGACACGTCGATCGCGGATAAGACAGCTTACGGCATGTCCGAAACGATTCTCGGCGGCAACGCGGCGATCCCGCTCAGCACAGTCGCGCCGCTGAAACTGAGCCTTCTCCTCGAGGCCAACGGACGCCTGTTCGACATCCGCGGCGCCACGGCGGACGACGTCCCGTCAATCAAGACTCGATTCACGGAGGTCACGGCGCCCGGTGTCACGACGCACCCCGCCTTCGCGCAGTTCGGCGAAGGAGTGCGGCTCCGTCCGTGGCTGTTCAACGATCGTCTGCAGTTCGGCTACACGTTCCTGTACCAGCAGTTCGCGAGCAGCGATTCGTCGTTCTCGTTCCGGCGCTGGACAATCGATCTGAACCACCAGGTCCCGCTGTATCACACCGGCGGCGGACCAGCGCTGCGGGACGAACGGAATACGCCAAACGAATGTTCGGTGTCGCCGTTAGTGGATGCGTGCCCGAGCGTAACCCGCGATCTCTGGGGTAGCATCAGCGTCCGCGTGCTCGTCTCGAAGTCACAGGTCGGCGACAGCGGTGTTGTGCCGTTCTACTTGCAACGCACGCTCGGTGGATCGGACATCGACGGTCAACGCGCCCTCGCGAGCTACGACGACTACCGGTTCCGCGGCCCCCACCTGATGCTGTTTCAGGAAACCGTTGAACACGCGTTGTGGGGGCCGATCGGCGCTTTGGTGCTACTCGAGCAAGGCAAAGTGGCGGCGCAGGGTGAGGCCTTGAGCTTCAGCGGGCTACAGCATAGCGTGGGGATCGGCGCGACGCTGCGCGCCGGCGGTTTCCCCGCCGTTGCGGCGTCGTGGCACACCGGGGGGCCCGAGGGCCGCCATTTCATCTTCACCATCGACACGTCGCTGCTCGGTGGAGGCGGCCGGCCGGCGCTGCAGTAGCTGCGGCGTAAGCCGCCGCACACGTGCATGCGACGACGAATGCCGCGTCGACAGCCTATGCCACCACACAGTTTCGCGGGGTTGCCGATCGGCACTCCTGGCTGCGCTCAACACAACCAAATGGGATCTGCGTTCTGCGAGATCGTGGCGACAGAGCCCCGCACGTCGTACCGGGCATGTCTACCGGGCCGAAGCGTCATCAGGACGAAGCTCCGACTCGAGCCGGGTCGGACGGGATGTGGAGCTGCGTGGCCGACGACGTCATCGCTGATCGTCGATCTCTCGCTCGACAAGGAC
>QHWB01000078.1 GCA_003222395.1 Acidobacteriota bacterium
TTCTTCACAGTCGCCACACAGCAGGGACGCCGTCGCCTGCTCGGAGCTGAGGAGCGACACCTCCTCGTTGATGAGAACCGGGTGTGGATTCGAACGGGACTCATCCCGTGCGAGCTTATAAAAGGCCGCCGGCATGAAATGACTATCGCGTAGTTGTACGTCTTGCGTGGGCGGCGCCGCCACACCACGCCCGGCGAGGTGCGTCAGGACCGGACGGTGCGGCAGTTCGGCTCGGGATGCCACGATCAACGCTCGAATCGAAGATTCGTGCGCTGGAAATGGACAAGCACCGTTTCAAGAAAGGCATCGAATCGTAATCATCTCGAGATTGTGAATGTCACGAGGGAACCGGTCGGACGCCGGCGTGTGCTATCATGTATACGTCATCGCACAAGCCATCACAAATGACGACGACACTCTCGGTTCGAATCGACATCGATACGAAGAAACGTCTCGAGGTACTCGCCAAACGCTCACGTCGCTCGAAATCGTTTCTTGCGGCCGAGGCGATTGCCGCCTTCGTTGAGGCCGAGAGCTGGCAGCTGGATGAAATTCAGACCGGCATCAAAGAGCTCGACGAGGGCCGGGGTGTTCCACACAAGGACGTGGCGAACTGGCTCCGCTCGTGGGGTCGCAAGCGTGAACGGAAGGCGCCTCGCGTGTGACCATCGTCTGGTCGCCGCGAGCCATCGACCACCTGACTCACCTCCGCTCGTATATCGCGAACGACAATCCGAACGCCGCCAATCGAGTCGCTGGCACTTTGCTCGCCGCTGTTGAGCGCCTTGCTGAACTGCCCAATCTCGGTCGTCCCGGCCGCGTCGCCGGCACTCGGGAACTCGTCGTGCCGGACACGCGGTACGTGATCCCCTACAGAGTGCGAGGTGATCGTCTGGAGGTCATCGCCGTCTTTCACGGTCGCCAGAAATGGCCGAAGCGTCTGTGAAGGACTGACGCCCGCCGGGAGTTCCGGAGCCCGCGAATCAGGACTGCAGCGCACCCAAGACTGCTGGATTCAGGAAATCGACGGATGGCGTCTGGGGTGGAACCCCGGTGGAACCCCGGACCCTTGAAAAGTGGTCGGGGCGGCCGGATTCGAACCGGCGACCCCCTGCGCCCAAGAGCCACGTCCTGCGATTGTCCGCAACTTTCCGCAAGTCCGAACCTCCAAGTGATTGACTTGCCGATGGATTTGGCGCTGTGACCCCCTGTTTTGGAGGTTTCTGACCGTAAGCGTCCTAGCGTAGGCTGATGGGGTGCCGGCCCGGTTGCGGCGCCGGGCACCTCGGGGCGTGGAACCGAGCGGCCCGGCACCGCTTGGGCGCCAAGGCTAGGCTCGAACCCGCGAGTCGAGATTTTTGATGTGGGTAAACGCGACGCAAGGTTTCGCCGGCGGATTGTCTTCTTGTCGGCGCGCGCGGCGTCAGCAGCTCAATGACGTCAAGGTGCTGCCGCTTGAAGAATTTTTCCAGGATCGCCCCGATAGGCGAGAGACTTTCCAGCCGACGCCACGATGGACTCTCGAGCTATGAGCTCCTGTTAGCTCAAATCCGCGCGGCCGAGACGGCCAGCGTCAGAGGCCGTACGCGCCTCTTCGCAGCCTGTGGGCGATTTCATTAACCGCCTTGCCGGACGAATTTCAGAGGCTCGGCCCGTGTTGCCGACTGGCGACGCCGAGCGAGCACCCTCAGGATCGCGTCGAGCACGGCGTCCAATTCCTTGCCCACATCCTCGGCAAGAAAGCGCAGCACGAAATAGCCGTTCTCTTGCAGCAACTGGTCCTTCCGCCTATCGCGACGATACGCGATCGGATCCGCGAGGTGCTGTCCGCCATCGAGTTCGATGGCTACACGCGCGTGGGCGCACAGCAGATCGACTTCAAGAGTTCCGAAGCCGTCGAACGGGATCGGCAGCGGCACGTTGAGACGGAAGCGTCCGTTGGTCTCCGCCAGCGTGTCCAGTCTGCGGTAGAGAAACGCCTCCGTTGCACTTCTTGCCCGCGCTGCACCCTCGGCGTCTTCTGGCATTGCACGCGCGGCATGCACGAACAGGCTCGCCAGCGGCGTATCGACGCCGTCCCGAATGAGCCTTCGCACGCTACCGGAGTAATCGCGCTTCCAGACCGGATCGGACGGAAGAACGACATCAGCGGGCCACCCTGGAATTGCACTCGCCGGAAGAAGGATCGTGTACCCAATCGCCTCATACCCGCGACATCGTCGGTCAAACATTCGCGCCAGCATCGGCACGTTGAGATCGGCGTAATCGTAGATGCGCACCTGGCGCTTCCCGTCATACAGACGATGTAGCCGGCCAGCATACTGGGCGACCGTTCCTCGCCATGAGACCGGCAGCGTCAGAAACAAGGTGTCCAAACGTGGATCGTCGAACCCCTCGCCCACGTACTTTCCAGTCGCGACGATGATTCGGCCTTCCTCGCGCGGGATGGCCGCGAGACGCTCATTGACCGCCTGCCGCTGCTTCTTGCCCATGCCGGCGCGCAAGACGACGACGTGATGGACGCGCGACGCCAGCTCGCGCTCGAAGCAATCGAGGTGCTCATTTCGTTCTGTCAGGATCAAAGGTGAGCGTCCGTTGCGAACGGAGTCGAGAACGTCCTCGCAGATTCGTCGGGTTCGAGCCTCGTCGTCGACCAACTCTTGATAGAGCGTCTGAAATTCGACACGCTTGTCCGGATCGGGGTCCCTCGTTGGCTGAAAGGATGTCGGCTGAACCAGCACGAAGTGCTCGAACGGCCGGGACGCCGCTTGAGCGCGGGCACTTACCTGATGCCGAACTGGGCCGCATTGCATGAAGATGATCGGATGGTGACCGTCCTTGCGTGCGACGGTTGCCGACAAGCCAACGACAAATCGGGCCTTGGCCTGGTGTATCACCTGCTCGAAACTGTGCGCCGACAGGTGATGGCACTCGTCGACGATGACATGGCCGTAGTCGGCGACGCGGTCGTCGACCACGCCCCTTCGGACGAGACTCTGAATAATGCCGACGTCGATCTTTCCAGTCGGTCGATTTCGCCCGCCGCCGATTCGACCAATTGATTTCGCGGCTGTATCGAGGAACGTCGATAGCCGCTCAACCCACTGATCGAGCAGCTGGCGCCGATGAACGAGCACAAGCGTGTTCACCCCGCGTTGAGCAATGAGCCACGCAGCGACGACGGTCTTTCCAAACGCAGTAGTAGCCGCCAGGACTCCGGTCTCGTGGCGCAGCATGGCGTCCGCTGCGGCCTTCTGCTCGTTCCGGAGCTCTCCTTGGAACTTCACCTCCAACCGATTGCCGTCGTGTCGTTCGTCACGAATGGCCACGTGAACAGCGACGTCGCTGAGCGTCTTGCGAACGTCATCGAGGCAGCCGCGTGGTAGCCCGATATGACGCGGGAGATCCTCGGCGCACGCGACGACGCGTGGCTTGTTGTACGTCGAAAGCCGCATCGCTTGCGCTTTGTAGAACTCAGGGTTCTGAAAAGCCGCCAGCCTCAACAAGCGATTCCGAAGCCCAGGATGCAAGCCTTCTTTGGCAATGTAGATCTGATTGCCCAAGACAAGTTCCAACGTCGGCGGCAATTCGCCGACGATTGGCGATTCCCTCCGATGACGCGACGGAGACGCCGTCCACGGCTCCGTGTCTCCGTCATCCTGTGGTGGCAACCGCACGCCGAGAATGCGGCCTCGTCGTTCAGCGTCTTCGACGATCTGTTCAATCTGTGGCCTCCCGATCTTGCGAACACCCGCGAGAAATGCCCACTGGTCGGGCCACGGAACAAAGCCGCCATCAAGAAAAACCGTGTTGTCCTGTTTGCGTGCAGCCCTCTGGAGCGGCAGAGCAATCAGGTTTCCAAATCCTCCTTGCGGCATGGTGTCTTGGTTAGGAAACAACCGGTCATACGAATCGAGGCCAATGTCCGGACGCCCTTCCATCGTCTCAGTGAGAACGTGCGATCCCAGTCGTCGGGCAAGTGTGGCCGGAATGGCCTCTTCGAAGAAGAACCAGACATGCGCGCCTCGCCCGGAGCGTGATCGTTCGACCGCGGCTGGGAGATTGAGGTGCCAACAAGCTTCAAGGAACGCTGCGGCATCTTCTCGCCAGCCGGCCTTGTCGAAATCGACGGCTAAGAAGAAGCAGGTCTCGTCCTGCAGCAAGGGGTAGACGCCGGCGACGAAGGGCTGGCCCTCGGCGTCGTGACCTGACAAGTGCCAACGTATGACGTCGTCGGTGACCGGAAGGAACCGACGATTGGGACACTCAGCGCATTTGATGCGCGGCTTCTCGCACACGCCACGCACCCACTCGTTGGCGCAGGCGGGTGCGTAGCCTGCCTTGCCAGTCTTGCGGCTCTCGAATCGCCGCGGGTACACATCGTCGCGGCCTCGAAAGAGCGACCGGAACAGGGCGATCTTCGCTTCCGACGACGATCTCTGATCGACAGACCCCGAGATCAGGTCCATGACGTTGATTTGGTTTGCTCAGCGCGGCGAAACGCCGCGTGGTTTTTCAGTTTGCACACGCGCGTGCGTGGGCGGCAGTATCACTCAGTCGCGTACGTCCGGACTCTCCATCGCACGCCTGAGTTCCTCTCTGAAGGCGTGACGACGCGAGTATGTCTGTCGTAGCCCCATCATCCATGCGGAAAGGTCCTCGCCGCCGGCCGCCGGCGCCAGTGCAACGCATGAGGCCACGAGCATCGCGGCGTGACCGTACTGCCGGCGTCGGGAGCGGTTCAGAATCTCTTCAACCCGCCTCTCGGCGGCGGCGCACATGGAGTCGACCATCGATCTTAGATCCTCTTCGACGAAGGTGATCGTCGAAGATACGCCCTGAATCAGCGTCGCGATCGAGGGCGTACGCAACCTGGGCCGGCGCTCGACGTCATCAGAGGAGAGAACCTCCAGCGGATCGCGACATGTCGAATCGAGGCTTGCGAGGAGCGCGTCCGGCACCCTCTTCGATGTTCTGCGTGCCAGCAGGAGAGCGAACGACGGAAACAGTACGTGACCCGGATGCTCATCGCTCGACCAGCCGAGACCGGGGGCTTGCGATAGTAGGTCGGCTGCGGCGCTGATATCGCGGGCTAGAAGACGAAGCAGGCCAAGCTGCCGTCCCGCCGTCTTGGGGCAGCGCGACACAATCTTCCTCGCCTTCGCCCGAAGGTCGGTTGGGCTGCCATCCTCGCTGACCAGCCATCGCAGTAGTCGCGGCAATGTCGGAGCGGCATGCCATGCCACCGCCAGCCGGTCGGCAACATCGGACCGCTTCAGTTGTTGCGCGGCCAAAGCCGCGCCATCCAGAAGTTCACCACGCCAATGCGACTTGCCCACGAGCACCGCGGAGGCGTCGTACGCGTGAAGGGCCCCGGCCCAATCGCCTCGATCCACCAATGCCTCACACCACGCGAGGCACGCCTGTGGCCGCTTCGTCTTCCGCGCGAGTCGCTCAAGCCCACTCACACCCTTCAACCACAATACGGTCTCACGGAGCCACCGTTCGTGGTCGCTCTCCCATTCATCCTTCGAGGGCCGGCGACGCGCGAGATGTTTCAGCCATCGCGGCAGGAACGCACCAAGATCCGGCAGCGCCCCTGCAGAGACGCCCTCCATCTCGCCGATCGGGTTCAGCACGGTGCCGATGGGTTTGACATTCTCAATCGCCTTGAACACGGCACCGGCTCGGTCAGGCAGAGGCGTGGTCGTGTACACACTCGTCAGGTACCGCGCCACGCACGTGTGGACGTCGACGCTCAGAACATCGTCAACCAGCTCGTGCTGACCGAGATCGATGTCCACGGTGGAGATGGGAATCAGGAGTGCCTCGAATACGGCTCGAGCGCTTGCGTGATCGCCAGCGAGAAAAGCCTTAGAGGCCAATCGCAAATACTCTCTTACATCGTCCGGATCGGCGTGCCCCACCTGTTGAGCGGCGTCCGCGAACGACCTTGCATCGTTAACGACTCGCGGCGACGGACGATTCGGCTTCCAGCCGACGTCGCCCCTGACGGCGCGAGTCATCAACGAGTCGATAACGCGGCCTCGTTGCTCGTCCTTGAGTTCGTCCAACACGGCACGAACGAACGAGCGCAACTCGGGAGCCGTCATCGCCTCGAGCGCCCTCCCGAGATCCGTGTCAGTCGTTCGAGCAGCGGGCAAACCAGAGCGCCGACGGACCATCATTCGGTTCCTTGCGGCGCGTCCAGCGGTCGCGCCAGTTGCACCCTGTGCTGGGAATCAGGTCGTGGTTGGCGTCCGGCCAGGATCTGGCGTCCTCAATCCAAGTCCGGCGAATGCCGAGGGCAGCGCAGCTGGTGTTGCTCGACTTCACTCTGCGGCAGAAGGTGCGCCTCGCTATGGCTTCGGCCACCGGTCGAAGACCGTGTGCAAGAGCGTCTCGTCCAGATAGAAGCTGGTCGCCTTGAGCCGTTCCAATAGGTCCGGCACGTTCACTAGGCCTTGCTCGGCGCCTACCCTGAGCACGCCGAGCGTGCCGGTCACTCGGAGATGTCGACGCTTCGCCTCAGCACGGCCCGCGGCTTCATCGATCAAGAGCAGATCGGCATGCATCGTCTCGGCGAGCGCGATCGCCGCTCGCTCGCCCAGATCCAGATCGTCCCTAATCATCGAGACCGCGTCAGACGGCACAGGACGCACATCGACCCAGGTTGGCGGCTTCGTGATCCAATCTCGCACGACGGCTGGCGCGGCAGCGGCGGAGAGTTCACCGGCGACAGGCTCCGGCACAAGGACTTGGCCGTAGAACCGCCGGAGAAGTTCGATGTGTTCGAGCAGGATTAGATAGTGCAGCGGCCCGCTGTCGGCCACGACGATCATCGGCTGGGCAGAATTCCGAGCTCTCGTTGCGCTTTCAAATCGTCCTCGAGGTCTGCGACCGTGTACTGCAGCGGCACGTTGTGCTGCTTGAGCAGCGCGTGCACCTGGAACCGCGATTCTAGCCCCAGCAATCGGCGGATCTGAGATTCTGTCAAAGCGCCGCTGCGATAGGCCTCAACCGCGATGGCTTCGAGCGAACGACGCGGCACGTCGTCCCACTGCTCTTCAAGGGCTGCAGATATGTCGTCGGGCAATTGAATCGTGACCCGCATGATGTCCATTGTACCGCCGAACTTCGGCAGTGGTGCAGAAGTGCAGGCGACGCAGGATGGTGCCCGGCGTCGTGCCGAGGGTGTTACCCCGCTGTTACCCCAAGCTCGAAAAGTGGTCGGGGCGACTGGATTCGAACCAGCGACCCCCTGCGCCCAAGGAAAGTGCACGTGGAACCGCCTGATTTCGGATGCACACCGCTGAAACACGTCATCTCCCTCTGAATGTTGGCTTTACAGGCACAAATGCCTCGCCACGCGTTTGCAGCAAACCCCGTTGCATTACGCATCAAGTGTGCCTATAGTGTGCCTGTGCCGAGAGTGACCCACAGTCCTTTGTCCGATCCACAGGTGCGCAGACTTCAGCCCAGGTCGACGCCGATGGAAGTGCGTGATGGCCACGCGCGCGGGCTCATTCTGCAGGTGCTGCCGAGCGGTCGAAAGCTGTGGACGATGCGGTACCGGCATCGGGGCTCGCAGCGGCGGCTCGTGCTCGGCGAGTATCCAACGCTCTCTCTCGCCAAGGCGCGTGACGCGTGCGAGGACGCGCGAGCGGAAATTCGGAACGGCGGCGATCCCGCAGGCGAACGACAGGCCGCTCGAGAGGTGCCAACCGATACCGTCGCCGCGCTTGTTAAGGAATACGTGGCGAAGCACGTGCGCATCAAGATGCGGGGCGCAACCGAGGAAGAGCGCGTGCTCAACGTAGACGTGCTCCCGTCCTGGAAGGACCGTTCGGTGCGCGAACTCACACGGCGCGATGTCCGCGCGCTGGTTGCGCCTATTGTCGATCGCGGCAGCCCAATCATGGCGAACCGGGTACTGGCCGTCGTCCGCCGCATGCTCAACTACGGCGTCCGCAACGACTGGCTCGACGCGAACCCTGCATCACTGATTGATAAGCCAGGGCAGGAGGTCTCGCGCGAGCGCGTTCTCACGGACGACGAGATTCGGCGCCTGTGGCGGTTGTTATCCAGGCAGCCCACCACTGCGGAGCGCGCGGCGCCAGGCCGAAAACGTTCGAAAGGAACTGCTGACGACCCGATTTGTCCAGTGGCCTCGCCGCTCGCCGCAGCGTTGAAGATTCAATTTCTTACGGCTCAGCGTGGCGGTGAAGTTCTCAAGATGCGTTGGCGGGACCTGGATCTTGATGCCGGCTGGTGGACCATTCCTGGTGAGTACGCTAAGAACGGCCGGGCACATCGCGTTCCACTAGTGCCGGAGGCGATCGCCATCATCAAGGCTCAGAAGAAGGGGAACCAGGAACAGGAGAAAGAGACCGACGAGCACTCAATCGACCACAAGAAGAACGACTGCGTCTTCGTCGGAATCGGCGGTTCCGTCCGGGACCGCGCGAAGAAGGCGCCCTCTCGAATCGCACGCGTGCTGAAGATCGAATTCCGTGGACACGATCTTCGCCGCACCGCCGCGACCAAGATGGCCGAGACCGGCGTCCCTCGCCACCACATTTCCGCAGTGTTGAACCACGTTGAACACGGCGCACGCGTCACTCGAGTGTACGACCGATACAGCTACGACGCAGAAAAGCGCATCGCGCTTGAAACGTGGGCGCGAAGATTACAGGCGATCATCGATCAGCAGCAGCCTGGAAAGCTCCTGCCCTTTGGTGCTTCTGCCATAATGCCTGAGCGAGCGTGACACGCAAAGCGTTGGGCGCGGCGGCGATCGTTGACCGCAAGACGCGGAAAGTGTTCCAATTGCGGGTTAACGCAGCGATCGGAACCCATAAAGGTTTACGGCGTTTAGAATCTGATCGGATCATGGGCGAACGGATGACGCGGGATAGCATTATCGAGGTGCTGCGCACGCTTCCGCCTGACGCAACACTTGACGACGCGCTCGAGCAACTCGCGTTCCTGTTGGAGATCGAACGCGGGATCGCGGAGCTCGATGCCGGCAAGGGTGTGCCGCATGAAGAAGTGAAGGGCAGTCTCGGCGAGCTAATCGCCACCGGCGTCATTCGCGCGCCACTCGAGCAGCGCGATTTGTTCGAGGGTTGGCCGGACATCCACCTTCCGCGAGGAGCGGCAGCGCAGCTGATCGATCAGGATCGCGAAGAGGATTGAGCGCGCCGTGTCCGTCGTCCGATGCGCGAGCCGCGTCGAAGCGCAGGGCCGTCGATCCGAAATGTGCAGGCCTAGCCTGCTTCTTGTCCGGCGCCGGCGCGGCCTGCGATGCCGCTGCTGCGCCTGACCGACTGGTGAGCGGATCCCCCAGGAACTTGTCGATGGTCTGCAAACCTCGGCACTCGGTAGCCTGTCGCGGTCTGTACAGCTACACTGGCCCGGTGATGATCACTGGCGCGACAACTTCCATCGACGTGACCTGATCAAATCCGGCCTGTGCGGCGCGAGTGGAACTGACGTTCAAGGTTACCAACACCGACCAATTCGAGGCGCATTGGTTTTACTGTCCGCGATGCCGTAAAACGAATCACACGGACTTCCCGGATCGACTCGTCTCAGTCGCACCAAAGCCGATCACCGGCTGACGTCGAGGTACTTCCGGAACTTCTCTCGCGCGACCTCGAATTGATTCGTTAGCCACACGGAATGCTCGTGCATCCGTCTCGTGACGTCGTTGTGATCGTAACCGTCCGGCAGCGGCATCGTGTAATCGCGGTACTCCGAATGCGCGCTCTCCGATTCGATGGCGTGTTTCCTCAATTCGTCTAGGTACGCCGCGATCTCCGGCCCGAATAGAAAGTCCGCGTCCATCGTGTCGCGATAAAACCGCTGGATTTCCGCGAATGGCGGCTTGAAGTCGCGACAGGCGAGCGAGATGAAGTCCATCGTCAGCTGGTAAACGCGGAATCGCCGATCGTACCGATCAAGGACGAGACGCCGTTCGTTCGACTTCCATTGCTCATAGGCGATGTACACCGCGATTGCGGCGATCACGACGGTGAGTGATCCCTTCGCGAAATCCGCGACCGCCAACCACTTCTGGTACGTTGTCAGCGAACTCCAGTACACGATCGAACCTCGAAGGGAATCATGATGCGGTTCCCGGGGCCGGACCTTCGCCGGCCGCAGCGCGCGTGGGCTTGCATTTCTCGCAATCGCAATCGGGATCGTGGAACGCGACGATCGCGATGATCCGATCCCACAAGAGCAGTGCCCAATAGTGAAGCTTGAAGGTCGGGTTTTTCGGATCTTCGTAGAGCTGGTACTTGTAGTCGAACGCGCCCGGGTACCGACCGCGCGACGGGGTGTCCCGGACGAGTGCGAATGCAGGTGGGAGCTTCGTCGGCGCTTCCTCCGGACCGATGATCTCGATCATCTTCGGCGTGTCTTCCGGAAGCACGCGGCCGTTGTACTCGATAAAGAACAGTCCGCGTACCACCTTCCACAGAATCCGATTCACGCGCGCCGGCAGATACGACTTGAGCATCTTGCCGTCCGACGTGATCACTTTTCCGAACTCGTTCAGGATCACGCCTCCGAGCGCCTTCTGTTCGGGGTGTTTAAAGCTCGCGCCGAGATCCTTCATCGCCTCCTGCGCCGAAACCGACCCCGTCGCGAGCGGTAGCAACGTGTTGAAGAAGTACACCTCGTCATCTTCGTACGCGTGCTGACACTTCACGTGTGCCGGCAGCGTGACCAACCGCGGACCGGGCGTCTCGCCCTTGAACTTCTTCGCGATCCACCGATCTGGCTGTAGCTCGATTGCGCCGTGGCGAAGAAACCACACGCGACCGCCGGACTCGACGTGACCGCGTGCGATCTCGCGCGCTTGGTCGAGCGTTTTTAGGTCGGTGCGCGCCTTCACCACTTCGCCGGGCTCGGTAACCTTCTCCACATCGAACAGGCCGTTGAACCGTTCGACTATGACGCGATCGCCGACCTTCGGGATCTTCGCGATCATCGCGCGCAGTCGATCGTCCATCTGCTTCTGTGCATCGGCGTCGTTGTGAAGATCCGTCAGAAGGCCGTCGCTGATCTCCTCGGTCACGCGCTGGCGATGCCCGACGACGTGCAGGATCTCGCCGCCTTCGGCCAGCCGCTTCAAGTCAGCGTCCACCACAACGCCGGCCGTCGTCGCGAATTCGCTGACGCGTTCGCGGATCCATCGCCAACTTGCCTCTCGATCGTCAGCCATGCGCGCCCCTGAACTTGGTATTGTTGCCTATTCAAGTTGACGGCGAGCCCGCCCGGCGCGTACGTCGTCGGCCTCTCGCTGCGCCAGATCGCGCACGATGCCGGTCGTCGACGTCACTTGTTCGGATCGTCGAAGCCAGTCGTCGACACGTTCGTGGAATAGAGAGGTGGTACCGACGGCGAGTTGATTTTCGGGGGCGGCAAGAGCGCGTTGTCGAACGCCGCCGTTCGCACGGGCACTTTCGCCACTTTGTGCATTTTCCCTTGGCGTTCCTGCCAGTGGGCTTCGCGCATCTCTTTGAAGCGAGTCTCCATGTTGATCTTGAATTCACCCGCGATCGTCGGCCGGAGACGCCGCCAGTACGCCTGGGCGAACTCCTCGGCCAGCGTCAACGCATCGACGCAGATCACGTTCGACGTTGGGCTTCGATGGAGATGGCCGGGGTCGCGGTATTTGGTCACACGGATCATCGGCATCGTCATGAACGAATGCGCCAACCCGTGGCGGACGAACTCGTACATCAGCGAGTCGAGTCGCTGCACTGCAGGACGATCCGTATAGAGGTAGTTCCGCCAGTACTCGCCGAACCGGTCGGCGCCATTCTCGGAATTGAACTTCGCTCTCGACGTCAACACGCCGAGTACTTCGACGCCAGAGAGTACGGTCATGACCATCGGATAACCGACGGCTCCGTAGCGTTTCCCTTCCGCCAAACTGATCGGGGCCATCGAGTTCAGATCTTCGAGCAAGTAGCCCTCGATGAATTGTTCAAGGTACGCGTCGAACGTCATCCGATTCTTCTCCGTTCTGTGCCGCTCGCTTATCCTGATATTGTTTCAAGTCGACGAAAGTCGGTCACAACGCGACCGTCGCCGGTCCGGTTGTTCGACGTCCGCAACGTTCCGGCCGTCGTGTCGCGCGCCGCCGCGCCGATCTCCTAATGGTTCACGGACGGACGACCGCGGCTGCGATCAATTGGAGCGCCGAGAAGATCCGCGAATTCCTTCACTTGCTTGCTAATCTCGTCCGGATCGACGTCGTGACGATCCGCGATCTCGCTCAGCGTCACGCCAAGGATCTCCCGCTCAACGTACCATTCGGCGTCTCGCGACAGTTGCGGTCGTGCGGCGATAGCATTGACGTTCAACTCTTTCGCGCGCGCGCGGTAATGCGCTCGTGCCCACGCGACGAATGACTCTTCGGTCTCGTCGTCTGGGTGAGCGAGCAAGGGCCTGAGAAGATCGCCTCGGTGCAACCAATCGGACCGAGTATCGGAACAGGATCCGATGGCCGCGGCAGGATTCGGTAATCGATCTCTCCAGTCTCGGTTTCCGCAGGAAACATCAACGCCGCCGCTCGTTCGGGATCCTCGCGCCATTCGAGTTGCGTGAGTGCGACCCAATCGATGAAGCGCGGATCGCCTTCAAACGGTGCCACTGTTGCTGAAGCGTCACGCGTGTCTCGTCCTTCGGGAAACGGTCCTCGCGCATGAGGACGAGTACGTGAGGCGCGACCCGCTTCAGGGCGGCGACGAATTCAGCGAAGGCACGGCGGCGCAGATCGACTGGCGCGAGCGAAGGACTCGGCATGTGTCAGGCCGCGAACGTCCGGAAAAGCCGATGCCGGAACCGGTCGAACTTGTGCGAGTACTTTGCGTCGCGTCGCCGACGTCGCGCGTTCGTCGCGGACATGCCTTCGGATCGCACGTTCGACATTCACGAGCATCGCGGAGATCGATTTCGCCTGCTCGGAAAACGTCAGGGTGTCGAACGTTTCCGTATCTCGCTTGTGACGCCGTGCGGCCATCGCGCGCTCCTCTGGCACCGGGACGAGTGATCCCGAAAACGATCCCGTTGTCGTCGGATGTTAGCAGGTTTGGTCGGACGAGGGCAGACGCGCGGCAGACGGTAAGGCTTTGACGTGCGCGAGTTTATCGAAAAACGGAGACTGTCGCAGAAGGCACCGCACGGTCCGCAAACCTCCAGCCCCGGTTCAAATCCGGGCGACGCCTCCACTCTTAATCTTAATGCCGTTCACGTCTGCGTAGGCGCCGCTCACCGGTTTGATCTTCGCCTCTCCTACTTAGTGCCTCGGCCAGGTGATACCACGTCGTCATTTTACACGGCCTATTGACGACATGCGAGCGGTGGGACCCGGTAGACAGACTCGGTCGCGTTCTTCCTCCAAGAGCGCCGGCGAGCCCTAGCGTCACTGGCCTGGGGTTGCGGGCCCATCCCCGCGGACCGATAGCTCGCTGCGAGCCAGCTCCCACCAGGAGTGTTCCGAACAGCGAGCTGTTCGTGCCACGCCGGTGATATAACAACATGTGTTATATTAACTTCTGAGCGATGACCGCATGACAGGCACAGACATACGCCAGGCTCGGAAGCAGAAACGGTGGACTCAGGCGGATTTCTCCGAGAAGCTCGGCGTGACGCAGGCGTACGTGTCCTTGCTGGAGTCCGAGCGGCGCGAGGTACCCCGGCGCCTACAGCCGAAGCTCGTGGCGCTGCTCGATCTTCCAGCCAGTGAGCTTCCGCTAACCGGCGACGCTGATCCGCTTCCGGAACACCGTGTCGCCGCTGTCCTCGCCAGCCTTGGCTACCCGGGATTTACGCACCTGACGCGTACGCGAAAACTGAATCCGGCGGAACTACTCGTTCGGACGCTGCGACGCCCGCACGTCGAGGCACGGCTCGCGGAAGCCCTGCCATGGGTACTGGTCCACTACGCGAATCTCGATTGGGAGTGGCTGGTGGCACAGGCTAAGCAGCACGACTTTCAAAACCGGCTTGGGTTTGTCGTTACCCTCGCGCGCGAGCTGGCCGACCGCTCCGGAGATGCGTCAACTGCACAAGTGCTGCGCACATGGGAGGGCGTTCTCGAACGTTCGCGATTGCAAAAGGAAGACTCGTTCGCGGGCGACACCCTGACTGACGCCGAGCGGCGATGGCTGCAGACGAATCGTTCAGAGGAGGCGGCGCAGTGGAACATGTTGTCGAACGTTAGCTTGCACACGTTGACCAATGCCTGACGTCGTCCTTCGCCCGCCGTGGGACGCATTTCTGGCGGATGTTGACGCGGCCTTCGAGGCGCCTTTCGAATTGCATTGTCTTGGCGGATTTGTGATCGCGCAGCTCCACGATTTCGAGCGCGTCACGGTCGACGTCGACATCATCGAAGTGCGGGGTGCGGATGTCCGCGCGGTCGCCGCGACCGCTGGGAAAGGAAGCCGTCTTCACCGGCGACATGACGTGTACATGGACGTGGTGACCGTGGCCGCAGTACCGGATGGGTACGAAGAGCGGCTCATCGACCTCGCCTCCGCAACGTTCAAATATCTTCGACTGCGAGCGCTCGAACCGCACGATCTTGTCCTGGCGAAGCTGACGCGCAACATCGATCGAGACCGCGAGGACCTGAAGCGCCTCGCATCGCGCGGCCTGCTTGATGCGCACGTCTTGCGGTCACGATACGAAAACGAACTGCGATATCAGCTCGGCCGGCCGGAACGAGAGGATCTCACGTTGGACCTGTGGATCGACATCATCGACGAAGTCGGACGGGAGCGATGAAGCGAAACTCTGAGTTTGCGGAGGATTTGACGCCAGCAATCGCTTTTGTTCGCAGGCGATTACCGACCCTTGTTTTAGATCAAGGCTTCAACCGGCACGAGTCGCCTCAGACGCCGCTTTCGACAAGCGCTCGTAGAACGTCGCATTCACAGGTCGCGTTTCAGCCAAGCGTTCAAACAAGTCTGAATCCTCCACCATCGTTGATCGCATATCGTGCGACGTTGATCTGCGGGCTGAACCGCGTATTGAGGCGAAGGATGGATGCAAACGAAAAGGGTGACGCACTTGAACAAGCCGTACGAGGAATCGAGACTACGATCCTCCGCTCCTTTCCCGGCTACTCCGAAAGGACGTTCCGCATCGAAAGCAAAAAGTTGATCGAGATCGACGGCGTCCGCCACGAGATCGATATCTACGTCACAGTGGCGCTCGGTCCGGGTTATCAGCCGGTCTTCATCTTCGAGTCCAAGAACTGGAAGGACAAGGTTTCGAAGAACGACATCATCATTTTTTCCGAGAAGATCAGAGCGACGAACGCGCAACAGGGATTCTTCGTCGCAAAGTCATATACGTCCGACGCGGAGGCGCAAGCGAAGCGTGACCCGCGTCTCGTGCTGCTGAACGCGACCGAACTCGATTCGTCAGCCGTGATGGTGCCGAATCAGTTCCACGGCCTGCACGTTGACGAACCCGAGCAGATGTCGCTCGACATCATTCCCGCAGATGTTCAAAACCCGAGAACCTCTCGCGCTCTCGATCCGAAACACGCTGATTTCCAGCTACGCGGCCAATCCATTAGTCTGATCGACTTCATAAATGCGTGGGCAACACAGCTTCGCGATGAACAAACTCAGTCCTTCAAATCGCTGCAAGCTGGGTGGGGCCCGCACATGCTCCATCTCGACGATGAAAGAGACTTCAATGAGGGTGAGGCTACTGTCAATGGCAAGCCCACTCGCAAGATGAGACTGTCGTTCGACGTGCGCGTGCACGTTCTGAAGGCGTTCGTCGTCTCGGCATTTGACGTTGCGACCCGCGGACGGTCCGTAGTCGTCAAGTGCGAGACACCGGTCGTCACTGCGCTTGTGCACTTCGTGCAGGTCGACGCGAACGCGGCGCAGAAATCTGCAGACCGCTGATCATCATTGCCTCTAGCTAGGAGCCCTCTACGTTTGTCTTCCAGTCGTCAAGGATCTGCCGCGTCAGCGTTTTGGCCCTCGAATAGTCGTCTTCCGCAAGATTCGCCTGTCGGCCGTGAACCACGTCGTTGCGAATGTTCGCGAGCCATTCAAGAACTGGAAGCCTGGCATCGTCAACGACTCCGAACGAGTAAGCCGTTTTAGCAAGGCGCTTCGGTGGGAGAACCCGCTCTTCGTTTCGATCGCGGAGTTGCGCGAGCAACGCCGCTTCGATGATTGTCCAGAAGAGCAGAACCGCTGCGCCATAATCCTTATTTTCCTCACCAGCGCGTTGCGCAGTATCGAAGCGAAAGGAAATGTCTGCCGAAGACAACAACGAGAGTTGTGGCTCTGCTTGGGCCTTTGGCTCCTCGATCAACGCAACATCAAGACGCCATCCCGGAACTTGTCTGAACTGTTCTGCAAGGCGTGTCAGGAATGGTGATGCCGCTAAGTCGGCTCTCCGCTTTACCTCGACGGCCACCTTCTCGAAGTCGCGAAGTGCAACAAAGTCGGGACGATAGTCCCGCACCTCCGGGGGCAGCATGTCAGGTTTCGGATCGAGATCCACGTAGTAGCCGCGCTCGCGATAGCGTTCCGCGACCCGCTCGATTTCCGGTGACGTCGGTGAAGGACTCATAAAACTGCATTCACGGTCGCGAGCTCAATCGCAACAAAAACGAAGTCGCCACCTCCGACGCCCGCCGCGACGCGAGAGACGAGAATCGGAGACGCGTCTGCAAGGAGATACTCGCCGGCGAGATCGCGATGTGCAGCGATGATGTTGACGACCTGAGAATCGTCCAAGAAGACGACGCCGTTCAACGCGTCGAGGATCGGCTTCAGGATGTTGTCCAAGTCCAAATCCGTATCTACGTAGAAATAGATCACGGTCGCGCCCACCGGATCGGCTACGAGTGCATGTCCCGCAGGCAAAGCGCCAATCGCCGCTGCTGCAACCTTCGCCTTCCAACGAGTCCTTGAGTGGCCGCTTGCCTGCGCAGAGATCGGCGTCCCATCTACAACGAACTCAACGATCGGCGCCATGCGCTACGAATGTCGAGCCTTCCTTCGCAACCGGCAGCACGGGCTGATCGTAGCGCGAATTGTGGCGTTTTGGTCCGAGAGCCGTAACCGAATGATTGATGCAGTGAGACTAAATATCTGGTTGTCCCTCCACAACCACCTGGCCGAATGTCGTCGCGTACCGCGCCAACACAAGCAACGGCCGAGCCGTTCGAAACGGGCTGCTATGCGCGCTGAAGCTTCGACGCGATCCATTTATCAACTTCGTCCTCACGCCAGGCGACGACATTGATCGAGACCTTAATCCGCCTCGGAAAGATGCCGCTGCGTTCCATGCGCCAAATCGTGGAACGCGAAAGTCCCGTACGCTGACGGACCTCGCCGAAGCGCAGAAGTCTGAGTGGAGCGGTCGATTGTGTCATGCGTGTGCTCGTCTCGATCAGCGTTCGATTGGTCCCCGACTCACGGTCAATCGCGATCTCTGTTGAGCCCATGATCTATGCCCTTTCTTGTTGGCCGCACCGAAATGTGTCAAGCTTGCCGCGCCGGACGCCGCAGTCGGCAGCGTCCGGCTGAATCCGCGCCTGTCGCCGGCCCCTACGCGCGCTCGAGGCGATACCTTTGCCAGCGGTACTGCTTGGGGAGAAGCCACATAACGAGGCGTTCCCACCGACTGCACGGAGTCCATCGACTGCGCCATCGGCTCGAGCAGATCGGGCAGAGAAACCCTTGCCCGTCGCCGGACGCCAACGCTCCTCCGCAATCCCAACATTCGCTCAAGGCCGTCGGCTTCGGCTGCCGCAGGATCGAAACCAGCTCAAATGCATGCTCAGTCCGTGCTGGCACTGCAGCACGAAGCTGTCCGGACGTTGCTGCCATCACGACCTCCTCTCGTTTGTCTTGCCACCACCGTGCCGAAACGCTTCTACGAGCTCCCCGCCAATTCGTATTCGGCGTACGCTGCCAGAACAAGCTGTCGCAGTCGGTCTTCGGCGCTGCGGTCGTCAATGGCCCTGACCAGGGCGAAGTTGCGCCGCTCGCCGTTGACCGTGAAAGGCCGCGCCGGGAACGTCACGTTGCGGCCAGACCCGTTGCGTTGTTGCCAGACAGCGAAACCAAGCAGCTTCAGGCCATCGAGCTCGCCGCCGACGAATTGCAACTCGGCGTCCGCGAGCTTGTCTTGCGGTTTGTTGTTCTCGTTGCGAACGATCTTGACCTTCATCGTCATGACGTCTACTCCTTGAAAGTCGCTCGTCTCCACGGCGAGCCGGGTCGTCAGGCATGCGCCAGCTGTGCACAGTCCTCTGCCGCTGCCGCGCCGAGCCGTTGCCAGAGCCAGTTCTGGAGCGTGTTCAGACCGACGAGCATCGGATCCGCTGGTGCGAAGAGGTGCCCGTGTTCCCGGAAGCGCCGCTTCTGCCAGCCGCGTTCAGTTGCGTCGACGAGAATCAATCGAGCCTTTGTCCTAGCGCGACATGCCTCGAAGACGATCTCGTCGCAGGCCAGTCCCACGACGTCGGCGAGCGACGCGGAATGCAGAGTCATCGTGGACGGCGCGTCGAGGGCGGCCGGTGCAGTGGTGATGTACGCGTAATAGAGGCGGGAATGCCGGCCGATCGTCACCCCGATGCTGGGTGTGATCGACGTTGTGTTCATCGTGATCCTTCCTTTCCAATCAGCCCGATGTGGAATGAGCCATGTGATTCCGCGGCCATCACGTAATTGCCAGGACCGGGCTCGCCGGAGGGTCTCGTCAAGGCCGAAGCCCCGCGAAGCGGGGTCGGAGCGAAGCGGAGAGCCTTGACGAACCCGAGGCGAGCCGGAGAATCAAATGCGTGATGGCCTCGCTGTTGTTGCTGTCCACCGCACATCGGACGCCTCCCCTCGAAGGACGCGAGGCCCGGCTGATGCACGAGCCTCGCCCTGGTCAGTTGCACGGCCTCGTTGTCGGCCTACGCATTCGAACGTGTCGGTTCGAACGCGAATACGGCAAACGCGTGCGTCGTGCGTCGGACGGGGCGAGCAGGGCTCAGACCCGCGTGTGTTAGGGATCTCCCGCGGAGCAGGACTCGCGCGGAGGACGGCCGGTTCAGTGAACCGTAGTCAAGAGGCGGCTGGCGGCGCGATCGAGGGCGAAGCGTTGATCCTGCCAGGGCGTGCGCTGACTGAGTCGTGTCAGTCCTTGCACGAATCCCCAGATCGATCGCGGATTCGTTTCGAACCGTTCCGCGAGCCCGAAGGCCTCGGCAGCCTGCTTCCGCGACAACTCCAGTCGCGTCGTGGCCGCATCGAGAACCTGCTCGCGGTCCGCCCCAAGTTCATGGGTTGTCGCCCGATGAATGGTGGTGCGATCGTCCGCGAGGTTCGCGTCGAGAGCAGCGCGCACGGAGTGAAGAGAGTCCGTCCACGCTTCATGGATCGACGCTCCAACATGACGGCGCCGGAAGCCAGCTACATGTTGGAATCCCCAGATAATGTTGTTCCCGCAAACCACTCGGTACAGGAAGACATCCAGGGTGAGGGCGGCGGCTCCGACGTCGCTGTTCCGGAGAATGAACCCGCGGAACAATCCAGCATGCGAACGATCGGTGGGGTCCTCGAGATCACGGTTGCTGTCCACGAGGAAGAGGAACATGTCTCGATCTCCCAGGTAGGCGCCGGAAGGAACCAGCTCGGCGCCATACACGCCGTCCTTGTATCCGAGCGGGAGGTTCCACGCCGGGTGTTCGGCCATCAGGTCGAGCACACGCGCGGCCAGCTCGTCATGGTGGACCCTCACGTACCTCAGGGAGGTCAGCGCGTGGACGGTCCACGGTGCGGCACGATCCGCGAAGAATTGGTGCGCTTCGCGATTCTGCCGCTGCAGCCCGACGTTGATCGCGCTCGCCGCGATCGGTGCAGGCAGCGTTCGCAGATACTTCGGCGGCGCGCCAATCATGGAGGCGAGCTGCTCGAAGCTCCAGTGCGTCAGTGCGGAGGTACGAGCGGATGCGTCTTTGAGCACGAGCGCATCGTCGCTCTCCGCAGCTGTTCGGATCTGATGTGCCTCGACGACCCGTTCTTCGGTCGACGTGCGTCGCGCACGTGCCGCTTCGTGGAGACTCGAGACGCTGGCGTACCGTTCATCCGGCGGGCGAGTGGCCCATTCCCGGTGAGCGGTGTATGCCGTGACCGCAGATAGACCCATACTCTGCATCGCTTTGCTCCTTTCTATGCCCAGTGGGCGGACGAGGGAAGAAGCTGCTCCACGTCGCAGGACGATTCGTGGAGAGGTGGCCGAACGGCCACAGAAAGAGCAAAGGCGAATGGGACTCAGGCCCGAATCATTCGAACTCCTGCTTCATCGGACAGCCGACGGTTCTTCTTCGCCGGGCATCAGATACTCGCGCCGTAGGACGAACGGTCCTTCCCGCTTCGTGACCAGAATTGTGAAGTGCCTCAGCATCGGCAGCTCCGAATGGCGCTTCCAAATGTATTCGCGACGGTGAAGGCGCACGTCTGCACCCGCCACAGCCGCCTGAAACTCCTGGACGCGAGTCCATTGCGCCGCCGTTGCCGAGTGCGCTAAGCCGCCGAAGTCCAGGAACTCCCGTCGGGGAATTATGAGATCCGGATTTCCACTCCACTCTCTGGCATGACGTTGGAGATGATCGTAACCATCGCTCCGGTACACCGAGTGGCCTGCCAATCGTTCGAAGGCTCGGTCGGTGATGGTCTCGACGACTTCCCGGACTGGCAACAATCCAGCGGCGTGGCGTGCTTTCTGATCTGGGCTCCCATGCTCTGCGACCCAGTTGTCCACTGCAGCTTTCCGCTCCGCGTGACGTCGTTCGTGTTCTGCCGTGGTGCGGGCTCGCCGCTCCTCCGCGGCCTTGACGTCAGCTCGAAAGCGCCGTAGCGCCTCGCGGACCACATCGCGCGCAGGACCGTCGTCCACGTTTACATCGAACCGCATCTGACCGACAGGCGTGTTGATGTAGCACCGCGTGGCGTCTGGCGCCGGCCAAACTGCAGCGCGCTGTAATTGATCGCGGAGAAATGCAAGTGCGTATTCTGATTTCCGCGCGCCATTCACATCCGCGCGCTTCGTGCGTTCCAGCGTTCGCTCGGCATGGAAGGCGCGTTCGAGTTCATGATTTCGAGCGGCAAGGCGTAGCAGGTCTTCAATGCTTGGTGGCGCGTCGAAAACGGGCGGCGCGTCGATCTGGATGATGCGCTGCTCGCGATTGAACTCGAACCGTGGCTGCAGTTTCAGGCGCGCAACACCGTGACCATTGACGGTCACGAGGTGCAGGCGATTTGTCGCTACTTCGAGTTCGACGCGCTGCACTGCGCGACCATCACCGCCGGCGAGAAGAAGCGCCTTTCGTCCCGCTTCAGACAACTCGTACGTAGCGGTAACATTCAACGTCCGCACCGAGGTCACCGTCGCCGGCGAAGCAGGTTCGACGAGCTCGGGACGAAACACGTTGCGAACGGCCGTTTCCATGGCGATGACCTCCTCAAGCACGCCGGCTGAAACTCTCATCGAAGAGGGGCTGCCGCCCCTCGAGGCGCAGCGCGCGTCGAGGGGTTGCAGCCGTGGCTCGTGGACAGTGGTCCAGGGGACGACTGTCGAGAGTCCACGAAGATCATTGAGCTTCTGCCTCGGTGCGGCTGTATGCATCGAGGATGAAATCTCGAATGACTTCCTGTGCGCCGACGTCCCCGTTCGCAGGACGGAGCAGCGCGAAGCTCCGGCGTTCCCCGTTCACGGAGTACTGCCGGGCCGGGAACGTCACGTTTCGCCCTCCTGAGCGACGCTCCCAAATTGCGAAGCCGAGCAGCTTCAGACCGCAAAACGGCCCGAACTCGGCTCCGAAGATCACTTCCGCGTCGGCCAGCTTTCCAGCGGGATTGCCGGACGTGTTCGGAATGATCCGTACGGACACGGGTGCACTGGTGCCTTCTGTCATGGGTTCCTCCATGGGAACGCCGGGATCAGGGATCCGTCGGCGCAGGCTAAGTTCGCGCGGATCCAGGAGATGCCGCGGAACGAGGGGCGGGACGCACGGTCCAGGGAACGCGTGCGTACTGACGGCAAAGCCGTCGGGTATGCCTATATGAACGCCGGTTTGGAGCGGAAACTAACCGATGCTCAGCCGGCTGAGCACTGACGCCCCAACTGGCTCGATTCCGGAATCTTAAGAGCTCGCCTGATCGCCCTAAGCCAGTGGCTCGGTTAGAGAACCGCCGTCATGAGCGCGGCCGACGGCCGATCCGGAGCGTATCCACGGCATTTGAACGGTGACACACGATCGCACCTCATTGTAGGACAAGCCCGCTCGATGTTGTTCTGCCGGCTCCTGTAGTCTTTAGAGTTGTTAAGACCCGGAGTTGCATGGATGAATGGTTAGACCCGGTGATTTAAGTGTGTCACCGGCAAAAGGAGAGATCATGGCATCAGTCGCCAGAATTACGGCAATTGACTATGACCCACCCGGGCGTGACATTCGCGGCGAGTACATTCTAATCCGGAATGTTGGGTCATCCGACCTTGATCTTAGGGGTGCAAGCGTCCGAGATGCTGCCCCAGCAAGGCCGCATTCTTATACGTTTAAACAATCATTGTCCTCTGTGCCACTTGGTGGATTTGTACGACTGTGGACAAAAACTGGCATCGACACGGTAACCGACGTGTACTGGAATCTGGCGGCACCCGTCTGGAACAACCGCGGCGACACGGCCGTGCTGCGAGACGCGACGGGAGCGGAAATCAGTCGATACGAGAGTGTGCCCTTGCCACCCGGAACCGATATATTGCGGACGGCGGTTCCGGCCTTCTGGCAAGTTACACCGGATTACGATGCTTATTGGAGTGGTCTAGATAGGGCCGGGCCGGTCGCGAATGTCGTTGTTGTCCCAGAGTCTTGGACGGAGTTCGCGGCTATCGATAGCGATCCGCAAGAAACATTTCGAGGCCTTGCGACAGCACGGATTGACCGCCTGAAGACAACGAACGGTACGGTGCTCGGCTACGTGAGCACTCGTATCTCTCCTGCTGGGCCACTCAGGCCTACTGCAGATGTAATCGACGGGTGGAACGATCTGAGCAAATGTAATCCTCCATGTGTCGTCCGCCGCTCAAGGATGTACGGTGTGCAGCCGTGGTTCGATTTGTTTCCAAACATCGATGGCCTTTATTTCGACGAGCTAGTTCTGCCTGAGACATCGATAGTTCTTGGTGACGGATCCCTCGACTTAACAGCAGAGCTCGAACGGGTGACACAGTTTCGAGGCTGGACTGTGCGTATCGATCCCACGACCGGCGCGGATCATCGTAACGCGAAGCTCATGATTTTGGCCGGCCAGTGCTTAGACGAGCGTGTGATCGGACCGGACGTGGATTGGACTTTGTTATGGGAGGACACACATGCGAAATATCGCACCGCCTTCGCGGCTCGCGTCGGCACTAACAATAAGCCGGTCCCCCCGTGGTGGAAAAATCCTGCTTATCGTCGCAAAATCGCCCATGTCGTCCACACTGCCAGCGAGCCCGAAAGCAGGGACGCCGTCAGTCTGGCTAACGAGCGGAACGCCGGTCATATATTCGTGATGAATCAGCGCGGGCGAAACGGGGAGTACAATAATCTTCCATCATACTGGGACGCTGAAGTTGCAGGGCTTAGTAGCTACTATGACTTGGGGTTCGATCCTCTCCGTGCACTTCGCGCAGCACACCGTTACGCAGTCGCTAAAGGCAAACTGCACGGGTGGCCGAACTTCGAGGGAGCTTGGCCCCCCTCCGGACACATGCGCGGCATGTTTCTTCTCGAGCCAGGTGGCCACGCATCTGTGCTCGATGTGCTGCCATCGCTGATGAAGGATCCTATTAGCCAGCAGCCGCCGGCGCTGTTCGATATTCCAAGTCTTTGGGCGGCGGCGGATGCCTATGCACAACAGAATGGCTACGCCACTGCGATTCCTACCTTCGAGGAAAAACGAACAACGAGCGGAACAGCGATGCGCCTCATCGTGTTTAACACTCTACTGCCCTGGCTTCAGCCGAAGAACATACCAATCGCAAGCACATATCAAAAGCCGACGTTTTCTGAACCCGGATGGGTAATTCGCAATGTGAACCGTGTAGCACTCCAGCAGGGATTCAAGGCGTCATTTCCAGCTTTTAATGGCGACAGATGTTATGTGTTTGATCAGTCCGCACCAGTTGTTTGGGAGGACGTACCTACAGCCGTATATGTTCAGCAACTGTAAGCTGGAACTCAGAGCAGTGCTTGCTCGGAACGTGAGCTCATTCCTTTACGGATTCGTATCGGCCGGTCGTCATCGCCAAACGAGTGCTCCCGTCATGGCGCACATGATGTGCCTTTTGAAGTTGCACAACTGTGATCATCTGATAGCGAACGCAATAAGTCACAAGTAATTTGTAGTCTCACCTTTGGATGAAAGGGCTGTCCGTATGTGTCGAACCCCAGAACCGCAGAGGCCTCACGCTTGGGAGTGTCGCTCTTGGCACACACGCATCAACCCAAAGATTCCGCAGATTATATAATCGCCTGGGTACGAATTTCCGCTGGTGCAACCGGTCCGCGGCGTGAAGACATGAAGCGCTCGCCCGCTCCAGCGAAAACACCCGCCATAGTGCCGCTGCAGACCCAACCCTTGCGTCCTTCCCACACTCCATATCATGACCTCTCGGAGCGGAATCAGTCAGGCTTCAGAAATCGCATCGTGCGGACAGACAGCCGCAACGCATCGGACGCCAACCGATCGTCGGTAGACCGACTTTTACTCGTAACGAGGGTGATCGCGACTGAACCGTCGCGAACTACGGCTTCAGGCCGTAAACGGCCACATAGAACTTCTTGGGGACACTCCCATCGGGCGGTTTGTTTCCCTCGAAGTACCGGGTCGGACCCGGCGGGTTTTCATGATCACCGTACGTGGCAACGAATACCTTGCCGTTCGCTATCAGAGGCGGCACGAACTTGGCGAAGAGGCCTACGGCGTCTGGGCCCTCGGGATCGTCGGGCGGCGAACTTCGAAAGATGTCGTTCTTGATGTCTTGCGCATCGAACGCCAGAAGCTGCGCCTGGACACCGCGTTGCTGGTTCGCATCACCGGCGTAGGGCAACAGAGCCCAGACGATGCCGGTGCCGGCTGTGTTGCCGTCCGCGGAAATTGACAGCATACCGCCGGGCATACCCGGTGGCGCATGTCTTCTTCACCCCACACGTACACACGCGTGACGTCGGGCCCCTGCCACATGACGTGCGAACCATGAATATTGCCGACAACGCCCTGCCCACCTAGCTGTGACTGGGGACCCATGATGGCTTGTACCGCGTTAGGATTCGGGCAGTCCATCGATGTCGGAGCCGACGGCGCCTTGAAGTGCCCCATGTTCGACGTATCGACCACGTAGATATTGCCGTCTTTGCCGCCGCCGATGAGGCGCTCCGATCCCGCATCGGTTCCCGGGACGAGCAGCGGTCCGGCCGAGCCGAGATCAAGATCGCAACGTCCGGCCCCACCGCAGGCTTTGTCGAGCAGCGCCTGGTTGCACGGCGTGAAGTAGTCCTTCACGGGCAGTGTGGTTCCCTCCAGCTTCAACTTGACGAAACTGTCGCCAAAATTCTTTCCGCCAGTGTTCGCGTTGAAATTGCCGTTCCCGGTCATGACGTAGATGTTGCCGGATGCGTCGGCAGCGGGTCCGGATCCCGCCTGCCAGATTCCGCCATTGATCCCGGTCGGTGTGACATTCCAGGCCGCCTTCTGTTTGAGCGTCTCCGCATCGTAAGCGAGTAACCAGCCGTGCAACGTCCCGCCGGTCTCGAGATTCGTCGAGAAGCCGAGGTAGAGGACTCCACGATCCAGCAGGAGCGCCGCGCGTTGCTTTTGCTGCGTCGTGTCGAGTTTGAGCTGTCCGCCGCCGGGCTTCGGCACCGCGGCACTGATAACCGGAACGGGCTTGATCCGCTCCCGGTAGTCGATCGGCGGAAATCCCGGACCAGAAAACGGAGCCTTCGTCAGATCAATCGCGTGGAGGCGAAATTGCCCCCCGTTATCGTTGTGCCAGCTCACGACGTACATCGTTGTTTGGGCATCGTCGATCGCCGGAGTGCCGAGGATGCCGTACTCCGGAAAGTTTGTGTTCCAGCTATCGAAGCCGAACTTCTCTGGTTGCGGCTGGCCGAGCCACTGCGACCAGATGAGCGCGTCTCTCGATTGCGGCAATGTCGGTTTCTTGTCGGCGTCGTACGCGTAGATCAGCGAAGAGCGTCCACAGCTTGCCGAACTTCTGCTTGACGTTCACGACCGTGAGCTCCGTCTCCTGAAGATTGGCTCCAGTGCGACGATTGTCGTTGTGATGCGTGAGAACGTTGACTTGGCTCCAAGCCGGCGGCACGGCAGTCCCGATCATGACCAACACAAGTGAGTTGCGGATCTTTAGGGTGACACGCTTCATCTCACCGACTCCGTTTCGTCGAACACAATACTTCAGGGGCGCGCGTTTCTGTGTCGGATTCGATCAACGTGATCTGACAGCGTTGCGGCTGCATCGAATATCTGCAGGACGGCCGATGCACGTTGGCGGTGCCGCGAAGAATAACCGGATAGCCGCTCTGTTGAGATCATCGGAGCCCGTCTGCTCGCCGGCCGCAGCGATCACCGTGTTCACCTCACTTGCAGCGGCCAACACTCAGCTGTTCAGAAATCGTAATCTCTTCAGCAAACGAGCTTCAGTACAATCGTAATCGGTGTGCGGCGGTACTGCGGCAAACACTCCGCCTGTTACAACCGGAATGGCCCAGGCTACTCGGACTTTGTGTATGGGGATTTTGTCGTGAACCAGACAGAAGAGAAGCTTCTCCAAGAAATTGTTCGAGGGGCGGAACTCATCTTCGAAAACGCGCAGAAGCTCTATGAAGAAGCGCAGCTTCTTGGGACTAACGGTGCATTCGCTCGGGCGTTGACCCTGCACCAGATCTCGATGGAGGAGTGCAGCAAGGTCGACATGCTTGGTGCGGCTGCCATGAGCTTACTCATGGGCGACTCCCTAAACCTCGACAAACTGGCAACCGCGTTCAGGCAGCACAAAGTCAAGAATTACAACAACGCGTACATGAGCGTAACAACAGACGCCGAGCGAGAAGCGCGCAAGCGCAGTGACTTCACGCGCGCCATTCAAATCTTCAAGGCCCAGCAAGCCGAGATCCATCGGGAGTTAAATGCCAACAAGAATGCCTCGCTCTATGTGGACTACTGCGATGGCAAGTTCGTCTCACCGTCGGAGCGAATTACCGAGGAATTGGCGACGCAGTTCCAGCAACTGAATGGCTTCTTCCTAAGCCACGGTGCGACCCATCTCCACCTCTTGAGTAAAGTAGCGAGCGATCCCGCTGCCGTCGCCGTGCCGATGCAAGAACTTGCTAGCCGTCTCGCACAACTCAACGCTTCGGCGGGTGATCTCGACGAGAAGTTTGAGGAGATCGTTGGGGCGTGGATTGAGGAGCAGAGCGTGAAAGCACGTGAGATATCTGGGGAACCCTAAATCGTCGTCATCGTTGCTCCTTAAGAACGCTCGGCTTCAGACAAGCAGTCCGGCGATCGGCTCGCGACCGTATCGCCTTGCCCGCGAGAGTTTGTCACGCAGCTCGCGCTCGGTCCACGGTGGCCGGCACCGAAGGTTCCATTGCGCGAGGACCTCCAAAGCCTTGTCGTCTTCGAGGGCGAAGCCACGAACTAGCCGGCAGCACACGCGAAACGTGTGCACGTCACCGTGCTCACCCGCGATCGCGGGCGGCACTCGTGCCAGGTAACGTCGGGCCCTGTCGACTGAGTCATCAAACCCATCTTCGCGTGTTGGACGGGCTGACGGCGTCGCCGTTCTCGCGGCGACTTCGACGACCTGAAAGTCCGGCGGCGTGAACACGCGGTCGGTTGAGTGGTACTCGATCGTAACTAGGTTCGGCGGCGAGTACTTGCAATTCAGGAAGCCTGCCAAGCGGGTCGCCTGCGTCACCGGCGTCGCGGCAGGATCCGTCTCCAGCTCGCACGCGAGCCGCTTCTGTAGCGCCTCTACCTGCGCCACGCCGAACCCGGTCGCTTGCCAGAACACGTGCACACGATTCGGCGACGAGTACAGGATGTAGGACGGCTCCGGGAGGTCGGGTCGAGCGGCAATCCTCGCCAGAACGACAGGTCCATCATGGTCTGCCTCGAGGAACACGTGCCGGACCGCGCCAATCGACTCGCGCGTCCGATTTCGATTCCAGGGTGCGATCGCATTCACGCCGCAATAGACGTTGAAGTGACTCAGGTTCTTGAACCGAAGCCAAGCCTGGAACCGCGGGTGCATCACCCAGTCCACGGGTCCGACTCGCTGCGTCACGCGACCCGTCTTGTACGACTTCAGAAAAATCGCGATCCAGTCGTCCGGCTGAAACGCTGTACGCAGGAATTTAAGCGGCGCATCACGATCAAGAATCGGCACTTTCTCACCGATCCTTTATTGCTTCGTCAACACGACGCTTCCGGTGAACGTCGACAGCTGGCAATCGACGCCGGTGAAGTCGGCTTCGATCCGAGTCGCTTCTGCCGTGCCGGCGCTCCCGAGAGTTCCCTGGCATCCACGCGGCGAGGCGTAGTTCCCCTGCGTGCTGATGTGGACCGGCGGCGAGTTTCCAGGACCGAGCGCCGCAGTCGCGGTCGTTGTGATCGGCAACCACGGATGCTCCGAGCGGATCGTCACTTGGAACGTTTGGAGATTCGTCTGCGGCACTACCTCGAACGTCCACGTGGTCGAAGCGCTCGTCGGTGGCGCGGTGCCTGGCGCATTTGGATTCACCTGCAGCGTCACCGTACCGCGCCACGTGCCGGTGAGGAAGGATGCGGCTGGCGATGGCCCGTTCGGCGAACGCCCACAGGAAACCCCGAGGATGCATGCCAGCACGACGTAGAATCGAGCGAGGTATCGGGACGTGCTCTTCATGACGCGCATGCCTCCTTGAAGCCGTCGCGTCTCAGAACCGATTCGAGGTCGAAGCGATCGGCGGCGACGTCGTAGCCCCGAATCCGGGCAACCTCGGTTACAACGCGCCGGGTTTCGACCCTGGCAATGTGCACTACGAGATGAATCGCCAACGCGATCGCCTCGCGGACGCTTCGGTGCGGAAGACCGACATTTGCTGTGAGCACGCAGTGTGCCAACCGCGTGAGCGCCTGGTCCGCGGAATTTGCGTGGATGGTGCTCAGGCTCCCCATGTGCCCTGTATTGAGCGCCTGCAGCAGGTCGAACGCTTCCGGGCCGCGTACTTCGCCCACGAGAATTCGATCCGGGCGATGTCTGAGCGTCGCCCGGAGCAGGTCGGCAATCGACACCGCCGACAGCGGTGTTTCCTGGCCCAGCGGGATCTGTGCGCGGCGCGCCTCGAAGCGAACCAGGTTTGGTTTGTCGATCAGTATTTCCGACGTTTCCTCGATGAGCACGATCCGGTCCGACGCTGGAATGTTCGCCGCCAGAGCATTCAGCAGCGTCGTCTTGCCGGTTCCCGTGCCACCCGAGATGAGGATGTTCTTGCGCGCATCGACGTCCTCCTGGAGTTGATCGCCAAGCGCTTCGGTGAGCGTCCCAACTGCGACCAGCTCTTCGAGCGAGTATCGGTGTGTGAATTTCCTGATCGTCAACGTCGGTCCGTCGACGGAGCACGGCGGGAACATCGCAGCGACGCGGGACCCGTCCTCGAGACGGGCGTCGAGAATCGGTTGATGATCGGAGATCTCGTCGCCGCACGCTCTCGCGATGTTCTTGATCGCGACGGTAAGGTTTCGAACCTCGAGGGTCCGGTCGGTGACGGCCTCGACCGATCCATCTCGCTCGACAAAGATGCGCCGTCCGCCCGCATTGACCATTACCTCCGTGATCGTCGGGTCCATCAGGAGATCTTCGACCGGTCGAAGGAACGGCAGGATCCGATCAAGGCTGCTCATAGCGCACCTCGTTCCAGGTGATCGAAGTAGCTCGTCTGGCCGTCGAGGTAGTACGGCTTGAGATAGCAGTACTGCGGCGGGAGCGGATTGATGCCGTCGTAGGGCACCACGATCGCTTGCCCATTTTGGAGCTGCGTGAACACGCGCGGCGCAAAGATGTATTCGTGATGCGGCGCGTAGCTCTTGCTGGCTGAGAGCGATTGTCGACCGGCGGTCGGTCGGCCGGTCAACAGCGAGATGTGTGCGTCACGGCCTGACTCTGAAATCGAGTAATGCGCCTTGAGGCGATCGCGACGACCGCAGAGCTCCGCGGCGTTTCGTGCGGTGAACTCGTCGCTGGTCGCGAGGAACACTTTCGTCCGGAAGCATTGAAGGAGTGTTCGCCAGCTCTCGTCGCCCGGAAGGGCCGATCGGAGCGAGCTGATGCTCTGGGTGGCGACGATCGGAATCAGCCGCGCCTGGCGCGACAGAGCAAACGTGCGCTCGTCTCCGGTCGGATCCGTTTCTCCGACTGTTGCAAAGGCGTGGTATTCATCGCAAACGAACAGCAGGTCTCGCCAGACGCGTTCGGGATGCTCCGTGATCTGCGGGATACGCTGGAGCACGGCACGTTGAAAATCGAGCTTCAACATCACGCCCAGAATCCGCGCCAGCCCGGGATTCATGCCGACCGGAAAGTTCAGCGCCAGGACTTTGCCGGCCTCCATCAAAGAATCGAGCGGCGGAAGCGGCTGTGGTTCTCCGGCGCCGGGTTCCTCGGCGTACGCCGATCGCGGCGGACAGAAGGCGCGGTGAACGGCGGGATTGTCGTCGAATAGCGACAGGAAGACGACAACGCCCTCCGTTATCGATGAGCGCAGTCGAGCGTCAAGACGGCTCCATCCGTGCAGGTACCATCGCTCGACGGCGTCTAACTGGTGCCGACGTGCTTGCCAACCCTTCCCCTGCGCGCGCTGCACGCGAAATGGAATGTGATGCGCGTCGAGATGAATCTCGAGCGCCGCATCGTACGGGTGCGCCATCTCGTCGTCGCCTTCCTGATACCAGTGCCTCCATGGCAGCTGCACACAGTGAAGACGATGTTCCGGACGCGGCACGATGATGACGTCCGGCGGCTGCGCAAGGACGGCTTTCAGCCGTTCGATGTCTCGATGAATCTGGCCATCGTCCAGGATGTACTGGTACACCTCGGAGAACGTGGTGTAGCCGTCAGAGATCCGCCGCAAGAGGATTACGAATTTCAAGAGGTCGGTGTATGCCTGTTGCCAGAAGGGTTCCTTCGATCGGCCGAACAGGTTGTTCAGCAACGTCGCAATTGCGTACGCGACCGCATAGGGATCGAGATCGTTGTGCAGCGGGTTGTAGCACACGCCGGTGTCGAGTCCGATCTCGACGTAATCGTCGCCGCGTCCGGCGGCGGACAGAATCGAACGGACTTGGCCACAGAAATCGCCCTTTACTTCCAGCACGAGACCACCGAGCTTCCGACTCGCATCGTCCCGTCGCCACCGAAGCAGTTGCTCGACGTATGGATACATGCACGCGGACGTTTTTCCGGTGCCGACGGCACCGAGGATCATCACACCCGTGTAGAGCCCACGCTGCGGAATCGTGAGCCACTGCGGACAGGGCGATCGGCCCGGCGTCGTCGCGTAGTGAGTCTCACCTAGAACGAGCGCAGGTTTCTGGCGTCCGTCGATATTCGGATACGGCGGAAGGTTCCGGAACCGCGTAGCGGGCGCGCGCCGGTACACGACGATGGTGACGAGCGACGCAAACAGAGATGCGACGAAGAACGGCGTCGTGAACCACAGGGTCGCGTAGCCGTACGCGAGCACATGGAATACGAGCGGCGTTCGCGCTTCGATCAGGCCGAGAAATAGATCATCGCTCGGGACTGGATAGGCGCGAAGACCGCACGTTCCGACGCCGGCGGCAATAATCATCGCTGCCAGTGCGCGTGCTTCGAGCATCGATCGCAGCATGCCGACTCCAGGACCGGAGCCGTTCAGCCTGCGCTCACGGCTGAACGGCTTTCGTGGTCGGACGCTGGCGAAGATTCGTGCCGCCCGCCACCTGGGCGCGGTCCTCGTGGTCGGCTGCTGGGCCGCGGTACGAAGGATTCCCGGTGCGCGGCTCGCCATTGCAGGAACTCTTTGTCCTTTGCGAGCACGGTGTCGATCACCTGATTCAGCACGTACTCGGTCGACTCGCCGAGAAAGTGCGCATAGGCATACAGCGTTTCGTTGTTTTCGCGATCGAGGCGAGTCCGATGTTTGACGAGTTGCTTGCCGCGGGTCCGCGGCTTGATCAGCGGCATACTTGTTCCCTTCCCGGAAAAGTTGACATGTTGTCGAACACCTGGCGGTGCGCGTTTCCCGACGGAACTGCGGCGCTGACATTCGCGATTGGCGTGTTCCGAGCGGGCTGCCTCGATTGACACGCCGCTCCGGACAAAGCGGGCCAGAAGCCGGGGCGTGAGCGACCCCCCAAATCAGGGCGCGGGGTCACGCAGCGCGCCGCAGAGGGGGGTCGCTCACGCCCCGGTACTGCTCGCGCTGCGACATGATCGCTATTCAGCGGGCGGCACAAAGCGCCGCCCGCCGTACTCGCTGCAGCCCCCATAACGCGCCCCGCAATTGAGGTTTCTGGCTTCGGCCCCTCCTTCGGCCCCCATCTGCCTGCTCACGCTGTCGTCACCAAGGGGGCGAGGTGGAGATACCGATGCGACAAGAAGACCGTCTCGAGTTGACCGGTCCCGCGCGAAATCGCATCGGCAAGAACTGGCGAACCGACATCAGCGATCGCCGCTGGACCGCGCTGGATCCATGATCGGTAGAGGACTCGATAACGCGGTGCCGCAAAGGCCTCGCGCGCCCGAACGAACCGCGCATCGTTCTCGCTCTTGATCGTCGGCGCGCCTTCCTCGCGGCGACGTCTTTCCTCGAAGTACCAGCGAAGTTCCTCAGCTGTCGAAAGCCGCAGCGGACTTGCCAATTCCTCTCGCCAGGCAGACTCATAGAGCTTGGCGGCCTTTGTGAGATGCGCAGGCACCAGGAGCCTCACTGTCCATCCCGGCAATGCGCGCAACAAGTCGGCGTGCCGACGCAGAAAGGGCCTGAAGTCGACCGGCGTGGATCGATTCACGAGGTACGTGAACAGGTGCGTCAGGCCGTCGCTGTGCAAACCTATTGGAAGCTTGTCGGGGAAGTACCGAACGGTCTTTCCGCTGGGTGATTCGAACAGCAGGTGCGGCAGCTCATCGCGATCCAGACGCCTGTGCAGGAGCAACGTGAAGTGCGCGAGCTTCTCGCGCTCTGTGGCGAGCCAGGTGACGTTGTTCGCCGCGAGCACGGCGTCGAGCAACATCAGCCGTTCGACGGCCCGCGGCAGCGGCGTAGGCCGTCGAAATCGATTGTCGGGCTCCCCAATCGCATCGTAGAGGCCCCTGTGGTGAACGTGGAACAGTCGGCCTCGCCCATGGGCGCAACGATAGGCTGTCGCGAACCGCCGGCTCACGAGCCGTCCAAAGAAGTCGCGAACGTTCTGACCACAGACGATGCCGGCGAACGCGCAATACTGACGCAACATGCAGACGCCCGAATGAAGCATGACCGTTACAAGGAACCGCGACTGGCGCTCGGTGAAACCGAGCTTTTCGACCGCAGCGGCGCGATCCGCAAAGGTCATTGCAGCAGTTCCTCCGCAGCTCGCGGATCAAACGGTCCCCGAGCACGCCGGCACCCGCTGCCGCTTGCCAATCTGGCCCCACCGACCCTGGCTCCCACGCTGCGATAGCACGTGAACCCGGCGCTTGCTTTCGCGGCTGCGTGCGACCCTCGGTAATGCGGCGTCGTCACCTCGACGTCTTCAGTCGAGTAGCGGCCATCGCGATCCTCGTATTCAATGCGGACGTCGGGGAATTCCACGTGGCCGTCCCGGTAAGGTAGGTGACGTTCGCGAGCCCACTGTTCGACTTCTTGAGGTTGTCGGTTTGGTCGACCAGAGGCTTCGTGACGGCAACGATTGGATGCCTGCAAGAAGCGCTGGTAGTCGCGCTTCAATTCATCTTCGAGGACGACGCGGCGAACCTGCGCACCGCCGGCAATCAATCGTTCAGCACTCTGAACGTATGCGCGATACAGCCGCACGTCGTGTGCGAGTTCGCGCGGCTTCGAGATGCCGACATGGAAGGTCTGACGAGTGTCGCCGTTATCTCGATTCCGTCTCGCGTGTTCCAGCACAGAACGTCCTCGTTCGGTCAGCGTGATAAGCGTCGTCCGTGTTCCGCCGACGACATAAGGCGCCGTTCGAATCAATCCGAGCTTTCGCAAATGCGTCAGGTCCCGCGCCTGCGTTTCGCCGTTCCGGTACTGGTCGCGCAGATCCGCCGCTACAACGACTCGAAATGTCCCCGCAGTTGAGAGCGTTCGCACTTCTGAGCCGCGCAGGTCGTACTCTCGATCGCGGACGCGGACGCGCTCGCGGCCGGGGCCGCGCGGCAGGTCAAGGTCTCGAATGAGCGAGTCCCGGGGGTCGTTGAATGATGGCGAATCCTGCGGCTCCGAGACGCCGCGGCTTCCTCGACTTGGCGTCGGTCGATCGTGGTCGAGTTCTCGTGGATCCAAATCACGCGACATTCATAAAAACTCCTACGACTCGAAGTATGAATGGACTTCCTCGATCGCGGTGTCAGCGGTGACGAGTTGTTGATCGAGGTGATGCAGCTTCCGGCCTGTGTCGCGCAGAAACAGCCATCGAGAGACGCTGTAGTAGATCGCGCACAGGTTCAGAAAGACGAGCAGCACGCCGCCTATGATCAGCGGTCCGTGGTACCGAAACAGTGCGACCTTGTACGGTGCCAGATAGCTCAATTCGCCCGCCAGCCACGCGACGATGAGGAAGGTGGTGAGGGCAGCAGCGAATGCGGTGTTGGCAATCATCGCTTCGTGTCCTCGAACGCCTGGTCGACACGGAAGTACGTGATCTGTAGGCCAAGCGGGTTGACGCGAACGAAGCTATTCGGTACGGCGTCGCGCATCACGAAATCGATCTGTGCGACGTAGGTCTCACGTTTGCGTTCCTGCCGCGTTCCTGGCCCCACGTACCGCTTTTCGAAGTCCACCGACGCCTTGTACGGGGGTTGGCTGAGCTCGGCGAATGTTACGTTCTTGACGTCGACGTCGATCTCGTCGCCCGAGGCGTTCGTCAGGAAGTTTTCGATGACGCGGGTCTGTTCGTTCTGCGCGATCGTTGCATCGGCCAGAGCCGGGTCAAGGAAGAACAGAGAGTCGGGGTAGTCCCGCCGAATCGTCGCCCGCAGGCGGCTGAAATGCAGCACCGCGAATCGCGTCAAAAAGTAGCGGAGTTCGGGTGGCTGCGGCTTGTAAGCGGTTGCGTCGTAGGCAACGGCTTCCGCCCGGCCGACGGAATCAATACGAATGACCAAAGGCTTGACGTTCGCGTACTTCGAGGCGGTCCGGAAGTTCAGTGCCAAGAGACCGAGCGCAACCAGCGACACGAGCACCAGCGCGACCTTCAGATAGGTGTTCATGACGAGCGCCGAGCCGTACAATTCGACGAACTGGCGCTTGGCGCTCTCGAGCGTCTTTGGGCTGACGTCAGCGACTGTCGCGGCCACTGCTGGTCCTACCAAAGAGGATGGAAGTGCAGAATCCCTGCGATGACCCAGATCGCGCCGATCACCAGTCCGATCAGAGCCGCGATCCCGAACGCGGTCAAATACCGGCGGGTGAAGGTCCGCGAGGCTGTTGCCTCAATTTCGCGTATGTCCCGCATGTGAGTCGGCATGTCAGTTCTCCGTCAGATCAGCGCCCGAAGGCGCTCCGGTAGAACGGTCTGACCTCCACCGCCTGAGAAGATCGAGCTCGTGAGCGACGGAACCAGCAGAATCCCGACGATAAACACCCCCACGATCACGAACGCCTGGATGCCGTAGAGCATGTACAGGTCCTCGGTGATACCGGGCGGTATCGTCGTCAGGAACTGGAATATGAAGCGTTCGAAAACCGTCAGAAACGCTAGTGCGATCACGGGCACGAATGAGTACTGAATGAATGCTTTGAACCAGGACCAGAAAAGCCAATCGAGCTTCGGAACGATGAAAAAAGGCACGAAGATCGGCCCCACCAGAGCACATACGGCACTGGCAATCAACCCAAACGCCACGACCGCGAGCGACAGTACCTTTGCGAGTGTGATGACGATCAGCAGCAGCCAGTACAGGAGATTCGCCAGAATCGACCACGCGTCCGGCTGAACGAACTGTCTCCAGAGCTGATCGAGATGATTGAATACGAGCTCCAATGACCGGGCATCCAGGATGTTGGCGAACTCGTGCGTCTGGTCCGTGATCAGGTTGCTGAACGAGACGCCAATGCCCGGAATCGGCGACTCGTAAAACGCGATCAGCGCGTAGCCGAAAGAGATCCAGAGCAGCAGCTTGGCGAACTCGAACATGTGATCGCCAAGCGAATCGTGGCTCAGCATTACTCGGATCCCCTGCCACACGATCAGTATCGTTGCGAAGGCAAGGAACAGCGAAAATCCGAATCGCAGGAACGCCGGCTCGTACGTCGTCAGCAGCACCGTAATGGCTTGCTGCACGGTTGCGACAATCGCCAGACGCGGTTGCGGTCCCATTTCCTATCCTCACGGCTGTCGCCATGCACGCAGGTCGTCAGTGCACCCAGCAAGAAGGCTCCGATTGGCGGCGGATCCCCATCGAAGCCGCTCCAACTGCATGTTCATGGTCGCTGCCTCGGTATCTCGGGCGCGCTTGTTGTCGATCAACAGCTGCTCGACGATGCCCGCGAGAAACTGCATGCGAGCCTGTTGCTGTTGCGCACGGATCAGGGCGGCGCCGCTGATCTTGTCGACGACTGCGGTCGCACTCTGATCAAGCGATGGATCGAGCGCATCGTCCTGAAGCGCTTCAATCGCTGCAAGCTCTTTGCGGCCGTTGTAACGCAGCAGGCCGGTCTGGTCCGTGCCAGCGATGATGCTGCTGTCGGCTGCATCCAGAGTCGCCAGCTCGGCGACGATTGCAGCCTCCGCGTCAGGAGCGACTTCGACTAACGCGCTCAGTTCGGTGTCTGGCGTCACCCGATTTCGCGCGACGCGTTCGTACGCCGAGCCCAGGCGGTCTCCGTAGTTCAGCGCAGCGTTATAGCTGTTCGCGTAGAGGAACTTGTCAAACTGAAACGGATGAATCCGCCACTTGGGCGTGTCGTCATCCGACATGAAGTACCTGCTCAGATCAGCGAATGCGCTCAGCCGCTTCGCCATCTTGTGCAGCCGGTCCGCCTCCTCATTCAGCGTGTCACGCAGAAGCTCCTTCAACGCGGCGATCGCGGCATCTTTCAACGTCAGCGCGGGGTCGAAGACGGCGATTTGCGCATTCGCGAGTCGCGCGCCGAACGTCAGGGTCATCACGACACTCCCGCTCACGAGGATGGTCCTTCGACGAGACATGTGAGTCTCCCGTTATGGCTGGCGCCACGTGCGAAGGTCGTCCGCCGCGCCTTGAATGAGATTGGCACCTGCCGTCCGTCCATCGCGCATTCCAATCAGGCGCATGTTCATCGTCGCGGCCTCGGTGTCGCGCATGCGCTTGCCGCGTGCGAGCAACTGCTCGAGCGCGTGGGACAGCAGCTGATTCGTCGCCATATCCTGCCGGCGCGCCACTAGCTCGCCGGCCGCGACCTTGTCGAGGACCGCCGTCATCTCGTGGTATCGGGGCAAGGTGTTCAGCACGTCGTTCTCGAATTCTTGAACCAGCATTTGCAGCATGCCGTTGTAGCCGCGCACGAGCGCGACTTGATGGCCCGCGATCTCAGCGACGGAGTCCGTGATTTCGACCGTCGCGTATGCGTTCTCGATCGCCTTCCGGGCTGATGCGGGAAGGGAATTCAACTCGGCACCTGGCCGCTCCAGCCGGCGAGCCGTCTGCTCGTAGAGACTCCCGCGAGCATCGCCTGAATTGAGACCTCGAAGCCACGGTTCACCATACGGCCATCGGCCTGGATCGTGGCCGGTGATCGCGATCGCCGGCGTCCGGTAGCGATCGAGCGAGCCAAGGCTTCGTGACATGCGGACGATCGTTGCGTATTGCTGAACGAGCGTGTTGTACTCGCTGAGCGTTCGCTCGGCGATGAGGATTGCCTGATACAGGTTCGCAGGATCGATCACGACGACCTGAGCGAACGTTGGCGAAGCGATCAGCACGAAACCCGTTGCGGTCAAGAGAACGCGGCCCATCGCTCTGCTCCTATCGAATCCGAGTGCCGTCCGCCGATAGCGCCGCCGTGCCGGCCTCGCTGTACCGCGGCAGCTCCAAGTCACTCGTCAGGTAGACCTTCACGCGATGTCCTTCGCGGATGGTGATCGTTGGCAAACGATTGAGAAATCGGTTCATCACCTGCGCGGTGGCCTCCGCCGTCGCATTCCCGAAACCTCCCGCGATGACGATCGTTCGGTCGTCCGCCCCCTGGCCGAAGCCCACTGTGCCCAGGTATTGACCGAGGCCGCTGATCAGTCCGATTGCGCTCGCGGCGCCGAACGTGGCCCAGTAATGCTGGTTCACCTGGTCACGCAGCGCCGCGTCGCCAACCTGGTTCAACCCGCCGAACTGGTCAAGGCTGACGGTGCGGCCGTCAGGGAAAGCAAGCCGGTGAAACGCGACGGCGAGACGCGACTCTCCAACGGAGCGCACCGGCTTCGTTTCACCCAGGACTCGTGACCCAGCGGGAATCAGCACGTGCTGTCCACTGTGGGAGTACACAGGATTGGTGACGAGGCAATTCACCGGTGACGCGGTGTCGCCATCGAGGCGATTCGTCAAGACCGTATCGATGATGGTGCCCTCGAGAAGCTTTTGCATCGGGGCCGACGCGCTGATCGGGTCTGTGTTCGCCGGCGTAAGCCGTGCGGTGGCCGATGGCGCAATCGCGGTCGCTGGCATTCCAATCGTCGTCGCCGCGGCCGTGGGCAGATTCTGTTGTTGCTGCTGCGCAGACGGCGTATACCGGGTCGTGGCTCGCACGACCGCCTCCGCGACATCGTCAAGGTTCGGCGCGGCAGGTTGAGATGGGTCTCGAACGACGCTCGAACCTCGTGCAGTTGCATCACGCTCACCGAGCGGCTGCTCCCCAGGCGGACGACGACTGAACACGACGTTGCCGGCAAACAGGCTCTCGTACTCTCGGCGCTTTCGCTCGGCCACTAAGGGATCCTGTTGCCGCGAACCGCCTTCGCTTTCCCGCACATTCGTCGGTGGGTTCCTGCTGGGTTCGCCGGTGGAATCGGCGCGCGCTCGATCGTCGAGCGCCCGCAGCCTGTCCTGGAATTCCCGGAGCCGATCGGGGCTGAGACCTGGCAGCGGTGGCGTGGCCGACGTCGATGTGACGCGCGGCGAGGGCTGCGAATGACCCGCGAGCATGATGATCATCAGCATTCCGGCTGCCACGCCCACCATGAGCCACATCTGGAGTCCACGCGGAATCACGCCGCGCGGAACCGGACGTCGATCGGAGACCGGTGCCGTCGCTGGTGTGGATGATGCCTCGGACATGGTCAGCGCCCGTGCATGCCAAAATCGAATTCTGCTTTGCCCAGGGCGAGATACCCGCGATCGAGCACTTTCGGCACCACATAGGTGCCGTTGCGCACCTGGAAATTCAGCAGTGACGGCGAGCCGTCCTTGACCTCGTACAGGGCCGGCAGCTCGGTCGCCTCCGTTCTCACGTATGTGAACTGACCGTCGTTCCAGATGGCACGCACGAAAAACGGTTTCTCGTACTTGGGGGTGCCATAAACGAACTGCAGCTTGGATGGATACTCCTGCTCATAGTTGGCGATGGCGTCGGCGACTCGTCGGCGTTCCGCTTCGAGAGCCTCGCGCGCCGCTGTCGCTTCAGCCTGTACGCTCTCGAATTGCGCCGCCGTGTAGTACTTCATCTTTCCCCGGGCGATGTCCGGATCCGGAATGACGTACACCTTCAGATCGGGCAGGGAGTTGCCCTTTTCGGTCAGCAGAAACGAGTAGACGGCGCCGCTCGCGGTCACGAGATTCAGGTTGGTCGCTGCTCCTTCCTTTGCCGGCTTCACGTGCGCGATGTTGTGGGTTGCACTGATGACCCAGAAGTCCCGATCCCCGGTCACAACGTCGAGGATCTCGTCGTCCTCCGGAAGCAGGATCATCGTCGTGTAGCGGATACGCGTCTGCAGCGAAATTACGCTGTGAGCCGATGCTGTTACGTCGCGAATTCCTGTCGTCTGTCCCGAAGCGACCAACCCGGATGCTCCAGTTGCGGCCAGGACGGCGGCTACGAATCCGAGCGAACGAGAACCAACGAGCCGGTGCACAGACATGTCCCAACTCCTCCGCTTACGCAGACGCGACGAGGCGCTCCAGGCCCGCCTCGAAGCCGTACCGGCTGGAGAGCTCGGCGAGGCGCTCGTTGTCGACGGGCGTGTTCGTGTAAATCCAGTAACTTTTCGGATCCCAATTCCATTTCATTGAGTTGAAAGAGCTCTGCGTACTGACGGCGATCGAGCGCCGGGTTGGCGAGCAGCAGCTTCGTCGGGCAGCTTTCGACGACGGTTCGCAGCAGATCCGCAGAGGCGAAGTCGTCGATCGTTTGGGTTGAGAGAATCATGGCGCCGTTGTGTTTCCGCCAGGTCTTCAGCCCTTCCTGCACGTACGCGCGCAGCGTTGGGTGCTGAATGAATCGCCATGCTTCGTCCACGACGCACAGCTTGAGGCGCCGCGCTTCCGCCGGGTCGTTGACGCGGGCGGTGACACGGTGCAGGACATAGAACAGAAGCGGCTCAAGGAGCGCCGGATACGACCGCATCGACTCGAAATCGAATACCTGGATCCGTTCGACGTTGAACGTGTCTTCCACGTTGTCGAAGAGGCTGGCGTACCGACCGCCGTCCACCCATTTGTGGAGCCGACCGCCAAGAGCGCGAGGCAGGAGATTGGCGAGCGTGAACAGGCGCCTCTGATCCGCATCGAGTGCATAGAGGTTCTCGATCGCCTCGTACGTCTCCCGGTCTTCCACTTCCGACAGTCGGTAGGCCTCGTTGCCCTCCAAGAGCACGCGCAGCAATGCATGGAGGAAGTGCAGATGCTCGGGCGTTGGATCCAGCGCGAACGGGTTGATGCTGACGTCATGCTGCCGAAGGCCGACTTCCAGGTATCGGCCGTGAAGGAGGTCAGCAAGCTTGCGATAGCTATGCCCGAGGTCGAGGATCACCGTCAGCGGTTCATATTTCTGTGCGTGCGTGACGATGAAATTGAGCAGGAAGCTTTTACCGCTGCCGGTCGCGCCCAGGACCAGTGTGTGCCCGACATCCTGCACATGCAGGTTGAAGGCGTACGGCGCATGGTGTGGCGTTTCGAAGATCGAGAGAGCGTCTTCACCCAGGTATGGGCTGACACGTTCGCCTTTGTCGAGTGCGAAAACGAAGCTCAGGTCCGCGGCATTGGTCTCGAGGAGCGCCAGCCGTCTGAGGTTGTGTGCCCCGTTTCCGGGCACGGTGCTCAACCAGGCGTTCAACAAGTTGTAGCTTTCGTCAAACAGGGACCCGTCATGTGTCGCCAGCGCCTTGATGGCTTCGGCGCTTGCGTGCTGGAGCGCGCGCCAGTTGGTGCCGTGAAGTACGAACGTCAACGAACAGAACCCGAAGAAATGACCGTTGACCTCGAGCTCGGTGAGGGCGTCCCCGAGCTGATTGACCGTGGCCGTCGCAGATTCGTCGACGAGCATTTCCTCGGGCTTCGTCTCCGGCGCGACGTAGTTCACGAGCGACACGCGCTTGTTGAAGAAATGGCGACGCCGCGTCCGGATCTCGCGCCGCATGCGGTCGTTCGGAATACGCTGCCACTCGAGGCACGCTACGAACTCCTCGGGGATTGCGTGCAGGTCGCCGAGCACATGCGCGAATGTCCGCGCAGGCGGCTCCTTCATCGAGAGGACCTTGACGATTTGATCGCCGATGAGGAGGTGATCGCGGTGGCATTCGATCGCCAGATCGGGAACGAAGTAGTCGAGATGCGTGTCGTACTTCAGAGGAGCAGCAGACGCCGCATCCCGATTCAGATTCACCACGTGCCGCAAAAAGCCGAAGATATCGGTCTTCCGCAGCCGTACCGGACCGAAGTCGCTTAGCTGAATCTCGAGTGCGTGCGCCTTGTCGTGGAGCGCGCTAACGGCTCTGTCGATTTCAGTCTCGAGGAACGAGATGGCCGCGTTTGTCAAAAACCCCCGATGCCACATCCGGTACCGGCGCAGGCCCGTTCGGTTGGAACCTGCAGCCGGCGGTTCGTATACCAGCACGAAGTAGATCGTGTGGTCGTACAGGTCGCGGCGGCCATTCAGATGTGCAGCCCGTTGGTCGATCGCTTCGCGTGCGACGCCACGCCCGCGTGACGCAGGTACGATGTGCTCGATTCTTTCCTTCAAGAAGTACTGGTAAAGCCGGCAGTGCTCATCGAGCAGTCGCAGCGCGGCCTGCACTCGATGAGTCAGTACTTGGCGCTGCGGGTGCGTCAACCCCTCGTAGTCGACGCCTCGCATGCGATACACGACCCCGACGTGACCGGCCTTCGTGAGGAATACGTCATCATCCACGAAGCCCCAGATCGCGAGCAGCGCGTTCACGCTGCCCGCGTCGCTGTAGTCACGAAGAATGCGCCGGATCCTCACCATGCCCTGATCTCCAGGTCGACTCGTTCGTGCTTTCCAGGGTCATAGCGACGCCGAGCGCCAGACGAGGCGAGAAGAATCCGCAGCATGTCTGGGTCGCGCTTCGTCGACCAGAGGGCGAACGCGTATAGCCCGAGGAACATCAACAGCCCGGCGGCGAACGAGTAGAACAGATTGAACGTCGCGGCGCCGAGGAGCAGCGCGAGAAAGAAAAGCCGCCGATCGACACCGCACACTGTCAGTGGGCGATGCAGCACCTTGTACACCGGGCGATAGGTCGGAGCGTCCGCCATGATCCGCGTGCCTCGATCAGAACAGCCACAGAAGAAACTGCGCGGCAAAAAGCGCCAGTCCACCACCGAACACGATTCCGGAGATCTGCCGCTTCGCACCTGCCTCGCCGAACATGAACATGAGTCCGCCGATAACGATGGCTACAAGCGCCAGCGATCGCGCGAGTGGTCCCGTGAACGTTAGCGCCAGGTTGTTTGCCGCGCGTTCCCACGGCGACTGCGCGAGCGCGAGCCGCGGGATCATGACCAACGCGAGGGAGAGTGCAATGATTCGAGCCGACCGAACGAATGTCGCGACGAATCCGCCGGACATCGAAACACCTCCTCCGGGCAAACAGGAACGAGTGCTGCGCGATTGACACGCGGCCGTTTTTCCGGCGATGATGCGGGACGAAGGGAAGCATCGGACGCGCCAACGTCGATGCCGCCACTCAGACTCGCCACTGAATATCCGGGCCGCGGGACGTTTCCTCGTGAGCGTCCTATGACGGATCGAACGCCGTCCCGGACCGAAAACTAACAGCGCCGTGAATCCTCCTCCGGCGGCCCTATACTGGCGACGCTCCCCTGACCGACGGCGATCAACTGTTCGTTGATTGAGATGGGGGATTCATGGAGCACCTGCAAGCACCGAGGCTGCTCGATGAGCGCGGAAATCCGCTGAGTACGCGAGTCGAAAGCGCTCTACGCAGCCTGGTTCCGAAATTCCGAAGGCAGTTTCCGGCCGTTCAGGATGAGCTCGACCTCACGGAGATCCTGGAGAAGGCGGGACACCGAATCGCGGCACGCGAGCAGCGGTCCGGTCCGATCGAGAAGCTTCACGCGTACGCGTGGGTGACGCTACGAAGCGTCGTCATGTCGTGGATGCGGCGCAGCTCGCATCGCCTGACGCAGCAAACAATCAGTTCCGACGCCGCTGAAGCGTTGTTGTCAACTTTGCCGGCCTCGTCAGGCACCGCGAAGCAAATCGAGCAGCACGTACTCTTACACGAAGCGATGCACTGCCTCTCTGAGGGCGAGTGGATCGTCTGCAACTTGAAGATGATGGGCTACTCGAGCGAGCAGATCGCGAGGCGACGGCATACCTCAACTGCAGCCGTGGACATGATATTCTCCCGCGCGAAGCAAAAACTTCGCAGGGCTCTCGGCGTTCAAGAGACAGATGCGACCGCCGATCAGGGCGTTGTAGCGCGGAGTACACCGGTTCACGGGTCGTCAGAGGACACCGCCGAAACCGAGAAAACCGATGGCGAATCGCCAGAGTCCTGACGCGCCAGGGTTCAAGGCAGAAAATGAAATCGATCTCGTTCTGGGAAACGCCAATCCAAATCCATCCCGCGTAGGATGTCCATCTCGCGATGTACTGATTGCTCTTGCGCGGCGTGAGCGGTCGATCGACGATCCCGCGTACGATCACCTGATCAAGTGCTCGCCGTGCTACCGCGAGGTTCGCGCGCTTCAACAGACTGCGGGAGACCGACGCCCGGTCGCGGCGCCTTCGCGGATGCCATGGGCCATTGCGGCGGCGGCGGTCGTCGTGCTCGGAATCCTCGGCACAACGTTCTTCGTCTCACGCTCCGATCGTGGCTCACAGGTGGCTCAGGCACCGGCGACTTCTTCTCCGACGGTCGTGAGCACGAGCGCTCAGCTCGATCTCCGCAAGTTCACCGTAGCACGTAGCGAACGGAGCGAGCCGAGCCCCGAACCCACGACGATTCCGCGTGGTCGATTGAATCTGACGATGCTGCTGCCTGTCGGCTTCGAAGCGGGCGACTACGATGTCCAGATTCTGGATTCGAATCTCACCTCGAAAGCGTCGACGACCGGCAGCGCCGAAATGCGCGACTACATCACAACGCTGCGTGCCACCCTGGATGTGACGAACCTCGCGCCTGGCGCATACCAGCTCGCGGTTCGGCGACACGGCGAAGATTGGCGACTGTTCCCCATCAACGTGAAGTAGTCGCCAACATGGACGTCCATCCCCGCTCCGCGCGCATCGGCAGAACGTGATGCCCTTCAAGAGCCAGGCGCAGCGTCGCAAATTTGCACAGCTGCTCGTGGAAGGCAAAATCTCGAATGAAACTTTCGAGGAGTGGAATCGCGAGACAGGAGCTAAACATCTGCCGGAGCGCGTCCGTCGAAAAACGAAATCCGCAAAGAAGTCGACCGCGAACAAATCGACTGCGAAGCGGACGCGATCTCGACCTGCGGCGCGAGGCCGGAACCGCTGATGCGGGGACTGACGGATCCGCTCGTCGGCGAGTGACCACTCGAAGCAGACGGTTATCGATCGCCTTTGTCGCCTTGCCCCCGCTTTGCTCTCGTCTTGCTTTCCGTTCCCGATCCTTCGCAATCGATCGACCAACGTCGTCGGACTCCTTGAATCGGCCCGAGGCGTCCCGTCGAACGTACAGTTTGTCGGTTCCCGTGTCGATCAACTCTCGTCTCGCGGCCTTGCGCTTTGCCATGCGGCCCTGTGATTCCGTACAGATGCAAACACCGGGTCATTCATCTGAAAGTCTCGGCGAGCGGTCCCGGAGTTCATCGATGCGCTTCGATGCCTCCGCCTTCGTCAAAGCCTCATCAAACTCTTCACCCGTCTCTCGACACAATGTTTCGAGGTACGAGCGCTGCGCGTCGGTCATGGGCTCGTCGCCGGTCTTCCACTCGTCGGGGTCGCGCTGCAGCGCCGGCTGAGCTGTATCATCTGTCGACTGTTTTCTCATGGGGCGAACAGATCGCAAAAGCAAGGCCACAACCGCCAGGACGACCGGTCGAACAAGCTCTTCAGCGCGCTTCATCGAGCCGATGCTGTTGCTCCGAACGGATTCGCTTCCCGACAGCGGCGAATGGCTGTACGAGCTGAAGCTCGACGGCTATCGTGCGATCGCGTTCAAGCACAACGGTGCCGTCAATCTGCGATCGCGCAACAACAACGACTTCACCGCGCGGTATCCAAGTGTGGTGAAGGGCCTCGCGAAGATGCCGGACAACACCGTCATCGATGGTGAGGTCATCGCATTTGACGACGATGGTCGTCCGTCATTCAACGCTCTTCAGAACTACGGATCTGCACCAGCTCCGGTGCTGTACTACGTCTTCGACGTCATGGTGCTCGACGGCCGCGACGTCATGCGTGAGCCACTCGAAAGGCGGCGCGAACTCCTGGAGAAGAAAGTGCTACCAAAACTGACGGAGCCGGTCAGATATGCATCGTCGCTGGACGCCAGTGTTCCCGTGCTCGTGGACTCAGTGAAGGCCCATGGTTTCGAAGGGCTTGTCGCGAAGCGCCGCAACAGCGTGTACGAGCCGGGACTGCGTACGGGCGCGTGGATGAAGATGCGCGTCAACCGCGGTGAGGAGTTCGTGATCGGCGGTTACACCCGCGGAACGAGGACGTTCGATGCTCTGATCTTTGGGTACTTCGAGGGCGAGAAGTTGATCTACGTCGCGAGAACCCGCAACGGTTTCACACCCGTCACGCGTGTGCAGCTGTTCAAGAAATTTAAGGGACTCGAGATCAACGAGTGCCCGTTTGCGAATCTGCCGGAGGCGAGGAGCGGTCGTTGGGGCCAGGGGCTGACGAAAGCGAAGATGGCCGAATGCCAGTGGCTGAAGCCGGTGCTCGTCGGCCAGTTCGAGTTCCTCGAGTGGACAGGCGACAACCACTTGAGGCACTCCAGGTTCGTTGGCCTACGTCAGGACAAGAAGGCGAGCGATGTCGTCCGCGAATGACGTCGTATTTATAGCTGCAATGGAGTTCGGAAGATGACGACATACAACAAAGATCCCGAGCCAGTATCGCTGCTGAGGCCGGAACAGTACCGGGTCACGCAACAAGACGGCACGGAACGACCGTTTTTCAGAACGAATACTGGGACAACAAAGAGACAGAGCAAGGCGGCGGACGATGAAGGCGATCGTGGTGACGGACCAGGCTGCGGGAACGGCCGGGATGACGCTGGTGGAGCGGCCCGAGCGGCAGGCAGCGATAAACGACGTCGTCGTTCAGGTTCATGCGTCGGGATTCGTCCCGACTGAGCTGACGTGGCCCTCGACCTGGACCGATCGCCTCGACCGTGACCGAACACCGTCGATCCCCGGGCACGAGCTGGCCGGAGTGGTCACCGGCCTCGGCTACGGCACGAGAGGACTGTCGGTGGGACAGCGGGTATTCGGCCTCACGGACTGGTATCGCGACGGCACCCTGGCGGAGTACGCGGCCGTCGAGGCACGCAACCTCGCGCCGCTGCCGGGCGACGTCGACTTCACGGTGGGCGCGAGCCTGCCGATCTCGGGCCTGACTGCATGGCAGGGACTGTTCGAGCACGGCCGCCTTCAGGCGGGGCAGAGCGTCCTCGTGCACGGCGCGGCCGGCGCAGTCGGTTCGATGGTGACGCAGCTCGCACGTGAGTTCGGCGCCTACGCCATCGGCACCGGACGCGCCGCCGACCGTCAGAAGGCGCTCGACTTCGGCGCGCAGGAGTTCGTCGATCTCGAGAACGACGTCCTCGAAGACGTCGGCGGAGTCGATCTGGTTTTTGATGTCATCGGCGGCGACATCGGAAAGCGGTCCGCACGCCTCATTCGAGCCGGAGGAACACTGGTGTCCATCGTCGGGCCGACCGAGGCGCGGCCCGCCGACGGCCTGGTGGTCGACTTCGTTGTCGAGTCCGATCGTGCCCAACTGAGTGAGATCGTCCAGCGGGTGCGGGACGGACGACTGCGGACGAACATCGGCAACGTCGCGGCCCTCGAGGATGCCGTCGCCACCTTCAACTCGACCAAGCGACGCGCGGGGAAGACTGTCATCCGCGTTCGTCCGTGAAGACACGCGACGGCGAACGGTTCTGCCCTCCTCGTGGATCATCGTCGACCGCGTGGCCAGGACGGGCCATGGAGTTTCGCGGTCGTATTCATAGCTTGCCTGCAAAAGAGTTCGGAAGATGAAGACATACAACAACAATCCCGAGGCAATGTCGCTGCTGACGCCAGAACAGTACCGGGTCACGCAGCAAGACGGCACGGAGCGACCGTTTCAGATGATCGTCGTTCAGCTCGGCTCCGCGCTCCCAATGCGCGACAATCATTCGTGAGGTCGTAATCAATGCCGATACTGGTCGCCACTGACCGCGAGGTCATCGTCATTGACGTTGAGCGCAGTACCTCTGTCTCGGCACAGGGATTAAGCGACCGTCCTACCTGCTTCGCTGCGGACGCTCTCGTTCACGGACGGGCGTGGTGTGGGACGCATCGGGACGGCGTGTTCAGGACCGACGATGGCGGACGGTCCTGGCGGTCAGTCGGTCTTGCCGGCCGGCTGATCATGGCCATCACCGCGAGCCCTGTCGAGCGGGATGTCGTCTGGGCCGGCACCGAACCGAGCGAAGTGTGGCGCTCGGCGAATGCGGGTACGACCTGGGAGCCGACGAGCCGATTGGAGACATTGCCGTCGTCATCGGAATGGTCGTTTCCGCCGAGACCGGACACTCATCACGTTCGCTGGATCGCGTGCCACCCGCTCGAACCTGAACGATTCTGGGTTGCGATCGAGGCAGGCGCGCTCGTGTCCACGATCGATGGCGGCCGTACCTGGCGCGACCGGGTCGCTGGCGGTCCGTGGGACACCCACGAACTCGCCGTTCATCGCAACGCACCCGATACGCTGCGCGTCTCTGCGGGCGACGGATATTTCGAGAGCGACGACGCCGGCGCGACGTGGCGCTCGCCAAGCACCGGTCTCGATGTCGGCTACTTGCGCAGCGTGGCGATCGATCCGGGGCAAGCGGACGTCGTTGTGGTATCAGCGTCATTCGGGCCGTACTCCGCGTACGTGGCAGGCCGCTCGGATGGCCGGTTGTATCGCCGTGTCACTCCCGAACGTTGGGAGCGCGTGCGCGACGGCTGGCCTGAACCACCTAACACAATCGCGCCGTTACTCTGTGCAGGCGCGAAAGCTGGAGAGCTGTGGGCCGCCGATGAGCGCGGCGTGCACCGCTCCGATGATGGCGGGAACAGCTGGCGTCGCGCGAGTGGTTATTCCACCTCGCCGCAGCATCTACGCGGTCTCGCCTTGCTTCTGTAAACGCCGACAGCCGCCGGCGGCCCTGGACGTGGGGCCTTCAGCGTGAAAACGGAGCGAGAGAGCCGAGATATAGCGAGCTCTCGACGCGAAGCCATGCCACTATGCCGTCATTTTGCACGGTATAATGACGACATGGTGGCAAAGCGCCGATATCGACGGCTTCTAACCCCGCCCCGGGGAAGCTTCTTCCTGTATGGCGTGCGCGGCGTTGGTAAGAGCACGTGGGCCCTGCAGACCTTCCCCGATGCCCACATCATCGACCTGCTCGACGAGAGCCGGTATCAATCGTTTGCGGCCAACCCCGCACTGCTCGGGCTGGAGCTGCGGACGCTCCAGGCCAATCGGGTCGTCGTGCTCGATGAGGTGCAGCGCGTCCCTGCGCTCCTCAATGAGGTCCACCGCGCGATTGAAGGCAGTCGCCGGCGGTTCGTGCTCTTGGGATCGAGCGCGCGCCGGCTGAAGACCGCCGATACGAACCTGCTCGCTGGGCGCGCGGCGCTGCGGACGATGTATCCGCTCGCGCCGGCTGAATTGGGTGCGGACTTTGATCTTGGTCGCGTGTTGCGATTCGGCAGCATTCCCGTCGTCTGGCAGGCCGACGATCCGCGCGCGGCGCTCGAAGCCTACGTGCAGTTGTACGTGCGCGAGGAGATTCGGATCGAGGCGCTCGTCCGCAATCTTCCTGCGTTCTTGCGGTTTCTTCCCGTGGCTGCGCTGTTCCACGGCCAGGTGATCAACATTGCGGGTCTGGCGCGCGATGCCGCCACGGCCCGGACCACCGTCGAGGGATACCTCGGCATTCTGCAAGACACGCTGGTTGCGACACTGCTGCCTGCATTCGAGGCGAAGCTGCGCGTGCGCGAACGGCAGCACCCGAAACTCTATTGGGTCGACCCAGGGCTGGCTCGTGCCGCGAAGCAACAATTGGGGCCGGTCGCCGCTGAGGAACGCGGGCCGCTACTCGAAGGCCTCGTTCTTACGATACTGCGCGCGCACAACGGTGAGTCGGGGCTGTTCGAGGAAGCCTCGTACTGGGCGCCTGCCCAGGCGCGGCACACTGAAGTCGACTTCCTGTTGCGGCGCGGTCGCGAGTTTCTCGCGGTTGAAGTCAAGGCGCAGCCGCGATTCTCGACGCCGCAATTGGCGGGACTGCGGGCGATCGCCGAGCTCCCGCGGCTCGCGCGACGAATCCTCGTGTACCTCGGGGAGCGTCAGCTGAGAACGGAAGACGGGATCGATGTCTGGCCGCTCGATCGTTTCACGGCGGCCGCAGCAGATGGTTCACTTTGGCCCTGAGTGACGACCGCCCATGCGGCCTCGCATTTGGACAAGGCCCCGCATCACCGCCGCAGGCGGAACCGCCAGCAACGCGATTGCACGCTGTACAACGACGTCCGGCCGCATTCGAGTCTCGGCTATTTGACCCCCGCCGCGTTTCAAAGCGAAACATCTCCTAAACAATGCCCCGCGCTCCGTTGTGAGAACAGACGACATCTTGTAGATTCGAAACATGGGGCTTAAACGGATGGACAACGTAGGAATCGTCGTCGAAGACCTCGCAGCGACGATTGATTTCTTTCGCGAGGTCGGCCTCGAACTCGAAGGGCGGGCCACGATCGAAGGAGAATGGGCCGGACGTGTCACCGGATTGGGCGATCAACGCGTCGAGATTGCCATGATGCGCACCCCCGACGGTCACGGCCGGCTCGAGCTCTCCCGCTTTCTCACGCCGCCCACCGTCGCGGATCACCGGAACGCCCCGGTGAATGCTCTGGGCTACCTACGCGTCATGTTTGCCGTGGACGACATCGACGAGACGCTCGAGAGCCTCCGCAAGCGCGGCGCGCAGCTCGTAGGCGAAGTAGTGCAGTATAAAGACGCGTATCGGCTCTGCTACATTCGCGGGCCTGAAGGGCTTCTCATCGGACTCGCCCAGGAGCTCAGCTGAGCGCCGGCACCACAAACGCGGTGCGCCCGCATTCGACTCTCGGGTACTTGACGCCTTCGAATTCAAAGCGGTTGGCTTGCGCGATCCTGACGGAGGGCGCTGGCCGGCGGTGCCGGCTCGCGCTGACCAAGAAGAACAACGACGGGAACCGGGTTCGGTTACTTAATCACGCGCCATTCTCCTTCATGGAATGGTCCGAAGAAAGCCGGCAGGTCAGTACCAGCCAGGTGTCGCCGACGGTCGCTTAGACCTTCAGCGCGCCACGGAACGCGCGTGCGGCGTAGTAGGACTCCGCACCGTTGTGATACGTGAAGACATGGTCGTAACGGCGATCGCAAAAAATCGCGCCGCCGCGTTCTCGGATATCAGGAGGTGTCTTCACCCAACTCGACGTCTTCGTATCGAAATCGCTCAGGGTCTGCAACTCTCGATACTGCGCTTCCGTGAGGATCTCAATCCCCGTGGCGGCCGCCATATCCGTCGCGCTGTTCTTTGGCTTGTGTTCCTTTCTTGCCTCCAGCGCTTCCCGGTCGTAACACACACTGCGGCGGCCTTTGGGGCTTTCCGCTGAACAGTCGTAGAACACGTACTCGCCCGTCTTCTTGTCTCGACCAACGACGTCAGGTTCGCCACCCGTCCGTTCCATCTCATGGAGTGACCACAGTTTTTCAGGATTGGCTTCCAGCCTTGCCTGAACTGCCGTCCATTGAAGACCTTGATGACGGTTCATGTTTTTCTCGAAACGAGCTTTCAATGTTCTGAGTAGTGCCGCCCCGTTGTTCTGGTGGCAGCTGCTGTCGCGTCTCAACGCCACGCTTCTGTGCTTTTCGTGTCGGCATGCTCTTCACACCTTGCCGATCATTCCACGCCGCCAGGGCCGATATTCACAGCTCCCGTTCAGCCAGGCGTCGGAACTCGTCAGGGACGGAGCGCCCAACTCGCGACGCCGCCCCATAGTCCACCGCCTTTCCTCCGAAGCGCTTTCGGATTGCATCGACCGCTCGGTCTGCGCGCGATCGTGCCACTCCCGTTCTTGTGCCAGGACGGCGTCCTTCGTCGGGAAGCCCGAGCGGCAACTCCAGTTGCACGATCGCATGCGCTTCGAGATGTGAGACGGAGATCGCCAGCAGCGAGATCGTCATCTCGTCACGGTGATCCGCAAGGACGCGACGCACCAGGTCCTCGGCGATCTCAGCGAGAGCCCTGGTTGCAGAAATCGGCGCGGACAGCGTGAGGGAGCGCGTGACCGAACGCAAATCGGCGAAGCGCACGCGGACCGTGATCGTCCGGCCGGCCAGCGATTTCGCGCGGAGCCGGGCGCCGATGCGGTCGGCGAGATGATGGAGCGTCGGTTTGAAGACGCGTTCGATCGCGGGCCGTCGTCCGAGCGCCGATTGTGCGCCGGCGGAGCGCGCGCGCCGGCGCGTCTGGATTTGCCGCGGATCGCGGTTCCACGCGAGTGCCGTCAGCTTTCTCCCCGCCGCGTGCCCGAGCAATCGCTCCACGGATTGAGGGGAGCTTGCAGCCAATTGACCTATGGTGGTGATGCCGATCTTGGCGAGCCGCGCCTCGGTGGCGGGGCCCACGCCCCACATGAGCGCCACGGGCAGTTTGTGAAGGAACTCGAGTTCAGTCTCTGGATCGACGACGACCAATCCATCCGGCTTCGCGACCTGCGATGCGATCTTCGCCAAGTGCTTGGTGCGCGCCACCCCGATTGACATCGGCAAGCCAAGCTCGGCGCGCATGCGCGTCCGAACGGTCCGTGCGATCTCTGCCGGCGAGCCGAAGAGATGCGTGCACCCCGCAACGTCGGCGAAGGCCTCGTCGATGGAGATGCGCTCGATGGACGGCGTGAAATCGCTCAGGATTCCGATGGCGGCATCGCCGAGCCGTTGGTATTCGTCGAAATGTCCGCCGACAAACACGAGGTCGGGACAGAGTTGCCGCGCGCGCCGTCCAGGCATGCCGCTTCGTACTCCGAAGGCCCGCGCTTCGTAGGAGGCCGCGAGAACGACGCCGCCGCCGACCGCAATCGGCTTGCCGCGCAGGCGAGGGTCGAGCAGTTGTTCGACCGACGCATAGAAGGCGTCGAGGTCCGCGTGGAGAATGGTGGCTGTGGAACCACGCATTACACCCACCACAGCGCAGACGCGAGTCGCGACTCGTCGAGTGCCGGTCCGACTCCCAGGCGCAGCGCCACTGGAGCGCCAGCTGCAATCAAGCGCTTCAGCTCCGTCGTCAATACCCGCAAGCGATCGAAGGAGCCGAGAGTGAAGGCTTCACGACGTGCGGCCACTGGACGGCGGTAGCCCGGTGGAATCGTGGGCGTTGCATCTGCGTCGACTGTCCTGCTCAAGACGAACTCGCCGTTCTCGATCACGATGAGCCGCGCACAACTGTCACCGGGCTCGCGCCACACCACGATGGAGTCGAACAATCGCGTCAACCAGATTGCGCGGCGTCGCGCGAGCGCGGCCCGCAACGCAAGCCACTCGAGCGACACTTGCACGAACTCCGGGGTCCACACCGTCAAGCCTCGACCCGTCTCGTTGGGGTCGTCTTCATCAACATCGCGGTCTCGCCGACCTTCTCTCCACAGTCGTGTGCCAAGCCGCAGCAGCTTCGCGTGCTCCGAGAGGTCGACGCGCGACAGTTCAGGATGCGTTGCGCACTGTCGGTCGTAACCGGCGGTGTACGTGCCGTCATCCGGGCCCCGCGAACCCGACGCCAGAGCGGCGCGCTGCGCCCGAGAGAATGCCCCGAATCGATCGAGCGTCACGGTCGAAGCAAATGGGCCGAGCGGGCAGTGTGGTGACGGCTCTGGGCTACGCGCACTGAGATCTGGCGACGTGAACCACAAGGCGCGATCCTGAATCGTGAGCGCGACATTGTAGGGCGATCGGTGCCGCTTGATTTCATCCGGCTCGAGGAGCGCGGCCTCGAGCGGACTCGGTGTGACGTCGAACGAGAGCGCACGTGCCTGCGACAGCATCTCGAGCAACCGCTCGGGCACGCCGTTCTGCTTCCGAAAGTAGCTGTTGACGCGATGATGGAGCGACGCCGCCTTACCGACATACAGCACGCTGCCATCTGTCCGAAGCATGCGATAGATGCCAGACGCATGCGGTAGTGAAAGCCGCACGTCGCGCGGCATCGGCCAAACGCGCCGTCGCGACCGGGTCGGCTCGACGGGTGCGCCGAGCCAGTCGTGGAGCCCGCTCCACGTGGACACGCCCTTCGTCTTGAGCAGCCGGACCAGCTCGTGCCAGACGAACGCCGTCGCTTCGACGTGGTCGGCGCTGCGGCGCAACGCGCCAACCGCGCGACCGAAGTATCCAGCGAGCGCGCGCAGGCTGCAGCGAGGCAGGTTGGGCAGAAGACGCCTGGCAATGTCACGCGTGCAGACCACGTCGAGCGGAAACACGCCGGCCGCCAACGTGCGAAGGAACGGCTGCTCGAATCGAGCGAAGTGGATGACGGTCGGCGCGGGCTGCTGCGTGAGACTCGCGGCCTGGTCGCACAGCGCGCGCCAGGCGAGCTGTCGGTCGACAGCGGCCCGCATCATGTGCTCGGAGATACCAGTAATCCGCGAAACGGCTGGCGGAATCTGCTCGCCATCCGGAAGCGCGATCAGGCAAGCATGCGGGTACGTGACTGTGGTGCTGACTCGGGCCCAGCCGATTTCAAGGAGATGCCCGCGCGGCGCCGCGGCCGTGGCCTGGCAGTCGACCACCAGCACTTCGAGTTGCGAGAGCGGCTCGGAACGACTGCCTGGCACCATTGCCACGACCTGATTACGCGAGCGGCGCTTCGAAGCCGCGCACTCGCTTAAGCGAGCAGTTGCTTCAATCGTCGCTTCTTCAGCGTTTCGTCCGGGCTGACCGCGACGCCATCGCACCAGCGACGAATTTGCTCAACGGTGAGCCGATGACAAGTGGCCGGCTCGCGCACCTGAACCTCGAGCTCGGTCCCTGGCGCGATCGCGTCGGCCCAACCATCGCTTTTCAGCGCTGAGACGCCAAGAGCTGCGGCCTCGTAGATGGATTCGGCGGCCACCTCCACCGAATGCCGAACGCCGGATGGACCGGTAAAGCTGACCGTGCACGTCCGGAGCGCCACGGGAGGTCAGAGTAACACGTTCGTTTTATATTCGCCCAAAGTCAGAGAGATTCGCGTGACCTTTCACCGTGTCCTTGAGCTCGGTTTGGCGCGTAGAATAGCCCCTCAATCTACGCACTCAATGCGTATTTCGCCTTGACTCTGCATCGAATAGACCCCACAATCTACGCATTAGGTGCGTAGAATGGCCGGGTATATCCATCAGCTCTCGGATTGGCCTCGATTTCGGTGGGATCAGGAGGCGCTTGCCGGGCCTCTGGCCGAGGTCCGCCACCGGCAAGGCCGCTTGTTGGGTCGGATGGAAAGCCTCGGGTTCGTGCTCCAGAAGGAAGCCGAGCTGGAGACGCTGACGCTTGAAGTCCTGAAATCCAGCGAGATCGAGGGCGAGAAGTTGGACGCAGCTCAGGTGCGTTCATCAATTGCCCGTCGCCTCGGCATCGAGACCGCGGGCATGGTTGCGGCCGAGCGCGACGTCGAGGGCGTTGTCGAGATGATGCTTGACGCCACGCAGAATTACGCGGAGCCATTGAGCGAGGAGCGGCTGTTCGCGTGGCATGCGGCGCTATTTCCGACGGGGCGCAGCGGCATGCGCAAAATCATCGTTGGCGCGTGGCGCGACGATGGTCACGGGCCGATGCGGGTCGTCTCCGGTCCGGTCGGAAAAGAGAAGGTGCATTACAAAGCGCCGGCCGCACCACTGCTCGAAAAGGAGATGTCCGCATTCCTCGCCTGGGCCAACGACAGGGGGAGCCGGACGGACATGGTGCTGCGCGCTGCCCTCGCCCATCTGTGGTTCGTGACGATCCATCCCTTCGATGATGGAAACGGACGGATCGCGCGCGCGGTCGCAGAGTGGGCGCTGGCGCGCTCGGAGAACAGCCCGCAGCGCTTCTACAGCATGTCTGCACAGATCCGTCACGAGCGGAACGACTACTACAACATTCTCGAGAAGACGCAAAAGGGAACGCTGGACGCGACGCCGTGGATGGAATGGTTTCTCACGTGCCTCGGACGCGCGTTTAACGGAACGGAAGTGACATTGGGTGCGGTTCTTCGCAAGGCGCGCTTCTGGGAGAAGTACGCGCGCGTGCAGGTGAACGACCGGCAGCGCGATGTCATCAACCGCCTATTGGACGGTTTCACCGGAAAGCTCACGACAACGAAGTGGGCGACGCTCGAGAAGTGCTCGCACGACACCGCGCTCCGTGATATCCAAGGCCTCATCGAGCGGGGTCTCCTGCGGAAAGACCCACGTGGTGGCCGGAGCACGAGCTATTCGCTGGGTGTTGCTTGACCGATGACCTCCCAGCGCGGCCTCACAAGCTGAAGCTTCGTCGCAAGCGGGTGGGGGGCCGATCAAACGAACTATCGCAAGTGCGTCGACGAGGCGCTGGCCCTGCTCGGAGGCAAGAAGCGGTCGATGGAGTCAGGTTTGACGAAAGCGAAGATGGCCGAGGTGCGATGGGTGAAACCAGTGCTCGTCGGCCAGTTCGAGGTTCTCGAATGGGCCGGCGACAACCACCTGCGGCACGCGAAGTTCGTCCGTCTGCGCGAGGACAAGACGGCCAAGGACGTTGTTCGCGAGTGAGTCGTTTCTCGCGCAGTTCGCCCTTTTTGTTCGCCGAGTCGGTACACTTCAGTGGTGGCGATGCTCCTGTTCTGTCAATGCGGTTCGGACGCGTCGACATTAGGGCGTGGAACGTCCGGCGCGCACAGCTTCAATGTTTCTCATGCGGTCAGGAGGCGTGGCTCGAAGGGTTCACGGTCAGCGAATTCGATCCCGCGAAGCTACTGACCGCGGCCTTGGTCGACCAGGCACGCAAACACCGGAAGCGTCCGCCAGACGAAACTCGCCGAATCCAGGAGCATCGCAAAGCGCCGTCACGCTGACGCTCAGTCTTATGCTGCGACGCCCTCGTGTAGGCACTGCACCGCTCTCGTGAGTTGGTTGTCCTCGCCGTTCAGGAGTCCATCAGTCGAGAGTGGTTCTTCGATCGTCGGAACAACGCCGGCTCCTTCGAGGTTCGTCCCATTCCAGGTGTAGTACGCCGCAACCGGCAAAACGAGTCGGTAGCCCATGCCTACCTTGAACGCGCTGGTCGCGACGAGGCGGCCTGCCGTCTTGACGCCGACGAGCGTTGCCAACCGGTACTCTGACGCAAATGCTGCAACCATTTCCGCAGCACTTGCTGAATGCTCGTTGATCAACATGGCCACGCGACCGTGGTGCGCCTGTTGGCCGAGCGCCTCCGTGAACACCGCCACCGACCGTCGCGCGCGAGCGAACCGGAATATCAAGGGAACGACTCCGAGCTTCGAGGTCGGGATGTGATCGAACGCGGGCAGGCGCTCTTTGCTGAACCCCTTCTTCGCTACCTCGCGGCTGACGCTGTAACCCACACCGCGACGGTCGGAGCAGAGATGGCTCATCACCCGCAGGCATCCGATGCCGCCGCCGGTATTTCCGCGAAGATCGATCACGAGGCGATCGCATTTCAGATCGGCTATCGCGCGACTGATGTCGCGGGCAACGTCCATGCCCAGGACGCCGGGAAACATGCTCACTCGGACCACGCCGGTACCATCCGCCAGCTTGGAAGAGTTCACGACCTTGTCCGGAACCACAATCGGGCGCTGCTTCTCTTTTGAGCCCGGGATCGTCAACGTTGCAATCGCAGTCGATTTGTCCGCGTGACGGAGCGTGAATGTGTACGTCTGGCCGAGGACAAACGGCATCGCATCAGGAGGAACCAGCTCACGATCATCCACCTTCAGCAGGACATCGCCTGACTGTATTCCAGCGAGCGACGCGACACCACCGGGATGCACGTCCTGGAACATCCACCTCAGTCCGTCTGAGGTCTGCGCTTTCATCAGCGTAGCCGCGATTGCGATTCTTCCGGTCGCGCGAGGTCGCTTCTCGTGAAAGAACCCCGTATGGCTGGCGCCGAGCAGCTTCAACATCGCGTTCATCGCTTGCTCGAAATCGTCCAGCGACTGCGCACGGATGATTCGGTCCTCATGCTCGTCGCGCATTCCTCGCGTGTTCGGTTCAGCTCCCATGAATTTTGCGTCGATCGTCGACAGTACCTTGTCGAGGACGCCGCGTCGCTCCGTTTCGCTGAGCGCGCTCATTGGTCGCCACCTGTATGGTTCGGAGCACCGGCGCGTTTTACACTCGCCGCGCCGTCGCCGTACGCGAGCACTCCGCTCCAAAGCTTTGGGACAGCCTGCGGCCCGTACTGCTTCAGCATCTGAAGCTTGGCGAGTCGAAGTGCTTGTGCGACGTCTGTGCCCGACGCGAGCTGCCGGTAAAACTCGCGCATAAGTGCAAGGCTGAAAAAGTCGTCCGCCGTCCACAAGTTCGCGACGACACTGCGTGCGCCGGCAGCGAGAAACGGCCGCACGAGACTCGCAACCCCTTCTTGGCCGAAACTCTCTCCCGTGCCGGTGTCACACGCCGACAGGGTGACCAGATCCGCCCTCAGTTGCAATCGCAGAATCTCGCGCGCCTGTAAGAGGCCGTCATCGTCGCCGCCAGGCTGTAGCAGCAATGCCGATCTGGCTGGAAACCTTGTACTGACGATTCCGTGTGCCGCGAAATGCAAGACGGCGTAGCCGTTCAGCGCTTGGCGCTTTACCTCCCGCTCTGTGGCGGACTCGTCAATCAAGATAGTCGACCGCGATTGGCCGAGCAGGGACACCACAGTTCGAGCTTCGTCATTAGCGGAGGGTAGCGCTGGCAACTTGGTCGCATCCACGTCATAGATACCGCGCGCAACTGTCCCAATCGCCGGTTGCTTTGATGCCGATGCCACAACGGTCTGCGTCGTCACCGGTGACGCGCCGATCGCGAGGGCGACTCGTTGAGGACGGTACTGTGGTTGCGCTCTCGAGATGGCGAGTGCGAATCCTGATGGCACGTACGAAAC
>QHWB01000110.1:0-2777 GCA_003222395.1 Acidobacteriota bacterium
CTCGGGCGCCGCACCTACGAGATCTTCGCCGCTTACTGGCCGAACGCACCCGACGAGGAGCAGGTTGTCGCGGAGCCGCTCAACACCAAGCCGAAGCATGTCGTGTCGAGGACTCTTAGCGAGCCGCTCGAGTGGCAGAACTCGACGCTCGTCGAAGGCGATGTCGTTGCTGCGGTGGCGTCGCTGAAGGAGGCAGATGACGACGGCGATCTGCACGTGATCGGCAGCACCGAGCTGGTGCAGACACTGATCGGGCGGGACTTGGTGGACGAGCTCCGGATCATGATCGACCCAGTCTTGCTGGGCGGAGGTAAGCGGATTTTCCGCGACGACGGCTCGCTCAAGTTGCTGCGGCTCATCGACGGCCAGGTAACGAGCACCGGTGCGATACTCGCGCGGTACGTCCCGGCCGCGTAAGGGGCTCGCCTGCCGTGACCAAATTGATCTACAGCGCGATCGCGTCACTCGACGGGTTCATCGAGGACGCCGAGGGCAAGTTCGACTGGGCGGCCCCGGCGCTGGTTTTCTGGGAGAGCCCGCCCGATCTCGAGCACCAGCCGGCGGTCGTCCAGGAGTTCGCCGAGATCTGGAAAGGCGCGGACAAGATCGTCTATTCGAGAACGCTGTCTACGGCGTCGAGCGCCAGGACCCGGATCGAGCAGGACTTCGACGTCGAGGCGGTCCGGCGCCTCAAGGCGACGGCGGGCCGTGATCTGTCCGTCGGCGGCCCCGAGCTTGCCGGCCAGGCGATCGCTGCGGGGCTGGTCGACGAGCTCGAGCTCTTCCTCATTCCCGTGCTCGTCGGAGGCGGCAAGCGCGCTCTTCCGGACAACGGTGTGCGGCTGGATCTGGAGCTCGTCGACGAGCGCCGTTTCGGCAACGGCACGGCCTACCTTCGCTACGAAACGCGGGCCGGATCCGCTCTGCTGAGCTCGACGTAAGGCAGGCCGGGGTCGGGAACGGCCTCAGGGTGGAACAGGTGCGCCAGCTGGCGCACGCCGTCTGCGACCCGAGGCGCCGGTCGCGAGAAGTACGCATTGGCGTCGACGGCGACTACGGGGCAGCCGAGATCGGGAATCGCCGCCTGCCCGAGGACGGCGACGCCGCCCGCCGCCGTGACCATCTCCGGCACCCAGTGCCCGGCCGCGAACGGCGGGTCGAGCCATTCGCAGACGAAGGCGCGTCGACGGGGAAGGTCGCCGACGCGAGCGGACGTCTCGCGGATCGCGAGCTCGATCGCGTCGACGACGGCTCGCGCATGCGCCTGCACCCCGAGCCGCGCACCCAGCTCGAGGACGGTCTCTTCGATGCCGCCGATTGTGTGCGCGTCGAGCGCAAGCGTTTCGATGGCGGTCGCGCAAAGGGATTCGTCACTGCTGGAGACGGCGCAAACCTCGCAGAGGTCCTGAGTGAGGATCAGGTCCGGGGCAAGCCGGGTGACCAGGTCGCCGTCGACGGCATACAGGGAGCGGCCGTCGGCGAGGGCCGCCCGGACGGCGCCGTCGATCGCTGCGCTGTCGAGATCCGCTGTGTCGATCCGCGCCGAGGTGACGACGGGAAGGCGTGCCACGGACGGCGGGAAGTCGCACTCGGCGGACCGTCCGACGAGCCGGTCGAGGCAGCCGAGCGCGGCGACGATCTCTGTGGCGCTCGGCAGCAGCGAGCAGATCCGCTTCGCGTTCCTCATGCAGCGCTCGAGGAGGATACGGGTGGTCCCTGCCAGCGGCCGCGTCCGACCCAGTCGATTCGGCCTGCCTGGATCTCGCCGGCGTCGATCGCCGCCTGCTCCTCCGCGTCGGACGTGGCGGCGAGGTCGGCGAAGTAGTAGGGCCCGTGCGCCAGGTGCCGACGCTCGAGGCGTTCGTCCAGCAGCCGGACCAGAGTTTCGCCCGTATGCACGCGCTCTCGTTCCGCCCAGCTGCGGAGGTAGCTCGACCAGTCCTGGCCTGACGAGAGCCACTCGTCTCGGCGCCGGTGCAGCCAGCCCGGGGCCGCGTCCGGGCCCAGTCGCCGGAAGCACCAATCCGCCGTACGCGCGTCGAACGCCTCCCACGCCCACTCGACGACGATGACCGTTCCGTCGAGCCGATCGATCACGTCCGCGGGCGCCGAGACGTGATGAAGGGAGGTGGACGCGACGAATGCGTCCACGTTCTGCGGAAGCACGGCGTGCTCGAACTCGGTCTGCCGATAGTGAGGCCCAGCGGGCGCCTCGGGGTCGATGCCGATCGCGTCGTAACCGTGTGAGCGCAGCATCGGTACGAAGCCGCCGTGCGACCCGCAGCCAATATCGACGACCGATGCCGGCGCGTCGGGCAGGTGCGCGCGGACGAAGGGCCAGATGCTCGCGAGCCAGCGGTGGGCCGTTGCCACCGCGGGATCGTAAGCGTGGCGGCAGCGCTGGAGCACTGACGCGGGCGACTCGCGACCTGCGAGGATCGCATCGTGAACACCCCGCAGAGCGGGATCTTCGCCTTGGGGACGGCGTCGCACGCCTACCTCGAGTTCGACGCGCTTCCGGGCCGTACCGGGACGGAGCTGGTGGCCGCGGTCTCGTCGCTCCGCGAGCCCCGGACGACGATGGGCGGCGTCAACCTCGTCGCCGGCTTTCGCCCAGAGCTCTGGCGCGTCGCCGTCCCTGACGACGCGCCGGACGAGCTCCACGGGTTCAACGACCCGATCGCAGGCGTGGAGGAGTTCACGATGCCGGGCACCCAGCACGACGCGGTGCTCTGGCTGTCGGGAAGCGCTTACGACGTGATCTTCGACGTCGCCCG
>QHWB01000110.1:2854-3275 GCA_003222395.1 Acidobacteriota bacterium
CGCACCCGGTGGCGGAGGGACGATCTTGCTCCTCCAGAAGTGGGCCCACGACTCCGCCGCCTGGGAGGCGCTGGTCGACGGCGACCAGGAGCAGGTGATCGGCCGCCGGAAGTCCGACAGCGTCGAGCTCGACGACAAGCCGTCCGACTCCCACCTCGCGAGCACCGACCAGGACACGCTCGGGAAGATCTTTCGGCGGAACATGCCTTTCGGAACGGTCACCGACCACGGCACCATGTTCGTCGGCTTCTGCGCGCGGCAGGAACCGCTCCAAAAGATGCTCGAGAGCATGGCCGGTCTCGACGACGGGAGCCGCGACGCCCTGACGCGGTACACGCGCGCAGTCACCGGTGCGTACTACTTCGTGCCGTCGACGGACTCGCTGCGCGCTCTCGTGTCACCCGAAGAGTGAGCACGAACG
>QHWB01000062.1 GCA_003222395.1 Acidobacteriota bacterium
TTTGGGATGGTCGATGGTCGCGAGCGCGAAGCAGCCTCGACACGGTTCGTTCCGACACGTCGACGCCCAATTTGGCTAATTCGCCATGAATGCGCGGTGCGCCCCATAACGGGTTGTCCGACGCCATCTTGCCGACCAGCGTACGGATCTCGCCATCGATTGGTGCCCGACCCCACCGCGTCTGCGTCGAGCGGCGAGTCCATCGGCGGCGCAGCCAGTCGTGATGCCATCGCATCACTGTCTCCGGCTGGACGATCAGCAATGCGGTGCGCCATTGCCGCCACGTGCTGGCCAACCCGATCCAGAACAGCCGGTCGCGGGTCCGGAGGCGCGGACGCTTCGTCGTCCGTTTTAACGCCTGAGCTGCTGGCGCAGCGCGATGTTCTCGAGGATCAATTCGTGATGGCCGCGGCAGGCCAACGCGAGCGCGCGGACACTCAACAAGATCGTCTCCAGCACGCTCCAATCGTGTCGTGCGCCGCGTGCAATATCAACCGGCACCGAGGCGGATGGCGTTTTGGCGAACGACAGCGTGTTCTCACGTTCGAGGCGCGCCCGCTCGCGGTTCGTCAATCGGATCGCTGGGCGTCTGCTCGGCGCGCCGGCTCACGCGCCTGTTATGCCAGAATTCCGGTCTCAGTATAAGTCAGACGCGGTAACCAAATACGATTTCAAATGCCAGGGTCGTTCATTCAATCGAATCGGCACAGTGTGATCGATTTGCCAGCCAGATTGGGCCGCACAGAATTTATGCAGACCACAGCGACGAGCGTTTCCATTTCGCACGTGGATCGGTACCAGCGTCGTCGCGCTCGGTCGCGCCTTTTCGTACGTCCCGTACATCACCACCGGCGGCTAAGTAGCTGCGAGAGAATCGCTCGTAGCGGTCCCGTCGTCGGCATGTCCGTCGGAAAGATTTGTCCCCGGATCTCACCGTCACCGTTCCGCTCGGTGTGCACATCCAAGTACGTTCCGGCCAACACTAACGACTTGAGGGCATCCTCGGCCGTTCGGATCCCAAGATCGGCACTCAGCTTGACATCCGCGCGTGTCAGTGTCCCCTTCGAATTGACATCACCCGACTGACTCGCGGGCCTCAGATCGAACACAATCGGACCAACAAGGCCGGGGCCTCCGATGTGGATATGGGCTCCGGTGAGCCGAGTGGCCAAATCAAAGAGCATGATGTCGTAGGACACTTCACTCTTGCCCAAATCGATCGTGAACTGTGCGGCACCCACGGCGCCGGTTAATACGCTTCGCGTCGGGACGTCGGCCCCATTCAACAACGCCACCGTGGTCACCGTTTGTGCGAGTGCCGGCGTCGAGACCACGCCGATCAGAGCCAACCCAGTGAGCAACGAACGAAAGGATTGCTGCATGCGTGCTTCTCCTTTGTTGAACAATGAACTGACGCGTGATGAACGACGGGACGCGTAGCGCGGCTCGGGGTCGTCGGCGGGCTCGCCAATAGGTTTCGCACGGTCAGCGGCAGCCGTGGTGACCTGGCGAGATGAGTGCAAAAGGCGGGGGCCTGCGCACATGCGTCGTGGGCGCGCCGGCGCGCTGCGATGCTCGCGGCGATCACCTCTTCTGGCTCGTAAAGGATAGATGCTTGGTCGCGCGCGACTGGATCAGCCATGCCCCCTGCTCCCGTAAACGGCTTTGGTGAGAGCAGGCAGGGCCGGCAGCATCGCCGGAGATGGAGGCGCTCAGGAAAGCGCCAAAGCATGCGCCTTTTCGGTGCCATTGTCACGAACAATGATGCGTTAAGCTTGAATGTCCTGAGTGACGACGATCGACGACCGTGGCGCGACGGTGCATTCTTCGCAATGGTTGATGGTCCGACCTCTGTAATTGTCATGGTCATGACGGCGGTGCGCAACGTGCGACGAGCCGAGACTCTCCGAAATTCGGCGTGGCATAGCGGATTTTTGCTCCTTTTGATGATCGCCGGTGCCTAGTCAGCGCAGCGGGTGAGTTCGGTCCATGTTCTTTTGATGTATCGACGAACCGCTGAACCTGATTCGCCGATGGGAGTGGTGCCGAAAGACCGGTCTCGTCTGACCGCGGCTGCTGCCGAAGGTCGTGGCGGCGGTTCCAGTCGCGTCGGGGCCGCGCTACCAGATGTTCATTTGTGTTCCTCGACCCGTACTGCGCAAACCGAGGGTGGCGAAGCTCATGAGGGGTCCGCGCGAGTGCGACGGACGCATCGATGGTGCTATTTCGGTCGGACGATCACCAGATTCCCAACCCATACCCTCCTGACGAGAAGTCGATGTACCCATCGTCGACGCGCGCTCGAGAACAGATTCTTCGCGGCAGGAGTACTTAAATTAACGGTTTTCATCGCTTTTCGCGGGCTGCACGCCCAGGGTTAACCAGGGTCGAAAATCTCTCCCGATCATGCTGGACTGCTCGATGGAGCCGGGAGCTGCTCGACACGATAGCCGAGACTTCGCAGTTCGCGGATCATCTTGCGCGCTCGCACCTTCTTCGCCTCTGCGCTGACCGCTGGTCCGCGTTCCTCGTACCGAATGCCTTGGTGAAGAATCTTCCAAATGAGACGACAGAGCCGGTGGGCGATGGCCCCGATGGCTTGAGCGTGCCCGAGGCGCGGGACGAGCCGTCGATAGACGATCGCGAAGATCGTGCCCTTGGCCTTCGCCGCCGCGTTTGCAGCTTGATTGACGACGCGCCGCATCTGGCGGTTGCCCTTGGGACAGCGGTGGCTGTAGTTCACTCCGGCACTCTCCTCACTGCCCGGGCACGCGCCCATCCACGACGCAAGGTGTTTGGGTGAGGGAAACGTGGCGGCAGTGGCACCGACTTCCGCGATGAGCTGCTGCGCGGAATCAGCGCCCAGCCCAGGGACTTCTGCGAGACGCTGCACCGCGTCGTGATGCTGCGCGAGGAGCTGCGCCATCTGGTGATCGAGCTGGGCGAGGTGATCCTCGATCAATCGCAATTCTTCGAGCGTCAGCTTCACGAGCCGGCGATACACGGGGTTCAGGGTCGTACACGCTCTGAAGGCGTCGCACAATTGAGCCGCCGTCGCGCGTAGGCGCTGGTCTGCCAGGGACGCCAGTGTCGCAGGATCCGACTCGCCATCGGCAAGGGCTTGGAGCATGCGTCGTGCGCTGGTGCCCAGCAAATCGGAGACAAGACTCGAGAGCTTGATGTGTGCTTCTTCGAGCAGCGATTCCAATCGATTGTGGAGCTGGACGCGGTTGCGCGTGACCTGATACTTGCGTCGCATCACGGTCCGCCAGAGCCGCTGTTCGGCGTCGGGCACAAAGCTCAAGGTCAGCTCTTGCGCCGCCAGGCGCTTCACCAATCGTTCGGCATCCGGAAAGTCCCGTTTGCGCCCGCCGGCGCCACGATTGGATTGCGCTTGCGCAAGGTGAAGGGTCCCGGACACGGGGCTCGCTCCTGCGCGCGTCCGGCGCACCGGCCTCCAGTACTGCTCCAATGCCTCCCACACGGGTCGCCAGTACTGCGCGGTCGATTCCATCACGACTTCGTCGACCTCACGCTCAACCAGGCAGTCGGCGAACGCGCACAATTGGGCGGGGCTGGTCCCGACCTTCAGCCGTTCAAAGTGGTAGTCACCTTCGACCTCGACGTCGGCCACCACAACGGCCAACATCTTCTTGTGCACGTCAATCCCCGCGATCTGGTACGGCATCGGTCTCTCCTCGTGGGAGCGGAGAGCGTGCCTTCTCGCATCACTCAGGGTCGCGAGCTATCGCCGGCTCTTGGGCGAGCGCGACGACGCTCAATTATTCGGTCAATCGCGCACGCTCCGGATCAAACAGTTGCTCGGCCTCGATTGCTCCATGGCTAATCTCGATCTCGCCGCTCCCAGCACCGACATTCTGCCCAATCCCACGATTTTCATTCCCTTTCGCGGGCCTGCAGGCCCAGCCGCAACCAGTTGCGAAACTCGTCCCGTACGGCCCGCCAACTTATCCTTCAGTGAAGCAAGGAGTTCCCGTTGCGAGGCGGGAGCCTGCTTCCAAGCAGGCCGGTGTCCGCGGGAAGGTTCGCTTGCAACGAACTTGCAAGATTTCCGAGCTTCCTCGAGACTCCGCAAGCCTCGGAGCGTCGCGTTGAGGTATCCTTCTGGCGCGCGAGCATGGCGTTCGCGTACCGGTACTGATCGTTTATGCGCGCGGCTCGTATCTCGTGTTTCGTCGCGATCGCGTTCATCGTCGCCGCCTCCACGATCCTGCGCGCCGCCGAAAGCCTGCGCGTGACGCCGATCGTACGGGACGATCAGGTGCTCGTCACCATCGAGCTCGCCGAGGTCTACACGGACGCGGTCCGCGACGCGATTGCGAGCGGGCTCACGACCACGTTCACCTACGAGCTGGAGCTGCGCACCGCCGCGCCGCGCATATGGGTAATCCCGGCGTGGATGGACCGCACGATCGTGACAAGCGGTCGTCAGCGCGAGCGATCACTACGACAACCTCACGCGGCGCCACACGCTCACGCGGACGATCGACGGCCGCGTCGATTCGGTGACCGTCACGAGCGACGAAGAAGTCGTGAAACCGTGGCTCACGACGTGGAACCGCCTGCCGCTGTGCGATACGTCGAAGCTGGATCCGATCCGCGACTACTACGTACGCGCCACCGCGCGCACGCGGTCGCCCGGATCGCTCTTCGGCTGGGCCAAGAGCATCACAGCGCAGACGAAGTTTACGTTCGTGCCCTGACGCGCAACCGCATGACAACGTAGGGGCGGCTTCCTCCGGCCCCTTCGACAGGCTCACGGCGTCCGAGTGTAGTCGAGGGGAGCCGACCCAAGGTCGGCCCCTACGCGGTAAACGGAATCTTCGTGAGCCGGACAGTCTACTTGACGCTGATTTTGACGAGGCCGGTCGTACAACAGCAGCCGAATCCGCCGCCGCCGTCGCCCGAGTAGTCGTTGGCGGTGACGTGCAGCACGTAGTCGTCCGGCTCGCTGAACGTCACGGTAGTGGTGGCCTTGCCTCTGAACCCGCCATGGTGGCGTTGCCGTCGGCGAGCTTCTGCACTTCAGGATTGGGCTTGTCGAACGTCACGGTACCGGGGCCGCGGTACTTCCAGCACCTGAGCGTCACCGCGGGGACGCGGCTTGCTCATGGGCGCGCTCGTACCGCTCGTGTACTTCATGTCGTCGGCGGCCCGCAGATCGAGCTGAAACGGCGCCGACACCGACGCGTTTGCGTCGGCGCAAGCGTCATGTTCGCCAGCGGCCCCTGGATGGCGTGGCCGTTCGGGTCGAAGCGGATCGCCGGCGGCGTGTTGCCGACGGCGATCTCGCTGAAGGGGCTCATCACGTAATCCGGATGCAGGCGGAACGGAATAGTCGTCGTCCGTCCGTTCGCAAAATGGGTCCAGGTGCCGTTGTCCTCTGGCGAGAAGTCCTTCGGCACGTGAACCATGAACATGCCCCACTGACGTCCGGTCAGATCAGAAAGTGCGTTGGCTGTCCAATGTCGGGGTCACCCGGCGCGATCCGGTTGTTCGGCCCGATCGGGATATCGAGCTCGAATTGTCCCACGAGTCGATCGACTGCTGTGATCAGCCGATTCTTCGTTTCGTGAGATAGACTCCCGTCGTGATCGACATGTCGGCTCTCCAGATGCGGTTCGCAGTCCTGATCGGCTGGTTGGATCGTCAGGAGCGCGAGGCACTCGCGTACCTGATTGAAGAGAATCGCGTCCTGCGAGCGCAGCTGGGTGGGCGACGCCTGCGTCTGACAGATGACGACCGACGACGCCTCGCCGTCCGGGCGTGTCGGTTGGGACGGCAGGCCTTACGCCAAGCTGCGACGATCGTGACGCCGGATACCTTGCTGCGGTGGCACCGGCAACTCGTTGCTTGTAAATGGACCCACGCGCGACGATCCCAGCCTCGGGGAGTGCTGGCCGAGATCCGGCATTTGGTCGTGCGGATGGCCGAGGACAATCCGACCTGGGGCTACACGCGGATTCAAGGTGCGCTGAAGAACGTGGGGCATCGCGTTGGCCGCTCGACGATTGCGCGCATCCTGAAAGCGCACGGCCTGGCGCCTGTCCCGGAGCGGACGACGTCGTGGCAGACGTTTCTCCGCGCTCACAGGGATGTGATCGCCGCGGCGGATTTCTTCACGACGGAGGTGTGGACCTAGCGCGGCTTGGTGACGGTCTACACGGTATTTGTCATTCACCTCGCGTCTCGTCGCGTGCAGATTATGGGGTCGACGGCGCATCCCGACGAGGCATTCATGCGCCAGGTCGGCCGCACGCTGACGATGGCTGACGCCGAGACCTGTCGCGTCCTGATTTGCGATCGGGATGCGAAATGGAGCAGGCCGGTGCGCGACGTCTTGCAGGAAGCGGGGATCCGCATCGTGCAAACGCCGTATCGAGCACCGAACGCAAATGCGTACGCCGAGCGATTCGTACAATCGATCAAAGAAGAATGCGTCGATCGGATCATTCCCCTTCGGTGAGCGACATTTCCGACGCTCCGTGCACGAGTTTGTTGCGCATTACCATCTTGAACGCAATCATCAAGGGCTCGGAAACGCACTGATCGATCGCGTCGCGGCCGACACGGTTGGAGCGATTCGCCGCCGACCGCGCCTGGGCGGATTGCTGAATTACTACGAGCGCGCCGCATGACCGTCGGTTCGGCCGATGAGCGGGATATTACGCGCTCGCCGGGCTGACGGACGTGATCGTCTCCGATCTGGCGTTGACGGAAATGGCTTCCGCGCTCGGGCGGCGCACGCGCGAACAGCGCCTCACACGCGCAGAAGCGCAGCGCCTCTATCGCGAAGCGTCGAAGCTGCACGCGGCATCGCACCGTGCCGAATTGACACCGCCGATTCTCGGCGTGCCGAACAGCTGATGTTGACGCTTGCGATGGCCCTGCGCGCTCTTGATGCTCCACTTGGCCACCGCACTCGATGCGAGAGCGCGACCGTCGTCACGTTCGATCCGCGCTTCCGGGATGCCGCCAGCTCGCAAGGATTATTCGTGGCGCCGAGTACGTAACGTCGTCGCCGCGGGCGCGAGCGTGCCCGTCAAAGACGTCTGGACAATTTCTGGACAATTCTTTGCCGAACAGCACGCAATACCAGGTTCTCACCCGAGCTACCGGCACGAAGAACCCGCGAGTCCGAAGACCTGCATTACGCTGTTAACCGGAGGGTTGCTGGTTCGAGTCCAGCCTGAGGAGCCAAATCCTCCATCGAGTCAATGATTTACAACGGTGCAAGTTCTTGGAATATCCGGCTGTGACGCCGATTGTGACATAACCCTCTGAAAACCGATCGATTTCGACGCGGTGATCGCGAAAATCATTCGGGAATTCGCGCAGACCGTTTGCACCATCCGGTTCGGGACCGGAAGGTCGCTGGTTCGAATCCAGTCGCCCCGATTTCCTCACAACCACAGAACATTCCGGTACGCGCAATCGCCGCTCTCGAACAGCCACGCAAGCACCCCTGGGAGACGCGCGGCGATCCAGCGTCAATGCCGAAGGCGTTCGTTGTCCAAGCCGTGCGCCATAGACCACTCGGCCATCTCTCAGTCTTTAGACTAAGACTAGACTCGAAGATTGGCGAACGCTCTGCAGTTCACGCTGTTGCGCACTGTGATACCTAATCCGATGCGATCACTTACAGGTGATCCCAGTGCAGCCGCAGGATTTCGGTTGCAGATCCAGCGCGTTGCTGCCGCGCCTGTCAGACGCGCAGCGGCTCGACGATACCAGATAAGTCACCCATCGAAGACATGACGCATGCTGAAGATCGGCGCTTTGTGAGCATCATGCCTTCGCCGCGAGCATCGCCTCGACGGCGTCGATCTCGTCCGCGACGATCGTGTGAGCCATGCGCGGGTAGATGCGTTCGTCAACGCTGGCGCCCATGCGCCGGAAGACCGCCACGGATTCGCGCACGCGATCGAGTGGTATGTGCGGGTCGATGTCGCTGCACCCGATGAAGATCGGAGTGGCGTCGAACGCGCCGACGTAGTTCCGTGGTGTCCCCGGCGGCCCGATCAGCCCTCCGCTGAATGCCGCCACCGCCGCGTACCGTTGCGCATGCCGGGCCACGAACTCGAGGGCAAGGCACGCGCCCTGCGAGAATCCCATCAGCACCACGCGCTCCGACGGGACACTCTGTTGCAGTTTCTCGAGCAAGGATTCGATCATATGAAGCGCGGAGTCCAGCCACGGCGCGTTCTGGTCGAAGGGCGCGAGAAACGAATATGGGTACCAGGTGCTGCCCGCTGCCTGCGGCGCCAGGTACGCGATGTCCGTCGCGCTGAACTGAGCGGTCAGACCGAGGATGTCTTCCGCCGAGGCGCCGCGCCCATGCAAGAGGATCGCGACGAGTCGCGCGTCCTTCTGAGATGGTCCGGATCGGAGTACCGGCTGATCTCTATGTGGATCCTGAAGATTCGTGGCCATGGCGGCGCGATTCCCTCAGTCGATCGGCTTCAGGTTCGCGAGGATCTGCGGGCGATGTGCCTCGAGAAATGGTGGCAGCACGACGTGCTCTCCCAGCGTCGCCGGATCCTCGTCCACCGCGAATCCGGGACCGTCCGTCGCGATCTCGAAGAGGACGCCATTCGGCTCGCGGACGTACAAGCTGCGGAACCAGTAGCGATCCACCTTGCCACTGTTCGGCACGTCGAACTCGGTCAGCCGCTCCGCCCAAGCGTCGTAGTTGACGTCTGGTGTGCGGAACGCCACGTGGTGCACGCCCCCTGCGCCCTGGCCGACCATCGGCAGATCGGGCTGCACGGCGACGTGCAACTCGGCATGCGGGCCGCCACCTCCCATCTCGAACACGTGCACGCGCGTGCCTGGGTTGTCGGGATGCGGACACTCACGCGCCATGCACATGTTGAACACGCGCGTCAACAGCGTGTCGGTGGGAGTCAGCGTCGGAATGCTGATGACGATGGGTCCGAGCCCCCGGATCTGGTGTTCCTTGGGCACTGGACTCCGGGCCCACGCGGTCGGCGGATCGCCGGCGCCGCCATCGTCCACAAGGGCGAGTCGCTGGCCTTCAGGATCCTCGAATCGCAGCGTGAGACGCCCGTCGCGCTCGAACATCTCGCTATGCGGGACACCTTTTTCATCGAAACGCTGCACCCACCACTTCAACGCGGCTTCCCCGTTCACGCGCAAGCACGTACGGATGATGCTGCGCGTGCCGCGGCGCTCACGGGGCACGGGCCAATCAAAGAATGTCAGATCTGTGCCCGGGCTGCCTTTCGCATCCGCGTAAAACAGGTGGTAGGCGCTCACGTCGTCCTGATTGACGGAGCGCTTGACCAGGCGCATGCCGAGAGTCTGTGTGTAAAAACGATGATTCTCCCGTATCGCTGCCGAGATCGCTGTGAGGTGATGAATGCCAGTGAGTTTCATGATCCACCTGTGCTGCTGGACGCGCAGCAGATTGCCAGTCACGCAATCGGAGCGCCCTATTACTCGGAAAGCGTCAGTCGCTAGATTCAGCCCATCGTATCGAAGCGCCTTGCGAGCCGCCAGCGTGGACTAGGCCGGCAGGTCGGCGTTGTCTGGGTCGGAGCGAATTCCTCCGCGCGATCATCGAATCAGGTACATCATCAATTCCGACGCGTCCCTGGGCATCGACTTAGCGTTGACATTGACGGAACCTACGAAATGAACCGGCTCTCGCCAGAACACGACGCGAGCACCATCACGCGTTGCCGCCCGCGGTCGACGTGTCCGGCAAAGGCTCGGGGCCACATGGGACGATCGGACACGCCGTTCAGGGCACGTCCGGCGCGCACGATCGCCACCAAGGGCACAACGTGGCGATGTTCCGGGATCGGTTCTGGATCACGCTCCTGCTCAGCATCCCGACCCTGCTCTGGAGCGGGATGGTGCAGCACATGCGACGCGGCAAGCATCGACACCGGCGTCGCCGACCGCGACGTGCATCTGCGATCGGCGGATTTCTTGGATGTCGACAACAATCCCAAGATCACGTTCCGCAGCACTCGCGTCGAAGGAGCCCACCACAAGGAGGGGGATCGCTTTCGCTTGACCGGAGACCTCGAGATCCGCGGCAAGGCTATTCCCGTCACGCTCGACGCGACCTTCGAAGGTGTCGGCAAGGATCCCTGGGGCAAGCAGCGCGCCGGGTTCGCGGCGCGCGCCGAGGTCGATCGGCGCGAGTGGGGATTGCGTTGGAATCAGGCCCTCGAGACCGCCGGCATCCTCGTCGGCAACACGGTCAAGATCGAAATTGAGGCGCAGGCCGTTGCGCAGGAAGGTTAGGCCCAGATCGCAGTGGCTATCCGGCACACGCCGCGCCAACGCGTAGGATCGTTGAATTCCGTGTGCGGAATCGGCTGAGACTCGGTGGCCGATCCGTTCCGGTGATTTACAAGACGCCGATCTGCCGGAGGAAGCTCACCTGGTCGTAGAACAACTTCTCTTCGACGATTTCGCCATCCTTCCAGCGCGCAACGGTGCAGAATTCGAGTTCGAATGTCTTGCCGGTCGCGGCGTGCACCTTGCCATCTAGCCCCTGCCACGGGCCGATCATCTTGCCCTTCCACTTCGCGATCGTACACGTCCAATCGCCAGAGGCGAACATGACCTTGTACGGGTTGTTGTCCAGATGATTCTCGATCGATTTGAAGAACGCTTCGGACTCGGCCTGGTGTGCGTCCCGACCGCGCGTCGGGTCCGGCTGTCCCGGCCAGTACACGGCGGTGTCCTTCGAATGCCGCTTCCTGAAGACCTCCCAGTCCTGCGCGTTCCAAGCGTCGTCGAGCGTCTTCATTCGTTGGAGATTGTCTTCGCCGCTCATGGTCACCTCAATTCCCAGCATTGATTGCCGAGTGAACCAGTCAATTCACGTCATGTGAGACATGATACGCCCGGCATGGGTCGGTGCTCAGAGCGCGCGAGATCTGTCTGCGAGCAATTCATCAATCGACGGTGTTCCCCTTGAGACGGCTCTATCTCACGATGAGACCGGCAGGGTTGGCTGGTGGAAGATTCCAGCCGCGTCGAATGGCGACGAGACGCATGCCGAAGCACAGTGTCGCGCCCGCGATCGTCGTCGCGGTGGGTGGCCAGTGCAGCAGGTGCCCGCCGACGACAACTCCCGCGCCGCCGAGCGCGGCGAGCGCGTACAAGTCCGCCCGCAGCACGACCGGAATCTCGTTGACGAGCAGGTCGCGCAGGACGCCCCCGCCGATGCCGGTCAGCATCCCGAGCAGCGCCGCGACAAAAGGATTGACGCCGAATGCCAGCGCCTTTTGCGTGCCCGACACCGCGAACAGGCCAAGTCCGGCCGCATCGAGCAGCAGCACGATCGGACGGAATCGTCTGATGCTCTGGTACCAGAGGAACGTCACCCCACCTGCCAACAGCGAAACCGCGACGTACCGCCAGTCTTTGATCGCCGCAGGCGGGACCGCTCCGATTAGCAGATCACGAGTCACGCCGCCGGCGTTGCCCGCGACGAACGCCAGCACACCGACACCGAACGGATCGAGTTTATTTTTGACGCCGGCCGCCGCGCCGCTTAGGGCGAACACGAACGTCCCGATCAGATCGAGCGTGAAGAGGAGCGTGGCGGTCGACAGCAGGAGCGGGGACACCATCGGGAGCGCCTATCCGGCGAGCCAGGCGCGTGAGGCCACGATCAGCGTTGCAACGCCCGTTTCGAGCGTCGGATGCAGCACGGGTGCGAATCGGGGATTGTGATTCGTCGGAAGCTGCCCGATCGTTCCGGACTGTTTCGCCTTCGAGTAGATATCGGGATCGGTGCCGCCGATGAACCAGAAGACCGATGGCGCATGCCACTGAACGCCGAACGTCCCGAAGTCCTCGCTGGCGGAGGTGGGATCCGTCTGCCGGATGCGATCGGCCGGGAAATGTGACCTGAACGCGTCGAGAACACGGCGCGTGGCATCTGGATCGTTCGTGACCAGGGAGTAACGATCGATCGGCGTAATCTCAGGCCGCTTGGGCGCCCCCGATGCATCCGCTTCCGCATTAACGATCCGCGTGATCGCGGTCAGCACACGCGCGCGCACGCCTTCGTCGAAGGTGCGCACGTTCAGCTTGATGACCGCTTCGTCGGGAATCACGTTCTCCTTCGTGCCCGCCTGCAGCGAGCCAATCGTGACGACCGCGGCTTCGGTGGCGGCGAGCTCGCGAGAGACAATCGTCTGGAGCCGAAGCACCGTTGCCGCGGCCATCACCACCGGGTCGATAGCGGCTTGCGGCATAGACCCATGCGCGCCGCGCCCGAACATCCGAATCTGCAGGCTGTCGGCCGCCGACGTAATCACGCCCGCTCGTCCGCCGATCATGCCGGCGGGCCCGACCATCACGTGCTGGCCGATCACGACGTCGGGTTTCGGAAACCGCGTCATCAGCCCGTCGTCAATCATCGCCTGCGCGCCCGCCCCCGTCTCTTCCGCGGGCTGGAACACCGGCATCAGCGTGCCCTTCCACGTGTCACGCGTCTGGGCCATGACGGTGGCGGCGCCAATCAGCCAGGTAACATGCATATCGTGACCGCACGCGTGCATCACCGGCACGCTCGTGCCGGTGCTGTCGGTCGCGGTTTCCGTGCTCGCGTACGCGAGACCAGTCTCCTCCCGTATCGGCAGCGCGTCCATGTCCGCACGCAGCATGACCGTCCGCCCCTGGCCGTTGCGCAGCACGCCTACGACGCCCGTCTTGCCCACAGCCGGCGTCACGTCGAACCCGGCGGCGCGAAGCCGATCCGCCGCCACTCCTGCCGTCCGTGTTTCCTGCATGGACAGTTCGGGATGCGCGTGGATATCGGCGTAGACGCGCTCGAGATCAGGCAACAAGTCGCGAATTCGCGAATCGAAGCCGCTGATGGCCGAACCCATGCGAAAAGCCTCCGTGTTGACAACAATCCCTCAGGACCGTCCACGTCCACCGCCAAACGTGCGGCAGGGAGCGCGACGGTTCTTGGGTTCACCTTCCGATTCTATGCCCGGGTTTGGTGAAGAATCGGAGGATGGCTTCGCAGCCAGTCGGACGGTCTCAGCGGGTTTACCGGCCTGCTTGTCCGGGCCTGGTGCGGAGCGAGGTGGAGGACGGAGCCTGGCGCTGCGCGAAACACGTATAGCGGTATGCTGCGGCCTTCCGGCGTTGACACTTCGCGCGGCCGACGTGATCTGCCGTCTGTCAGGAGTCGCTCAATTGATGGTGTCGGGAGCAGGAGACGTCTTATGACGGTTCAGGAAGGGCAGCCACCCCACAGTCCGCCGAGTGTTCCACCACCGTCAGACAAACCAGCGCAGCAGCCGTGGCGTACGGAAGGCATCCCGAGCGGACCGGCCGCCAAGCGGGGCTCCGGCTGGATGCGATGGGCGCTGTGGCCGGTCGGTTACCTCATTCTGTTCGCGATGTTCACCTATCAAGATCGGATGAGCGGGCCCGAGGCTGTGTCCTACACGGAATTCAAGTCCCAAGTCGCGAGCAAGAATGTCAAGGAGGTCTTTGCTCGGGGCGACACCATCCAGGGAGCGCTCAAGAAAGCCGCGCCGTTGCCCGACCAGCAGGATCGCACGTATGACAAGTTCACCACGGAAAGGCCAACCTTCGCGACCGACGACCTGCTCGCCGAATTGATCGGGGGCGAAGCAACGGTACGAGCGAAGCCGCTCGTGCAGGAACGCGGCGTGTTGACGAATCTGCTGTTCTCGATCGGGCCTCTGTTGTTGCTGTTCGGGTTCTATTTCTGGATGTTCCGGCGGCAGCAGCGTGCGATGGGCGGCGGCATACTGGGAGGCCGCGCGCGAAAGCCGGTCGACCCCGAAACCGTACGGGTCACGTTCGCCGACGTAGCCGGCATCGACGAGGTCGAGGCCGAGATCAACGAGGTCGTCGATTTCCTGCGACAGCCAGAGAAGTACCGGCGCCTCGGAGCGCGTGCGCCGAAAGGCGTGCTGCTCACCGGAGCGCCGGGTACCGGGAAAACCCTGCTGGCTCGCGCCACCGCCGGCGAAGCCGATGTGCCGTTCTTCAGCGCGAGCGCATCAGAGTTCATTGAAATGATCGTGGGCGTGGGAGCCAGTCGGGTGCGCGAGTTGTTTGCGGAAGCACGTAAAGTCGCCCCCGCGATCATCTTCATCGACGAGATAGACACCATCGGGCGCACGCGCGGCGCGAATGCGTTCGGCGGTCACGATGAGCGCGAACAGACGTTGAATCAGATCTTGACTGAGATGGACGGCTTCTCCGGCACAGAAGGCGTGATCGTCCTGGCGGCGACCAACCGTCCGGACGTCCTCGATCCTGCGCTCCTGCGGCCGGGGCGTTTCGACCGGACGATCGTGGTACACCCGCCAGACCGCAAGGGCCGCGCCGATATCCTGGCCGTCCACACACGAAAAGTTCCTCTGGCAAAGGATGTGAGCCTTGACGAACTCGCGGCGTCAACCCCAGGCACGACTGGTGCCGACCTCGCCAATCTGGTGAACGAAGCGGCACTGCTCGCGGCGCGGCGCGGAGAGACGGAAGTATTCCAGCACGACTTGATGGATGCGTTAGAGAAAGTTCAACTCGGGACGGCGCGCAACGTCGTCATCCCTGAGAATGAACGACGCCGGACCGCGTACCACGAAGCTGGTCACGCTCTATTAGGGATGTTGCTGCCGGGTGCCGACCCTGTGCGCAAGGTGTCCATAATTCCGCGCGGCCGCACGCTCGGTGTGACCCTGTCCACGCCGGAAGCAGACCGTTACGGATACGACGCGAACTACCTGCGCGGCCGCATCATCGGTGCGCTGGGCGGCATGGCCGCCGAACATGAAGTGTTCGCGGTCGTCACCACGGGATCCGAGAGCGATCTGGAGGTGGTCAGCCGGATCGCGCGTTCCATGGTTGGCCGGTGGGGCATGTCGGAGCGGGTCGGCAGACTATCCGTTTTGCCGGCTGACGGCGATCCACGCATGGCAGGCGTCTCCGACAGCATGCTCAGTACCGTCGATGAGGAGGTGCGCCGCATCACGGACGAATGCTTTGCCGAGGCGCGCCGATTACTGAAAGACAACCGAGACAAACTCGACGCCATCGTCGCGGAGCTCATGATTCACGAGACCCTCGACGAGGCCGAGGTCTATGCAGCTGCCGGTTTCTCACGACCAGTCGTCGGTGGCAACGTCAAGGCCAGTGCTGCCGCACGCGGAACCGGCAGTCTTTGATCCGGCACTCACACATCGTCTGTGGACGTCGACGTCAGCTTCCCCAGTTAGCTGATCGACCTCGCGACCGGGTGATTGCGGCCAACCACGAGATCGTGAATTAGACCGTCGCCCTTAAGCAGCACGCCTACCACGCCCGTCTTGCCCACGGCCGGCGTCACATAGAACCGGCGGCGCGAAGCCGATCCGCTGCCTGAGGTCCGTGCTTCCTGCATGGACAGTTCGGGGTGCGCGTGGATGTCGGTGTAGACGCGCTCGAGATCAGGCAACAACTGGCGGTTGGGCGAATCGAGGTCGCTGGCGACGGGGTTCATGCTGAGCCTCCGTCTTGTTCACCTGCCGATTCTACTGCCGGACCCGTATGGCAGAATCGACCGATGGCTTCTGATTCTCCATACCGCATCGTCGGCATCGCCGGAAGTCTGCGGCGCGGATCGTTCAATCGAGCGCTGCTCCGGACCGCACAGGAACTCGCACTGGAACGACTCAACATCCAGATTCACGAGATCGGCGACGTTCCGCTCTACAACCAGGATATCGAGGACCAGACGGTGCCGCAGGCCGTGGATTCACTGCGACAGGCGGTCCGTGAAGCCGATGGCCTCTTGATCGCGACGCCCGAATACAACCATGGGGTACCGGGCGTCCTGAAGAACGCCATCGACTGGCTGTCGCGTCCACCTCGAGGCAGCGCGCTCAATGGCAAGCCAGCGGCTCTCATGGGCGCGTCGCCGGGCATGACGGGTACCGCGCGCTGTCAATCGCAGTTGCGGCAGTCGTTCGTCTTCACGAACACGCCCGCCATGTTGCAGCCGGAAGTGCTCGTGAGCCGCGCGCATGAAAAGTTCGACGCGAACGGCCGCCTCACCGACGAGCCGACGCGCAAGTTCCTGGGACAGTTTCTGGACCACTTCGCAGCGTGGATTCCTCGTTTTCGATAACGCCGGGCCTCTAAACCTTGTCAGCCGGCGACTGGCGTCCGAACGCGGGCCCCAATGAACAGTTCGCGGCTGCAATATCTGGGCAAGGGGATACCTGTACGGTGCACAAATGCGGATCCGGCTCACGCCACGCGCTCGTACTCGTGCAGTAGGCCGCCAAGACGGTCGCGACGTTTCACGGCCATCGTGTGCGCGCCGGTCCAGATCGCAATCACCGGCCGGCCGTTGGGCGGCGCCAGGTCCAAGCTGCGGTGAGGTCGATACGTATTGTAGTGATCGATGAACACTGTTAACGCGCGCTCGAGATGACGTGCGCTCACGATCATCAATCAGTCCAAACATTCGGACCGGACGGTTCGAACGAAGCGTTCCGCGGTCCCATTCGCCTCAGGCACCTGAACCGGCGTGCGGAGGATTCGGACGCCTTGCGTCTGAAATACCGCGTCGAAGCCGCTGGTGAATTTGGAATCGTGATCGCGGATCAGAAATCGAACCGGCTCCGCACGCTCCGCCAACGTCCACGCGACCTGCCGGGCCTGCTGCGTGACCCACTCCCCATCTGGATGGGCCGTGCAGCCGGCCAGATACACGCGGCGGGTCGCAAGCTCGATGAAGAACAGCACGTACAACCGCTGGAGCCAGATCGTGTCGACGCTGAAGAAATCCACAGCAATCACACTGTTCGCTTGCGCACGGAGGAACTCACGCCACGATGGGCCCAGACGCTTGCCCGATGGGCCGAGGTGTTCCTCGCGGAGAACCTTCTTGACCGTAGTCGCCGAAACGGCAACGCCCAGTCCTTTCAGTTCGCCAACGATGCGCTGATAGCCCCACTGCGGATTCTCGCCTGCCAACCGCACGATTAGCGTTCCGACCTCACGGGCGATCGGCGGTCGGCCTGGTCGTCGCGCGTAAGTCCAGCGGTTCGCCACGAGGTGCCGGTGCCAGCGCAGCAGGGTCGCCGGCCTGACCAGGAACGACGACCACCTGACGCGTGGCAGCATTCGGCTCACCGCTGCCAAAAACAGTCGATCGGCCGACCTCAAAGCCGGCCGCCGGACCTGACGGCGCAGGACCGCCAGCTGGTGGCGCAGGACGATGATCTCGAGTTCCTTGAACTCAGTCGATCGGCCCAGAAGGCAAACGAGCGGTAGAACCCGTTGAAGCGCGACGTAACAGGCAGAGAGCATGGCACCTCTCCGAGCACAAACGACAGCGGCGCCATTCTACGTAGATCGAATTAAAGCACCCCACAGGGTGCGGAGCGCTTCTTTCATCGCCCACGCGCGACCCACCTTCAGATTCAACGCCTGGAGCGTCGCGAACGTCTCGGCGTGCCGCTCGGGGCGCCGCTCGTCGCTGAAGAGCCAGAGGTATTTCGTGCCCGTCAACGGCGAGTCCTCCCCGTCGCGGAGAAACGCTCGATGTTCCTGTTTGCGCACGGTGTCGACGGCCTTGGTCATCTCGCGCATGATGTGGAACCGGTCGAACACGATCTTCGCCGCTCCATCGGGCAGGCCGTCTCGCGTGGCACCGATGTACGGCTCCCACATATCCATCGCCACCGCCTTCAACGCGCTGCGCTGGGCGGCCGTCAGCGAGTCGTAATACGTCGCCAAGCTTGTGGTCTCGCGGTCCTCGGCGACAAATTCGACCGTGGACCGCTCCAAGTCACACACGATCGTGTGATAGCGGTGGCCTTTCCGAAACGCCTTCTCGTCGACACCGATGTATGGAATCGGGTGGGCCACCTTACGAGCCCGACCGCGCACCACCGCGCGCACCATCACGCCCCAGGCTTCATCCCACGAGATGCGGGCAATGCGACAGGCCCCGGTCACTGTGCTGCACTGCTGAATCAGATCGATGACGAGCCGTTCCATCAACAGCGTGAAGCGACTGCGCGGTTCCGCCCAGGGGACGCGCGCTTGTTTCACGCCATGCGTCGGGCACTGCACCCGCGGAATCTCGGCGTGCACGTGCGTCTGAAACTGGCAGGTGTCCAGATGCCGCCAGACCCGCTCCTCCGCATGGTCGAACCCGGGCAGCAGCTCGCCGCATTCCGGACACGGCCACCGAGTCGGATCGTGCGTGAGCCACAAATCCACCCGTTGCTCGTTGGTGTTCAACTCCACGCGCGCGATATGCCACGGCGCCTGCAATCCCAAAATCGTCTCAAAGAGCTTCGTATCCTGCACCCACGACCTCCCTCCGTTCGTCGCGCTGGTGCGATCGTAATCGGTCGGTGGTCGTCGGCGCTGGCTGGCTGGCCAGCAAGCGTCAGCTTGCTGGCGATAAGTGCTTCAGGCTACGAGCGCGACGCGGGGTCCAGGGGCGCCGAAGGCGCCGCGCGTCGCGCGCGAAGCCCTGGACGCCGTGGCGCGATCGTGGCACATCACCATCAACTTACCCACGGAGATCTCTGAAGGACCCTTTCTTTAGGCGATCGCGTACGACCACGATGAGCAACTCCAGCATGCGGTGATCGTGGCTGGCGTTCGCGGGAAATTCAACCCGGACGAGTGTTGGCGAGGGTCAGGATACCGAAACGCAAGTCCCTGTAGCAGCGTTGTCATGGTCGGCGCCTATTGCTCGTTCTTGTATGCGCGCGGTCCTTCCTTGTATGTCTTCCACTGCACATCGATCAGGTATGCATGAAGAGCGTCCGCTTCTTCCTGTGTCATCCCGGTCTTGACCCACGGCCAGCCTGGCGCGGTGCCGTATTTCGGCATACCGCGTTTTTGATTACTGCCGCCCAGGACGATCGCGTCGAAGCGCCGATGAACACTGAGCGGCATGTAGCGGAGATCGGGCACTTCGCCATCGAGCGCCCACGCGCCGCTGCCATCCGCCTCAGGAGAGTGGCACTTCTGACAGAAGAACTTGTTGTATACGCGCTGACCCTGCTGAATCTTTTCTGCGCTCGCCGTCTGTTGCGGCGGCTCCGGGACCGGCGGGATGTACGCTTGAATTCGCGGCATCGGTGCTTTGCTCCCCAGCTTGAAGGCCAGGAGTTCGGCCGGGCCGCGTTTGGTTTCGAGCGTGGCCATGTCGCTGACGCGCCCGAACAGCCGGAAGCCGCCGCCAAGCCCGATCGGCATCAGCACGTACTGTTCGCCGTTGACAGCATAAGTGACCGGCACCGACTGGATCGCGGACCCGGTTTTCACGGACCAGATCTTCTTGCCCGTGTCGGCGGCGTAAGCCGAGAAGTCTCCGCTGGCGTCGCCGTGGAATACGAGATTGCCGGCCGTGCCCAGCACTCCTCCGTTGACCGACAGCGGCAGCGTGATGACCCAGCGTGGTGCCTGCTTGATCGGATCGTACGCGACGAGCTTGCCATGCGCTAACGTCCCGCTGCCCGGCCGGACCGTTTCGTACGCGGGAATGTAGACCAAGCCCGCACGCGTGTCGTAGCTCATAGGGAACCATGCATGGCCCATCGTCGTGAGCGGGCCGTTGGCGTTGTTCCGCACCGCCTCGCCGCGGGCGAGCGTCGCATTCTCGTCGGGAGCCGCACCGGAATACGTCCTCACGGGCGCAGAGGACGCCGACGCTGGCACGGCGCTCAAATCCATCTGCGGCAGCGCGGGGACCGCCGTGCCATCGATACCGCGCGGAGGGAGAACCGCCTTGCCGGTGCGCGCGTCGAGCGTGTAAAACACGCCGTTTCTCGGGATGGTCATGACGACCCGCTGTTCCTTGACGTCCACCGCCAGATTCGCCACAAGGATGTGGAACTCCTCCGCGCCGTTCGGAGGCGTGTTCGTCTGGTAGTGCCACACATACTCGCCCGTCGAGGCGTTCACCGCTACGACCGAGTTGGCGAACAACCGGCTCCCACCCGACTTGATCCCGGTAAAGTCGCCAACATCCTCGCCGGTGGTCGACGTGCCGAAGAGCAATAGGTTCGTGACCGCATCGTAGGTGATCGCCGTCCAGACGTTGGCGCCACCGAGCTTCCAGGATTCGCCCACCCAGGTTTTCGCAGCGGCCTCGATTGTTTTCGATTCGTATGGCTTCGACGGATCGCCGGGTGTGGTCCAGAATGTCCAGGCTTTCTTGCCGGTCTCGGCGTCGAGTGCTACAACGCCGCCGCGCACGTCGTACTCCATACCCGCCCAACCGGTGAACACCTTGCCGTCCCCCACGCGCGGCGCTTCGGTGATCCCGGTCTGATCGGGGTCGCACACAGTGGTCTCCCACGCCTGCTTGCCGGAAACCGCATCGATCGCCACCATGCGGCAGTCGCCGGTGCCGACATAGACCTTGCCGTTCCACACCGCGACGCCGCGATTCTTCCGCCCCTCATAGGAGTTGCGCCACGGCCCGTCGATGCGGATGTGCGGATCGAATTGCCAGCGGACCTTGGCGGTCACGGCATCGATGGCGTATACCCGGTCGAAGGGAGCGCCCAGATAGATCACGCCATCGACGACAATCGGCTCCGCGGAGAGACCCATCCGACTGTCGATCGGGAGTGACCAGGCCAACCCCAGTCCGCTTACGTTCTGGTCAGTAATGTTCTTGAGTGAACTGAAGTGCTGTGACTCGAAGTTACCGCCGTTCACGAGCCAGTTATCACCGCGGCCCGCTTCCGCCAGCACGCGCGCTTGAGTCACATTGCCCGCTGCGCCAGTGGCTCTCACGCCACGTCCCGCAGGAGTAGTCTTCCCGCCGCCTTGTGGTCCAGCCGTTTTGGTGGGCGTCTGTGCGCCGATTGCTGCGTACGCCAGCACACACGCCGCGAGCATCGCGATCGACCAGCCCTTCATCGCAAGTTTCCTTCGCGCGATCTCACGTAATCGGCGTTTTAGACACCGACCTCGGACAGCTCCTTGAACTGCCCTGTGCTGTCACCGATTTTCTCAGTCGGCACGCCGAGGAGATTCAGGAGCGTGAGCTGCAGGTTTGTCAGAGGTGTGTGCACCGGATAGACGAGATGACGGCCGCCTTTGAGCGTGCCGCCGCCGCCGACGAGCAGCGTGGGGAGAGGCCCGTGCGTATGGCGATCGCTGTTGCTGATGGCGGCACCATACTGAATGATCATATGGTCCAGCAGCGAACCGTCGCCGTCTGGCGTGTTCTGCAGCTTCTCGAGATAATCCGTAAATAGTTTCAGGTGGTACCGCTGAATGGCGGTGCACTTTTCCATCTTCACCGGATCGTTCTGGTGATGCGTGACCGGGTGGTGCGGCTCGGGCACGCCAATCTGCGGATACGTCCGCGGACTCTGCTCGCGGCCGTACATGAACGTGATGACGCGCGTCATGTCCGACTGATACGCGAGGAGCTGCAGGTCGTAGAGCAGCCGCGCGTGCTCGTCGAAGCTCTCCGGAATGCCCGCAGGCCGCTCGACATCAGGAACTTCCTTGGCGCTCTGTTCCTCGGCCTTCTGAATCCGCCGCTCCACGTCGCGAAGCGACGTCAAGTAGTCATTGACCCTCGTGTTGTCCGCCGCGCCGAGCCGCCGCTGCAGTTGTTTCACCCGATCGGTCACTGAATCGAGGATGCTGCGATCCTGGCGCAGCCGCGCCGCGCGCACCTTCGGATCCGTGCTGTCGCTTGCGCCGAACAGCCGTTCGAACACCACACGCGGATTGTTCTCGGTCATCAGCGGCAGCGTCGGCGTGAGCCACGAGATCGTGCTGCTGTACGCGCAGCTGTAGCCGACGTCGCAGGATCCGACGAGGCTGTTGTCGTCCATTTGCAGCTGGAGCGACGAGAGCTGTGTCTCGCCCTCGAACGCCCTGGCCGCAATCTGGTCCATCGAAATGCCGGCCTCGACAACCGTGTCCGACTTCTTGACGTGCACGCCGCTCAAGTACCCACCGCAGGCACGGGAGTGATCGCCGCCGCCGTCTCCGAGCGCCTCCGCCAGGTCCATGTAGAGGTTCGTCACGACGATCAGCTTGTCCTTGAACGGCTGCAGTCCTGCGAGCGTGGGGGACAGCTCGAAATCGGCGCCGACGCCCTTCGGCAGCCACTTGTCGTAGATGACGCCGTTTGGATGGTAGACAACGCCCAGGCGACGGACAGGCTTCGCCGGCGTATTGGCCGCGGCCGTCAACGGCGGAATCATGGCGTCGAGCAGCGGCAACGCGACGGTCGCGCCCATGCCGCGAAGAATCGTGCGACGCGAGATCGCCTTCTTGGTCACGATCATGAGCCCGCCCTCCTCATCCGAAACGGAGCGCTCTTCACCAGCGCCAGAATCGTCGACGACCACTTGTCGTCGTCAGCCGCAGCCGCTCGCGCGATTCCGCGTATCGCGGGCGCATCGTCGTATTCGAGCCCGCGGCCGATCGCGTAGGTCAGCAGCTTGCCGGTCACCGTTCTGACGAACTGTTCTTTCTGTGTCACGAGGGCCCGGCGCAGCGCCGCAGGGCCGTCCACCCTGGTGCCGTCCAGCAGCACACCGGATGCATTGATCGGCGTGCCGGCGTCCGTCGTGCGCCACTGTCCGATCGCGTCGAAACTTTCCAGGCTCAGGCCGAGCGGATCCATCCGCGCATGACAGCTCGCGCACGCCGGATTCTTCCTGTGCACCTCCAGCATGTCGCGCACGGATCGCGGCTTACCGTCCTTGCTGCTCTCTTCGAGCGCCGGAACATTGGCCGGCGGTGCGGGCGGCGGCGCGGCAAGGATGTTCTCGAGCAGGTATTTCCCGCGGATCGTCGGCGCCGTTCGAGTCGAATACGACGTCACCGAGAGAACGGCAGCCTTGCCGAGCAGGCCAAAACGATTCTCGTCGGTGAGCGTAACCGGCCGGAAGTGGCTGCCGTATACGCCAGAGACACCGTAGTGCCGCGCGAGCTGCTCGTTGAGAAACGTCTGGTTGGAGGTCAGCAAGTCGACGATGCTGCGGTCTTCTTTCAGTTGAGCGTCGAGAAACAGCTCTATCTCTTTGGCGAACGCCACTCGCAGGTTGTCGTCGAACCAGGGAAACTTCTGGTTGAGATCCGGCTTGATCAGCCAGATATTTCGTGTCTGCAGCCACTCTTCGAAGAAGTTCTGCACCAGCGAAGTACGTGCGCGTTTGTCGCTCAACATCCGCCGTACTTCCCGCTCGAGCACCGACGGCTCGTGCAGCTTCCCGCGGACGGCCGTGTCGAGCAGCTCGTCATCGGGGATGCTGCTCCAGAGGAAAAACGACAAGCGCGAGGCCAGTTCGACGTCCGACAGGTTGTACGCCGTTCCCGGCGCGACGCCGGCCGGATCGGCCTCGATCCGGAGCAGAAAATCGGGGCTGACGAGCACGCGCTCGACGCCCGCGCGAATACCCGCGTCGAAATCTCCGCCGGCGCGAGCGGCCTGATAGAAGCCCACGAGCGTCTGGATGTCATCATTCGTCGGCGTGCGCCGGTACGCACGGCGCGCCAGCGTCGACAGAATCTTCGTCGCGCAGGCGGTCTCTTCACGACTGCTGGCGGGGTGGCAGACGTAAATCCGCTCTCGGCCAGGCGAGGTCTGTGACACGCGGGCGCCGTACGGCCCGCCAATGAGCAGCGACGAGATCATCGCGGGGTTATTGGGTTTGGTCGTGTGCTCGCGGCTCCATATCGGAGTTCCATTCAGCGCGAGTCCTTCGGTCTCGAGGTTATCGGTCTTCACGAGCGTGGCGATCACCTGACGCATGCCGGCCTTGACGGGCGCACGAACTTCCAGCCCGCTATCGGCCGTCATCAGCGGGTTCCTCGACGCGGCGTAGTCTGGATTCTCGATCGAGTTCGTGTTCGCGCCAGTGAACTCCGGCGTACCACCGATCGTCAGTTGGCCGACGCGCGCGCCGTCGACGCGAATTTCGATGTCGTTGCGTGCCGACAGCCCACGAATGAGTCCCGTATCGGTGCGGTCCATCCGAACCTTGAAGACGTAGTCGCCGTCCACCGGGAAATAATGGCGCGCCACGATCCCGCCGCGCGACCCGAGCGGAAACTCCTCGCCGATCCGCTCGTTCTGCGAAAACCATGTGGACTCGTTCGAGTTGTCTTTGAGCGCCGTGTAACGCTCGAAACCGGGAGGAATCGTCGGATCGCCGACGGCCAGCCGCGTGATCTTCGCGGCCGCGCTGAGATACCGATCCAGGAGCGCAGGCTGGATCGACAGCGCGTCGGCGTTGGTGTCGAACCCGTGGGCCTGCTCGTCGGGCGGCAGCATCATCCTCGGCTCGACCTCCACTCCCAGCAGATCGCGAACCGCGTTGGCATATTCAGCGCGGTTGAGCCGATGGAGCGCTGCCGGCCTGCCAGGATTCACGTGCGCTGCGGCCGCCCGGTCGAGCTCCGTCTCGAGCCACATGGCCACCTTGTCATATGTCTCGTTGTCGGGACGCCGAGCGCCCGGAGGCGGCATGGCGCGGCTCCGGAGCTTCACGACGACCTTCTCCCACTCGTTGGCTGAATTGGACACCCGATCGGCATCCACTTTGTCGAGCATGAGATTGGCGGTCTTGACCCGTTCGTTGTGACAGCTCACGCAGTACGTGTTGACAAGCTGGCGCGCCGGCGTGGTCGCGGGCGCCGTTGTCGTCGCGGTTTGAGCTAACAGCCCGTGGTGCAAGTCCCGGCGTCGCACCGAGGGCGGCGAGGCGCCCCGCTGGTAAGGCGCGACGACCGAGAATACCGGGAGTATTTGCAGGGAGTCGCAACGCAGCCAGCGGGGATGCATCGCCGGCCGAATGCAGCCGGGACTTGCACCACGGGCTGTTAAGGCCGCTGATGTTCCCGCCTGATGTGCGGACAACACTACTGAGATCGTCGCGGCGAGCGCGGTCGCTCCGCAGGCGATCGTCACGGTTACGTGCTTCTGGCGAATGCGCACCGGAACCTACTCCGGACGACACCGGTTCTGCGCTTGGCAGGGGTGACCGAGCTTCGGATCGGCCCCGTGCTTGAGCAGAATTTCAGCTCCTGCGTTGTTATACAGAACGCCGCCGAGACGGTCGCCGAAACCTGAGGCCGCAAGGTAGGGTGTGACGCCAGCCTTGTTGACAACGTTCACGTCGGCGCCCTTTTCGATCAGCAGCTCGAGCATCCTGTTCCAGCCGCGATAGCCAGGGCCGAAGAGCGCGTTCTCGTTGTACGTAGTCACGGCCCTCACGTCAACCCCCGCTTCCAGGAGAAACTTGACGGCCGCGATCGCCCGATCCTCATCGTCGACGATCTCGCCGATTCCGCGGTTGAGCCCGGTCGCGGCGAGCAGCGCATTCGAGTTGGTCTTCGTCACGAGATGAGGATCCGCGCCGGCGGCGAGGAGGATGCGCATCATCTCGACGTCGGCGGCGTTGGCAGCGACGACAAACGCCGTGGCGCCAACGGCGTCGTTATATCCGCCGGTTCCAGTCCCGCCGTACCCGGGCGGCCGGGCTGTCATCTGGAGATTCGGGTTTGCGCCGTGCGCCAGGAGCGCCTTGACGAGCCGCAGCTTGGCGTCGCGATCGGGAATTCCGCCGACCGGATCGACGAACCCATACACAGGATTTGACAGGCCGTTTTCCCAGGTGCCCGCCGCCCAGAAGAGCGGAGTGAAGCCGGCATCCATGACATTCGGATCGGCGCCGTGGTCCAGCAGGAACAGCGCGAGCGGCACATGCCCCCGCACCGTGGCGACGAGCAGCGGGGTGCTGCCCGGAAACGTCGAGTCTGCGCGGGCACCGGCACCACCGCCGGCTGCGCCTCGGGCGGTGCCCGCACGGCCGGGCGCAGCTGCTCTTCCTCCAGCTCCTGCTTCCGCCGCGCCGCGTCCCCGGCCGCTTTCAGCGTCTCGCTGGTATCTGATGTTCACGTCGACGCCTGCGTCCAGCAGCATCCTGGCGGACTCGAGATCACCAACCCGCGCGGCAAAGTGCAGCGGCGTGAATCCAGTCTTCGTGTGCGCCTTCAGATCCGCTTTCACCTCGATCAGCGTCCGAAGCACCTGCGTATGCCGCTCGGCAGCCGCCCACATCGCAGCGGTTTGATTCTGTGTTGGCTCTTTCGCGTTCACGTCGGCGCCATGAACGAACAGCATCCGCACGGCGCTGACGTTGCCGGTGCGCGCGCACGTCATGATCGGTGTCTCACCGGTCGCAATCGGCGTGTTCGGATTGGCGCCGGCCTTCAGCAGCAGGTCAACCAACGCGCTGCTTGCATTCGTGCACGCTTGAGAGAGCGGCGTCATGCGAAAGTCATTGGCGACGTTCGCATCCGCGCCGGCCCGGATCAGCAGTTCAGCTGTCCGAACATCGTTCCAATGCGCGGCCCACAACAGCGCTGTCGAACCGTCCTCGGACCGGACGTTCACATCCGCCCGCTGACCCAGGAGCGCGCGCACCTGCTGCGAGTCTTGATTTTTCGCGGCGTCGACGAGCCGGAGATCCTCGTTCTCGGCGGCTGCGCCGACCACCATGAGCAGCGTCAACAAGAACGCGCACAGGACGCCTGGTCGATCGCGGCGGTCTGGCATCTCGACAGATCAGTCTACAGGAAACCATTGGTCCAGGCTGAGAATTCCGAGAGGGCGATGTCAGCCGGCGAGCTATGTTCACGGACATTCTGGAATTTTGATCAGATGAAAGGGCCGTCTTTATTCGACCGCCGCAGATAATGCCGTGGTTCCAATCACCGCATTTGCTCCGGGCCTCGAGAGGAGGACAGCCCTATGGAGCGAGAGTATATCGGCGTCGACCTACATAAGGAGTTCCTGCAAGCGTGCGCCGTCACGAGCAGTGGCACGCGCGTGTGGGAGGGGCGTTTCCAGCCGATGTCGGTTGTAATGATCAATGAACACCGAGAGGGCACCCAAGGTGACGCCTGTTGGCGATCAGCAGCCAATCGAGGCACTCGGAGCGAACCGTCCGCACGAATCGTTCCGCGATGCCGTTCGCCAGCGGCGCTTGAATCGGCGTGCGCACAATACGAATGCCTGCGCCCTGAAACACCTCATCGAAACTTCGTGTGAATTTGCGATCGTGATCCCGAATCAGCAGGCGAATCGGCTTCGGGCGTTCGGCGAGCGTCCGCGTGACCTGACGTGCCTGCTGCGTGACCCACGCGCTGTCGGGATGGGCGCTGCAGCCGGCGAAGTGCACGCGCCGCGTGGCCACTTCGAAAGAACAAGACGTACAACCGTCGCAGCCAGACCGTGTCGACGGTGAAGAAATCGACGGCGATGAGGCTCTTCGCTTGCAACTGCAGGAATTGACGCCACGATGGCCCCGATCGGCCACCAGCCGGACCCACTTGTTCCTCGCGGAGCACGTTCCGGACGGTGATCGCCGATACGACGACACCGATTCCTTTCAGTTCTCCGACGATGCGCTGATAACCGCATCGCGGATTCTCGCGCGCGATCCGCAGGATCAGCTGCCGAATCTCGCGGCGGGTCGGCTTTCGGCCTACACGGCGACGATAGGTCCAACGCGCCTGGCGACCGACCGACGATGCCACTCGAGCAGCGTGGCCGGTTTGACGAGGAACAGCGTCCAGAACGAGCGTGGCAACACCCGACTGGTGGCGGCCAGGAAGACGCGATTGTCTGTCGTGAGTCGCGGCCGCGCGGTCTGGCGGCGCAAGACCGCCACTTCGTGGCGAAGCACGACGATCTCCAGCGCGTTGACATCGCGGGAGCGACACCGAAGAACAATCAACTGGAGCACGTGTTGAAGCGCAACGTAGCAGATTGACAGGAACACGACGCCTCCGGAATCAACAAGCACCGGCTATTTTACGCACGCTGAATTTGTGCACCCCACACGCCGCGTCACTTAGCTTTGACCAGCTTTCTCACGTTGGCGCCGTTGACCTCGGCGATGTAGATCGCGCCCTTCTCGTCGACGGTGACTGCGGTCGGATTCTTGAGCCCGTCGATGCGCTCGATCACAGCGCCGTCCTTGATGCTGGCGATGTACAGGCAGTTGCTCTCGGTGCCGTCGACGACGTAGAGGCGATCGCCCTTGACGAAGACGCCCCACGGCGTGCCGAGATTCGTCCACTGCGTGATGAACTGGCCGCGCTGATCGAACACCTGGACGCGCTTGTTGCGGCGATCGCCGACGTAGAGCCGTCCCTGCGCATCGATGGCGATGCTGTGCGGCTCGTCGAACTTTCCCGGCTCGGTCCCCTTGCCGCCCCACCAAGTGACGAACTTGCCGTCCTTCGAGTACTTGACTACCCGCGTGTTGGTGCTCTCGCCGTCGGCGATGAAGATGTCGCCGTTCTTCGCGATGACCAGATCGGCCACGCCGTTGAACGCATCGCGCGACTCATTGTCGCCGGCGACGCCCTTGCGGCCGAGCGTCATCAGCAGCTTGCCGTCGGCGCTGAACTCGAAGACCTGGTGGTCGCCGCGATCGGTGACCCAGACATGCCCCGCGCGATCGGTGCGCAGAAAATGCGTCGTCTTGAACATATTCTGGCCCCAGGCGCGGAGGAAGCGGCCGTCCTTGTCGAACGCCATGATCGGCATCGCCGGGTTGCGGTGGAAGACGTAGATGTTGCCTTTCGCGTCGATGTCGACGCCGGTCGCGCTGCTCCACGCGGTCATGCCCTCGGGAAACGTCGTCCAGTTGTCGACGAATCGATACGACCCGGAGTCCGCGGCGATCGACGGGCGGCTGGCGGCGAATTGGAGCACCACGGCGGCGAACACGACGGCGATCCGCACTCGGCTCATCACGGGATCCTTTCGAAGAGCATGTTCGGTCGCTGTAATCCTACGCGAAGCGGCGCAATCGACGTGTGCCTGCTGAAAATCTCGTCGGACCACTTGCACCCAGCCATCGAGAGCGGATCGACTTGAGTCGGGAGCCTCATTATGAAGAAGCCCCAGCCGGCTTCGCTCAGAACACGTCGGGACGGCGCGCCACAAGGCCAGACGCATTTCGGCTGATGTGCTGCAGACTGCAACTCGCCTGCTGGAACGGAATAAATCGTGGACTACGCCGCGCGCCGTTCGTCGTGGTGGTGCAAGTCACCAACGTGCGGGATCGACACGATCGTCCCGCCGGTCGTCGGCGCGACCGGCGCCTCGCGCGTGCCTGCTGTACCGAGCTGTTCCTTGCGCAGGATCTTCTTGACAGTCGTTGCGGACAGCAATGAACCATCAGGAGGGTGCTCCCGCACTGGACGATTTCCGCAATTGGGCTTACCCGCGAAGCCGCATAATGGGCGATCTTCGGAAACTCAAATCGAAGTGCGGTCCAAATGCCCATCGGGACACTGACAATGCGAAGCGCCGAGTGGGCGACCAATAGGTTCAGGAGGAACACTATGAAGAACACTGCACTGAAAGTCTTGCTTGCGGCGGCGGCCCTGATTCCTCTGGCGGTCTACGCGCAGCCCAGACCGGGAAACCCGACGACCGCTACCGTCATCACCAAGGCGGAGATCGACAAGATCAGCGCCACAGAACAAAACCAGACGACCCGTGACGAGAACGCCATGGTCGTCGATATCGGCGATGGCTGGAGCATGGAGTTGGGCATCGTTCATCGCTCGAAGCAGCGCGTGCTGACGGTCGGGGAGGCCGCTCAGGCTGGCCGTGGTCGTGACAATGCCCAGGCGGCCCGCGGAGGCAATGCTCAGGCTGCGGCCCAAACGACGCCGTGTGGAGAACAAATGGCCAATCCGCCGGCGGACGCACTTCAGGGCGCCATCACGCACGACAATCAGACCGAAGGCTATTACATCGTCTCCGGAGGCGGCACGGCGTTCATTGACGGCAAGGTTGTCAACGGCCGGCGCAGCACGAACAACCCAGACGGCGGACCGAACGGTCCGGGCTGTGGCGGCGGCGTGGCGGTTGGCTCGCGTAAAGTCGAGTTGAAGGTCGGTGACGTGCTGATCGTTCCGCCCGGCGTCATTCATGGCTGGTTCGACATTCCCGATCATGTGGACTATCTCAGTTTTCGTCCGTCGCATGGCGTGATGAAGAACGGCTGGGTGAACCCGACCATAGCCTCGAAGTAGCGCTCTCGCGTTCTGTCGGAGGGTGCCAGTAGTGGTCGGCGGCCAGTAAGGCCTCTTCCGTCAATCGGCCGCCCTCGTTCGTTAGATCGATCGCTTGGAATCCAACCAACCAAGGGCGCGTGGGCTGACATGAATGCCGCCCGCCGCGCAGCGGCGGTCAACGCCCCACGGGCACTTCGAATGCGGGCGGCGCCGCCGCCGCCACTAACAATCAGCGTGATCCGCAAATGTTTCGTCGTCCAGGATCCGCGCGTTCGCAACGCAGAGCACGTGGTCGTCGAAGCAGGCAAATGGCTCCGAATCGAGGCGCTGGATCTGACGGCTCCGGCATCGCCGATCCTCCGACAGATTACGGACGTCGCTGGGCGCTCTGGACTGGCTTGGCGAACTCAGCTAGCGGGCAATAGCGGGCAAGGCGCCACGGCATCGCTGGCATTCACGGTAACATCGGCATTGTAGAATCTGTAACTTGCAGAATCTAAAGAGTCCTGCCGGGTTCGAATCCCACCCTCTCCGCCAACTCCATCGCCTTCGGCTCAGTCGTTGGCGGGTCGGGTTGTCTTCAGGCTTCGCGCGGCTCGCTCACGCTCGCCGCGCTCGGCACGAATCCCACCACCCTCTCCGCCAACTCCTTCGCCTTTGACTCAATCGTTGGCGGGTCGGGTTGTCTTCAGGCTTCGCGCGGCTCGCTCACGCTCGCCGCGCTCGGCACGAATCCCACCACCCTCTCCGCCAACCAAAAAAGAAACAGCCAAGCCTGACGCGGGTCCGAATCCTCAAGACTCTGCGCGATCACGACGAGGCGCTCAAGAAGTACTCAGTCAAGCGGATCGGGCTCTTCGGCTCGTACGCGCGGGGCAGGCAGAAGCGCGGTAGCGACATCGATTTTCTCATGGAGTTTGAGAAGTCGACGTACGACAATTTCTTCAATCTGATCGTGTATCTGGAGAAAGTTTTCGGCAGGAAGGTCGAAATTCTGACCCCAGACGGCGTCGACAGCATCAGGGTTCCCGAGGACGCCTGCAGCATCCGAGACAGTGTCGTCTATGCCTGAGCGCGGCGACGTTCCCGCTCTGAAGGACATCCTCGAAGCGATCGGCCGAGTGCAACATTACGTTGGAACCATGAGCCTTTCGGACTTCATGGAGAACACCGAGAAGCAGGACGCGGTTGTCAGGCATCTGGAGATCATCACTACTTCGGCGTGAACTTGAAGATTGTCTGGGATGTTGTCCAAGAGAAATTGCCGGTGCTGAAAAAGCAGGTTGCCCACTTACTGCATCACGAGGGCGAACAATAACCCGTCAGACCGGCAAACATGAAAACCATCAGGGTGCTCTTCGACAAGACCGGCAATATGGCGTCCGGACGAGAAAGTCGATTACGACGCGGCTGCAAAGTATCAGGAGATGCGGAACGCGATGTCGTCGCCGCCGCCGACGCGTACTTCGCCGCCCTCAAGTGGACCACTGTCCGAGCAGCAGCGTACTGACCTAATTTCCGAGCGGCCCACCCACGGCCGATCCGCAAGGCCATCTCGCGGGTCGTGAATCTCACGCACGAATCCATTTCTTCGGGCTCACTCAGTTGGAACGAGCCCCAGCTCACGCAGCACGCCGATCCGATCCCATTCGGTCCAACTCTCGATGATCTTCCCACCAGCCAAGCGGCTGCGCGTGATCCCTGTGAGCGATTTCTGGTTCGACAGGACGGCACTGCCATCCGTTCTGGCGGCGGACCCTCTCCTGGCAGTCCAGCGGAGCACGACTGTGTCCTCGTCGGTGCTCAATTCCTCTACCACAACGCAAAGGTCGGGAAATGCCAGGCGGTGCAACGCCGCACTGATCCTGATTGCCTCGGGACCGAGTAGGAGATCCGTAATCACACCAGCGTGGTTGACGTAGTCGGCGGCGAACAGATCGTCGGCCACGTCGAGATCGCCGCGATTCCAGATTGCCTCGATCGCCCGACGCACCACGGCTTCGTTGGCTGAGTCAGACATCGCACTACGCGTGCGGCAGGTGATCGAGTTTCCGACGGCGATTGGGGAAACAGCGCACTTCAGATGTGACACTCCACAAGCGTCGCACCATGGAGCGGCTGTTTCATGAAGTTCTGTCATCCGCTCCATTCAGCGCGGACGATAACGACCGGGAGCCGGCCACCTGGGTGCGTTGTCGCTCGGACGGAGGGGACTGGTCAGATACAGAGTTCGCTGGATCGGGTAACATCGGGGAGAGCATCGGGCTGCCGTGCATCCCGGAGCTGAGCATTATGACCTCGCAGGACCAGCGGCTGCGCGGCCCGGCTCGCGCGCTACTGGTGATTGACCAACCCGTGCTTGCCGACGTCGTGAAGCTTTCGCTCAATCACGGCCACTACCGCACGCGTATGGCGCAAACGGTCGAGGAAGCCGCAACGGCGCTGAGTGAGTGGCGGCCTCATCTCGTCGTACTCGACATGGACATTGCGGGGAGCACGATCTTGGAGCGTCGCGGCGACGCGACAGTTCAGGACGGCCGTCTCCCCGTCATCGCGCTTACGCGGCGCGGCGACCTCAAAGCCAAGCTGGCGGCCTTCGAACGAGGAGTGGACGACATCCTCACGGTGCCGTTCTCCCCTGAGGAGTTTGTCGCGCGCGTCCTGGCGGTTATGCGGCGGACCTACCACGACGCTGTTGTGTTTACCCCAGTGCTTCGGCTGGGGGACCTGGTAATTGACATCTTGAATCGTCGCGTGCGAGCCGGTGACAGGGAACTGCACCTCACGTCCCTCGAGCAGAGTCTGCTCTATTTACTGGCTGCCAACGCGGGCCGCCTGCTGACCCGCGACGAGATTCTGGACTATCTCTGGGGCGCCGGCTACGTTGCGGAGAGCAACGTTGTGGACCGCCACCTCCGCAATCTGCGCATCAAGCTGCAGAATCACTCGAGTCGACCGAAATACATCGCCACGGTTGCCGGCCGTGGATACCGCTTCCTGCGCGCGGCCGCGGCATCATCTGGTTCTACGCTCTGACACCGACCCGCAATCTAGATCCACTGCCGAGCTGGTAGAGGCGTAGCGCCGGTGCGCACGCTCGCCCACACGCCTACTTCGCGCGCGGCGCGTGCGTCTGAACCAAGCGAGCACAAGGTGATCGGATTTCAGCAACGGAAATTGTCGAGCACCGGTCGCCCGATCGGCGAGCGAACGATTCTCTCGAACGTAGATCCGGCATGACGAAACTTCATCACTCTGCCCTGCCAGTTTCGGATACTGGCCGACGATGATTACGACGAGAGCCCGGACAACTCTGAAGCCCGGAAAGGTTCCGCGAGAGGATTAAACCCCAAAGGGCAGCTCTGATCGGGCGAATTCTCCGGGTGCTGTACTCAGCTTCCGCGACGCTCCAAGGACGGCGCCATCCGCGGCATCGGCGAGAGAGCGAGAGAGTTCGTGGCGAACCCGGTGACTGGGTCCGTGCGCTGGAACGTGGGCATCGCGATTCACCTGGCCGTCAGGGAGAGGGGTCTCATGCACCTTCGAATTCGCCGACAACTTACTGGATCAATCGACGGCGTACGGCTTGATCGTTTCCGCGCGGGTATTGTGTACGAGGTCGGCACCCAACTCGCCAGCGTATTCCTCGCCGAAGGTTGGGCGGAACCCGCCGCAGAGGTTGGTGCGGTCGCAGCCGTCTGTCCGGCGCCGAGCAGGACCGCCGCCCTCGTGTTGGTGGTTGATGATGAAACTCGCGGGCGACGCTTCACGACGAGGCTTCTGACGGGCAAGGGGTACGAGACGGAGGAGGCAGGGGATGGCAGGGAAGCGATAGTGCGCCTTTGCGAACATTCGCCCGACCTCGTGCTCCTCGACCTCTACATGCCTTTCATGGACGGCTGGCAGTTCCGTGCCGAGCAGCAACGGCTGCCGGACAGACGGCTGGCAGACATACCTGTCCTCCTAGTGACGGGGGCGGACGTCACTATTGATCATGCGGCAACGCTGAGGGCGGTGGGACTGGTCCAGAAGCCGTTCTATCCCGAGCGACTGCTCGACGCCGTCAGGAAAGCCTTGCCGTCTTAGACGCGCTGACCGCCGTCATGGCGGACAATTTCTGTTAGAGCTTCTGAAGCTGTTTCGACCGGCTGCATTTCGGCGGAGTGTTGCTCATCTGGCGGCACCGAGGTCGTCAGCCACTGCACGGGTTCCTTTCGAACTGGCTACCTGACGGGGAAGTTTACCCGACGATGGGATCACCTCTCCCGCTCACGAAGTCGGAGCCGCTCCCGAAGGTCGAGAGCATTCGAGAGATGGCGGGGCGCCGCGTCGCCCGATACGTCGCGGTGTGCACCGCGCTGGCCGCCGTGTACATCGCGGCCGGCAAACTCGGGCTCGGGGTTGCCCTTGTCCACGCGAGCGTCACGGCCGTCTGGCCACCGACGGGCATTGCGCTGGCCGCACTTCTGCTCTTCGGCACGCGCGTCTGGCCGGGAATCTTTGTAGCGGCGTTTCTCGTGAACGCCACGACGGCCGGCAATCTGGCGACCTCGATGGCGCTCGGCGTGGGCAACACGCTTGAAGCAATTGTCGGTGGCGCGCTGGTCCACCGGTTTGCGCATGGGCGCGCGGCGTTTGAACGCGCGGACAACGTGGTCAAGTTCGCGGCGTTCGCGGCGGCGGCCGCCACCGTGAGCGCGACGATCGGCACCACGAGCTTGGCCTGGGGCGGGGTCGCCCCGTGGACGGCTTACGAAGCGATGTGGCGCACGTGGTGGCTCGGGGACACGGTCGGAGCGCTCCTTATCACACCGCTGCTGGTGATCTGGACTGTCCAACCTCAGCCGGCCTGGAAGCGCGCGCAGTCGCTCGAGGCCGTCTGCGCGCTGCTCGCGCTGCTCGCCATCGCCTTATGGCTGTTTAGTGGCTGGTTCCCCGTAAACAGCCCCGATCTGCAGCTGACCTTCCTCTGTGGCCCCTTATTAATCTGGGTGGCATTTCGGTTGAGTCCGCGCGAGGTCGCGACCGCCAACGTCGTCCTGTCTGGCTGGGTGCTCTGGGGGACCCTGCGCGGTCTTGGCCCGTTTGTGCGACCGTCTCCTCAACAGTCGCTGCTGCTCCAGCAAACCTTCCTTGGCGTCCTCAGTCTGATGGCGCTGGTGGCCGCAGCGGCCGTGGCCGAACGCAAGCGCGCCGAAAGTGCAGTGCTGCAGGCCAACGAGGCCCTCGAGGACCGCGTCGCCGAACGGACGGCGACGTTACAGCAGACCAACGATATGCTGAGCGATCGGATCCGGAAGCATCAGACAACGGAGGAGGCGCTCCGACGTAGCGACGAGCGCTATCGCCAGCTGTTCGAGAGTGCGAACGACGTGATCTACACAACCGACCTGCAGGGCTTCTTCACGTCGATGAACCGCGCCGGGGAGCGGATCAGCGGCTACAGCCGGGATGAAGCCCCAAGCACCCACATCGATCACATCGTGGCGCCCGAATATCTCACGCTCGCCCGGCAGATGTTCGCGCGGAAACTGCACGGTGAAGTAACGCCGGCCTTCGAAATAGAGATTGTCACCAAGCAGGGACGGCGTGTGGCCCTGGAAATCCGCTCGCAACTGCTTTCTCGCAATGGGGTGCCCACAGGCATGCTGGGCATCGCCCGCGACATCTCGGAGCGCAAGCACGCGCAGCTGGCCCAGCGTCTCTCTGACGCGCGTCTCGCGGGTATTCTCGAAATCGCCGAGGACGGCATCGTCTCCGTCGATGAGACGCATCGCATTTCCGTCTTCAACCAGGGTGCCGAACGCATCTTCGGGTATGCCGCGGCGGAGATCCTGGGACAACCGCTCGCGCGACTCCTCCCTGCACATCTCGCGGAGCAGCACGAGGCGCACGTGCGGACGTTCGCGGGCTCCGGCGAGACGGCGCGGCGCATGGGCGAGCGGCGGGAGATCTTCGGGCGACGCAAGGACGGGACAGTGTTTCCCGCGGAAGCCTCAATCTCGAAACTCATCCTGCACGGAGAGACGACGTTCACCGCGATTGTGCGCGACGTCACGGCCTCGCGAGCACTGGAAGAGCAACTGCGTCAGGCGCAAAAGCTGGAAGCCGTCGGACGCCTTGCAGGCGGCATCGCTCATGATTTCAACAATCTGCTGACCATCGTGATCGGAATGAGCGACCTCCTGCGGGCCGAGTTCTCCGACGGAGATCCTCGGCGTCAGGATATCGAGGAAATCCGAAAGGCCGCCGACAGCGGCGCCGTCTTGACCCGCCAGCTGCTCGCCTTCGGTCGCAAGCAAACGCTGCGACCGCAGTTGCTGAGCCTCAGCGCGACGCTAGCCGGCATGCAGACGATGCTCCCCCGGCTCATTGGGGAACACATCAAGTTGGCGCTGGTCTCCGAGCCACACCTGGGCCTCATCCGAGCTGACCCGACGCAGATCGAGCAGATCGTGTTGAATCTCGCAGCTAACGCGCGCGATGCGATGGCCAACGGTGGCACACTTGTGCTCGAGACCTCGAACGTGACACTGGACGATAAGGAGGCCACTCCGAAGCTGATGAACGTGACGCCGGGGCCGTACGTCCAGCTCGCGATCAGCGACAACGGAACGGGCATGGACGCTGAAACACAGGCGCGGATCTTCGAGCCCTTCTTTACAACGAAGGCCCGTGGCCAGGGCACCGGACTTGGACTGGCATCGGTATACGGCATCGTCAAGCAGAGCGGCGGCTACGTCTGGGTCGACAGCGAACTCCAGCGAGGGACGACGTTCAAGATTCTTCTGCCACGAATCGAAGGCGTCGCGGATGTGCCGGCGGCGACGTCCTCAAGGCTGGAGCCATCGGATGGAAGCGACACCGTGTTGTTGGCCGAGGACAACGCTAGCGTCCGCGATGTGGCCTGTCGGGCGCTGAAGCTCCGCGGCTACCAGGTACTGGAAGCTACGACGGGTGACGACGCGCTCGCTCTAGCCAGCCAACACGCGGGCCGCATCGATCTGTTGGTCACCGATGTTGTCATGCCCGGCATGGGCGGCCGAGAGCTGGCGACGCGGCTCGTGGCGCGGAATCCGCGCATCGCGGTACTCTTCATGTCTGGGTATGCAGAAAACCAGATCATGCACCACGACCTGGTTGACCTCGGCACCGCCTTTCTCGACAAGCCGTTTACGCCGGCGCAGCTGGTGGCGAAGGTCGACGAAGTGCTTCGCGGACGGGCGACGAGCCACTAACGTCGTCGTTGCCAACCGAGCTCGGTCGCGTCAATCAGCACGAGTCGAGCGACGGTTTTCGCGCGACACCTATCGAGGGTGAGCTATTCGCAGGCCAGGCCCGCTACGTCGGCGAGCGTGGCTTTATGAAGCGTCATCGTGGATGGGGCATCGAGGGTGGCCGGAGCGGCTGTGATGTAGGCGTAGTAGAGGCGGGTGTACCGGCCGATCGTGAGCCCGATGCTGGGCGTGATCGACGTGGTTGTCATAATACTTGGTGTCCATCCTTTCGTATCGAAGAAGAAGTGCCCGATGTCCGATCGGCCATTTTGCGTCGAGGGCCATCACGTAAGAGCCAGAACCGGGCTCGACCGAGGGTCTCGTCAAGGCCGAAGCCCCCAGCGGGGTCGAAGCGAAACGGTACAAGAGCCTTGACGAACCCGCGGCGAGCCGGACAATGTGCCGCGTGATGGGCTCGCAGTCGGTGACGCGGATCGCACAGCCGCGCAATTCGAGAGCGTGCATGCGGAGGTGACCGCAGCCCGCGAGGCACTTGAAGCCGAACGACGCCGAGTCACCGATGCGATCGCAAGCTATCAACAGGAATATCCATCAAAGCTGCAGTTCGTCTACGGCACACCGAAGTACGAGAAACCCTTCCTCGTACGGGCGATCTGGAACGACGGCCAGTTCACGTACGTCAAGACGGACGCGATGGAACTGCCAGCCCTGTACGAGATCAAGGACGGCACGCCGTCGTTGCTCGATTTCAGGTGCGCAACGGCACGTATGTCGTGCCGAACGTACTCGATCGAGGCTACCTCGCTCTGGGTAAGACGCAGTTCACCTTCGGAGCGCCGAGGGGAGCACAGGGGCGATGAAGATGCCCGAGCCATCGTCCACGTCCGGCACTGCACCGGTTTCCGACCATCCGCCCGTTCCGCAAGGCGTGTTGCCGTGACGTCTGCAAATGTGGCTGATGGTCGGTGTCGCCGCCGGGATGCTGGTGATCATCGTGCTGACGGGGCATCGCAGCCGGTGCCGCGTGTCACGTCGGCTTCCGCCCCGCCACAACTAGCAGGGTTTCTCAACCGATTGCCGACGATCACGATCCGCGAAGGACATCGTGTGAAAGTGTACTTGACGAGCGACTTGGAGCTTCCAGCCTACAGTGACAGTGAACCGACTGCGGCGTCAGTAACAGGGGCTCGCATTCGATAGGAGCAAATGATGCGTCGCACTTTCAACGTGATTGTTCGCGTCCCGACGACCGCGTGAGTATGCCCGCTTGCTCACCAGGCTCAAGGCTCGTCGCGTTGCTCCGATCCGCACGGCGGGCGGGCTGTCGGCCTTGATCGGGGCTCCGCGCGCTGCCAGTTTTGCAGCTATCGTCGGCCCGAGATTTAGCGTCCGTTCAGCTGTGGCCGAAGAGATCGTCGGACGACGATCTACGCTGCGAATACAGAACAGGCCATTCACACGAATCGAGCAGCGCCGGCACGATTCGCGGCTCGAGGGCTCCCGATGTACCGACTCGCGTTCGTTGCGGCGCTTGCCATGCTCACGCTGCTGCTCGATTGGTTGCGGTACGGCGGGCATCGCGATTGACGATTACGAGTCGAAACGATTGGTCCTGGAATCAGGTGCGGCAGGAGTGACCCGCCAGATGCCCCACTGATCGTCGCGGCGGCTGTGGTACGCGACGCGGCGCCCATCAGGCGACCAGGCAAAGTCTCCGACCGTCGCATCGGTCAAGACGAATTTTGTCGTGCCGTCCCGCGCGTCGAGCACCCATCCTCCGCTGCCCGCGACTTGGAAGATCACGAAGGCGCCGTCGGGCGACACGGCAGGCGCGTAGAGGAAGCGCGCGGCCACGGGCGATTTGAAATCCTGAGTCGCGCCGGTGCTGATGTCGACGATGACCAATCGATCGCCGTGCGTATAGCAGATACGACGTCCGTCGGCGAACCACGAGGCTGCCGACGTTTGTCCCTGCTGAAATCGGGTGAGCCGTGTCAGCTGCCGGCCGTCGAGCGACGTCAGCCAGAGGTTCCACACGTCGGAACGATCGGATTCGGCGCGCACGAACGCGATGTGCATGCCGTCGGGAGACCAGGTCGGCACGGCGGCGAATTCGGCGCCGGTCACGCGCCTGACCTCGGTTCCATCGGCGCGTGCGACGTACACGCCGCGCACCCCGTCGCGATCCGAATCGAACGCGACTTGCGAGCCATCGGGAGACCGTTGCGCGTGGTAGTTCCTGGAGCTGCCGCTCTCCACGGTGATCACGCGTAAGTCGTCGCTGCCCGCGTCGGCGGACGGTAGCGCGCTCGGGCTGTCCGGCGACGGTTCGCGCTGAACGAACATCGCCGTGCTCGTCGAAGCAAAGGTCGGCAACCAGCCTGGATCGCCAGCGCGAGCGACCCGAATCACCCGCGGTTTGTGAGTCGGTCCGCGATTGACCGAGATTCGATCGCGCGCAGTCAAACGACCGCCGACGGGTGGCGCGCTATCGATCACGGCAGGTGCCGCGGCGCGCGGTGAGCTCTCGGCCCGCGCCGGCATGTCCGGAACGTGTTCCACCCACTTGACCGCTTCGTAGCCCGCTCCGACCGCGATGAGCGTCGCGACCGCGGCGGCGAAGACCCACCCGCGAACGTCGAAGCGCAACGACGCAGCACGCTTGGGAAGGGAAGCGGTTCGTGCGTGCGTCTCGGCGATCCTCGCCCGGAACAACCGCTCGTCTGCCTCTCGAAGCTGGCGGCGCAACTCGGCCGGTGAGGCGCCGCGCCGTCGGCGCTCGAGGCGTACCGCGACGGGTTTGGAATCGCGCTGATCGAGGCGCGCATATAACTTCCGCAGCAGCGCCCTGCGATCGCCGGCCGCGTGGCGCTCGAGCGCGGCCGCGAAATCGCGGAGCGAGTGGAACGGTGGAACGTCGACTTCGTGCAGGCCGCGCGCGATGGTGTATCGCAGCGCGCCCGGCACGCGGATGCGACTGTCGTGCGGCAGCATGGCGTCGAGCAGGAGCGCGATCTCGAACACGGCCGGCGAGGTCGCACAGGCGCGGCAGGTGACCGACCCGTCGCTCTCGAGCACGACGTTGTCGAGCGACGGCGGCCCGAACGGCGGCGCCACGTCGACGCCGGCCGCGATCGAGGCGATGAGCTCCTTGGCTATCGCGATCGCCGTCTGATGATCGAGCGCGACACCACTCTTCAACACGTACGATATGGATCTCGCTTGGGGCATGCGGTCGACCGTTGTGCGAGATGCGCGCCAACCGACCGCTCGCGGATCACCCGCGCCAATAGTGCTTGGGTTGTCTCCTAGACAGGCCGGCCGACCGTTTCGCGCGACCTCTGCGGTGATCGCAGGCTGGCGTGTCGTGGTCCCCTTCGGCCTGATGAGTCAGGCGCGGGTGAGACCGATGCTTGCGTCGACGATCGAGATGGCGCTCACCGTGTTCGTGACGGATCGCGAGGCCGAGCAGGAGAGAACGTGATGAGCTTTTCGCCGATCAAGTAATCGAGCGCACTCTTCGCGCCAAACGTTCGCTTGATCCTTTTCGTCGCCCCGCACTGCTCCGCCCAGATCTTCTCGAACCGCATGCGGAGACTATAGCGCGCGAGACGAGTGGTCTGCAATCGTCCAAGACGGTCACTGCGTTTTGAGGCGCTGCCGCCCTGGCATGATATCGTCTCGCCCTTGGAACGAGTCACAGGGGAGGAGACATCACGCGCGATGGGTGCAACAGCGGTCCGCAAGCTGTCTCGCCTTCACAAACCGCCGGACATGTCGCTCGAAACGTGGCAGCGGGAGCTCCGGCGGCAGTTCGGGCGCGAGCAGTCCTTCACGCTGACGAACCATGGGACCGAGCGCGTCTTCTCCGAATTCCAAGTCACCAATCCGCGAAGCGGCGGCACGTATCGTGTGGCGATCCGTGGCTCTCGGCTTGGCGACAACTACTGCAGTTGCCCCGACTTTGCCACCAATTCGCTCGGCACGTGCAAGCACGTCGAGTTCGTTCTACAGAAGCTCGAGGGGCGCACACGAACGCGGGCGATGCTGGAGCGGGGGTTCCAGCCGACGTACAGCGAGATCGTCGTGCAATACGGCGCGAAGCGAGACGTGCGCTTTCGGCCGGGCACGTCGGCTCCCCGGGCACTGACGGCGCGGGCGATGAGGTATTTCGACGCGCAGCACGTCCTGCGCGCCAGCGCTTACGCGGAATTCGAATCGTTTCTCTCTCAGGCCGCGAAGTTCAATCACGATCTCCGATGCTATGACGACGTGCTCGGGTTGATCGCGGAAGTGCGGGATCGATCGCGGCGCGAGCGGTGCATCGCCGAAGCCTTCCCTCGAGGCGTCCGCGACCCTGAAGTCCGCAGGCTGCTCAAGAGCGAACTCTATGAGTATCAGCGCGAAGGCGCCCTCTTCGCGGCTCGCGCCGGTCGCTGTCTCATTGCAGACGAAATGGGTCTGGGCAAGACGGTCCAGGCGCTCGCAGCCGCCGAGATCATGGCGCGCCACTTCGGCGTCGAGCGCGTGCTGATCGTCTGTCCGACATCGCTGAAGCACCAGTGGGAGCGCGAGATCGCACGCTTCACGGATCGCCGGCCGGTGGTCGTCGCGGGCCTCCGCGCGCGGCGCGAGCAGCAGTACGCCGCGCACGACAGCTTCTTCACGATCACGAACTATGACACCGTGCACGCGGATCTGGAGGTGATCGCCAGATGGTCGCCGGATTTGGTGATCCTCGACGAAGCGCAGCGAATCAAGAACTGGAACACGCGCACGGCCCGCAGCGTGAAACGCATCGCCTCGCCCTACGCGATCGTCCTTACCGGCACTCCGCTCGAGAACCGGTTGGAGGAGCTCGTGTCAATTGTCGGGTTCGTCGACCGGCATCGGCTCGGGCCGACGTTCAGATTCCTGGCCAATCATCAGGTGCGTGATGACAACGGCAAGGTCGTTGGCTATCGCGATCTTGACCGAATCGGCAAGACGCTGGCGCCAGTGCTGATTCGCCGGACCAAGAATCAGGTGCTGACGCAACTGCCGGAACGGCTCGACAAGAACTTGTTCGTGCCGATGACACCGCAGCAGCACGTCCACCACGAGGAGAATCGCGAGGTCGTTGCGAAGATCGTCGCGAAGTGGCGCCGCTACAAGTTCCTGTCAGAGGCGGACCAGCGCCGGCTGATGATCGCCCTGCAGAACATGCGAATGAGTTGCGACAGCACCTATCTGCTGGATCACCAAACGGATTTCGGCGTCAAAGCTGACGAGCTGATGACGCTGCTGGACGAACTGCTCGAGCAGCCGGGCTCGAAGGTCGTCGTGTTCAGCCAGTGGTTGCGGATGCTTGAGTTGCTGGCCAGACGACTCGAGAAGAAGCGTATCGATCATGTGCTGTTCCACGGCGGAGTCGACGGATCGCGGCGGAAAGCGCTCGTCGATCGCTTCCGCCAGCACGATCGCTGCCGCGCCTTTCTGGCGACGGATGCCGGTGGAGTCGGACTGAATCTGCAGCACGCATCGATCGTCGTCAACATGGACCTCCCTTGGAATCCGGCGGTGCTGGAGCAGCGCATCGGTCGAGTCCATCGCCTGGGGCAGCAAAACCCCGTTCGCGTGGTCAACTTCATTGCCGAGGGGACCATCGAAGAGAGCATGCTTTCGGTGCTCACGTTCAAGAAATCGCTCTTTGCCGGAGTCCTCGATGGCGGTGAGCGCGAGGTATTCCTTGGCGGGAGCCGTCTGAGCGGCTTCATGGAGGCTGTCGAAAAGACGACGATGGCGATTGCCTCACCGCCCGGCGTCGACGGCGATCGCAGGCGTAGGACCACGCGGCACGTCGAGAACGAGCGGCGCCCCGGCGCAACGATCACAGTTCCTGCCGGCGGGGCAGGTCACGGTTGGGCGACGCTGGTGCAGACGGGGCTGGCGTGGCTCGAGCAGTTGGCGGCGGTTTCAGCCGCTTCAAAAGATGACCCCGCCGACGGGCTCCGATTCGTCCACCGTGATCCCCAGACCGGTGAGGACTACTTGAGAATCCCGATGCCCAGCCCCGAAACGCTCGATCGGACGCTCCACACGATCGGTTCGCTCTTGGATCGGTTCAGGCGATAGCAATCCGGACCTGTACTTCTACTTCGCCAAAATGAAATCCAGAGATTGACATCCAATACCGACTGCAAGAGATCATCAGTGCTATGCGAAAACGTCTGGCAAAGAAGCCGGCGGGCCACGATCCGATCTTCGCCGCCTCTCTACCTGAAACTGAATCGCCGCATAACGACACCAAGCAATCCTGTACCGAACAGAAGGAGACTTGCCGGCTCAGGCGTCGGCGAGAACGCGAATTCAGCCGTGTCAACTGCGGACACATTGAGGCGGCTGACGCTCTCTCCGTGTACCGTCAACGTGCCAGCGCCGATCGTTTCAAAAACGAGGAGACACACGTGCGGCGCATTCATATGTTCGCGATCGCAACCGCATTGGTCGCGCCCTGTCTCATCGCCTCTGAGCTTGGCGGTCAGGGGCAAAATACACCCACGGTATTTGCGCCGACAACCGGCGATTATGCGACTGCAGATATCAGAGTCATCACCCCGGGTGTGGTGTTCGCTTCCGGCCTACCCGACATCGCCGCCGTCTTTACAAAGGAAACAGGGAAGAAGGTTGGCATCATCGTCGTCGGCATGGGCACCATCGTCGAGGAGATGACGAAAAAGAATCCGCCGCCTGATGTCATCGTGCTGCCGTTCCAATTGATGACCACGCTGTCCCTGGACGGCGGCGTCGCGCCGGGCACGTTCAGTCCGCTGGGCCGCACGCGGATGGGTCTCGCGGTGCGAGCGGGCGCACCCAAGCCGGACATCTCGACCGTTGAAAAGTTCGCCGCCGCGCTCAAGAGCGCGAAGGCGGTGATGCGCTCTAATCCCGCTTCACGCACCATGGTTGCGATGCTGATCGACGACGTGCTGAAGCGGCCGGAGTTCGCCGGCGTGAACGCTCCACCCAGCATCAAGGGGGAAGGAGGTCAGGCACTTGCGGCCGGCGAGGGCGACATGGCCATTCAGACGATCAGCCAGATCCTTCCTTACAAGGAAATCGAGCTGGTCGGCCCACTGCCCGCCGAACTTGGAGCGTGGATCGACACGGCTGTCGCGGTGTCAGCCAGAGCCACACATACCGACGATGCGCGATGGTTCATCCGATATCTGTTGCGGCCGGAGTCTGTCGCGGTGTGGAAGCCGAGAGGCCTCGAACGGTTCGAGTAAGCGTAAGCCATCGGTCGCACGCCGGGGTTGCCAGTTACCCTTCGTATTGCAGCACGTGCATTCCACCATTCCAGTCGGTGACGTACATCAGTCCATCGGTCGTCACGTAGACATCGCATGTCTTCGCGGCAAGCCCAACGTTTGGCCGAGGATCGATGAGCTTCTGTGGGACTGGTGGCACCCACGAGGCGATTTCCTTTGGCGCAAATGCGTCCCTGATGTCGAACACGCGTAGGCCGGCGTTGTTGTAGGTTGCGAAGATTATCTCCTCGCTGCGGAAAGAACCGGGCCGATTTTCGTGGAGGTTGTGCGGGCCGAACACGCCCGCAGAGCAGAAGTCCCGGTCTCTCGGCGTCGGCAGTGTAGAGATCGGTACCGGATTCTCCGGCGCCCGCACATCCACAATGAACGTGTAGAACGTGCCTTTCGCGCATTTCTCCGCGTTCGCTTCATCGACGACAACGGCGAGATTGCGACCCGGCAACGGGAGTGGCGTATGTGTGCCGCCTGGAAACGGCGGCGACCAGTTGATGTGCGACAGCAGCTTCGGGCGCGCGGCATCGCTGATATCGTGGATGGTGAACCCGCCGTCGCGCCATGCCGCATAACCGCGATCGCCGGCCGTGATCATGTGGTGCAGCGCGACCCGCCGTCCCGCCCGAAACGTCGGCGTCTCGCCGGCCGCGCGATTCATTCCAGGCAGCCACCAGCGCGACACGATCTCCGGCTTCATGATCTCTTTCAGGTCGACGATGCACAGGATGTGGTCGATGAAGCCGTCGAAGTGCGCGGACACGTACGCGTAGCGCCCGCCCGGCCACCACAAACGGTTGATGCCGAAGCCAGGCATTTCGAGGAAGGCGATCTCCTTCATCTCCGCGGGGCGGGAAATATCGTGAATACTGAGGCCCGAGCGGAATTTTCTGCGATTCGTAATGCTGTCGGCGAGGTTGTTTTCGAAATAACCGCGCATGTTGTCGTAGGACTGCATCGCCACGATGTTTGCGCCGTTCGCGAGCAGCATCACATCGTCGGCGACCTGCAGATGATGCGTGCGGGTGCCGGCGCCTGCGGTGAAGAAGCCGACCGGCTTCAAACGGCGAGGATCCGCGGCGTCGAGAATCGTGACACCATCGTTGAACATGTGGCCGACGTAGACATGCCGGCGGTTCACCATGATCTGCACGCCGTCGGGGCGGCCGCCCTGATCGCTGTACGACAGGTGCCGGATCCGCCGCCCGATGCCGTTCGACGGAATGGAGGTTCGCGAATCCTGTGAGGATCGCCCGATCTGTCCGGCCGAGCGCACGTCGAGCACGCTCCCCGCCGCGGCAGCCAGACCGAGCAAACCTCTCATGTGCTCACGGCGAGTCATGGATGTCAGACTATATGGGAACCGAAGCGGTCACGCAGTTCAAAATGATGTCGACGATTACTCTCGTGCATGTGCTCTACGGACGGACTGCAGCCGCGTGTTTCTCGATAGCGCAGTGTCCGTCGGCGCCGGCTTGATGAGCCATGCGCCGGTCAGGCACACACCTGCGCCGACAATCGCGATACGACTCACCTGTTCTTGACGAATCGTGATCCCGAGCAGCAACGAAACGACCGGGATGATGAAGTTGTTCGCCGACGCTCGTGTGGCATCCATACGCCCGGCTGCCGTCGCCAACAGCGCGTAGGCTACGCCCGTCCCCAGTGCGCCCAGTGCGACGAGCGATCCAACCGAGCGTCCTGTCCACTGGGCGTTGGCGAGAGCGGGCGCACCGAACGGCGCCGTCAACACGAGCGCCACACCAAGCGCCCGCCAAATCACCGGAAGCGCGCCGTTGCGCTGCTGGAGCGGACGCGCGAGGCTGTACGCGAACGCGTAAGACACGAGCGCCATCAGGATCATCAATATGCCGTTGGTCTGACCGGCGACGCGGTGTGTCGTTGCCGTCGGGCTCGGAAGGCTTGGAAGTGCGATGAGCGCGGCGCCGGCGAAGCCGATCGCCAGGCCGGCCGCGACGCGACGTGACGGCGAGCGCCGCGCCAAGACACTCGCGACGAGCGCGGCAAAAAGGGGCGTCGCCCCGTTGAGCATTCCGGCAAGCGCCGACGAGACGTGCTGCTCCGCAAAAGGGAACATGCTGAGCGGAAACGCGAGCCAGAGGATTCCCAGGAGTGCGGTCTTCAAGCGATCGCCGCGCACGATCGGGCGCCGTGCCGATGGCAGGAGCGACAGAGTGACGAATCCGATCGCGATCCGGACAAACGTCACGCCCATCGGCGCAACAGCTTGCAGGCCTTCAGCGATGAACAAAAACGACGCGCCCCAAATCAGGCCGGGGACGACAACGAGGAGCCACCCCATGTGCTTGTCTAACAGAGATGATGCGCGACTGACGTGCGCCGTGGGTAGGAAATCAAGAAGTCCACAAGAGTACCGGACTACGAGGTCGGCGACTACTGCGGCCGGCGGGCGGCGCTCGGATCGCCGGTCGGAGGGGGAGCGAGATCTGTCGTGCCAGGTGGGCCGAGCAACTCACGAAAGATCGGCTTCAATGCGTCTGCCCAGATCTGGTACCCCTTGATCGTGGGATGCAGCTTGTCCCGTTCGTTCAATACGCCATCGAAAAGCTTGCCTTCCGGATCCGCCAGACGATCGTTGATCGTCAGGAACCGAACGCGCGTGCCGTCTGCGAACCCGGCGAGCTTCTCGTTGATTCGGTTGATCGTCGGCATCACGGCCAGGTTGTCGTTCCTTGGGAAGATGGCCATCAGGACGATCGTCGCGTTCGACGTCTTCTGCTGGCAGATGTCGATAATGGCTTTTATCCCGCGCGCGATTTCCGCGACCGTCTGCTCGTCGCGCGGCTGCGTTCCGACGTTGTTCGTGCCTGCGAGCAGGACGATGACCTTGGGATCGACGCCATCCAGCTCGCCGTGTTCGAGTCGCCACAGGACGTTCTGCGTCCGGTCGGCGCCCCAGCCGAAATTCGCGGCATTCCATCCGAAGAAGTTCGCCCGCCAGTTGGCGAGCAGCTCCGGGTAATCGAGCGCCCCCCAACGTCGCACGATCGAATCGCCTTCGAAATACGCATCGATCCTGCCCTGCTTCGCTTTCTCGAGCAGCTGCGCGTGCGCAGTCATCGAGTTCTGATCGGTCCGCGGCGCCGACCGGTCGGCCGGTCCGTTGGTGGACGTTTCAGTGGCGGGAGTCTCCTGTGCGCGAGCCTGCATCGCGGTGGACCGCGCGTTTGCGGCTGGCATCGGAAGTGCGACAGCGGCCGAAAGAAGCAGCGTCGTGGCCACTATCCCAGGATTCACCATCGTTCTGCTCGCGGTGAGGCTACGTACACCTTTCGGCCATGGAGGTGAGCCAGGGTCGGAAGCAATCGAACGTGATCTTCGGTCATTTCGGGTTCACGCGGCAACGGCGCTACTCATATCGCAGCGCCTGCGTCGGAGCGATCCGCGCCGCGCGCCGCGCGGGCACGTACGCCGCCAGCATCGTCACGACGAGCAGCGATGGGACGATCGCGTAAGCGAGGATGTCGACGCCTCTGGCATTGAACAAGAACGGGTTCAGGACCCGCTCGAGACCGAGCCCCATCACCACACCGATCGCTGGAAAAGTCGTGCACCAACACGTCTCTGCGAGGATCTCGAAGGTGCGCGTCGACGCAGAGGCTGTGAAATGCAGCGCTCTGCGTCGATAGAGAAGCGTTACTGAACCGCGTTGATGATCACCGCGCCGTAGACGCGATGACCATACTGCGTCTGCTGGCCGAAGAACGCCGGCGCGCTGTCGTTCGATCGTACGGCGAGGAAGCGATAGTCGCCGCGAAGACCCCAGCGGCCATTTGGTGCGTACCACTTCAGTCCGCCGCCAACGTTGCCGGTCAGGAAGGTCTCCGTGCTGGCGACGCCGAACTCCGCGCGATCGTACATCGTCAGTCCGCCGATGCCTCCTGTCACGTACGGCACAACGGCGTGATGTGAGACGGCGTTGACGACGACGTTCCCGCTGTAGGTGAGCATATCCGGCGTTCTGGCGTTGCTGCCCGACCGAGCGAACGACAGATCCTGTGAGATACCGAGCGTTCCACCCACTTCACCTTCAACGCCAATCCATCGGCTGAAGTTGTACGCGACTCCGGTGCCCACCTCGTAGTTCCCGAAACTCGGACCGTTGCCTTGCGCGGTGAAGAACGTGCCGCCCCCGGGGATCAGCGTGACTTCGACGGTGCCCGGACCGGGCGTGGTCTCTTGCGCCAGTGCCGGTACTGCGGCGAGGGTGAACAGAGTGATCAAGACTCCCATCCAACGTGTCATAACCGCCTCCTTGGAACCATGCCGTCTCACGAAAGGGCAACCGCAATGCCGGACGCGATCGAGCGATTGCGGCGCATTTCGAGACGTGGGCTCTCGGAGCGCTGGTTAGAAATGCGCATGTGCGTGAACATGCGCAATCGATCAACGGGTCGAGCGCGCCTTCAGCAGCAGGCGACGTTGATTGCGAGCCGCTGCTGCATACGAATCCGAAGCGTGCGGTCGCCCTGGAACGGCGGCGGCAATGGAAGCGGCGGTGAATCGCTGTCACTCGCCTTTCAATCGAGCTCTGCTATTGATCTCACGGTCCTCTGGAAGTTGTCCGCACGAAGACTCGATCGGCGCGCACGAGCCACTTCCACCGCCTCGCCGTGCCAACCGGCTCGGACGTTGACGATGCTTGACACTCGTCAAGCATGGTGGGCATCGTGTTTGCTGCAGGTTCGTGACGCCCGGCGCCAGGCGTACGCTGGTTGCTTATCGCCACCGCCGCGCGTTACCACGTCGAACGTGCTGTCAACCTGGAGGATCGGGCGATGGCTGTCCAAACCGGCGCGCCGCTGGCCGCCGAGCTGATTGTCGCGAATGCCCCGGATCCTGTATTCGTTTGCGACCTAAACGGCAAGATCCTCGTCGCGAACAATGCAGTCTCCCAGCTCCTCGGCCTCCGCCGCGACGAGGTCCTCGAACAGTCGCTTTCCCGGTTCCTGAGCGCGACCGAGGCGAGCGAGTTCGTGGCCGCGGTGCGCGAGGTCATCGACCGCGGTGTCACGCGCAATGTCCGGCTCCGCCCGCGGAGCGCCTCAGGCGATACGATCCCGACCAGCCTGAACGCCGCGGCGCTGCGCGATCCTCACGACAAGGTGATTGGGGTCATCGGCGTGCTGCGCGACATGCGCGAGCTCGACAAGGCGCGAGCCTACGCCGAAAGTCTCATCGAGAATGCGCCCGATCCGGTGTTCGTCTCCGATCTCGACGGAAAGATTCTCCAGGCGAACGATGCCGTCTTCCACCTCCTCGGATTCCGACCGGCGGAACTGATCGAACAATCGTTGTCGCACATCATCCCGCCAGACGAGACGCGCGAGTTCGTTGCTGCGGTGCGCGAGGTCGTCGACAAGGGAGCCACGCGAAACGCGCGCCTTCATCCGCGAAGTGCGTCAGACGAGATCATTCCTACTACGCTCAACGCGTCTGCGCTGCGCGACGCGTCGGGCAACGTCATTGGCGTCATCGGGATCCTTCGAGATATGCGTGAGCTCGACGAGGCGCGGCGTTACGCGGAGAGCCTGATCAAGAACGCGCCGGATCCCGTGTTCGTCACGAACCTCGAGGGAAAGATCTTACAGACCAACGACGCGGTGTCGGAGCTTCTGGGCTTTCGCGAGGACGAAGTCGTCGAGCAGTCGGTGTCGCGGTTCATCAGCTCGCGGGAAGCCGGCGAGTTCGTTGCGGCGCTTCGGGAGATTGTGGAGCGCGGGGTCACGCGAAACGTACGACTGAACCCGCGGAGTGCGTCGGGCGACGTCATTCCCACGATGCTCAACGCGTCGGCGCTGCGTGACAACGAAGGCCGCGTCACTGGCGCCATCGGGATCCTGCGCGACATGCGTGCGTACGACCGCGTCGTGTGCGCGCTCGAGGAGTCACGGCGGGAACTTCAGGCGGCCGACCAGGCCAAGGACCGTTTTCTGGCGGTGGTGTCACATGAGTTGCGCACGCCGCTCACAGCAGTGCTCGGTTGGGCACGCATGCTCCAAGGCGGCCTTCTGGATCACGCGAGCGCTGTTCGTGCCCTCGAAGTGATCGAGCGCAACACGACGCTTCTCGCGCAGCTGATCGACGACCTCCTCGACTTGTCGCGAATCGTGTCCGGCAAGCTCCAGTTGGACCTGCGGCCGGTCGACCCCGTCGGCGTCGTCCAGGCGGCAATCGAGGCCGTCCGTGCCGTGGCCGACGCCAAGCATATCGCGCTCAAAGCCGTCGTCGACCCGTCGGCCGGTCCCGTGGTCGGCGATCCCAAGCGCCTTCAGCAGGTCGTCTGGAATCTCCTCTCCAACGCCATCAAGTTCACGCCACAGCAGGGCGTCATCGAACTGACCCTCGATCAGGCGGACGGCGACGCGCGCATCACTGTTCGCGACAACGGACCGGGAATCAGTCCTCATCTGCTGCCGCATATATTCAAGCCGTTCCAGCAGGGCACCGACGCGCGCCGACATGGTGGTCTGGGGCTCGGCCTTGCGATCGTGCATCAGATTGTCGGACTGCACGGCGGCAGCGTGCGCGCGAGCAGCGGCGGCGACGGCCATGGCGCAACCTTCGTCGTCGAACTCCCCATCAGGCGCGAACGCTTCGAAGACAAGGAGATCGAGATCGAGGCAGAGCGCGTCCGGCGAAGCGGCTCGGAGCACGATACGAAGCTGGAGCTCTCGAATCTCGACGGCGTGCGGGTACTGGTTGTCGAGGACGATCCGGATGCGCGTGAAATGCTGACGGGAGTGCTGCAACAGGCCGGCGCGGAAGTCATCTCCGTTGCCTCGGCCGCCGAGGCACTGGACACCCTCCATCACCGGCGGGCTGACGTCCTCATCAGCGATATCGGCATGCCGGATGAGGATGGGTACGCGCTGATTCACCGAGTGCGAGCGCTCGACCCGAAGAGCGGCGGGACGGTGCCGGCCATCGCTCTCACGGCGAACGCGCGAGCGGAAGATCGGTCCCATGCGCTCGCTGCGGGATTTCAGATGCACCTCGCAAAGCCGATCGATCCCGGCGAGTTGACCCGTACGATTGCGGAAACAATCCGCGTGAGCTCCTTTGCTCGGCGATCAGGCGCACCGGATCAGAACATTTTGTAGCCGACGATTCGCACGACGTGCGTGCCGATCGTGCCGTCCGCGTTCACACCGCGCGGGCCGTAGCCCCATTCGGCGGCGAGCAGCCAGCCGAACGGCGCCGGCGCTTCGACGGCGGCGCCAAGTCCCGGATAAGAGCGGCTCCGGCGGTCGTCGGGCCCGCGGACGACTCCGAGATCGCCGAATCCATCGAGTCGCACGCGGGCCGTCGGGGTCCATGTCGCCACGCTGCGAACGACGGCGCCCGTATCGTATCGGATGCTCACGCTTGGATAACCGCGCAGCGGATTGTCGAAGCTGCCGAGAGCGAACTCGCTGAATCGATCGAGCCGTCTGCCGGTCATCCATGCCATCTCCACGTGTGCGACCGCTCGCGGCGACCAGACGATCGATCGCGCGAACGTTGCGCCGTACCGTTCGAACGTCCGCGCCTCGAGTTGAGTGGTCGAGGGTGCCAACCCCCATCGTCTCCATTCCTTGCGGCGCGCCGCGCTGAACCACGCGATCGCGTTCCACGGACCGTGCTCCGCCTCCAGCGCGAAGCGGGCGCCGTGCTCGGGTGTGCTCGCGGGCACGAGAAAATCCACGGCCGTGGTCTCGGCGCGTGCGTATCGCGTGTATCCCAGTTCGTAGGCCGCGCGCAGGCGCACGGCCGGCGCGATCGTTCCCACCATCGCGAGCGACAACTGCGTCGGCCGCTGGCGAATGTTCTCGTCGTAATGCTCGACACCCGTGCGAAAGGCACGGTCGTTGTAGAACACCGCCACGCCGGATGCGTCGCCTGCCAGGCGCCATCGGTTCCGGACGAACGGCCGCGTCGCCCAGGAAAGGCGCCCGTACGTGCCGCCGAAGAACGCGTTCAACTGCGTGCCTGTCCTGAACAGGTTGAAGTCAACGTAACTGACGCCCGCGAAGACGAGCGGTACCGAGATATTCGGATCGAAAAGGCTTCCAACGACCGCTGTTGCCACATGATCGCGGCTCGACGAGGCCAGTCGCCGCGGCTCTCCACTCGCAGCATCGGGTTGCCGCGCGAGGAACCGGTAGCCTTGCAGGGTGTCGCGGAGCATCACGGCGTCCGACCGATGTGCTTCGTCCAGACGCGACGCGTAATCGGCCGCATCGACCTCGCATTCGTCGAACGTGACGATGCGGTGAATCGGTGTCGATGCGGTAGGACCGACATATGCCTGGAAGGTCTCCGCGCGCTGCACGAACGACATCGCGACTCCGGCCCGCACAGTCGCTCGGTATTCATCGACCTCGCGAGACGAGGCGATGGGCCCTCGCAGTCGCGTCTGCGTGGCGTCGGTTCTGAGCAGCACGAATGAACGCGCGTCGATCCATGCGCGGCCGTCGAACAACGTCTGCTGCGATGCGCGCGGTGTAAACGAGACGAGATAGGCATCGCGGCCGTTGACGCGCTCCCGCCCGCGCAGCGCGTACGCATAGGCTTCCGTCAACATGATCGTCAGCGGCGGCGCGCTGACGCGCTCAGGCTCGATGAGCGGAAGTTTCGGCACCGCACCGGCCGCACGCGGCAGGTCGAGGCCATCGACTCGGATCTGGTCCTCCTCGATCTCCGTCTGACCGAACCCGGCGAAGACGGTCGTACGCGCCGTCACCGTCAACGGCCCGGGAAAGCCGGGCACTTGAAATGTCAGGACCGTCGACCCGGTCGAGATAAGCGTCCGCACGGCGCGTTCTTGACGCGCGCGCGCGATCTGGTGCCGTGCGACGATCTCGTCGACGGTCAACTCTCGCGCGCCCGTCACCTCCATTCCGGTGGCGAACGCTTCGTTCGTCGTGCCGCGCCAGCCGCGGATCTGCAGGACGAACGGCGCGACCGTGGCCGGCAGATCGAGCCGCGCGCCGATGGCCCGTACCTGCACGTCGCCGAAGGTCGCCAGTGCAGTGGCCCTCGGCGCAACGGTGACGCGCGTAATCGCTGCGTGCGGTCGCACGATGGCCACGGCGTCGAGTGTCTGTGGATTCAGGAACACCGTTCGGTCACATGCGGCGTCGCACATCACGCGGACGTCCGCCAACGGCGTCAGTCCGGTTGGCAACACGTCGCGCATGGCGCCGATCGCGGACACGAGATCGCGACGACCCGCAGGCACGTGCACGAGGAGATGCTCAGAATGGGGAATCCTCGCGCGTGTCACGACGTCGAGCGCCGACGGCGGCTCAGGGAAAACCGCATCGGTCCAGAGGGACATTCCGGGCAGCCGAGTCGAGACGGCTGCGGAGTCGGCATCGGCCGGCAACACGAGGAAGTCGATGTAGCCCGCGAGCGCGTCAATTGATGCTTCGCGTATTTGGGAAGAGAGAAGCTCGACGCCGACCAACGTGTCGCGCGCAGCCCGAACTGCTGTTGCTAATGTGCGGAGCCGGTACCGCGACTCATCGGCCAGCGGGCCGACGGTGCGCGCGTCGAGGACGACCGCGACTGCGCGACCTTGCGGAACCGTGGACAGCAACGCGGCAACGTCGTCAGTGGCCTCTGCGGGGACGACCAGCGCGACGGGCACGTCGCCTGTGCCGGCCATCTGGAATTCCGGTGGCGCGATGGCGAAAACGACGCACGCCGCGCATGGCGGTGCCGCTTCCTGAGCAGCCGCGGCGACGGGAATCGTTATGGCGATGACGAATGCGCGAAGAGATCGCCCGTGGTACGAGGCGATCGGCTGCAGGCGCTGCCAGTCGCGCATCAGAATATTGTACGGGCTGAAGCTCATCGACCTTCGTCCGGCTGCGTGGTGTTGAAGTGCAGCGCGGCGTCTCGTCCGCTGGAGATCGTGAACGGTGTTCCGCTGGAGAGCGTCAAGATCCCATTGGGTTCATGAACGGAGAACCGAGGTACCTGGTACGCGGCGTTGTGCGCGTATCGGATACCCCCTTTACCGGTTAAGTACAGGACAGATCGTGATGATGACCTTCCCTTGGATGTCATCCTCAATCATGTGACGGAAAGCCTCGCGCGCCTCACTCAGACGGTAGATGCTGTCGATGACCGGTGTGATCTTGCCCGCTTCGAGGAGTTCCCTCAGGACGGCCATCGCCTCCTTCTTGGTGGGCATCGGAATGCAGGGACCTCGGAGTTGCTTCACGAAGCGTGAGAGGAAAATCAACATGAGGAAGTACGGGATGCCGCCGAACACACGCTTGCCGGACGCTCCGAAACGCTCATGCCCGATCAGTACGTATCGGCCGTCAGACTTGAGCGCGCGCCTGCAAGCGGAGAATGGGCGATTCCCCGGAACGTCGAAGATGAGATCGTAGCGAACCCCTCGTCGAGTGAAATCCACCTGCGTGAAATCAATGAGCTCATCTGCCCCCAGCGATCGCAGCATGGCGAGCTTACCCGCACTGTCCACGGCAGTCACGTGCGCGCCGCAGGCCTTTGCGATCTGTAAAGTGAGGGTCCCCACACCGCCTCCGGCGCCATTGATCAACACGGTCCGTCCCGGCCGTAGCCGTCTCCAGTCGCGCAGGTTCTGAAGGGCGATGTAACCGGAGGTAGGAACAGAGGCGGCCTGTTCGAACGTGATGTTGTCAGGCTTCGGCGCCAGCAGGTCTTGTCGGACAGACACATATTCGGCGAAGGCGCCGCCGTTGATCCATTGGTGGGCGGCGATGGTCTCGCCGAATACCGGGTCACCCGCCCGGAACCGGGTCACGCCTTTGCCAACGCACTCGACGATCCCGGCCATGTCCGTGCCAGGGATTGGGTTCTTAGGTCTGAAAAATCCAGCTCCCATCAGGCGTAGGACGTAGGGCTGCCCATTCACGACGTGCCAGACATCCGGATGGATCGAGGCCGCGCGCACGCGAACCAGGACGTCGTCATCGCCGACCACCGGCTTCTCGACTTCCCGGAGCTCCAGATCATCAGGAGAGCCGTACCGCTCTTGGACGATCGCCTTCATCGCGTCTTCAAGTCCCCGATTCCGGTTGTCAGGTGTTCCGAACTTCACTCGCGATTATCTGCAATCGTTCAGGTCATCGGTCGGGATAGTTTGGGAAGGTCGTTACCTTCCGATCAGGTGCGCCCGGTCCTTTTCGTTATCGTTGCAGTGATATTCCAGCAGATCCGTGTCCAGCAGAATCTTCTGGTTCAGCGTGACGGTAAACGGTTTCGTGTAGGCCTTTTGATCGTCGACCGTGACTTCAACCTCGAGGCGACCATAGTTCACGCGACGGAACCTCTCCGTGATTCTGGCCTCGTCGGTCATCGGGCTGCCCCGGCGATCGAGCCATCCATCTCGCAAACCGTTCGTCTCGACCACCAGCGTGTCCTTCACCCATCGGCCGGTCGAGTAGCCGTTGAACGACGGTTCCGGATCCTTCGGCAGCGGACGTCCATCCGTGAAGATTTGGCGGTACGTGACATCGCGCTCCGAGAGAATGACGACGAGCCCGGCGAGCTGGAGCACTTTCCTGGGCGGCGGGAATGTGAGAAGGCGCAGCGCGCCAGCCGGCTTACACAAGGTCACCGGATCATCTTTTCCATTCTGCTCCGATCGTTGCTTGACGAGAGCAGCGGCCCAGGGTTGATAAGGGAGCCCGTTCGGAAGCCGGGCGCCAAGATTTCTGAACTCCGGCGCGACCGGATAGTCGCCAACCTGATTCACGCCTTCGCACCCTTGTGGAGGGCAGGACGTGTCGAGCTGCCAGAGACCCGACAGATCCGGCTTCCCATCGGAAGTTCGCGGCGCCGGCGCAGCGAGATTGGCTTTGCCGTGCGAATCACGCGGAACTCCGGGCGTCGGGTACTGCAGCCATTGGGCGGCGGCAGGCGTCGTTGTAAGAACTGCCACGACAAGCGTCAACGGCCAACGCGTCATAATCCACCTCTCATGGTTTACTTCTTCGCCACTCCGGCAATGACGATGCCGATCGCGACATAATCTGCCGGAGGTCGTGTGAAACCGGGCATCATCGCCTCACGGATGTAGTGAATCGATCTGCCGGGCTCGTGGTCGCGAAGAGAGCTTCATCAACTCGACGACGATGGGATTCGAAGGAGTTTGATCAGATTTCCTCCGAGAATCGCTTCCTTTTCGGCGTTAGCCAGGAATGGCGCGTTGAGGACGAAATCGATGCCAACGGGCCAGTCAAACGGATAATCGGTTCCGTAAAAGATGTGATCGACGCCGACCTCGGCCACGATGTGACGCAACCCCTCCTCGTGAAAGATCATCGTGTCGATGTAGAGCTGGCTGCTGAAATAGTCGCTCGGCTTTCTCTTGAGCGCCTTGCAGTCGGCCCCCCCACCGCGTCCGCACAACGCGTCCGACCGACCACTGTATGACGGGAGGTAACCGCCGGCGTGAGCGGCGCAGATCTTGAGTCCCGGGAAGCGATCCAGCGTTCCCTCGAAAATCAGGTGTGAAAGGAACACCGTCGTCTCCAACGGGTTCCCGATCGTGTTACCCAGACCGCCCTTCCCCTGGAGGCGCGGGTTCTGCGTGGTCCCTTGTGCCGGCTGCGGATGCATGAACAGCATCACACCGAGTTCCTCGGCCTTGGCCCAGAACGGATCGAACTTTCGATCGGAAAGCTCTTGCCCTTCGACGCTGCCCCCAATCGCGGCGCCTCGCATGCCGAGCTTCTTGACCGCGTCATCGAGCTGATCGGCCGCCAGATCAGGGTGCTGCAAGGCGACCGTCGCCATTCCGACAAAGCGGTCCCGATGCGCCGCACAGTACTGCGAGATTTTCTCATTCTGGAGCGCGATCAAGTCGCGAGCCAGCGCACGGTCTGCTGAGTACCCCCAGGCGTTGACATTGATGGCTTGGACGTCGATGCCCTGGGCGTCCATGTCGATCAGACGCTGCGGGTTGCCGAGCGCAATGTTGCCCGTCAGGTTCCCTTTGGCCGCTGCCGCGAGCGGCGTAGCCTTCACCAGGTCCCAGACCTCCGGCACGAACGTATGCGCGTGAATGTCCACGGTCTTGACGCGACGACCGCCGATGACGACCTCACGCCGTTTGCCTGGCGCGGCACCAATCTGCGCGGCTGTGAAGCCGGCATCGGCAAAGCCAGTCCTCGTGACGAACATTCCGGCCGTGGCGCCCGCGAATTGTTTCAGAAAGGCTCTGCGATTGCGCATGGTCTTCTCCTTGCTCCCTCGCGGCTGCGATCGGCGTTCCAAGCAGATCCAAGGGTGACGTGGACGCTGAATATAGCTAGACGTCTCGTGACCCGCAAGAACCGCGTTGGTGGTATAAGAGTGCGGCGCGCTTCAGATGTTCGCCGGGAGGCATCAAATGCGGAGCCGGATTCGAAGCGTGTTGATTCCCGTTGGATCGGCCGCCGCCGTCGCGCTCCTGTGGCTGGTCGTGACGGCTACAGCGGGTCAGGCGCCGACCGCTGGGCGCTTTCCCTCCTACCGGGCGCCTCGTCTGGCCGGCCACTCGGACTTGAACGGCGTGTGGCAGGCATTGGTCACCGCCAATTGGAACATTCAGGATCATGACGCGCAGCCGGGAGTTCATCCTGAGCTCATGGGCGCGTACGGCGCAGGCCCCGCCGGGCAGAGTGTGGTGGAGGGCGGCGAGATTCCCTACCAACCGTGGGCGCTCGCCAAGAAGAAGGAGAACTTCGAGAAGCGGATGATGGTGGACGTGACCGACGACAAGAAATGGCACGACCTCGGCGACCCTGAGCTGAAATGCTATATGCCTGGCGTGCCGCGCGCGACCTACATGCCGTTTCCATTTCAAATCGTGCAAGGGTCGGGCGACTACATTCTGATCGCCTACGAGTTCACCACCACGACTCGCATCATCCGCATGAATTGGAAAGGGGAGGCGCCAGCCGACTCGTGGATGGGATGGTCGCGCGGCCGCTGGGACGGCGACACGCTGGTCGTCGACGTGACGGACCTGCGCGAGCAGACCTGGTTCGATCGGGCCGGCGATTTTCACAGCGACGCGCTCCACGTCGTTGAGCGCTACACGCCCATCAGTCCGTACCACCTCATGTACGAAGCCACGATCGAGGATCCGAAAGTGTTCACGCGGCCGTGGAAGATCAGCTTTCCTCTCTATCGTCGAATGGAAGATCACATTCAGCTCCTCGAATTCAAGTGCGTCCCGTTCACCGAGGAGCTGTTGTACGGAAGGCTTCGCAGGCAGCCGGGGCAGGCGAGCCAGTAAGCGGAGGCGCCCTATGAGTCGACGATTCGTGTCGTCAGTCGGTACGGCGCTCGTCGCGGCCGTCGTGTCGTTTCCGGCGCTGGCGGGTCAGGCGCGGAAGGCGCCGGCGAAGACGGCGACGTGGACCGTGCCTCACACCCCGTGGGGCGACCCCGATCTGCAGGGTGTTTGGAACGACGCCACCAGCACGCCGCTCTCGCGGCCAGGCGGCCTTTCAGACAAACAGGTGCTCACCGACGAGGAAGCCGCTGAATTCCAGCGGGAGCTCGCGTACAACCTGACGCGCGATCGCCGCGACGGCGGTGCGCAGGCCGATGTCAATCGCGCGTACAACGAGCACTGGATGGACGCTCGGCGGCTGACGATCACCAAGGACCACCGCACGTCGCTCATCGTCGACCCGCCGGATGGAAGAATTCCTCCGCTCGTGCCGTTGTCGCCGGAGCGCCAGCAGGCGCGGGCCGCGCGGGCCGACGCCGCAGCCCGCTTCGCCGCAGGCCTGCCCGACAACCACGAGGATTTGTCATTGCCGGTACGGTGCATCATCCGGACCGACTCGCCGCCGTATCTCCCCACGATCTACAACAACGATTTCCAGATCTTCCAGAGCCCTGGGTACGTCGCGATCGCCCCTGAAATGATCCACAGCGCGCGGATCATTCCGGTGGACGGTCGTCCGCACATCGGCAGCACGCTGCGTCAGTGGCTCGGCGACTCGCGCGGCCGCTGGGATGGCAACACGCTGGTCGTCGAGACGTCCAATTTCCGAACCGATCAGGGAGTGATCTTCCAGGACGCGGATCCCGCGACCTTTCGCATCACCGAACGGTTCACGCGCGTCGACGCGCAGACGATCCACTACGAGTTCACGGTCGAGGATCCGCACACCTGGACCAGGCCCTGGACCGCGATGATTCCGTGGACCCGAATCGATCCTGCCGAACAGATGTACGAGTACGCGTGTCACGAAGACAACTACGACATCGTGCATCTGCTGCACGGCGCGCGCATCCGGGAGAAGAACGGCGAGACGGTGCCGAAACGGATTCCTGAGAGGTGACTCCGATGCGAACACGGCTGTCCTTCGTCGCCGGTGGAATTGGTGCGCTGCTGGCGCTGGCTGCGACGCCGGTCGTGGCCCATCACGCATTCAACGCGGAGTTCGACGCGAACAGGCCCGTCAAGTTCCGGGGAACAGTCACGAAGATGGAATGGGTCAACCCTCATGCGTGGATCCACATCGCCGTGAAAAAGCCGGACGGCACGATGGAAGACTGGATGATCGAGGCCGGCACGCCGAACACGCTGTTCAGGCGAGGCTTGACCAAACAGTCGCTGCAGCCGGGCATGGAGGTCATCGTCGACGGGTACCAATCCAAGGACGGCGCGCTGCGCGCAAATGGCCGCGATCTCACGCTGCCCAATGGCCAGACGCTGTTTCTCGGCTCGTCCGGAACCGGCGCGCCGTACGACACCCCACCAAAAAAAAAGGGTTGATGACACCGTACAAGGAGGCACAACTTACACAGGATACCCACCGCGTCTGACCTGCGGCGCTGCCAAGCCTTGAATGGAGGAACGCGATGACCGTTCAGCGATTTTTGCGGTTCGTCGTCGTGTCGGGATGTCTGCTCTTCCTGCCCGCTGCCGCGTGGGCGCAAGCCGAGACTGGTACCATCGCGGGAGTCGTGCGAGACTCATCGGGCGCACTGATTCCAGGCGTCACAGTAGAAGCCACCAGCCCCGCCTTGATTGAAAAAGTCCGCTCCGCCACCACGGATAGCCAGGGCCTCTATCGCATCGTCGACCTGCGGCCGGGCACGTACACAGTCGTCTTCACTTTGACCGGATTCAGCACGCTCAGACGGAACGGGATCGAATTGACGACAGGGTTCACGGCGACCGTGAACGCCGATCTACGAGTGGGGACGATCGAGGAGACCGTGACGGTCACCGGGGCATCGCCGGTGGTGGACGTCCAGAACGTACAACAGCAAATCACTCTGTCGCGCGCGATGCTCGATGCGCTGCCGACCAGCAGACGTCCGGCCCAGTTGGTCACGCTCATCGTGGGAGCGAATGCCGGAGGCACGAACTTTCACGATGTCGGCGGAGTGGGAAGTGACCGAGGCTTTTTCGGCGTCCACGGCCAGCGCCCGGACGATATGACCTACAACGTTGCCGGCATGGATTCGAGAGTGTTCAGCGGCGGCGGCTTTCAATATAACGCTCACACCTTTCAGGAAGTCGTCGTCGAGACGGCGGCCGGCTCCGCTGAAGCGACAACCGGCGGCGTGCAGATCAACATCGTGCCGAAGGACGGCGGCAACAGGTTCTCCGGAAGCTTGAGCGCCGAGTTCACTGGCCCAGGCCTGACGAGTGACAATCTGACGGACGACCTGCGCGCTCGTGGTCTGACCGCGGCGCCATCGGTCAGAAGGTACTATGACGTTGGAGGAGGGCTGGGCGGCCCGATAAAACGCGACACGCTGTGGTTCTTCGTTGCCTCGCGGCGGGAGGACAGGTCGCTGTATCAGGTTGGCAATTACTACAACAAGCGACAGGGCACCTTGTTCTACGAGCCAGACTTGAGCCGGCCAGCCTACAACCGTGATTACTCCAGCGATTACTCACTCCGCCTCACGTGGCAGGCCGCGGCAAAGCACAAGATCGTTTTTTCCCACACGCAGCATCCGGCCTGCCAATGTACGTTTGCAATTCTGGAGCAGGTGAGCCCCCTCTTTGCGCCAGAAGCCGTCGCGGAACACCATTACGACCCTCAGTTCTTATCGACGGCCATCTACACCTACCCGGTCACTGACCGGCTCCTTGTTGAAGCCAGCGCGGCGATGAACAGCTATCACCGTAATCAAAAACGGATGCCGGGCGTGGGGAATGACGACATCGCGATCAACGATGTCGGGCTGAATCTCAGGTACGGCTCGAGGTCGGTCACTGGCCCCGGCTACCAAGTCCTGACCGACGAGCGATTTCACGAACGGCTTTCTCTCGCGTACATCACCGGCACGCACAGTCTCAAGATCGGCGTCGACCTGAACCACTTCAGCGTGGGCCGTCAGAGCTACGGCGACGCCAACATGGTCAACCAGGCCCGATCGTACACATTCAGGAATCAAGTGCCGACGCAGGTCTCGATCTATGCGACGCCGTTGGGCCCCTATAACACCGCGATCGAGAATGGCGTCTACGCTCAGGATCAGTTGACCATCCGGAGGCTGACATTGAACCTGGGCTTGCGGTACGCCGTGTATGACGCGTTTATCCCGGCACAGCAGCTGCCGGCGGGCCCGTGGGTGCCCGCCCGCGATTTTCCGGCCGTGGAGCACTCGCCGCGCTGGCAAAACCTCAGCCCTCGCGTGGGCGCGGCCTACGACCTGTTCGGCGGTGGCAAGACGGCACTCAAGGTGTCGCTGGGCCGGTATGCGGCGCGCAATACAGGCATCGGTGTCGACATACCCGTGCAGAACCAGGCTGTCAGCACCACGAGACCATGGAACGACACGACCTATCCCGTTGGTGATCCTCGCCGAGGAAATTACGTTCCCGATTGCGATCTCATGAACCCCTCACCCAACGGCGAGTGTGGACAGTGGTCGGATCTCAGCTTCGGCCAAGTCAGCGGCGGCAATACGCGCCGGGCGGCCGATGCGCTGAGCGGCTTCAATCGTCAGAATTACAACTGGCAGGGCTCGGTCTCGGTGCAGCATCAGCTGCGGCGGAATATCGGACTCACTGCCGCGTATTTCCGCACCTGGTACGGCGGATTTCTGGCCGTCGACAATCAGTCCGTGACGCCGGCAGACTACGATCCATTCTGTATTACGGCGCCGGTAGATCCGCGATTGCCAACCAGCGTGAGTGGCCAGCAGTTCTGCGGGCTCTACGACGTCAAGCCGCAGAAGTTCGGCCAGATCGACAACCTCGTCACGCAAGCGTCGCACTATGGGAGGCAGAGCGAGGTCTTCAACGGTCTCGATGTTCTCATCGACGCGCGGTTTGGGCACGGCGCGCAGATCCAGGGGGGCCTGGGCACGGGGCGTACTGTCCTCGACAACTGCTTCTCTGTTGATTCGCCGTCCACGCTCGTTGCCGGTCAGCCCGTCGCCGTGGGCGGGGTCTTGGTGATCCCGACACAGGACCCGCGACCGGGATTCTGCCGCATCAGCCAGCCGTGGGGAGCCGCGACCCAGGTCAAATTCTCGGCTGTCTACCCGCTGCCCTGGGAAACGCAGATCAGTGCCACGTACCAAAACGCTCCCGGGTTCCCGATCGCGGCGAGCTACGTGGCCAGCAATGAAGAAATCAGGCGGTCGCTGGGCCGGAACCTCGCGGCATGCCCGAGCCAGACGGTGGCTACATGCAACCAAACCGTTACCATCGATCTGATTCCACCCAACACACTCTTCGATGATCGAATCCAACAATTGGATCTTCGTTTCAGCCGGACCTTCTCGATGGGCCGAGCCAAGGTGCGGGGAAATTTCGACATGTATAACGTATTTAACGCGAGCACCATCCTCAACGAGCAAACACGATACAGCACGCAGAATAACCAGTGGCTGAACGCGATACAAATAATGGGCGCGCGGCTTTTGAAATTCAGCGCTCAATTGACGTTCTAGAAACGGCGGCCGGGCGGCGCGGTGATTGGGCGAAGGAGGAGAAACCAAGCCCGCGCCCGCCGGTTTCTACGGCTTCGTAGCCGGATCCCAGTGCTCGTCCGCCTTGCCGTCTGCGAACCGCCACATGTCGAACCAGGTCGACGTGTACGTTTTCGACGGATCCTTGGAATCCTTGTACTCGCGCGCAATCACGACTGTAACCAAATCGCCATCAGCCAATACGGCGACGACTGGAGTGGTCAGCTTGTCGCAGGTCGGCGTCTTCGGTCGGCTCCCGAAAAACTTCACGACGGCGTCTCGCCCCGAGGCGACGTTTGGATTGTGCTGAATGTAGCGCGCGGTCAGCCACTTGTCGGCTTCGTCCCAATGGTTGCACTGCAGCAGCTCCTTCATGATGTGGAGCGCCGCCTGCTTGTTCGTGTTCAGCTTCGCGTTCTTGTCTGTAAAGAGCGCTTCGGGATTCGCGCCGCCTTTCACAGGTTCTTGAGAGATGCCTGACGCGGCTGGCTCCATCCCTTTCGCCCTGATCACTGGGAGTGCATCTGGCGCCGTGAGGAACGCGATCAAGTCTCTGGCGGCGCTGCTTGCCTTCGCGCGCGCGTCGATTGCGGCGACCATGACGATGTAGCTTTGCGTGTCCGCAGGGAAGGTGCCGAGCAATTCGGCTCCGCGAATCGGCAGGATTTCACTCACCGGCAGCACGCCGAGCTCTGCCTCGCCGCGGACGACCGCCTCGCCGACTTCCTCTCCCGTTGCGGTCAGCTTGCTTTTGGCTTTGAGATCGTCGGCGATTCCGAGGCGTTGGATCAACGCCGCGAACGCGACGCCGCTGGCGCCCTCCTTCGCGTACGCGATCGATTTCGCGCCAAGGAGTGAGCGCTTGAAAGCTTCGGACGTGGTGATGTCGGGCTTGTGGGCGCCCGCACGTATCACGATTCCCAGGCCGGACCGCGCCAGGATCGTGCGCGAATCGGCAGCGACTCTCCGCTCTTTGATCAGGTCGTCGATCGCGGCGGGCGTGAGAATGGCTAGATCGAAGATCTCGCCAGCCTCAATGTGCTGCTTGAGTACCGCGGCGAGACCGTATCGGACGGCGACCTTCTGCTGCGTCGCGCGCTCGAATTGTGGAGCGAGATCCTCCATCACGGTTTTGAAGCCGGTGGAGCACAGGACCTTGATGTCTCCCGTCTGCGCAGCGACAGGACAGGACACCAGGATCGCGACGGCGAATCCCACCACAGAGGCCGACCGGTTGAATTTCATGCGTCCTCCGAAAACCCTGCGATTCCGTTCCTCGCTACTTCGCTGCAAACTCCGGCGGGATCGCCGTAATCGATCGGATCGCGATGTCACGAAAGAAGACCTCGGCGCCTTCCGATTGGAGGATGATCTGGCCGGATGTCACGGGCGCCGGCACGTCGCCATCGATTCGCACCGGTCCGTGAAGACGCATGACCACCTTGCCGTTCACGATGTGAATCGCGTCCTCGCCGAATACAATCAACTCCACAATGTTCCAGTCGCCGGTCCGCTTTTCGTTGTCAGGCTGTTTGATGCATCGACCGGACGCGCCCTGGCTTTGCGAAAAGAACGTCCACTCGCCGGCAGGATCGTAGTCGTATAACGGCGGCTGCGTGCCGGCGCGCGCTTTCGCGCGAACAGCGATCGCCGACCCGATCGCGTAGAGATCGCCGACATCATGCTCCTGGATTTGCAGCTCAATCGAGCGTGCCCACGTGCGTCCGCCGACTCCCGGCGGCGCGTGAACGTGGTACAGCAGCCCGCTGTCGCGCGGCGTTGCTGGTCCGTCGCGCGGCGGCCATTTCTTTTCGCCCCATTTGAACTGCAGTTTCAGGTGATAGTCCTTGAAGGCCTCTTTGCTCCTGAGCTCGCCGAATACCTCGCCCGAAATCCGGATCGCGGGCCGCCCATCGACATCACGGAGAACGGTGAACACCTTGAGCGGGTCGCGGCCGGACCCGATTGGCTCGGTATAGTTCCCGTTCGCGTCCTTCTTCAGTCCCGGCACGTCGGAACCTGGCTCGGGTTGTCGCATCCACGTCGTCCAACCGTCGAGATCCCTGCCGTTCCAGAGCGGCGTCCAGCCGCTTTGGCCGTGAATGGCGACGGCGCCCAGCAAGACGCTCAGGAGGATTACGGCCGACGGCTGGCGAGAGGCTGCCATGAGTGGCGAATTATAGGTGTCAAGACAGTGCTATCGTCAACGCGTACTCCGAGCGATCTCTTCGGTTGTCTGCTTCGCGCGACCGCATCTTCCTGACCGCTGCGCGTGACGGTCGCCTGATCACCATCTGCCTTGATCGACACACAGGACGCATTCTCTGGGAGCGCGAGGCGCCGCGGCCGCGCGTGGAGAAACTCGACAGCCGGAACGGCCCTGCCGGGCCGACGCCTGCCACTGATGGCGTCAACGTTCGCAAACCTCCCGAACGGCAACGCGCGTTCGTGGATCGACCTCGATTCGAACGGCGTCGTGTCCGCGAGCGAGTGGGCTATTTCTTGAAATACCTGTTCCGTGGATCCTTGCCGACGATGTGAGGGAGGTCCTTGTTGTTCTCGTTGCAGATGTACTCCATCAGCTCGTCGCCGTGCTGATAGGTCGAGTGGCCGTACAGAGTAAACGGCCTTGTATAGGCTCCCGGATCCTCGACGGTAATCTCATAGTCCAGACGATCGACGTCCGGACGCCGATAGCGCTCGATGATGTGCAGTTGTTCCGTGTGCGGGTGGCCTGCGAAATCGAACCAGAACCTGTCGTTGAATCCCACTGAATCCACAACCAGCGTGTCGCCTTCCCACCGGCCAATCGAGTGGCCGTACCAGGTCGGATTGGGATCCTCGGGATGCTTCCGGCCGTCGAGGAATATCTGGCGATAGCTGTGGATGTTGCCTTCGAACAGGAAGAACAGGTGCGTCGCTGTCTGGAGAATGCGCCACGGGTACGGGGCCTGCCGGGGAACACCGGCCGGAAGGCACTGAGCCTCCGGATCATCTTTGGACATGCGCTCGCGCGCGATCTTTTCCGCCCACGGCTGGAGAGGAAGCTCCTCACCGTTCTTCAGCGCATCGTGGATGTCGAAGATGAAATTCCGATCCGCGCCCCAGATCCCGGAGAAGTCCACCTTGCCATCAGCCGCCCGCGGCGCGGGCGCGGCCTTGGCCTTCTCAGCGACTGCTGCTCGTGCACGACTTTCTTCTTGCCGACCGGCGGTAGCGAGAAAGGTGATCAGCACGACGCCGGCGAGGGTGACCGCCGTGACGATTGGGCCTGGGAACCGCTTGATCATCAGGGGCCTCCTTCGTCTGTCGTTGCGCTGCCGTCACGCGTGTGTTCGAGCGCGAATCCCTGGCGGTTGCCAATCGTCCGACGGGACCGTCGGGAGCGTGCGCGCGTGATGGCATCTTACCAGTCAGTCTGAACGCCGCCAAAACCATTCAAGAATGTCTGAAAACTACAATGAGCGGATGGCCGGACGCGAGTGCCACCATTGCCACGAGTGGATCGAGGAAGGCGCAGCGCACGACTGTTGGACGACGACCGAGGCGGCGCTGACCGAGGACTTGTCCGATGACTTGCGCGACGCGTGGGAGCGGCTGCGCGACACTGCCGCCGCCTTCGGCGACCAGCGGATCTACGCGTCGGGCACTGCGATCATGTTCTCGCGCCAGTCCTGCTACTTCTTCGTGCGTCCGCGGAGGAGTCACCTGCAGGTGTGCGTGTTCCTCGACCGTGCCGTCCGCGCGCCACAGGTCCGCCGTGTCGAACGCAAGTCAGCGTCGAAGCTTGCGAACATCATTCACGTCAGACATCGAGACGAGGTGGAGCCGCCGATTACGGACTGGCTGCGCGAAGCCTACGATCTCCCTGACAAACTGGCCGCGCGTGCCGACAAACCAACAACGCGCAGGAAATCGAGGACGAAGGGCACGGGTCGTCGGGTAAGCAGGGGATGACGCTCATCGATCGCGGCGTCGACTCGACCACCGTTCATTCCGATCGAAGCGCTTGCAACACATCGACGCGCGATGCACGCGCAGCCGGCATCAGCGACGCCACGGCCGCGGCGGCGGCGAGCAGGATCGCCGCGCCGATTACAGCCAGCGCGCCCGGCAGCTGCACCTGTCCGAAGAATTTCGCCGCGACCCACGCCAGCGCGTAACCGCCGACCGCTCCGGCCGCGATCCCGATCGCCGCGATCCGCACCCCTTCCGAGAGGACGCGCGCCAGGACGTGACGCGGCGCCGATCCAACCGCGAGGCGCACGCCGAACTCACGGATCCGCGCGCTGACCGAGAAGGCGAGAACGCCGGCCACGCCGACAACGGCGATCAGCAGTGCGATGCCGGCGAACGTGGAGAAAACGAAGGCGTTCAGCCGCTCCGGCGACAACACCTGCGCACGGACGTCCTCCAGCGTGGCGGCGCGCTCGACCGGCTGTTCGGACGAAATCTCCCGGATGACGCGCGTCACTGCCGGAACGAGCGCGTACGGTTCGCCCGCGGCGCGGACGAACAGACGGCCGGCGAAGCCTATCTGCTGGACGGGCTGATACACCGTCGGCTCCGGCGTGCGGACGAAATTCTCGTCGTCCATGTCCGCGACCACTCCGACAATGCGGCACGGTTTCTGGAGCCCGAACAGTTTGGCGATCGGGTCGGTCCATGACAGCTGTCGGTTCACGGCGTCGCCGTTCGGAAACAGCCGTTGCGCGAAGCTTTGACTGACGACGACGACCGGTTCGCCGCCACGGCGATCATCATCGGTGAAGTCACGGCCGGCGAGGATCGGGAGGCCGAGCACGGCAAAGAAGCGAGGCCCGACAATGCGCATCCGCGCGTACGGATTTTCTTCGCCGTCCGCGCGTGTGTAGCCCTCGACTGTGAATTGCATGCGAGGCATGCCGTGATCGCGCCATGGTACCGTGGCGCCGACGGACACAGCGTCGACTCCAGGCAGCGCGCCGACGCGACGCGTCGATTCCCGAAAGAAATCGACCTCTTTCTGACCGAACACCCCGGTCGCTGACGGGGGGACATCGAACACCAGCACGTGCCGCATGTCGATGCCGGTATTCGCCGTCTGGAGCGTGACGAGCGTCGTGACGAGCATGCCCGCGCCGGCGAGGAGCACGAAGGAGAATGCAATCTGCGCAGTCGCGAACGCGCGCAGGCGGCGATTGGTTCCCGGCGTAATCCGGACGCCGCCGGTCGCGAGACCGAGTCCGGCCGGCGCGTGCGGCGACGGCAGGCGGGGGACGTACGCCAGCAGGACGGCCGCCGCCATCGCCAGAGCGGCGCCCACCCACACGACGCTGTTGTCGACGGTCACGTCGAGCGCGCGGACCGAAAAGCGCGCGGCATACCGCGCGACGATCGCGACGAACGGCTGCGCGAGTATCACGCCCAGCACGGCGCCGGCGCCGCAGAGCACGAGACTTTCGGCCAGCAGCGTGCGTCGAAGCGCGCCGTGCCCGGCGCCGAGCGCCGCTCGCACGGCCAGCTCGCCTTCGCGGCGCACGGACCGCGCGAGGATCAGGTTCGCGACGTTCGAGCACGCGATGATGAACACGACGGCGGCCGCGGCGAGGAGCACGATGAGGATCGTCCGCGCGGGCGCCGCAATCTGATCGCGCAGCCGCTTGACGCTCAGTTGTACGTTTGCCTTCGCCGAGTACGCCTCCGGGTGCTCGCGCACGAGCGCGCCCTCCACCGTCGTCAGCTCCGCGCGCGCCGCTTCGATGGAAGCCCCGGGCGCGAGGCGGCCGAAGAGCTCGGTCATCCGGTGTGTGCGGTTGGTGACCATCGTCGCCCCGAGATGATGCGGGCTGGTGACGACGTTCGCGATGATCTCCGTGTCGGCGGGATAGGGCACCGACGGCTCGAGCACGCCGACCGCGGTTGCAGTGCGCGGCCCGAGACGGACGGTCTTCCCGATCACGCTCGGATCGCTGCTCAACGAATTGGTCCAGAACCGATGCGTGAGCACAACGGCTGGCATGGCGTCGGGACCATCGTCTTTCGCGTTCAGCAGCCGGCCGAGTACGGGACGAAGGCCCATCACCTCGAAGTACGTTCCGTTGACGACGCCGGCCTTAACGACGCGCGGCTCGCCGACGAGACCGATCATCGTGAAATCGACGGTGGAGAATTCACCCAGCGCGCTGACGGTCGTAACGCGCGCCCTGATGTCGTTGATTTCCGGGACGGAGAACGTCATGTTCGCGGCCCCGATCCCCCGTCCGCTCTGGCGGATGTAGATCAGGCGATCTTCGTCGCGGTTGACGAGCGGCCGGAGCAGGACGCCGCGGACGACGCTGAAAATGGCGGCGTTGGCGCCGATGCCGAGCGCGAGCGTCACGACGACCGTGGCGGCGAGGCCCTTGGCGCGCAGCAGCGAGCGGAGGGCGAACCGGAGATCCCGTCCAAGCGCCTCGGCCGCGTCGAACCAACGATGGCGCCAGACGCCTCGTATCGAATCGCGTGTGAGCGTGATGTTGCCGAATTCCTTCAGCGCGGCCAGTCGGGCGGACGTCGGATCCTCGCCGCGCTCGATGCGCTCCTTGATGCTGATAGCCAGATGGCCGCGAATCTCTTCGTCGAGCTCGTCGTCGTGAGGCCGCATGGCTACTCCTTGTTCGCGGGCGCCGGGTTCATGACGCGTCCGATTGCGTCCACGAGCTGCGACCACCGATCCCGCTCGCGCGACAACTGAGCTTTGCCCGCCGCCGTCAGCCGGTAGTACTTCGCCCGCTGGTTGGCCTCGCTCACGTCCCACTCCCATTTCAGCCATCCGCGCTTCACGAGCCGGTGCAGCGCGGGGTAGAGGGAGCCGGTTTCGACCTTGAGCAGGTCGTCGGACTGCGCGCGGATCGCCCGGCCGATGCCGTGGCCGTGCTGCGGTCCCCATTGCAGGGTCCGGAGGATAAGCATGTCGAGTGTGCCCTGGAGAAGCTCCAGGCGCTCTTCGTCTGGGTGTTTGGCCATAGTCGTAGACAGTCTACGGCTTTGGACGTAGACAGTCTACGGCTTGTTCCGTCTGCGAAGGCTTCATACATCCTTTGGTAGTGTCAGCCGTTGTCATCCCGGCCAGATTCCGTCAGCCAAGAATTGTCATTACGACTTCCTGCGATGCACGGCTCATCACGTCTTTGCACGGTACGTCGTGACCCATCGTCGTCTTCAATCGCTGGACGACTCGTTACGGCCCTCGGCATTGCGATTGCTGTGTCGCAGGCGAGACACACACCGGTTGCGGTATCACTAAGGAGACTTGGAATGAAGATTCGTAACGCGAAAGGTTTCACCCTCATCGAGCTGCTGATCGTCGTCGCGATCATCGGCATTATCGCGGCGATCGCGATTCCGGGTCTGCTGCGCGCCCGCATGTCGGGCAACGAAGCGTCGGCAATCGGATCGCTCCGCGCGATTAACAGCGGCGAGGCGGCGTTCTCGTCGAGCTGCGGCGGCGGCGGGTACGCGACGTCGCTGGCCCAGTTGGCGGCGCCGGCCACGGCGGGCGGCCAGGGCTTCATCAGCCCCGACCTCGCGGGCGCCGGTGCGACGATCGTCAAGAGCGGCTTCACGGTGACGTTGGCGGTCGGCACGAGCAACACGGTCGTGATGGCGAAGGCGTCGACCTGCAGCAACAACGCCGACGCGCTGGCCAGCTACTTCGGCAAGGGTGATCCGGTCACGTGGGGCGGCACGGGCAGCCGTCACTTCGGCACCGACGAGCGCGGAACGATTTTCCAGGACAGCAGCAACACCTCGTTTGCTGCGCCCGCGAATCTCGTGACGGGCGGCACCGTCGGACCCGTTCAGTAGGCTCGGTCGTTCGATCTCGACAAACTGGCTCCGGCCGCACTGCCGGAGCCAGTTTTTTTTCATCCTTCCACCTTTGCTGGGTGCCACTCGAAGTTCCCTCTTGACAACTCGCTCAGTGCCGCGTTAAACCCGCACTCGCCTCGCCGCACGACGCCCGGATCGCACGTCGAGTTCCGCTCGTCCCACTTTTCTTTCGGGGAGGGCTGCCGTGAAGCTGACTGACTCGGTCGCGCGCATCCTCAACGGCAAGGGAATCCACGTCCACTCAGTCGGACCTGACGTGACGGTCTACGAAGCTCTGCTCAAGATGGCCGACGAGGACATCGGAGCGCTCCCTGTCATCGACGGCACCACGCTCGTCGGAATGTTTTCCGAGCGCGACTATGCGCGCAAGGTGGTGCTGAAGGATCGATCGTCGCGGGAGATGAAGGTCTCCGAGATCATGTCGTCGCCCGTCGTGACGGTCACGCCGCAGACCACGGTCGACGAGTGCATGCACTGCATGACGGCGAACCGCTGCCGTCACCTTCCGGTCGTGGACGCCAACACGGTCGTCGGACTGGTGTCGATCGGCGACCTGGTCCACTGGATCATCACGACCCAGGATGGCGTGATCCATCAGCTGGAGAGCTACATCTGCGGGAAATACCCCGGCTAATCGTGCTTCATCGGCCGCTACGAAGCAGGTTCTGAGCCGGTCGTTGTCAATTCGTCGCCACTCTGTTCTAGACACGCCCGAGCGCTACGGCGCGACGGCGTCAGCGCGTGGGGTGGGGCTCCACGCGGATGAAGAAATGTTCGCCGTCGCGAGGAGAGAGCGCAGGAAGAAAAGAGAAATAAAACCGAACGCAGCTTGGAATGTGGCAGTGCCGCGTCAAGGGTATATGCCGATCATTGCGGGACCAATTGCCTTCTACTACCTGGCGGCCGCCAGCATCGCCAGCGCGGTTCTGGCCGTCACTCGCCGAAATCCGATCCACAGCATGCTCTGGGTCCTCGCGCTGTTTCTGCACGTAGCAGGCATCTTCCTGCTCGCGGGCGCGGAATTCCTGGCAGCGGTCCAGGTGATCCTGTACGCGGGAGCCATCCTGGTCTTCTACCTGTTCTTCCTGATGCTCCTCGATCTGCCGGGCGAGACCGCCGAGGCGCGCTTCGGCGCCCATTGGCCGCTCTGCGCGGCGGCCGGCTTCGGCTTCGCGGCGCTCGCCTGGTTCGCGCGCGATCCCGGTCTGGTACCGACTGCGGAGCACGCGGCCGCGACCGATCCGTCGCCGGGCAGCCTCTCCGCGGTCGGACACGCGCTCTTTACCCAATTCACGCTGCCGTTCGAGATCGCCTCGCTGATCCTTCTGGCCGCCATCGTCGGCGCCGTCGTCGTGGCGAAGCGAAGGGCCGGCGCCTGATGGTACCGGTCGGCGCGTGCGTCGCACTTGGCGCCGTGCTCTTTGCGATCGGGCTCGTCGGCTTTCTCGGCCGGCGCAACATTATCCTCATGCTCGTGTCGATCGAGATCATGCTGAATGCGATCAACGTCACTCTGGCCGCGTTCAGTCAGCATCTGCACGATTCGCGCGGTCAGATCGTCGCGCTCTTCGTCATCGCCGTCGCGGCCGCGGAGGCTGCGGTTGGTCTGGGTCTGCTGCTCGCTCTTGCCCGAACGCGGCCTGGAATGAAGGTCGAGCAGCTGACGGAGCTGAAGTGGTGACCTCCATTTGCCCGTTGTTCGCGGTTCTGGCTCCGGCGATCGGGGCCCTGCTCATTGCGAGCACGGGCGAGCGCCGCGCCAATCTGCGGGAGTTCTGGTCCGTCGCCGCCGGCGTGCTGCAGGCGGCGTTCGTGATCGCGATCATCCCGGATGTCCTGGCGGGCAGGACGCCGGAGTGCGTGCTCTTTCGAATCCTGCCTGGAATCGAGCTCGCATTCCGCGCCGATGGCTTCGGCGTTCTCTTCGGGTTGGGAGCCTCGCTTCTCTGGATCGCGACGTCGTTCTATTCGATCGGCTACATGCGCTCGCTTCGCGAGCACGCGCAGACCCGCTACTTCGCGTGCTTCGCGCTGGCGCTGTCGGCCACGATGGGCGTGGCGTTCTCCGCCAACCTGTTCACCTTGTTTCTTTTCTATGAAGCGCTGACGCTGGCCACGTTCCCGCTCGTCGGTCACAAGGAAACGGCCGAAGCGGTGGCGGGCGCGCGGAAGTACATCGTCTATCTGCTCGGCGCCGCCAAGCTTTTTCTCGTGACCGCGCTGATCCTCACCTACAACGTCGCAGGAACCCTCGAGTTCCGAAAGGGCGGCATCTTTCCGTCATCGGCGCTCGCCAGCGAGCCGACGCTTCTGTACGTCGTCTTCGCGTTGTTCCTGTTCGGCTTCGCCAAGAGTGCGGTGATGCCGCTGCACAGTTGGCTGCCCGCGGCGATGGTGGCTCCGACTCCGGTCAGCGCGCTGCTGCATGCCGTTGCGGTGGTGAAGACCGGAGTCTTCTCCACGCTTCGAGTATTCCTGTTCGTGTTCGGTCCCGTCGCCATGCGATCGCTCGGCGCAGACAAGCTGGCGCTGGTCGTCGCCGCGGTGACGATTCTCGGGGGGTCGCTGCTGGCCCTCGGCCAGAACAACCTGAAGGCGCGGCTGGCATTTTCAACCGTCAGCCAGCTTTCTTACATCGTGCTGGGCGCCGCGCTGCTCACACCGAGCGGAATCCTGGGCGCCGTGGCGCACATCACCAATCACGCGGTCTCCAAGATCACGCTCTTCCTGTGCGCGGGCTCGATCTACGTGTCGACGCACAAAACCGAGGTCAGCCAGATGCCGGGCCTGGCCAGGCGAATGCCGTGGACGATGGCGGCGTTCGCGACCGCGTCTGTGAGTCTCGTTGGGATTCCTCTCGCCTGCGGCTTCGTCTCGAAGTGGTACCTGGCCGTTGGATCGCTCGAGCGTGGCAACGTGTGGTTGCTCGGTGTGCTGCTGATCAGCTCGCTCCTCAACGCCGCCTACCTCGGACCGATCGTGTTCCGGGCGTACTTCGAAGAGGAACCCGCCGGCTCGCGTTCCGACGCCGTCGTCGAAGTGCCATGGATGATCGTTCCGCTGGGGCTCACCGCGCTGGCCACGTTGATTCTCGGCGTCTATCCGAATCCTGTGCTGGCGCTCGCGGGAAGGGTATTGCCGTGACGCCGAAGCGCTGGCTCTATGCCGTCCTCGTCGTGTTCGCCGTCGGCGAAATCGCAGGACCGCATCTCTTCCCGGCGGACCACGCGCATTTCTGGTTCGAAGACATTCCGGCGTGGGGCTCCATCTACGGGCTGGTCTCCTGTCTCCTGATCATCATCGTCTCGAAGCTCCTGGGGAAACTGTGGCTCACGCGTCCGGAAAACTACTATGACTCCTGAGTGGATCCATCCCGGACTCGTGCTGATCGCCGGCGCGTGGATCCTGCCGTTCTGCAGGGGACGCGCGAAGCGAGCGGTGATGATCCTGCTGCCGGCGGCGGCGCTGGTCGACTGCTTCCTCATTCAACCGGGAACATATGGCGTCGTCCGCTTCCTCGGACAAGAGGTGGTATTCGGCCGCGCGGACAGGCTCAGTCTGGTTTTCTCGTACGTGTTCGCACTCGTTGCGCTGGTCGGAATGGTCTATTCGCTGCACGTGAACGACGATGCGCAGCACGTGGCCGCGCTGACGTACGCGGGTGCTGCGCTTGGAGCCGTCTTCGCCGGCGACTTTCTGTCGTTGTTCCTGTTCTGGGAGCTGATGGCACTGTCGGCCGCGCTCCTCGTGCTGCTGCGCCGGCGGCCTGCTGCGTCCGCCGCCGGATTCCGCTACGTGCTCGTTCACGTTTTCGCCGGACTGTGTTTGTTCGCAGGCATCGTGCTCCACTTTACGCAAACCGGGTCGCTGAGCTTCGGCAATCTCTCGCCGTATGCAGGAAGCGCGGCGTTCACGCTCATCCTGGTCGCTTTCCTCGTCAACGCAGCGGTGCCGCCACTCGGCGCCTGGCTGCCAGATGCTTATCCGGAAGCCACAGCGACCAGCGCGGTGTTTCTCACCGCCTTTACCACGAAGTCCGCAGTCTACGCGTTGATTCGAGGGTTTGCCGGCGCCGAGATCCTCGTGTGGTGGGGCGCGGCGATGGCGGTGTACGGCGTCGTGTACGCCGTTCTCGAGAACGACGCCAGAAGACTGCTCGCATATCACATCATCAGCCAGGTCGGTTACATGGTCTGCGGCGTGGGGCTCGGCACCGAGCTCGCGCTGAACGGCGCAACCGCCCACGCTTTCGCGCACATCCTCTACAAGGCGCTGCTCTTCATGGGAGCGGGAGCCGTGCTTCAGGTGACCGGCCTGCGAAAGCTGAGCGACATGGGCGGGTTGTACAAGACGATGCCCGTCACTCTGGCGCTCTACATGGTTGGTGCGTTCGCGATTTCCGCAGTGCCGCTCTTCAGCGGATTCGTCACCAAGTCGATGGTCGTTTCAGCGGCGGGTGAGTCGCACCGGCCGGCGATTTACCTGCTGCTCACGCTGGCCTCGTCAGGCACGTTCCTGCACACAGGGCTGAAGCTTCCGTATTACATGTTCTTTGGAAAGGATCGCGGCCTCCGAGCGCAGGAGCCGCCGCGGAACATGCTGGTGGCGATGGGACTCGCCGCCGTGGCGTGCGTCGTGATTGGCGTGGCGCCGATGGTCTTGTATTCGCAGCTGCCGTTTCGTGTCGACTACATTCCGTACACCGTACGGCACGTCACGGCGACGCTCGGACTGCTTGGATTCACCGCGCTCGGCTTCTTCCTGTTGCTCGAACAGCTCGATCCCGAGCCGGTCGTGAGCCTCGATACCGATTGGTTCTACAGACGCGGCGGTGCTGCGATTCAGAAATTTACCCAGGGCGCGCTCGCGCGGCTCGAAGGATCGGTGAGCCGGGTCTCGGATGTCGTGATGCAGCGGTTCGTGCTGGATATCGGCGCGCAACTGGGCAATATCGATTTGCGCGGCGTCGACGCGATCATGGAAGGCGTCGGCCGCGTGACCGAGGAGGTCAGTCGCGATCTGACGCTCACGTCGACTGGCCACGTCCAGCGGTACGCACTCGTCATGGCGGCCGGCATCCTGGCGGGCGTCGCGCTCGCGGTGTTCGCGTGGTGACGACGTACCCGATTCTCAGCATGATTACGTTCCTGCCGGTGCTGGCAGGAGCGGCGATCTTCGTGTGCAGCGAACGTGTCGCACGGTGGCTCGCGCTCGCCGGGTCGCTGGCAACTCTGGCCATCTCGGCGCCGCTGTACTCGCACTTCGACAAGGGCTCGACCGGCCTGCAGTTCGTCGAATCCGTGCCCTGGATTCCGTCCTGGAATGTCGTCTACAGCGTGGGCATCGACGGCATCAGTCTGCCCTTCATCTTTCTCTCGACGGTCGTGAGCGTCCTGTGCGTCGGCGCGTCGTGGACCGCCGTCCAGATGCGCGTCCGCGAATTCTACGCGTCGCTGCTCCTCGCAGAGACCGCGATGATCGGACTGTTCGCCGCCACGAATCTCTTTCTCTTCTACGTGTTCTGGGAGCTGATGATCGTTCCGATGTTCCTCCTCATCGGCGTGTGGGGAGGTCCGCGCCGCATCCACGCGGCGATCAAGTTCCTGCTGTTCACGCTCGCCGGCAGCGTGCTGATGCTCGTCGGACTGATCACTCTCCTGCGAGCGAGCGGCACGTTGGACTTCCAGGCGCTGGCGGCGACGAGGCCGAACGCAGCGCTGCAATCCTGGCTGTTCGTCGCCTTCACGGCTGCGTTTGCCGTCAAGGTGCCGATGTTTCCCGTGCACACCTGGCTGCCGGACGCTCACACCGAGGCGCCGACGGCCGGCAGCGTGATCCTCGCGGGAATTCTCCTCAAGATGGGCGGCTACGGACTGCTGCGCATTGCGCTGCCGATCCTTCCCGATGCCGTGCGGCTCTTCCGCGGGCCGATGCTGGCGCTGTCGGCGATCGCAATCGTGTACGGCGCGTACGTCACGCTCGCGCAGACGGATGTCAAGCGGCTGATTGCGTACTCGAGCATCAGCCACATGGGATTCGTGACGCTCGGGATCTTTACGCTGAATCGAAACGGAATCGAGGGCGCAATCCTCCAGATGGTGAACCACGGGATCGTCACCGGCGCGCTGTTCCTGTGCGTCGGCATGATCTACGAGCGCACGCATACACGCGAGATCGCCGCATACGGCGGAGTGGCGAAGCTCGCGCCCATCTATTCGACGTTTCTGGCGCTCTTCTGTCTGGCGGCGGCCGGCCTCCCCGGTCTGAATTCGTTCGTCGGAGAATTTCTCATCATCAGCGGCGCCTTCGACACCCGGCCGTGGTACGGCGTGATGGCCGTGTGGGGCGTCGCGCTTGGGACGACTTACATCCTGTGGCTCTACTACCGCGTCGCGCTTGGCGAGGTGAAGCCGGGATTGCGAGCGCTGCGGCTCGATCTCGACCTTCGCGAGGTGGCGACGCTCGCGCCGATGGCCGCTCTCGTGCTGACGATCGGTCTTTACCCGGAATCGGTCCTGGGTTTTCTGAGAACGTCCGTGGCGCAGCTCGTCGTCGCGTCGGCGGCGTCCGCCGCGGTCGTGGGGGGCATGTGATCGCCGTTCTCCCGGAGCTGATCCTGAGCGGCACAGCCGTGGTGCTCATCCTCGTCGCACGCCGTGTCCGGCGCGCGCGGTCTGCCGCTCCCTGGGTCGTCGCCGCGGCCGTCGCCGCCGCCATCTCGCTCTGGGCGTTCCCGCCCGCCTCGTCGACGACCGCGTTCGGCGGGACAATCGCCGGCGATCGATACGCGCGATTCTTCGGCCTCTTGTTTTCAGGAAACCTCGCGCTGGCCTCGCTCCTCTCGGTGAGGCACCTCGACTCGGAGCGCGTTCCGCCGGCCGAATACTTCGCGCTGCTGCTCCTCGCATCGACCGGGATGATGCTCGCGGTTTCCTCGGTCGATCTCTTGATCCTGTACCTCGGGCTCGAGCTCATGACGTTGTGCTCGTACGTGCTGGTGGGAATTGCGCGGGACCGGCCGGCGGCCAACGAAGCATCGATCAAATACTTTCTCCTCGGCTCGTTTGCGTCGGCGCTGCTTCTGTACGGCATTGCTCTTACATACGGCGTGACGGGCGCGACCGACTTCGCCGCGATTGCTTCGACGGTGTCGCGAAACGGTGTGACGCGGCATCCGCTGCTGCTCGCCGGCGTGGGACTGGTGGCCGGCGGCCTCGCGTTCAAGATCGCCGCGGTGCCATTCCACGCCTGGGCTCCGGATGTCTACCAGGGCGCCATGGCGCCGATCGCCGCGTTCCTGTCCGCCGGATCGAAAGCGGCAGGTCTCGCAGCGCTCGTTCGCGTGTGCCTCGTGGCCTTCGCGCCGGAGCAGCGCATCTGGTCCGTGATCGTGGTGGCGCTCGCGGCGCTGTCGGTGATGACCGGAAGCCTGCTCGCCATCTCGCAGTCGCGCATGAAGCGGATGCTGGCGTATTCGTCCATCGCGCACGCCGGCTACGCGCTGCTCGGCCTGGTTCCTGGAACTCCGGAGGGCGCTTCAGCGACCATGCTGTATGCGTTCGTGTATGCGTTCATGACCCTTGGAGCCTTCGGCGTCGTGATCGCGCTCGGGCCTCACGGCGAGAATCTGAGCGGCTATCGGGGCCTTGCAACAAGGGCGCCCGGGATGGCCGCGGTGATGTTTCTCTTCCTGTTGTCGCTGACGGGAATCCCACCGACGGCGGGGTTCACGGCAAAATTTGCGGTCATCCTCAGCGCCGTGCGCGCGGGCTACACCGGCCTGGCGGTGCTGGCGGTGTTGTGCAGTGTCGTGTCCGCGTTCTTCTATCTGCGAGTCGCAGTGCTGATGTACATGACCGAGCCGGAAGAGGCGGAACCGGCGCGCCTTCCTATTCCGGTTTATGCAGCCCTGGCGATCGCTGCGGCGGTGACGATCGTCGGCGGAATCTTTCCAAGCACCCTGGCGGTCTGGGCAGTGCCGCCGTAGTTGCGACGAAGGCGGGACGGGCAGGAAAGGCGGGATGGTTGCGAGGCGCGAACGCGCCGAGCAACAGCGGCGGGGGTGGGGCCCCGGCGCAAGTTAGCAACGTGGGGCCCCACGCGAGAGTGAGAGAAGTCAGTGATGCATGAGTACCTCGGGATAGTGGTCGCGTTCGTCCTCGCCGGAGGATTTGTTGCGGCAAACATCATCCTTGCATCGACGCTCGGCCCCAAAAAGCCGTCGGCCGTGAAATCGGAGCCGTTCGAGTGCGGGCAGGTTCCGTTCGCGCTGCCGATCGGCCATCTGTCGGTCAAGTTCTACCTGACCGCCATTCTCTTCATCCTGTTCGACGTCGAGCTCGTCTTCCTCTATCCGTGGGCCGTCGTGTATCGCACGCTGGGCGGATCGGGTCTCTTGGAGATGGTCATCTTCCTCGCGGTTCTGATGGTGGGCTTCTTCTACGCCTGGGACAACGGCGCATTGGAGTGGCACTGACATGTCTGGCGACGCGGGATTCGTAACCAGTCGGCTCGACGAAGCCGTCGGCTGGGCTCGCAAGTACTCCATCTTTCAGTACCCGTTCGTGACGGCGTGCTGTGGCATGGAGTACATGGCGACGGCGTGCTCTCACTACGACATCGACCGCTTCGGCGCCGGCCTGCCGCGATTCTCGCCGCGACAGGCGGACGTGCTGTTCGTCGTCGGCACGATCAGTCAGAAGATGGCGCCGGTGCTGAAGCGGATCTACGACCAGATGGCCGAGCCGAAATGGGTCGTCTCGTTCGGCGTGTGCACCTGCACCGGCGGCTTCTACGACAACTACGCGACGCTCATGGGGATCGACACGATCATTCCAGTCGACATCTACATTCCAGGTTGTCCTCCGCGGCCGGAATACGTGCTCGACGGATTGCTCAAGCTGCAGGCGAAGATCCAGGCGCAGCACGAGAGCGGGACGCGGCCGGCCCCCGAGCCGAGACCGGAGCTGGAGCTCGAGCCATGGATGCCGCAGCGCTGATTCAGGCGCTCACCGAGCGCTTCCCGGACGCCGTGAGAAGCTCACATGCATACCGGGGCGACGCGACGATCGTCGTCTCGCGTGAGGCGCTGCTCGATCTCGCGCGGGCTCTCAAAGGCGATGCCGCCTTTCAGATGAATTTTCTGATGGATCTCACGGCGGTCGACTTCTCCACCTTCGGGAAGAAGCCGTCGTCGGCGTTCTTTGCTTCGTCGGGCGTCGCGGTAAGACCTTCGGCAGAACTTCCCGACGAACATCCGTGGCCGGGACCGCCTCGGGTCCCCAACGCGGCAGCCGCGTTGGGGGCGCCGCCTGGCCCCGCGCGCTTCGTCGTCGTCTATCACTTTTTCTCGCTGCCGCTGAAACATCGACTGCGTGTCGAGGTTCCTCTGGAGGAGAACGACGCGGAGGTCGATTCGGTGACGTCTCTCTGGGCGGGCGCGGACTGGCTCGAGCGCGAAGTGTGGGACATGTTCGGCATCCGATTCCGAGGACACGCGAACCTGAAGCGCATTCTGACTTACGAGCAGTTCGTCGGTCATCCGCTGCGAAAAGACTATCCGGTCAACAAACGGCAGCCATTGATCGGACCAGACGGCCATGCCTCGGACCATTCCTGATAATTCGGTTCCCGCAGCGGCGGCCGCTTCGGACGCGCTGGAAACGCGCGACATGCTGCTCAACGTCGGGCCGGCGCACCCGGCGATGCACGGGATCATCCGCATCGTCGCCCGGCTGGATGGAGAGCAAATCGTCGATGCCGACGTCGACATCGGCTATCTCCATCGCGGGTTCGAGAAGATGTCCGAGACGGTGGACTACAACGGGGTGATCCCGTACACCGATCGCCTGAATTACGTGTCGCCGCTCATCAACAACGTCGGCTACTGCATGGCGGTGGAGAAACTGCTCGGCATCTCGGTTCCGGAACGCTGTCACTACATCCGCGTGATCGTTTCGGAGATCTCGCGCCTCACCGACCATCTCACGTGCGTCGGCGCCAGCGCCATGGAGCTGGGAGCCTTCACCGTCTTTCTCTACATGATCAAGGCACGCGAGTACCTGTGGGAGCTCGTCGAGAGCGTGACGGGCGCGCGCCTGACCGTGTCGTATTGCCGCGTGGGCGGAGTGAAGGCCGACCTGCCGGAAGGCTTCGCAGAACAATGCGCGAAGGCGTTCGAGGAGACGCGCAGAGTGCTCGCCGAATCGGATGCGCTGCTGACTCGCAATCGTATCTTCGTCGACCGGATGTCGGGCACGGGCAAAATCTCGGCGGAGGACGCCGTCTCTTACGGCATTACGGGCCCCTTCCTGCGCGCCAGCGGCGTGCCGTACGACGTCCGTAAAGATTGTCCGTACGCATCGTACGACCGGCTCGAGTTCGACGTGCCGGTGGGAACGAGAGGCGACAACTTCGATCGCTATCTCGTCCGGATGGAGGAGATGCAGCAGTCGATGCGGATTGTGGAGCAGGCGCTCCGCGATATGCCTCCGGGTCCGTTCCAGGCGAGCCCGCAGACAGGACGTTCGCTGCCCGCTTCCGAGATGGTCGATCAGGGGAAGGTCGGAAACATTCCAGCAATCCGGGACGCATGCGCCGTGACCGATCCGACGCTCGACGGCTCGGCCAAGCCTCTGCACGTGAGCATCGCGACCGCCGAAAAGCGCGTGTTCCTTCCGCCGAAGGAAGACACGTACGGAAACATCGAGGGCTTGATGCAGCACTTCAAGCTCGTGATGTACGGGCACGGCGCGCGGCCGCCGAAGGGCGAAGTGTATTTCGCGGTGGAAGGCGCCAACGGCGAGCTCGGATTCTATGTCGTGAGCGACGGAGGCAACACGCCTTATCGTGTGCGCGTCCGTCCACCGTGCTTTGCCATCATGTCGGCTCTCCCGAAGCTCGTCGTCGGCGACATGATGGCGGATCTCACGCCGACATTCGGATCGATCAACATGATCGGCGGAGAGCTGGACCGGTGAACCTCGCAGCGCTCGAGCCTCGAGCCCGGGAAATCATCGGACGCTACGACGAGCCGCGGGCGGCCATGCTGCCGCTGTTGTGGCTGGCGCAGAGCCACATTGGTCACATCCCGCCGGAGGCCGAGCGCTGGGTCGGAGGGCTGCTCGGCGTCGCGGTCTCACATGTCCGGGAAGTCGTCTCGTTCTACTCGATGTTTCGGACGCGTCCGGCGGGCCGGCACGAGCTGCGCGTCTGCACCAGCCTTCCGTGCATGCTGCGAGGAGCAGAGAATGTGCTGGCGCAGCTCGAAGCGCGCTTCCACGTCCGGCCAGGCGAGACGACGTCGGACGGGGAACTGACGCTGACGGAAGTCGAATGCCTCTGTGCATGCGAGATCGCTCCGGCGGGACAACTCGACGAGCAATTCGTCGGCCCGTTGGACGATGACACCATCGAGGCAATCGCGGGCGGCGCGATCCGGCCGCCCGCCGATTCGCCGTCGATCGTTGAGCGGCAACCGTTCGTGTCGACCGACGGGCCGGTGATCTCCCCGCGTTTCAGGAATGTCGATGGAACGTGGTGGGACGCGTACGTCGCGGACGGAGGTTATGTCGCCGCCGCGAAAGCGCTGTCGTCGATGACGCCCTCGCAAGTCGTCGACGAGGTTTCAAAGGCCAACCTCCGCGGTCTGGGCGGCGCGGGGTTTCCGACCGGCAGAAAATGGTCGTTCATCCCGAAAGGCAGCCCGAAACCCAAATACCTCGTCGTCAATGCCGACGAAGGGGAACCAGGAACCTTCAAGGATCGATACATTCTCGAGCGCGATCCGCACGCCCTGCTCGAAGGCATGATCATCGCTGCTTCCGCGATTGGAAGCCACAAAGCCTACGTCTATATTCGTGGCGAGTACTTCCGGCCGGCCGAACGGTTCGCCCGTGCGGTGGCCGAAGCGTACGAGCGCGGCTGGCTTGGCAAGAACGTTCAGGGAAGCGGCTTCGATCTGGACGTCGTGATCCATCGCGGGGCCGGCGCCTACATCTGCGGCGAGGAGACCGCGCTGCTCACGTCGATCGAGGGAGGAAAAGGCTTTCCCAAGCTCAAGCCGCCGTTCCCGGCCATCTCTGGTCTGTTCCAGTGTCCAACGATCGTGAACAACGTCGAGACGCTGGCCTGTGTTCCGTTCATTCTGCGCGAGGGCGCGGATCGCTTCGCCGCGCTGGGAACGCCGAAACAGGGCGGCACCAGGCTGTTCTCCGTCTGTGGACACGTGAATCGGCCCGGGCTCTACGAGGCGCCGGTGGGGATCACGCTCCGCGAGCTGATCGATCGCCACGCGCAAGGGGTGCGTCGCGGGCACAGCCTCAAGGCGGTGATCCCCGGCGGAATGTCGGCGAAGGTGCTCGCGGCGGAAGAGATCGATGTGGCGATGGACTTCGACTCGCTGCTGGCCGCGGGCACGATGGCAGGCTCCGGCGGCGTGATCGTGATGGACGACAGCGCGAGCATGGTCGAGGCGCTCCAGTCGGCGGCGAAATTCTTCGCGCACGAGTCGTGCGGCCAGTGCTCGCCGTGCGGGGAGGGGAGGCTTCAGGACCTGGACGACCTGCTTTCGATTGCGCGCGCCATGGAGGGGAAGACGATTTGTGTCTTCGCCGACGCGGCCGCCTGGCCCGTCCAGTCGTACATCACGAAGTTCCGCGCGGAGTTCGAGGAGCACATCACAATCCATGGGATTGCAGATTGCAGATTGCAGATTGCAGATTGTCGCCCAATTCAATCAGCAATCAGCAATCAGCAATCTGCAATTTCACGTAGCCAGATATGCCGAACCTGACGATCGACGGCCGCCAGATCGACAGCCCGGACGGCAGCACGGTGATTCAGGCTGCCGAGAAGCTCGGGATCTTCATCCCGCGCTACTGCTATCACCCCGGGCTGTCCATTGCCGGGAACTGCCGCATCTGCCTCATCGAAGTCGAGAAAAATCCCAAGCTGCAGATTGCGTGCAATACGACCGTCGCCGACGGGATGGTCGTGCACACGAGCAGCGCGAAAGCCGAAGAGGGTCGGCGCGCCGTGCTCGAATTCCTTCTGGCGAATCACCCGCTCGACTGTCCCGTCTGCGATCAGTCGGGAGAGTGCGACCTCCAGAACTTCTACATGAATTTCGGCCTCTACGATCCCAGGTTCAGAGAACAGAAGATCAAGAAGAAGAAGGCCGTCGCCGTCGGACCGCACGTGATGCTCGATCAGGAGCGCTGCATCCTGTGCTCGCGCTGCGTTCGTTTCACCGACGAGATCTCGAAGACCGGCGAGTTCGGCATCTTCAATCGCGGCGACCAGGCCGAGGTCGCGCTCTATCCTGGTCAGAATCTCGACAATCCGTACTCGGGCAACGTGGTCGACATCTGTCCGGTTGGCGCCCTGACCGATCGCGAATTTCGATTCAAGGCAAGGGTCTGGTATCTCTCGAGCGCCCCGACCGTCTGCAACGGCTGCGCGCAGGGCTGCAATGTGGACGTCCATTACGTGCTCGACAGACCTCACCTCAACGACGGCGCGCGCATTCTGCGCGTGAAGCCGCGGTACAACCCAGACGTCAATCAGTGGTGGATGTGCGACGAGGGACGGTACGGCTTCGGCTGGGTCGACAACGGACGGCTGACGAAGGTTCGCCGTCACGGTGCCGACGCGACGTGGGAGCAAGCCGTCGCGGGGATTACGGAGGAACTCAAGAGAATCGGCGAGGATCACGAACGGGGAACCGGCTCGCGTCTCGGTGTGATCGCCTCATCGCAGCTGACGAACGAGGAACTGTTCCTGATTAGGGAGATCTTCCAGCGAGCTCTCGATGCGCGCGTGACGGCATCTTTTCCGATGGCCGCCGGCTACAGCGACAAATTCCTGATCAAGGCTGATAAGACCCCGAACACGCGCGGTGCGATGGCGATCGCCCTGGCGGGTCCCACCGCGCCAGGTGCGGCGACGATCGTCGCTGACGCAGTCGAAGGACGGCTGGATGCATTGTGGGTTTTCGGTCACGACCTGACGTCCCTCGTCGCCGACGCAGACCTGCAGCAGTTGTCGCGCAGCCTCCGTCTGTTCGTGTTCTCGGGGACGAACGAGAATGCCACGGCCGCCCGGTCGCATTGGACGTTGCCAACCGCGGCGTATCTGGAGAAGGACGGGACGTTCGTGAACGTACACGGGCGAGTCCAGCGTGTCGGCTGCGCCTTCTCGCCGCTGTCCGATTCGCGGGCAGACTGGAATGTGCTCCTCGAGATCGCCGGCCGGCTGAATCTCGGGTTCGCGTGGCGCAGTCCACAAGAAGTTTTCCAGGCGTTGGCCGCAAGCGTCGCGCCTTTCGCCGGGTTGACGTACGAACGGATTGGTCTGCAAGGAGCGTCGCTCACGACCGACGCGTCGATTGCGGAGGCAGTCGCCACATGATCGACCTGGCGGTCAAGCTGGTGCTCGCGCTGTTCGTGTTCTTCGGCGTGTTGAACCTCGCCGCGCTGCATACGTGGCTGGAGCGGAAGCAGTCGGCCCTCATGCAGGACCGCATAGGAGCCAATCGCGCGAGCATTCTGGGATGGCGATTGATGGGGCTGTTCCACCCGCTGGCGGACTCCATCAAGATGTTCACGAAGGAAGATATCGTCCCGGCCGGCGCGGACAGAATCCTCCACACGCTCGCGCCCGTCTTTTCGGTGTTCTTCGCGCTGGTCACCTTTGCCGCAATCCCGTTCGGCGATCGCTTTCTCCTCGGCGGCCGCGTCATCGAGCTCCAGGTCGCCAAGATCAACGTGGCGCTCCTCTACATCTTCGCGATGCTCTCGCTGGGGGTCTACGGCGTGATCCTTGCCGGGTTTGCCTCGCGCAACAACTACGCGCTGCTCGGCGGACTGCGTGCGACCGCCCAGATGATCTCGTACGAGATTGCGCTCGGCATCGCGATCGTCGGCGTCATCATGATCTACGGGACGATGGACCTGCAGGAGCTGGTGCGCGCTCAGGGCCGGACGCTCGCCGGCTGGATTCCGCTCTGGGGCATCGTCGTGCAGCCGGTCGCGTTCGTCGTGTTCCTCACGGCGGCTCTGGCAGAAACCAAGAGGATTCCGTTCGACCTGCCCGAGGGCGAATCCGAGATCATCGGGTATTTCGTCGAGTACAGCGGCATGAAATTCGGGATGTTCTTTCTCGCCGATTTTCTCGAGACGATCCTGGTCGCCTGTCTCGCCACCACGTTGTTCTTCGGCGGGTGGCAGGTGCCGTATCTGACGTCCAGCGGGTTTCAGTTTCCCTGGGGCGCAACGCTTCCGCTCTCGCAGCCTGTTTATGTACTGCTGGGCGTAGCGAGCTTTTCAATCAAGGTCGTGATCTTCTGCCTGCTGTTCATGCAGCTTCGCTGGACGCTGCCGCGGTTCCGGTACGACCAACTCATGCGGCTCGGATGGCTGGGGCTGTTTCCGATCGCCGTGGTCAACGTGCTGGTGACCGCTTCGGTGCTCGCCTTACTCAAGGTCCGGGAGGTCGGGTGGCTCGCGTGGGTCGGATAGGTCACGTAGATCGATCGGTACAAATGTGATGGCGGTCAAAGTACTTCGCAGGCGCGAACTGACGGTTTGGGAAAAGCTCTACATTCCACAGATCGTCAGCGGCCTTAAAGTGACGACGGCCCACCTGCTGCGGAACCTGTATCTCCACTCGGCGCATCGCCTGGGATTGCTGCAGAACCGGCGCGCCGCGGTTACCTTCCAGTATCCGGAAGAGCCCAGGCCGCTCGCGGCACGATTCCGGAGCCGCCATCGCCTCACCGTTCGCGACGATGGGACACCGCGCTGCGTCGGCTGCATGCTGTGCGAGACCGTCTGCCCGGCGCACTGCATCACGATTGTGGCGGCAGAGCATCCCGATCCGAATATCGAGAAGTATCCCGTTCGCTTCGATATCGACCTGGGCGTGTGCGTCTATTGCGGGTACTGCGTCGAGGTCTGTCCGGAAGACGCGATCCGGATGGACACGGGCATCCTGGATGTGGCCGCCTATTCACGCGACGCGATGAAGCTCGACATCCATGAACTGATGAACCCGTCGCTGCGGAAGCCCTTGCTCGAGTGCACGCTCAAATTTCCGCACAAGTGCCGTCTCGCGGGCGGCGAGGCGAGCCGCTAAGCAGTTCTGCAGACAACTTCGCGCAAACGCGTCCGGGAATTCGGCCGCGCCGGGCGTTGACACCAACGCGCTGGATCGGCGTCGATCTGCGAATTTCCGGGTCAGATCGTGGTTGACTTGCCCTACAGCGGGGCGTAGCCTTCGGCTCGTTTCCGCTGCCGCCCGTGCGCGCAGCGGACTTCCGTTTATACCGTTCGCGCAGGCTTCATTGTTCGTTCGCCGGCGGTTCCCTTGGTCGCGACGCCCTGTTCTCGAAAGGAGCCTCTTCTTATGCGCCGGATTCTGTTCGTGGGCTTCACCTGGTTGCTGCTGGGCACGCCAGGTTTCGCGCAAACGCTGGGCACCATCACCGGAGAAGTGAAGGATTCCACCGGCGCCGTCGTTCCCGGCGCCACGGTGACCGTGATCAACAAGGCGACCAACGCCACCCGTACGACCTCGAGCAACGAAGTCGGCCTATACGACTTTCCGGCGCTGCCGCCCGGGCCGTACACCGTGAAGAGTGAGCTAGACGGTTTCAAAACCGCGACGAGCGACGTTGAATTGCAGGTGAACCAGACGGCGCGCGTCAACTTCACGCTCGAGTTGGGCACAATCTCCGAACAGACGCTGGTGACAGGGGTCTCGCCGCTGGTCGAAACGTCGAACGCAACCGTCGGCACTGTCATCGAGAACAGACGCATCGTCGAACTGCCGCTCAACGGGAGAAATTATCTCCAGCTCGTCGCCCTGAGCCCGAACGTCAGCGCCGAGTTCGCCGGCCCCGGCCAGGCGGGCGACCGCCAGGGCGGCACGCGCGCCAACCAGCAGCTGTCTATTTCGGGGCAGCGCCGCGAGTTCAACTACTACACGCTGGACGGCGTCGACAACACCGACGTCAACTTCAATACGTACATTTTCCTCCCCTCGGTCGACGCGCTCGAAGAGTTCAAGGTGCAGACCGGGGTCTACTCCGCCGAATTCGGGCGCGAGGCGAGTCAGGTGAACGTGGTCACGAAGTCGGGGACGAACAGTCTGCACGGAACGGTATTCGAATTCCACCGCGACGATGCGCTGGACGCGAGACCGTACTCCTTCACCGCGTCGCAGGCAGCCGCCCAGAAGGCGCCGTTCAAATGGGATCAGTACGGCTACACCGCCGGCGGTCCCGTGTGGAAGAACCATCTGTTCTACATGTCGAATTTCGAGGGGTACAGGGACCGGAAACAGTTCCAGACTCTCTACAGCGTGCCGTCGGCGGCGATGCGGAGCGGCGACTTCTCGGAGCTCCTGGCGAACCTCGGGGCCGTCAACCCACAGACGGGACAACGAGCGGGCATCATCGTCAACCCGACACAGTGTGCGGTCGTCGGCACGACGCGGACGTGCGCGCCGTTTGCCGGCAACCTCATTCCCTCGACCCAGTTGAATTCCATCTCCAAGAAGCTGCTGGAGTTCTATCCGGAGCCCAATAACGGCACCGCCGGGCTCACCAACAACTATCTATCTCTCCAGAACCGCGTCATCGACAAGTACCAGTACACGCAGCGGATGGATCTGGTCCAGAGCTCCGCGTCCGCCTGGATGGGCCGCTACAGCTACGCCAAGGAGAACGAGGTGACGCCGGCGTTGAAGTTGAACGGCACGAAGCTCGACACGCGCGTGCATCAGGTCGCGCTCGGAAACACGTGGACGCTGTCGTCGACGCTCGTCAACGAATTCCGGTTCGGCTACAACTACTTCTTCAACACGTTCGGACGCGAGCTGGCGTTCGAGCGCGACGTCATCAAGGAGCTGAACATCCCGGGCATCTCGCTGAATCCAGCCGAGGCCTGGGGGATTCCGTCGATCGGCATCACAGGGTTCAGCGGCTTTGGCGACAGCACCGAAGGGCCGTACACGAACCGGAACCGCGCGCTCGAGTTCAGCGACAACGTGTCGTGGATTCGCGGACGGCATGCGTTCAAGGCCGGCGGCACGCTCCGGTACGACATGTACAACCAGGTGGGCAACCAGTTTGCGCGCGGCAATTTCCAGTTTCAGCCCATTGCCACGGGCTACGCGTTCGCCGACTTCCTGCTCGGTTATACGCAGCAGGACGAATCAGCGGTCGCGCTCGCGGTGACGAAGTTCCGCGCGCTCAGCCATGCCTATTACTTCACCGACACATGGAAGGTCCGCTCGAACATGACGTTCGATCTCGGCCTGCGGTACGAATACACGCCGCCATGGCTCGATGAGAACGGCACGTTGATGAACGCGTCGCTCCCGTGCCACGACACGACGCCGAACGTGCAGAATCTCGCCTGTCATCCGGTGATGGTGCGCATCGGCAGCGGCGACGTCTACGAGAACACCGTTCTTCGCTTTGCGCCGAACATTCAGGTGGCTCGCGACGGTCGCCTTGGCGACCGCCTGATTTTCGACGACAAGAAGAACTTCGCGCCGCGGGTTGGCTGGGCGTGGACCCCGAGCGACAAGTGGTCGTACCGCGCGGGCACGGGCATCTTCTACATGCAGGACACCGGCAACCCGCGGTTCGACATGGCGCGCAACCTGTCGGGACGCCGTCGCGACAACACACTGCTGCTGACCCCGGACCTGACGCTCGACGCGCCGTTCAGGGGGGTGGGGACCGCGAACGATTGCGGTGTGGCGCCGCCGCTCGTGTGCCTCACGAACATTTACGTGCTGGGCAACATGCCCGATCGCAAGACGCCGTACATGTGGCAGTACCTGTTCAACGTCCAGCGTGAGCTCGGCTCGTCCACGGCGCTCGAAGTCGGCTACCTCGGCTCGCACAGCTTCCGGCTGGAGCGGATGTTCGACTGGAACGAAACCATCCCCAGCACCATCGGATCGGTGCAGAGCCGGAAGCCGTATCCGGAATACACGAAGGTCCAGGAGATCGGGAACGTCGCGGAGGCCAAGTACAATTCGCTGGCGATCAAGCTCACGCGGCGGCTGCACCAGGGACTGTCGGTGCTCGGTGGCTATACGTTATCCAAGTCAACGGACAACGGAAGCGGCATCCGCGTCCTCAATGGCGACACGCTCTTCCCGCAGAACAGTTTCTGCCTCGAGTGCGAGTGGGGACCGTCGGTGTTCGACGTGCGCCATCGGTTCGTCGCGTCGATCCTCTACGAGCTGCCGTTCGGCGACGGGAAGCCCTTCATGCAATCGGGTCTCGGCAGCGCGATCCTCGGCGGATGGCAGATCAGCACGATCATTTCGAAATCGAGCGGATTCCCGAGAACGGCGTACGTTGGAACCGACCGGTCCAACACCGGCGGCGGACAGGACCGTCCGAACGTCACCGGACAGGATCCGATTCTGCCGGGCGATCAGCAGACGATCCAGCGGTGGTTCAACACCGATGCGTACGTTCTGCAGCCGCTGGGTTCGTTCGGGAACGCCGGCCGCAACACGTTCTTCGGCCCGGGCATCACCAACGTCGACGCGTCGATCATCCGGAACTTCCGCATCAGCGCCAGGACGCTACAATTCCGGCTCGAAGGGTTCAACGTTCTGAACAATCCGATCTGGAACGATCCGAACACGACGTTGACCAACCCGCTCTACGGCCAGATCAACAGCACCAGAAAACCGATGCGCGAAGTCCAGCTCGGGCTGAAGTTCGTGTTCTGATTGCTCGTCGACAAGGCAGGCCGACGGTGCGTCGCCCATCCACGCGACTCCGACCGTCGGCCTTCCGTCTATGGCCGGCATTCCCTTTCTGCGCGCCGACCAGACTCAGTCCCTGCGAACAAGTTCCCGATCGAAGAGAAAGCTGAGGTGAACCGTCATGCGCACATGGACATTCGTGGCTTTCGGTTTCGCCGCGGCGGCCGCGTCGGCGGCATGCGGCCAGCAGGCGGGCACGCTGCAAGCGGCTGCCAACAGCCTCAAGGCAGCGGACATGAAGACGATCGAGTACTCCGGCACGGGCAAGTGGTACCAGTTCGGCCAGGCGCCGAGCCCCACGCTGCCGTGGCCGCCGTTCGACGTCAGCGCGTACACGGCGTCGATCAACTACGACACGCCGGCAGCACGGATTCAGATGACCCGGAAACAGGTCGTCGAACCGGATCGCGTCCGTCCGGCGCCGGTCGAACAGAAGGTAGACCAGTACGTCAGCGGCGCGGCGGCGTGGAACATGGCAGCCCCCGCCGGCGCGGCGCCAGGCGCGGCGCCGGCCCCGCAACCGCAGTCCGCGGCCGTCGAAGAACGGACGATGGAGATCTGGTCGACGCCGCAGGGATTCCTGAAGGCGGCGCTGGCGAACAATGCGACGTCGCAGCCGGCTGGAGCCGGTTCTGAGATCACGTTCACGGCCGGCAAGAACAAGTACGTCGGCACGCTCAACGCTCAGAACCAGGTCGAGAAGATCCGAACCTGGATTGACAACCCGGTGCTCGGCGACACGCTCGTCGAAACGACGTTCGCGGACTACCGCGACTTCGACGGCGTGCCGTTCCCGGGGCACATCGTCCGCACGCAGGGCGGATATCCGGTGCTCGACCTGATGACGTCGTCAGTGCGGTCCAACGCAGCGGTTGACCTGCAGGTGCCCGACGTTGCTCGGAACGCGACGGTGCCGCCCCCGCAGGCGACGGCTGAGAAGCTGGCGGAGGGCGTCTGGTACATCAAGGGCGGCACGCACCACAGCGTGGCGATCGAACAACGCGACCACATTGTCGTCGTGGAGGCGCCGTTGAACGAAGCGCGCTCGCTCGCCGTCATCGCCAAGGTCAAGGAAACGATCCCGAACAAGCCGATCAAGTATCTCGTGAACACGCACGCCCACTTCGATCACTCGGGTGGTCTGCGGACGTACGTGGACGAGGGAGCGACGATCGTGACCCACGAGATGAACCGGTCCTACTACGAGCAGGCGTGGCGGGCGCCGCACTCGCTGAATCCCGATCGACTCGAGCAGTCGAAGAAGCCGGTGTCCTTCGAGACGTTTTCGGACAAGCACACGCTGACCGACGGCCACCGGACAATCGAGATTGATCCGATTCAAGGCAGCGGCCACAACGACGCGTTCGCGATGGTGTATCTGCCGGCCGAAAAAATCCTGGTCGAAGCCGACGCGTACACGCCGGCGCCCGCCGATGCTCCGCCGCCCGCGATGCCGAATCCGTTCTCTGTGAACCTGTACCAGAACATCGAGCGGCTGAAGCTCGACGTGCGTCAGATCGCTGCCCTTCATGGACCGCGCCTCGTCACGCTGGCCGATCTACGGAGCTCGATCGGGCAAGGCGCGAGACCGACGAACTGACGGCTGCTGAACAGCGGGCCTTGGTCTACCGGCATGTGCTTGCCGCAGCGGAACCTCATCTCGCCGCCACGAAAATCACGAAATTCACGAAAAATTCATTCAAGGTTTTTCGTGGATTTCGTGATCGAGAGGGGCCCTGTGACCGGAGGATCGGATGACATCACATCATGTTCGTGTCGCCACGGCGCTCGCCGGCCTTGCCGGCCTGATCTTCGGCATCGTGGCGGCGTCCGCGTTGCAGCGCGACGCGTCCGCGCAGCCGGCGCGCGGCGCACGTCGAATCATTCGTCCCGAGAAGGCGCCGAACACCGGGCTTCCGTTCAGCCCGGGCGTGCTCGCCGGCGATACGTTGTATGTATCGGGCCACCTGGGACGCGACCCGGTCACGAACGCGCTGGTCGGCGGCGGCATCGAGGCCGAGACGCGTCAGTCGCTCGCCAACATTCGCGAGGTGCTCAGAGCAGCGGGGATGGACTTCAAGGACGTCACGACCGTGACCGCGTACATCACGAGCTTCAACGACTTCCCGAAGTTCAACGCCGTCTATCGCGAGATCTTTCCGAACGATCAACCGGCGCGGGCGACCGTACAGGTCGCCGCGCTGAATGACGGCGCTCACGTCGAGCTGCAGATGATTGCCGTCAAGCGGTAATAACGGCACGTACGAAGGCGCATCTGCTCGAACGCGGAGGTACCGCGCACTCCGATTGAGCGAAAGGCCGGGCCCGTACGATACTGTCGGTGTGCCAGACGTTTCTCACATCGGAGTGTTCGTCGGTGCCGCGATCGCTCTGCTTCTCACGCCCGGCCCAGCGGTCCTGTACATCGTCACACGCAGCGTTGAGCAGGGCCGTGCCGCCGGCCTCGTATCGGTCGTGGGCATCTGCAGCGGCACGCTCGTTCACGTTGTCGCTGCCACGCTTGGTCTTTCGGCGCTTCTCGTTTCCTCGGCCCGCGCGTTCACGACCGTCAGATATGCCGGTGCGGCGTATCTGATCGTTCTCGGCATTCAGACGCTGGCCAGGCGACCGCCGCCTGTGGCCGACATCGCCATCGAGCGTGCGGCTCTCCGCAGCGTGTTCACCCAGGGCGTCATCGTCAATGTGCTGAATCCGCACACGGCGCTGTTCTTTTTCGCGTTCCTGCCGCAGTTCGTCAATCCCTCCCGCGGACACGTGCCCGCGCAGATGCTTGCGCTTGGCCTGCTGTTCGTTGGCTTGTCCGCGACGACCGACTCGGGCTGGGCGATTGCAGCCGGGACGGCGGGTGATTGGATCAGGCGGCATCCGCGCTTCACGGCTGGCCAGCGTTACGTGACCGGCGGCGCGCTGATTGGATTGGGTGCGGCCGCGGCGTTCGCGGGGAACGGACGGAAGTAAGGTCGATCGGTCCGTCGCTGCTACGGCCTCACCCTGACGTACTTCTGCAATCTCTTGGGACGGGGCTCGCCTCCATAGATGTTGCCGTCCCGATCGATCGCCACGAACTCCGCTCCGTTGCCGGCAGTATCCCGTGGATCGCCCCACGGATACAGGATGAACGCGTTGATCCATCCGGTCTTCGCGTCGCCGATCCGGATCCCCTCCTCCCAGCCGGGGTTCTGCACATCGTCGGACTCCGAGTCCGCCACGTAGATCTGATCCTTGCTGTCGAACGCAATTCCGCTCGGCTTTCCGAATTGCGTCCACGGAGTCGTCAGCGACTTCCCCTCCTGATCGAAGATCTGGATCCGGTTGTTCCCGCGGTCGCCGACGAAAATTCGTCCCCTCGAGTCGATAGCGATGGCGTGGAGAGCATGGAACTCGCCCGGCGCCCAACCGGGTTTGCCCCACGCCTTGATGAACTTTCCGTCCTTCGAAAACTTCACGACGCGGTTGTTGCCGTTGTCGTTGTGCCCGTCGGCGACGAAGACGTCGCCGTTCGGCGCCACCGCGACGTCGCTTGGCGAACTGAAGTGATCGGGCCCGCTGCCGGATTGTCCGGGTGCGCCCAGCGTCATCAGCACCTTGCCATCCGGGCTGAACTTGACGACCTGCTGCCCGCGTTTGTCGCCCTTGGGCGTCCGGTTCTCGGCGACTGCGTCCGTCACCCAGACATTGCCGTCGCGATCCACGTCGAGCCCATGCGGCCAGATGAACATTCCGCCGCCGAAGCTCTTCACGACCTTGCCGTCGGGACCGAACTTGATGATGGGATCCGTCCGGGAGTCGCGGCATTCGTCGCCGAACCGCGCTGGATCCTCCAGCCGATCGCATCGCACGATCGCCCAGACGTGTCGACCGTCGGGATCGATCACGACCTTGCCGACGGCGCCCATCGGCCGGCTGTTCGGGAGCTGCGGCCAGCCTTCGACGAGGCGATAAGGATTCGGAAGGACTTGCGCGGAGACCGTCGGTCGGCTACCCAGCGGAGCGACGAGAACGAACGCGACCACCAACCCGAGTCGCTGCGTGCTTCGCATACCGCACCTCGCGGTCGGGATTATACGCAAACTCGACGGACGCCATTCAAGAGCCAGGCGCAGCGTCGAAAGTTCGCTCAGTTGCTCGTCGAAGGCAAAATTTCGGCTGACACGTTCGAGGAATGGAATCGCGAGACCGGTGCGAAGAAGCTGCCCCAACACGTGAGAGGGAAGCGACGGACCGCGTCACGCGCGCGCAAGACGAAGTCTCGCTGACGTCGTGGACGCCGTCATAGTTCGCCGAGAGTCGCTCAGTTGTCGGTGGCTTCGAAGCGGTCCTCGATCTCCGCGTCGGTACTGACTTTCTCTGCGGCGCTGTCGGGCCCATTCGCCTTGGGGAGCGGGTGAGCTGGATCGGCGCTCTTCTGATCCTTCACGAGGTCATCAGTCGGAACGTTGCCATCAGGACGATCGGTAGTCGGTTCTTTTTCCATTTCGAGCTCCTCGAGTGATCCGAGAGGCGTGCATCAACTGTACCGCTACGCGTTGTAGAATCATCGCCTGCGGGAGACTCATTTTATGAAGACAGCGGCGATCGGGTTGACCACGGTCTTGATTCTCGCATCCGGATCATTTGGACCGGCGAACGCGGACTCGGCCACGCCGCTGCTGGTGCCTGGCTACGAGGCCGCTCGCGATCTGCCGGGGGCGCGCGAGTTGCCCGATCCGAAGACGGATTACAAGGTAGTGTTCGCTGACGGCCAGGATGCAAAGAATCCTGGCGACGTGAATCCGATGCTGCCGACCATCGCAACGTATGTCAACACGCTGGGGAAGCACGGCGTTCCTGCGGAACATCGCCACATCGTCATCATGTTCCACCAGCGAACCCCCGACATCGACATCGTCATGACCAACGACGCGTACAAAGAGCGCTATGACCGAGACAACCCGAACATCGCTCTCATTCACGCGTTGAAGCAGGCGGGCGTCGATCTCCGCGTCTGCGGTCAGGGACTGCTCGGCAGGAAAATCGATCCGAAGCAGGTCAATCCCGACATCCAGATCGATCTCTGGGCCATGACAACGCTGGTGAATCTGCAACTGAAGGGATACGTGCGCGTCGGCTGAGGCGCATGCAGGATCTTCGTCTCGCGCTTCGTTCTCTGGCCGCCGCACCGATCGTCTCCGGTGTCGCCATCATCTCGCTCGTGGCTGACGATCATCGGACGACTTCAGTCGGGCCAGACGGTTGAGAGTGCCGGCGCAGGACTGAAGGCCGTGGAGCCGCAGATTCGTCAGGCGACGATTCCGCCAAATTTTCCCAAACAATTTGCTGACCGATATTTGGCGGGCCGTGAAGGTTTCATCGCCGTTCCGGCCGCGACCGGCAAGTCGGCAGAGATCAGCGGTGACTTCACAAAGGCGGAAGCCGAGCGGATTGCGAACGGCATGAGCATCCGATGACCGGATGGTTCACGAGCGCGATTCCGCCCCTTCATTCCTTGACCCACCGCATGAAGAGAAAGTATGGGATCCGCGTGAGCTTTCTGAACCGGTGTGAAAGGCGCAGCTCTTCGTCCGTCACGCTTGGTTCGTGGAATTCACCGAGTCGCAGCCCGCACTCGAGCGGCGCCGCCATGTAGTCTTCGAGAGGACGGTGGCGACGAAGGACCTGCGAATGAAACGCCGCCGTGATCTTCTGGGGCCACGCGATGCGCTCGAAATAGCGATCGACGGCGAACACCCGCAGCGAGCCGTCGGCGTCACGAATCCACTCGGAGAGAGGCGCCGAAAAGCATGGATGCGTAATGCTCATCACCAGCTCTCCGCCGCGACGAAGCACCCGCTGTACCTCGCGGATCGATCCGCGGTAGTCCTCGACGTCCATCAGACTCATCGGCGCCACGACGACGTCGAACCGGTCTGATGCCGCTTCGGGCAGCGCATTCGCGTTGGCGTGCACGAACCGGACGTCGACTCCTTCGGCGCGCGCACGCTGACGCGCGACCTCGATGAGTCGCGCGCTGCCATCCACCCCGGTGACACGAGCGCCGCGCCGCGCGAGCTCGCGCGCGTAGCCGCCCTCGCCGCATCCGAGATCGAGCACCGCCTTGTCGGCGACCTCCCCGAGCATGGCCAGCATGCGAGGCAGCAGATAGTGATTTCGGTAGTCGTTTGCGTCGGCGTGCAGCACCCACTCGTCGGCTATGCCGTCCCACGAACGAGTTGACGTGTCGTCAGCCAGCTCAATCCGTCCTTTGCCGTCCTGAATATTGCGAGAGCATCCACCATCCTTTGAGGGAGTGGCCGCTTGCCGCCTCGTGCTCCTCACGTTTCCGATTCGCTTCGGCAAGTTTCGGATAGTGCGAATGGAGCAAGACCTTCATTTCGTCTTCCGGCATCGCGGTTATCGAAAACACCCAGCCGATTCCGAACTGGACGAAGTCGCGGCCTGAGGACGCCGCCACGCTCCGCAGTCTCGTGCGCAACGCCTGATTGTCGGCGCGCCGCGCGGCCTCGAGCATCCGGACCAGCCGCAGACACTCAGCGCATTTAAATTCTGCTGGCATCGGCATGTGCATCGGTCAGGTCATTCTCAGAATTTCAATCACATCTCAGGACGACCATCGGATCGACATCGGCCGCGCGGCGTGCGGGCACCCAACACGCGAACATGGCGACGATCCCGAACAGCAACGATACCGCCACGAACGTCGTCAGGTCGACCGGAGTAACGCCGAATAACATCGCCTGAAGATAGCGCGTGAGCGCTACCGCCGTCGAAAGCCCCAGCGCGAGCCCGACGCCGACCACAACGGCGCTCTGCCCGAGCACGAGCGCCATCACATCGGTACGGGCGGCGCCGAGCGCCATGCGAATACCGATCTCGCGCGTGCGCTGCGCGACGGAACATGCGATGACGCCATAGATACCAATCGCGGCCAATACGCCGGCAACTCCCGCGAAGACGCTGAGCAGCACGGCGTACAGACGAGGCCGGGAAATCGAATTCGACACGACCTGTTCCATCGTCGCGACGCTGTCGACCACCGCACTCGGATCGAGCTGGCGGACGATGCCTCGAACACTCGGGACGAGCGCGATCGGATTCCGGTCTACGCGGACGGCGAAATACGGATTGGGATTGCCGGTCGGGAGCTGTCGAATGTCGAAGAACGCTTGCGGATCGGGTTCCTGATCCAACCCGTACTGATGCACGTCGTCGACGATCCCGACAACCTCCCACGGAAAGGGCCCGGCAAAAACTCTAGTGCCGATCGGATTCGGGCCGAGGAAGCCGCTGCGGGCCAGCGTGCGATTAATCAGCATCACTCTCGGCTGCCCGGCGCGGTCATTTTCATTGAACCCGCGTCCTTCGATGACGCGCACCCCCATTGCACGCAGAAAATCACGGCTGACGGTGCGCGAGTCGATTGGACCCGGAGGCGTGTTTTCTGGCGATGACGATTGCGCCGGTCTTATCGGAATGCCAGTCCTGAAACGGACCATCGGCATCAATTCGGCGTAGCCGACCGAGCGGACACCATACAACGATCGCAATCGCTCGACGAGATCTTCGTTGAACGGCGAAGCGGCTCTGCCTGCAGATGGAACGTTGAACGTGAGGAGGTTGACCGGATCATATCCAGGGTTCACGGTCGACACCTTGATGAAGCTATGTATCAGCAGGCCGCCGCCGACAAGCAGCAGCATCGCCGTCGCGATTTCGACGACGACCAGAACACCCTGCGTCCGCTGATGCCGAAGCAGGTTAAAACCCGGGCTCGCGGACGAGAATCCCTCGCGCAGAAAATCGGAGTGCCGGCAATTCGACTGACGAAGGGCCGCCGCCATGCCGAACAGCATGCCGGTCGACACGGCCAGGACGAGCGTGAAGGCGAGCGCGGACATATCGATCCGGATCTCGTCGAGCCTCGGAATGCTGACGCCTGGCGTGAGGTCAGTCCGCGACAGGCTCGCGCCGAGGGCGTGCAGAAGCTGAAGACTGCCAATCGCGATCAACGTTCCCGCCGCGCCGCCGGCGACAGCCAGCAACGCGCTCTCGGTGAGCAACTGGCGCGCGATCCGTCCGCGGCGGGCGCCTAACGCCAGACGGACCGCAATCTCCCGCCGTCGCGCAGCACTGCGTGCCAGCAGCAGATTTGCAACGTTTGCGCACGCGATGAGCAGGACGGCGGCGACCGCCGCCGCCAGTGCGAGCAACGCCGGTCTGACCGGAGCCACCAGCTGTTCCTGCACGCGTTCAATCCCGAACTCAGGAGGATTAGCCGTCTGCGGCGCGCTGCTTGTCCGGAGATTATGGAGAATGCCGCTGACTTGCGCCGATGCCGCTTCGAACGACACACCATCGGCCAATCGCGCGATCGGCTGTAGTCTCGCCCGCGTCGTACCCAAGGCGTACGGAGTCCAGACTTGCGTTTGGGGATCGGGGTATTGAAAACCGTTCGGCATCACGCCGATGACCGCGAAACTTCGCCCGTCGAGGACGAGGCTCTGGCCCAGGACATCGGTCCTTCCACCGAAGTACTGTTGCCACACTGCGTGACTCAGCATGACGGCCGCATCGGTCCCGGGCGTCTCTTCTCGCAGTTCGAACGTCCGACCGATTCGAGGGCGAACACCGAGCATCGCCAAGATGGAGGGCGATAGCCGCGTCGCTTGCAGCCGGATGGGCTCGCCATGGCCGGTCCACATCATCGCCGTCCCGACATACACGCCCACGTGCGAAAGCGTCGTCGCTTCCGCACGAAAGGCGGGCAGGTCCGTCGTCTGTACGCTCGCGAGCTGTTGCGGATAGCCGATTGCATTGCGGGCATCCGGGGGACGATGCTCGATGAATCGGACGAGACGATCCGAGTTCGGGTACGGCAGCGGACGGAGCAGGACGGCGTTGATGACGCTGAACATGGCCGTCGTGGCGCCGATTCCAAGCGCGAGCGTCAGCACCGCAACGGTCGTAAAGCCCGGCGAGCGTCTCAGCGTCCGGATTGCGTAACGTAGGTCCTGGTCAATGTCTCGGAACCAACCCATCGCGTTGTCTCATGCGAGCCAAAAGGTCCCGATTCGCCCGGCTGGAAAATGTGAAGGCGATCTCCGGTTTCGAATTATCGATTTCCGTAATAAACTTGTCGAGGGCGCCTGGCGCGACGAAAATCACGAGGCACGAAATCACGAGATACATTCAAGCGCTTTCGTGTCTGCGGTCACATCGACGCTGCGAGCGCCTTCAACCCCGCCTCGGGCGGAAACGGCTGCTGGAACGTGAACGCAAACGGCGTCGGACCGTCCCGTTCGAGCCGGGCGAGACGTTCCTTCGCCTCGTCGACTGACGGGATGTGACCCGCCGGGATCCACCAGAGCGCCGCGTACGGCCGCTCGAATTTCTCGAACCACTCTTCTCGCGCGCGCAGCAGCTCGACGTGCCGGCTGCGATACACGAACTCGCGCAGCTCCTCCATCGTTCGCCATACCGACAGGTTGACGAGAATCCGGTCGTCGTCGTACGGCCGCAGCGCGGTCGCATTGCCCTCGTCGGTCTGCAGCCGCCAGACGAATCCTGGCGTCGTCTCGGCCAGCGCGTTGATGTCATCCAGTCGCGACACGAAGCCGGCCATGATCGGGTCGTCGAGCGGCGCCTTGATCCGACCGATGTTCACCTGGGCGAGATGCATCGCTGACGTCACGCGGGGTTTCTCTCCTTGGTCCGCATTGCTCTCGTCCCGCCGACGCTCATGATCGTATGTGTTGGCCGTTCGCCGCAAGAGTCGGGCGTGCGCTCGCAGCACGATCATTTGCTTGAGCCGACGAGCGATTCGATTCAAGATCCGGAGCGTAAGCGACGGCAGCGCGGGGTGGCCCCCACTGCGACGTTCTGTTCTAGATACACGCGACCGCTTCTGGAATTTCGACATGTCGTCCGCGCCGCTCCTCGCGGACATCCATGTGAACGGACGTCCGATCAAGGCGGTCGCAGTCCCGGCCAAACAAGCGTTCCTGTTCATGTTCGACCGAATGACCGGTCAGCCGGTCTGGCCGATCGAGAGGAGCGGCCGGTGCCGCAGTCCGACGTGCCGGGCGAGAAGACGAGCCCGACGCAGTCGTTTCCTACCAGGCCTCCGGCATATGCGCGGAACTACGACAAGACAACTGGCAGGGAAGTGGGAGCGGTGTTGATGGCGGCGCCTCAAAGCGGATCGCCGATGACCTACTCGATCGGTGGAAAGCAGTACATCATGGTTGCCATCAGCGGCGGCAAACTACTTCGGCGAGTAGTTGTCGTTCAGTCTGCCGGGCCGGTGATTTCAGCGTTTCGGCTTCCGTTTGCTGCACTACAAGCCAAGCAGCACACGCAGACGCTCGCGTACATCGGTAACGATGTCCGCGGGAGCCTTCGCGACGAACACGGCTCGCCGAGTCTGCCAATCGAGATTCTTCACGTGATCCGCGAGAACGACCCCGGAGATCCTGCCGCCGGGCGGCAGCGACACTTCGAACGGGTATCCCTTCACGTGACTGGTAATCGGGCAGGCAATGACGAGCCGAGCTTTCGCATTGTAGGCGCGCGGCGAGAGGATCAGAGCGGGACGCCTCCCGCGCTGCTCGTGACCAGCCTGAGGATCGAACGTCAGCCAGATCAGATCGCCGGCGTCCGGCACGTACGCGCGAGCTACCACACCTCGTCGCCGACCGGTTTGCCCCAGTCGCTCTCATCGTGGCGATTCCGAGGCGTGATCTTGGCGACGAGTTGTTTGAGAGAGTAGGCCGGACGACTTGGTCGGATCACGATCGCGCCGTTCTTGACCAACACGTCGACGGAGTCACCCTCGTCGACCTGGGCCTCGAGGGCCACCGACTTGGGAAGCCGAAGACCCAGACTGTTGCCCCACTTTGCAATCTGCGTTGTCGCCGCCATGTATCTACATTGAATATACGCCTGACCGGCCGGTGGTGTCAAAGGGCATCGTCGAACGATGTCAGCGCGGACCATTGGCGGGAATCAGGCCTCGCCGCGGGTGGCGAAATACTGGTAGCTCACCCAGTCGTCGCCGCAGCTGCGATCGTCCTCGACCGCGACGTGCGGACGCCGCAGTCCGCGAGCACGTCGAGGACCGTCTCCCGCGCGAGACCGTACATCGGAAAAGGCTCGACGGCCGTCAAGCCTGCGACGGGCAATCCGTCGTCGATTGACGCAAGCACGTGAGTGATCTCGCCGCCATTGTCCGAGGAGCGTATGGCGACGACGCCATGCGCGGCTCACGATGAAGTCGAACCGCTCCGATCCGAGCACGCAAGCGGCGGCTGGACTCGAGCGCCTCGCTCACCGTGGCCATGAGGGATCGGGGTGCGGCGGACGCCGACGATCTCGATCTACGATGACGACGTGTGGACCGCGATCAAGCGCCAGGGCACTCTATGAAGACTGAGGGTCACAGAGACGACGATCGGGCGGACCTGCTGCGCCGGCGCGCGGCGATGACGAGGCCGGTGCCGACGAGCAGGAGTGTTGCCGGTTCAGGCGTTGGACTCGGCCCCTGCGGCTGAAATGCGAACGAATAGACATCGGACCCAAGACCACCGTTGAAAGCAAACAGCCGGATGCTCGCCTCACCCTGACCGGTAAGTGGCTGTGAAAAAAGTTGTGGACCGCGCTGCGGACCGGTTCCGCTGTTCTGAATGAGCTCGAATCCCTCCAACGTGCCGTTGAACCGAAACGGAAGAGTCAAGAAAACGGGCTCTCGAGGCTGCGAAGGTGCCGTCACCGATGGCGTGACGAAGGCGAAATTCGACGCATGAAGGAATAGCTGTGGATACACGATGCCATTCACCGTCGCCGTCGCCGCAGTGCAGCACGTAGCGATGGAGAAGAACGTATCGAACGTGTGCGTCAGCGAAAAAGGGACTCCTGTCTCAATCGGAGTCCGAAGCCACGAGAAGTCCGATCGCGCTCTCCCGTCTGTTGACAATCCGGCTCCGCTGATGCGAAGCAAGGTTCCATCGTCACCTGAAACAAGCGCGCCTCCGGTGACAACGATCGGATCCGCGCTCGCAGTCGCGGCAACCGTCACGAGAACGACGACAATACTGACGAGCAGCCTCCGACATCCCATAGGGGCCAACTCCTTCCGATACCTGGCAAACACGTGAAAAAAGTTACCGATCGTGGGCATCGTGGCGTATTCGTGGTCGGTTATGCGCGAGACGCGTCCCGAACTGCAAGTGACGTTCCTCGCGAGGCTGTGAATGGAAACGCGAGCCATTTACGCGCCGTCTTGCGCGCGTCCCATCGAGGCATTCCGTGAGCCTTCCAGATGGGACGACATTGGCGGCGATGAATCAGATAGGAGTCGCGGCAGGTAGAAGGGCGGCGTCGCCACGATCGTCGGCCCGGCGTCACCCCGGCCGACGATCGCCCGAACATCCTCGCGTCCGCACGTCGCGGACGTTCAGAAATTAATCAGCACCGCCAGCCGCATCAGGCGTCCCTGCAGCACGTTCTGCGGCTGACCGAGGCTCGACCCGAACGACTGAACCTCCTGCAGCACGGTGTTCGCGTTCAGCACGTTGAACACCGCGAGCTGACCCTGAACCTCTTTGCGCGAGAATCGGAACGTCCGCTTCACGCTCAGATCGAGCTGGTTCCACCGCGGTTCGAATTTGGTGTTCGGCGCGACGAGATTGAAGCCGGGGGCCTGCGTCTGCCCGCCGGCCGCCAGGAGAATCGGCGCCGACACGACCGCACGCGTGCGCTGACCGTTCGGAAACGCTGACGCCGGCACGGTCCAGTACACGCCGAGCGACGGATCCTGCGCGGTGTAGCTGTTGCCCTTCCCCGCGAAGCTGATGAACACACCGCTGATGTCGACGTCCCACGGCAGCGGATAGTTCGCCGACAGCTTGAAGTCGTTCCGGAACGGCGGCGTGCTCGTCGCGCCGAACTGCTGGAACGTTTCGCCGGTCTGATCGCAGAACCGCAGCTTGTTGGGATCGTACTGATCGCAGGAGATCGTGATCAGCCGATCGTTGCTCCATCCGCCGAACACGTGGGCGCCGCGCGGCAGCCGCGCGTTGAAGCTCACCTCGAAACCATCGTAAATCGTCCGATTGATGCTCGAGTTGATGTCGACGAGCTGTTTCGAATAGAGCCCCGCCTTCGCGGCGCTCAGGTTGAACAGCGTCATCGTCTCGCCGTTGCCGATCGGATTGACGACCTGGAATGGATTCCAGTCGCTCAGCGTCAGCAGCGGATTCTGCTGCGCCTCCTGGTTGTAGAAATGACGATGGTAGTAGCCGCCGAACACCGACGCACCGCGCGGCAGCCGCGCGTTGAAGCTCACCTCGAAACCATCGTAAATCGTCCGATTGATGCTCGAGTTGATGTCGACGAGCTGTTTCGAATAGAGCCCCGCCTTCGCGGCGCTCAGGTTGAACAGCGTCATCGTCTCGCCGTTGCCGATCGGATTGACGACCTGGAATGGATTCCAGTCGCTCAGCGTCAGCAGCGGATTCTGCTGCGCCTCCTGGTTGTAGAAATGACGATGGTAGTAGCCGCCGAACACCGACAGTCGCGGCAGCAGCTGGTGCTGGACGCCAACCGTCGTCTCGACGTTGTACTCGCGCGAGAGTCCCGACGCCGGCGCGCGGCCGGTCGAGACGCCGAAATTCGCGTTGCCGCTCGGGCCGATCTCGTTGTCCTCGGCGATGTTGTCGCGGTTGAGATCGCTCCAGTTGCGCGTTTCGTTGACGGTCGTGAACGGGTCGTACCGTTTCGCCCAGCCCCCGGCCCACGGCAGCATGTACTTGCTCACGCTCCCTTTGACGGCCGTCTTCGAATCGCCGAACAGATCGTACACGGCGCTGAACCGCGGCGACACGTTGTTCCAGTTCGGCATGTCCGGAATTCTGTCCCGGCAGAACGCGCCGACGAATCGGCCGGCCGCGCGGCATCCCGCCTGGATCTCCGCGTTGAAATGATCGAACCGGAAGCCCGGACTGAGCGTGAGCCGCTTCATCGTCCAGACATCCTGCGCATAGACGCCCACGTCGCCGTTCACGTACTCGAAGTACCGCGTCGGCGTGTTGTAGACGGTGACGGAGTTGGCGACCTCGACGCCTGCGGCGTTCAGGATGTAGTTCTGAATGATGTCGCCCGTTCTGATCTGCGAGTTGCCGTCCACGCCGAACGACCACTGCGCGCCGGTCTTGAACGCGTGAGAGCCGGTGACGTACGACACCGCCGTCGACAACACTTTGCGGTCCGGATACGTGCCCGTCGACCCGCCCGGCGCCGCACCGTCGACGTTGGTCGTCGTCTGGTTGTTATGCGTCACCTGCGAAAACCATTCGGGCGTGAACGGGTGCTGCGCGATTTCCTCGATCGCCGGCTGATAGCGCTGGCTGAGCCGCTCGAGGTTCGTCGAGTAACCCGCTTCATACAGGATTCTGTTCGTCAGCGTCGAGGTGAACTTGATCTGTCCGACGTAATAGAGAGCATGCCTCCAGTCGCGAATGTCGGACGCCGTCACCGGGTCGACGTTCGGCGCCAGCTCGGGATCTTTGTGCTTCCAGATCCGTTCCATGTACGCGCTGAGCTTTGCCTTCGGTGTCACCTGATACGTGAGGCGCGCGAGCACATCGCGTACGAACTGACCCTGAATCGCGGGATCGCCCACCTTGAACGTCTCGTACGGCACTTTGTAGTACGTGTTGGCGACGCCTTCGTCGACCGACACGTGACGCGCCGTGCCGAAGAACCAGAGCTTGTCGCGGACGATCGGTCCGCCCATGTTGAAGTTGAAGTCCTGCACGTGTTGAACGAAGTTGCGATACAGGAATCCTCTCGCCCTGAGCGCATCGTCGTTGTTGTCGCTCTGCCATCCGTGCGCCGTGCCGCCGAAGAAGCCGCCGCCCTTGAAGGTGTTGCCGCCGTCCTTCGGGATCATGTTGACGCGCACGCCTCCGGCCGCGACTTCGGCCGGCAGCGCGCTGGTCTGGAACACGACCTGCTGCGCGAGGGCATCGTCGTTGTACGCCTGGATGTTGCCGTCGCCCATCGAGCTGTTGACGATCATGCCGTCGACCTGCATGCTCGTGTGCCGATCGTCAGCGCCGTGCGTCCGCATGTACGCCTGTTCCATGCCTTGGGAGCCGCCGACGTCGGGACGACTCAGCTTGACACCGGGAATCGGCGCGCCCACCGTCTGCATGTTGCGCGTCGTCGGCAGCGCGTCGAGCACGGAGCGCTCGAGCACGTGCGTGCGCTGCGCGTTCTGCACGTCGACGAGCGGCGACTCGCCTGAAACGGTGACGCTCTCTTCGATCGATCCGACCTTCAGATCCACGTTGATCGGAACCGTGGTGTTGCCCGGCAACTCGATGCCGTCGCGCACGACGGTGGCGAAACCGGTCAGTGCAAACGCCATCCGATACGTTCCGGGGCGCAGATCGACGATCGTGTAGCGTCCTTCGGCGTCGGTCACCACCGAGCGGGTCTTCTCGATGAGAACCGGGCTGGACGCTTCGACCGTGACGCCTGGCAGCACGCCGCCGCTCGTGTCGCGGACGACGCCGGAGAATGCGCTCTGTGCGGATGCGGCGAGCGGCAGGAACAGGAACGACGCGACGGCAACGACGAGTACGACCCGCAACCTTCCGGACATCATGACTACCTCCCGCGACACGTAGTCACCCGTGGACGCAGACGCTCGACCGACGCTGAATGGAACGATCCGCCTCTGTTTTTCGCGGCCCCATCATGCCCAACGCATGGGCCGTTCGCAAGACAAGATGCTGCGTGGCGCTGATTCAGGTCAGAAAAGACCGCGCAAGATCCAAAGTTGGCGAGTCAGTCATCGAGGACTGCCAGCTAGAGCTGGCGCAGGCGCGCGGGATCGCCGATCGCGTCGGCACGACGCAATCGTGTCGGCGACGTTCGGGCAACATGAGGGGACCGAAGAAATTCTGGCCGCACTCGGTTTACCTGGGGTATAACTGCGCCCATCCAAGTGGCCAAACGGAATCCCGGATAATCAGCGACTCGGATGGGAAACATGGCGACGCCTGCCTGGAACGTGAGCGGCCAATACTACGAAACTTGCAATTGCGACTTCGTCTGCCTCTGCGTCCCTGGCCAGCTGGCCGTGCGACCCACAAAAGGCGACTGCCAGTTCGCGATGGCGTTTCAGATCGAACGCGGGTCCTACGGCGCCGTCTCGCTTGACGGCCTCGGCTTCATAATCCTCGGTCTGTCGCCGGAGGAGATGGGCAAAGGCAACTGGTCGGTCGGCCTCGTCACGGACGCGCGCGCCACCGCCGAGCAGCGCGACGCGATGACGGCTATCGCCAGCGGCGCGGCCGGCGGCCCGATGGCTGCCCTGTCGGGCCTCATCGGGAAGTTCCTTGGCGTCGAATCGGCGCCGATCGTCTTCGATCGCCAGGGCGCGAAATGGTCCGTCAAGGCGTCGAATTTCGTCGACATGGCCGCCACGGGCGCCAAGGGCTTGAACCCCGATGCCGCCGAGTTGCGCCTCGAGAACACCGGGCATCCCGCCAATAATACGTTCACGCTCGCGCACGCATCCAAGAGTCACGTCCACGCGCTCGGCCTCGGTTGGGACGACGTAAGCGGGAAGAACAACGGTCAGTACGCACCCTTTTCCTGGAAGAGCGCTTAGCGTCTCGACCGCGGCGTCCTTCGTGGCCTTCGTGAGTCCATCCCAAACCGCGGCCCTCTCCCGTCGCGATCGCGTCATCATCTCGAGCTGCCTCGTCCTCCTGACCGCGCTCGCGTGGATGTATCTGTTCCACCTCGATCACCAGATGTCGGCCGCGATGGAGCACGACCGGATGATGGCGGACATGGGCATGACGATGGACATGCAGTGGAACACGGCCGACATATTTTTCACGTTCGCGATGTGGGCGGTGATGATGGTTGGAATGATGATGGCATCGGCGGCACCAGTGATGCTCCTCTTCGCGGGGATGCAACGGGCGCGCGGCGCACGACGCACGCCGCCTGTTGTGTTCGCCTTCAGCGCGGGCTACCTGCTCGTCTGGACCGCGTTCAGCGCGTGCGCAGCGCTGGCGCAATGGGCGCTGCATCAGGCGGCGATGCTGTCACCGGCGATGACGACGTCGAGCGCACGGCTCAGCAGCGCCATTCTGATTGCTTCCGGTGTCTATCAACTCACTCCGTTCAAGGGCGCGTGCCTGACGCACTGCCGAAGCCCGCTCGGATTCCTCATGTCCCGCTGGCGGGATGGAACGGGCGGCGCCATGCGCATGGGGATCGAGCACGGCACGTACTGCCTGGGCTGCTGCTGGGCGTTGATGTGCGTCCTCTTCGTCGTGGGCGTGATGAACCTCGTATGGGTGGCGGCGATGGCGATCTTCGTACTCGTGGAAAAAATCGGACCAGCAGGCGCGTTCGTCGCGCGAGTCGCGGGCGTCGCGATGATCGCGGTCGGTGCTCTCGTCTGGAGCGCACATCTCTAGGTCGGGCTCCTGCAGTTTGGTGACCAGAGAAATGTTGAAGCGCAACTCACCATAACGTGCTCGTCTCTGAAAGGATCTGCCTCGTGAGAAGCACCATCGTTTTCGTCGCGGCACTCGCGGCAGGCGCCACGGCACAGACGCCACCAGCCAACACGCTGACAAACGGCGCCCGCATGCACTACGGGATGATTAAGGGCTACGTGACGCGCGCCGCTGCGAAGATGCCGGAGGAGCACTACGGGTTCCGGCCGACGCCGGAAGTTCGTACCTTTGCACAATTGATCGGCCACCTTGCCGATGCGAACTACAGGCTCTGCTCCGTGCTGGCCGGCCAGGATCCCGCTACGGACGCCGGTATCGAAAAGAACAAGCAGGCGAAGCCCGATCTGATCAATGCGCTCGGGGATTCGTTCGCGTATTGCGATCAGCAGTACGCCGCGATGACCGACGCGGCGGGCACGCCGATCGTCAAGTTCGACGCAGGCGGCGAAGGGTCGCGCGTGCCGATTCAAATGCCACGATTGACGGTTCTCGCGTTTCACACGGGACATGCGTTCGAGCACTACGGAAACATCGTGACCTACATGCGGCTGAAGGGCGTGGTGCCTCCGTCATCCGAGCCGCCGTTCGGGACGTACAAGCCGAAATGAGCTGTGTTCACGGTCCGAGTTGCGCCGGCTCGTTGCGGCCGCCCACTGACGGCAACGCGTCCGACGCTTGCGAACGGCAGGATCCATTTCATCGAGATGCCTGCGACCGAACATCGGCAAGAAATCCTGAATGGATAGGGGCCGCGCGATGCCACCGATCAGCTTCAAGACCGTCGAATCGATCGGCCGCGCCTTGCCGGACGTCGATGTGACCACCGCCTGGGGTCAGCCCGCGCTCAAAGTACGCGGGAAGATGTTTGCCTGCATCGCGTCGCACAGGTCCGCCGAGCCGAACACGCTGGTGGTGATGATCGATTTTGGCGACCGCGATGCGCTCCTGGAGGATGATCCTGGCACTTATTACCTGAAAGAACACTACTTGAACTACCCATGTGTCCTCGTGCGACTGTCACGCGTTCGCGCCGACGCGCTGCGGGACCTGATCACCGGTGCGTACCGCTTCGTGAGCGCCAAGGGGCGCAGGAAGTCGGTCGGACGCAGTCGTCGTGGAGTCGCTCGGCAATCACGTAGCCGCTGACGTTCGTTACTTGAGTGCGTTCGCGCCGGCCTGACCGCATTGGCCATCCTGCTGGCTGGTTCCGCCCGACACGCCGATCGCGCCGACAAGCTTGTCGTCGATGACGAGTGGGACACCGCCTTCGACCGGCACCGCATTCTTCAGCCCGAGAATCCGGAGGCCGTCTCCACCGGCGGCGAGCGTGTCCTGAAACGCTTTGGTCGGCCGCCTGAAGAGCGCCGCGGACCGCGCCTTCGCGATTGCCACCGTCACGCTGCCGTTCTGCGTCCCATCCATCTTTTCAAAGTACACGAGATGGCCGGCCGAATCGACGACGGCGACCGCCATCATCCAATTGTTCTTGCGCGCTTCGGCGAGCGCAGGGCCGGCCGCCTTTTTCGCGCTGTCCAGGGTGATGACGCCGTACGGATTTGTCAGCATTTATTCTCCATCTCCGAACAGAACGCCGCCGCGCCGCGACGGATCGTGCTCGTATCGCTCAACTACTTGACCCTCCGACGAATTCGCTTTGTCTCAGGAACCTTGTCGGTGGCCCACAGGCGAACCGTCAGATCGACGGCGCCCACTTTGATCACGTCGCCGTCGGTCAGCGCGACTTCCGCGTGCACCGGAGCGCGCCGGAGAAACGTGCCGTTGGTACTTCCCAAATCCGCGAGTGTGACACGCCGACTCGCGCTGTCGACTCGAATGCTCGCGTGGCGGCGCGAGACGCCGGGCGCATCCAGCCACACACTGCATCGCGGATCTCGTCCGATGACGTTGTCGCCTTCCGAGAGCTGGCACGTCTTCGAGCCCCAGGCAACCCAGCAGAACAGCGGCTCAACTGCGGCACGCGCCGACTGGACGTCGACCGCAGTGCCGCAGAACGCATATCCAACGCCATGGACGGTTCGGATGAAGATCGGCTCTTGCGCGCTGTCACCGATCGCCCGCCGGATTTCGCCGATCAGGATATTGAGATTCGCGTCCACCACGTAGGTGTCGGGCCAGATTCGTGCGTGCAGGTCAGCCTTTTCCACCACCTTCGGCCGGCTCTCGATCAGCGTGCACAGCAGATCGAACGCCTTCGGCGACAAGTGGATTTCGCTCCCGCCCCGAACGAGCTGCCGTGTGTCCGAATCGATGGTGAACTGGCCGAATCGCACTCTCACGGTGCCCCTCGCCGCGACGACCCTGCAGAATCCTTCGAGTTTCCTTAAGACTTGACGGCCTGCGCCAGGCGATAGTGGTCGGCGTCGAAAGCAGCGAGCCGGGCGGAACCGGCCGGTGCGACCATCCGTCAACAAATCTTACCCGGAGCGGTTCAGATCTTGGGTACCCATCTCCCACTGTCGCCAGGTCCCGCCATGGTCTCGCACAAAACTGAGTCCGCTGCGGCGCCGTCGCGACGCCACGCCCGCGACATCATCGACGCGGTCGTCGCGAATATGCGGAAGAATCTCGAGCGTCTCAAGTACTCGACGCTCGCACCCAGCCGCTACACCGTGTATCTTCATCCCTCCGAGTTCGAGCGGCTGGAACCGATCATCCCGATTCTTCAGGAACAGACGATCCGCGCGCTCGACGAAGAGCTCCGCCATCTCAACGCGGCGTCGCCAGTCCATCGATGGATGCGCCGGGTCGTGGGTGAATCAGAACCGGAGATTCGCAATGCCGCCGCCGACTGGTACGTCGGATTCGTGGCGGATCCCGATGGTGAGCTGAGTGAAGGGGATCTTCTCGTCGACTCCGAGCTGGTCATGCCGGCGAGACCGGATCTCGGTCTCGGTGAGCAGACCCGCAAAATTACGACCGTTCAATCCGGCCAACGCGCGACAACGCTGGAACACACCATCAGCCGCGCAACGTCTTCATCGACGCCGAGAGTTCTGGGCCGTATCGAATATGACGACGGGTCCGGTCATCATTTCTACGACGTGACCAAGGACTCGTTCACAATCGGACGGGGTGGCATCGCCTATCCCGTCGACATCCGCATCGCCTCGTCCGCCGACGTCTCTCGTGAGCATGCCCGCATCCGCAGGGATCCGGCGACCGATCGGTTCTTCCTGATCGATCTGAGCTCGCTTGGAACCACGTTGAACGGCCGCCACGTTCCCAAGGGGTACGACGAGGTGGACGGTACCAAGCGAGAGAACGGATCCGAGACGCTGCTGCCGGACATCGCGAAGATAGGACTCGCCGACACGGTGTTTCTCGACTTCCGGAAGCGCCGATGATCGCCCTGCTGCTGTCGGTTCGGCTCCTCTTTCTCATGGCGTGCGGCGTTCTCGTGGCGCTGTACCTGTGGATCGGTTACCGTTCACGCAAGGCGGAGTGAATCAGTCGATGCGGATAGCGAGCGCGCTCAGAGCCGCGGCCGACACCAACCCGGGCCTGCAGCGGGACGTCAACGAAGATCGCGTCCACGTCGACGTGTCGAGAGGCCTGTTCGTGGTCATCGACGGCGTCGGCGGCCACGCGGCCGGCGGAAAGGCCGCCGACATCGCGCTGACAATGGTGCGGGCGCGGCTGGAACGGGAGACGGGGTCGGTGGTCGATCGGGTGCGGGAAGCCATCGCGATCGCGAACAACGAGATCCATCGCGCTGCCGGGCTGCGGCCGGAGTGGAATGGCATGGCGTGCGTCCTCACGGTCGTGGTCGTGGACGAGACGCGCGCGGTTGTCGGCCACGTCGGCGACACGCGGCTGTACAAGCTGCGGGACGATCGCATCGACAAAATCACCCGCGATCACTCGCCGGTTGGCGAGCGCGAAGATTCCAACGAGCTCTCCGAGCTCGAGGCGATGCACCACCCGCGGCGCAACGAGGTGTATCGCGACGTCGGTTCGGACCCCCACCAGCCGGACGATGCGGACTTCATCGACGTGCGCGAGATTCCGTTCGAGCCGGATGCCGCGTTGCTTCTCTGCAGCGACGGCCTCACCGACCTGATCGACTCGTCTGCGGTGCACGACGTCATCGACCGCTTTGCGGGCCAGCCCGATCAGGTGGTGAAGGAATTGATCGATGCCGCGAATGCCGCCGGCGGTAAAGACAACATCAGCGTCGTGTACGTGGAAGGGGAGCGATTTGCCTCCGGCGATGGCAGGCCGGATCGTGCGGCGGCGGAAATCACGCGACGGCTCGGCACGAATTCCGCCGCCGACCGTCCCGCGGTTGTCGAGACGCGGCAACCGGAAAAAGCTGCGCGAGGGCAGCGGACGAGAGCACGACGGGCCGTCACGCTTGCGGCGATCGCGTTACTTGCGGCTGTGATCGCAACGGCGATCGTTCGTCTCTGGCCGAACGGCGCGCTGTTCCAGCGACGAGCGAGCGCGCCGCCCGCGGCGCATGCGGGAACCATCACCGTCGGGCCTACGGAATCGATTACCGCGGCAGTGCAGCGCGCCGGTCAGGGATCGGTCGTGCTCGTCGAGCCAGGCGAATACCGCGAGACGCTGACTCTGAAAGACAACGTCCGGGTTGTCAGCCGCGTTCCAAGAGCAGCGACCATTAGGCTTTCCGGCACCGCGTCGGAAGCCGACGCCGCGGTCGTTGCCGCTGGAGTCACAGGCGCGGAGCTCGCCGGCTTCCGGATCGTCGGCGACGCGGCGACGCCGCTGGGCACGGGTGTCCTCGTCAGAGGCTCCGACGTGTCCATCGTGGACATCGAGGTCACCGGCGCCGTGAACGCCGCGTTCGCCATCGACGGGCTGTCGCTCGCCACGATCCTCGCGAGCGACATCCACGACAACCCCGGCGCCGCGCTGGCCATCCGTTCGGCGTCGGCGAGAATTGCGCACAATGTCTTCGTGCGGAATGGCATGTCGGAGCGCGTCCGCCGATCTTTCATCATCGACGAAGGGGCCGACCCGCGCTTCTCCGGAAACATCTTCCATGGAGTCGGCCACGACGCGTTCGGCGATCTGAGCGACGGCTCGCGCGCCGCGTTGGGCCGCGACAACTGGTTCGCCGAGGCTCAGGATTCCCGATCCACATCGTCAACCACGCCGCGCGTCCGCCGGGGGCGATGATGACCACGGTTTTTCAGCGCGTTCGCGTGGGGCCGTACGAGATCGTCCACGAGATCGGGCGCGGCGGCATGGCTGTCGTGTTTTTCGCGACCGACAGTCGGGACGGCCGCCGCGTGGCGCTCAAGCTGGTGCCGACCGGAACGGACCGCGACGCGCAGGAAGTCCTCGAGGCGGAGCGTTGGGGGGCGAAGCTTCAGGAGCAGTTCTGTCGCATCAGCCAGAACGTGCCCGTCGTGTACGAGCACGGCACCGAGGGCGGATATTTCTACATCGCGATGGAGTACCTCGACGGGCGAAATCTCTCGGAGATCGTCGCCGGTGGCCCTCTGGCGCCCGACCGTGCGGTCGGCATCGCGATTCAGCTGTGTCATTTCCTCGAAGCGGCACACGGCTTCGAAGCGACGGTCGACGGCCGCAAGCTTCGCTCGCTACTGCACGGCGATTTGAAGCCGCGGAACATCCGCGTGCTGTGGGCCGACAAGATCAAGATCCTCGACTTTGGAATCGCCAAGGCGCTTTCGCTGAGCCGGAAGGTCACGCGCAACGACTTCGGCAGCATCACGTACTTGTCGCCCGAGCGGCTCGAGTCGGGCGAGATCGATACCTACTCGGACTTCTGGGCCGTCGGAGTGCTCTTGTACGAAATGGTCGGCGGCGTTCAGCCATTTCGGGCGCCGGACACGCGCCGACTCGAGCAGCGGATCAGATCGCTGCAACCTCCCGATCCCTTGGGGCCGCCATGTCCTCCGGCGTTGCAGGCCATCGTGGCCAAGCTCCTCGCGGGGCATCCCGCCGATCGATACGGCGATGCCCGCGCGATTCGCGAGGATCTCGAATGCCTCATGTCCGGACGCGTCACTCAGGCCGAACGTGAAGGATGGCCGGCCGGTGGAATGCAGCACGACGAGCCTCCGACGAGGCGCACGCAGCCGTCGGCGCAGATGGATGAGGAAGCGACGCGCCGAACATCCCGAGTCGAGACGGAATCGCAAACGACGGCGCCTTCGTCGGCGAACGTCATCTTTCGGCCTCCCGAACCGCAGGCGACGAGGACGCAGAGCCGCGCAGGCCGCCGATATCTGCGAGCGGCGCTCCTTCTGCTCGCTCTGTCCATCATCGGAAACGAGCTGAGGGTTGCGTCGCGCGCGGAGCGACTCAAGGCGGAAGTGCCGACGGTCGAGCTCGACGGCATCGGTCGGCTCTGGGACGGATACCACGCGCTCACCGCGCGAAGCCTCAGAGTCGGCAGCGCGGGCCTGGAGCGTGCGCTGACGAATCAGACCGCCATGCTGGCGGACCGCATCATCGGAAACTATCGAACGCCGGTCCCCAGCGTGCGGGAGACTCAGTGGAAGATGGCCCGCGAGGCGCTCGCGCAGGCGCTGGCGGTCAATCCGAACGACCGTCAGCTGAAGGGCGCCTTGCGATACTGCGACGGTCACCTTCACCGGATCAACGGCGAGGCACGGAAGACGCACAAGCAGAACGCGGAGGCGCAGCACGAATTCACCGACGCGGTCTCCGCATTCCGCGAGGCAGCCGAGCTCCGTCCTGACTGGCCCGATCCGTTTCTCGGCCTCATGCGAACGTTCATCTACGGCCTCGAAGACGTCGACCGCGGCGCCGATGCGTTGAAGCAGGCGCAGCGCCTCGGGTACACGGCAGGGGATCGCGAGACCGTGCAGCTGGCCGACGGATATCGTTCCCGTGCAACGGCCTTCGCGCGCACGGCGCGGACGCTGAGTGGCATGGCGGTGGAACAGGAATACCTCACGCGGGCGACGGAAGCGTATCGGCAGGCCATCGATCTGTATTCGAAGGTGCTCGGGTACGCGGACGCTCCGCGCAGCCTGCGGGCCGCGCAGCGCGGGCTCGAACAAGTGGAGCAGCGGAGGGTCGAGTTGTCGGGCGCCTCGGTTCGACCACCGTCACCGCAGGCGGTTCGACCGGCGTCACCGCAGGCGGTTCAACCAATCTCACCGCAGGCGCGAAGCTCCTCGCCTTTTCAATCGCCGGTTGGAGTGTCGCCGCGTTTCCACGGGCTGGCGCCATGACCGTGACCTACACGGCCGCCACCGAACGGGACGGGCGACGAACGCAGCACTGGACGGATCGATTCGATCTCTCAGCGATCTCGATGGCGGCAACGTCGTGCGTCGCGATCCTGGCGATTGCGCTGGCCTATGCGGGACGCACGAGCGTCTTCGACAGCTCGGAGCGCGCGGCCGCCGCCGTTCGGCCGATCAACTTGAACACGGTGGCCGACGCCGCACCGCTCGAAGCTGCGATGGAGACGGTCTTTTCCGACGTGAACGATCGGCGTCTGGCGGCGCAGCAGCTGTTTCGATTCCTCGTCGACGAACGACAGCAGAAGCGCCCGCTGCCGAATGTGGGCGCGATCGCGCCGCTGTTCGGTACAGCGGTCCTTGCGAAACTGAAACCGTTTCTCAGCGTTCGAACGCGCGGAGAGTTCCGGCGCCAGGTGTTGCTGTTCACGTGTATCTACATTCTGGCCTTTCATGTCGCGATGCTCGTGTGGCGGCTGCGCGGCATCCGAACCGATCCGCTGCTGGTCGCGGTCGCGCATCTGCTGACGGCGATCGGTTTTGCCGTCCTCCTCAGTCGCGCCGATCCGTTGCGCGACAGCCTGACGTTCGTCCGCTTCGCGGAAGGCGCGGTCATCGGTCTCGTGGTGATGACGGCCGTGTCGCTCGTCGACTTCGGCGCCGCGGGGTTCGTGAAGCTGAGTTACTTGCCGCTCATCGTCGCGTTGTCTCTGTCGGCGCTGCTGATCCTTTTCGGTTCCGGTCCGGGAACGAGCAGCGCGAAGGTCAATCTGGGCCCGGTGCAGCCGATTGAAGCGATCCGTTTGCTGCTCGCGCTGTTTCTCGCAGGCCTCTTCGCCCGCCGATGGGAATTGCTCAGGGAGCTCCACAGCTCGGCGCTCCGGAATTCGCGATGGACGCGATGGGTCAACTTGCCGCGCGGTGAGTACGTCTTGCCGGTCCTGGCCGGCGTGGGCCTGGCGCTCGTCTTCTTCTTTCTTCAGAAAGATCTGGGTCCGGCCCTGTTTCTCTGCTGCGTCTTTCTCGCCACGTACGTCGTCGCGCGCGGCCGCGTGGGGATGGCGATCGCCGGCCTGGCGCTGTTGATTCTCGGTTTCTATGCCGGGTATCACCTGCACATCTCGCAGACGCTCGCAGAGCGCGTCCGCATGTGGCAGTCGCCGTGGGACAACGCAGTTCTCGGCGGCGATCAGGTGACGCACGCCGTCTGGGGCCTGGCGACGGGCGGATCGTTTGGAACCGGTCTCGGTCTCGGTGATACCCGCTATCTACCGGCCGGCCACACGGATCTCATCCTCGCTGCGATAGGAGAGGAGCTTGGCGCCGCAGGGCTGATGCTCGTTGCCGTCTTGTACGCGATTCTCGCGTGGCGCGGCATTCGCATCGGACGGCTGGCGCGGAACGACTACGGCTTTTTCCTCGCCACGGCTCTCACGCTGTTCCTGATCGTACCCGCGTTGATCATGGCGTCGGGCATCCTTGGGGTGACGCCGCTCACGGGCGTCGTGACGCCGTTTCTGAGCTACGGCGGGTCGGCGATGGTCGCGAACTTCTGCGCGCTGGGAATGCTGGCGGCGATCCACGCCGACCGCCACCCTTCGGGCGATTTCGAGCCGTTCCGCATCCCGATCGCGTGGGTCGGGGCCTCGCTCGGTCTCGTTGCGCTGGTTCTTCTTGCCGTGGCGATCGACATACAGATCGTCCATGCCGACGACTACGTCATCAGGCCTCATCTCGGCACTCAAGCCGACGGAGGACGACGGTTCGAATACAACCCGCGCGTGCTGGACCTCGTCCGGCTCATGCCGCGCGGAACCATCTACGATCGCCAGGGTGTGCCGTTGGCCACTGACGATCCAAAGGTGATCGCAGTCGCGCGACAGGCGTACGCGAAGCTCGGCGTGTCGCTGACCGAAGCATGTCCGATCTCCGGCGAACGATGCTATCCGCTCGGCGGCGCGGCGTTCCATCTGCTCGGAGACGCGCGAACGCGCATGAACTGGAGCGCGCCCAACTCGTCGTACATCGAGCGCGATGCTGAAAATCAGCTGCGTGGCTTCGACGACCATGCGGAAGCCATTCAGACGACGGATTCGGCCGGCAGACCGATGCTGACGATTCGGCGCGATTACCGCGACGTCATCCCTGCGCTGCGACATCGCCACGATCAGACCAACGCGGCGTTCGCTCGATTCCGGAGCCCGCACGATGTGCGCCTGACGATCGACGCGAACCTGCAGCTTCGCGTTGCCGCCATCGTCGCAGCGTACGCGCAGAAGATGGCAGGCAAAGCGGCTGCGGTCGTGCTCGATCCGGATACGGGCGAACTGCTGGCCAGCGCCAGCTATCCGTGGCCGGCGTCGTCAGCGGCATTCCGACCGGAAGGCGGGACCGACGTGCTGTTGGACCGCGCGCGCTACGGATTGTACCCGCCGGGATCCACGTTCAAGCTGGTGACGGCCTCGGCGGCGCTCCGTCAGCATGTCGATCCGCGCAGAACGACGTTCACGTGCGCGCGGCTGCCCGATGGGCGGGTCGGCGCGAAAATCAACGGCTGGAATCGACCGATCCGCGACGACGTGTTGGACGCGCACCCGCACGGGACGATCGACGTGCACGACGGCTTCGTGCATTCCTGCAACGCATTCTTCGCGCAGCTCGCGGTCAAGGTCGGATCGCAGCCGCTTCTCGACGCCGCCAATCGACTGGGGATTTCGCTGACGCCGGCGCCGGACGTCGTTGCGCGTGTGCGCCAGACGCTTCCACAGATCGGTTATGGGCAGGGGGATGTGGTCGCGACGCCGCTGAGGATGGCTCGTGTGGCTGCAGCCGTCGCGTCGAACGGGGTCCTGCGCGAGACGCGCTGCGATCAGGAGGAAGCTGCGGGCGGAGCAACCGAGCGGTTCCTGAACGGCAACGACGCACGCGTGCTCGCCGGCTACATGCGCGATGTGGTCCTCAGCGGCACAGGCCGCGTACTACGGAACCATCCCGGACGAATTGCGGGCAAAACCGGAACGGCGCAACTCGATGGCCGACCTTCTCACGGCTGGTTCGTCGGCTTCGCGCCCTTCGGTCCCGCAACCCGCCGGATTGCCTTTGCCGTGCTCATCGAGAACGCCGGATACGGAGGAGGCAGCGCGGCTCCCGCTGCCGGAGAGATCGTCAGCGCTGCCGCCCTCGCCGGGCTGATGAAATGAACTGACATGGATCTTCTGGGAAAAGCTCGAAGGCTCGAATCGACGATCGCCGCAAGGCTCGACGAGGCCGCGAGGGGGCTCGTCCGATCGCGCCCGCGTGAGCCGCTCGAGATCGTTCATGCGATTCTCGATGCACTCGACCAGGAGATCGAGCCAACCGGCCGCGGGACGCGCGTGTTTCCGTTCAACCGAATCGAGATCTCGGTTGTGGCGCCATCGCCCGAGGCACGCGGGCGGCTCGAAGCCGTGTTCGAAGGCGACACGCCTCTGCGGACGAGGATCGTCGAGCGGCTGCAGTCGGCCGGATGCTCGCCGACGGAGGTCGCCGTCGCGATCCATTACGTCGATCGCGCAGAGGCGAACTGGCGCGCGCCGGAATTCGATCTGCAGTTCGCGCGCGTCGCGGAGCCGGACGTCGAGAATCCGGAGCACGACTCGAAACCGGCCCGGATCGAAATCACAGCGCTGCGCGGCGTGACCGAACGGTGGACGTATTCACTCGCCGCCGCGCGCATCGATCTGGGCCGGTGCACGGAAGTGCGGGACAGCCGTAACAGACTCATCAGAACCAATCACGTCGTCTTCACCGAAGGGTCGGCCGACGTCAACCAGACCGTTTCCAGACAGCATGCGCATATTACGTACGAGCCGAGCACCGGCCACTTCCGATTGCACGACGACGGCAGCGGACACGGGACGGAGATCGTGCGCGAGGGCAGAACCATTTCGGTGCCACGAGGGTCGCGCGGCGTCCGTCTTCAATCGGCAGATGAGATTGTTCTCGGTGAGGCGCGATTGCGAATCAAATTTCCGAGAGATGGAGATCGGTAGATCGTATTTCATGAACGCGTAGCGCGAGCCTTTCAGGCGGGCGTCGGTCGCGCGGCAAAGTCGGCCACTCGGCTGAAAGCCTCACGCTACAGCCTGCTCCGGCGGGAGCGGCGGACGAGGTCGCGCAGGAGCGGCGAGAACCCGCGCTCGACGGTCGCCCGGTACGGCGCGTCGCCGCCGAGCGTGGCCACCAGCCGGCGGTGGGCACGGCCGAGATTGTGGTACGGCAGCGACGGAATCCAGTGGTGGAGCGCGTGGAAGCGCAATCCGAGCGGCGCCACCAGCGTGTGGCCGATGATGAGCATCCTCCGTCCCCTGCCGCCGTCGATCGTGCACGAGTCAACCAGCTGATCGATCATTCTCAACTCGCCCTCGTCGCGGTCGTATCGATGTGCCGCGAGCGTTCGCACGGCGTTCACGCCTGACGCAACGGCGACCGTTGCAGCCCAGCATGCGAAGGCCGACGTCGGCAGATGGCCGTTCCACCACAACGACACCCCCATCCATACCACGGCGCACGCAGCGGCTTCTTCAACGCGGCCTGCGGCGGAGATTGGCGCGCGCCTCACGAAGCGGGGGTTGATGGCGAGCGCAGAGGCTCGCTCGCGAACCATGCGTCCGAGCGGCGGCACGATCCACGAAACCGGTGCAAGCACGCCAAACCGCACGGCCAGCGCGAGCGGCGCCAGCAGCGAGGCGCCGAGCGAGATGAGGATGAGGATAGGGCGGCGGCGTCCGTACGGAAAGTACTCGGGGTCCGCTTCAGTGCCGTAAGAGCGTTGCCGATGATGCTCGGTGTGCACGCCTTCGTAGAGGAATGCCGGAATCAGCAGCGGCACGCCGACGAGCGCACTGCACGCAAGCCTGAACCACGGCACGTCGCGTCGAGCCAGGTGCGTGAGCTCGTGGATGAACAGGACAGCGCGGTACAACGCGAGCATCGCGACCGCGAGGAACGCCGCGCGGTCCAGCGCGGATCGCGCGGCAACGGCCCATGCAAACGCCGCCCAGCCGATCGTCGCCGCGGCCAGCAGATCGGTCCAATAGATGGCGCGCGACGGCCGGAACCACTCGATCGGCAGCGCGTGGATCGCCTCGTCGATCGCGGAGATACGCCTCGACCCGGTTGCAAGGGACGACGACACGGCGGCGCGTCATGCTATCACCGCTCCGCATGGCGTCGATCCTCGCCGCGCCAGCGTCGGTGTCGCGCTGGTAAGCAATTCTTTATTTCGAGACGTGGCTAGCCTGCCGTCCGCGAAGAAACAGAAGTAAGCGGCGCGCGGCCCTGTCGTACTCGTCTACAAGGATCATCCTGGCGTGTGCGGAAGGGGTGGACAACAAAGTTGTCACGAAGCGGTTGCGGATGTCGGCAACGCGCCTTCTTCGCCCGCTGAGCTTGCCCGGCCGACGTCCTCGCGATCTTTGAGCTTCGGCAGCGGATCATCATCCGCAATGTGAGCCCAAGGCTTAGCGCGTCGCCGTAAACGCGCGCGGCATGGTCGCGGCAGACGAGTTCGTTGCCGCGAGAGTTGGTCCTTGGAACCGGGAGGGAAGGCGGCCGGCATGTGACGTGCTTCTTTGTTCGACTGGTCCCTGAGGATGAAGAACCAGGGCGATTACAGGCAAACTGTTCGCTATTTCTGCTGTGCGCGGGCCCATTCTGTCGCATAAGGCCCGATGATTTACTCCACGTGCTTCCTGGCTGATCAAGCTGCAAACAGGAGAAACAGCTCATGGGATCACTGACAAGAACCGGTTGCATAGTGGTTGGGGGTCTGCTGGGTGTGTCCGCAATAGTGCAGGCGGATCCGGTTGTTCTGAGGCCAGTGTCATTCCTCGAGATTGTCGATGAGGCGCCGATTGATGGCAGATTTCTTCGGGACGCGGTCGCCCAGAATGTAGCGCTTGGACCCAGCGCGGAGACACGCGTGTTCTACCAGTTCGCGCTGCCGGCCCTGCGCTCGGCTTTGCCGACGACGTTGTTCTTTTCTGTGAAGAGGGGCAGCGATGTGTTCAGTGAATGCGCGTCGCTGAGCCCGTGTCCGGATTTGACGCGCGTCAACATCTTCGGTTACGCAGGCACTGGATCGATCACTCTCGCCGACTACAACGCCGGCTCACTCCTAGGGTCGGTCACCAGGATTCCTGAGCGGGGTGGAACCATCAGCCTGGACGTGACAAATTTCATTTCCGGCCTGTTGTCGGCAAACAGCGACTTTGGCGGCGTCGTGCTGCGGCCCGGTTCGCTTGGTGCTTTGGAGTTCACCGATGCGCAAATCGCAGCCACTCCGGAACCGGGTTCGCTGACCCTTCTGACGCTCGCCGGCTTCGCGGCCGCGGCACGAAAGCGGGCGAGGCGTGCCGGCGCCAGGTCAGTACTGCACTGATTCGCCGGCAAGTCCACGTGAGAGGACGGTCCCCGTATCGTTCTACTGTCGACCATCCTTGGCGGTCTCTTCGGCGACTCAGAAGCTCATGTTGATTCCCGCGTCAATTTTTCGCATGCCGCCGACCGTTGTCGGTCTGCCAAAGAATGGCGACGTCATCGTGCCGCTGTAGCCGAGATAATTCCTTTCGTTCGTGAGATTCTGCGCCTGCACGAAGAGCTGCAAGCGATACCGCGCCGTACCTTGATCGACGGTGCGCACCTGCGCTGCGCCGCCGCTCCCGAAGACGCCGATGCCGGGCGGCAACCCGGTCGTGTGGCCGAACGCGAAGACGTAACCCACCATCGCATTGATCGTCGTTTGCCCGCTCGCGCGCAGCGTGTTACGTCCCACGCCCGTCGGCCGGTCGTTGAAAATCCCATCGCCGTTGTCATCGCGTCCCGTCAGGAGCGTGTAGGGAGGGGCGGTGCTGCTGTTGAGATTGATCGCGACGAGGACGTTCCGAATCACCTGGTTGTTCACGGCAAGATTCAGGCGGCTCCGGATGTCCGTGGCGACGACGCCGCCGCCGAACACGAAGACGCCTGGCACTCCGATTCCCGGTCCGCCCGAGACGCCGCCGGCGGCGGGCCCCCACTCGGTCGCGAGCCGTCCGGTCGGCGCAATGCTGAACGGACCGTCGGTGTTGTTCAGTAGAGACGCCAGCGTGTAGTTGGCGAACACGGTGATGCGCTTGAAGCTCACTCGAGGACCCTTGGACAGCGGCAGCAGCGCGCCGGGATTGATGCTGGCGTCGAGCTGCAGCTGGTGCTGCCGCGACGCTGCGTCGGACACGACCTCGATGATGGACGCGAACGCCGGATCCGGCCTGGCGCCGTCGATCGGCGCGTTCAGATTCACGCCGCGAGCCAGACGCGATCCGCGCAGGTAGCTGTACGTCAGCGCGACACGCGTCACTTTCCAGACCCCCTGATCGACGCCGCCACTGATCCGCGTGATCCGCGGGGCGCTGTATGCGCCGCCGAGCACGTACCGATTGATCGGGACGATCACGCCGCTGGTCCCGGGATCCGGAAACGATGGATCGACGATGTTGATTTCCTGCTGGTGAAAGCCATCGACGCGCAACGCCTGATCGTAGGCGCTGGTGGGCAGCCAATCGTAGAAGATGCCGGCGCTGCCGCGTAACGTGGTCTGGCCGCCCGCCAACGGCGCCCACGTCGCGCCGAACCGCGGGCCGATATTCGCGTAGTTCCCGACGTGCGTCTGAAGCTCGTAGCGGACGCCTGGCGTGAGCGTGAGGTTCTTGCGCACGCGAATGTCGTCCTGAACGTAGATCCCGCCCTGCACGTTGTCGTAGGCGATGGCCGGATCGCCGATGCGCCGCGTGTAGTTGCTCGGCTGATCCGTCTCGTACGCCTGAAGGTTGGTGAACGTGAAGGTGCCGAGGTAATTCGCTCTCGTGTCCGACCGATACCAGGTGCTGTCGAACACGAAGCCGGTGCGGATCGAATGACGGCCACGCACGTAATCGAGGTCGGACGCGATGTCCAGCGTCCTGGCGTGATCGCCGCCCGCCCGCTGCGCGCCGCCGCTGTTGAACGCGTCGAGCACGCGAATCGTCGGCATCTCGTTCGCCGACTGCGCGTCGGCGTCCGACCACAACAGCTGCACGCGCGAACGCGAGAACGCGCGGCGTCCGACCGGACCGAAGTGCTGGGCGCGCACGGTATGAACCACGTTCCCGGTCGCGTACGCGCGCTCGGGTTCGTCGTACCCGCCGACGCCGAGATTGTCGTTCGACACACGGGTGAGGTTGTAGCCGAACCGGACCGTCTGATCGAGTGTGAGCGCGTAATCGAGTTGACCGTTCACGAAGATGTTGTCGCGTGGCGCTTTCAGGCTCAGCGCGTGTGAGAGCGTTCCACCGGGGACGGCGGCATTCAAGTTCGGCGTCTCGTACGAGCTCGTGCCGAAGACGACCATGCCGAACGAGCTCTTGTCCTTGACCAGGGCGCCGTTCATGCCGAAGCCGTAGTTGACGTTCTGTTCCGGCCCTTTGACCGGCACGAACGGGCTCCGTCCGCTCAACGACCCGTCCCGGACGAGCACGGTCGAAAAATAGCGAATCGGCCCGACGCCGGGCTGCGTGATGATCTCGATCGCGACGCCGCCGGCGCTGTGGTATTCGGCGGCGAACTGATCGCGCGCGATGCGAATCGATCGAATCATCGCTTTGGCCGGCAACGCTCCGCCTTCGAAACCGTCGATGCGGATCACCGCACCGGGACCCGCCATGTCCTGGAGCTGCTGCTGCAGGATCGACGGGTCGTCCGAGAGCGCCTCGATCTGCTCGCGCGTCAGGGTCGTACCAAACGACGGGCCGTTCCGGTCGGCGGCCGCCTGCTGTTTGTCCTGTTCCACGGTGACCGCCGTCTGGACGCGCTCGATCGTCAGCACGGCGACCTGCCTGTTCTCGCCGTTCCGCACGCGGACATCAGTCAGCAACCGTTTTTCGAATCCGGGAAACTCGACTTGAACGGTATATCGGCCCGGTGTGAGCGCCGCGACGATTGCCACACCCGTGTCCGACGTGCGCACCGGCGCGATCGCCGCGGTTTTCGTCGCTTCATCTGCCGCCGCGACGGTGACGGTCGCGCCGACGATGACCGCGCCGGTCTGATCCACGACGGTAACGCGCAGCGATCCGCCGGAAGCGGGCTGGGCGAAGAGGTTCGCGCCGGAGAGATTCAGCGTCGCTCCAGCGATCAGAATCACGAGCAGCTTGCGCAAGGCCGCAAACACGTCGTCGCTCATTTCGGTGCCTCGAACTTCCGCGGATCGATCTTCACGTTGACGCTGACTCGATCAAATGTCGTTTCCTCGATCGTGTCGCCGGCGACGGCGCGCCGGATGCGGAACGGCCACTTGATGCCGTTCACGGTTCGGTACTCCGCGTAATACATCCGGTAGTCGGTCGGCTTCGCCTGCGCTGTCCCCGGAGTCGCCGGCTGCTGCCACATCAGCATGACGGGAAGATGCGTATCGCGTTGGACGACGAAACGGACCGCAAAGTTGGCCGGACCAGCGACGTCGAGGATGTCCGCCTTGCCTTCGGGCGCTTCGCCTTCCGCGGCATATTTGAACGTGAGCGGATACGGCGAAAACGACGCCGCGAACACGCCGAGCATCAGTCGGGCGAAGTCCTGCTTGACGGTGGTCAGCCGCTGCTGCGCAGGATTCGGCGGTGGACCGCTGCGACCGGCAGGAGGTCCAGGCGGTCCACCCGCACGACCGGGTGGCGGGGGCGGAAACTGAATCAACTCCTCGCCGCGGAATCCGACTACCGTAACATCGCTGTCCTGCGCCGGAATCTCATCCTTGCGGACGAACTTATCGGGCAGTTCGCAGCTGATCTCGAACTCGATTGGTACTAAGTTGTTTCCGCGAATTTGACGGGTCCTGCCGGTGGCGACGAACGTCTTGACCGAGGCGAACGCCTTCTCGCCTCCGAGCGCCTCACGTGTCGAGGCGAGCACCTGAGCTGCATCGGGCGGCTGGCCCCTCAGCGTTGATTCGCCGCCGGCGAGGCCCGCGGTCAGCAGCACGACGGCACGAACGATCCGCATCGGCCGGACCTTCCTTGCGGTGAGTATCATTCGTTAGACAACGAAACCACATATTTGGTTCGCAACGAAACCGACCTCGCATCAGATCCACGACCGGGTCCGCAGCAGGTATCCGGCCCACACGCAGAGAACCGCAGCGACAACCGTCATGAAAGTGAACAGAGGGTCCGTCGCCACACGTGGTCCCTCCGCGATGACGCGCACGATATGCGCTACCACGAGAAGCCCGAAGACCGAGCCGGTCGTCGCCACATACGCTTTCATCACGTCCTCCGTCGCGCACCCGTCTGATCGAACCAAACGACAGTACCAAATGAGCAGTTCGCCGGCGGGCACTGTTCGCGATCGTAAACGAGGATCATCCATCACGAAAGTCATCTGCGATAGACTGGCCGGGAGACGATGCGGATCGTCGCCTGGCTGGCCGTCGCGACCATTTGCGCGACCGCCGCTGCGTACGCGCAGCGGCAGTTCGGCGGATTCGGCGGATACGGCCGCAGCTCGCCGCTTCCCAACATTTCGTATGACGGCCGGTTCACGTTCGTGCGCGTCCGCTACGAGACGGCGCCGGGCGGCTATTGGGCCGGCGGCCGGCCTTCATGGATTCACGGCTATCCGATCGCGGAACGCAACCTCATGAAGATCATGAACGAGGTGAGTTTCCTCGGCGCGCACGACGAGGAGGTCAACACGCTCACGCTCGACGATCCGGAGCTGACGAAGTACGCCGTCGCGTACATCATCGAGGTCGGCTGGTGGACGCTGACCGATCGCGAGGCTGCCGCGCTGCGCGCGTACTTGCTCAAGGGCGGATTCCTGATCGTCGACGATTTCAAGATGCCGGGATGGCGCGGGGTGCCCGGCGGCGGATGGGAACCGTTCGAGGAGAACATGAAGCGCGTGCTGCCGGAGGCGCGGTTCGTCGACATGCAGTTGACCGATCCGATCTTTCACTGCTTCTTCGAGATCCCGACGCTCGACAGCTTTCCGCAGGCGTACAACAGCGGTGCGCCGGTGTTCCGCGGCGTGTACGAGGACAACGATCCGCACCGGCGGCTGATGATGATCGTCAACTACAACACCGACGTCTCGCAGTACTGGGAATGGTCCGGCCGAGGATTCCGTCCCTTCGATGAAACCAACGAAGCCTACAAGCTCGGCGTCAACTACATCGTCTACGGCCTGACGCATTGAGCCGAAGCAATCGTGAACTGGCGCGACGTCCGGTACACAGCCGTCTCGCTCTGCAGCGCTCGTGGTCGACGACCGCCAAGATCTGAAAGGCGGCTGCGCATGCAGAGCACTATAATCGCGCAGGAGATGAACATGGCGGTGAATTGGAGCAAAGACGTGGATCAGGCATTCGCCGCCGCGAAGGAGCGGGATCGCGCTGTCCTGCTCGATTTCAGTGCGGCGCCGGCTTGAGGCGCTTGCGCTCGGCTGGAAGCCGAGTCGTACGCCGACCAGAAAACAGCCGACTTCATCCACGGGCATTTCGTGCCCGTCGAAGCTCACATCAAGGAACATCCCGCATGGTTCCACCGATTTGAAGCGGTCTGGACGCCGACTGTCCTGCTCTTCGACAGCGACGGGAAGGAGCGCAGCCGTCTCGAAGGGTATCTGACAAATACCGATTTCATGGCTGCCCTGACGAGTGGCCTCGGGCGGATCGCGTTCGTGCACAAGAAATACGCCGATGCGGAGCGCTGGTACGACGACGTGGTGACGCGCTTTGGCCAATCCCATTCCGCACCTGGCGCGATGTACTGGCGGGCGGTGACGCGTTACAGCGCGACCCACGACCACACCGTTCTCAGCAAAGTCGCCGAGGAACTCAGGACGACCTACCCTTCCAGTGTGTGGGCCAGCAAAGCGATCCCGTGGTTGTCCAAGGGATAGTAGCGAAACACGGTGCGCCCTCTGCGGTCGCCAACCGCGCGTCCTGATGATGCGTCCCGCGCGTCAGTTCGCGGCTCGCGACCGCCGGTAGCCCGGGCCGTACAGCGCGCGTCCGGCGTGCGCGCCGGTGTGGCGGCCGGCGTCGACCGTCACCGTGCCGTTCACGATCACCGTCTCGATGCCGACCGGATACTGCTGCGGCTTCTCGAACGTCGCCGTATCGGCGACGGTCTTCGGATCGAAGACGACCAGGTCGGCAAAGAAACCTTCCCTGACCGTGCCTCGATCCGCGATCTTCATCTGCGACGCGGCGAGGCTCGTCATCTTGCGAATCGCCTCCGGCAGTGCCAGCACGTGTTCGTCGCGGACGTAGCGTCCGAGAATCCGCGGGAACGTCCCGTACGAACGCGGGTGCGGCTGGCCGCTGCCAAGCGGACCGTCGGGGCGGCGCGCGTCCGAATCGGTGCCGACGCTGACCCACGGATAGCGCATCGCGGTCTTCACATCGTCTTCCGACATCATGTGAAAGAGGGCGGCGACGCGTCCATCGTTCTCGATCAGGATCGAGAACAGCGTGTCCCAGTTCTCCTGGTGACGCTCGGCGGCAATCTGCGAGAGCCGCTTGCCGACAATGGACTGGTCTTTGTCGGGCGGCACCGACGCGATCTGAATGCCGTCGAACGTGGCGCCGGCCAGCAGGTTCTCGACCTCGGTGTTGGCCTCGACGTCGCGGCGCATCTTCGCACGCTCGGCGGGATTCTTCAGGCGCTCGAGCATCTTCTCGCGCCCGCCCTCCTGCGCCCAGCCTGGAAGCGTCGCCGGCAGGTTGGTGCCGCCGGCGGTGTATGGGTATTGGCACGCGCTCACGTTCACACCGCGCGCCCGGGCCTCCTCGATCTCGGCGCGGATCTCGTCCATGTGGCCCCAGTTCGCTTTCGCGCCGATCTTCAGGTGATAGATGACGACCGGCAGCCCCGCCTGCCGTCCGATGTCGATCGCTTCGCCGATGGCGTCCTTCACGCGAAAGCTCTCGCCGCGCACGTGTGAGATGTAGACGCCGCCGTACTTCGACGCGACGCGGGCGAGCGCGACGAGCTCGTCGGTGTGCGTGTAGGAGGCGGGCGGATAAATCAGAGCGGTCGCGAAACCGAAGGCGCCCTGCTGCATCGCGCGGTCGAGGATCTCCTGCTCGCGCTGCAGTTCCTCCGGCGTGGGCGTACGGTTCTGCATGCCGAGGACCTGCTCGCGGATCGCCGCGACCGGCGCGAACGACCCGAGGTTGATCGACGTCCCGCGATTCTGCAACGTGTGCAGGTAGCCGTCGAATCCGGTCCAGTCGTACTGCAGGTGATATCTGTCGAGAGCCACCCGGTCGGCCGTGTCGCGGGTCCACAGCGCCGGCGTGCTGCCTTCGCCGATGATTTCCGTCGTGATGCCCTGGCGGATGTGGCTCTCGCCGTTGGCGTCCACGAGGAGCGTGACGCCCGACTGCCCCTGCACGTCGATGAATCCCGGCGCCACGACGTGGCCGGTGGCGTCGATCGTCCGCCGCGCGCGACCGGACGCCGCGCCGACCGCGACGATGCGGTCGCCCCTGACCGCGACGTCGGCGCGGCGGGCCGGGGCGCCGGTCCCGTCGATGAGGTCGCCGTTCTTGATCACGAGATCGAATTGAGGCGCGCAGGCGGCGGTCGCAAGCAGAGAGACGCCGACTACGGACGCGAATCTGAGATGCATGCTGAATTCTCCGCCATCGAAAGTCGACGTTCAGTCGGCGCTGCCGCTCCGTGATGATGAGGTGGTCGATCAATCGTAATGCGACCGCTGCGCCGATGCTACATTCGTGCGATCCATGGAGGCTGAGATGCGAGTGTCTGCCGTTTCGTTAGCCATCCTTGCGTCGGCAACGCTGTACGCGCAGCCGGCACCGTTTCAGCGCGGCGACCTGGTACGTGTAAAACCGGCTGCGAACGGATCAGGGGTGACCACACCTCTGGTCCTCCGAGTCGTGGCGGTTCCTGGCGACCGCATCCGCATCGATGACGCCACGTTGTACGTCAACGACGTTCCCGTGAGTGGATTCTCGCGCGAGTTCCTGACTCGTGTCGCCCAGGCGCCCGAGCGGACGCCGCAGGTCGTCCCGGCCGGTCACTGTTTTGTGATGGGCGAGCAGCGGACGAATCAAGATATCAGCGAGTACTGGGGACAACACGCCGAGCTGCGCCTCGAACGAGCACGGTAACCCGGGACGCTTTTCGCAGTGTGATGCGATGCCGCCGTGCGATTGCACCGGTGCACGCACTTGCGCGCTGTCAACGCGGCGCATCTCGAGACGCGCGTCGATCAGAGCGCGTTGAGGGCAACCCAGAACGCGTCGAAATTTCGCAATGGCCCGCCTGGTTCGATCTGAAGCGGACGGTTGAAGAGCAGCGGCACGCGACGTTCCGCGAGGCCGCCGTGCGAACGCAACGGCCCGTGAAGCCCCGACAGGTCGTGATCGGCGGGACGCGTACCGAAGACGTGATCGCGATCAGCGGTCACGACGAGGTCGCCGACGCGATCCGGCGGCAGTTCGAACCTGCAGCACGCGTCATCGCGATCCGACACCGTCTCGATGCCGGTGACCGACGGCAGCAGCCGGATGACGGCCGCCCGGCGCCGCGCATCATCGATATACGCGGTCGCAAAGGAACCCAGCGCCCCGTGGTGCGCGACATATGGGTCCGTAATCGGCAGGATGACCGTGGCAGCCGCGGGGCCGATCCATTGATCGAACAGTCAACGTGGGCATCGCCGCGTCGACGCTGCGGACGCGGCCAGCGCCGACGAGCGACGCGAGAAATGGCGCCGCGTCGCCGTCAACGGCGGCGTCGACGTACTCGCTCGACGAGCCGTCCAAGCAGACGACGATCGTCGGCCGTTGGGGCATCCGATACTCGCGCCCGTTGACGTGGACCAAGGTACACACCCTTTCGGCGTACCTCAGGCCTTTTGTGCCGTTAGTTGTGTCGCGGCCCGGTGAGTCACGGCCGCAGCTGGCGCCGCTCGGTCGCTGACCTCCGATGTTGGTCGGAGCGGAACCCAAGACGCAATCGCCGATGATCTTACTCGATCCGTCTGCTGCCGCATCAGCTGGGTGATTCGCGCTGCGGGTGATCGCTCGCCGGTCAACCGTGTTATGAGTTGAGGTGAGTGCCCGGCCTGCGGAAAGACAGACTGATAAGTATGACTCGGATCCTGACCTGCGCGTCTCTCGCGGTGAGCATCATTGGCGCGCTTGGCGCAGCCGGGCAGCCACCGACGTTCCGCGGCGCGATCGACGCGGTCCACGTCTTCGTCACCGTGACCGATCGAGACGGTCGGCTCGTCACGACGCTCTCGCGCGACGACTTCGAAGTGCGCGATGACGGAAAGACGCAGCCGATCACCCTGTTCGACAACACCCCTCAGCCGATTCGACTGATCATCCTGCTGGACGTCTCGGGAAGCATGGAAGGCAACCTGCCGCTGCTGCGCGCCGCGTCGGACCAGCTGTTCATGCGCCTCCGGCCGGACGACGCGGTGCGCGTCGGTACCTTCGGGCACGAGATCACCATCAGTCCGTCGTTCACCCATGATCTCGACCAGTTGCGGAGAGCGCTGCCCGACGCGATTGCCCCCGATGCGCCGACACCGCTCTGGCGAGCATTCGGCGAGGGCCTGGCGGCATTCACGCGCGAGGGCGAAGCGCGCCCGGTCATCCTTGTTCTGAGCGACGGAAAGGACAGCGGTCCGGTCGGCTTCCGTCAGCCCTTCGTGAGCCAGGCCGAGGTCATCGACCGCGCACGCCGCGACAACGTGATGGTGTACGCGGTCGGCATGCGCAGTCGTGGCCGGCACCCGCTGCAGCCCGGGCTTGGTCCGGCCGGCCTTCAGGCGATGATGAGCGCCGACCTTCCTGACCCCGGTCTTGCGGTCGTGGCGGAACAGACCGGCGGCGGGTACACCGAGATCCGGTACGGAGAGGATTTGGGGGCCGCGTTCGCGAAGGTCGCCGACGAGCTGCACAGTCAGTACCTCATTGGCTACGCTCCACCCAAACGTGACGGGAAGGTACACGCCATCGACGTGCGCGTTTCTCAACATGGGATGAAGCCGCGGGCTCGCAAGAACTACGTGGCCCCGAAGGAGCAACAGTAATCACGCGGGATTTCGCCATGCCTGATTTCAGAGCGCGCGTGAGGGACAGTCTCCCGGCCGCGGTTCCACCGCCGGCCGGGTGGATCCCATGGGCCGGTCTGATGCAGGACATCAGACACGGCGCGCGCGTGCTGCGCCGCCGTCGCGGCATCACACTCGGCTTATGGACGGCGTACGCGCTGTCGCGCTTGCTGGGAACGGTGCTGTACGGCGTCAACCCGCATGACCTCGCGAGTTTCGCCGCCGTCGGCATCGCCCTCGCGGTTGTCGCTGCCGTCGCGAGTGTCGTTCCGGCCCGTCGCGCGGCGCGCCTGGACCCGTGGCAGGTCCTCCGTTAGGCGTCCGACAGATACCGGATTGCTCTTGTGATTGCTCGCGCTCTCGAGGCGTAACTACGTCCCTGATTGGAGGCGCTACGTGCGATTGACAGCGCGTCTTCGCAGCCTCTGGCACAACTCGATGCATTGCGACCGCATGGAACGCGACGTGGGCGATGAAGTGCGCGTCGCGTTCGAGTTGCTTGTTGAAGAAAACAGTCCGCAGATCCTGGACGTGAAGGCGCGCGCGTTGTGGGCGGCATTACTGCAGGACGTCCGCTATGGAATGCGCCTGCTGATCCGCAACCCCATTTTCACGGTCTTCGCGGTTGCATCACTGGCTCTCGGCATTGGTGCCACGGGGGCCATCTTTTGCTCTACGGGCTCATGAGCTACGTTGTCACCCAGCGAACAGCAGAAATGGGACTGCGAATCGCACTCGGGGCGCCGCCGGCTGAAGTTCGATGGTTGGTCGTCCGCGACGCGACGGCCCCGGTGCTCGTAGGCGCTGCGGTGGGTCTGGTCGCATCGTTGACAGCCGTACGACCGATTCGAACGCTGCTCGTCGGCGTCGAACCTCACGATCCGATCGCGCTCGCCACGTCGATGGTTCTGCTGCTGGTGACGGCTTTCGCCGCTGCGTTTCTGCCTGCGCACCGGGCATCGCGGGTCGAACCAGTCGTCGCCCTTCGGTGTGAATGAATGCACGCGCCTCCATGAAGCTGGTCAACCCGTGCCTCGACGCCTGCTCCCCTTAACCATCTCTCGTCTCTCGTCTCCCCTGGCACGCGTCGAGCCGGCGTCGTTTTCAATCCGCGCGCCATTCGGCGTCGGCCGACAGCCGCATCGATGGCGGATCTGGGGGTCAGCGCTCGCGGCGATGTTGCATGCGCGATTCCCGTTCTAATGACGTTCGATTCCTTTGGCCTTGAGAACGGGCGCCGCCGTGGGCCCCGAGAGAAAGGCGATCAACGCCTTAGCGGCGTCGGCATTCTTTGACGTGGCGCTGGTTGCCGCTCCAAAGCGGATGTCCGAGTGGTATTCCCCGGGAAGCGGTCCGAGAATCTCGACGCCGTGAGTCGGCACGATTTCGCTGAATAACGTAATGACCATCGCCGCCTGACCTGCCGCGACGCTCTCGGTCGCCGCCCCGGAGCCCGGCGCCAGGGTGATCTTGGGCTTCACATCGGCGGCGATGCCCATACGCTCGAACATTTTCTCGATGGATCCCCTGCTCGCACCGTCCTGCGGATACGTAATGGATTTCGCTTCCTGGAGCACCTTTTTGAGCGCCTCGGGCGTGCGGATGTCCGGCCTGGGCGCGCCGGCACGGATACCGATGCCGAGTTCAGAGCGGCCCAGGCCCATGCGCGAAGCGGCCGTAACCTTGCCCTGCTTGATCAGGTCATCAATCGCTTCGGTCGTGATGATGGTGACATCGAACGCCTCGCCCATTTCGATTCTTTTCTTCAACGACGCGGTGGAACCGAACTGGATCGCGAGCGACCGCCCGACGGCCTTTTCGCACTGCGGTCGGAGCTCCTCCATGGTGCCCTTCATGCCGTTGGAAACCAGCACGCGAAGGGCGTCGTTCTGTGAGCTGTTCTGTGCGGCGGCGGGCTGCGCGGTGAGGCAAAGGAATCCGCCTGTGATTGCCACGATTGCCGCGATGGAGCGTATCGTCATGAGCACATTATAGGGAACCCGCTGCATATCCACCGACGGCTTGCCTTCACCATGTGACGAGAAAGATCGGCCCGGATCGCTCCATCGGACAAGAAAAAGACCGAGACCGAAGGGACCGATCTGTTTCGGATCACTGCCTGGATTGATGGCTCGAGCCAGTACTATGGTAGCGTTGCGTTGCACCGCCTGATCAAGGTTGACGATGAAACCGGCCCGCCGCTGAACACCGCCCGTTCCGTTCACCGTTCCTGACCACAAGACCGACGGGTGTGTCGGTCGGATCCGTTCGCCGCATAACCGGATACACAGGAGCCATCGGTGTCCACACCGGCCATTGTCGTGAAGAACCTCGTGAAGACGTTCGGTTCGCGTCACCGACCGATCCGCGCTGTCGACGATCTGAGCTTTTCGGTTCAACGCGGCTCGATCTTCGGCCTCCTTGGTCCGAACGGCGCCGGTAAGACGACCACGTTGCGCATCATGACGACGCTGGCGCGTCCGGGCGGAGGGACGGTCGAAGTGCTCGGATACGACGTCGTGAAGGCGCCGCTCGAGGTCCGCCGCCGCATCGGCGTGGTGATTCAGGAGCAGGCGGCGGACCTGCTCCTGAACGTCCGCGACAATCTCCTGACGTTTGCCCGCTTTCACGGCGGCGCCGGGCCCCCCGTTCGCAACCGTGCGGAGCGGGTCATGACGCAATTCCGGATCGAAGACGTCGCCGATCGGAAGGTGCAGGATTTGAGCGGCGGCATCCGTCGGCGCGTTCAGGTCGCCAAGATGTTCATGATCGACGTGCCGATCATCTTCCTCGACGAGTTCTCGAGCGGCATGGATGCGATCCTGAAACGCTCGGTGATGGCCATGCTGCGCGCCGAAGCGGCCGCGGGACGAACGATCGTGCTCACGACGCAGATCCTCAGCGAGGCCGAGGAACTGTGCGACGACATCCTGATCATCAACAACGGCCGGCGCGTCGCGCGCGGCAGCGTGCAGGCGTTGAAGGAGCTGGTCGGCCGACTTCACGAGGTCACGATCACCTTCGATCGCATCCCGCAGGAGCTGGCGACGATCGTCGCGGGTTACGGGCCGGAGCGCGTCGTCGTACAGCACAACACGGTGCAGCTTCAGCTTCGAGACGAGGAACCGCGCGTCCTCGAGCTCGTCTCGGCGCTCGGAAGGCACGGCCGCATTCAGCGCCTCGAGATCACCGGCGCGAGCCTCGAAGATGTGTTCGTTCAGCTCACACAACAGCCCGAGGTGCCGCGATGATGACGCACGCGCTGGCGGCGGTCCTGGTGCGGGAAGCGAAGATTCGCGCCACCAATTCGCTGTTCATCTTCTGGGACCTGGTGTATCCGCTCGGATATCTGCTCGTGTTCGGCATCGGCGTGAACGCGTCGCTCGGCTTCACGAGCGGCCTTGCGGGCGTCGAGTACAACGCATTCTTCCTCGCGGGCGTCCTGGGAATGGCGAGCTTCGGCATCGCATCGAACACGTCGTGGTCATTCTTCCTCGACCGCGACAACGGCATTTTTTACGAGATGCTCACCTATCCGATGCGGCGGTGGGAGCACCTGCTGGGCAAGGTGCTGTTCAACACGCTCGTGGCGCTCGTGCAGGCGCTGCTGACGCTCGTGCTCGCGACGGCGCTGCTGCACGTCCCGGTCCGCTTCGATCGCCTGCCGCTCCTCGTCGCGGCGACGCTCGTGGGCACGGCCGGATGGTTCTTCTTCTACGCCATCTTCGCCCTGCGCATCCGCCGCAATGACGCGTACAACACCGTCACATCGGTGTTCTACTTCGTGTTCCTGTTCGCGAGCTCGATGTTCTACCCCCTCGATCCACTGCCGCGCATGTTTCGAATCGTCGCTTTCGCAAACCCGATCACGTGGCACATCGACGTGCTCCGGTACGCGACGATCGGCGTCGGCGACGCGGTAGGCATCACGGTCGAAGCAATCGCCTTCGTCCTCTTCACGGGTGTTGCGTTTGCCGCCGCCATTCGCGCGCTCAGAGACGCAGGCTGAGGCAACCAGATCGTCCTGCATCTGCGCGCGGACGAAGCGGGCCTGGTTGTTGACCGCCGAGTCGATGAGATGTCCGATGATTTCCTTGGGCGGCCACTTGCCGGGCGCCGGACGGCAGCCGGCGGCCGTATCCTGGATCTCGAGAAGTCATGGGACGGGCTGGTCGACGGCCAGCAGCAGATGATCGATCCAGTTGGTATCCATATCGGCCGCATCTTGACGCGCGACACGGACTCGGTGCAACACCGGTTCCTGCATGGATATCGATGAAGACGGACATGTTGGCGGTCCCGAGACACCTCACTTCGATCTTCCGGATACCCGATTCAACTCTCTGGAAATTCCCTGCCTTCCGTCGATCCGCCGCCGCTTTTGGCTTGACTGAGGATTCGGCCGTCACTATCGTGTGCGCCATGTAACCGATTGCATAGGCGCGGATTCTCGAAAAACCCGGACGCGGTCCGGTCGCTCCGAGTCGATCACACGTCGCAGTCTCGGTCAGTCGGAGGAGGACACATGCTACGTAGGCTGCTCTTCGCAGGCGCCGGCGTGATGCTGGCGCTCGCCCCGGTTCACGCGCTCGCGCAGATCACGACCGGAACCGTCACCGGGAATGTGAAAGACCCGAGCGGGGCGGTCATCCCCGGCGCCACCGTCGTGCTGATCAGCGAGACGCGCGGAACGAAATCGGCGCCCGCCGTCACCAACGAAACGGGCGACTACGTCTTTCCCAACGTCACCGCAGATACCTACACGGTCGAGATCACGCTGGAAGGGTTCAAGACCGTGAGACGCGGAGGCATCGCCGTCAGCGGCGCCGACCGCGTCGGCGTGCCTCCGCTCACGCTCGAGCCCGGCGCGCTCGCCGAAACGATCACGGTCGTCGCGCAGTCGCCCCTCGTGCAGACGCAGAGCGGGGAGCGATCGTACGCGGTGACGAGCAAGCAGATCGACAACCTGCCGTTCTCGCGCAACAACTTCACGAACCTGACGGCGTTCACACCCGGCGTCGTGCAGACCGGCGCCTCGGCCGGCGGCACGCGGCTGGGCGGCGCCGGCCAGAACAACATCATGATGGACGGCATCTCGGCGATGGACACCGGCAACAACGGCCAGATGCTGCAGATGAACGTCGACGCGATTGGCGAGGTGAAGATCCTCACGCAGGGCTATCAGGCCGAGTACGGCCGCTCGAGCGGCCTGCAGATCACCGCCGTCACCAAGAGCGGCACGAACCAGTTCAGAGGATCGGCCTACGACATCCAGACGAACTCGGACTGGGATTCGAACAGCTGGGTAAACATCAAGAACGGCGATTACTCGCACGAATATCGACCGGTGACTGCCGCGATCAACGGCGGCAACCCGATTCGCATCCGCGTGCCGACCGCGCTCGAGCGAGCGGGCGACTTCTCGCAGACGCGCGACAATACCGGCGCGCTGTTCAACTTGATCAAGGATCCGCTCTCGACGCAGCCCTGCGTCGCCGGGAACACTGCCGGCTGCTTCCAGGACGGCGGCGTGCTCGGCAAGATGCCGGCGAGCCGGCTCTATCCGATCGGGCAGGCGATTCTCAATCGGTACCCATTGCCGAACGTCACGCAGCTGCCCGGCCAGAACTACAACTACGAAGTGGCGGCGCCGACGACCGACAACCTCACGCAGCAGCCGTCGATTCGCGTCGACTATCAGCTGTCGCAGAAGCTGCGGTTCACCGGCAAGTACTCCGGCCAGCGGGCGCGCAAGCTGATCACGCCGGGCACCATCCAGGGGTTCAACGACATGCAGAACCCCTACCCGTTCATCACGAACTACGGGGCAACGGTGGACTATCAGATCAACAACTCGACGTTCCTCGAGGGCACCTACGGGTTCATCCGCAATCAGCTCGCGGGCGGCGGGTCAATCGGCTCGGTGGGCGCGAATCTTCCGGGTGGGATCTTCATCAACGACTCGTCGAACAGACTGACGAGCCTTGCCGGTTTCCCGCTCCTCTACCCGAACGCCGGCGTGGTCGATCCGCGCTACTACGCGTTCACGACGCTGAACGATCTCAATCCCGTCTGGTGGGATGGCACACGGATCAACCTGCCGCCCGCGTTCGCGTGGGGCAGCCGCATCGTGCCGACGCAGACCGGTACGGCTGGCACGGGTGATCTGCCCGGGCCGCCGAACCAGCTGTTCCCCGGATTCCTCAACATCAACCGGACGCAGGACGTCGCGGTGAGCTTGACCAAGGTCTGGGGCGCGCACACGAGCAAGGCCGGCTTCTACAACAACCACAGCTTCAAGGCGCAGAACACCGGCGCCGGCGGCGTGCCCAACCTCGGATTCCAGGGCTACGTCAACTTCGGCAACGACACGAACAACGCTCTCGACACCGGCTTCGGCTTCGCGAACGCAGCGGTCGGCGTGTTCACGCAGTACCTCCAGCAGTCGAAGCTGATCGAAGGGAGCATGATCTACAACAACACCGAGTTCTACCTGCAGGACAACTGGAAGGTGAACCCGCGCCTGACGCTCGACTATGGCGTGCGGTTCACGCACCAGCAGCCTCAGTACGATCAGTTCCTGCAGATGTCGAACTTCTTCGCGTCGCAGTGGTCGCTCGCCAACGCACCGCTGCTGTACATCGCCGGCTGCAGCAACGGTGCGACCGTGTGCTCGGGCAACGCGCGCAATGCGGTCGATCCGCGCACCGGTCAGATCCTGACGGCGCCCGGCGCAGCGAACACCGCGGCCGCGATCGGCACCGTCGTCCCGGGAACCGGCAGCCTGACGAACGGCGTTCACAAGGCCGGCGACGGCATCGCGGACACTTCGTATACGTGGCCGGCACTGGTCGTTGGACCGCGCTTCGGCATGGCCTACGACCTGACGGGCAATCAGACGTTCATCCTGCGTGCGGGCGGCGGCTTGTTCTACGACCGCCCCGACGGCAACACGGTGTTCTCCATTCCGGGCAACCCGCCGATCTCGACGTCGCAGGATCTCCGCAACGGCCAACTGCAGACGCTCGGCACCGGCCTCAGCACGACCGGCGTTCCCGCGCTCATCACGTTCCAGTACGACGCGGGAGTACCTTCGTCGTGGCAATGGCAGGGCGGCGTGCAGATGGCGCTGCCGTGGTCGGCGGCGCTCGACATCGCGTACGTCGGCAACCGCGGTTTCAACCGGCTGCGGGCATTCCAGGGCGGCGCGAACGGGTCGGTGGACGTGAACGCCGTCGACATCGGCGCGGCGTACCTGCCGCAGAATCAGGATCCGACGCTCGGCACGAGCAGCGTGCCGGGCGCGACCGCATATCCCGCGAACATGCTGCGCGCCTTCCGCGGCTACAGCAACATCAACGAGCAGGAGACGCGGTTCTGGGATGAATATCACGGACTGCAGTTCTCGCTGAATCGCCGCTTCCAGAACGGGCTGGCGTTCGGCACCAACTACAACCTCGGCCTGTCGCTGAAGGGCAACACGGGATACGGCAACACCGGTTTACAGCTGCGCCTTCAGCACGCGGCGGACGGGACCATCTCCATTCGAGACGATCAGGCGGCGTACGAGAAGCTGAACGAAAACCTCGCGCTGCAGCGTCACGTCATCAAGAGCTACGCGGTTTGGAATATCCCGAATGTCCCATCGGCGTGGAACACCGTCGCACGGTATGCCTTGAACGACTGGCAGCTGTCAGGCGTGCTCACTGCCGGCTCCGCGTATCAGCCGGGTGGGCTGCAGGCAAACGGGACGACGCAGGTGAACAACCAGAACAACGGCCGGTACGATCTCACTTACACGTACCAGAGCAACGGCACGAACACGAATCTGACCGGCTCGCCCGACTACGCGGCCCGCGTGCTCTTCATCGGCGATCCGGGATCGGGCTGCTCGAGCAATCAGTACCAGCAGTTCAACACGGCCGCGGTGAAAGGGCCGACCTACGGCAGCGTCGGCCTCGAGTCGGGCCGTTTCCTGTTCGGCGGCTGTCCCGATCACACCGTCGACCTCGCGATCGCGAGGAACATCCGTCTCGGCGGGAGCCGCAACCTCCAGTTCCGGCTCGATGTCTTCAACGCGTTCAACGTGGTGATCTACAACGATCGGAACCGGAACGTTATCCTCCGGAGCCCGACGGATCAGACGGTCGTCAACTCGCAGTACCTCGCGGACGGCACGCTCGATCCGGCGCGGCTCACGCCGAGAAATGCCGGCTTCGGCGCCGCGACCGGCGCGCAGCCGCTGCGGAATCTGCAGCTGCAGATCCGGTACGGGTTCTAGCCGCAGACGACACAAGCAACCGCGAAGACACGAAGAAGATTTCTTTTTCTTCTTCGTGTTTTTCGTATCTTTCGTTTTTTCGTGGTTGGTGTTCCAGTGACCGCTTATTCCGATGGCGCTGAACTGTCCGCGAACGGCACGTTGCGTTTGTCTCCAATCAGTCGCGACCATAGGCCGTGCCTCGGACAAGGCCCGATAGATATAGATGTCGTAGATGCTGGCATCAACTCTGCGTACAACGTCCCTTCAAGGCATTTTACGGGAACAATACGCATCAAAATCGTTCAGAAGCCGCCCGTGGAGTGTATAGACGGGGTACGTCTCGACCTTTTCGAAGTCGGCTTCCAATATGAAGTGGGCAATCTGATCGGTGCGGTGCTGCTCGCAGAAAATTGGGCCGAACCTGTTCCCTCCGAAGACCCGGCGCTCGGGACCCCGCTCGACGAATTCGCGTTCGACGCCGACGCGAATCATCCACCGAACCTGATTCGAGAAACGTACCCGCCCTATTACGACGGACCGCCCGCCGTCGCGCTCGACCGCCGCCGCCGTTCGCGCAAGCGTCCTGCGTAGATACCGGCTTTTCCATTTGCCATCTGTTGAATCGACTGACGCGCCTCGGACGATTGACCGCGAACGTACTTGTTGACGGCGTCGACGATGATGCGCCATTTGCAGCGTTGTTCGTGGGCTGGTCGCGTATCGAGCAGGATTGGTGTGTGCTGCGGATGTTTCGAATCACGCAGATTCTGCGTCTTCGCGGTTGCGTCGTGAAATCTACTCGCTGCAGCTCGGTGACAGCATCTCGAAGGCGCTGATCGCGATGCGCTGTTCGTCCGGCAGCTTGATCAACAAACCGCGCACGAAGATCTTCTGACCTCTATGCGTCTCCGGCGCGTAGGCCATCGCATCCAACAGATGAAACGTTTCGATGCCGGGCGGCGCTGTCGTCGCAGAAGCCGTCGATGATGCGGATCCGGCTGCGGACGCTGCGACCGGCGCGCTCGCGCGTGTCAGCAACCAGTTGCCGCGAGAATCGGCGGTGAGGCAGCCCACCACTTCGACGTACGAGAAGTCGCCGACGGGAGGTGGCGGCTTCGGCCGTCCCGGCACAATGCGGATGCCGTCGAGCGCATCCGCCGAAAGCTCCTGCGACCCGGAAGGAAATCCGTTCTCTTTCAGCAGGTGCGCGACGACGTCGAGATAGGCATTGTCGCCGAGCGTTCCCGGCGCGTTCCGCGGCATCGTCCTCGCGGCCTTCGTGAACAGCGCCTTCAGCTCTTTTCCGGCGAATTGCCGCGTGAAGCGCTGGTCTCGGAGCGCCGGGCCGGTCGCGCCGCCGAGATCGGCGCGATGACATCCGGCGCACGACGCTTCATACACCGTCGCGCCGCGCGCCGCCTGCGCATCCGTGTACACGCCGTCGGCGACGGTTTTTTCAGTCTCCTGCGCGGCAGCCACGGTGCCGAATGCAGGCCTGAAGGCCTGCGCTACGAACCTCAGTGGCGAAGCGGCCATGACAATTGCCGTCGCGACCAACCACACAGGCGATTCGGACAATGGAACCCCCGATCACAGGCCAGGTTGAGGCGGCTTGACTGGTTGCCACGGCACGGCGCCCGTCCGTTTGGTGTCCCTGCGGAAAAGTTTTCCGCCCTGCGTGACGTACAGCCACGAGCGCCCCGGTCCGCCGAACGCGATGTCGGTGATCGGCGTCGCGGTGAACTCCGGCTTGTTCAGGATGTTCGTGCATCGGCCCGGCTGCTCGCACACCTGAATCCCCATCGCGCTCGTCGCCCACATGTAGCCGAGGGAGTCGACGGTGAGGCCGCCGACCCCGCTGAACAGTCCTTCTTCGGGCATTTCCAGACGCTGGAACGGCTCCCCGTTGACGAGCGATCCGTCGGCGGCGATTTGAAACGACCACTGATAGCGGTCCATGCCGTCGCCGACGAGGAGCATGGCCTGATCGGGCGTGAGCGTGAGCGCGCTCGGCTTCATGATTTCGCCGCCGCCGTACACGATACGGTGCTGTCGCTTGACGTCGATGTAACCGACGATTTTCTGCGCTGTATCGACGAAATAGATGCCGCCGCTCTTCGTCAGCGCGAGATCGTTGGCGTGGATGTTCTGAGCGACGACCTTCTCGTCGCCGCTCGGACCGTACGAAACAAGGCGTCCTGCGGCAAGCTGTGTCGCGTACAGGCGGCCGTCGGCGCCGAATCGAAGCGCGCGCGCCCCGCGCGTGTTTTCCCTGAAGACCGCGACGCTGCGCGCGGCGTCGGATTTGTAGATTGTGTTTTCTGCCAGATCGGCAAAAAAGACGTTGCCATCCTTGTCGACCGCCGGGCTTGCCACCGACTTGTAGAGGCCGCCGACCTGCTCCCATGGCTTGTCGCGATAGATCAACGCGTACACCGCGCCGCGCGGGCCGCCGCCTCGACCGGCGGCCGGAGGCGGCGTCGCCGGTTGTCCGCCACGGCCGGCGCCGCCTTCACGCGCCGGGTTCGAGGGCGGCGGCAGCAGTTCGCGATGCGGAACGAGCTCGGCGAAGATGCCGCGTCCCGCGCCGGACTGCGGCTCCCTGACGGCGATCGGCTGCGGATAATCGCGCCAGAGCCATCGCAGCGTCTCGGGAAGCATCGACGCGCCGTGCCGGTTGCTATGGCCGTCCTCGCCCAATTCGATGCGCACGTCGTTGCCGGCGAACTCCAGCGCGGCGGCCATTCGAGGATTCTCGAGATACCAGCTGCCCGCGTAGTTGACGAGATCCTGCCGGCCGGTCTGCATGAAGACGCGGATCGGCCGCGGCTCGGTGCGGCGAATCAGGCCGGGCAGGCGATCCGCGCCTCTGAAGTTGCCGAAGCTGCCGACCCAGGTGATGACGCGGCGAAATTGATCCGGACGATTCCACGCGGCGACGAAGGCGCCGACGCCGCCGGTGCTGATCCCGGCGACGGCGTGATCGTTCGCGTCCTGCGAAAGGTTGTAGCTCTTGCCGACTTCGGGCACGAGCTCGTCGATCAGGAAATTCGCGAACCGCGGCGTCAGCGAGTCGTACTCGAAGATGCGCTCGTATCGATTCTGCGCCTCGTCCGAGAGCGCCGGCATCACGCCGGGATCCACGAAGATCGCGATCATCGGCGGGACGTCGCGTTTCGCGATCAGGTTGTCGAGGACGACCGGCACGCGCACGTTGTTGCCGGCGTAGCCGCTGCCGTCGAGGAAAATCATGTACGGGATTGCGCGGTTGCGATCGTACCCGGCCGGTACGTAAACCTGATAGTTGTGTGGCGTGCCCGGAAAGAACTTTCCAGGCGCGAGCACGTGTTTGGTCAGCGAGCCGGTGGGGACGCCCGGCTGCGGCTGCGAGTCGGCGGTGAGCGAGTAATCGAGCGGGGGTGGATTGCTGCCAGGCGACTGCTGTTGAACGCCTGCCGCGGGCGCAGTGCCCGCGAGCCACGATACGATCCCGATCAGGAGTCCGCCACCGGCAATTGATGAGAACAGGGTGCCTCGCGCCATTCGATGTCCCTTTCAGTGCAACGTCGGTCGCCGAGTCGCGACTTTAAACTATTTTCCTGATTTGCGAGTTTTCGTGGCTTGCGTGGCAGGACCCAACGTTCGCAAAGCCGGGACGCGACGTAAGCAGTCGCGTCAGCGTTTCGACGGGATCTTCGGCTTCTCGCCGCGTTCCGTGATGAGCTTCGTCAGCAAATCGACGGCGAGATCGACCGGCAGATTGTCGGCGATGGCAATCGGCGTGCGTCCCGCCGCGTTCAGCTCGTCGAGCCGCGCGCCGTGATCGGCGAGGAACTGGATCACTTCGCAGACTTCCGGCTGTGTCCGATCGTTCATGGCGACGGCAACATGCATCGGCGTGTTGCCGATCGCCGTCACGACGTTCACGTTCGGGTCGAGCTCGTAGGCGTACTTGAACGTCTTCAGACGCGCGCCTGCCGCCGCAGTCATGAGAAGACTGGTGCCGTCCTGCGCCTTCAGGCTCGGATCCGCACCCGCTGCAACGAGCGCGCGCATGACCTCCTCGTGATCGCTGCGCGCGGCCAGCATCAGCGGCGTCTGCTCGCCAATCGCCCCGCCGCGTCCCGGTCCGCCGCCTCGAGCCCCGGCGGGCGCCATCGATTTCGGCGTGCGCGCGTTCGGATCGGCGTGCTTCGCGAGCAGCGCGCCAACCAGCTTCAGATCGCCGACCTGCGACGCCAGATGCAGAATCGTGTTCCCTGCGCGATCGCGGACGCCGATGTCGGCGCCGCTCTCGAGCACCGCAAGCGCGGCCACCGTGTGCCGGTATTGCATGGCGACGATGAGAGGTGTCGCCCCGGAGGGGAGTGCGAGGTTTGGATTGGCGCCGCGCTCGAGCAGCGTCCTGATCGACGCGGCATCGTCTTTGATCACGGCGAAGACGAGCGGCGTGAAGCCGGCTTTCGACGCGGCGTCGACCGTCGCGCCCAGATCGATCAAGCCGGCCACGACATCGGCGTGGCCTTCGGCGGCCGCCCACATCAGCGCGGTCTGATGGCCGCGCGGTTCCGCCGCGTTGACGTCGCCGCCGTGGCGAACCAACTGCCGGACCGCCTCGAGGCTTCCGGCGCCCGCGGCGATCATGACGGCCGTCTCGCCGTTCCATCGCGCCGCGTGCGTGTCTGCGCCGGCCGCCACTAATCGTTGGATGAGATCCGCGTCTCCGTTCGCCGCCGCGAGCGTGACCGGCGTCTCGCCGTATTCGTCGGCGGTGTTGGCATTGGCGCCGGTATCGAGCAGCGCTTCCGCCATCCGTCGCTCGCCGAGGTGGATCGCCCACGCCAACGGCGTCGCGCCATCGGGCTGCGCGGCGTTCACGTCGACCTTCGCTCGCAGCAGCGCGGCGAACGCTTTGTCGTCTCGGCGCTTGACGGCATCAATCAGACGTGTGTCGCGCTGCTGTGCGTGCAGAGGCAACAGCGACGCGGACAGGCAACCGATGCCGACCAGCACGACGACGTTGGCGGCCCTGAAAGGGCCGCCCCACACTGTTCGCATGCGCTTCAACGGTTCGCGGTCAATATGTGGCGCGCGCCTGTGGTGGTGGCGCGGGCCTTTCAGGCCCGCGATTTCGCTCTATAAGTTCGCGAGCCGTCCGGTGCTGTCGCCAAACCCTTCGACGTGCGGCAATCCCGCGAGGTCGAACATGTTCAGGAACAGATTGTTCAGCGGCGTTTCCTTCGAGTACACGAGATGACGGTTACCTTTCAGCTGCCCGTTCGCCGTCCCGGCCAGCACGATCGGCAGATCGTCGTGCGTGTGAATGTTCGATTCACTGATGCTGCTGCCGAACAGCACGAGCGAGTGGTCGAGCAGCGTACCGTCGCCGTCGGGTGTGTTCTTCAGCTTCTCGAGCAGATACGCGAGCATGGCGACGTGCAGCTCGTCTATCTTGATGAGTTTGTCGATCTTCTCCGCGTCGCCCTGATGGTGCGAGATGGAGTGGTGTCCATCTGAGATCCCGATCTCGCGGTACGCACGGTTGCTGCCGTCGCGGCCGAGCATGAACGACGCGACGCGCGTCATGTCGGTTTGCCACGCGACGACCTGCATGTCGATCATCAACTTCGTGTACTGCATGTAATCGTCCGGAATCGCGCCGGGCCGGTCGATGTACGGAAGCACGGTCGTCGCGTTCTGCTGTTCGGCGAGCTGAATCCGCCGCTCGATGTCGCGGACCGACTCGAGGTATTCCTCGAGCTTGCGCTTGTCGCCGTTGCCGAGCGTCATCCGCAGGCGCGAGAGCGTGCCGGCGACGTAGTCGAGGACGCTCTTCTGGCTTTCGAGCCGCGCCAGGCGCGCGGCGGCATCCGTGCTGTCGCCGTCGCCGAACAGCCGCTCGAAGACGCTGCGCGGATTGATTTCCGCCGGCAGCGGACTGGTCGGTCCGCGCCACGACATCGACATGTACGCGCACGTGTACCCGGAGTCGCAGTTGCCCGCGAGCGGCTGCGGCTCGAGCCCGAGCTCGAGCGAGGCGAGCTGCGTGTACTTTCCGAGTTCCTTGGCCGCAATCTGATCCGCCGAGATCCCGAGTCGAAAATCGGCGCCGCCGGTCTTTCGCGGATGGACGCCCGTGAGGAACGTCGCGGTCGCGCGGGCGTGATCACCGGGGCCGTCGCCGAGCGCGCGCCCGTTGACCTGCGCGAGCCCGCTGAACACGTTGAGGTGCTCGCGGAACGGCTCGAGCGCCTTCATCGTCGGACTGAACTCGAAATTCGCGCCCGCGCTCTTCGGCGTCCACATGAACGGCCGGGGACTCTTGTCGCACGCGCCGATGATGCCGTTGGGTGTGTAGACGTAGCCCAGTCGAATCGGCGCGGACGGAGCGAGCGCGGCCGCCGCCGGCCTCATCGAATCGAGCAGCGGCAGCGCCATGGTCGCGCCGAGGCCTCGCAGAAATGTTCGCCTCGGCAGGGTAGGGTTGAAGTTGTTCATGAGTCCGACGCTCTCCGCATTCGAAAAGGCGTGCTGTTCACAATCGCCAGAATCCACGACGAGATTCGATAATTATCGCGCGCCGCTTCGCGATCGATCGCGCGAATCGCCGCGTAGTCGTCGTACTCGACGCCGCGGCCGAGCGCGTAGGTGAGCAGCTTCTCGGTGGCCGTCCGCACGAAATCGTCGCGGTATTTGGTCAGCAGCAGCTGGCTCAGCCCGGCCGGCCCCTGGAACTCGGCCCCATCGGGCAGCCTGCCGCTCGCGTCGATTTCGGCGCCGGCATCCTGGGTCCGCCACCGTCCGACGCCGTCGTAGTTCTCCAGCGCGAAACCGATCGGATCCATCCGCGCGTGGCACGCCGCGCAGGTGGCGTTCGCCCTGTGCGCCTGCATCTGCTCGCGCATCGACAGCACCTTGCCGTGAGGCGCGGCTTTCAGCTCCGGCACGTCGGGCGGCGGTGGCGGCGGCGGCGTGCCGAGCAGGTTCTCGAGAATCCATTTGCCGCGCTGCACCACAGACGTTCTGTTCGGATAAGACGTCACCGTGAGCATGCTGCCTTGACCGAGCAGGCCGCGTCGATTCACATCGGTGATCGTGACGCGCCGGAACTGCGAGCCGTACACCCGCGGGATGCCGTAGTGCTCGGCGAGACGCTGGTTGACGAAGGTGTAATCGGCGGAGAGAAGATCGAGCAGGCTGCGGTCCTCGCGGAAGATGCTCGAGACGAAGAGCGACGTCTCGGTGAAAAACGCCTGGCGCAGCGCTTCGTCGAACGGGAAGATGACCGGATCCGGCTTCACCGTTTCGACGTTCCTCAGCTGAAGCCACTGACCCACGAAGTTGGAGACCAGCGCATCGGCGCGCGCGTCGTCGAGCATCCGCCGCACCTGCCGCTCCAGCGTCGCGGCGTCTTTCAGTCTGCCGCGTTCGGCCAGATCGAGCAGCTCCGCGTCGGGAATCGTGCTCCACAAGAAGAAGGAGAGGCGCGACGCGAGCTCGACGTCGCTGATGTGAAACGCCTGTCCAGGCGCGACGCCGCGAGGGTCGCGCTCGATGCGGAACAGGAATTCGGGCGACACGAGCATCGCTTCGATCGCGGCCTGAATACCATTGACAAATCCCTCCGACTCCGCTTCGCTGCGTCGCCCAGCCGCCGTCGCGTCGCCGTGAGGGGAGCGGGCCTTCTGGTAGAACGCGAACAGCGGATCGATATCGGCATTCGTCACCGGGCGGCGGAAGGCTCGGTGCGCCAGCGACGTGAGAATGCTTCGCGCGCACGCCGGCTCCTCGGCGGGCCGAGCGGGATGACACGTGAAAATCGTCCGCCGGCTCGGTGTGTCTCCACGGCCTGTCGGCTCGTACGGGCCGCCGACGATCAACTTGCTGACTTCTGGCGTCCGCGCACGCACATCGAATCGTTTCAGGCGCGCGCCGTTCAACCTCAAATCGACTGGCGACGGAATCTCGACCGCGCCGGCGGCCGCGGCCGCCGCGCCGCCCGGTCCCGGCGGCGCCTCGCGTTCAAGCTTCAGGTTCTCGCGCGGCGACGTCACGCCAACGGTGTGCAGTCCGGCCCTGACCGCGACGCGCACCTGGTACGGATCGATCTCTGTCTCCTCGCCGTCGGCTTGAACGCCGAGAAAACGGACCTTGAAGACGTACTCCGCGTCGAGCGGAAAATAGTGAGCGACCGTCATGCCGGCGCGCGAGTCGAACGGCAGGTCGCCGTTCAGTTGCTCGTTCCGGCTGCCTTTCACCGGATCGCGCTTCGCGTTGTAGATCTCTTCGACGGGCCTCATCGTGAGATCGCCGACCGCAAGCCGGCTCACTTTGCGCGCCGCCGACATGTACCGATCGAGCAGCGCCGGCGACGTCGACAGCACTTCGGCGATGTTGTCGAACCCGTAACCCGAATCATCCACCGGCAGCCATTCGCCCGGATGGATGTCGACGTTCAGTACGTCGCGCACGGCGTTGCTGTACTCCGCGCGATTCAGGCGATGAACTGGCGCGCGGCCCGGATTGGGATGAGCAGCGGCCGCGCGGTCGAGCGTGGTTTCCAGATACGTGGCCAACGCTGCGGCGACGCGAGCGTCGGGACGGGACCGAACGGTCGACGGCGGCATCTCGCCCGATCGCAGCTTGCGCGCAACCTTCTCCCAGACGGCAGCATGCTCCGGGACGGTCGCCAGATCGAGCGCCTGCAGCGTGAGCCCCGCCGTCTTGAGCCGGTCGTTGTGGCAGGTGATGCAGTAGGTGCCGACGAGGGCTGCATATTCCGAGGCGGGTGCCGATGGCGGCGCGCCTGAACGCTGCAGTTCCTGCGACAGCAATCGAGCGGACGGCGGATGACCGTAATTGCGAGCGCAGGCAGCGCCGGCAAAGACGGAAACCGCGACGGTCGACCAGATGAGCGTCGTGCGCACGTTTCAGACGATCCGAGGTGATTATAGGGCCTGGCGACGGCCCGCCGCCCCTGGATGAAATCGATTACAATTCGCGCGTTCCGCCCTGAGCGAGCCGAAAGCCATGGAGAGAAATATGACGCATCGCGTTCTGTCGAGAGACCTGGCGCTTGCCGTGCTACTCGTCGGTTCGTTGATCGCGCCGAGGCTCGTAGCGCGGGAACAACCCGCCTCCTCTGCCGCGGCGCCTGCGGTCCAGCCTGGACGAGGTGCGGCGCAGGGTCCGACGGTGACATCGCCCGAGGTGCGCCGCGATCGACGCGTGACCTTCCGCATCCTCGCGCCGGCCGCACAGAAGGTGGAGCTGCGGAGTCCCGGCGACATTCCCGGTGTCGGCGGCCGCGGCGTCGCGCTGCCGCAGTTGACGAAAAACGCTGACGGGATCTGGGAGGCGACGTTCGGACCGCTGCCGGCGGGCGCGTACCGCTACGTCTTCGTGGTCGATGGATTGACCGTCGTCGACGCGCGCAATCCTGCGACGAGCCAGACCAACACGACCGTCTACAGCCTCGCCGTTGTGCCCGGTTCGGATCTGTTCGATACGAAAAATGTGCCGCACGGCGCTGTCGCCGCGGTTCACTACAACTCGACGGCGCTCGGCGGCATCCGCCGGATGCACATCTACACACCGCCGGGCTACGAGACGAGCCGCGATCGCTATCCAGTCCTCTACCTTCTCCACGGCGCAGGCGACGTCGATGATTCGTGGACGTCGGTCGGTCGCGCAGGCTTCATCCTCGACAACCTGATCGCAGCCAGCAGCGCGAAGCCGATGATCGTCGTAATGCCCGCCGGGCACGTGAACGGCGCGGGCGCGGCGCTCGGTGGGTCGGTGCCGGTCGCTGCGGCGGAGGGAATCCCGGGAATCGGGTCCGGCCCCGATCCGTTCGCCAACGACTTCATGACCGACCTGATGCCGTACGTCGAGAAGAACTATCGCGTGTTGACCGATCGCCAGAGCCGCGCGATTGCGGGACTCTCGATGGGAGGTAATCAGACGCTCAACATCGCGATTCCGCATCTGGACAAGTTCGCGTACATCGGCGTGTTCAGCTCCGGCATCATCAGCGCCGGCCGCGGCGCGGCGCCGTCAGCCGACACGGCCTCTGCGCCTTTCGCTGAAGCGTGGGAGAAACAGCATCTCGCCGCGCTCGACAACGCGGCCAACAAGCGAGGCCTGAACCTCATGTGGTTCGGCACCGGCAAGGAGGATTTTCTGATCGCGACGACGCGCAGCACGGTGGAGCTGTTGAAGAAGCACGGCTTCAAGCCGGTGTTCGTCGAGAGCGAGGGCGCGCACACATGGCTGAACTGGCGCGACTATCTGTCGACGTTCGCTCCGCAGTTATTTCAACCGCAGCGATCGTCGACGAGCTCGAGCGCCGCCGCGCGATCGCGTCAGCTGTTCTGACGAAGGCCGGATACACGAGACAGCAGGGTGGTACACTTTCTAGGTGCCGACGAAGAAGGACAACGAGGACGAACGCTTCGTCCGCATCAACGCGCTGATGGAAGAATACAGGGTCAACCACGAGAACCTGGAGCACTACATCAGGAACATCCACCCGGGCATGCGTGAGGGTCGGGATCGCGCGCGCCAGGGTGCCGACGGCCCGAGGAAGCATATGAACAGCGCGCGGCGACAGTTGAAGAAATCCAAGGGGTAGCAGCCCGCGGATCCTCCCTCGCGCACCATGGCCCGCCGGAAGTTCCGGTCAGCGCTGCTGCTGCTCGTCACGGCCGCATGCGGCTCGCGCGACACGCTCACATCTCCGTCGGCAACCCCGACACCAATCCGCCGCGTCGTCGTGCTCGGCGACAGCCTTGCCGTGTCGCCGTCGATTGAGGACAGTTTTCCGTCGCAGCTGCAGGCACGCGTCGAAGCGCAGCGCCTTCGCTGGACGGTCGTCAACGCCGGCGTCAACGGAGACACGACGGTCGACGGGCTGCGGCGTCTCGACCCGCTGCTCACCAGTGACGCCGGCGTGCTCGTCGTGGAGCTCGGTGCGAACGACGGCTTGAAAGGAGTAGCCGTCTCGACGATCGAGCAGAATCTTCTGGCGATCGTCCAGCGCGCGCGCGAGCGGAACGTTCGTCCGCTCTTATGCGGGATGGAGACGCCGCCGACGTACGGCCTGGACTACTCGGTCGCGTTTCACTTCATTTTTCCTACCCTTGCGCAGCAGCAGTCCGTTCCGCTCGTTCCTTTTCTGCTCGCCGGGGTCGCGCTGGCTCCCGATCTCAACGGATCGGACCTCGTGCACCCGAATGCGGCAGGCGCGCGCCGCATTGCCGAAACCGTATGGACGTATCTGGGGCCGATGCTTCAGAACTGATTTTCTCCCTCGTCACCTCAATCGTTTCTTCGAGCAGACGCTATCCATCCGCGGGGCACCGAATGTCCCAGATGAAGACAGCGGGCACCGGAGTTCTCGTCGCCTCGATTCCGAGGCTTCGTCTTCATCAGTGCCATGCGGAAATGGCCCGTTCGGCGTCGGCCGGTTTCAGGATGTCACGCTGCTCATTCTGAGCAATTCCTTACCGTTCCACGGCCAGGCAGCACCTTCGCTCAGAAGGCGCTGACGAGCGCGCGAGCGCCGTGCCACGCCGGAGGCCGGCGCTTCAATTGCACATCGACGATTCGCCAGTGAAGGCCGCTTTACGTGCATACCTAACCCGACGAGCGGTGGTGACGGTGATAGCGCTTAGGAGGAATCGAATGAGGCTGCGCCTGTTTCTGCTGGCGGCCGTCAGTTGTCTGGGCGCGGTGCCGTATGCGTTCGCCGACCCAATCGCGATCAGTCGCGGAACGGTGGCGTTGGCATCGCCATTCAGCGGCTTGGATCCGCCGTTCGGCTTCGAGCTCTTCGGAAACGACACCGCCATCGCGGTCGAAACCTTCGCGCAGGGAACGCCGGCCGTCGGTGCCGGCACGCGGGTCGATCTCAGCACGACCGTTACACCGTCGCAATTCCTCAACCATCCATTGCGTGAGACGGTCAACGGCGCGCAATTCGACGTCTTCCTCAGCGGCGGCCTCAATTTCAACGCGACGCCGTTTATCGTTCCCGCCACGATTTCTGGTTCGTTCAGCACTCTCTTCACGATGAGCGGCGTGCTCTCTGGATTCTCCGATCGCGACCGCGCGGGGCTGCCGCTGTTTACGGCGAACCTGGCGGGCCACGGAACGGCATCGCTCGTGTCGCTCCGGGACACCGGCGGCGGCAGCTTCCTTGTGGGCAGCACGGTATTCACCTTCAGCCCGGCGCCTGTGAGCCCAACGCCCGAACCACGGACGCTCGTGATGCTGGTCGCCGGTCTGGCGTTCGGCGCATTGTCCCTTCGGCGGCGCGCGGTTGCTCCAAAGTGAGCTCTTCCCACTTCCGCTTCGAGAACGGCGGCGGCAACGCGTTCCATCAGTCGGGTACTAGATGATGCCGCATCGCGAACATCGCGAGCTCCAGCCGATTGCGCACGTGGCACTTGTGATAGACGTTTGACAGGACGTTCTTGACGGCCTGTTCGGTCAGACCGAACTCCTGCGCCATCTGGCGATTCTTCCATCCGGCGACGACGCCGCGCACGACATCGCGCTCACGCGGCGTCAGGTCGATGTGCCGTGACGTGTTGCCCATCTTCGGTCCTCGTCCGTCCCCAACCGGCGTATGCCCCAGCTGTCTCGACGCCTGCATGAGCGGTCAAGGTCAGACCGATGCGGCGCCATGCGCGGTACCAAGCAAGTTGCGCACCGCAAGCGCATCAAGAACCGCCCTCACCGCTGCCGTCTGACGCCGCCTGGCCGGGCCGGCGAATCGGCAACCCAGGGGTTGCACAATTCGGCCGCCTCGTATACGATGGCAACCACGAGGTTGCATATGTCCATTGTGAACAGCACAGATCGCATCGAGAAGCAGGTCCTGCTGCGCGCGCCGCGCGCGCGTGTGTGGAGGGCGATCGCCGACGCCGAGGAGTTCGGCGCCTGGTTCGGCGTGAAGTTCGACGCGCCCTTCAAGGTGGGCGCGCTCCAGCGAGGCGTGCTGGTCGGGACCACCGTCGACGCCAACGTGGCGAAGATGCAGCGGGACTACAAGGACGTCCCGTTCGAGATCACGATCGACCGGATCGAGCCGGAGCGGATCTTCGCGTTCCGGTGGCATCCGTTCGCGATCGAGCGAGGCGTCGACTACTCGGCCGAACCGACGACGCTCATCACCTTCGCGCTCGAGGAAGTCCCGAACGGCACGCTGCTCACCGTGACCGAATCGGGCTTCGATCGCATCCCGCTCGAGCGGCGCGCCAAGGCGTTCGCGGCGAACGAGGGTGGATGGACGATACAGATGACGCTGATCGAGAAGTATCTTGCGAACAACGCGTAACTCCAGGAAGGCGAACGCGGCGTTCATCGGAGCGGCGCCGGTGTTTGCGGCGCTGGGCGACGAGACCCGGCTGCGCCTGGTCTCGCGCCTCAGCCACGACGGTCCGATGTCGATCGCGAGACTCGCCGACGGCTTCGACATCACGCGTCAGGCGATCACCAAGCACCTGCGCGTGATGGAAGACGCCGGCCTCGTGCGCAGCGAGCAGCAGGGGCGCGAGAGCGTCTGGCAATTGGAACAGAAGCGGCTCGCGGACGCGCGCCGGCAGCTGCAGACGATCGCGGCGCAGTGGGACGAGACACTCGACCGGCTGAAGAGCTTCGTCGAACGCTGATTCGTGCGAGCGATCGTCAGTGCGTAAACGTTCTCGCTTCCGAGAATGCAACGTCGCCTGCTCGTGAGATCGACCAGACGCGCCAGTACCATTCGCCGCGCGTGGTCCACAGCCGGCCTGTCGAAAGTTCGCCGCGCCCCGCCGGCCGCCGCGGCCGGCTGAGGAACAGACGCGCGTCGTCCTCATAGGCGAACTCGGCGATTTCAGCGACGACATCGTCGGACGCGCTCGACTGCCAGACGAACGTCCCGAACCGCTGGCCACTCGCTGGAAGCGGAAGTTCGCCGGTGATTGGCGACAGCAGCATCGCCGGGATCGGCAGCGCACGAACTTGCTGTTCCGGCGTCAGCAGACTCCCAAGCCGCGACGCGTCCCTCATGAACTCATCGTTCGAGATCGGATCGCGCGCGGCGACGAGCAGCTGCCATTGGACGGAAGGCTTCCGCAGAACGAGCAGCAGACGGGTGTGACCAAGAGTCGTGTTCGCGTCGTACGCCGCATTCACCGATGCGATGGCGAGCTTCTCGTTCCCCCACACACCGCACGGCTGTATTCCACCGGCCTTGATCGTTTCCCGACGCGGTCGCGTGGACGGAAGTCGCTCGGGGTCGGCGTACGACTGCACCACGCCGAGGTCGCCTTCGAGGTGCGCTGCGGCGACTGTTGGCACGATTTGCTCGAGCCCTCCGTACAGCGGCGGCGCCGGCGGTCCGTTCGGACATCGCGGCGGCTTCGACGCAAGGATCCTCGCCGCCGCGTGGTTCGGTGACAAGGCAAACAAATACGTCCATCCGCGTTCGGGTCCGAGCAACTCGTCGAAAGCTCCCGTGACGCGAATGAACTGCTGTCGCAGCGTCGGCTCCTGACCGATTCCCTCGAAGCGTCCCAGCGGCGTCGTGATGCCGTCCATCACGCCGAAATTGTCGAAGACGATCACGTCGGGCGCGGCGCTGCGCGCGACCGCGTCGAAGAAGGTTGCCGCGAAGTTCTTTGCCGGAAACGCCTCGACCGTCAGTTGAAATCCGCGTGTCGTCGACTCTCGCTCGAAGTTGAAGGGCACCGTTGCTCTGGGTGTATCGCGGCGATAGGGCGAGCCGACCTTCCAAATCCGGATCGGGTCACCGATCGCGGCATGCGGCGCGACCGACAGAACGACCGCGGCGGCAATACACGGCGCGAGTACGACAGGGTTTCGCAATCGGCGGCAGGACGAGGCCATATCGACCTCCAGGAAAATCCGAGTCAGGGAAACGAGACCGATGCGAAGCGCGCGGCGCGAACGGCCGAATCGCCGCCGCGACGATCTACCTCGCAACGATATCTACTCCGTGATGATATCAGCGCGCTCGCGCCATGTGACGTCGTCCAGTGTCATCTCATCATTGTTGGCCGGAAGCCCAGGCTGACGAACTGAACGTGGCTGGATCCACAATAGACCGCCGAAGGAAATGAACCACATCGACCTCTTCATCCTGGACATGACCGAATGGGCCTGTCGTAAGTTTCAGCTCCTGACGGGCAAGACGAACGTGTGGCTTGCCGTGCAGCTCACGAATCTGAGCATCATCGTGTACTTCGTGTGGGCCGGTTTGTATTTCTGGAGCACCGAGCTCTGGCTGCGAGTCCTCGTCGGGCTGTTCTGCGGCGGCGTGTTCTATGCGCTGACGCAGACGATCTTCAAGGTGTCCATCGAGGAGTACGAAGCCAACGCGTATCGGCGCGTGGCGAAGGGCTTCAGGAATCCGAGACGCGTGCGGGATGCACAACTCCGAATGTCGTTCGTGACGCTTGCGATCCTGCTCTGGTATCCGGTTGCGCTCGTTTATTTCAATCTTCGCGTCCGCATCGTCCTGCTCAGTTATTTCCTCGTCCTGTTGACGACGGTGCTGCTGTATCTGCTGGCCTGCGATCCGCTTCCGCCGTGCGCCGGCAAAGTACGAGAGTGGATACTCGTCATCGCGGCAGGGCAAAGACAAAGATCCCGTTCGCACTCTGCGCAATTTTCTTCTCCGGCGTGAGGTCCGCTGGAATCGTCGTCACCCACTGTCCGCCTCCGGTGCCGACCGGTACCGCGAGGTATTGCCTGCCGCCGACAGCGTAGGTGATCGGAAAGCCTTGCACCGACGTCGGCAGCCGTGTCTGAAACAGAATGTCGCCGCTCGCGGCGTCGTGCACGTAGAGATATCGGTCGTAGTCGCCGACCACGACGAGGCCGCCGCCGGTCGTGAGCGCGGCGGTGTTGGGCGGCGTTCGCGTGCGGTGACGCCAGAGAATGCTGCCGTCCCGCGCGTGCATCGCGAGGAACTCGCCGATTCCGTCGCGGCTTTCCGGGTGGATCAGGTTCGTACGCCGCACGCCGCCGGATCCGCCGCCGCCTTCCTCGCGCTTGATGTCGCTGCCGAACGTGCCTCGCTCGCAGCTCAGTAAGAGCGGGATGTAGAACGCCTGCGTGTCCGGGTGGTACGCCATCGCGCGCAGGCTCTTGAAGCCGCTCGAGCTCGGGCAGAATTCCAGAGGCACACCCGGCTGCGGAATCTTGTTCGGCCGATAGGTCACTTTCCCCGTTCGAGTATCGACGTCGACCACGTTCTGATAGCGCAGGTCGTGCGCGCTGACGAACGCGCCCGTCCTGCGATCCAGCTCCCACAGAATCGCCAGCTTGCCCATCGTGAACACCGACTGGCGGCCGTTGAAATCGATGAGGATGCGCTCGAACGCTTCGTCGAGGTCGTGCGTCTCGCCGGGAATGTGCTGGTAGTACCAGACGATTCGTCCGGTCGCCGGATCGATCGCGAGCGTGCAGTTCGTGTAGAGCGCGTCGCCGTCGGTCCCGCGCGCGAATCGCGTCCACGGCTTGGCCTGCGCGGTGCCCCAGTAAATAAGGTTGGTCGCCGGATCGTAGCTGCCGGGCATCCACGCGTCGCCGCCCGCCCGGAACATGAGCGGCAGCTCGCCCCAGCTGTCGCCGCCCGGTTCGCCGGGCCTGGCGATCGTCGGCGTGCGCCACACTTCTCTGCCGGTTCGCGCGTCGTGCGCCGAGATGAAGCAGACGTCGTTCTTGTAGCGTTGGCACCCGGTGACACCGGCGACGACGAGTCCTTTCACGACGATCGGTCCGCTCGAATAGGTGTAACCGAGCTTGCTGTCGGCGACCCGATGGTCCCACGCGACCGCGCCGGTTCGCGCGTTCAGCGCGACGAGATGCGCATCCGCAGTGGCGACGTACACGTTGTCGCCGTAGATGGCGAGATTTCGCATCGGCGACGTGCGCGGGGCGCCGTCCGCGGAGGTGGCGGCGTACTCCCACAACAGATCGCCGGTTGCGGCATCGAGCGCCTGCGCGCCGCCGCCGGGACTCGGCACGTACATCGTGCCGTTGGCGACGAGCGGCGTCGGCTGACTTAGCCCGGGCTTGAGGCCCCACGACCACGCGAGCTGGAGTTGATGAACGTTCTGTTTGTTGATTTGCTTCAGCGGGCTGTATCCCCATCCGTCGAGCGTGCGCCGCCAGTTCGGCCAATCCGCAGGATCGGGAGTGAGCAGCATTTGATCGGTGATTGGCGTAAAGTTTCGACCCTGAAATGCGCCGAGCCCGATCGCGACGCCGGCGGCGAGACGGCACCCGAGGAGAATCACGACGATGTCCGTGAAGACGCGCGCTCGACGTGTCATCGCTTCGCTCCTTGCTGCTTCCGGCGTCATTCTAATCGGTGCCGACGCCGAGCTGTGGACCTTCGATCGCCTCGATGGCATCGGCGGCCACGAGACGACGGTCGTCGGCGACCCGCGGGTGATCGATACGCCGATCGGCAAGGCGATCGCCTTCGACGGCGTCCATGATGCGCTCGTCGTCGGCGTCCATCCGCTGGCCGGAGCGTCGACGTTCACGTGGGAGGCCATCTTCCGTCCGGACGGAGGCGAGCCGGCACAGCGGTGGTTCCATCTGCAGCAGACCGGCAGCGACGACCGCATGTTGTTCGAGCTCCGGATCGTCGGAGGGCAATGGTATTTCGACAGCTACGTGCACAGCGGCGCTGCCGAAAAGGCGCTCATCAATCCCGAACGCCTTCACGCGCTCGGAGAGTGGTATCACGTGGCAGCCGTGTACGACGGCCGCGAGTTCCGGAACTACGTGAACGGCGTGCAGGAAGGCGCGGCCCAGATTCGTCTCGATCCCCAGGGTCCGGGCCGCTCGTCGATCGGGGTGCGGATCAATCTGGTGAATTACTTCAAGGGCGCAATTCGCGCCGCGCGCTTCACGCGCCGCGCCCTCGCGCCGGCGGAGTTCCTGCCGATCCGCTGAGCAAACCCTTTTCTACTGCTGGCGAAGCAGCGTTTCGAGCCGCACCGCGGCTCGAAGGACGCTCGCGTCCTGTCCTCGATCTGCCGTCAACTGGAGGCCCAGCGGCAGCGCGCTTCCCACGGGCATCGGAACAGTGATTGCGGGTGTGCCAAGCGCCGTCCACGGCGCGTTCATGCGTGAATCGCCGGTCGACGCGAGACCGAGCGGCGCCGGGCCCGGCGCCGCGGGAACGAGAATGATCGGCGTCGCCTTGTACAGCTCCGCGACCGTGGACCTGCACTCGCCGATGTATGCCATCGACTCGCCGTATCGCGCCGGCGGAATCCGCAGACCCTCTCGAACCAGATTCGCCATGTCCTCGAGACGATCGCCGTACTGCTTGAACCGCTGCTCGTGAAATCGCGCGCCCTCATAGAACATCACGATCCTCGACGCATCGACGAGCCTTGCGAGCATCGGAGCGATGTCGATGGGGCGGATTGCGACGCCGGCACGGCGCAGATGAGTCACCGTCTTCTCGAAGGTCGAAGCCATCGCGGGTTCGACGTCCGGCATCGGTTCCGGCACCGCCAGCGGAAACTCTTCGGACCGACCGGTCGGGTAGTCGAGCGATTCCCACAAGGCGATCATGTCGGCGGCCGAATGCGTGAAGAGGCCGAGGGTGTCGAGGCTCTTCGCGAAAGGAAACACCCCTTCCATCGGCAGGAGACCGTAGGTGGGTTTGAAACCGGTGACGCCGCAGAACGACGCGGGCCGCAGCACCGATCCGCCGGTTTGCGTGCCAAGCGCGAACGGCACCATGCCCGCCGCAACCGCGGCGGCCGATCCGCTGGAGCTACCGCCCGGCGTGTGCGTCAGGTCGCGCGGATTGCGCGTCGGTGCCGGCGTCCGGTACGCGAACGCGGTGGTGTGCGTCTTGCCGAGCAGGACGGCTCCGCGCCCGCGCAGGTTGCGCACGATGGCGGCGTCGGCGGTGCCAATCCGTCCTTTGTAGATCGGCGAACCGTACTCGGTCGCGAGCCCTTTCGTCTCGATGATGTCCTTCGCGCCGAACGGGATGTCGGAGAGTTTTCCGTTTCCCGTCGGCCGTTCCGGCTGCACTTGCACCCAGGCGCGGATCGATGGGTCGCTGGCGCGAATGAAATCGAGGCACGGCTGCAGCGCGTCCGCGCGAGCCTTGCGCGACGCGCCGATCCACTGCGTGAATGTTTCGGGCCGCGATGTCGCGGCCTGTCCATCCGCTGTCGCTGAATTCGCGCGCGCCGCAGCGGCGACGATGGCAGCGAGAAACGACCGACGATCGATTGCGCTCACCGCTCCTCCAATGCCGTGCGGCAGATCCTGACCGGGAACATCCCGAACAAAACTGAGAGTTGCGTTTCAGAATTGAGTAGCGTAGCCCTTTAGGACTGTCCGGCCGCCCGGTTGGGAGGCCTGAACGCCTGCGCTACCACGGGCCGCCGGCAAGTTTGAAACGCACTCAAATCTTATAGAAGCTCCGCCCACTTCTGCTCTCGAGCTGTGCCGTGAAGGAGGAACGGCGCAAAGCCGACCGCGGTCCCGGTCCGCTTCGATGAGAGAATCTCCGCCGTGCGAGTCGCGTCGCTTCTGATCGGTCTCATCCTCATCGCCACTGCGCTCTGGGACGCATTCGAAACCGTCGTCCTGCCGCGGACCGTGACGCGGCGCCTCCGACTCGCGCGGACCTATTTCCGCTTCACATGGCAGTCGTGGAGCGCCGTAGCGACACGCGTCCGCCACGACAGCCGGCGGGAGCGGTTTCTCGCGGTGTACGGGCCAGTGTCGCTTCTCGGTCTGCTGACGGTGTGGGCGCTGTGTCTCATCGCCGGCTTCGCGCTGCTGCAGTGGGCGGACGGTTCACACCTCGCCGTCGAGGGCGGCCAGGCGCGGTTTGGCGACGATCTGTACATCAGCGGAACGACGTTCTTCACGCTCGGCCTCGGCGACGTGCACCCCGTGGGCGGCATCGCGCGCGTCCTCACGGTCGCCGAAGGCGGCATGGGCTTCGCGTTCCTCGCCATCGTCATCGCGTATTTCCCTGTGCTCTATCAATCGTTCTCCCGCCGAGAAGTGCGGCTCACGCTGATGGACGCGTGGGCCGGCTCGCCTCCGGCCGCGGCGGAGCTCCTGCGGCGTCTGGCCAGCGCCGGCCAGCTGAACGCGCTCGACGCGTTTCTCAGAGACTGGGAGTACTGGTGTTCGGAACTGCTGGAGAGCCACATCTCGTATCCCGTGCTCGCGTTCTTTCGATCTCAGCATCAGCGTCAGTCATGGGTGGCGGCGCTCGTCGCCGTTCTCGATGCGTCCGCGCTCGTCATCGTCGGCATCGAAGGCATCCCGCTGTGGCAGGCGCAAGTGACCTTCGCGATCGCACGGCACACCGCCGTCGATCTCACACAGGTACTGCATGCCCCGCTCGACGCGTCGGCGGATCGGCTGTCGCCGGCGGAACTGGAGCGCGTGCGTCAGCTGCTCGAGGAGTCCGGGCTTCGCCCGCGTCGATCCTCCGATGCCGACGCGCGGCTCGCCGAGCTGCGGCGTTCGTACGAACCGTTCGTCGTCGCCTTGAGCCGCATGCTGATGATGCCGGCTCCGTCGTGGCGCCGCGAAGGTCCGGTGCGGGACAACTGGCAAACCAGTCCGAAAATCGTGGGTGGACCGCACCATCTCTGAAACAGCGAATCGGCGTCTGCCCGGCGAACGCGCCCGGCGATAATGTGATCGGCCGATGGCGATTCCGAACAGCTTTCAGATTCTCCAGGCGGTGATGGAGGCGACGCCCGACGCCATCTTCGTCAAGGATCTCGAAGGCCGGTACGTCCTCGTCAACGAAGCGGCCGCGCGCTTCCTCGGAAAATCTCCGGACGAAATCATCGGCAAGCACGATCTCGAGCTGTATCCGGAAGAAACCGCGCGGCAGTTCATCGAGGACGACCGGAAGGTGCTCGAATCGGGGAATCCGCACGTATTCGAAGGCGTGGCGACCAGCGAGACCGGCAGACAGGCCTATCTGGTGACGAAAGGCGTGTACCGCGATCGGGGCGGCAGGATTCTCGGCCTCTTCGGCATCTCACACGACATCACCGAGCTGCGGCGCGCGCAGGAAACGATCGAGCAGACGCGCGAGGCGCTCTTTCGATCGCAGAAGATGGAAGCCGTCGGACAGCTCACCGGCGGCATCGCGCACGATTTCAACAACATCCTCGCGATCATCCTCGGCAACGTCGAGCTGCTGCGCGCGTACCTGCCGAAGGATCGCTACGCCGACGAAATCATCGACGCCGTGCTGCGCGCGACGCTGCATGGACGCGACCTGACCGGCCACCTGCTCGCGTTTTCGCGCCGGCGTCTGCTGAACCCGCAGCCGGTCAACGTCAACGCGCTCGTGGACAGCAGCGTGAAGCTGCTCGGCCGAACGCTCGGCTCGACGATCCGCATCATTACCGAGACCCGCGACGATGCGGGCGTGGCGTTCGTCGATCCGGCGGCGCTCGAGGCGGCCATTCTCAACATCGCGCTGAACGCGCGCGACGCGATGCCCAACGGCGGCTCGCTGACCATCCGCACATCGGCGATGAAGATCACGAAGGAGCCCGCGACCGACGAGGACCTCAAGCCCGGCTCCTACTCGGTGCTCGCGCTCGAGGATACCGGCTGCGGGATGACGCCGGACGTGCTCGCGCGCGCCTTCGAGCCGTTCTTCACCACCAAAGGCACCACGCGCGGCACCGGACTCGGGCTGAGCATGGTGTACGGCTTCGCGAAACAAACGGGCGGCACCGTGACGATCGCGTCTCAGCCGGGCCGCGGCACGACGGTGACGATGATGCTGCCGCTTGCCTCGGGCGATGCGCGATCGTCCGCGCTCAGCGCCGCGCCGGTGCGCGTCTCGGCCACGCCGCGCACGATTCTCGTCGTCGAGGACGAATCCGAAGTCCGCAGCATCGTCCGGCGCCAGCTCGAAAGCCTCGGACACAAAGTGCTCGTGGCCGAAGGAACCACCGAAGCGCTGCTGCTGATTCAGGGTCCGGGCGCGCCGGACGTGCTGTTGACGGACGTCGGGCTCGCCGAAGGAATGGACGGCATCGCGCTGGCCGAGGCCGCCCGCGGCGTTCGCCCCGGTCTGCCCGTCATTTTCATTTCGGGATTCACCGCGGTGCCGGAGGCGCAGCAGCGGATCCGCAACGCCGGTGCGCCGCTCCTGTCGAAGCCGTTCAGCACGCCGCAGCTGGAGCACGCGATCGGCGCGGTGCTGCGCCAGGAGAGACCGCGCAGGCGGAGGACCGACAGGAGGAGAAGTCGGTCCTGAGCGCCTGCCACTTCAAGCGGCCGCACGCTACGCGATCAGAAGTTGATCGTGTAGTTGATGCGCATGAACCGCGGCGTGTAGATGCTCGTCGGGTTGCCCCACGTGCCGCCCTGCAGCGCGTTGCCGACGCTGTACGCGTAAGTCGTGTTGTAGCCGGTCGCGTAGTTCGTGTTCAGCAGGTTGTTGAGGTCGATCCCGATATCGGATCGCGTGCGAGCGAAGCGCAGGACCTTGGCAAAGCGCATGTCGATCTGGGTCCGCCGGTTATCCGCGTACACGCGGTTGACATTGTCTGCTATCTGAATCGTCGTGGTGCCGGTCGCCGTCGCGCCGACCGGCAAATGGCCGAGCGCCGCCGCGACGACGGAGTTCGGTACGATCCACTGTGCGGAGTTGCCGCCACCCGCGATCGTTGCGCCGGCCGGAGGCGCGCCGAGCTGGACGGGCGGTTGCGACCGCACCGTCGCGCTGACCAGCACGTCGATCTTCGGGATGATGTATATGGCGAGGCCGCGCACCTGCGTCTGAAACGGATCGACGCTGTGGCAGCCGCGCGGATCGGGACCGGCGGCGACGTTGGTCTGGGCGTTCACCTGATTGTATTTCGTCGCCGTCGCGCAGTCGTCGAGCACCGCGCGGCCGGTGCTCGTGCCTATCGATGCGGTGAGGCCTTCGCGCAGGCGCGCGTTGAGCGTGAAGTCGACGCCGTGCCAGTAGCTGGTACGCTCCGGACCGTAGTCGGTTTCCCACGTCAGATACGTCTTGGAAGGAATCGCATTGGCCGCGGCCGTCGGCACGTACACGGTGATTGGATAGCCGCCCCCATTCGGCAGCCGCGGATCCTGCGGCGCCGCCAGTGTGTAGGCTTCGTACGCCGTGTTGACGTTGCGATTCAGATCGTCGGTGACGAAGAACCCGAAGAAGTTCCGGCGCGTGTAGCTGACTTCCGCCGTGACACGCGGGATGATCTCATGCTGCAGCGTCGCCGCCCATTGATAATCGCCCGGACGCTTGCCCCAGCCGTGCAGCACGTCGGGATTGACGATCGTCGCCGCGCCCACTTTGCCAAAGTTGGCCTGGTTGCCGACCGCGGCGGCGCAGATGTCGCCGCCGCTCGCCGACCGATCCTGCGTCGCGGGATTGAGCAGGTCGCAGTCGACGACGTAGTTCCGGTTCGAGTCGGTCCAGCCGCGATTGGTGACCGACCGCACGACGGTGAAGCCGGGGTTGGTCGAGGTATACGGCGGATCGTTCGCGGCGTACGCGAGGTAGCGGCCCCAGTTGAACTTGAGCGCCGTCTTGCCATTGCCGAACACGTCGTACGCCGCGGCGACGCGCGGCGTCAGGTCGTTATAGGCATCGATGCCCGGCGTCTTCTGGATCGGGATCGCCGTCGGATTGAGGAACGACGTCCGCGTGGTGCCGTTCTGCTCGACCGGCGCGTAGCTCGAGGAGTGGTCGTAGCGCAGCGCGCCCTGCAGCGTCAACCGGCTGCGGGTCCAGCTGTCCTGTATGAAGAGGCCCTGCAGCTTTGTGATCGTTCGACGGCCAAAGTCGGGCAGGTAGTAGCTCACCGCGTTCGGGATACCCTGGTTGAAGCGGTAGCCGAGCTGCGTGTCGTTCGCGATCGTCTGATCGAGCTGGTCGAGCCGGTTGCCCTGATAGCCGATCTTCATGTTGTGTGCGCCGGTGACGTAGGACGCCGACACGCGCCAGCCGTCGGTCTTGCCGACCGCCCATCCCCACGACTCCACCGCGCGATACGCGTAGTTCGGCTGCGGCGCGAAGCGCTGGCCGGTGGCCGGATTGATCGCGTTCGACTGCTCGGTGACCGGCACCAGGTTCGTGATGCCGTCCGGTGGTGGAAAACCGAAGATCGGGTTGTATCGGAACGCGGTGTAGCCAGCCTCGAGCAGCAGCTTGTTGCTCGCCGGCATCGTCCAGAACGGCTGATTGACGTAGAAGGGCGCGTCGAAGTAGCCGCGCGCCGCGGTCGACGTCGCTTCCGGCGACTGGAACGGCGTGGCGTTGTTGCCGAGGCCGATCCAATCAGAGCTGCGATTGTGGCAGCCCGGCGTGTCGACCTTCAGCGGCGTGCCTTCGCAGCGATGCTGGTATTCGGAATTGAACGAGAGGCGATTCCTTCCAACCTGGCCGGTGAGGCGGCCGATGAACATCTGGCGGTCCTGCACGAGACGCGCGTTGACGGGCGAGCCTACCCAGTCCCAGCGTGACGCGTCGCCGGCGTTTGCGTTCGCGGTGATGCCTTCCATCGCCGTCTGCGTGTCCAGGTTGCGATAGCTCGCGTAGAACCATAGCCGGTCCTTCATGATCGGGCCGCCGAACGAGCCGCTGGCGTCGTACGCCTCGATGATGCCGGGGGTCTGCGTCAGGCCGATGGCGCGGAGGTCGTCCGTCAGGTTGTGGCCGCGCGACCAGTTGCCGGCCTCGTTGAAGAACGCCGTACCTCCGAAGGTGTTGCCGCCCGACTTCGGCACGAGGTTCATCACCGGCCCGCCGATGTCGCTTTCGCCGAGCCCGCCGCCGACGGTCACGGCGATTTCTTCCGAGTTGGGAGTGTCATACACGTACGACGACACACCGCCGCTTCTCGCCGCCGCGATCGTCATGCCGTTGACCGTCATGCGGCCTTCGCCGGCGACGCCGGTGGAATTCGCCGTGCTCGAATGCGCGTTGAAGAACGTCATCGTGGGCGATAACGCCGGACCGTTGGTGTCGACCGTCAGCCCCGGCGTCGCGTTGAGCAGCGCGCCGACGGCGCGCGCCACTGGCAACGCCTGGATGGTGTCCTTGTTCATGACGACTTCGCGCTTGGCATTCTGCACGTCGACGAGCGGCGTCTCGCCGGTGACCGTAATCGTCTCGGCGATGCCGCCCACACGCATTTCGATCGGAATCGTGACTGTTTGCGTGCCGGAGAGCTCGATGTTCGCGCGCCTGACAGTGGTGAAGCCGGGCAGTGTGAACGTCACGGCATAGGTGCCGGTCTGCAGATCGATGATGCGGTACTGACCCGAACCGTCGGTCGTCGCCGACCGCGTTTTTTCGATGAGCGCCGGGCTGGCGGCCTCGACGGTGACGCCGGGCAGCACCGCCCCCGATGCGTCATGAACGGTGCCGGTCAGGACGGCTTGAGCAAAGACAGTTCCGGGCAGGAGCAGGACCGTGAGAATTGCCAGGCACTTCGCCGAGATGCGCATAGCAGATGCCTCCTTCGAACACCGATCCCAAAAGGCGTGACGTCACGAGCGTGTGTCGACAGCGGCTGCATCCAGGGCGGCCGAAGAATATGCAGGCGATCTGCGAAAAGTCAATGAATGACGGAGTGTGCCGAAGAACCACATCGGAAGAGAAGACGCGATTCAAGACTATGGCACGCGGCGCGCTCCGTTGCTGCGGGTCGGGGCAGAGCGATCGCGGCCGGAATCGAGAGCCATCGAACGATTGAGATCGTCTTCATTCGACCCTCCCTCGCGTGAGTCCGGCAGTTCCAATTTCTGCCAGGCACTTTCCAGGTCGGAGAGCGATGGCTCCAGAAAGTGGTCAAATGTCTGATCCGGAACAGCGGCTGAGCAAGGCTTGTACCTGATTCGGCCACGCACGTTCGTATCGCGCTCGAGAATGCTTCGGCCGGATTGGAACGCACGCGCTGCGTCTCAACCTTCACGCCGTTCTTTGACCCGCTACGGTTTTCGGCCGAGCGCGTTGTCTCACTGAGGTGAGGTATCTGCTGGACGCCGGCGAGGATCACTCCACAGTGATGGTGCTCAGCGAACTTCGCGGGTATTGGCTGCCGGACCCAGGCCAAAACAAATAGACCGAGAGCTGATATGCGCCGCGCTGCGAATCGGTAAAGCGGATCGGTACGGAGAAGTCGCCCGAGCGGCTTATCGTGCTGCTGAAATTCACCGGCGTCGTGGCGTTCACCAGCCAGAACCCAAGACCGATCCGACTGAAGTCAGCGCGATCGGGCGCCGTAATGTGTCCACTAACAAGCACCGTCTGGTTGACGGTGAGGCGGCTCGGGACGGGTGTCGCAAACGTCACACCACGCCAGTCGGATGGGCCGAACATCGGCGTATCGGTGTCGAGCTGCTCGTCCAGCGACGGATTGTTCAGAGGGGTGACGGCGGTTTGAAGTGTGACCGCCTTGGCCGTCGCACGCCAGAATGACACGAAATTGCCGTATGTCGGCCTACCCGCACCATTGCGATCCGCGAGCCGCTGCGCGAAGAAATTCCAGTAATCCATTTCTGCCTGGGATGCGAGCCGATTCTGTGAGATCAAGACCGTCGCGCGGCGCCAGGTGCTTGGTGTCGGGCCGGTTCGAGGCCCGTGGACCTTGATCAGATCGGCAATGCTCACCGTCAGGATGTCGCCCTGAACGGCGGTACCGATCGTCGGCGATGTGGCGTTTGTCGAATCGAATTGATCCTGATTCGCGAACACGGCGAAATCGGGTACTCGGTCGGGCGTCAGCACTCCCATGGAATAGCGTTCAATTGGGTGGTACGTAGCGGGCGGCGGTGTTTGCTCGATCGTAAATCCACCATTCGAGGTGGCCACTCGGCGATCACCAAAAAGCACTGCGCCGATCAACGTCTCGCCTCCGGTCCACAACGGCGCGTGCGCCGTCGGCTGGTGACCAGCGCGCGAAATACCGGCGATTCGAGTCCAGTCGAAATCGGAGCCCCACTGGTGCGCCATCTCGTGATCGGAATCCTGGTATCGCGTCGCAAACGCACCTGTGTACACTTCGACGCCCTGCAGATTACCGGCACTCCCATACCGGGCGGCTTGATTGAATGTACTGATGTTCAAGCCCGTCACGGCGTTCTGCACGTTCATGTGGAACGCTCCAAAACTACCGACCGACACTGATTCAGGCGTAAAAGCCAGCACGTCGTAATTGTCGCTGAAGTATTGGTAAAAGAGCCGTGAAGCCGTTACGACATCGAAACCGTTCATACCGCCTGAAATTCTTGCATCGTCGAAGGTCGGCACGACAAGATTCACCACGTTACTCGCGTACTGGACCTGATCGTTGATGTGGATGACTTGCGAGCTTGGAATCGCGCCCACGCGCGTTCGCACGTACACGTAACGCTGGGTTGACTCTCCCGGTAAATTGAATGCTCCCCAGTACGCGAACGGCTGATCGAAGCCATAGCGCCGCGCGGCGAATACCTGGTCGATGTCCGTGGCCCTCCACGTGGGTTCAAACACACTTACGATCTGCCCGCTGACTTTTCTCGTCGACACCCGGTCCCATTTTTCGCTCACACCGTCCGGAGCATCGCGCGCAGTGCGAAGGAACGTCACAGACGGATAGTCGCCGACTACGCTGAAGTTGCGGAATGTGAGTGTGCTCGAAGAACTGGCAAGTAGGAGCGGGGGGTCTTGATCGAATGTCAATGGCTCTCCATCGGCGAGACCATTGGGAAGCGCGTCAGCGCGCACGCGACCGTTCAATTCCCACCGCGCCGCGGTGCCGCAAGAAGGAGTGGGCGGAGGCGCGCTGTCAGGTCGGAGCGCGATGATTGGAGAAGTCTGTCCGCTAAGCAGGGTGCCTGCGATCAAAATGGTCACAGATGCGACCGCCCGAGATCGATGGCGAACAGGCATTTCCTTCTTGCGAGGCCGACACTCTAACCTCAGCCATATAGATTGTCAACACGAACGATGCGATCGTTTGGTGAAAGAGGTGGTGGTCGCTTCGACTGCGAACCGCCGCGATCAGAAACGCCGCGACGAATTGCCCCCACGCGCTTGCACGGCGATTCGCATGTCTATAGCATATGTGGCTATGACAGCTATTGACGCCCGAATGCTGGACCGCGAGCTGAAGAAGGGGTCCGCGGAGCTGATCGTCCTTTCGATCGTCGAGCCCCGACCCCGCCACGGATACGAGATCAGCAAGCTCATCGAGACGCGCTCGGCCGGCCGGCTGAAGTTCCACATCGCCTCGCTCTATCCGCTGCTGTACCGACTCGAAGAACGCGGCTGGCTCCAGGGCCGGTGGGTGGAGAAGCCCGGCCAACGCCGGCGCCGCTTCTACGCGCTCACGCGCGAAGGCCGACACGTCCTTGGCCGCCAACGCGACACCTGGAAGATCTTCGTCCACGCGATGAGTCTCATTACGGGAGTCGACCATGCCTGAATGGACCTCGCACCTGCGGCCCCGTCTTGCCCTCCTGCGCGCGTGCGTGAGGTCGGCGTACGGAGGGCGCTCGGTGCTACCACGAGCGACGTGCTACGCCTCGTCGCCGGAAGTGGGTTGGCATGATCGCCACCGGGGCTGTCATCGGACTGGCGCTATCGACGGCTTCGGCGCGGCTGCTGGCCAGCATGCTGTTCGGCGTACAGCCGTTGGACCCGATGACGTTCGGTTCCGTGACGGTCGTGCTGGCCCTCACGGCGGCGGTGTCGATTGTCGGTCCTGCCTGGCGTGCAGTCCGCGTCGATCCTGCGGTTGCGCTGCGAGGCGACTGATCGGCGGGTCAGGCTACTGTTTGCCTGTTTTCTTCGCGTCTTCCGCTTCCTTCGCGCGCGCGCCGCGCAGCATGTTCTCGAGCGAGTAATTGCCTTCGTGGCACGCGTACTCGTACAGCTTCTCGCTCGTCGCGTTCCACGGGTACTCGCCGGTCCACGGCCGGTCCCACGTCGTCGGATCCTCGACGGTGAAGCGGTACAGGACCGTTTTCGGATCGACGCGCGTGAAGCGCTCGACGATGTGCAGGTTCTCGCTCGCGCCCTGGAACTGCGTCTTCGACGTGAAGTTCGTCGTATCGACCACGAGCGTGTCGCCCTCCCAGTGACCGACTGAATCGCCCATCCATTTGCGAACGCTCTTCGGCAGGTGCTCGGCGCCGATGCGGACGATGCGCGCGTCGTGCACCATCTCGTTGACGATCATGACCTGGGTCGGCGTCTGCACGATCTGTTTCAGATTGTTGTAGAAGTAGTTCGGCAGCGTCGGCGGCCCCGAAGTCGAGTTGAAACCGAGCAGGCACCGCTCCGCGAGCGGGCGGAGCTCGGGACCATCGAACGCGCCGGCCGGGCCGGCCGACGCCGCGCCTTCGTTGGCGGCCGGGTTGACGCTCACCGCGCGCAGCGCCGCGTTGCGCGTGATCGCTTCCGCCTTCATCTTCGGAATCTTGCCGTTCTCGGGGTCGATGACGATCGAGCTTCGCTTCTGGCCGTCGACGGTGATCAGCTTGTTCCCCTCCGCGAGCCAGAAGTGGTTGTAGCCGCCGACCACGCCGCCGCCGAGCTTCTCGAGGAATTCGAGGTACGACTTGGGCGTCGTGTTCTCGCCGCCGACAGGCGGCGCGCCGCGGTTCGGATCGAGCGGCGCATCGTTCTTGATTTGGCGCTGAGCCTCGTAGGTTTCCGCCGCGTCGGCTTCTTCTTTGGTCACGACGAGGCGATCCACGCCCGCGGGCCGCTCGAGCGGCGTCATCGTCGCGACGTCGTAGGTGCCGGACAGATCCGGATGGCCATCGGCTGTCCGCGCCGTCGTCGGCTTGGGCGTTTGGGCGCCTCGCGGGGCCTGGGCGCCGAGCGGCGTCGACGCGAGACCGAGCGCCGCGCACGCGACGAAAATCAGCTTGTCGTAACGCATACCAACAATTTATCAGGTCGCGCCAGGCAGCGCGAGCCCTTCCGAGCGTCCGTCATCGCGCCGAAGGCTGACGCTCCGCCAAGAAGCGGCCGATCTTCTCGTTGAGAAACGCGCGATCCGCGGCATTCCCGCCGGCGCCGGCCGGATGCCCCCACAGCGACGGAATTGGCACCAGCGACACGCGCGGGATGAACTGTGCCTCGAAGCGCGCGTCGCCAATCGGAAAGTACAAATCGGTTTCCGACGGCATGTAGAGCAGCGGCGCCTTCATCGAGCGCAGCGCGCGCTCGAGATCGCCGTTGAACCCGGGCGTGGCGCCGACGTCGTGCCGCTGCCAGGTGCGCGCCTGCAGGATCAGATCGTTGGCGTCGTTGTTCGCGAAGAACGTGCGGCGTCGATTCTCGATCTCCTGATCGAGTGTGCGGCCGGGCGCCGTGCCCTTCCACATCTCGCGGCGCCACCACTCCTGAGAGTACAGCCAGCCGAGCCACACCATTCCGTACGCCTCGATCCCTTTTCGCGGCGGCGATGCGTAGTCGCCGCCGTTGAACGCCGGATCGGCCGTCAGCGCGGCGATCTGTCCTTCGAGCCGCACAACGCCGTGCGGCCAGGTCTTCGCCGTGCCGGCCGTCGCGACGATACGGTCGGCGAAATCGGGATGCGAAACCGCCCACTGAAACGCCTGCTGCGCTCCCATCGAGAAGCCAATGACGGCGCGCACGTGCGTGATCTTCAGGTCTTCGGTCAGCAGCCGATGCACCGCCTCGACGTTGTCGCGGATCGTCGTCACCGGGAAGCGCGGTCCGTGGAACGGCTCCGGCGTGTTGCTCGGCGACGACGAGTGGCCGTTGCCGAACAGCTCAGTTGCGACCAGAAACAGCTTCGACTCGTCGAGCGCACGGTCCGATCCGATCAGCCATTCGTAGCCGTGATGCGTGGCCATGTAGTGCGATGGCAGCAGCACGGCGTTGTCGCGCGCGGCATCGAGATGGCCATAGGTGCCGTACACGATCCGCGCCTTCGGCAGCACCACGCCGCTCTCGGTCCGGAAGTTGTCGATCACGAATTCGTGATGTGCGGCGCGGTCGACGTCCTGGGGAACGACGAGCGTCAGCGCGATGGCGAGGCCGCAGAATCGGATCATCAGAGGACTCCTTCGCGGAAAGCCGCAACGACCGCAGCGAGCCGAAAGGCGAGCCGCGACAGGTGCGCGGAGTGGGCCCGCTCGCACATATATATAAAGGTTACGACCCCTGGGCGAACCGGCGATCAGGTCGAGGTTGAAACCCTTCTGCAGGACCGTCAGTTGTTACTACACAAAATGTCGACGTCGCATTGGTTTCCGCTTTCAAGCCATGTGTTTGTGGCGGTTGCGTGGTTCGTCGACCGGGCACGGCCGTTGCTCTAGCGCTCGCCCTGTGAAGCGTTTAGCACTCTCCGGCCGGTGCCTAGCCATCCTTCTTTTCGCGATCGTGCTGACGCAGCCGGCCTCGTCCCAACTCGGGATCACGATCGGAACGCCCAGCTGGCTTCCGAAACTCGAGCTCGTGCTCCAGCGGCGCGCGTTGCTGCTGACGGGGCACTCGCGCGTCATCATCCGCGCCGCGCGCGGCGTGTCCGCTGGATCGGTGACAACGCTCATCCTGAGCGCGGGCGGCACCGTCGGCCGCACGCTCGGGGTCATCGATGCGCAGGTCGCCGACGTTCCGAACATCTCGATCGCGACGCTCGCCGCCAGCTCCCTCGTCGGACATATATCGCTCGATCGCGCAATCGCAGGCGCGCTCGAACGAACGGGCGCCACTATCGGCGCTCCCGCGGTCCGCCAGTACCTTGGCTTCGACGGATCCGGCGTCGGCATCGCGGTAATCGATTCCGGCATCACGCCGTGGCACGACGATCTCGCCGCGCCGACTGCCGGCGCGCAGCGCGTCGATCGGTTCGTCGATTTCGTCAACGGACGTTTAGCCGCGTACGACGATTACGGCCACGGCACGCACGTCGCGGGCATCATTGCCGGCAACGGCTTCGATTCGAGCGGCGCCCGCTCGGGCATAGCACCGGCAGCGCACCTCGTCGTGCTCAAGGTGCTCGACGGATCCGGCCGCGGACGCATCAGCGACGTGATCGCCGCGTTCGATTATGTCGTTCGCAACAAGGACACGCTGAACATCCGAATCGTCAACCTGTCGGTCGCGACGGGCGTGTACGAATCGTACTCCACGGATCCGCTGACGTTGGCGGCGCAGCAAGTGGCCAGCGCGGGCATCGTTGTCGTCGCGGCGGCCGGCAACAACGGACGCGATCCGCAGGGGACCACGCAGTACGGCGGCGTCACCGCGCCCGGGAATGCGCCGTGGGTGCTGACCGTCGGCGCGTCGAGCCACATGGGCACGTCCGATCGCGCGGACGATACGATGGCCGCGTTCAGCTCGCGCGGTCCCGCCGCGATCGATTACAAGGCAAAGCCCGATCTCGTCGCGCCCGGCGTCGGCATCGAGTCGTTGAGCGTGCCGGCCAGCTTGTTCTACGCCACCGATACGCGGTACCTGCTGCCGGGCACGGTGCCGACGTCGTATTTGCCGTATCTCAGCTTGAGCGGCACGAGCATGGCGGCGCCGGTCGTGGCCGGTACGGTTGCGTTGATGCTTCAGGCGAACCCCGCGCTCACTCCGAACGCGGTCAAAGCGATTCTTCAGTACACCTCGGAGACGTACGACGGTTACGACCCGTTGACCGAGGGCGCAGGATTCCTCAACGCCAAAGGGGCCGTGGAGCTCGCGCAATTTTTCGCGGCGCCGGATGGCAGCGATCCGACGTCGGGCGACTGGAGCGCCAGTCTGATTTGGGGTACTCGTCTCGTGCGGGGCGGGCGCCTCACGGCCGACGCCAGCGCGTGGTCTACCGGCGTGACGTGGGGTGCGAGCACCACGGCGTCCGGCCTGCCGATCGACTGGGGCGTCATCGGGCCATTGGACCGCTGGACGATGATGAGCAGTGCCTCGCAGAACGTCGTGTGGGGCACGACGTGCGGCGGCGCCGACTGCGGGGGCCCGTGGAATCACGGCGCCGTCTTCGGGACCAGCGACGACGAAACGGTCGTCTGGGGCACGAGCGATGAAGAAACCGTCGTGTGGGGAACCAGTTGCGACGACCCGAGTTGTCAGCCCGTGATCTGGAATCAGTGAGCGACGCTCTCGGATGGCGCGCGCTGCCGCCAGCGGCGCAGCTCTACGTCGCGGCCGTGATCACCGTCGGCGCGGCGGAGATCGTCGCCTTCTTCCCGACGGCCTACCCGCGGCCGGCGCTCTTCGTCTGCCTGCTCGTCGCGTCGTGCCTCGCGTCGGCGTGGAAGGTGAACCTTCCGATTCATCTCGCGAGTGGATCGACGCTGTCGGTGTCGTACGCCGCCGACTTGATGGCGCTGCTGCTCCTTGGCCCGCGCCACGCGATGATCATCGCCGTCATCGGCGCGTGGACGCAGTGCTCGTTCCACGTCAAGCGAACGTATCCGATCTATCGCACGGTCTTCAGCACCGCCGCCGAGGCGATCACGATGATCGCGACCGGACTCGCCTACACCGCGCTCGGCGGGCAGCCGGAGCGGGCCGATTTCCCCGCGCTCGCCCAGCCGCTCATCGGCGCCATCGCCACGTACTTCGCGGTCAACACCGGCCTCGTCGCGGCGGCGATTGCGTTGTCGTCCGGCCGCACGATCTGGAGCGTATGGCGCGAGGAGTTCCTGTGGAGCGGCGTCAGCTTCATCGTCGCCGGGACGGCCGGCGCGGCGGCCGCCATCGTCGTGCAGCGCGGCGATCACTGGCTCGCGATCCTGATGGTCGCACCGGTGTACGTCACGTACCGCACGTATCGCACGTTCATCGGGCGTCTCGAGGATCAGAAGCAGCACGCCGCCGACAGCCAGCGCCTGCACCGGCAGGCGGTCGAGGCGCTCGAGCAGGCGCACCAGGCCGAGCGCGCGAAGGATCAGTTCCTCGCAACGGTGTCGCACGAGCTGCGGACGCCGTTGAATGCGATGCTTGGCTGGGCCGATATGCTGCGCAGCGGAAAGCTCGATGAGTCGCGCCGCGACCGGGCCTGCCAGGCGATTTTCGACAGCGCGAAACGGCAGGCGCGGCTCATCGACGAGCTGCTCGACATCGCGCGCATCACGTCTGGAAAGCTGCAGCTGGACCCGACGACCATCGACCTCGCCGACGTCGTCCGCAGCGCGGTCGACGTCGTGAAGCCTGCGGCCGACGCCAAGCGGATACAGGTCAACATCGAAATCGATCCGGAGATCGGCGCCATCTACGGCGACGGCGCGCGGCTGCAGCAGGTCGCGTGGAACCTGCTATCGAATGCCGTCAAGTTCACGCCCGAAAGCGGCATCGTCGGCGTCCGGCTGCGTCGCAACGGAACGGTCGTGGAGCTCGTGGTGACGGACAGCGGCGAGGGGATCCCGGACGATTTCTTGCCGTTGGTGTTCGAGCCGTTCCGGCAGGCCGACGGATCGACGACGCGGCGCCACGGCGGCCTCGGGCTCGGTCTGTCGATCGTCAAGCGTCTTGCGGAAGCCCACGGCGGATCGGTGAGCGGCGCAAGCCGCGGTAAGGGATGCGGCGCGACGTTTACCGTGCGGCTTCCGGCCATGCTCCGCGCCGGGGTTTCGCACGTGTCGGCCGGGGATCGCGCGGCCGCGAGCCAAGATCGCGAGCAGCCGGAGGCGTCGCTGAGCGGACTCCGCGTGCTCGTGGTCGACGACGACGAGGAGAGCGTGCGCGTGGTGGCGGCGCACCTCGAACAGCATCAGGCCCTCGTGTTGACCGCGGCGTCGGCCCACGATGCGCTCGCGCTCGTCCAACGCGAGCGCATCGACGTGTTGCTCGCGGACATCGCGATGCCGAACGAGGACGGCTATACGCTGATCAGGAAAGTGCGCGCCCTGTCGGCGCCGGCCGCTGCAATTCCTGCGGCGGCGCTGACCGCGTTCGTGCGCGACGAAGATCGCCGGCAGGCGCTCGGCGCCGGTTTCCAGCTTCACCTCGCCAAACCGATCGATCCCCACGCGCTCGTCGATGCGGTGGCGCGGCTCGGTCATCGCTCGCACGTCAGCGTCTGACGGCGCGACGTTCAGCGCCTGCCCGTCGCCGGACGGAGCGGCCTGGACGCTCGTCGGCACCGGCGTGCCTAGAACGCGAAGCGCGCGCCGACGTGGATGGCGCGCGGCGGCTGAACGGCCGCAGTCAGGCGCGAGAGCGGTCCCGTCACCGGAAACTCCTCGACCTCCTTCGCCTTGTTCAGCAGGTTGAAGGCGTCGACCAGGCCCGTCAGCCTGCAGCCGCCGATCGTGAACTGTTTCTGCAGGCGCAGGTCGATCGTCAGCGTGTAGGTGAAGCGCGTGCGACCGTTCCTGAACGCGCGGATTGCCTCGGGACCCTGATTCAGATTCGGCACGATCACGAGCCGTGCGAAATGCTGGCCGTCCTGATAGCGCGCGACGACGCCGAACGTCGCGTCGCGCGGAAACCGATAGGCGCCCGACCACTTCAACGTGTAGCCGCGCTCGGTGAACGTGCGCCCCTGCGCGTACGTGCGCGCGTTCGGATCGATGAAGACGTCGCCGACGACGCCCTGGTCGTTTTCAATCGCGTTGAATCCGCGATTTGCCGATAGTCCCTCCGATCGGCCCGCCGTCGCACCCATCAGCAGGAACAGATGTCCGGTCTGCGTCTGATAGGTGAGATCGGCGCCGACGAACGACGACTCGTGATCGGATGGATTGGTCACAAGGTAGCGATCGGCGCCGAAGGTCGATCGCGCCCGGTTGTAGATCGGCAGCAGCTGATCATCCTGCGATCCGACCAGATCGACGCCGGCGTCGCGGATGAACGACACCGCGTAGGTCGATTCGGGCACGCCGACGTCGACGGCGCCGATGAGATCGTGTTCGCGCCGCCCGATCGCGGAGAGGCGCACGAACGATCGATCGGTCGGCCGCGCCTCGAATCCGGTCACGATTTCGTCCATGTGCGGGCGCCGCAGCCCGGGATCGATCGAGGTGAACGATGGATCGCCGCCGGCGCCGGGGCCGAGGCGCGCAACGAAGGCGCCGATCTCCGATGGCAATGGCGGGCGGGTCCCGTCGCGCGTCGTCCACAGAAACATGCGGCCGACCGGCGCGGTCGGATCGCCCCATGCGAGCGTGCCGAGCGTCAGCCGGTGACCGTAACGTCCGTATCCGCCGAACGCGGAAATGTGGGCGAAGTCCGTGAGCGCAACACGAACGTGCGCGCGCGGCATCACGGTGCGCCACGAGATGACGGCCGCGCCGGTGGAATTCGTGCCGGTGATGTTCTCGTAGCGCACCCCCGCGTCGAACGCCGCCCGCGAGCGGATCGCGATGCGCTCGCTCGCGTACGCTGAAACGATCGTGCTCGTCCACCGTGATGCCGACTCCGGCGCCGTGAACTGCCAGACGTGCGCGGGAATGCCGTCGAGCGTCTCGCCAACCATTCCGCTGAACGCGGGGCGCACGCGCGCCGCATCGCCTTCGACATCCGCTCCAGCCATGAACTGCTGGCGGAACGATGCGCCCGCGGCCGGCGTTCGCAGGCGTCCGCCGATCGACCAGACGCTCGAACTCCCGGTGCCGGGGTTCAACAGCTCGGGTACCGGTCCGTCGCGCAGCCGTTCCATCAGCAGCGCCGGCGCCGGCGCAGCGTCGTTGCGGCGATCGCCGGCGGTCATGCTCGAGTACGCGGACGACGACCAGCCGCCGGCGCTGCCGAAGTCCCATGCCACCTGCGTGTGCATCGCGCGCGCGCGTTCGCCGGCGGCCGACCGATCGAACGGAATCCGGTTCAGCAGCGGATAACGCGCCCGCTGCACCCAACCGACGATGCTGACGTGGTGCAATGCGCCGGTCGGCGCGCCGGCGCCCGGCGTAATCTGCAGGTGCGCGAACGATGACGCAAGGTTCGCATCGAGCTTGTTGACGCGTCCGCGCTCGAAGCGCGACGAGCGCGTCGCCGTCGTTGTGACCAGCAAACCGACGTTCGGGCCGGCAATGGGGCCGCTGGCGAGCACGTTCGCGTCGGCCCACGCGTGGAGGCGCGCGATCGGAACCGGGAACGCGTCGGCGGCGCCCGCATTCAATCCCGGAATCGTCCCAGCCAGATCGAGCACGCGCAGCCAGCGTTCGGCGGGTCTGCGCGGCGTCAACACGACGGCGAGCCCCGCCGCGTCGACGTTTATCGGCATCAGACCGGTCATGACGTCGACGCGCTCCCACGCGTCGACGCGCGGCAGCAGCAGCGGCGTGCCCGATCCCACCGGATCGGTGATGGAGGCGTCGTCGATGCGGAACAGCGTCTGCGTCCATGAGCTGCCGTGCGCGCCGGTGCGCGCCGGATCGCCGGTGCTGAGACCGCCGGTATCGATCCGATCGGCGATCACTTCCGGGACGGCGGCGTCGAGAAGGCTGAACAGATCGGCGCTCGACGGCAGATCGGCCAACGGCGCCGCGGTGACGTGGCTGCCGAGCGGCGGTCGATCGCCCGGCGGCGCCTGCGCGCCGGCGCGTTGGGCCTCCGCGACGACGAGGGCCGCGGCCATCGCGAGTACGCGGCACCCGCCGGGGAGATACAATCGCGCGATGGCCGACGCTCCTGCGTTCATCGATGCGATTAAAGCCGGTGAATTCGATCGTGTGAAGGCGATGCTCTCGGCGGATCCGGCGCTGATCGAATCGCGCGCGAAGAACGGCGAAAGCGCCATCCTAACGGCTGTCTACCACGGGCAGAAGGAAATTGTGAACCTGCTCGTCTCGCGCGGGGCGGCGATGACGATCTTCGAAGCGTCGGCGGCCGGCGAGGTGGAGCGCGTCGAGCGGCTGCTCGAGCAGTCGTCGCCGGCGAACGGCTACAGCCCGGACGGATGGACGCCGCTGCATCTGGCGGCCTTCTTCGGCCACGCCAGGATCGCGGAGATGCTGCTGGCGCACGAGGCCGACGTCGCAGCGCGATCGAGGAACACGAACGGCAACACGCCGCTGCACGCGGCGCTCGCGGGGAATCACAAGTTCGTCGCCGGACTGCTCATCGGCCAGGGCGCCGACGTGAACGCGCCCGACGCCGCCGGCTGGCGTCCGCTGCACCTCGCCGCCGCCAACAACATCCTCGATGCCCTCAAAGCGCTCATCGCGCAGGGCGCCGATGTGAACGCGGCGAACAACGACGGCCAGACGCCGCTCTCACTCGCGCAGGAAAAAAATCATCGCGAAGCCGCCGCCCTGTTGCGACGACACGGCGCGTGACGCTCGCCTGAAAGGCTCGCGCTACTACCGTCGTCGCCGTAGCGCGGAGGCTTTCAGCCGAGCGTCATTTCCGCTCGATGGTGACTGACTCGATGGTGATCGGTTTGACCGGCCTGTCTCCGGGCTTGCTCGTCGCGGTCGTTCCGATCTTCTTCACGACGTCCATGCCGTCCGTGATTTCGCCGAAGACGCTGTGCTTGTTGTCGAGCCACGGCGTCTCGGCGAGCGTGATGAAGAACTGGCCGCCGTTGGTGTTCGGTCCGCGATTCGCCATCGACAGGATGCCTGCCTTGCTGTGGCGAAGCTTCGCGTGAAATTCGTCCGCGAACGTGTAGCCGGGTCCGCCGGTGCCCTGGCCGAGCGGATCGCCGCCCTGAATCATGAACCCGTCGATCACGCGATGGAAGATCGTGCCGTTGTAGTACGGCTGCGTCACCTTGCGTCCGGTGCGCGGATCGGTCCACTCTTTCGAGCCGTCTGCGAGGCCGATGAAGTTCGCGACGGTGTTCGGCGTCTCCGCGTCGAACAGCCGCGCCGTGAAGTTCCCTGCGCTCGTCGTAAAATGCGCAAGCACCATATTTGAGCTCTCAGCGTTCGGCTATCGGCTCTCGGCCATCCGCGACAGCTGACGACTGAAAGCTGACAGCTGAGAGCGACGCCCATGCGATCATACCGCTACCTTCAGTACGACGTCTTCACCGACCACCTCTTCGGCGGCAATCAGCTCGCGGTGTTTCTCGACGGCCGCGGTCTGTCGACGGAGACGATGCAGGCGATCGCGAAGGAGATGAATTTTTCCGAGACGACGTTCGTGCTGCCGCCGGAGAGTGCGGGCACCGACGTGCGCATGCGGATCTTCACGCCCGGCCACGAGCTGCCGATAGCGGGCCACCCGACGATCGGCAGCACCTTTGCGCTCGCGCGCACGGGCGTTGTCGATCCGGGACGCGAGCGCGTCGTCTTCGGCCTCGGCATCGGACCGGTGCCGGTGAGCCTGACGTGGAACGACGGCGAGCTCGGCTTCGCGTGGATGACCCAGGGCCAGGCGGTGTTCGGCGAGCCGGTGACCGATCGCGGCGCTGTCGCGGCGGCGCTCTCGGTTCAGCCGTCGGCCGTGACCGCGGCAACAACGCCGGTGCAGGTCGTTTCATGCGGCGTGCCGTTTTTGTTCGTGCCGCTGACGACGCGGCATGCCGTCGACAGAGCATCAGTGAACCGCGAGCCGTTCGGCGTCCTGCTGCAGAGCATGAAGCCGCACCCCAACGGCGTCTTCCTCTTCACGCCCGAGCCGGGCGCCGATCACGCCACCGTGTACAGCCGCATGTTCGCCCCCGACCTCGGCGTTGTCGAGGATCCCGCCACCGGCGTCGCGAGCGGACCGCTTGGTTGCTATCTGCTCCGTCATAAAATCGTTACAGCGGAAACGGCGGCGCACATGGTGAGCCTGCAGGGCGTGAAGATGGGGCGCCCGAGCCACGTGCACATCGCGATCGGCGTGAATGGCGCCGGCGAGATCGCGACCGTCCGCGTCGGTGGCCAGGCGGTGCTCGCGGGCGAGGGAACCCTGTACGTTTAGCAGGGTTGGTGACGTTCTGTTCTAGATACGCCCGAGCGCCACGGCGCGAGGGCGTCAGCGCGTGGGGGTGGGGCCCCACGCGAATGAGGAGATGAACATGAAACATCTGCTGATTGCGGTGTGTGTGATGGCGGCGGCCGGTCTCGCGGCTGCGCAGGAAGCGAAGAAGGCCGGCGGCAAGGTGCTCGCGCACTTCGCCACGAGCGAAGGGCCGTTCACGGTCGAACTGTTCGAGAAGGACGCGCCGAAGACGGTCGCGAACTTCGTCGGCCTCGCGGAAGGGACGAAAGAGTGGACCGACCCGAAGACGGGCGAGAAAACCAAGCGGCCGTACTACAACGGGCTCACGTTCCACCGCGTCATCGCGAACTTCATGATCCAGGGAGGCGATCCGCTCGGCAACGGCACCGGTGGTCCCGGCTACAAGTTCGCCGACGAATTCCAATCGGGGCGCAAGCTCGATAAGGCCGGCATTCTCGCGATGGCCAACGCCGGTCCCAACACCAACGGCGGCCAGTTCTTCATCACTCTCGCGCCGACCGACTGGCTGACAGGAAAGCATACGGTATTTGGCGAGGTCGTCGACGGCATGGACGTCGTCAAGAAGATTGGCAACACGAAGACGACAAAGCCGGGCGACAAGCCGGTCACCCCAATCACGGTCAAGTCGGTGACGATCGAACGGAAATAAGGACGAGCGTCTTCGATCGATCGCGCTCGCTGATTCGCGCTCTTCCATGCCTCATCGCCGGCGTGCTGGGCACGAGTGCGCTCGTCGCAGCCGAGCGGCCCGTGCTCACGCACCCGGCATCGTTCACCGCGAAGGCGCCCGACACGTTCACGGCCAAGTTCGAGACCAGCAAAGGCGTGTTCCTCGTCGAAGTGCACCGCGCGTGGGCCCCGGCCGGTGCCGATCGCTTCTACAACCTGGTGAGGAACGGCTACTACGACGACTGCCGCTTCTTCCGCGTGCTCGACAGTGTGATGGCGCAGACCGGCATGCACGGCAGTCCGCAGGTTCAGGCGGCGTGGGACGGTGCGACGATCAAAGACGACGGCGTGCACCAGAGCAACGCGCGCGGCACGGTGAGCTTCGCGACGGCAGGGCCGAACTCGCGCACGACGCAGTTCTTCATCAACCTTCGCGACAACCGCGCGTTCGACCGGGTCGGGTCCACGCCATTCGGCCGGGTGACGAGCGGCCTCGAGGCCGTCGATGCGCTCTATAGCGGATATGGCGACGGTCCGCCGCGCGGCAGAGGTCCGGACCAGAGCCAGATCCGCGCACGCGGCAACGCGTATCTCGCGAAAGATTTTCCGAAGCTCGACTACATCCGGACGGCGACGATCGAGAAGTAGGTCAGGTAGCGGTCCCCGGTTTGCTATCCTCGCTGAAATGACTCCGGTCAATCACGACATCGAACCGGCGGCGGCCGGCGCGGTTCGGCTGCTCATCGAAGCGCGCAACCGCGATCCGTTTGCGCTGCTCGGGCCGCATCGCGACGAACGCGGCGGCGGCACGGTGGTTCGCGCGTTTCAACCCGAGGCGCGATCGATCGAGCTCCGCCTGATGGCCACCGGCGAGCTGCGGGCGATGGAAAAGGTCGATCCCGCAGGTATTTTTGAAATCCGGCTGAATCCTACGGGCGATACGGGCGCCGGCTTTCCCGATTACCGCCTCCGCATCACGTTCCACGGCGATCACGTGAGCGAGATCGATGATCCGTACCGATACGGCCGGGTCCTGACCGATTTCGATCTGCACCTGTTCGCCGAGGGGACGCAGTATCGCGCGTACGACAAGCTCGGCGCGCATCGCATGACGATCGGCCCGACGAACGGCGTCCACTTCGCCGTGTGGGCGCCGAACGCGGAGCGCGTCAGCGTGATTGGCGATTTCAACGGATGGGACGGCCGCGTGCAGCCGATGCGCCTGCTGACGCCCGGCGGCGTCTGGGAGCTCTTCATCCCCAATCTTCCCGACGGCGAGAAGTACAAGTTCGAGATCCGGACGCCAGGCGGCGCGGTACTGAAGAAGAGCGATCCGTACGCCTTCGCCTTCGAAGTACCGCCGCAGTCGGCGTCAGTAGTGCGCGACATCACGCGCTATCAGTGGCACGACGCCGGATGGATGAGCGCGCGGCAGCAGCAGAACAGGTGGTTCGATCGTCCGATGACGATCTACGAGGCGCATCTCGGATCGTGGGGCCGCGTGCCCGAGGAGGGCAATCGCTTCCTCTCGTACCGCGAGCTGGCGCACCGCCTCGTGCCGTACGTGAAGGATCTCGGCTTTACGCATATCGAGCTGCTGCCGGTGATGGAGCATCCATTTTCGGGATCGTGGGGCTATCAGGTCCTCGGTTTCTTCGCGCCGACCAGCCGCTTCGGGCCGCCGGAGGATTTCAAGTACTTCGTCGACGCGTGTCATCAGTCGGAGCTCGGCGTGATCCTCGACTGGGTGCCCGGTCATTTTCCGAAAGACGAGCACGGCCTCGCGCGGTTCGACGGCACTGCGCTGTACGAGCACGCAGATCCGCGCCAGGGCGAGCATCAGGACTGGGGCACGCTCATCTTCAACTACGGCCGGAACGAGGTCCGCAACTTCCTGCTGTCGAACGCGCTCTTCTGGCTCGAGGAGTACCACGTCGACGGCCTGCGCGTCGACGCGGTCGCGTCGATGCTGTATCTGGACTACTCGCGCAGGGAAGGCGAGTGGATCCCGAACCGATTCGGCGGCCGCGAGAACCTCGACGCGGTCGGCTTCCTGCAGCAGTTGAACAGCCTGACCCACGGCGATTTCCCGGGCACGATCACCGCGGCGGAGGAATCGACGGCGTTCGGCGGCGTGAGCCGGCCGGTGTATCTCGGCGGCCTCGGGTTCACCTACAAATGGAACATGGGATGGATGCACGACATGCTCGAGTACATCGAGCAGAACCCCGTGCATCGCCGCTGGCATCACAACAAAGTGACGTTCTCGATGCTCTACGCCTTCACCGAGAATTTCGTCCTGCCGTTCTCGCACGACGAGGTCGTCCACGGCAAGCGGTCGATGCTCGACAAGATGCCGGGCGACGTGTGGCAGAAGTACGCGACGCTGCGCGCGCTGTACGGCTACATGTACGGCCATCCGGGCAAGAAGCTGCTGTTCATGGGGAACGAGTTCGGGCAGTGGCGCGAATGGAACCACGACGTCAGCCTCGACTGGCATCTGATGGACGATCCGTCGCACGCTGCGCTCGCGCGCTACGTGCAGACGCTGAACTGGCACTACGGCGCGCAGCCGGCGCTGCATCAGTGCGATTTCGATCCATCCGGGTTCCGCTGGATCGACTGCAACGACAACGAGAACAGCGTCATCTCGACGCTGCGGTTCGCGCGCAACCCGCGCGACTTCATCGCGATGGTCTTCAATTTCACACCGGTGCCGCGCGGCGAATACCGCATCGGCGTCCCCGAGCCCGGTCTCTACGTCGAGCTTCTCAACAGCGACGCCTCGATCTTCGGCGGCGGCAACGTCGGCAACGGCGGCGGCGTCGCGAGCGAGCCGGTGCCGGCGCACGGGTTCGATCAGTCGCTCCGCCTCGTGGTCCCTCCGCTCGGGTGTCTCTATCTGAGGAAGCGCGAGTAGATTCGCGATTCGCGTCCTTTGTGTCGATAGCGACTTTCGAGTACCTTCGCCAGAACCGTGTTGATGCCGCTTCGACACTCTCGCGCGGTCGCGGTGGTGCTCGTCACTTTCGCCGCCTTCACCGACATCGTCGCCTACTCGATTGCCGTTCCGGTGCTGCCGCATCTGAGCCGGCAGCTCGGCGCGTCGCCGACGATGATCGGATTGCTGTTTGCGTCGTTCGGCGTCACGCTGCTGACCGTCTCGATGCCGATGGGTGCGGTCTCCGACCGCATCGGCCGCAAACCGCCGATGATCGGCGGGCTCGTCGCGCTCGCCGCGGCGACGCTGCTGTTCGCGTTCGCCGACAGTCTCCCGTGGCTCTTCGCCGCGCGCCTCGTGCAGGGCGCCGCCGATGCCGTCACGTGGGTCGTCGGCTTCGCGCTGCTCGCGGACCTCTACGGACCGTCCGAGCGCGGACGCGTGACCGGCATCGTCATGTCGGGCGCGAGCTTCGCGTTCATGGTCGGACCCTCGATCGGCGGCTGGCTGTATCAGATCGGCGGCATGCGGCTGCCGTTCCTCGGCGTGGCGGCCTTCGCCGTCGTCGCCACCGTCGCGTTCATCGTCTACGAGCCGCCGCCCCGCCGTGAGGCGCACGAGCCGGTGCCGCTCGTCGCGGTCCTCCAGGTTCCGACGATTGCCGCGTGCGCCGTCGCCGTCGTGATCGTGTCGGCGACGATGTCGATGCTCGAGCCGGTGCTCGCGATTTTTCTGGGGACGACGCTCGCCATCTCCCCGGCGCGGATCGGATTGCTGTTCGGCATCGCCGCCGTCGTCAGCACGACGCTGCATCCGATCTTCGGGCGCCTGGCGGACCGGTGGGGCGCGCGCCGCCTGACGCTCGTCGGGCTCGCCGCTTCAGCCGTCACCCTCGCGCTGCTCGGCCAGACGCGGAGCTACACGTCGGCCATCCCGTTCTTCGTGCTGCAGGCGGTGGCGGGCGGCCTCGTCATCACGCCGTCGCTCGCGTACATGGGGGAGGCGACGTCCGAGGCCGGCATCGGATCGTTCGGCGTCTCGTACGGGTTGTACAACTTCGCATGGGGCGCCGGACTGCTCGGCGGTCCCGCGCTCGGCGGATTTCTCTTCGAGCGCATGGGCCTGTCGCGCCTCGCCCTCGCGTGGGCGCCGGTGCTCCTCGTCGCCGCGGTGCTGCTCGGAAGAGTAAAATCGGTCGCGATGCCACGCCCACGTTCCATCGTTCCGCTGTTCACGTTCATCGCAGCCGTCTCCGTGGGCGCTCAGCCCCCGACGGTTTCCGCTCGCGCCGCGCGCGTTCACAAGCAGGCGATCGTCGTCGACACGCACATCGACACGACGCAGTTTCTCCTGCGGGATAACTGGGACTTCTTCGCGCGGCACGATCCGCCGATCCGCGGCGCCGCCGCCTCGACGCGGTCGAACGACGGCAACAGCCACGTCGACTTTCCGAGGATGCGCGACGGCGGCCTCGACGCGGCGTTCTTCTCGATCTACATGCCGGGCACGGTGACCGGACCGGAAGCGGTCAGGCGATCGCTGCTGATGATTGACGCGGTCCATCGCCTCGCCGAGCGGCATCCGAACGAGGTTGCGCTGGCGACGACTGCGGCGGAGGTTCGCGCGGCGGCGAAGGCGGGCAAGGTGGCGGCGCTCATGGGCATGGAAGGCGGCCACATGATCGACGACAACCTCTCCGTGCTGCGCGGCTACGCGCGCCTCGGCGTGCGGTACCTGACGCTCACGCACAGCGTCAACACGAACTGGGCCGACTCCTCCGGCGACAAGCCGGCCCACGACGGGCTGACCGATTTCGGCAAGGACGTCGTCCGCGAGCTGAATCGTCTCGGCGTGATGGTCGACATCTCGCACGTCGCCGACAAGACGTTCTGGGATGCGCTCGAGATCAGCAGGGCGCCGCTCGTCGCCTCGCACTCCTCGTGCCGCGCGATCTCCGGCCACCCGCGCAACATGACCGACGACATGATCAAGGCGCTCGCCGCGAAAGGCGGCGTCATCCAGATCAACTATTCGACCTCCTTCCTGAGCAACGAGCTGTACGAGGCGACGCAGAAAAACGTGCCGCCGGCCGAGCGGCCGAGCGTTTCGTGGGAAAAGATCGTCGAGCACATCGATCATGCCGTGAAGCTGGCCGGTCCGACGCACGTCGGTCTCGGCTCGGATTTCGACGGCACGACGGTTCCCGTCGGCATGGACGACGTCACGCGGCTGCCGAAGATCACGGAAGCGCTGCTCGCGAAGGGCTACTCGGAGCAGGACGTGACGAACATCCTCGGCGGCAACCTGCTGCGCCTGATGGAACGGGTGGAACAGGTGGCCAGAGACTCGAGGGCGGGAATGGCAGGAGAGGCAGGACGGGCAGGACCCGCCACCCTGCCTGGCCCGTTCCTCATCATCCCCGGCCTCGCGCGTCAGAATCTGTATCCCACTCCAAACGTGACGCTCTGCGCGTTGAGCGGCGTGTCGGCGGAGATTCGCGAAAAGCGGTAGCCGACGTCGACCATCACGCGCGGCGCCACGAGTCTGGACGCCGCCGCCGATCGCCGTCATGAACGCGTTCGTCGCGATCGGCTGCGTGAAGTCTCCCGCCGAGACGAGCTGTGCGGTGACGTCGTCTCCTGCCACCGGATTGATGCCGCTGATCGTTCCGCTGTTGTAGTTGAACTGCGCCGTCGGCGCGATGTGCGCGACGCCGGCGCCGCCGAAGACGTACGGCGACACGCGGCCGCGCATCGGCGCTTCGTAGCGGACGCCGCCCAGCGTGTAGGTCGCCGGCGCGTGCGCCGTGCCCGCGACGTTCAGTCCGTTCGATGCGGCGAGCAGCGTCGTCGTGAGATCCACCTGCGCCTGCAGCGCCGAGGGCTGCAGATTGCGAATCCGCTCGTGATGCTCATCGGCATCGTCAAGAAGAACGCGATCATGCAGATCGACTTCGCGCTCGAAGCCGAACGCCGCCACGATAAGACGCCGACCGAAGCAATCTACGAGGGCTGCCTGATCCGCTTCCGTCCGATCATGATGACAACGATGGCGGCGTTGCTCGGGGCGGTGCCGATGGCGCTGGGGTTCGGTGCAGGTGGAGAAGGGCGTCGTCCACTCGGCCTCGCCGTCGTCGGCGGCCTGCTCGTCTCGCAGTTCATCATGCTCTACCTGACGCCGGTCGTGTACACCTACATGGCGGGAAAGGCAGGAAGGGCAGGATAGGCCGGAGAAGTTGTGCCTATCCTACCTGTCCAGCCATCTTCTCGATCCGCGTCCACTCCGCCTCGGTGACTGGCATTACAGACAGGCGCGAAATCCGCACGAGCGGAAAATCCTTGAATGCCGGCTCGGCTTTGATCTCTTTCAGCGTGACGGGCCGCGCGAGCTTCTTCACCGGCGCGATGTCGACGACTGCCGCTTTCCCGGTTTTGTCGTCCGGATCGGGATACGCGTCGCCGAGCGCCTTCGCGATCCCCACGACCGCCTTCTCGTCGCCGGTGTGGTAGAAAAAGACGCGGTCGCCTTTCTTGACCGCGTGCAGATGCTTCTGCGCGACAGGATTCCTGACGCCGCTCCACATCGTTTTCTTGTCTTTCGTGAAGTCGTCGAAGCTATAGTGCGTCGGTTCTTCTTTGAACAGCCAGTTCATCGAACCCCTTTGTAAGTTGTGAATTGTAAATTGTCAATTGCTTCCTCACCGCGTGCCGCGTCAGCGCTGTTGCGTGACCGCGTCCGTCTTCCCGTGCGCGTGTTGTTCGTCGGGATCAATCCGGGCATGCGATCGGCGCAAATCGGCCACCATTTCGCCGGCTATTCGAACCGATTCTGGAAACTGCTCTACGAGTCGCGGCTCGTCCCCGAGCCGATCGAAACCGAAGACGATGCGCGGCTGTGCGAATGGGGATTCGGAATCACCAACCTCGTTCCGAGAGCGACGCCGGGCATCGACACGCTGCGCCCGGACGAATACGTCGCGGGCGAACGCGCGCTTCGGCGGAAAGTGCGGCGGTGGAAGCCGAGCGTGGTGGCGTTCGTCGGCGTCACGCTCTTTCGCGTCGTGTCTCGCAAACGGTCGAGCGAACCGATTGGGCTCGGTCTTCAGGCCGACACATTCGAAGGCGCGCGCGTGTTCGTCCTGCCGAACCCCAGCGGCCGCAACGCGAACTTCTCGTACCCGGAGATGCTCGCGGCGTTCAGAGGTCTGCGGACGTGGTTGCGAAAGACTTGATGCGGGTTCTTCATCGTATCGTTGCGGATAATGCGCTTCTCCAATGTGACAGCGCTCCGCATACTCGCAGGTCATGGTCCCCCTGGTCCTGCTCGCGAGTCTCGTCGTCACGATCGATCTCCGTTCGATCGACGCCGCGCTGTCGGCGCGCGTGGTGCGCGGCATCGAGGCTGAGACTGCGGCCGTCTGGCGTCCGTACGGCGTCGACATCCGATGGGTCGGCGGACGCGACCGTCCAGCGGTCGTGGACGTCGAGTTGACGGCGTTCGTCGAGCGGAGAGCGTTGCCACCGCCCGCGTTCGCGCGTCTCTTCGCGCTCGGCGCCGTGCGTCTTCACGTCGACCTGCAGACGCACGAGCCGATCTGGATCTCCTATCAGGCGGTTGCGGCGCTCCTCGACGGACGTCCGTCGGATCGCCGGATGATGGCCACGCGCTTCCAGGAATTTGCCGACATCGAGATGGGTCGCGCGCTCGGACGCGTGCTGGCGCACGAGGTCGGACACGTGATCCTCGGCGCGCCGTTCCATCGGCCCGCGGGTTTGATGCGTGCCCGATTCTCCGCCGACGAGCTCGCCGCGCCCGATCGCCGTCCGTTCCTGCTGACCGACGTCGACGTCGCGCGTTTGAGGAGCCGGCCGAACTCAGAACCAAGAGCCTCGAACCCGGAACCCCGAACGCCGAACCCGGATCGAATCAGCGCGCGCGGTCCATCGTGAACGTGCCGCCCTCGAACGATCCTTCACACGAATCGTCGCCCGAGTACATCCCGGCGATCCGTTCCGTCGACGCGCCCGCGGCGCTCAGGTCGAAGACGATCGTGCACATCGGCGTCGGTACGCCCTCGCCGCCCGGCGGGAAGACGAGCTTGATCGTCACCACGGTGCCGTTGATGGTGCCGGTGACGGCGCCCGACTTGAACTTGTGGCACGACGCGCACGATCCGTCGGCGGCGTCGAGCGGCCTCATGTCGGCCGTGCCGGAGAAGCCGCTTCCGTTCTGCGTGATCGTCCAGGCGAGCGTCTCGCGCCCCTGCACGTCCGATCCGCTGCCGGTCCATCGGCCGTTCAGATTGAGCGATGTGGGCGCCGCAGGCGCAGGAGGAGCGGCGGCGGACGTGGAGGGCGCGGGAGCGGTCGGCGTCGATCCGCACGCCGCGGCGACCAAGGCGGCAAACGTCAAGGCGAAAACGGGCCACATCTTCTGCACAACCGCAGCAGTATAGATCCCGCCACGCTTGCGGCCCGACCAGATCCCTGAGAGTTTTCCGCAACCCGTCGGACTTAGTTCGTCAAGGCGCGGACTTTTCCTGCGCGCTGTCGCTGAAACCGCACGGATCTGCACACATTCATCGGGTTCCGTCGTTGGCGTCACTGTTGCTGCCGCATGAAGCATCCGTCAACGGCCGAAACTTGTACTTTAGACGACGGAGCTCGAAGTGTACGTACTCGACCTCGACATCGCCTCCAGCAAGATTGGTGACAGCGCCCAGCGCGTCATCGACCGCGCCATCGAAGCCTCGCGCCGGCGCGAACACGCCCTTCTCGCGAACGAACATCTGTTCATCGCGTTTGCGCAGGTCGAATGGGATCTCTTCGCGCAGATCATGCGCGACAGCGATCTCAATCCGCACCAAATCCTCGGCGCCGTCGAGGATCGCCTGGGTCGCATGGCTTGCGTGCCGGGCCGCGAACCGGAAGTGCCGCCGCAGACGAAGCTGATCTTCAGGCTCGCGCTGCACTGCGCCACGCGCGCCGGCCGCGCGGCCATCGCATCGGTCGACATCATGGCCGCCATGCTCGAGGAGTCGCAGGGCGCCACCGCGTCGATCCTCCGGCGCCACGGCGTCGATCCGGGCGCCTTGACGGTGCGGTTGCACGAGCGGCTGCGCGATCTCGAGCTGCGCGATGAATGGCTGAAGAAGCGATTCGAGCTGCCGCCGGTGCTGCGGCACTATGCGACGAATCTCAACCTGCTCGCGCGGCTGGACAAGGTGCCGCCGGTGTTCGGCCGCGACGCCGAGATCCGGCAGGTGCTCGAAATCCTCTGTCACCGCGAGCGCGCGAACTCGGTCATGCTGGTTGGCGAGCCGGGCGTCGGCAAGACGGCCATCGTCGAAGGTCTCGCGCGCGCGTTCGAGTTCGAGGCTGAAACGATTCCCATCCGGCTTCGCGACTGTCAGATCGCGAGCCTGCACCTCAACAGCGTCGTCGCCGGGACGCACCTGCGCGGCATGTTCGAGGATCGGATCGAAAGCATCATCCGCGAGCTCAAGGATCATCCGAACCTGATCGTCTTCGTCGACGAGGCGCACACGATGATCGGCGCCGGCTCGGCGCTCGGCGCGCCGTCGGACGCCGCCGACATGTTCAAGTCGGTGCTGGCGCGCGGCGAAGTGCGCATGATTGCCGCCACCACGTCGAGCGAGTACAAGCAGCACGTGCAGGAAGACGAGGCGTTGGCGCGCCGCTTCCGGACCGTCAACGTTCCGGAGCCGACGCTCGACGAGACGCGGCGCATTCTCTTCAGCCTGCGGCCACGGCTCGAGCGCAACTACTCGGTGCGCGTGCTCGACGAGGCGCTTCACGTCGCGCTCGAGATGTCGCCCCGCTACATGCGCCATCTGCACCGGCCCGACAAAGTGATCGGATGGCTCGATACCGCCGCCGTCCGCGCCGAAGTCGGACGCCGATCCGAGGTGACGAAGGACGACGTCGTGTCGGTGATTGCGGACGCGGCGCAGATTCCGAAGGACATGGTGTTCCGCGACGTCACCGATCGGTTCCGCGGCGTCGAGGAGCGGCTGCAGCAGCGCGTCGTCGGGCAGCGCGACGCGATTCGCGCGGTGGCCCGCCGCCTCATGCTCAACAAGGGTCCGCTCAAGGACGGATTCGATCGGCCGGACGGCGTGCTGCTGTTCCTCGGTCCGACCGGCGTCGGGAAGACCGAGCTGGCAAAGGCGGTCGCGGAGTTCCTCTTCGGCGACGAGAAGAAGATGATCCGCGTCGACATGTCCGAGTACCAGGATGGCGCCGTCGCCGTCGACAAGCTGATCGGCATGCCGCGCGGCATCGCCGGCAGCGATCGCGGCGGCGTCCTGACCAACCAGGTGAAAGACCACCCGTATTCGGTCGTTCTGCTGGACGAAGTGGAGAAGGCGAGCTCGAGCCTCCTCAACCTGTTTCTGCAGGCGTTCGACGAAGGATGGCTCACCGACGGCCGCGGGCGGCGCGTGTACTTCAGCGACGCCATCGTGATCATGACGTCGAACATCGGGTCGGAGCATTTCCACAAGCTCACGAGCCCGCTCGGATTTCTCTCGGGGGCCCTGGGCGTCGACCAGGTTCAAAGTGAAGTACTGCGCGAGCTGGAGCGTCGCTTCCCGCCCGAGTTCCGCAACCGCATCGACGAAGTCGTGCTGTTCGCGCCGCTGACGGTCCACGAAGAGCGGGAAATCGCGTCACACTATCTCGCGCAGCTGACCGAGACGATGGCGAAGGAAGGCAAGACGATCGCGATCGACGGCGAAGCGCTCGATGCCATCGCCGCGCAGGGCTACAGCGTGGCCTACGGCGCGAGATTCCTGAAGCGGTTGATCGACGAGCGCGTCAAGGTTCCCATCAGCGCCGCCTGGCGCGACGGATCGCGCTTCCGCGTGCGCGTCGAAAACGGCGAAGTCGTCGTCGACGTCGAGGCGGACGATCTGGCCGAATCCGGGTTCAGCGCCGCCTGATTTCCGTTACTGCTCGGAGTGCGTCGCGCCGGGCACGACGGCGCCGACGCCGTCGCGGAATTCGATCTTCGTGCCGAACGGCGTCGAGAACCTGGCGACGTCGTCGATGATCTTCCTGCTCAACTCAGGACCCGCCAGCATCGGCCATCCGCGCTGCGGCCGTGGCTTCTTGTACCCGAGCGTGATCGGATAGAGCTTCACTTCAGCCAGCTGCCTGCCGACGAAGCGCGGAACCGCGATCACCGATTCCCAGATCCGCTCGTCGGCTGGGAAGCCGATCGTGTCGTTGTTCGAACGGCGCTCGTTGAAATCGCCGACGCCGGCGCCCGACTCGAGCGTCATGCCGAGCGGCGCGTAGTTTTCGGGCGGCTGGCGGAGCAGCGTCTCGTTCTCGAAGATGAAGTTGCCGAGCCCGTACATGACGGGCTTGCCTTTATAGATCTCGATGCCGCGCAGCACGTGCGGTCCGCTCGCCGAGACGACGTCGGCGCCGGCGTCGATCATCGCGTGCGCGAACGTGATGAAGAACTCCGGCGGGTAGTACCGCTCGGCGCCGGCTTCGTGCGTGTGCGAGTTGACGATCGTGTAGTCGGCGACCTTGTGCGCGTTCCTCACCACCGCGGCCATGGCGTCGACGTCTTCCTTGAGCGGCTCGGTGTGAGTGCCGGTTTTCTCGCCGGCGACGATGCGGCGGTTCGCCAGCGTCATCGCCGTGGCCGAGCCGTCGGCGGCGCGCTGACGTCCGTCTTCGCCGTTCTGCCCGCGCCCTGTGCCGATGCCCGCGGACGTGAGCGCGCCGCGCAGCGCGTCGAACTGCTCGCGCGTGACGATCTGGGTCGTGGTGAAGCGCAGCGGATTCAGTCCGGGCCGCGCGCGCGTATCGCCCCACGACACGCCGGCGCGGCTCTGATCGGGAAACGTCGACGAGGTCGAAATCAGCGCCACGCGTCCTTTGTCGGTGTCGAGGAACTTCGCCTCGCGCGCCTCGCGCAGGCTCTCGCCGAAGCCGGCCTGCACCAGTCCGGCCGCCGCGACGTGGCGCGTCGTGATCCGCGCCCCTTCGACGCCGTAGTCGCCCGTGTGGTTGTTCGCGCGCGCGACCATGTCGAACCCGGCCCATGCGAGCTCTTTCGCGATCGACGGATCGGCGCGCATGTACGTGCCGCCGCTTTCCGTCGACGGGTACGGCTCGTAGTCGTGCAGGAGCATCTCCAGGTTCGTGAACGCCGCGTCGGCGCCGCGGATGAGATCGATCATCTTGAGGAACGGCGGATCGGTGTGCACCGACAGCTTCATCGTGATCAGCGAATCGCCGGTCAGCGCGATCGTAAAACTGTTGTCGGCCAGCATCGGCGCGACCGCCAGCGCGCCGAGCGCAATCGCGACGATCCATCGTGCGGAACTTCGTTTCATATCCAGTCCCCAGCAACCAGCCCCCAGCAATTAGAAATCCAGCGTCGCGGCGACCCGCAGCGTCCGCGGCGGCACGATGTCGCTCACGCGCCCGAAGCTCGGGCCCGACACGTACGTCACCGCGGTGATCGCGTTCGAGTTCGTCACGTTCAGCACGTCGAAGCTCACGTTCAGCGCGCGGCGCGACAGCGTCAGCTTCTTTCCCACCCGTGCGTTGAACGTCGTTTGATGCGGCTCCTGTCGCGCGCCGAACGGCTCCAGGCGGATCGTGGCCGTCGCGAGCTGACGGAGTGGAGGTCCGCTCGGATCGCTGGCGCGGAAGACGTAGGTCCGCTGGCCGAGCGCGCCGTTGACGAGCTCCACGATGCCGCCGATCAGGAAGTCGTGCGGCAGGTTGTAGTTGCCGTTCAGCTTGACGTTCCACCGCCACGAGTCGTCGAGCGGGAAGAAGTCGTCGTTGGGACTCTGCGGGACGCCGACGATCCACCGGTGGTACTTCGTCGCCGTATATGCGGCGAGCAGCGACCAGCTGTTGGCGAGGCGGCGCGTCACCGATCCCTCGTACGACGTGAAGTAGTCGCTTCGGCCGTCGGGGCGGTTGACGGCCATGTTCCCGACGAAGTTGCTGCCGCGGTACGCCGGGTCGTAGTCGTAGATCGTGACCATCGGCCCGTCGTCGCCGGTGTTGAGCAGACCGTCGGGTCCGGGATCGCGTCTCGCGATCGGAATGTTGAACGCGCTGTACGGCCGCAGGATGTTGACGGTCATGTTGAGGTCGCCGCTGCGCTTCACGAGATAGAGGCCGCGGACCGCCAGGTTCGGCGCGACCTCACGCTCGATCGAGGCGCTGATCTCCTGGACGTGCGACAGCCGCAGGTCCGGGTTGACGCGCGCGTTCGCCGCGCTCGTCGTGCCGATGAAATCGACGCCGTTCGTGTCGAGGTTCACTTCGCCGGGCTGGTATCGGCCGTCGCCGTTGAGATCGTGCCACCGGTAATCAGTATTGAAGATCGTGTTCGGGTTGTAGTCGCCCGACAGCGCGGCTTCGGTGTTGAACCATCCGTACGACGCCTTCAGCACCGTCTTGCCGCTGCCGGTCAGATCCCATGCGACGCCCGCGCGTGGACCGAAGTGGCCGAAGCGTGCGACCTCGATTCGCGGAAACGTCGCCGCGGCGGCGAACGGGCCCGCCTCGCGCGTCTGCTCGGGCACGTAGGAGTGCTGGTAATCGTACCGCGTGCCGAGGTTCAGCGTCACGCGCTGGCCGATGCGCCACATGTCGGTGAAGTAGAGCGAATAGACGTTGTCCCAGTTGTCGGGTTCAACCGGCGCGTTGCTGGTCTCGAATTGCACCGGCTGGCGCGGCACGCCGCCGACGACGTCGAACATCAGCGCGTAGTTGCCTTGCGGCATCAGGCTGGAGTTGCCGGTGATGTCGCGAAGCGAGGCCTGATAACCGAGCTTGAACTCGTGGCTGCCTCCGAGAAGTCTCGTCGGCACGTAGGTGAGGCTCGCGTCGCCGACCCACATCGTGAAGTCGCTCTGCTGCTGGATGGCGCAGCCAGTCAGCATGAGCGTATTGCGATCGTAGGTTGGCGCGGCGTTGCCGCATACCGACTGCGGCAGGTAATCGAGCAGGTACGTCGAGCGGCCGAACTGCGCGTCGAACAGCAGGTGATTCGACGGCGTCCCTTTGGTCTCGAGCTTCCAGCGCGTCGGCACCCACCGGAAAACCTGCGTCGCCTCGAACGCGATGTGCGAGAAGTCCGGATTGGACGCAGGCTGCGCGTTGAAGATCGTCTTCTGATAATCGGCGTCGCTGTTCGTCACCTCTCTCGCATAGTCGGCGACAACCTGGTACTTCGGCGTCATCTGGTACGAGCCTTTGATCGTCGGGTTGTCGAGCGACGACTTCGGGAATGCCGCCGGCTCGTCGCCGGTGAGGTACACGCCGTCAGGCCCGGGGTCGAGCACCAGACCCGGCCTCGTCACCTTGTTCCGACGATCGCGCAGCGACCCGAAGAACCAGAGCTTGTCGCGGACGATGCGTCCGCCCAGATCGCCGCTGACGTCGTTGTAGTACTTGAGCGCGGAGCCGACGGTGAGGCCGCGTGCGGTGAGGTCGGACGTGAGGTTGCTTCCTGTCTGGCGCATGTAGGCTTCCGTGTAGCGGCCGTGGAAGTCGTTGCCGCCCGACTTGGTGACCATGTTGATCAGTGCGCCCGCCTCTTTCACCTCCGCGCCGTTTCCGTAGGTCTTTACGTCGGTCTCGACCGTGTTCGCGAAATCGGGCTGCGAGTTCGCGATGATCTTGAAACCGTCGACCATCACCGTGACGTTCGTGTTGCCGCTGTCGATGCCGTACGTGTTGAAGCGCGAGCGGCCGTTCAGGCCGATCGCGCCCGGCTTGTAGCCGTCCGTTGAATGCAATCCCGGCGTGACGCCGATCACGTCCGCCATCTGCTTGAGACCGGGCAGCGCGATCGTGATCAGATCCGTCGACACGTTCTGCCCGCCGCGCGTCGTGGTGAGATCGACGACGGGGCTCGCGCCGGTGACCGTTACCGTTTCGGTCAGCGATCCGACCTTCATCGTGACGTTCACGCGTGCGGCGAAGCCGGCGTTCACGTCCAGGCCTTGACGCACGAGCGGATCGAACCCCTGGATCTCGAAACGGAGCTGGTACGTGCCGCGCGGCAGATCGATGAAGCGATAGTGACCCTGCCCGTCAGTGACCGTCGTGAGCTGCGGTACCTGGAGCGCCGGGCTCGTGATGGTGACCGTCACGCCGGGCAGCGCCGAATTGGACTGATCGGTGACGATGCCGTCGATGCTCGACGAACTGATGTTCTGCGCGGCGGCTCCGGAGGAAACGACGAGCAGCGCCGCCATGAAGACGATGAAGACGACGTTCGCACGACCGAAACGACGCACCATATTGCTTCTCCATCTTTTTTCGCGTGGGGCATCCCCACGCGCTGACGCCCGACACGCCGTCGCGCTCGGACGTATCTAGAACAGAACGTCGCAGCTTCGGTACCAGCGGAGAGCCGTTATTTCCGTTCGTCCTCACTGCGGCGAGCAGCCCTCAAGTTCTGGATGTCGACTTTGTTCACCTCGTCGATGATCTTCGCGAACGCGCGGACGGCCGCCTCCAGGCCCGCTTCGGGCACGATGACGGCGGTGTCGAGATCGGTGTGATAGAAGGCGTGATCGATGATGTGGAAGCTCGGGGCGTCGGTATAGACGACGCCGAGCTCGCCGCCGGGACGCGTCTCCGGCCTCGAATAAATCGCGACGCCGAACGTCTTGAAGCCGTCGGCGACGATTGCCTTCAGCCGATCGCTGCCGCCGACGAACCACCGCCTTGCGCTGACCGCGTTCGACGACACGAGGCTGTTGCCGATGAGGTATGTCTGCGCCTGTGACGTGTGCTCGCAGTTGACGATGAGCGCGGTCTTCGCGAACATCGCCTGCATGTTGTTGTGGATCCAGCGCAGCCCGGCTTCTTCGCCCGACGGCGAATGGTGCGCGGAGCTCGTGAAGAAGACCATCGTGCGCCGCCGCGACGCCTTCGGCACGCGCGCGTAATACTGCGCGAGCTCGATCAGCGTGCCGATGCCCGACGCGTTGTCCATCGCTCCTTCGAAGAACGAGTCGGTGTGCGCCATCACGGCGATGTTCTCGTCGGTGGCGCCGGGCAGCATTCCCCACACGCTCGCCGTCTTCAGGCCGCTCCGCATCTCGACGGTGAGCCGCATGCGCAGCTTCGGGCGCTCGCCTGAACCGCCTTCGCCAAGGCTATGACTTTTTTCGATCAGCTCGCGCACGGCGGTGCCGTCTTCGTTCCCGAGCATCATGACCGGCATCTTCGCGGGATCGGCGTCGCCGCCGGTCGGCTGGTTCGTGACGTTGCCCGGGAAGCCGAGCACGATGAACAGCGCCGCCGCGCCCGCCTCTTCGGCGCGCTGGATGGATCCGTTGATCAGCGCGGAATCCGATCGACCACCGGGCGTCGGGATGCCGTAGACGATGACCGCTTTCCCCTTCACATCGCGGCCGATGAAATCCGCCGGCAGACCGAGCCCGGCCCAGACAGGCTCCAGTTCCTTTGTTTCGATTCCAGCTGAGTGATAGATCGGAAACGCCGTCTTCAGCGGCAGCGTCCGGCCGCCGCCGGTTGCGACGACCTCCCAGGACGTCGGGAACCATTGCGGCGGCAGCTTCGTGAATTCCTGCGTGCGCACCTGCTCGAGGCCGACGCGGCGGAACTGCGCGGCAATCCAGTCGGTCGTCATCTTGTCGTACGGCGTGCCGGTAATCCGTCCCCAGTACTGATTCCCATCGTCGCGGCTCTTGCGCGAGATGGCGGTGATCTCGTTGATGTAGCCCTTGATGCGATGGGCGTCGAGGGCGGCGTATACCTGCTCGCCCGGCGGCAGCGGCCAGCGAAGGTACTGATCGTCGGGCAGCCACAGCGGCGGCTGCGCCGGACCGGACCGCTCGCCACCGCCACGCTGTGCGTGCGGCACTACCAAGAACGTTCCGACGAAAGCAGCGGCGAGTGTGGTCCTGAGAAGGAATCGCATGCTTACAGTCCTTTGATGTGCGGACTATAAAGCATGTGTCGCCGAAGAGTTTACATTTCAGACGGGCGGGACGAGCGCGATCAATCCGCCGCTGGCAATGAGCGCCGCGGCCCAGATCACATCGAGATTGATCCACGCCTTTCGCAGCAGGCCGACGCCGAGCTTGTGAAAGACGATCCACGCCATCATCGCGGTGACAATCAGATAACTGCCGCTGTGCACGGCTGTCGCAGTCAACCCCGACGCGAGATCGGTGGCGCCATGAACATGGCCGTGCGCACTCGTCGTCGCCGACATGTGCAGCCACACCGGAAGAATCATCAAGCCGGCGCCGTGCGCCGTCGCGACCAGAAACGACCAGATCATGAGGCCGCCGACGCCGATGCGCATGCTGCCGAATCGCGGATGGCGGTGGCGGAGAAGTCGAAGCACGCCAAGCGTCACCAGCAGAAGGGCGATCGACCAGCGCATCGCGTCGAGCGGCACGACGATGCCGACGACAACGCCGAGCAGCACGGCCGCGGCGATGGCGCACGCGTGCCCGACGCCTATCGGCACGAGCGCGCGCCACACCGCAGCCGACCGGTTTTCCTGCATTCCGAGCGCCACGGCAAACAGCCATCCCATGCCGGGATTGATGCCGTGGAACGCGCCCAGAAAGAGGAGCATTCCCCAGGAGCTCGTCATACTTTTCTGAATGCTCGCGGGGCCCCACCTCGCTCGCGCTCACTCGGCGGCGCCGCTTCGCCGCGCTGCCCTCGGCGGACCCCGGCGCCTCGCTCGAGCCGCGGGCGCGCTACGAGAAGCAGTACGAATCAGACGACGCGTCGCCGCCTTCGAGATGCACCTGATGCGGGCGCAGCCCGCCGAAGTCGAGGAAGAATTTCGCGTCGACCGCGCAGCCGCCCTTGGGATCCGCGTCGATCTTCGCGATCCAGCCACGAATGCCGTCGGGATAGAACTGTTCGTCCCAGCTCTGATACAGCGAGTTCGTCAGATACACACGGCGGCCGTCGCGGCTGACCTCGACCATCTGCGGACCGCCATTGAGCGGCACATCCGCCTGCGACGGATGCCCCGCGCGCCGGACGATGCCCCCGATGCGGACCGACCCCGTCAGCTGCGGCCGGAACGGATCCGAGACGTCGTACTGACGCAGCTCGCCCGTGCCCCAGCACGACACGTACAGCTGACGATCGTCGAGCGACAGGTTGATGTCGGTGACGAGCGGCGGCACCGCGTTGAAGCCTTTGAGCAGCGGCGGCAGATCGGCGGCGTCAGCGGGTTCCGCGGGTACCTCGATGACCTTCGTCGCCTGCCAGCCGTCGCGGCTCGACGTGCCGCTGCGGTGCCACAGCCAGATGGACGCGGAGAGATCCTTCAACGACACGACAACGCCGACGAACCCGTACGCTTTCTTCGGATCGTGCGCCGGCCGCAGCTCGAGCACCATCTGCTGCTCGGCGCCGAGATCGATCACCTGCCGGTGACGCCGCTGCTGCAAATCCCACACGTGCAGCTGGTGTCCGTATTTCCCCGCCAGCAGCAGATCCGGGTTGACGCCGTTCTCGACCATGTCGGGCGTGCCCCACTCGCTCGTGATCATCGTGTCGTGGCCGAGGTGCCACCAGAAGTCGTAGGCGAGGTACTGCGGCCCGCGATCCTGTTCCCAGCGGCCCTCGATCTCGAACGTGTCCGGATTGAGGACGAAAATGCCGCCCGGACCGGTGCCGTCGGCCGATCCGATCGCGTTCATGTAGATGCCGTCCGGTCCGCAGTGCGTCGTGTGCGGACGCGAGTATCCCGTCTTCTTCGCGACTTCGTCCGGCTCGATCACCTTGACGAGGCGCGGCGCCGCCGGATTGGCCTTTGTATCGAGGACGTGAATGCGCGACGAGCGCAGGCCGGGCACAACGAGATAGCGCCGCTCGGTGTGCGGGTGCGCGGCAAACGGACAGAGGCACGAGCTGCACGCGTTCCAGCCGAAATGATGGAGCTCGTCGCCCGTGCGCGGCATGTCGAATTGATTGATCTGCCGGCCGTACGCGTTCGAAGACGCATCGACGTCGAGGACCGCCAGCGCGTCGGACCCGCCGCGAGGATTGAGCACCGCGACGTACGCGAGCGTTTCAGGCGGCGCCTTCATCGCCATCGCGGCGGACGGGTAAAACGTTTGATCGGGAATCATTCTGGCCATCGTGACCCTCCTCGAGATGCAGCAGACGGGTCGGTGAGACGTGGGAGTCTATCACCGTCAGACCAAAGTCACTCCGGGCGGAGACTAATCGGCTGATCGCGGCGTCAGGTGGGCTTGGACGCCGGAATTTGCGTGGCACGACATTGGCGTTCCCGTCGTGCGTTGTCGTCTCAGTCACTCGCACGAAAGCAGGAACTGATGCCTACACCCGCAAGTCAGGCGGTAGCCGACGTGCTTCCGCATGCCGTTTCTTCAGAAGCCGCAGCGCCACGGTCGTCGTGGTTCGGTCGCCTTCTTCGACGTTTGAGCTCGAAAACCGGGCTCGCGACCGCGGTCGAGCGCGACCCGCTGCTGGCGTTCGCATCGGAGAGTCCCGTCGAGGCCGCCATCTCCGCAGCGGCGGCGGCATCGGTGCAGAAGCCGCGGTCGCGCGCCAGATTGTGGGTCGTGCTGGCGTCGGCGCTCGTCATCCTGGCCGCGGCCGCGCCGTTCGCGCTCGCGCAAATCGAGTTGCTGCGCGCGAACGCCGCGGGGTCGCAACCAGGCAGGTTGACTATCGTCACTCATCCCGACGGCGCGAGCGTCATGGTCGACGGGCAGTCTCGAGGGATGACGCCGCTGACGCTTTCCGTCAGTCCAGGCCCGCACACCGTGAGCATCCGCAGCGGGATCAACGAGCGCGTGCTGCCCGTGACAGTCGGCGCCCGCGCAGACATCGTGCGGGATCTCGAGATGACGAACAGCCCTTCGCCGACCACATCGGGCGCGTTGTCGGTCACAACCGATCCACCGGGCGCGCACGTCACGATCGACGGGGCGCCGGCGGGCACGTCGCCGGTCACCTTTGACGCCTTGAGCGCGGAGCCGCACACGGTGATCGTCACTGGTGCGACCGGATCCGCTGAGCGGACCGTGACGGTAGCCGCCGGTCACACCGCGACCGTCGTTTTCTCGCTGCCCAAGGTGTCGGGTCCGGTCGGCGGCTGGCTCTCCGTGACCGCGCCGTTCGAGGTGCAGGTGATCGAGAAGGACGAAGTCATCGGATCCGGCGGCGCCGCGAGAATCATGGTCGCCGCGGGACGCCACGACATCCTCCTCGCCAACCGCGCGCTCGATTATCAGGAAAGCCGTCACGTAGAGGTCGCCGCGGGAACGACGACCAGCGTGCGGGTCGATGCGCCGAAGGTCACCCTGAGCGTGAACGCGCGTCCGTGGGCCGACGTCGCGATCGACGGCAACGACATCGGCCAAACGCCGATTGCGAACGTCACCGCCACCGTCGGGACGCACCAGCTCGTGTTCCGCCATCCGCAGTTCGGCGAGCGGCGGCAGAGCGTCATCCTGACCGGCAAGGGGCCGAACCGTGTCGCCGTCGATTTGACGAAATGAGCGCCTGCGGCCCGACCGAGGCGGCGGAGCGAACCGCCGCGAAGCGGCGGCGCCGAGTGAGCGCGAGCGGGGGTGGGCCCCGCGAGCATAGGAAGATGAAACGGAAGCCGAGGCAATTCATGAGAGCGATCGTCGTGGCCGTCGGACTTGTGGCCGCTTCGACGGCCGCGAGCGCGGATCAGGATCCGCTGAACATCGCGAAGGATCTGTATGCGTCGGCGGCGTACGAAGAAGCACTGTCGACGCTGTCGCGGCTGACGGATGCGCGCGCGAGCGTGCCCGGCATCGCGCGACAGGCCGACCAGTATCGCGCGTTCTGTCTGTATGCCCTGGGCCGTGTGTCGGAAGCCGAATCGGTAGCCGAGTCGCTGATCCGCCGCGAGCCGCTGCTGCAGCTCGATGCCGCCGATGCGTCGCCCAGAATCGAAGCGATGTTCGTCGGCGTCCAGAAGCGCATTCTGCCTGGCCTCATCCGCGAGCGGTACCGGGAGAGCCGCGCGTTCATCGATCAGAAGCAGTACGGGGCGGCGGAACCGCGTCTCGCCGACGTGCGGCGCCTGCTCGCGGAAGCGCAGCACCTCGGTGCCTGGGACGAGGGGCTGGCCGACCTGACCGAGCTCGTCGACGGATTCCTGACGCTCGCCCGCTCACAGGCGGCGCCGGCGGCGCTACCGGCGACGGCCGCGACAAGCGTGCCCCCGCCTTCCGCTCCCGCTCCGTCGGCGCCGGCCGCGTCGGAGCCGGCGCGCGCGGCCGCGGCGCCGGAGCCGCCACGCGCGGCTGCCGGCGAGCCGAGCGTTTACCACATTGAGGACGCCGACGTGCGGCCTCCGGTCGTGATTTTTCAGAGCGCACCGAGCGCGCCGAACGAGCTGCTGACGGTCGTGCGCGCGCTGCGCAAGCAGATGGTGCTCAGCGTCCTGATCGACGAAACGGGCAGCGTGCAGAAGGCCGACGTCCGCGGCTCGATCCATCCGAGCTACGACTCGATGCTGCTTCGCGCGGCGCGCACCTGGAAGTACCGGCCTGCGATGAAGAATGGCGTGCCGGTCAGATACGAGAAGACAGTCATCATCGACGTCAAATGAGCGCGAGCGGGGGCAGCCCTGAGCCACGCGTCGGGGTGGGGCCCGACGCGGTTGAGAAAAATTCCCCGCGAGCATAAAAAAATGTACCAACGATTCTTCGGACTCCGCGAGCGGCCGTTCGAGCTGACCTCGAATCCAAAGTACTTGTTCTTCTCGGCGCAGCACCGCGAGGCGCTCGCCAATCTCGAGTACGGGTTGTCTTCCGCGAAGGCGATCACCGTCGTCGTCGGCGAAGCGGGAACTGGAAAGACGACGCTGCTGCGCGCAGCGCTCGAATCGGAACGGTGCCGGCGCGTCAAGGCGATCGTGCTCGACAATCCGACGCTGACGCGCGAGGAGTTCGTCGAGATTCTCGCGGCGCGGTTCCAGCTGGGCCCTGCCGCCGCCGCATCCAAGGCGGCGCTCCTGGACGCGCTCGAGGCGGAGCTTCGCGCGCGGCGCGCCCGCGAGGAGATCACGGCGCTGATCGTCGACGAGGCGCAGAGCCTCAGCGACGAGCTGCTCGAAGAGGTGCGGCTGCTGGCGAACATCGAGACGCCGACCGAAAAGCTGCTGCCGTTGGTGCTCGCGGGACAGCCCGAGCTGGCCGTGCGGCTGAACGAGTCGGGGCTGCGGCAGCTGAAGCAGCGCGTCGCGCTCCGGTGCGAGGTCGCGCCGCTCGATCTCGGCGACACCGCCGCCTACATCGTGTCGCGCATTCGAACCGCGGGCGGCAACACGACGAAGCTCTTCACGCGCGAGGCCGTGACGCTCATCCACGAGTTCTCGCGCGGCATTCCGCGCGTGATCAACGTGATGTGCGACAACGCGCTGATCAACGGCTTCGCGCTGAAGCGCCAGCCGGTCGATCGCGACATCGTTGCCGAGGTATGCCGCGATTTCGATCTCACGAAGGCGGAAGCGCCGCAGTTGATGCTGGCGCGGAGCAGAAGCCGGGAGTGACGCGAAGAAGCTGGAATATCCACTTCGCACAGAAATGTGCAATGGTGCCAGCGAACGCGGTCCCAATAGATTGTCGTTTCATCGTTCAGTCATCTGCTGCGACCAGTCGCCGGCAACGGTTCGAACATCAAAATCTCACGATGTAAGCGATGCCGGCCAGGGGATGAACCGTGCAATCCCCGACGAGGGATCGGAGCCGCGTTTCCGTGAAATGCTCGGACCGCAAACCGCCGTCGGTCGTCAGATACTCGGCGGACTCCGCCACCACTGCGTGTCCGAATCGCCGATACCATTCGCGCCTCGCCGGAATGGAAGCTTCAGCAAAGACGGACAGGAGTCTCATATGCGGGCGAGGCACGCACCGCCGCATTTCGTCGAGAACGCCGGCCTTGTCGCTCATCGTGCCCCACGTGTTGGTGAGGCACGTCGCGAAATCAAAGCGCGCGCGGATGGGGAGTCTGGCGGCGTCGGCTGTGACGAAGTGCAACCCGCCCGATCCAGCGCGGCGACGCGCCTCGACGAGATAGGCGTGCTCGTAGTCCACTCCGACGCCGATTCGCAAACGGTTGCGTAGCATGGCGAGATGCCGTCCGGTCCCGCACCCGATATCGATTACGGCCATCCCGTCGGCAACCGTGTCTTGCAGGAGCTCGATCTCCGCCTCTAGGAAGGCACGGATTTCCGGCGGTTGCGTGGCCGGATCCAACGCGCGATTCAACAAGCCGCTCGCGTAGACTTCGTCGTTCGACATCGATCGTCAGCTGCCACTCATAACGATCTTCAGGCGGCCTTGATGTGGCGCCCGGGACGCCTGGCGTCGGATCAGCGACTGATCCTCGTGTTGACAATCATGAGCACGAAACTGTCTGTTACGCACCGCCGTCACGTCGCTGGATTCTAAGTGTAGCGTCCTGCCGCTCAACAGCGTGCGGCACGAATCGTCCATTGATCAGATCAGGTCCTTCCAAATCCGTCCGTGACACAACATCCATCCTCACTTGCCGAAGGCTCGACTGCATGGACGGTGCTCCTCCATGGCGTTCGCGGCCGTCAGCCGCGGAGCGTGCGAAACGTAATCGAATAGCGCAGCGCCGCGACCGGCGGCACGTGGTGCTCGTACGCGCTTCTCGATTCGGCGGTCATGAGGTACGCCGAGCGCGGCTCGAGCACGATGGTGTGCGTCGCCGTCCGTCGCGCGCCGCCCGTCGCCTGAGCGGCGTCTCCTGGCGCGACGTACGGACGAAACTTCAATTGGCAGGACGACAGCAGCGAGATACCGGCGACGATGCCGTATTGCGGGGCGTCGCGATGCCAGCCGACCGGCGCGGCCGGTCGGTACTCGTTGATGAGCGCCATCCCCATCGACGCCCCGTCGACCTCCGCCCACGAGGCGACACGGTCGCGCAGCCACAGCAGAAAGTCGGGCATCGGCGGCGCAGCCGCCGCGCCGCGATCGTAGGTCCGGCCGAAGAAGGCGACGCGCCGTCGCGCGACGACGCCGCGCATCTCGAAGGTCGAGAACTCGACGCGCGCGATCTCGCCGGCGAGCATCGCCTCCTCCTCGACGGTGATGAAGTCGTCGCGATAGCGGAACCCGTTCGGTGCGTCGACATCGAAGAGCGAGCGAGCGGGAATCGGCACGTGTCAGTGTGGCACACGGATCGCTCGGCTGAACCCATCGCGCTATAACTGCGCTACAGCGATCGCGCTACGACTGCGGTCGGCTAAGCCTCGCGCTGCGAAAGCCGCGTCAGTTCGCGCGATCAGCTCGAGCGTGGATCGATCACGTCAGTCGCGACGGCTCGATCCCGGCCGGCTGCCGCGGCGCGCGTGATCGCCGCGACCTGCCGGCCGTCGCGCACGAGCGTCATCTGCGCCGCGCGCATCGTGCGTGACGCATCGCTTGCTGTCCGACTCGTGTCCGCCTGCTCGGTCATTGTCATTGAAATAGCTCCTTCGCACAGCAAGACCAATCCGTACCGCCGCTCTCGGTATGGCATTCGCGTATACGAATGCCGCAAAGCGTCGCCCAGCCGTGCGGATCGACGGAACGTCACCGCTATTAGCGGGACTCATGGATGTGGATGCGGCTCGCCAGTCCGACCGCCGTGTTCGAGATCCGCTGCAAATTCGCCTGGCAACTCGCTGCGACGAATCGCATCAGTGACACTCTTGAGGTCGTACGGGATCCGAATGAACTCGGTCGGTGTACTCGCGGCGAAGTCGAGGATTGCGTAGCAGGCGTGCCAGTTGCCGTCCTTCGGCTTCCCGACTGATCCGACATTTACGAACCGCACCGCGTCGACCACCTTCACATAGGGCTTGTGGGTGTGGCCGAAGACGACCACATCTGCGTTTGACGACGCCGCGAGACGTTGAAAACTCGAAATCGGGCGGTCCTCGAACAGGTACTCGTTGATCTTGCGCGGGCTGCCGTGAACAAGTAGTACTCGCTTGCCGTCGATTTCGGTACGAATGTGCGGATGCAATTGTCGCAGGAACGTCTTGTTGTCAACGGTCACGCGTGCCTTCGTCCACGTGAAGGACTTATCGCCGAGCCTCCGCTCGTCCGGTTCGCGATAGGCACATCCACACTCGTCCCGGTCGTGGCCGACGCCGTCGTCATAGTTCCCCGTGATCGTCGGGATCTGCTCTGAACGAATCCGTTCGATCACCTCGTTCGGGAAGGGACCATAGCCGACCAAGTCGCCGAGGCAATACATCGCATCGGGTCGTCGGCGCGCAACGTCGGCGAGTACAGCTTCCAGAGCTGGAAGGTTCCCGTGAATGTCGCTGAAGATCGCTACGCGCATTTCTTGATTCGAGACCGTCCATCGCGGCCGAACTGAGTTGGAGCTGCCGGAACCAACGATCGACTCAGATGTCCGGCCGCCTGGAGATCGCGCCCGGCTGCCGACGCCGCGGGCGAGGGGTGTCGAAGGTTGTGGTCATGCGCAGCAGTCTGGTCCGCAGCAGCTTTTCGCGTTCGGCTTCAGGGCACGAACGAACGCGCTGGCGAACTTGTCCTCCACTTGCGGCGCCAGCCGGTCGACGTCAATACCCGTTTCGGCCAGATAGGCGCGGGCATCGTCGAGTTTGTAGATGCGCCACGGCTCGACTTCGACGTCAGCGAATCCCGCGGCACGCAGTTTCGTCGCGTACTCCGTTTCCTTGAGGGCGCCGGCGATGCAGCCAACCCAGAGCTCCATGCTTCGCCGAATATCAGGGGATACGTCGCCCCGAACCACAACATCCGAGACGGCGAATCGGCCGCCCGGCTTCAGCACACGGAACGCCTCCCGAAGCACCGCGTCCTTGTCGCTCGACAGGTTGATCACGCAGTTCGAGATGATGACGTCAACCGAGTTGTCGGGCAGCGGGATCGCCTCGATCGTGCCGTTCAGGAACTCGACATTCGTGGCCCCCGCCTTCCGCTGGTTCTCGCGGGCCAGCGCCAGCATTTCGTCCGTCATGTCCAACCCGTAGACCTTCCCCGTCGGACCGACACGCTTCGCGGACAGCAGCACGTCGATGCCGCCGCCGGATCCGAGGTCGAGGACTATCTGCCCCGGTTCGAGCGCGAGAAGGGCCGTCGGGTTCCCGCAGCCGAGCGACGCGCTGACGGCGTCGGCCGGCAGGCCGGTCGTCTCGGCATCGGAGTACAGATTGGAGGTGATCGGATCGCCGCAACCGCAGCCGGTCGGCGCGCAGCAGCCACTGTTGGTCGACGCATTCGTCACTGAGGAGGCAATGGCGCCGTATTTCTCGCGAACCGCCTGCTGGATGTCTGACACGGTGTACGCTCCTTGTATCTGCAAAAACGAATATACAGAATCTAGGCGACCGTGATATATTTGTCAAGGCAAATATATATGGCTAAGCAATTGAACGAAATGGAAACCCTCTTCAGGGCGCTCGCCGACGCCACGCGACTCCGCATCTTGGGGCTTCTGTTGACAGGCGAGGTCTGCGTCTGCGACATCCACGAAAGCCTCAAGATTCCGCAGCCGAAAGCGTCGCGGCATCTCGCGTATCTGCGGCGATCCGGACTGGTGGACACGCGACGGGAGGGATTGTGGATCCACTATCGCCTCGGCAAACTCGCCGACCCGGTGACGGCCGCCATCGTCGATGCGGTCCGCCACGCACTCACGCACGTGGACACAGTGCATCGTGACGCTGCACGTCTTCAGAAAACGACCGGGTGCTGTGCGCCGACGCCTGACGACGTGACGCGCGCGGCGTGTTGCACACCGCAGGCAGCCGCGCTGAACGTGATGCGGTGATTCATGGAAACGCGAATCGAACGCGCGCAGCCCATCGACACCGAGGCCGTGCTTGTTCTCCTGGCCCAGAATGGCCTTCCGACAGAGGGGCTTCGAGAGCATTTCACGACCACGGTGGTCGCGCGAGACCGAGGTCGCGTTGTCGGCAGCGCGGCACTCGAGCTCTATCCGGACGGGGCGCTGCTTCGTTCTGTCGCCGTGAGCCGTGAGGAGCAGGGACGCGGCCTCGGGCATCAGCTGACGGATGCCGCCATCCGCCTTGCACAGGACGTCGGAGCGCCGGCGATCTACTTGCTGACGACGACAGCCGAAGGGTTCTTTCCAAAGTTCGGGTTTGAACGAATTGCGCGCGCCGAAGTTCCGGCCAGCGTTCGGACCTCTGTCGAATTCAGCTCTGCATGTCCGTCAACCGCGACGGTCATGCGCAAATCACTGTAGACCGAGGGAACGGCATGCCTACGAGAATGCGGAGGGCCGTCTCGGTTACTTGCTTGGCGGCGTTACCTTGGCCAGTGCCGCGCCGTTTGAGGGTTGTGATGTCAACAGCAACCCGTTTCCCGGCGACCATGAGATAGACGTCTGGGGATCACTACCCTTTCCCACGTTGCCGAGAACCGTCTGGCCACGGCTTCGATGGCAGTTTGCTCCTGCTTCTTCAAATCTCTCATACGTCTCTACCACGACCTTCGTCTGTACCCGCGACTCACAGCCAGACGAAGATCCACCATCGGTGTCGCCTCGACAACCCGAAGAAGTCCACCCGTTCGAAACGCATGGCCTTGATGAACGTGATTGCGTCCTTGGCCATCTGCTCTATCGAGGTCGCCGGTGAGCCACTGGACGCGCCAACGCCTCGATTGTCGAACGTGATCACGCGACGGCTCGCCGCGAAACCATCAACAACCCGAGGGTCCCAGTTGTCCAGGCAGCCCGGTGGACGAGGAACACCACCGGGGTGCCGGGATTGTTCGTCCCGAGCTCCCGATAAACGAACTCCACTCCGCCTGCGGTGATCGTTCGCGTTGGCACGTTCTTCCAATCGACCTTCAAGTTCTGCGATGTACTCACTCATGTTGCTCTGCCGTCGCGGTGAACGTAACCCCATTGTTCACCTGACCGCCGCATTTCATTTTAGTGATACGACGACCTTGCCTTTTGCGCGTCCTGCTTCGACATAGGCCATGGCCTCCTTGGTCGATGCGAAGGGGAAGACTCGATCCACGACCGGGCGAATGATTCCGTCATCGATGAGAGCAGTGATCTCGGTCAACTGGCCGCCGTTCGCTCTCATGAAAAGAAACGAGTACTTGGCTTGGCGGCGCTTGGCTTTCGTTGTAATTCCGTAGCTCAAGACGCCCATGATCATTCTCAAGACCCATGACGCGCCCAGGCTTCGCGCAAACGCTGCATCGGGCGGGCCTGAGATAGAAATGAGCTGTCCACCGGGCTTGAGCACTCGCAGAGATTTCTCGAGCGTCACCTTGTCCAGGCTGTTCAAGACAACGTCGTAGTCACGGAGCACGTCTGCGAAGTCCTGTTTCTTATAATCGATCATGATGTCGGCCCCGAGGCTTCTGACCAGATCCACGTTGGCCGTGCTCGTGGTCGTCGCCACGGTCGCGCCGACGTGCTTAGCCAGCTGAATGGCAAATGTGCCCACACCACCCGAACCCGCGTGGATGAGAACCTTCTGTCCTTGTTTCAGATTCGCTCTTTCGATTAGCGCCTGCCAGGCGGTCAAGCCGACCAGGGGGATGGAAGCCGCTTCTTCCATGGTGAGTGCTTTGGGCTTGATCGCCACGTCATCCTCTTTGATCGCACTGAATTCCGCGAATGCACCGATTTGCCCGTCAGCCGGCCGCGCATAGACTTCGTCGCCGGGCTTGAATCGACGCACTCGAGATCCGACCCGGACCACGACCCCGGCCACGTCATGGCCCAAAATGAGCGGGAGGCGGTAAGGCAGAATGCGCTTGAACTCGCCGTTTCTGATTTTGGAATCCAGAAGGTTGACACCAGCGGCGTGGACCTGGACCAATACGTCATCCTCCCGCAGCTCCGGGTCTGGCGTGTCGCCGGCCCGCACATGGTCGGCGCTTCCGTAGCGATCGAGGATGAATGCCTTCATTGCAGCCTGCGAGTCTTAGGCAACGGCCTGGACGCCTGCGACCTGCCGCTCGAGTCCTTTCGGATCCGCGAAGAAGGCCGGCCCCGTGCCCTGACTCATCTTGTCGGGAAAGATCTCCTCGTCGCCCGCGATGATGCCCGCGACAATCGCCCGCGCGGCGTCCGCCGGCGAGGCCTTCTCGAGCGTCAGCACCTCGCCCATCTTGGTGTCAATCGGGCCGGGATACACGCCAAACACCTGCGTGTTCTGCCCGCGCAGCATCGCGCGCGTGACCTGCGTGAGCGAGTGCGTCGCGGCCTTCGAGGCGCTGTACGCCGCGAGAATCGGGAAGCTGACGAACGAGGCCACCGAGTTGAGGTTGGCGATGGCGCCGCCGCCATTCTTCGCGAGTACTGGCGCGAAGGCCTGCGTGACCGCGAAGGTGCCGAGGAAGTTCACTTCCATCTCCTGTCGCCCGCCCTCGATCCACTTCGGATCAGTGAATTCGCCACCGAAGAAGCCCACGATGCCCGCGTTGTTGACCAGGAGGTCGACGTCCGCCGCAGTCGCGGCGGCGGCGGCGATCTGCGCGGCGTTCGTGACATCGAGTTGCAACGGCGTGAGGCGGGAACCGTGGCGGGCCACGAGCGGACCGAGGGCCGAGACGTTGCGGGCGGCGGCGTACACCTTTCTTACGCCGGCCGCGACGAGCGCGTCCACGATGGCTTCGCCGATGCCACGGTTGGCGCCGGTGACGAGTGCGGTCTTGCCTGAAAGTGCGTAACCCATGTCGAGACTCCTGACGGCCTCGCACCGCGCGAGACTGAAAGCGGCGACCATCTACGGGGAAGCCGAGAACAGACCGGTCTGTCTATTCACGCGCTTGACAATAGACCGATCAGTCTGTATTGTCAAGGAGTGCCGCAGAAAGCTAGGAAACGGGCGAAAACCTCCGAAATCGGCGTCCGTGATCGCCTCCTCGACGCCGCCGATCGCCTGTTCTACCGGGAGGGCGTGCGGGCCGTGGGTATCGACCGCGTGCTGGCGGAGGCCGACGCGGCGAAGGCGTCGCTCTATCAGCACTTCGGCTGCAAGGACCAGCTCGTGGCGTCGTACCTCGAGCGCCGAACCGTGGGTGCCCGCGCGAACATCGAGGCGTACCTCGCCGACACGCCGCCGTCACAGCGCGCGCTCAAGTTTTTCGACTGGGTAGTGGAGTGGGCGGAGTCGAAGGACTTCCGCGGTTGCCCGTTGCAGCATACGGTGGGCGAGCTCACCGATGCGAGGCACCCGGCGCGCGCCATTGCTCACGGTCAGCGAGAGTGGTTCGCGGAGCGTTTCCGCGAGTGGACGACGGCGGCGGGCGTGAAGGACGCGAAAGCGACGGCTCGCGCTCTTATGGTGCTGTTCGACGGCGCCGTCGCGGGGTCCGAGGTTGACGGGCCGCAGCGGGCGAGCGACG
>QHWB01000039.1 GCA_003222395.1 Acidobacteriota bacterium
GTCGTCATCGCGGTCATCGTCGGATGAGCCGCCGCGTCCGCGAGGTCGGTCGAACGCATATCGGTCGTCGTCACGCGAGTCGTAATCACGAGGATCGAAATCCATATTTCTGCCGTGCGGATGAGCCGCGATACAATGGAACCGTATGGGCGCGATGGACCGAATCACGGTGAACCCGGAGGTGTGCGGTGGCCGTCCGTGCATCCGCGGCCTTCGGATCCGTGTCAAAGACGTTCTCGATCTGCTCGCCGCGGGCGCGACGCGCGAGGAGATCCTCGCGGATTATCCCTATCTCGAGCCCGACGACATCACCGCGGTTTTGGAGTTCGCCGCGAAGCAGAACGATCACCCGGTGCTGCGGAGCGCATGATTGCGCTTCCTCGTCGACGCTCAACTCCCTCCGGCTCTCGCACGACGAATTGAGTCGCTCGGCCACAATGCCGAGCACGTAGCCGATTGCAGGCTCGAAAAGGCTCCGGACGAAGAGATTCGCGCTTACGCCGCAAAAAACGGAGCAGTGATCGTCACAAAGGATGAAGACTTCGCAATCCATCGGGTCCTGCACGAAGGACCGGCGGTAGTGTGGGTCCGAATTGGAAATACCCGGCGTGTCGAACTTCTTCGGCGTTTCGAAGCGGAGTTGCCGAAGATTGTCGCGGCAGTTGATCGTGGTGAGCCGATCATCGAGCTGACATGAACGATCAGACCTCGGCGGCGATGGACCTGCATAGAGCTTTGCGGCGAAAAGAACTCGGCTGACAAACGGCTGACAATCGGTAGCGGCTCGGAGTGGTCTCAGGCGGTCGGGGGCTTGACAGAACCCCAATAGAATCAGGGGCAGCCGTGTCGGGCTGCCCCAGATTGTCTCCTTTCTTTGAACTCCTAAGCGGGGGGCCGCCAGTTCAATTCTGGCCGGGCGCGCCAATCCAATCAGGTTTGGATCGGAGGGACACCTGTTTAGCGTGACAGATCCATGACGGACGTCGCGCCTCGAAGCCGATTTCGAGCTTTCCCATCACCCCACCAGAGCGTTCGAATCGTCCTCTATGGCCACTCGGGCGTTGCGTCGCGCACGCGCCTGACGCATTTGATTCTGCGAGCGAGTGCGCACGTGCGTTCATGTAACGCTGCGTCGTCGTGATGTTCGCGTGGCCCGCGAGCATCTGCAGCTCGTGAACCGGCGCTCAGCTTGTTCTGGAAAAGCAAGCGTTACGAGGGTGTGGCGGCCGACTATGATGCTGGTCGGCGTTGTTTTGGAAGCACCTATGCCCGGACTCGAGCACTGGCTGTCGGTCGCTCGCTCGGCCGATCCTGACGATCTGCGCGAGCACATCCTGACGGGCTACAAGAATGGAAAACCGTTCACGCCCTACGTGCCGACGCTCGCGCTGCCGTCGCCGATCGATCACCTCGTCGATTTCGGGTGCGGCGTCGGCCGCAGCTTTCCCTACCTGAAAACCATTGCCCGCCATGTCGCGGGATTCGACCTGCCGCCCATGATCGAGCGCTGTCGCACGCTCGCCGGCGAGTCCATCGATCTCTTGACTGACGACTGGAATGAGGTCAGGGGCCGTCGCTGGGATCTGATCGTTGCCGTCCTCGTCCTGCAGCATATTGAGCCGGTGATCTGCAGGTCCTATCTGGTGGATTTCGCGAGCATGGCTCCCTGCATCTACGTACTGACGCGCACCCAAAGTGATTTCGGCACGAACGTGCTCGACCTCGTTGCCGAGACCGGCTTGTTCGAAGCAGAGGAATGCGTCCGAGTCGACCACGATTCCAGGACGCACCAGCTGCGGATCCTCGGTCGGAGGCGCTTCGACGAGGCCCGCCACGACACAGAGGTTGGACACTACGAGGTCCTTTTACGCTCGAAGGTTCCTGCCGCGACCGCGTGAAGATGTTCGGAACGCGTCACCGCCAGCTCCAGACCTCCGTACGCAGGCCAAAGCGCGTTGCAACCCACCGCAGCCTGTGCGATCGTGAGCCGCCACGACGGACGCGCGGGAGTCACGCACCCGACGAAGTGGTAAGGAGCATCAAGAAATGCGAGAGGTAGCGGTTGGACGCCAGTTGGCGTGCCAGAGGCACGCCCTACGCGCATCGACGGTGTTCGTGATGGCGCTCATCTTGTCGATCGTGTGTTACACGGCGCCGACCGGCGGCGCCAGGACCTTCGACATCTACGTCGTAGACGTGGAGGGTGGGAACGCCACGCTGTTCGTGTCACCGTCGGGCGAATCGGTGCTCATCGATTCGGGGAACGCGGGTCCAGCCGCCGTCCGAGATGCAGAGCGCATCATGGCCGCCGTCAAGGACGCACAGCTCGCGCAAATCGACCACCTGATTACCACTCATTGGCACGGCGATCATTTCGGCGGCCTGGCCGAACTCGCCGCGCGAGTCCCGATCCGGAATTTCATCGACCACGGCCCGAACGTGCAGCCCGCTCCTGTCGCGGATGAATTTCTGCAAAAGACGTATCCACAACTCTACGCGAAGGCGCGCCATGTCGTCGCAAAACCCGGCATGAAGATTCCAGTGGCCGGACTGGATGTTCTGGTCGTGACGTCGGCCGGTGAAACGATCGCGAAATCAATCTCCGGAGGTGGCGCGGCGAATCCGTACTGCGCGAGTTTCAAGCCTGGAGAGAACAATGCGGAGGACCCGATGTCGGTCGGAACGTACGTGACGTTCGGGAAGTTCCGCACGATTCATCTGGGAGACCTCACGAAGAACAAGGAATTCGAGCTGATGTGTCCGACGAACCGCATCGGCACGGTCGACGTGCTTCTAGGCTTACACCATGGCGTGGATACCTCGAATTCCGAAGTGCTCGTTCACGCTCTTCGTCCGCGCGTGGCCATCATGAACAACGGCACGCGCAAAGGTGGACAACCTGAAGTCATGACGACGTTGCATTCCTCTCCGGGTCTCGAGGATGTCTGGCAGATGCATTTTTCGCAACTCAGTGGACAAGAGTACACCGTGCCCGGTCTCTTCATCGCCAATCTGCTTGACGAACCGCTCGCGGCCATGCCGGTCGCGCCGATTCCCTCCCCGCAGCCGGGCCCGGGGTCGCCTCCGCCGCCGGTCCACAACGGAACCGCCTATTGGATCAAGGTGTCGGCACAGCCTGACGGATCGTTCACGGTGACCAATAGCCGCAATGGCTTCAGCAAAACCTATAAGGCAGATCTCAGGCGAGGAGCCGATTAGGGCGTCGCGTAGCCGGCGGCAACCATATGAAGCGCATTCGAGCGCGCGGATCGCTTCGCGCGGTCCTTCTGCTTGGTGGCGTGTACCTCCTCATCGGCAGAGTTTTCGCCGCGCCGGCAGATCACGTGCGCGTGTGGCGACTAGCCGCGTGGGCGCTCAGCGGCGCTGCGTACGCGGCGCACATCGGATACGAGCACTTCAAGTTGCACCACTCACCTCGTTCGACAGCATTGCACGCAGCGCTGGCTGTCGCGATCGGGGCGTGCGCACTCGCAGCCGCTGGAGCCCTTCATTCGGTGCTGGCTGGATCGGCGCTTCGGCCCTTGTGGCTCCTGGCCCTGATTCTCTGGCCGGTCGTCACCGCCGTTCCAGCGTTTTTCGTTGCCCTCGTGACCGGAGCGATACTTGCGCGCCGTGGCTGAAGGTGGATCGGAGTGAATTCAGGAGGGCTCATGCCAGCCATGAAAACCGATACCGAGACAGACGTTCGACAAATCGACGATATTCTTCGACGGATCGAAGCGGCAGAGAATGCCGGCGACGCCACCGCGATGATCGACCTGCTGGCTGAGGACGCGGTGATCATGGCGCCGGATCAGCCCGTTCAGGAAGGAAAGGCCGCTTGTGCCGCGTTTCTCACCGACGTGATCGCCAGCCTGTTCGAGCAATTCGACCGGCGCATCGCTTACGTCAGCGCCGAGGTTCGCGTGATCGGCGAGTATGCCTTCGACCGGGGAAGCTTCGCGTTCAGCGTTGTGCCACGATCAGGCGGCGACACGTCTCGGGAAACTGGAAAATATCTGTTCCTCTATTCGCGGGCCGCCGACGGTTCATGGAAGATCGCCCGTGCCATCGTGAACCTCGACGCTCACGAGAGCGAGGAAGCTTGACGTAGGATTCAGATAACGAGAGGTGACCAAGGTGAGCAGAGTGCCGTTGGATCCCTTGCTGGCGGCTTGCGTGCTCGTGCCGCTGTTCGCGGCGTGTATTAGTCATCAGCCGTTGCCGACGCAGCCGTCCATTGCCGCGGCACCGTTGGCGATCGTTGTCGCCCTCGAGGGCGAAGCAGGAAGCGGTGACGGGCAGGTGAGAGAGCGTTCTCGCGCGTCCGGCGGACAGACGGTCCACCTCGGTCCTGGCGAGCGCCGTCTCTGGTCATTTATCGTTCGTCCGGTGCAGGCGGAGTACTCCCTCGCAGTGACCTACTCCAACGGCAAGGAAGGACCAAACGAGATGATTCATGTCGCGGTCGATGACAGGCCGGTCGCTTCCTTTCAGAATCGCGACAGCGGCGACAGCGTCGAGGGTTGGAATCTATTCGTGACTGATCCCGCAGGCACATCGACGCTCGGCCCCGGAAATCACACGCTCACGCTCGACGTCACGGGCGGTGATGGCTGTGTGGAAATCGACGTCGTGACCTTGAAGCCCGGCGGAGTTGCCGCATGGCAGTAGTACGATGGCTGTGACCACGTCGGCAACGTGCAGGATTCGGACGAGCACGCATGAAGGATCCCATCACGTGGTTCGTCATCCTCGTGGCGGTCTGCGTCGCCGGACCGTACGTGTTCCGCGTGCGACCGGTCACCGCACGGCAGCGGCTGTTCGTGGCGCTGACGATTGCGTTTCTCGCCTGGATCCTTCCTCTCATGGTTTCTCTACGTTGACGCGTGCCTCCGGCCGCGCCATGCCAGCATGAGCTCGTTACGAAGCGAGGTCACCGATGCCGTACACGCTCACGCGTCGCCAGCTTCTGCGCAGCCTCGCGGTCGTGACCACGCCTGCCGTCCTGAGCGCGAGGGCGCGTGCACAGTCGACCCCCACGCCAGCGGTCGGCCCGCTCAGTCAAGTCGTCTTGCCGCAGGGCGTCCGCTCACGGTTCGTCAACGACGTCAACGGCATCCGCATGCACGTTCTGGAAGCAGGGTTCGGCAGCGAGCGCCGACCAGCCGTGCTGTTGGTTCATGGTTTCCCCGAGCTCGCGTACAGCTGGCGGAAGGTGATGCTGCCGATTGCGGCAGCTGGATATCACGTCATCGCGCCGGACTTGCGAGGGTACGGGCGCACGAGCGGCACGGACGTGAAGTTCGACGACGACCTGAGTCCGTGGCGAACGTTGAACGAGGTGACCGACATGGTCGCGCTCGTCTCGGCGTTCGGCTATCGCGCGGTCTCCGCCGTTGTCGGCCACGACTTCGGATCGCCGGTCGCCGCGTGGTGCGCCGTCGTGCGGCCCGATATTTTCCGATCGGTCGTGCTGATGAGCGCGCCGTTCGGCGGGACGCCCCCGCTGCCGTTCGACACCGCCGACGCCGCGCAGGCGAGCGGCGCGAGGAACGCGGCGAGCGACGGCATCTACGACGATCTGGCGAAGCTGACGCCGCCGCGCAAGCACTATCAGCGCTATTACTCGACGCGCGAGGCGAACGACAACCTGTGGCACGCACCGCAGGGACTGCATGCGCTCCTGCGCGCGTACTACCACATGAAAAGCGCTGACTGGAAACAGAACGATCCGCATCCGCTCCGCGCGCGGACCGCGGAGGAGTGGGCGAAGCTGCCGCGCTATTACGTCATGGATCGCGACAAAGGGATGGCCGAGACCGTCGCTTCCGAGATGCCATTAGCCTCCGCGATCGCCGCCTGCAAGTGGCTTCCCGAAGATGAGCTGCGCGTGTACAGCACCGAATACGGCAGGACCGGATTTCAGGGCGGCCTCCAATCGTACCGTGTCGGTTCGAGCGGCCGATTCGCTGCGGAGCTTCAGCTGTTCTCGGGCCGGACGATCGATCAGCCGTCGATGTTCATTGCCGGAAAGGCCGACTGGGGCGCGTATCAGAATCCCGGCGCACTCGAGCGGATGCAGACGAACGCGTGCACGCGCATGGTCGGCGGCGTCCAGTTCGTCGACGGCGCGGGGCATTGGGTGCAGCAGGAACAACCCGATCGCGTCAGCGCGCTCATCACCGATTTTCTCCGGCGCAACGCTCCGCGCAACAGCTCCGTTGGATGACCGCGCGTCGGACCATTCGGCGCGGCGGGCAACGTATAATAATGATCACAGCCAACTTTCACTATGAAGAGAACAGAACGGCAGCATCTCAAAGAGCACGAGCTCGAGGCGCTCGCGCGGCAGGCGCGCGAGATGGTCGGCGCGCGGCGGCGCGAGACGACGCTCATCGTGACCGTCCTCGTCATCGTCGGTGCAATTCTGGGCGGCTATCTGCTGTGGCGTGAACGCGTCAGCTCGAAGGCGCACGATCTGCTCGCACAGGCGGTCGCGGTGCACGACGCGCGCGTCGGTCCACCGCCCGCGCCGGGGCAACCCGCCGGCGGCTTGTACTTCCCCACCGAGCGGGAGCGCGCGCAGGCGGCGCTGACGAAGTTCAAGGTCGCCGCCGACGCGTATCCGTCGACCGACGCCGGCATTTACGCTCGCTATCAGGAAGCGGCGACATGGATGACGCTGGACAACCCGGCGCAGGCGGCCGCGGCCTACCAGCAGGTGGTCGACAAGGCTGGTAACGGCATCTACGGCCAAACGGCGCGGCTCGGGCTGGCGGAGGCGCAGGCGCGCGCCGGCCAGTACGACCAGGCAATCAACATGTTCAAGGAGCTCGCGCAGCGCAAGGACGGCCCGCTGCCGATCGACGGCATCCTCATGCGCCTCGGCCGCACGTACCTCGATGCCGGCAAGCGCTCCGACGCGCAGCAGACGTTCAACCGTCTCGTTCAGGAGTACCCGGAATCGCCGTTCAACGGCGACGCGAAGAAAGAGCTGGAGAACCTGAAGAAGACCACCTAGCGATGCGTCTTCGCGTCCGATCCAAAACGGTACGAGAGGATCTTGTAGATCAGCTTCGCGCACAGGAAATTGGGCGCGACGTTGCCCGCCATCGGCGCCAGCTCCACGATGTCGCAGCCGACCACCGTCCGCCGATCGATGACGCGGCGGAGCAGCGCGAGCGCTTCGTACCATGACAGCCCGCCGGGCTCCGGCGTGCCGGTGGCCGGCATGATCGCCGGATCGAGACCGTCGACGTCGATCGTGATGTAAACGGTTTCACTGAGCGAGTCGACGACGCGATCGATCCAGTCGTCGTGCTGGCGCATGTTGTAGTCGTAGAAGATTTCGGTCGGCAGCGACGGCGCGGCCGCCGCTTCGTCGGTCGACAGACTGCGGATGCCCACCTGCGTCGCCCGCGCGTACTCGAGCACGCGCCGCATCGCGCACGCATGGTTGTGCGGCGTGCCCATGTAGGTCTCGCGCAGATCGGCGTGCGCGTCGATCTGCAGCACCGACAACCCCGCGTGCTTCGACGCCACGGCGGCGACGAGCGGGCCGGTAATCGAATGTTCGCCGCCGAGCGCCAGCAGAAACTTGTCGCGCGACACGATCTCCGTCGCGACGCGCCGGATGGCCTTCACGACATCGTCCATCGACGCGAACGGGAAATCCATCTCCGGCATCGTGAAGATGCCGACGGTGTGGACGTCGGTTTCCGTTTCCTCGTCCCACAGCTCCATGTGCGACGAGGCGACGAGGATCTCGTGCGGACCGTTGCGCGTGCCCGGCACGTACGACGTCGTGCGATCGAGCGGAATCGGCAGGATGACGACGCGGGCGTTGTCGAAAGTCGTTGTCGTGGGAGGAAGGCCGCCGAACTCTCCGAGCGCGACGTGGTCGAAGTCAAACGGCAGATTCATTCACTTCCTCGAAGCGATCGCTGGAGACCGGCTGACCGTCGATCGTCATCACGCGGCCGAGCGTGAACGCCGGCATCCGGCGGTTGGCCAGCACGTCCTTGACGCTCGTCGCCAGCGCGCTCGCGAGGAGCGGCAGCGCGATGGTGGCGTCGGCCTGCACCGACACCTTGTCCGAGTCGGTCGCCAGCTTGCCCCAGCTCTGTGCCTCCTCGAGGCTCGATCCGGACGCGCCGCCGAAGTGCGGCACGTCGGTGACGATCTGCAGCGCGTAGCGGTGGCCGCCGACCTCGTCGCTGTAGAACTCGGCCTGCACGCTGGCCTGGTTGATGAAGTTCTTCGGGGTGCCGCCGCCGAGGACGACCGACGCCGTTCGCGGGCGCCGGATGATCACGTTCGCCGACTCGACGATGTCGCCGATGATGTCGATATAGCCCGCGCCAGGCGATTTCTGTCGCGCCTGCGACAGCCCCATGCCGATCGACGAGTCGGCGATGGCGGGACAGAAGATCGGCACGTTCGCGCGGTACGCCGCCGTCAGAATGCCGTCGGCGCGCGTCGTCTTCCAGAGATGGCCGCCGAGCAGATTCAGGAACTCACGGCCCGTGTGCGGACGGCGCTCGAGCGTGGCGGCGAACTCGGCAATCCAGTTGTCGTTGCCGATGAATTCCTCTTCGCTCGCGAACGTGTCGTACACCCGGTCGATTCGATCCTCGGCCAGCGCGGCGTCGTCGGCGTGCGGCGAACCGACGTAGTGGCGCTGGCCGCGCGTCTCGTGGAGATCGTGATAGAGGTTCGCGCCGGTCGACACGAGGCAGTCGACGTACCGATGGAGGACGAAGTGCGCGACGATCATCCGCAACCCGCCGGCCGACAGCGCTCCGGCCATGCCGAGAAAAATTGTCACGTCGTCCTGCAGCATCTTCTGCCAGATGCGATGCGCCGTCGCGAGGTTGCGTCCCTGAAACGAGATGCGCTCCATCCGCGCGAGCACCTGATCGGCGGTGAGGCCGGGCTCGACGGCGAACGGCTCGATCGGCGTCTGCAGAAATCGTGACTTCTTCTTCATGCGCGCACATTATAGCCAACGACGCCGGCGCTAACGACCGACGACGACCGCGACCAACGACCACGACTGACGACCAGCGACCGAGGACTAACGACTAAAACGCTCTTCCGACCCGAACATACGCGACTGTGCCGTTGCCGACGACGCCGGTCGGATCGTGGCCCCACGCGGCGCCCGCGGTGATCGTGAACGGAAAAAAATAGCCGGCGACGACGTTCAGCGAGAGCTCGCCGCCGAGCGACGTCTTGATCGCATTCGATCGGAACGCGCGCGTCCACGCGTGGCCCGCGTCGGCGAAGAGCGCGCCGTGGATGGTGTGGACGAACAGCGGCCACGTTCCGACACCGCGCTGCGGACGCGCGATCGGAAAGCGGTAGTCGGCGTTCGCGACGATGATGTGACTTCCCGCGAACGTGTTGCTCGGAAATCCGCGCAGCAGGCCGAACGCGCTGCTGCCGAAGCTGACGACGCCGGGGTCCGACGCGGCGCCGCCGAGGAGAAATGTCCGGCCGACCGTTGGATCGCCCGAGGATGCGCCGCCGGCGAGGCGGACGGCGACGACGTGATGCGCCGTGAGACCCGGCACGTACGCCCGAACGTCAGCCGTCGCCGTCGTCGCGTCGGCGAAGGATCCGAGGCCATGCCGCACGACTTCGATTGTCGTTCCAGCCGTGACGCCAGCTTCAGGGCTGATGGAGTAGCCGTATGCGTGCGCCGTCGTCGTGCCCCATGCCGCGCGTGCCGCCGTGCGATTCCGTGAAATCGTTTCGTGCGGGAATGTGTAGTCGTTCACCGCACGGACGATTGACGCCAGCGCCGTATGCGAAACGCGCGTGTGACGAATCGGCAGGATGACTCCGGCCTGGATCTGGCGCTGGCGCAGCGTGGCTTCGGCGGGCGTTCCGTTGTCGCTCGCAGGACCGGCGAAGAACGACGTGTCGCTCGACGCGGTCGCGAAAAAGGTCGGCCGCCAGCGGTCGTAAAAGTAGGAAATCTGCCAGTCTGGGACGGCGGCATTCGGTCTGGGCGCATCCGACGGGCCGGACGCGAGCCACGTGGCCGACGCGGAGTAGAAGTGATAGCCGAGCACGTCGTAGCCGCCGACTGCCGCGCCGACGCGGAGCTGAGTGTTGTCGCCTTCGACGACCGGCGACCACGAAGTCGGTCTGAGCGTGGGCAGGGGAGAGTAGGGAACGCTGGTCGCAGATGCCTGCAGGGGCGGAGCCTGCTCCGCCCGGAGCGACGATTCGTCGAAGGACAGGGGCCGAGCAGGCTCGACCCCTGCCGGTGCAGCTCCTACCGATGCAGCCCCTACCGATGCAGGGGAGGACAACGGATACGGCATCGAGAAGAGATCGAATCCGTCGGGAGTGTAGCCGACGAACACGATCGTCTTTCCATCCGGCGAGACGTCGGGCCACGTCGCGCCTCCGGTCGACGATGACAGTTGCCGCGGCGCTCGCGAACCATCGACGCTCAGCTCGTACAGATTGAACGGCTGCTCCTGCGGCGCCACGGCCGCGACGAGCGCCGCGCCGTCGGGACGCCACGCCGGCGTCACGACCCGCGTGCGATCGAACGATGCCACCGTGAAGACAGTACGTGTGTCGATGTCGACGATGACGATCTCCGATAAGGCGCCGAGGCGATGGCGTTCGGCCGCGATGCGACGGCCGTCGGGCGACCATCGCGGCGCATTGAACTGCGTCCCAGCTTCGGCGACGAGCGATTCGATGGTCGCGCGATCGGTCATCCTCCCCGAGAAAGGAGGGTCGGGCTTTAGCCGGACCAAAACCAGATCACGCTGCCCCGGTCGATCCTGGACCGCCACCAGCGTCCGTTCATCCGGCGACAGATCGGGCTCGAGCAGCCGCGCGTCTTTCGTCAGCCGACGAGAGCGGCCGCTCGTGCGCGAGCGGACGTAGATGTCGCTGTACATGCCGACGTTTCGCCGCCGCTCCTGCTGGTCGAAGTACATCGCGTCGCGTCCAATGGCTGTGGTCGATCCGAGGTAGCGCCGGCTGAGACGCTCGGGCTGCGAGCTGTCGAGGCCGACGCGATACAGCGATGGAAATTCGTCGGCGTTCCGAACGGAGTAAAGAATGTTGGGGGGCGAGCCGCGATCGAACCGCGGGCCGACGACCGTAAACCCGTGATGGGTCAGACGTGTCGCGTGCTGTTCGGCCAGCGGCGGGTCGGTCGACGGCTCGAGCGTACGCTCGTAGTCGCGCCACAACTCGCCGAGCGATTCGCCGTACACCTTGTTGAATGCCCGCGACGCCGTGTAGGGGACCCGGCCCGCCGTCGCGCGCGCCAGCGCTCCGAGCGTCTCGACGCCGAACCGCGTGGCGAGATAGTCGTGAAACCCGACGCCGTACGCATACGGCGCCGCGCCGCCGGGCCAGTCGGTGAGACCGCCGTTCACGCGATCGAGCGGCTCGAGCCGATGGCGCGCCGCGGCTTCGGCGATCACCGCCGTGAAATCGCCGGCATGGAGGCGTCCGTGGCCGGTCACGACGCTTTCTTCGTAGGTCGCGAGACCTTCGATCTGCCACGTCGGCAGGAACACGTTCGGAAAAGCCAGGGTCACGCGCCCGAAGACACCGCGGACCAGGCGCGCCCACCCTTCGGATCGATCGAGGTGGACAACGTGCGTGAACTCGTGCGTGAACGCGACGCGCAGCCAGTCGTCGACGTCGCCGATGAATTCCGATCCCGCCGGCCACACGGTGTACAGGACGATCGTGTCGTAGGGCAGGGGCGTCGCGTAGCCGTTGGCGAGCTCGGTCTGATCGGCGAGCACGACGTGCGTCCGGCGCGGCGGGTCGACGCCGAAGGGCTGCCGCAGCGCGCGCCATGTCTCCTCGGCAATCGGCCCGAGGCGCCGCGCCAGCTGCTCCTCGCCCTGGTGGTAATAAATGACGAAGTGCTCGGTCGACCGCATCCGGAAATGCAGCGCCGGATCGAAGAGCGTCGCCGCGTGAAGAGGAGTTCCGAGCAGGATGGCGGCGGCGCAGGCCTGACAGAATCGTGTAAGATGATCTCCGATTTTGAATAGTCGGATACCGTAATAATACGGCGCGCGCGCGCTCACAGCTGCTTCTTCAGCTCCGCGAGGAACGTCAGCGCGTCGATCGGCGTCATCCGATCGACGTCGACCGCTTCCAGCTTCTCGCGCACGACGTCGCGCGGCGGCGCGGCCGGCTGGAACAATCCGAGCTGGCGCTGCGGCTCGGACGGCGTGCCGCTGAGCGACGGGCGGCCGCCGCGCGTCAGCTCGTCGCGCTCGAGCGCGGACAGGATCTCGCGCGCGCGATCGATGACCGACCTCGGCAGCCCGGCGAGCCGAGCGACCTGGATGCCGTAGCTGCGATCCGACCGCCCGGGCACGATCTTCCGCAGGAAGATGATGTCGTCCTTCCATTCGCGCGCGGCGACGTGACAATTCACCACTCCCGGCGTCGCGTCCGCCAGATCCGTGAGCTCGTGGTAGTGCGTCGCGAACAGCGTCTTCGGCCGCATGCGCGGGTTGGTCGCCAGGAACTCGGAGACGGCCCACGCGATGCTCAGCCCGTCGAAGGTCGACGTGCCGCGGCCAATCTCGTCGAGCACGACGAGGCTTCGCGACGTCGCGTGGTGCAGGATGTTCGCCGTCTCCTGCATCTCCGCCATGAACGTCGACTGGCCGCGCGCGATGTTGTCGGACGCGCCGACGCGCGCGAAGATGCGGTCGACGAGCGGCAGCTTCGCTTCGCGCGCCGGCACGAACGATCCCGCCTGCGCCATGATGCAGATCAGCGCCGTCTGCCGCAGGTAGGTCGATTTCCCGCCCATGTTCGGACCGGTCAGGACGACGAGCTGCGCCGAGCTGCCGTTCAGCGTGATGTCGTTCGGCACGAACGGATCGCCCGACGCGGTTCGCCGCTCGACAACGGGATGGCGCCCATCGACGACGGACAGTTCGTCGCCGTCGTGCATCTGCGGCTTGATGTAGTTGTTGACCGCGGCAACCTCCGCCAGTGTCGCGAGGACGTCGAGCGCGGCGAGCGCCCGCGCCGTCGCCTGAATCCGCGGCGCTTCCGCCGCCACCTCCGCGACCAGCCGCCCGAAGATCTCGAGCTCGCGCTCGAGGATCCGCTCGTCCGCGCCGAGCACTTTCTCCTCGTACTCCTTGAGCGCCGGCGTGATGAAGCGCTCGCCGCCGGCAATCGTCTGCTTGCGGTGATAGTCGGCCGGCACCGCGCGCAGGTTCGACTTCGACACCTCGATGTAGTAGCCGAAGACGCGGTTGTAGCGGACCTTGAGCGACGCGATGCCGGTTCGCGCGCGCTCGCGCTCTTCCATCTCCGCGATCACCTGCTTGCCCGAACGGCTGATCGTCCGCAGCTCGTCGAGCTCCCGATCGATGCCGTCGCGCGTGAAGCCGCCGTCGCGCGCGAACACCGGTGCGTCTTCGGTCAACGTCGATTCAATCGTGCGCCGGACGTCCGTCAGGTCGTCGAGCTCCGCGACGAGCGATCGCACGAGCGGCGCCTGCAGCTCGCCGAGCACCGCGCGCACCCGCGGCACGACGCCGAGCGACTGCCCGAGGCCGACGAGGTCGCGTGGTCCGGCGGTGCCGAGGGCGGCACGCGCGACGAGCCGCTCGAGGTCCTGAACGGCTTTCAGCGTCTCGCGGAACCGGCCGCGATCGGTCGTACGGAACGCCAGCTCCTCGACGGCGTCGAGCCGATGGCGGATCGGTTCGAGTGCGACGAGTGGACGAAGCAGCCACGAGCGCAGAAGTCTGCTGCCGATCGCCGTCACCGTCGTATCGATCTCCCGGAGCAGCGATCCGTCGCGGCTGCCCTCGGATCCTTCCAGCACCTCGAGATGCTTCAGCGTCGTCGGATCGATGAGCAGCGCATCCGCGCGCTGCCGGAAGGCAATCGACCGTACGTGCGCCAGGTCGACCTTCTGCGTGCTGCGGAGATGGTGGACGAGCGCGCCTGCGGCCGCGACGGCGGCGTCGTGGCGGTCGAGACCGAATCCTCCGAGGCCGCCGGCGCGGAATTGATCGAGCAACGTTCTTCGCGCGGTCTCCACGTCGAACGTCCAGGCGTCGACGGCGGTAATCGGCAGCCCTGCGGCGACGACCGGATTCGGGAGCGCATGCGTGGTCCCGCCGTTGGACGAGCCCGGAGCGTCGTGACGCGCCGCGAGAATTTCGCGCGGCCGGATGATCGCGAGCTCGTCGGCCAGCGCCTGCAGTCCCTCGCGGCCGGCGTATTCGGCCGCAGTGAATTCGCCGGTCGAGAGATCGAGCAGCGCGACGCCCACAACGGGTGGCGCGGCGCTTTCAGCCCCGCGATCGCGGCCCTGAAAGGGCCGCGCCACATCCATACCCGTTGGCGCCACCGCCATGATGAACGCCGGCTCGCGCGCGTCGAGGTACCTCGCGTCGGTGAGCGTCCCCGGCGAGACGACGCGGACGACTTCGCGCTTGACGACGCCCTTCGCCTTGCGCGGATCTTCGACCTGTTCGCAGATGGCGACGCGGAATCCTTTCTTGACGAGCCGCGCGATGTAGCCGTCGACGGCGTGGTACGGCACGCCGCACATCGGGATGCCGCCGCCGTTCGAGTCCTTCGACCGCGACGTCAGCGTCAGTTCGAGCGCCCGCGCCGCCACGAGGGCGTCTTCGTAGAACATCTCGTAGAAGTCGCCCATCCGGAACAACAGGATCGCATCGCGATGCTGCTGCTTCGCGTCCAGGTACTGACGCATCGCGGGCGTCGCCGTCGCTGACATATGCTTTAAAGTCTAGACCAGCTATCAGCTGTCAGCCGTCGGCTTTCAGCTCTGGCTTTCGGTGCATGGCGCAGCTGAAAGCTGATAGCTGATAGCTGAAAGCTGTTAGCCGTTCGATGCGCGTGCTGGCGCTTGACACGACGACGCGAGAGGGGAGCGTGGCGCTCGTCGAAGACGATCGCGTCGTCGACGAGCGGCGCGGCGACGGATCGCGAACCCACGCGGAACGCCTGCCATCGGAGCTCGCCGATCTCGCGGCCGCGCACGGCGTGGCATGGGCCGACATCGATCTGTTCGCGGTCGCGTCGGGCCCCGGGTCGTTTACCGGCCTGCGCATCGGCATCGCGACGATTCAGGGGCTGGCGTTCGTGAACCGCCGCCGCGTCGTCGCGGTCGCCGCGCTCGACGCGCTCGCGCAGGCGGCGAGCGCCGATCGAGCGGCGGGCACGATCGTGGCGGCATGGATGGACGCGCATCGCCACGATGTGTTCACGGCGCTGTATCGCGTGACCGATGCGCCGCTGTTCACGCCCGAGCGCCTCGCTGCGGTTGAAGCGCCGAGCGTCGGGGATCCGCTCGAAACATTGACCCGCTGGTCGGCGTATTTCGATCGCGGGTCGGTGTTCATCGGCGACGGGGCGGTGAAGTACCGCGGCGAGATCGATCGCGGGGCGGCGGGTGCAGCGGTCACCGCGCCGCCGCCGCTGGCCGGCGCGATCGGACGCATCGCGCTCGCGCGCGCGGCGCGCGGCGACACGGTGGACCCGGCAGGCATTCAGCCGCTGTACATCCGCCGGCCGGACGCGGAGATCGATCGGGAGAAGAAGCGCTCGCCACAATGACGCCGTGGATCATCAAGCCGCTGACGACGCCGGAGGACATCGACGCCGTCGTGACGATCGAGGAAGCGTCGTTCACCAACCCGTGGACGCGCGACATGTACATCGCGGAGCAGGAGAACCGCGGCGTGTCGTTCTGCTACCTCGCGCAGGACCCGCGCGGAAGCATCGTCGGGTTCTGTTCTTTCTGGCGAGTCCTCGACGAGCTGCACATCAACAACCTCGCGGTGCTCCCTGACTTCCGGCGCGGCGGCGCCGCGTCGGCGCTGCTGGCGTACGTCCTCAAGGAGGGGGCGCGGCTCGGCGCCCGCCGCGCAACGCTCGAGGTCCGGCGATCGAACGAGGCTGCGCGGACCCTCTACGAACGGTTCGGGTTCATCGTGGCCGGCGTGCGGCGTGGCTACTACACGAAACCGGTCGAAGACGCGCTCGTGCTCTCGCGCGACCAGCTCATGGATGGCCTTGAATCACCCTGACTGTTGTGGTACGTTCGCGTCGACATGACCAAGGAGGCGGCGTATGAATGCGCAGACGCAGGATCTCAAGGAAGTGCTGCTTCGCACCGATGAGGAATTCAGCCAGCTCGTTGCCAAGCATCACGCGCTCGAGGATCGCCTGCATCAACTGACCGCCAAGCATTACCTCTCCGAACCCGAGCAAGTCGAAGAAACCAACCTCAAGAAACGCAAGCTGCAATTGAAAGACCGGATGGAAGACATCCTGCGGCGCCACCGTCAGCAGAGTTAGCGGTTGCGTCTGGATCCCGCCGGCCTGCCGTTCATTGGCGGCGCGCTGGCCCTCGCGCTCATCTCGGGCGCCGCTGTCGCGTGGATTCTTGCCGTTCCGTTTCTCGCGCTCGGCGCCTTTTTCGCCTTCTTCTTCCGCGATCCACACCGCACCTCGCCATCGGACGACGACAGCGTCCTGTCGCCGGCGGACGGCCGCGTACTCGTCGCGGGCGCTGCCACCGCCAACGCGGCGCCGCCCGGCGACTGGCAACAGGTGAGCATCTTCCTCTCCCCGATGGACGTGCACGTGAACCGGATTCCGGCGTCCGGGCGCATCATGCGCGTCAGCTATCTGCCAGGACGGTTTCTGCCGGCGTACCGCCACGACGCGGCGAGCGCCAACGAACGCAGCGAGATCTGGATCGATCATCACGGGCAGGTGATCGTCGCGCGACAAATCGTCGGCATCCTCGCGCGGCGCGTCGTCTGCCGCGTGCAGACCGGCGCGGATGTCCGCGCGGGCGATCGCTTCGGGATCATGAAATTCGGCTCGCGCATGGACGTCTTTCTACCGCCGACGGCAACGATTCGCGTAAAGGTCGGCGACGTCGTGCGCGGGGGCGAAACGGTTATCGCGGTGTTACACTCCACGTAGGGCAGAGGCCAGAGCATCAGAGGTCAGGGAGCGGAGTGAGGGGCCAGAGGTCAGAAGTCAGGTGACAGACGAGCGCTCAGCGGTCGGAGACGAAATGGTGCAGATGGCTGATCTGGAATCGTCGCCGCGCCTGCGCTTTTTCCGGCGGTCGACGGATCGGCCGAGGCGCCAGTTGCGGCGCGGCGTCTACATCCTGCCCAGCTTGTTCACGCTCGGCAACATGTTCTGCGGGTACGCGTGCATCGTGTATGCGATGCGCGGCGAGTTCGAGACCGCCGCGCCGTTCATCGGCTTCGCGTTCGTGCTCGACATGCTCGATGGCCGCATCGCGCGGCTGACGGGCGGTGAAAGCGCGTTCGGCCTCCAGTTCGATTCGCTCGCGGACGTGATCTCGTTCGGCGTTGCGCCTGCGGTGCTGTCGTTCAACTGGGGATTGCAGCCGCTCGGACGGCTCGGATGGGCCGCGGGCTTCATGTTCGTGAGCGCGGCCGCGATGCGGCTCGCGCGCTTCAACATCCAGGCGACGTCGGGCGCGGACAAACGGTATTTCGTCGGCATGCCCAGTCCCGCGGCGGCAGCAGTCCCCGCGGCGACGGTGTTCGCGTACCCGTACGGTTTGTATGATTACCGCGAGGCGCTGCCTGCGCTCGCGATGGTGCTCGTGCCCGCGGTGCTGATGGTGAGCACCATCCGCTTCCGCAGCTTCAAGACGCTCGATCTGCAGACGCGCAAGCCGTACTCGGTGCTCATCTTCATCGCCGCCGGCATCGTTGCCGTTGCGACGCATCCGCGCGGCGTGCTCGTCGTCACCGCCTACACGTATCTCATTTCGGCATTCATCGGCCAGGCGGTGTCGCGCCTGCGTCACCGCGGAGGCCGCGCCATCCCGGACGCCGTCAGCGAGCCGTCCTCCTCCGATCGCCGCGTCATATAATCTTCCTTCTCACGACGACTGAGAAAAACCGAGGATCACATGCGTTATACGGGCGTTGTGTTCGGATTCGTGTTGATGGTGGCATCCGGGTACGCGCAACCCGAGGTGAAAGCCGGGGTCCCCAACGCGCGGAGTGTGCGCGTTGGGGTGGAAGCCGGGGTGCAAGAAAGGGTGGAGGACGGCGGCGCCCTGTACGCCCGGAACTGTGCGCGCTGTCACGACCTCGGTCTGCCGCGCACGCCGACGCGCCATGTATTGAGCGGCCTCGCGCCCGAACGGATCGTCGCGGCTCTCGAGTCGGGCACGATGCGGACGCAGGGCGCGGAGCGGACGCCCGGGGAGCGGCGAGCGATCGCGGCCTTTCTCACCGGCAAAGCGGTCGGCGACACTCCGGCGCCGCCGCCGCTGCGCATGTGCGCGACCAGCGCGGCGCCGGCGGCGACAAACGCACCGCAATGGAAGGGGTGGGGTCTGTCGCTTGCCAACGATCGCTTCCAGCGCGGCGCCGCCGCGGGGCTCACGCCGAACGACGTGCCGCGACTGAAGGTGAAATGGGCGTTCGGTTTCGCCGGCGACGCTTCGGCGGCGGTGCAACCCAGCATCGTCGGCGGACGGGTGTTCGTGGCGAGCGTTCCGGGCCGCATCTACGCGCTGGATCTGCGCGAAGGCTGCGCCGTGTGGACGTTCGACGCCGACATCATGGTGCGCACGGCCGTCGACGTCGGTGACGCAGGCGGGACGCGTGCGGCGTTCTTCGGCGACGTCGCGGGCAACGTCTACAGCGTGGACGCGAACACCGGACGTCTCCGTTGGAAGCACCACGTCGACGATCATCCGATTGCGCGCGTGACCGGCACGCCGAAGCTGTACGCCGGACGGCTGTACGTGCCGGTGTCGTCGATCGAGGAAGTCGCCGGCGCCGATCCGAAGTATCCGTGCTGCACGTTCCGCGGCAGCGTGGTCGCGCTCGACGCGGCGACGGGTGCGGTCGTGTGGAAGACGTACGTGATCCCGGAAGCTCCGAAGCCGACGCGTACGAACAAGGTCGGCACGCAGCTGTTCGGTCCGTCGGGCGCGGCCGTCTGGTCGTCGCCGACGATCGACGAGAACACGAGCACGATCTACGTCGCGACCGGCGACAGTTATTCCGATCCACCGGCCGAAACGAGCGACGCCATCGTCGCGCTCGACTTGAAAACCGGCGGGATCAAGTGGTCGCAGCAGATGACCGCCGGCGACGCGTTCAACCTGGCGTGCGGCGGGCCGGATCCGACGAACTGCCCGGACGCCAAGGGACCCGATGTCGACTTCGGATCGCCGCCCATTCTCGTCACGCTGGCGTCGGGCAAGCGCGCGCTCGTCATCGGCCAGAAGTCAGCGGTCGTGCACGCGCTCGATCCCGACGACAAAGGGAAGGTGTTGTGGAGCACGCGCATCGGGCGGGGCGGCGCGCTCGGCGGCGTCGAGTGGGGATCGGCCGCCGATACGGAGCGCATTTACGTGCCGCTGTCGGACATCGCGTTCAGGCAGCGCGGGCTCGACATCGCGGGGATGACGCCGAATCCGGACGTCGGCGGCGGCCTGTTCGCGCTGCAGCTGGCCGACGGCAAGGAGGCGTGGCATGCCGCGCCGCCCGGCTGCAACGGCCGTCCGAACTGCAGCCCGGCGCAATCGGCGCCCGCGTCGGTCGCGGCCGGCGTCGTGTTCTCGGGTTCGGTCGACGGTCATCTGCGCGCGTACTCGACGAAAGACGGCCGCATCGTGTGGGACTTCGACACGGCGAAGGAGTACACGACGGTGAACGGCGTGAAAGCGCGCGGCGGATCGATCGACGTCGGAGGACCGGCCATCGCCGGCGGCATGGTGGTGACGACGTCCGGCTACGCGCAATGGGGTGGCCTGGGCGGGAACGTGCTGCTCGCGTTCTCGGTCGATGGGAAATAGTAAGAGCGATCCATCGATTCAGGTCATCGGAAGCAGGATGGTGACGGTCGTGCCGCTGCCTCGCCGGCTGCGGACGTCGATCGTTCCGCCGTTCAGCTCGACATTTCGTTTCGCAATCGTCAGCCCGAGTCCGGTGCCGGTCGCCTTCGTCGAGAAGTAGGGCTCGAAGATCTTCGACGCCGACTCGGGATCCATTCCCACGCCCGTATCCGTTATCTCCACGACCACGGCGCTCCCTGAGATCGGGCTAGAGCCGGATGCCGCTGGCGCCGCGGCGGCAACGGCGTCGACGCGCGCGGCAATCGTCAACCGTCCCTGGCCAGGCATCGCGTGCAGCGCGTTCTCGATGATGTTCGTGAGCGCTCGCGCGAAGAGCGTGCGATCGATCGTGACCGGCGGCAGATTCGATGCGGCGTCCACGTGGATCTCGATGCGTCCCGCAAGACCTGTGCGGTACGGCTCGACGACTTCCTCTATCAGGGCCGGCAACGTCGTCGGCTCGGGGCGAGCGGTCGGCGAAGAGGCGAAGCTCGAAAATTCCGCCGAGATCTGGCGCAACAGCTTCACCTGCGTGAGGATGGCGTCGACGCAGTCGTCGAGGACCGGCGACAGCGGACGCCCGCGGTCGACGTTGACGCGACGGGCGTGCTCGGCCGACAGCTGAATCGGCGTCAGCGGATTCTTGATGTCGTGGGCGACCTGGCGCGCCATATCGGCCCACGCTTCCAGTCGCTGCGTGCGTTCGAGCTCGGCGCGCTGCCGTTTGAGGTCGGCGGCCATCTGATTGAAGTCTTCGACGAGCCGCCGCAGTTCGTCCGACGACGTCGCGGCGATGCGCGCGTCGAGATCGCCGCGCGCGATGCGGCGGGTCGCGCGCGTCAATCGGTTGACCGGGTCGGCGATCCGTTCGGCCATCCAATATCCGAGCGCCGCGCCGAGGAGGCTGAAGAGCAGCGCACCCGAGAGCACGCGCCGGTCGAGCTCGTCAATCTGCTGCTCGATGTCCAGCTGCTTGGTCGTGAGCGCGACGGTGACGACGCCCTCGCGGCCACCGGCGGTGACCGGCGCCGCCGCGAGCCGAAACGGCACGGCGCCGATCTGTTCGTCGCCGATGAAGGTCGGCAACCGGTCGAGCACGACGCTTCGATAGACGTCGCCCGGCGTGCGCATCGAGAGCAGCCGCGACGCAAAGAGATCGCGTGCGCTGGTCGCCTGCAGGCGATTGCGATCGAACAGGTTGACGTCTTCGTCGATGGCGCGCCGGACGAGCACCATGATTTGATCGTCGATCGCCGTCAGCGCGCTGGCGCCGCGCTGCTGCAGCGTCGCGTAATCCTCGACCAGGCGCTGCGCCGTCGTGACGGTTCTTGCGGCCGTCTCGTCGGCGCTCGCGAGCAGCTGGTTGGCGAAATAGGTCCGCGTCGCGATGGCGAGGATGGCCACCGGCACGACGACCGACGCGACGAACGCGAAGAACAGCTTCAGATAGAAGCTCGATCGAATTTCGCGCAGCAGCGCGCGTGCGCTCGCCGGCGTCCGGAGCGCAATCGAGCTGAACAGGCTGGAGACCACGAGCAGCACGAGGTAGAGCATCCCCGCGAGCAGCACGAGCTCGGACAGATTGATCAGATGGCCCAGCCACGTGATGACGGGGTAGCCGAGCGCGTAAATGCCGTAGCGGTCGTTCTGCAAGTACACACGGAACGTTTCGCCCTCGCGATCGATCGTCGTCCAGAATCGATCGCGTGAGTCGACCATGCGCTGGAAGTCGGCGTCGCGCAGCGGCCACACGCTGGTGCCGAACGCGTAGATCGGCGCCCGGCTCCAGCCGTACATCGCGAACTCGATGTCGCGGCCGAATACGCCTTCGGACGGCGACGGCCGGCCGAGCCGCAGCGATTGCAGGTACGGGCTCTGCGACGAAATGAACGGCAGCGTGCGCGGGTCGAGCATCGCGCGGACGACGATGCCGCCGAGGATGCGGCCGCGGTCGCAGATGCCGCGGCTCGTCCGCAGCACGTGGCGCTCGATCGATCCGAGCGGCGACACCTCGTCGACGAGCGGCTCCCACGCGCATCCGGTGGCGCGGTATGACGACGTCGAGTACTCCGGCAGGCTCAAGGCGAAGCGGCTGACGACACGGCCCAGAGCGTTGAACAACTCGACCGCCGACGTCAGACGATATGTCGCGAGGTCGGTCCGCGACCACGCGAGGAACGCACGATCGGTCGTCGGTGTCGCGACGTCGACGCCGGCCACGAATTCCTTCAGCGACGGTCCGGCGTCGATCTCGGCAAGGCTGTTGCGAACCCGCTGCTCGAGATCCTCGCGCTGGCTCGCCGCCTGCGGACCGTACTCGGTTGCGACGAGGCGCTCTTTGGCGTCGGTCGCAAAGCTGAGAACCGACGGATACATGGCGATCGACGGCACCAGCAGCGCGAGAAAGACGGTGAAGATCCGAGCCGACTGCGAGGCTCGCCGGAACCGGCTGCGAATACTCGTCACCGTCACGGCCGATGCGCCGGCGACGAGCACGGCGACGCCAGCGGGCACCAGCGGCACGCCCGGCGCTGACGGCCGAACGAGCACGATCGCGACGACCACGCCGATCAGCCACGAACCCGCCAGCGACGCGCGCCATTCGATTGCCCGGCGCGTGCGCCACACGATTTCCGGCGCAAGGGCGATCGCGGCCGCGGTCCACACGACTGCGGCATGAAACAGCACCAGCCCGCACGTGACGGCGAGCCGTCCGGCGTTGACCGGGTGCAGGGAGAAATGAAGCAAATCGAGGACGGTCTGCGACACGAGACGCTGCAGTGCCCGTTCGTACGTCCAGACGACGCCGACCGCGGCTGCGCCCGCCAACGCATAGACAATCACCACGAGCGTCATCGACTGCGCCGTAGGCGCGAGCAGTCGAGGCCGCGGCGGTTCGAGACGGCGCCGTTCGATGGCGTCGATTGCGACCCACACGACGCCCGCCGCGGCAAGTGCCGTCACGAGAAACGGCAGCGGCGCCACGAACGATGCGCCCGGCACCAGCCAGCCGATCGCAATCCGCAGCACGGCCCAGGCGACCACGACCATAGCAAGCAGGGCTCCCGTCGCAACAACGAATGGTCGCGTCCGGTGCGCGCGTGCGCGCCATTCGATGAGCGCGCCCATGCACAGCAGGAGCGTCGCGGCCAGCACGGCGATCGACACCGCGCCGACGATGTGTTCCCAGCGATCGCGCGCCGCGGCGAGATCGGCCGGCATGACTTCCGCCTCGAGCAGGGTGCCGCCGTCGCGCGACGAGACCACGAACACGTGATGCGGCCGGCCGGCCGGCCGATCGGTCGGCGGGATTTGTGCCCGCACGGTGACGGGAATGAGCGAGGTCGGGACGACGAGCGTGTCCGACGGTCCTGGCGCCGCCGGCGTCGTGCCAAGCGATTGCTCGACGACGATGGCCGCGACGCCCGGGATGGTTTCGACGCGGACGAGCCGCGGACCCAGCGCGCTCGGCGCGATGAAGAGCGCTGCCCCGGCGGCTTTGGTGTCGATGCGCTCTTTTGGCAGATCGGTGACGCGGCCGGCCCACGCCACAGGTCCGCCGTCGGTGTCGTACACGGTGATGCCGGGGTTGGCGCCGCCTTCGGGCGGTAGCGCACCGGCGACGACGTCGAAGAGGATTCGCTGCGCGCCGGGATCGCGCGCGGCCGATTCAATCGTCGCGCGCGCGCCGGCGACGCGCGCCGCGACGCCGCCGAGCGTATCGGCGGTTGCGTCCACTCGATCGCGCAGCTCGCGCTCGACGCGGGCGAGCGCGTCTTCGTCCGCGCGGCCGAAGCGCGCGCGCTCCATGCCCCAGCCGATCACGCCGACGGCCAGCGCCACCAGGACGCCGGCGCGCATCACACGCAGGAGGGGGAACACGTCCGATCACAGGATACACGGGTGCTATAGTGAAAACGATTTGGACCTGAGGCATCTTCTCAAACGCGGCGCGCTCGTCACCGCGGCGAACTGGCCCGTCGTCGTCGTCCAGTTCATCGCCGAGACGACCTTTCAGGTGCTGCTCGCGGTGCCGCTCATCGGCGCGGCCATTCTCGTCACCGTACTGCTCGGTGCCGACCTCGCCGAGATTCTGCAGGGAAGCCTGCGCGAAATCTTCACGACGGTCGCGAGCACGCTGCTGTCGGAGCCGCTCGCGCTCGTCGCGTTCATCACGGCGTTCAGCCTCGTGCTGCTCGGTGGATCGGTGATGATGTTCGTCGTCAAAGGCGGCACCGTCGAGGTGATGCTCGCCGCCGAGGCTGCGGCCGGCTCGATCGAGCGTGAGCCCATCACGATTCACAGCCTGCGCACGGCATCGCGATTCACGCTGCAGCGCTTCATGAATGGCTGCGCGCGGATGTTTCGACCCTACATTTCGCTCGGCCTGCTGCTGATGCTCGTCTACGGCGTCTCCATCGCGACCTACATCGGGTTCGTCGCGTACGGCTACCGCGGCGCCGCCGATCGGGTGCTCGTCATCGGGTGGACGTTCATCGCGGCGCTGTCGGCGGGAGGACTGATCGCCTGGTTCACCGTGGTGAACCTGCTGTATCTGCTCGCGCAGGTGGCCATCGCCGTAGAGAACGTCGGCGTCTACGACGGCATCCGTTCGGTAGCTCGATTCATTCGCGCCGAATTCCGCGACCTCGCCGGCGTGTTTCTCATCGTCGTCGCCCTGGTCGTCGCTGCAACGTTCGCATCCGCGCTGGCGTGGTCCGGCGTCGGACTGATCGCATTCGTGCCGCTCGTCGGTCTCGCGGTGTTTCCGCTTCAAATTGCCGCGCTCCTGCTCCGAGGTCTTGTCTTCGAATACCTCGGCCTGACGGCCCTCGGTGCGTACCTGACGCTGTACTCGCGATCCCGGGTGGAGCGTTCGGTGGGGGCGGAGCTTGCTACGCCGGTGGCCGGTGCGACCGAGGATTGGGCGTCTCGTAGCGCAGGCCTTTAGGCCTGCATTCGGTGGCTGGCAGCCCTGAAAGGCTGCGCTACCGCGCCGTCGGGGCTTCCTGAAGCGCCGGCAGCGTCGTCAGGGCGTTCGGCAGAGCCGTAAACGGCGCTACCGAAGGCTCGTTGCTCCGCGCCACCAGCGTCACCGCAACACCCTTCCCAATCTCGCGCGTGACGATCAGCAGCAGCGGCTGATCGCGTTCTGGATCGATCAATAGATGCGGCGGCGCGGCGAGCTCGCCGGTTGCCGCGATTTCCCCGGCGGGCGCGCCGTCTTTGCTGTTGAATCCGCGCAGCGGAGGCTGAAGGCCGCCGACGACGACCGTGGCGCCGGCCTGCACCGGACCTGCCGTTGGACGAAGCCGCAGCATCTGAATCCACTGCTGGACGCCATTGCTCCGGTTCAGCGCGCGGAGGACGTTGTCGAGCGAGGCGAAGTACACGCGCTGCTCGTCGACGGCCGGCAATCCCCTGACGTCCGCGCCGGTGCGCCAGCGCCAATCGACGATTCCGTCGGACGATTTCAGGCAATAGAGGAAGTTGTCGGCCGCGCCCACGAACAATTGATCGTCGACGGCGAGGATCTCGTTCGGCTGACCGCCAAGCCGCCGCTCCCATACAAGCTGTCCGTCTTCGACGTTCAACGCGACGACGCGGGCGTTGTCCAGCGGCACGTACACGCGATCGGCCGCGATCGTCGGCGAGGCATGCGCCGGCGATCCGATGTCGCGCCGCCAAATCACTTCGCCGTCGCTGGATCGGATCGCGATGATCGATCCGGCTGCGCTGGCGAGCACCAGCCAGCCTGCGTGCCAGGCAGGAGCAACAGCGAGTTTGTCGGCGATCGACGTTGTCCAGGCGCCCGATCCGTCGCCGTCGTTCAACGCCGTGAGCGAATCGCCTTGCATGAAAAAGATCGATCCGCCGCCCGCCGCGGGCGCGCTCGTCAACGCGGCCGGTACGATCCACTGCTGCGTGCCCGACACGAGGTCGTAGGCGACGAGTCGATCGCCGTCGATCGCGAAATAGCCGCGCGTGGCGTCGTAGGCGGGCGGCTGTCGGAGCTGGTTGTTGAGCGCGAGCGACCAGACCGTGCGAACCGGAAAGAAGGGAATCGGGCCGCGGCCGACCTTTGCCGGCGCGAGCGCGATCGATGCGATCAGGGCAGCTGCACTACAACATATTGTGGTTGTCCGCTGCGCCACACCGCTATAATAGCGTTTATCCGTTCAGGCTCCGTGGCCCACCAAACCATCATCGTTCTGGATTTCGGCTCGCAGTACACGCAATTGATCGCTCGGCGCCTGCGGGAGCTGTCGGTCTACTCCGAAGTATGGGCGCCCGACACGCCGGCCGAGAAAATCGCCGAAGGCAAACCCGCAGGCATCATCCTCTCGGGCGGACCGAAGAGCGTTTCGGATCCCGGCGCGCCGCAATGCGACCGACGACTGTTCGATCTCGACGTACCGGTACTCGGGATCTGTTACGGCATGCAGCTGATGGCCCATGCGCTGGGCGGCACGGTCGCGCCGGCGCCGCAGCGCGAGTTCGGTCACGCGCGCGTCAGGATCGGATGCGGCTCAGGTGCGATCGGGCCGGGCGACGGGGCGGCGCTCTTTACCGGCGTGCCCGACGAAATCAAAGTCTGGGCGAGCCACGGCGATTTCGTCGCGGCGGCGCCGGCCGGTTTTTCGGTGCTCGGCACGAGCGCGAACGCGCCGGTCGCGGCGATGGCCGACACGCGGCGCAGTTTGTACGCGCTGCTTTTTCATCCTGAAGTGGCGCACACGGAGCGCGGCCTCGAAATCCTCCGCAATTTCGCATACGGCATCTGCGGCTGTACCGGCGACTGGACGATGGCGTCGTTCGTGGCAGAGGCGACCGCGCGGATTCGCGCACGGGTCGATGGCCGACGCATTGTCTGCGCGCTCAGCGGCGGCGTCGATTCGACGGTGGCGGCGTTGATCATCCATCGAGCCGTCGGACAGCAACTGACGTGCATCTTCGTCGACAACGGCGTGCTGCGGCTGAACGAAGCGGACCAGGTTCGAAAGCGGTTCGAGCGGCTGCAGCTTCCGCTCGTGTTCGCCGATGCCTCGAGCCTGTTCCTCGATCGGCTCGCGGGCGTGGTCGATCCCGAGAAGAAGCGGAAGATCATCGGTGCGACGTTCATCGACGTGTTCGAGACCGAGGCCGAGAAGCTCGGTCAGGTCGAGTTCCTGGCACAGGGGACGCTGTATCCCGACGTGATCGAGTCGGTGCCGATCGTCGGCCAGGCATCGTTGATCAAGAGTCATCACAACGTCGGAGGACTGCCGGAGCGAATGCGGATGAAGCTCGTCGAGCCGCTGCGCGAGCTGTTCAAGGACGAGGTCCGGCGCGTCGGCCGGCAGCTGGGACTCGACGAAGAATTCGTGGTGCGCCAGCCGTTTCCCGGACCGGGCCTGGCCGTGCGCATCCTCGGCGAGGTGACGCCGGAGCGGCTGAACCTGCTGCGGCGTGCGGACGCGGTCGTCGCCGAAGAAGTACGGCGGGACGGCTGGTACTCGCGGCTGTGGCAAAGCTTCGCCGTGCTGCTGCCGGTCCAGAGCGTCGGCGTCATGGGCGACGAGCGGACGTACGAATATACCGTCGCCATTCGAGCGGTCGAGAGCCGCGACGGCATGACCGCGGACTGGGCACGGTTGCCACACGATCTGCTCGCGCGCATCTCGTCGCGTATCGTCAACGAAGTCCGCGGCATCAACCGCGTCGTCTACGACATCTCGTCGAAACCGCCGTCGACGATCGAGTGGGAGTAGGGTGCCTCAGTTCGTTCATCTTCATCTCCACACTGAGTTTTCGCTGCTCGATGGGGCGTGCCGGATCGACGAGCTGCTCGATCAGGCCGCGAGGCTGCAGATGCCGGCGATCGCGGTCACCGAGCACGGGAATCTTTTCTCGTCGGTGATGTTCCACGATCATGCGCGGCAGAAGGGCGTGAAGCCGATTCTCGGCTGCGAGGTGTACGTCGCGCCGGGGGATCGGCGGCACAAGAACGGCAATCCGGGCGAGACCGCCAATCACCTCGTGCTGCTCGCCGAAACGAACGAGGGCTACCACAACCTGATCAAGCTCGTCTCCGCCGGCTACACCGAGGGCTTCTATTACAAGCCGCGCATCGACAAGGAGCTGCTGTCGCAGCATGCAACCGGCCTGATTGGCCTGAGCTCGTGTCTCAAAGGTGAAGTGGCCGAAGGGCTCTCGCACGCGCAGGACAAGAAAGCGCGCGACGCGGCGGCCAGCTACAAGGACATTCTCGGCGCGCAGAACTTCTTCCTCGAGATGCAGTGGCACGGTATCGAGGAACAGCGGATCGTCAACGGCGGCATTCCGGCAATCGCGAAGGACCTCGGCCTCGGGCTCGTGTGCACCAACGATGTCCATTACCTGCGCGACACCGACGCCCATCCGCACGACATCCTGCTCTGCATCGGCACCGGAAAGGCGTTCAGCGATCCGAAGCGATTGCGGTACGAGGCGCGGCAATTCTTTCTGAAGTCGCCGGATCAGATGGCCGACGCGTTCAGGGATCATCCGGACGCGCTCGCCAACACGGTCCGCATCGCCGAGCGGTGCCACGTGACTCTCCCCGAAGGCGAGAACTACCTGCCGAACTTCGACGTTCCCGCCGGCTTCACGCTGGACGAGTACTTCGAGCACGTCGTCCGCCAGGGGTTCAGCGAGCGGCTGCCGCGACTGAAGCAGCTTGCCGCGTCGGCTTCGCTGCGGCACACGATCGACGAGTACGAGCGGCGCCTCTCGTACGAAATCGACATGATCAAACAGATGAAGTACCCCGGGTACTTCCTGATCGTGTGGGACTTCATCCGCTACGCGCGCGAGCAGCGGATACCGGTGGGCCCGGGGCGTGGATCGGCGGCCGGCAGCCTCGTCGCGTATTGCCTGCGCATCACCGACGTCGATCCAATCGACTTCGATCTCATCTTCGAGCGGTTCCTGAATCCGGAGCGGATCTCGCTGCCGGACATCGACATCGATTTCTGCGAGCGGCGGCGCGGCGAGGTCATCGAGTACGTCACGCGCAAGTACGGCCGCGAGAACGTCGCCCAGATCATCACGTTCGGGACGATGAAGGCGAAGGCGGTCGTCCGCGACGTCGGCCGCGTCCTCGAGATGCCGTTCGGCGACGTCGACAAGGTGGCAAAGCAGATTCCGGCAGCGCTCGACATGACGCTCGACAAGGCGCTCGACGAGAGCGAGCCGCTGCGACAGATGGAGCAGAACGATCCGAAGGTCAAGGAGCTGCTCAACGTCGCGAGACGGCTCGAAGGGATGACCCGCCACGCGTCGGTTCACGCCGCAGGCGTCGTCATCGCACCGAAGGCGATCACCGAGTACGCGCCGCTCTATCGCGGGACGCACGACGAAATCGTCACGCAGTGGTCGATGAAGGACATCGAACGCATGGGGCTGCTCAAGATGGACTTCCTCGGCCTCAGCACGCTGACGCTCATCGACGACTGTATCGAGGAGATCAAGCGGACGACGGGCATCGAGCTCGACATCGAGGACATCCCGCTCGACGATGCGAAGACGTATCAGATTTTTCAGGAAGGGCAGACGTACGGCATCTTCCAGTTCGAATCGAGCGGCATGCGCGACATTCTGCGCAAGGCGAAGCCGCAGCGGCTCGACGACCTGATCGCGCTGAACGCGCTGTATCGTCCCGGTCCGCTGCGCAGCGGCATGGTCGACGACTTCATCGCGCGCAAGCAGGGGAAGACCGAGGTGAAATACGAGCTGCCGGAGCTCGAGCCGATCCTCTCGGACACCTACGGCGTCATCGCCTACCAGGAACAGGTGATGCGCATCTCGAACGTCGTCGCCGGCTTCACGCTCGGCGAGGCCGACATTCTCCGCAAGGCGATGGGGAAGAAGAAGGCCGACGTGATGCAGAAGATGCGCGACTCGTTCGTGCAGGGGGCGAAGAAGAACGGCACGTCGGAAAAGAAAGCCGGCTACCTGTTCGAGCTGATGGAGCACTTCGCCGGATACGGCTTCAACAAGTCTCACTCGACGGCCTACGCGTTCCTGGCGTATCAGACGGCGTATCTCAAAGCGAATTACCCTCGGCACTTCGCCGCGTCGCTCCTGACGATCGAGGCGGCGAACACCGACAAGCTCGCCTTGTATCTCGGTGAGTGCCGCGACCGGGGCGTGCACGTGTTGCCGCCCGACATCAACGAAAGCCAGCTGCGCTTCACCGTCGAGGCCGACAAAGGCGTGCGCTTCGGTCTGACGGCTGTGAAGAACGTCGGCGAGGGGGCCATCGCGTCGCTGCTCGAGGTTCGGAAGAAGCAAGGGCGCATCCGATCGATGGTCTCGCTGTGCGAGGAGCTCGATCTGCGCCTGGTCAACAAGCGCGTGTTCGAGAGTCTGATCAAGGCCGGCGCGTTCGACTCGCTCGCGAAAGGAACGGCGCACGAGGCGCTGCCATCGACGGCGCTCCGCCCGCGGCTGATGGCGGCGATCGACGCCGCATGCGACTACGGCGCCCGCGCGCAGCGCGATCGTGAGCAGGGGCAGGCGCAGCTGTTCGGCGGCTTCGACGATGATTCGGTCGCTGTTGCAGCTGCAGGCGACGGCTGTAAAGCCGTCCCGCTACCCGAAGCAATGCCGTGGACCGAGGCAGAGCAGCTCGCGTTCGAGAAAGAGACGCTCGGTTTGTATTGGAGCGGACATCCGGTCGATCGCTATGCGGCGGCGTTGAGAGAATTCGGCGCGAAGTCGGTCGCCGACCTTTCCGAGACGCAGGCGGCGGCGCGCGACAGCAGCTGGGGACCCGGGGGCCCGAAGCCGATCGAACCCGACACGAGCATCGGTGGTATCGTCGCGGCCGTGAGGCCGCTCAAGACGAAAAAGGGCGATCGGATGGCGGTCTTCACGCTCGAGGACGCGCAGGGAAGCGTCGAGATCATCGCGTTCCCCGAGGCCTATCAGCGCGCGGCCGGCATGATCGAGCCGGGCACCATGGTCCTCGTGCGCGGCAAGCTCGAACGCGACGATGAAACGTCGCGCATTCTGGCGTCGGAGATCGCGCCGATCGAGAGCGTGCGCGAGAAGCTCGCGCGCGAAGTCGCGATCCATCTGCGGAAGCCAGCCGACCGGGACACGCTCGAAGCGCTCGTCGCGATCTTCTCGCGCCACCGCGGCGATCGAAAGGTGTCGTTCGACGTCGAGACAGGCGAAGCGCCGAACCGGCTGCGCGTGAAAGTCGACTTGAGCTCGCAGATCCGCGTGCGGCCATCGCCCGCGCTGATCCAGGACATCGAGCAAGTCGTGGGTGAAGGCGCCGTCGAACTCCGATAACTGCTCGCCACGGTGACTGATGCCGGCTGAAACGCTCGAGTTCGAGGAGCCGATCGCCGTTCTCCTCAAGGAGATCGACGCGCTGACGCTGTTGCCGCGCACCGACGCGCGCGACCGCGAGATCGAATCGCTCCGGCGCCGCATCGAATCGGTTCGCGAGGAGCTGTATCGCTCGCTGACGCCGTGGCAGCGCGTCCTCGTGTCCCGTCATCCGAATCGTCCCGGGCTGCACGATTACCTCGATCGGCTGTTCCGCGGCTTCGCGGAAGTCCATGGCGACCGCCGCTTCGCCGACGATCACGCCATCATGGCCGGCTTCGCGGAGTACCGAGGTCAACCCGTCGTGGTCGTGGGCCACGTGAAGGGCAGCGACACGAAGGAAAAAATTTTCCGCAATTTCGGCTACGCGCGGCCCGAGGGGTACCGCAAGGCGCTGCGGGTGATGCGGATCGCGGAGAAGTTCCGGCGGCCGATCGTGGTCTTCGTCGACACGCCCGCCGCCTATCCGGGCATCGAATCGGAGGAGCGGGGTGTCGCGGAAGCCATCGCGGTCAACCTGCGCGAGATGATGCTCATCGACGCGCCGATCGTCGTCATCGTGTCCGGCGAGGGCGGCAGCGGCGGCGCGCTCGGCATCGCCGTCGGCGACCGCGTGCTGATGCAGGAGTTCGCCATCTACAGCGTCATCCCGCCGGAAGGATGCGCCGCGATTCTGTGGCGCGACGCCTCGAAGAAAGTCGAAGCGGCCGACGCGCTGAAGCTGACCGCGCCCGATCTGTTGCAGGCCGGCGCCATCGACGAAATCGTGCGCGAGCCGATCGGCGGCGCGCACACCAACGCCGACGCCGCGGCACGGCTCCTCGATGAGGCGCTCGCGCGCGCGCTCACCGAGATTTCCGCCGTCGACAGCGAAGTGCGACTCGAGAAGCGGTATGCGAAGTTTCGGGCGATGGGTCGGGTGGGCATCGATTTCGTTGATGAGAGCACCGCATGATTCCGCTTCGCTGGGACTGCAATACCTGTGACGAAACCGCCGCGAACGCTCTGGCCGCGGCGATCCGGATTGAGCCTGCCGTGGCGCGGCTGCTGTGTCAGCGCGGGATTGCGGATCCGGGTCTCGCCGAGCGGTTTCTAAACCCTTCGATCGATCATCTCCACGATCCATGGCTGCTCGCGGACATGCGCGCCGCGGTCGATCGCATCCTCGCGGCGATCGCGCGCAGGGAGCGGATCGCGATTCACGGCGACTACGACGTCGACGGGATCACGTCGACGGTGATCCTGCGACGTGCACTGGAGCTACTTGGCGCCGATGTGGTGCATTTCATCCCGGAGCGGCTGAAGGACGGCTACGGACTGCAGCCGGCGGCAATCGAACGGCTGCACGCCGACGGGGTGGCGCTGGTCGTCTCGGTCGACTGCGGCATCCGCGGCGCCGAGGCGGCGCGCCGCGCGCGCGAGCTGGGCATCGATCTGATCATCACCGATCATCACGAGCCCGACGCGGAGCTGCCGGCCGCGCTCGCCGTCATCAATCCCAAACGCCACGACTGCAGCTATCCGGACAAGGACCTCGCGGGCGTCGGCGTCGCCTTGAAGCTGGTGCAGTCGCTCTGCCGCGCCGCCGAGCGCGAGAGCTGGCTGCCGGGCTTCATCAAGGTCGCCGCCATCGGTACGCTGGCCGACGTCGTCCCCCTCGTGGGTGAGAACCGGGTCATCGCGAAGATCGGGCTCGACATGCTGTCGCGCGGCCCGCACAAGATCGGATTGCGCTCGCTGCTCGACATCTCGGGGCTGACCGGCAAGACGATCGACAGCTACCACATCTCGTTTTTGCTGGCGCCGCGCGTCAACGCGGCGGGGCGCATGAGCACGCCCGACATCGCCACGCGGCTGCTGCTCGCGGCCGACGAGGCGATGGCCGACGAGGCGCGGCGTCTCGCGATGCAGCTCGATGGGGAGAACCTGCGGCGCCAGGAGGAAGAGGCGGAGATCCTCGCGGCGGCGAGGAAGATCGTCCAGACCGATCCCGATATCGGCGCGCGATCGGTGCTCGTCGTCGCCGGCGAGGGATGGCATCGCGGCGTCATCGGCATCGTGGCCAGCAAGCTCGTGGATACGTTCCACCGGCCGGCGATCGTGTTGTCGGTCGAGGACGGCATCGCGCACGGCTCGTGCCGCAGCATCACCAAGTTCGACATGCTCGGCGCGCTCGAGCGCTGTGCGCACCTGTTCATCCGCTTCGGCGGACACAAACAGGCGGCGGGTCTCGCGCTCGAGGCGGATCGGATCAAGGAACTGCGGCTGGCGGTCAACGCCGTCGCGGACGAGATTCTCGGGCCTGAGGACCTGATGCCGCGACTGCGCATCGACGCCGACCTCACTTTTCGCGGCATCACCGGCGGCGTGGCCGCCGGCATCGCCTCGCTCGCGCCGTTCGGCGCCGGGAACGCGCGTCCCGTGTTCGCCGCGCGGCGCGTGGAGATCATCGACGGTCCGCGCGTGCTGAAGGACCGTCACCTCAAGATGGCGCTGAAGCAGGACGGCCGCATCTTCCGCGCCGTCGCATGGCGCGCCGCCGAGCGCGCCGACTTCCTCACCGAGCACAAGGCCGCCATCGACGTGGCGTTCTCCCTCGAACAGAACCAGTACAATGGGGAAACGTTCGTCGATCTCAGCATTGCTGATTTCAGATTGTAGATTGCAGATTGATTGCTGCATTGGCCCGAAATCGGCAATCTGAAATCAACAATCTGAAATCAACAATCTGAAATCAACAATCTGAAATCAACAATCTCTTATGACCCTGTGGCAGCGGAGAGCGCGCGTCATCATCGGCGGCGCCGCCGTCGCGTTCGCGCTGTTCGTGGCGTTCGAATTCAAGCGGCGCGGACCCGCGGCGCCGGCCCAGCCCATCGCACCTACCGATCCCACGGCCGTCGTCGAGAGCATCGGCGGACGCGTCGAGCGGTTCCAGCTGTCGCGTGAGAACGCCAGCATCGCCTACCAGAAGCAGCTCACCTACGCCGACGGATCGTCGAAGCTCCTCGGCGTCACCATCGCCACCGACGAGAGAAACGGCGACGGTCCGTTCAGCGCCACCGCCAGGGAAGCGTCGGTCGCCAAGGATGAATCGACCGTGGTACTCGACGGCGACGTGCGCGTCGGGTCCGCGGGAATACACGCGCGCACCGAACATGCCTCCTATACCAAATCGGACAATACGCTCCGCGCGCCCGGGCCGACCGAGGTCGCCGAAGGGAAGACGACCGCGAACGGCGTCGGCATGACGTTCGATCGCAATGCCGACGCGCTGACGATCCACGACCAGGCCGTCATCCACATGGCGGACGCGAACGGCGGCGGCGTCACGGAAATCACCTGCGGCACGGCGACTTTCGCGCGCCGCGAGCGATATCGGCGGTTCGAGAAGGCCGTCAGGATGCGGCGCGGCGCGCACGTGCTCGAGGCCGACGTCGCCGTCGCGTACTTGAGCCAGGACGAGAAACGGATCGAACGGATCGAGCTGCGCGAGAACGCGCGAATCGCCTCGTCGGACCCGTCGCCCGGCGCGCTGCAGTCGTTGACCGGCCGGATCATGAACCTTACGTACGCGCCGGATGGCTCGTCGCTCGAGCACGCCGTCATCGACGAGAACGCGATCGTTCAGCTGGCGGGCGAAAAGGGACAGACGGGTCGCCAGATCGCCGCGAAGCTGCTCGACATCGCCCTCGGCCCTGACGGCTCGACGCCGACCGCGGTGGTCGGCCGCGAGAACGTGCAGCTGACGATGCCGGCTGAAGGCGACGCGCCGGCGCGCACCATCGAGGCGGCCGACGTGGAAGCGAAAGGGCAGCCGGGCCGCGGTCTGACGCGCGCGCAGTTCTCGGGCAACGTGCAGTACCGCGAGCGCGGCGCGAACACCGGTCGCGCCGCTTCGTCCGGCACGCTCGACGTCGGCCTCAAGCCCGCATTGAGCGCGCTCGAGGACGCGAAGTTCGCGCATGCCGTGAAGTTCGAGGAGGGAAAGCTCGCGGCGCTCGCCGCTGCCGGCCGCTACGACGTCGACAAAGGCACGCTCGAGTTGAGCGGATCGGAGCCCGGCGCGCCCGCGCCGCATGTGATTACCGACCAGATTACGGTCGACGCGCAGAAAATCGACGTGACGCTCGACGGACCGAAGGTGAAGGCGGCCGGCACCGTGAAGAGCGTGCTCAAGCCGACCAGGACGGGCAAGATGCCGTCGATGTTGAAGCAGGATCAGCCGGTCAACGTCCTCGCGGCGAACCTCGACTACGACGGGACGGCGTCGCGCGGCACTTACACCGGTGACGCCCGCCTGTTTCAGGGCGACACGTCCGTGAAGGCTGAAACGATCGCCATCGACGACAAGCACGGCGATCTGTCCGCGTCGGGCAGCGTCACGTCGACGACGATGCTCGAACAGCAGGAGAAGGAACGGAAACGAAAGAAGGAACGCGTGCGGTCGATCGCGTCGGCGAAAGAGATGAAGTACGAAGAGGGCGAGCGGCGCCTCACCTACACCGGCGACGCGCATCTGGTCAACCCCGACGGCGACATGACGGCGGCGAAAATCGAGCTGTATCTGAAACCGTCCGGCGACGAGCTCGATCGCGCCGAGGCGTACGACGACGTCACGCTGCGCGAACAGGAGCGCAAGACGACCGGCTCGCGCATGACCTACACCGCAGACGACGAGCGATACGTCATCACAGGCGTGCCGGTGAAGATCGTCGACGAATGCAGCCGCGAGACGATCGGCCGAACGCTCACCTTCCTGAAGGCGACCGACAGCATCGTCGTCGACGGCAATCAGCAGATCCGCACACAGACAAAGGGCGGCGGAAAGTGCGCTAGCTGATGGCGACGCTTCGCACGCACGACCTGACGAAGTCCTACAACGGCCGCACCGTCGTGCGCGGCGTCAACCTCGACGTCGCCTCGGGCGAGATCGTGGGGCTGCTCGGGCCGAACGGGGCCGGCAAGACGACGACGTTTTACATGACGGTCGGATTGACGGCGCCCGACTCGGGACGCGTGGAGCTCGACGGCCACGACGTCACCGACGATCCGATGTACATCCGCGCGCGGAAAGGGATCGGATATCTTCCCCAGGAACCGTCGATTTTTCGCGGTCTGACGGTGGAGCAGAACATCCTCGCCATCCTCGAGACGATGGATCTCGACGGGGCGGCGAGGCGGGCGCGGCTCAAGGAACTGCTCGGAGAGCTGAATCTCGCGCCGCTGGCTCAGGCGCCCGCCTACACGCTCTCCGGCGGCGAGCGGCGCCGCGCGGAAATCACGCGCGCGCTCGTCATCTCACCCAAGTTCATCCTGCTCGACGAACCGTTTGCGGGCATAGACCCTATTGCGGTCAGCGACATCCAGAAGATCATTTTTCACCTTCGCGATCGCGGAATTGGCGTGCTGATCACCGATCACAACGTACGGGAAACGCTGCGCATTACTGATCGCGCATACATCGTTCACGACGGGATCATCTTCAAGAGCGGAACGCCCGATAGTTTGGCGGCGGACGACGAAGTCCGGCGGATTTATCTGGGGACAGAGTTTCGATTAGACTAAAATAGGCGTGGGAATTGCATAACTGAGCCGTCGTTCTTCATGGGCATTCAGCAAAAGCTTCACACCAAACTCGTTCAGAAACTAATACTTACGCCCTCGCTGCAGCAGGCGATCAAGCTGCTGCCGATGTCGACGCTCGAACTCTCCGACTTGCTGAACCAGGAGATGGTCGAGAATCCGATGCTCGAGGAAGTGCCGACCGAAGAACTCCAGCCCGCCGAAACGCAGCAAACCCCGGAAAAGACGGAACCGGAACAGCAGGCGAACAAGACCGACACGTGGGACGACCAGGACTACGAATATTTCTTCGGCGATTATCTCGACGATGGCTATCGGCCGCGCGCGCCGCAGGAAGTGAAAGAGCTCCCGCCGATCGAAAACACGCTCTCGACGACGAGCTCGCTGTCGGATCACCTCCTGTGGCAGCTGTCGATGCAGACCGACGATCCGCTGATGCGCGAGATCGGGTCGGCGATCGTCGGCAATCTCGACGACGACGGCTATCTCGTGGCGTCGTTCGACGAGCTCGCGGCGATGGGGCCGTGGCCGGTCACCGAAGTCGAGCGCGCGCTGAAGCTGGTTCAGGCCTTCGACCCGACGGGCGTTGCCGCGCGCGACCTGCAGGAATGCCTGCTGCTCCATCTTCGTCTGCTGCAGAACCATCAGGTTCCGGAGATCGCGCGCAAGCTCGGGATGACGATTGACGATCTCAAGGAACACATCGAAGTCATCCGGCACCTCGATCCGAAGCCCGGCAGCCGCTACAACCCGACGCAGTCGCAATACGTCATCCCAGACGTCTACGTGATGAAGGTGGAGGACGAATACGTCGTCGTGCTGAACGAGGACGGCCTTCCGCAGATGCGGATCAGCCCTGTCTACCGGCGGCTGCTCGACAAGAGCGCCGCCGACAACACGGACGAGACGCGCGCCTACGTGAAAGACAAGTTCCGTTCTGCGCTGTGGCTGATCAAGTCGGTGGAGCAGCGGCAGAAGACGATCTTCAAGGTCGCGAAGAGCATCGTCAACTTCCAGCGCGATTTCCTCGATCACGGCATCGAGCACCTGCGGCCGCTGGTGCTGCGCGACGTGGCGAACGACATCGGGATGCACGAGTCGACGGTCAGCCGCGTGGTGACCAACAAGTACATGCACACGCCGCAGGGCGTGTTCGAGATGAAATACTTCTTCCACAGCGGGATCAGCAGCTCGTACGGCGAGAGCGTCTCGTCGGTCACGATCAAGCAGCGGATCCGGAAGATCATCGAGAACGAAGATCCGCGCAAGCCGCTGAGCGACTCGAAGATCGTCAGCATCCTGCAGCGCGAAGGGCTCGTGCTCGCAAGGCGCACCATCGCGAAGTACCGCGAAGAGTTGAAGATCCCGACGTCCAACCAACGAAAGGTTCTTTACTAGCGCGAGGCGTTCAGCCGAGCGAAACGTATGCGACTCGAACTCACCGGCCGCCACATCGAAATCACCCCTGTCCTTCGCCGCCTCGTCGACACCAAGCTGGCCAAGCTCGAACGGCTGCTGAACGACAGCGCCGTGTCGGCGCAGGCCGTACTCACGCGGGAGAAGCATCGCCATCGCGCCGACATCACGCTGCACGCGCGCGGGGAGAAGTTCCTCCACGGCGTCGGCAACAGCGGCAGCTGGGAGACGTCGGTCACGGAGGCGATCGACAAGATCACCCAGCAGGCGCAGAAGGTGAAAGGCAAGTGGCAGGAGCGGAAGCGCCGCGGCGCGGTCAAGGGCGTGCCGATCGTCGGCGAGGAGCGCGAAGCGATCCGCGTGAAGGCGATCGGGCCGGCGCGCACGCGCGAGCGCGTCCGGATGCCGCGCATCCTTCGGGCGCAGCGCCAGTCGATCAAGCCGATGACGATCGCCGACGCGGCGCGCGAAGTGGACGCGGGCGGCGATGGCGTCGTCGTGTTTCGCGACGTCGAAACGTCGGCGGTCAGCGTGCTGTACCGGCGGCCCAACGGCGAGCTGACGCTGGTCGAGACCGAAGCCTGACCCGATAATCTACAGGTGCCCCAACAAGCCGTAAGCGTCGGCGCGCTGATCAACAGCCGCCCCGAGACGTTCGGCCTGCCGCTCGAAGTGGTCGCCGGCGTCGATGGGCTCGCGCGCGTCATCACGAGCCCGCACATCCAGAAAACGGGGCTCGCGCTCGCCGGCTTCCACGAGTACCTCAAGCCGGGCCGCGTTCTGATCTTCGGCGAGAGCGAGATCCGGTACCTCGAGAGCCTCGAGACGGAAGCGCGCGTCACCGCGCTGCGCCTCGCGCTCACCCTCGATTTTCCCTGCGTCCTCATCACGGGCGGCTTCACGCCTCCGAGGGAGCTCGTCGTCGAAGCCGAGCGCGCGAGCCTGCCGCTGTTGAAAACCACCGTCGCCACGCCGGCCGCGATCGCGAAGCTGTCGTCGCTGCTCGAGGACTCGCTCGCCGAGCGGACGATCGTGCACGCGGTGCTGATGGACATCCTCGGGCTCGGCGTGCTGCTCGTCGGCGAGAGCGGCATCGGCAAGAGCGAGTGCGCGCTCGACCTCATCGTGCGCGGGCACCGCCTCGTGGCCGACGACACGGTGGAGATCCGCCGCCGGCAGGAGACGATTCTCATCGGCGCCTGTCCGGAGCTGACGCGGCACCACATGGAGCTGCGCGGCCTCGGAGTGATCAACGTGAAGGAGCTGTTCGGCATCGCGTCGACGCGCTCCTCGAAGCACATCGAGCTCGTCGTGCAGCTCGAACGCTGGGATCCCGCCCGAGAGTACGAGCGGCTGGGTCTCGACGACGAGTTCTACGAGATCCTCGGCCTGCGCGTGCCGCTGCTGCGGATGCCGGTCGCGCCGGGACGCAACATCGCCATCCTGGTGGAAGTAGCCGCGCGCAATCAGCTGCTGCGATCGCGCGGGCATCACGCCGCTCGCCGGCTGGCCGAGCGGCTCGAACGGACGCTGCGCGGCGAGACGATTCCTGCGCTCGACGATGAAGACGAGGAACTGCGGTGAGGGGAGCGCCTGGGCCGCGATCGAGCCCGCGCGGTCCCCAACGCGGCAGCAGCCGCGTTGGGGTGGCGCGCCAGCGGGAAGCGCCGCGAAACGCCGCCGAGCATGCGGCGAAGAGGACGGGACCTCGCGCGCCTCGCGAGCACCGAAAAAAGTCCGGACCGCCGTTCATCATCCTCACGGGCCTGTCCGGCTCCGGCAAATCGCAGGCGATTCGCGCGCTCGAAGACCTCGGCTACTTCTGCGTCGACAACCTTCCGACGACGCTCATTCCCACCCTGGCCAAGCTGTCGCTGCACGCGGGCGGCGATATCGAAAAGGTCGCGATCGTGGTCGACGTGCGCGAAGGGGGATTCTTGTCGTCGTTTCCGAAAATCTTCCGCCGCCTGCGCAAGCTGCCGAAGCTGAACCCGATTCTCATCTTCCTCGAGGCGAGCAACGCGGCGCTCGTGCGCCGCTTCAGCGAGACGCGGCGGCCGCATCCGCTCGCGCCGGGCCGCTCCGCCAGCGAGGGAATCCGCGAAGAGCGCGCGCGCCTCAACGCCATCCGCGACATGGCCGACGAGATCGTCGACACGTCCGACATGACCGTACACGAGCTGCGGCAGTTCTTCATGGGGCTGTCGCGCGATCGATCGCAGGCGCGCCTGGTGATCACGCTCCTCAGCTTCGGCTACAAACACGGCGTGCCGGTCGACGCCGATCTGGTGTTCGACGTACGGTGCCTGCCGAACCCGCATTTCGTGCCGACGCTGCGCCGGCGCACGGGACGCGATCGCGCCGTCGCCGAATTCATGGAGCGCGATGCCTCGACCGTCGAGTTCATGGACCGTCTCGAGGAGTACCTTCAGTACGTGGTGCCGCATTACATCGCCGAGGGAAAGAGCTATCTGACCATTGCGATCGGCTGCACCGGCGGCCGGCACCGGTCGGTGATGATCGCCGAGCGGCTGCGCAAGGCGCTCAGCGAGATCGGCGGCGCCCGGGTGCGGGTCCGCCACAGGGACGTCGGACACGCGTAGGCAGAACGGCAGGACAGGGCGCCCATCCTGCCGTAGGATAGGTACTTGTGATCGGCGTCGTCGTCGTCACCCACGGGCAGCTGGCCACCGAGCTCGTCAACGCCGCCGAAATGATCGTCGGCGACCTGCCGCAGTTCACCGCCGTATCGATCGGCTGGCACGACGATGTGAACGACGCCCGCGAAGACATCGCGCAGGCGATCGAGCGCGTCCGCGCCGAAGAAGGGGTGCTGCTGCTGACCGACATGTTCGGCGGCACGCCTTCGAATCTCGGGATGACCTTTCTCGAGAAGGATCGGCTCGAGGTGATCACCGGCGTCAACCTGCCGATGCTGATCAAGCTGGCCAGCCTGCGAAAGTCTTCCGATCTGCTCGCGGTCGCGAAAGAGATGCGCGAGCACGGACGCGCCGCGATCTGGGTCGCGTCCGATCTGCTGCGCGGCGAGAAGAGCGCGTGATCTCGCAGTCGGTCACCGTCGTGAACCAGCTCGGGATGCACGCGCGCGCCGCCGCCAAGTTCGTGCACCTCGCCGGACGGTTCGAGTCGCGGGTCCGCGTCGCGCGCGATCAGCGCGAGATGGACGGCAAGAGCATCATGGGCATTCTGCTGCTCGCCGCCGCGCGCGGATCGACGATTACCATTTCAGCCGAAGGCGTCGACGAGGGGGACGCGGTGCGCGCGCTCGTGTCGCTGGTCGCGTCCGGTTTCGGAGAGGACGCATGCAGCGCCTGAGGGGGATCGGCGTCTCGCCCGGCGTCGTCTCCGGACGTGCGGTCATTCTCATCCAGCGCGCGCAGGTGCTCCGCTATCAGATTGCCCCGGCGCGCGTCGAACCCGAGCTCCGGCGGCTCGACGCCAGCCGCGCGCGATCGCGCGAGCAGCTCGTCGACATCCGCGCACGCGTCGCCAGACGTCACACCGAGCTCGCGTCGATTTTCGACGCCCAGCTGCTCATGCTCGACGATCCGACGCTCGTGCCGCGCGCGGCGGAGATCATCCGCGAGCAGCGCGTGAACGCGGAATGGGCGGTGCAGCAGGTCTTCCACGAGTTCAGCGGCGTGTTCGACGAGGTCTCCGATCCGTACTTGCGGGAACGCAAAGGCGATCTCTCGGATCTCGTCGGACGGCTCCGCATGAACCTGCGGCAGGGCGTCGCGACCGCCCGCGACCTGCTGCGCGACCTGGACGAATCGTCGGTGCTGATCGCCGACGAGCTGACGCCGTCGCTCGCCGCGCAGGTCGACTGGACGAAAGTGCGCGGCTTCGCGACCGACGCGGGCAGCCGTACGTATCACACGGCGATTCTCGCGCGGTCGCTCGAGGTGCCGGCCGTCGTGGGTCTCCACGACGCGAGCCAGCGCATTCAGCCGGGCGAAGTCGTCGTCATCGACGGCGCCGCGAACGAAGTGATCGTCGACCCGTCGCCGCAGGAGCTCGCGCGCGCCGCGCATCACGTCGACGATCGACCACCGGCCGCCACGGCCGATGCGGAGCGCCGCCGGCCGGCGTCGACCGCCGACGGCGTGCCGATCCGCCTCGATGCGAACATCGAGTTCCCCGACGACCTCGCCGCGGCGCGATATTCCGGCGCGGAAGGCATCGGCCTGTATCGGACGGAGTTCCTGCTGACGACGGCGCCGGACGCCGCGACGAACGAGGATCGCCAGTACGAGATCTACCGGGGGATGCTCGAAGGGATGGCGCCGGGCGCAGTCACGATTCGGACGTTCGACGTCGACGAGGATCAGCTCGCGTCGCGGCTCGCCAGGCGTCCGCTCGCCGGCGGCTGGGAACCCGAGGAGGTGCGGACCAGCCGGCAGGGTCTGCGCGGCCTGCGCTTGAGCCTCACGCGGCCCGAACTGTTCCGCGTTCAGCTGCGCGCGCTGCTGCGCGCGGCCCGGCACGGTCGACTGCGTATCATGTTTCCGTTCGTCTCGAGCGTCGAGCAGCTGCGCGAGGCGCGCGCGATGGTCATCGACGCCACCGACGATTTAGCGCGGCGCGGCGAGCCGGTGCCGCGCGTCCCAATCGGCGTGATGATCGAGATACCGGCCGCGGCGTACACCGCCGACCTGCTGGCGCGCGAAGTCGACTTCTTCACCATCGGCACCAACGACCTCATCCAGTACTGTCTGGCCGTCGATCGCGCTGACGAGCGCGTGTCGCGCTTGTACGAGCCGCTGCATCCGGCGATCCTGCGGATGATCCTGATGGTGCGGCGCGCCGCGAGGCGGCACAGCATCCCTGTGTCACTGTGCGGCGAGATGGCGTCCGATCCCGCTCTTCTCACGCTGCTCGTGGGACTGGGTCTCACGGAGTTCAGCATGACGCCGGGCGCGATTCCGGTCGCCAAACAGGTGCTCGCCGAGCTGCGCCACGAAGAGCTGCGGGCGCTCGCGCGCCGCGTGCTGCGTCTCGCGACCATCGACGATATCGAACGGGAGCTGCTCGGCGCGCTCGGGCGTCTGACGACCAAATCGTAGAGTCGAGCCGCGCTCGACCTGGAGCACATCGTGACCGAGATCACTCGTGTTGAGAAACCGTGGGGGTACGAGCTCCACTGGGCCAAGACCGACCGGTATGTGGGCAAGCTGATTCATGTCAACGCGGGACACGCGTTGAGCCTGCAGTACCACAACGTGAAGGACGAGACGATTTACCTGCACTCGGGCAGGCTGCTGTTCGAGATTCAGGAGGACGGCGAGCTGCAGAAGCGCGAGATGAAGCCCGGCGAACGCGTCCACATCACGCCGAAGACGATTCACCGCATGACCGCGATCGAAGACAGCGACATCTTCGAGGTGTCGACGCCGGAGCTGCACGACGTGGTCAGACTGGAAGACAGATACGGCAGGCAAGATAGGAAAAGTTCGAAGTAGGAAGTACGAAGTCGGAAGTACGAAGTCGGAGGTAACGAAGTCAGAAGTTCGAAGTCGGGAGTACGAAATGAGTTCGTACTTCAAACTTCAAACTTCAAACTTCTGACTTGTTCAGAAGGGGATATCGTCGTCGGTGAGCGGCTCGGACGTTTCCGACGCAGGCGCCGGCGCGTGCGACCCCACCTCCTCCATGCCGCCGCGCGACATCTGGCCGCCGCCGCGTCCGCCTCCGCTGCCGACGAGCGTGACGCGATCGGCCCGAACGTCGAATCGCGTCTCGACGTAGGGCACGCTCTCGGCGTCGCATTTCTGGCAACGCATCTTCTCTCTGCTGTTCGGACGGAAGTCGCGATCCGGAAAGAACGCGTCGCACTGCCGGCAACGCGGGACCTTGCGGCTTTGCAGCCGCCCTTCCACGTAGACCTGTCGACCTTTCAGAAGATATTCCGAAAGCGATTCGGCCTGCTTGCCCCAGAGATCGATGTTGTGCCACTCAGTCCGTTCTTGAGGACTGCCGGACTTGTCGTTCCATTTCTCGGTCGTCGCCAGACTGAACTTGGCGATCGCCGCGCCGCTCGGTGTGTAGCGCAACTCGGCATCGCGTCCGAGGTTGCCGACGAGAATGATCTTGTTGACTGAGCCCATACGACGACGATTCTACATCGTCACACCGTTTCATGGGGCAGGAGGGCCCGGTCAGTCGCGGCGCGGCAGCTGATTGAGACGGTTCTGCGCCATCTGCGCCATCGCGCTGTCGGGAAAATTCCTGATCAACGCTTCCCAGGTCGCGCGCGCGCCGCCAGCGTCCCTCAGATTGAGCTGCGCCTGGCCTTTTCGCAGGTACGCTTCGGGTATCGCGTTCCCCTTCGGGTACGCGCGGATGGCGACGTCGCACGCCTCGACGGCCTTGTCGTTCTTGCCGTCGTTCAAGTACGCGTTGCAGATGTACACCTGTGCGTCGTCGGCCATGTCGGACTTCGGGAACGTCTTGATGTACGCGTCGAAGCCGAGGACGGCGAGATCGTACTGGCCGCTCGTATAGTCGGCCCACGCCGTATCCCACATCTGCGTCGGCGACGCGACGACGGTGGGACTGGCCGGCGGCCCGGCAGTCGCGGCCGGCGTCGCGGCGGCATCGGCGGGCTCCGGGGCCGGCGCGGTGGGCCGCGCGATGCACTGTTGAACCGCCTGCCGAAGGGCGTCGACTTCCTGGCTGAGCGATCCGAGGCGGACATTGTTGTCGTCGAGCTTCTCGCGGACCACGCGGACGTCGTTCGACAGGTTGTCGATCACCAGCTTCTGGTCGGCCATCGACTTCCGGCTGGCTTCGGTCTGCTGATCGAGGCGCATGTTGACGCCCTTGAGGGTGTCGTTCAACTGGCCGAGCAGATTCTGGAGCACCTGCGACTGCTCCTGCAGCATGCGGATGTCGGCCATCAGCTGCTGGTGCTCCTTATTGGCGGCGTCGGCCGGGGTCGTCGTCGCGAGGGCGATCATCAGCACGCCCAGGCCGAGGAGCGAAAGCTTCTGTTTCATAGACCTCACTTCGCGGTCACGACGAAGTGCGCGCGCCGGTTCTTCGAATACGCGCTCTCGTCGTGGCCCGGATCGAAGGGGAACTCCTTGCCGTAGCTGACGGTCCGCAGCCGGTCGGCCGGGACGCCAAGCGATACGAGATACGCGCGCGCGGCGACGGCCCGTCGCTCACCCAATGCCAGATTGTACTCGGCGGTTCCGCGTTCATCGCAGTGTCCTTCGATCGTCACGGCCCAGGTCGAATAACGCTTCAGGAGCGCGGCGTTGTCGTCGAGCGACTTCTGCGCGTCGGACGTCAGCTCATCGCTGTCGAGCGCGAAGAACACCGGCTTGAGCGGCGAATTCCGGTTGAGATCGTCGAGCGACGCCGACGCGATGGCGTCCTCCCGCACCGGTTCCGGCGGAACGATGGTCGGCTCGGCGACCGGTTCGGGGGGCGAAGGCGGCCGCGCCGCGGGGTTCGTCGGGGCGGGAGGCGGAGGCGTCGGCCGCGCGACCGGTGGAACGTTCTTGTGGCAGCCGATTGCCGCCAGGAGCGACATCACCGCGAGCAGCTTCGCCATCCGTTTCATCGTCCCTCCGTGTACGACGCTCCATCGCCGCACGTGACGCGTTCCGACTGGCGCGCCGAGGCGCGACCGCGGCAGGAGATGCATGTTCGTTTTCATCGCGACCAGTCCGGCTGCTGGTTGTTTCCGTTCTTGGTGATCTGCTTCAGGTTCTTTCCGTCGCGCGCAATCGTGAAAATCTGCGATTTGCCCGATCGCGTCGACATGAACGCCAGATGACGGCCGTTGGCCGCCCACGTCGGGCTCTCGTTCGTCCCTTCGCCGAACGTCAGCTGGCGCACGACTCGCGTCGGCATGTCGATGACTTTGATGTCGTTGCCTGGTCCCGTGCGCGCGGTGTACGAGATCTCGTTGAACGGCGGCGGCGACCACGCGGGCTTGTCCGCGTACGACTCGGACGTCGAGATACGCTGCGGCGCGCCGACGCCGTCGGCGTTGATCACGTAAATCTGAGGGGAGCCGGTGCGATCGGACACGAAGGCGATCTGATTGCCTGACGGCGACCACGTCGGCGTGGTGTTGACCCACTTGTCGTTCGTGAGGCGCCGCAGCGCGGAGCCGTCGCGGTTGATGACGTACAACTGCGAGCTGCCGCCATCGCGCGTCGATCCGAAGCAAATCCGCTGGCCGTCGGGCGACCACGCCGGGAGCCAGTTCTGACCGACGCGCTCCCCCTTGGTCGCCTCCTCGAGCGTGCCCTGAAAGATGTTCGAGATGAACACCTGCGGCGGACCGCGGCGATAGGAGGTGTAGGCGATCGATCGGCCGTCGGGCGACCACCGCGGCGTGATGTTCAGCGTGCGGCCGACGGTGACGCGCCGCTGATTTTCTCCGTCGTAGTCCGCGATGTAGATCTCCTTGGTCTCGCGCTTTTCGACCGTGCCGGTCATCCGCTCACCGTCGCGGTCCGACGCAAACGTCAGCTTCGTGCGCGCGACGCCGCGCAGCGCGCGCTGCGTCTGGTGGATCTCGTCGGACATCGTGTGGGCGAACAGCCTCGCGTTCGATCCGGTGTATTCCCGTCCGTACGCCATCTGCCGCGTGCGAACGTTGTACAGGCGCATGTCGACCTTGAACCCGTTGCCGGTCTTCTCGACGGTGCCGACGATCAGGCCGTCGGCGTTCAGCTCGCGCCAGCGGTCGAACGGCACGTCGTTGAACGATGTCGCGGCGGGAACCGTTGCGATGACGTCGCGCGGGATGAACGAGAACTCGCGCTCGAAATTCAAATCGTCCCAGAGCACCTGCCCGATGGTCCTCGCGGTGTCGACCGATTCCTTGTCCTTCGTGATCGCAATGAAGTCGGGGACGGCGAGCCGCGGCGGCGCACCACCTTCGCCTCTGATTGTCGTTTCTATCTCCGTCGGCTGCTGCGTGGTCGGCGGCGGCTGAGCGGGCGGCTGCTGTTGCGGCGGCGGCTGCGCGCGCACCCACGCGCCAAGCACCGCAATCGCGACGAGGGCTTCAAGCTTCTTCATCATCGGTATTCAAAATTGAGGTGAACGGTCAGCGTGGGATTCGGAAACTGGTCGGGCAGCGGCGGCAGCGTCTTGGTCACGACGACGGCGCGAAGCGCGGCGAGATCGAGCGGCAACGCGCCGCTCGATCGCTCGACCGTCGCATTCGCGATGCTGCCATTGCGCTGGATCGTGAACTTGACGACGCATTGTCCACTCGTCCCCTGATTCTGGTTCCACGCAGACCGGATGCGCTCCACCATCAGCACGAGATAGTCCGGGCAGCAGAAATCGCCGACGTCGAGCGTCGAGCCCGAGCCGGGACCGCCGCCGGTTGCGAGGCCGAATCCTTGTCCGCGCGCGCCGGTTTGCGCGATCGCGCTCCCGGCTTCGATCTTCGCGCCCCTCGTCGGCGTGCGGCCACGCGCTTCGTCTGGTGCCTGAGTCACCTTCGGCGCGGGCGTTGCCTTCGTGGGCTTCGTGGCGCGTCTCGGCAGCGTCATCTCCGGCGCCCTGGCGGCGGGGGGGCGGACCGCTTCGCGCTTCGGGAGTTCCTCGGGCGGCGTCTGGACCTGCACGGGACGTCCGCCCATCGACGTCATGCCGCCCGTGCGCTCTCCCTCGCCGCCGCCGCCGATTGAAATCGTCATCACGTTGCGCGGCGTTTCGATCGTACGTCCGAGCCATCGGCCCGGCGAGAGCACGATAGCGGCGGCCAGCACTCCGTGAACGAGCAGCGACACCGCGACCATCCGCTGCAATCCAGCGGGCTCCTGCATCCGATCGCGAAGAACGTCAGAAACGTCCATCGTCTTATGCTCGCGGGGCCCCACCCCCGCTGGCTCTCACTCGGCGGCCCGGCTTCGCCGGGCTTCCCTCCGACGGGCCACCCCAACGCGGCTGCCGCGTTGGGGACCCGGCGCGCCTCGCTCGGGGCGCAGGCGCTTTCAGCTTCATCGCTCGTTGGGGGACTTCGTCACCAGGCCGACGTGCTCGACCCCTGCAGCTTTCAGCAAGTCAGTCACCTCGACCACCTCGCCGAGGCTGACGCCGGAGTCACCGCGCAGAAACACGTCCTTCTGCGCGGCGGTTTCCATCTTCTGGCGGACGCGCTCCTGCAACAGCTCTTTGCGAATCGGATCGCTTCCCAGATACACAATGTGGTTCTGTCGGTACTCGGCCGGCACGATGACCTCGATGCGTTCGCCGCTAATCGCCTGCGCCCGCTGCGCGACCGGGAGATTGACGTCGATGCCGCGCTGAATCATCGGCGCCGTCACCATGAAGATGATCAGCAGCACGAGCATGACGTCGACGAGGGGGACGACATTGATTTCGGCGAGCGAGACGTTCACGCGCCGCAGGCGACTGGCCCGCGTCGGCGCCGCGCTCGGGATCGTCTGGACTTTGGGCATAGGCGTGACCTCGGCGTACGCTACGTGAAATTCCTCTCGGAGATGTTCAGAAACTCCATCGAAAAATCGTCCATCTCCGACGCCATCTGCTTCACGCGGTTCGTCAGGTGGTTGTAGAAGATGAGCGCCGGAATGGCAGCGAAGAGTCCGAGCGCCGTCGTGATGAGCGCTTCCGCAATCGAAGGGCCGACCGCGGAGATACTCGTCGACCCCGTCACGCCGATCCGCTCGAAGGCGACGAGGATGCCCCACACCGTGCCGAACAACCCGATGAACGGCGTCACGCTCGCGGTGGTCGCCAGAAACGGAATCCAGTGTTCGAGCTTGCTGACTTCGACGACCGACGCCCGCATCAACGCGCGATCGACGGCGGCGATGCTTTTCAGAGTTGGACGACCGGGCTGCGGTCTTGGATTGGGTCCGTCGCCGACGTCGGGCGCCCCGCTCTGCCGCAGCTGTGCCGTCAGCTCTGCGTATCCCGATTGAAACAACCCCACGAGCGGACTCTCGACGAGCGAGCGGCAGACCGCCTGGACTTCCGAGAACTTGTTGCTGCGCCGGAAGACGTCGAGAAACTGCGTCGACTGGCGCGATGCGCGCTGAACCGCCCAGAGCTTGTAGAGGATGACGCCCCAGGACACGATGGAGAAAAGCGCGAGACAAATAATGACGACTTTCGCGACGACCGTCGAGCGGTTGACTAGATTGGCGATGAGGCTGCCCGACGATTCGGGCGCGACATCACCTGGCGCCTGCAGGAGCAGGGCGAGCACCAGGCTACCAAGCGTGCGCAAACGGCCCTCCGCGACATAGGTACGCGCCGCTGGGAACAGCGCTTCTGGCGGACTGTATCACGCGGTGCAAATTCCTGTCAAACCTATGTTAGGATTGGAGTTCTCTCGTTTTCTCCAATGCTTCGCTTCCTGCGGATCCGCCATTTCGCCGTCATCGACTCGGTCGAGGTGGAGTTCGATCCCGGCCTCAACGTGCTGACCGGCGAGACAGGCGCAGGCAAATCGATCCTCGTCGAAGCCGTCGGCCTGCTCCTGGGGGGCCGTGCCTCGGGCGATCTCGTCCGCACTGGTGAGGAGGTCGCAGCCATCGAAGCGATCTTCGAAACGAGCGGGGAAGAGCTGCTCGTCCGCCGCGAGATTACCGCGCAAGGGCGCAGCCGGGCGTTCGTCAACGGTGCGCTCGCCACGGCGGGCGCGCTGAAGGACTTGTCCGCGCGGCTGATCGAGCTCCACGGCCAGCACGAGCATCAAACGCTCCTCGATCCGTCCACGCACCTTGCCGTGGTCGACGCGTTCGGTGGTCTTGATTCGTTGTCGTCGCCCATGGCCATGGCGTTCGACGCGTGGCGCGCGACCGAAGACGAACTGGCCCGCGTGCGCGCGATTCAACACGATCGGGATGCGCGGCTCGATCTGATGACGTTCCAGCTCGCCGAGCTGGACAAAGCGGCGCCGAAGCCGGCCGAGGACGAGGAACTGGCGTCGCTTCGCCAGGTGCTCGCGAGCGCCGAGCGGGTCGAACGCCTCTGCGCGGAGAGCTACACGTCGTTGTACGAGAGCGACGAGGCCATTCTCGCCGGGCTCGGAACCGTGTGGCGGAAGGTCGCCGATCTGGCGGCGCTCGACCCGCGGTTCGAGCCGTATCTCGAGGCACGCGACGGCATCAAGTCGCAGCTCGAGGATCTCGCCCTGTTCCTGCGGCGCTATGCCGACGGCATCGAAGCCTCGCCGGCGCGGCTCCAGCAGGTCGAAGAACGGCTCGCGCTTCTCGAACGGCTGAAGCGGAAGCACGGCCCGACGCTCGCCGACGTCATCGCCAAACGAGACGCGCTCCGCCGGGAGCTCGCGGACCTTCAGGGGGCAGACGAGCGCATCGAGGAGCTCGAGCGCCAGCGCCGTCTGGCTCGCGCTGCGTACTTGTCGGCCGCGGAGACGCTCGCGAAAGCACGCCGGCGCGCCGCGGCGGCGTTCGCACGCCGGCTCGTCGCGATGCTCTCCCAGCTCGCGATGGAGCGGACGCGGTTCGAGGTGCGCTTCGCCGAGGGAGCGCTGCCGGAGTCGGAATGGAGCGCGCGCGGCATCGACGCCGCCGAGTTCTTCGTTTCCCCGAATCCGGGGGAGGACCTTCGGCCGCTCGCGCGAATCGTGTCGGGCGGCGAGCTGTCGCGGATCATGCTCGCGATCAAGACGCTGACGGCAACGGCTCGTTTCGGCTTCAGCGAGGCCGCTGAACGGCCGCCGAGCGGATCGGCGCCGGGGCTGGTCTTCGACGAGGTCGACGCCGGCATCGGCGGACGCGTGGCGGACGTCGTCGGGCGCACGCTGCGGACGCTCGGGTCCGCGTTCCAGGTGCTGTGCATCACGCATCTGCCGCAGATCGCCGCGTTCGCCGACACGCATTTCCAGATCGAGAAGCACGTGGAGCGCGGCCGGACGCGCACGACCGTGCGCCGGCTGAACGAGCAGAACCGGGTCGACGAACTGGCGCGGATGCTCGGCGGGGAAGCGATTACCGATGGTCTACGCCGGTCCGCCCGTGAGATGCTGAGAGAACGGGCGTCGAGCGAGGCGGCGCCGACAGGCGAAAGCGAAAGGGCGAAAGCGAAAGCGGCGGCGGGCCAGACGGCCCGGCCGCGCCGAACGCCGAGATGACGTGGCGCGCAAATATCTGATCGAGACCTTCGGCTGCCAGATGAACGTGCACGACTCGGAGCGCATGGCCGGTCTGCTCGAGCAGGCCGGCTTCGAGTCGACCGACGACGCCGGCGACGCCGACGTCGTCGTCATCAACACGTGCAGCGTCCGGGAGCGCGCGGAGGGGCAGCTGTACACGCGCCTCGGCGAGCTGCGCCAGCTGGCGAAAGACGGCGGCCGCCGGCCGATCGTGGCGGTGGCCGGCTGCGTGGCGCAGCAGGAAGGGGAGACGATCCTCAGGCGGGCGCCCGGCGTCACCGACGTCATCGTCGGGACGCAGGCCATCCGAAGGCTCCCGGTGCTGATCGAGCAGGCGGAGGCGCAGGCGGCGCCGGCGATCGATCTCAATCCCTACGACGACGTCACGTGGCCGCTCGGGGTCACGCGGCGCGACGATCCGGTCAAGGGGTATGTGACGATCATCGAAGGGTGCAACGAGTTCTGCAGCTTCTGCGTGGTGCCGTATACGCGCGGCCACGAGCGGATGCGTCCCAGGACCGACATCCTGGCCGAGGTGCGCGAGCTCGCCGCGACCGGCCGCAAGGAAGTGCAGCTGCTCGGTCAGATCGTGAACCACTACGAGGCGCCCGACGAGCCGTCGTGCGACTTCACCGGGCTGCTCGAAGCGATCCACGACGTCGACGGCATCGAGCGGATCCGCTTCGCGAGCCCCCATCCGCGGCACTTCGACGATCGCTTCCTGGCCGCGATGGCGCGGCTGCCGAAGATCTGCCGTCATCTGCACCTGCCGGTGCAATCGGGGTCGACGCGGGTGCTGCAGGCGATGCGGCGCCGCTACACGCGGGAGAGCTATCTCGATCTCGTCGCGCGGATCCGGGCGTCGCTGCCGGAGGTCGCGCTATCGACCGATATGATCGTCGGGTTTCCCGGGGAGACCGACGAGGATTTCGGCGAGACGCTGTCGCTCACCGACGCGGTCGGCTACCACAGCATGTTCTCGTTCAAGTACTCGCCGCGCCCGAACACGCTGGCGGAGAAGCGGCTCGCCGACGACGTCAGCGAAGAGGAGAAGACGCGGCGGATCGTGGCGCTGCAGGCACGTCAGCGCGACGTGCAGATGCGGCTGAACGCGCGGCTCGTGGGGCGCACCGTCGACGTGCTCGTCGACGCCGCGAGCCGACGCCGCGAAACGGAGCTGTCGGGGCGCACGACGCAGAACGTCGTCGTGAACCTGCCCGGACCGAACGCGTGGATCGGCCGCACGCTGCGCGTGCGCGTCGAACGCGCCGGGCCGCACAGCGTGTGGGGACGTTCGACAGCCGTGTTTGACAGCGAGGCGGCCGCGCCTAGGTTATAGGACCATGCAAATCGAGATGAACATCAAGGGATTGATGGTCGACCCCATCACGAACATGCCGATCGTCATCCTGCGCGACAAGGACGGGCAGAAGGTGCTGCCGATCTGGGTCGGGATCTTCGAGGCGAACGCCATCGCGCTGCAGATCGAGAACATCTCGACGCCGCGGCCGATGACGCACGATCTCCTGCGCAACGTCATCACCGATCTCAAGGCTTCGGTGCAGAAGGTCGTCGTGTGCGATCTGCAGGAGAACACGTTCTACGCGCTGATCTATCTCTCGCTCAACGGCGACACGCTGGCGATCGACGCGCGGCCGAGCGACGCGATCGCGCTCGCGCTGCGCACGCGCGCGCCGATCTTCGTCGAGGACTCGGTGATCGACAACGCGAAGACGGTCGACTTCGCGTCGGAGAAGACCGACGCCGACCGGCTGCACAAGTGGCTGGAGAGCCTCGACCCCGACGACCTCGGCAAGTACAAAATGTGATCTGTTAGAATGGCCGCGGTCCCACCCGGTCGTTCATGATCGTTGCAATCGCCAATCAAAAAGGGGGCGTCGGCAAGACGACGACCGCCATCAATCTCGCGGCGGCGCTGGCGCTGCGCGGCAAGCGGACGCTCCTCATCGATCTCGATCCCCAGGCGAACAGCACGCTGTCGTTCCTCGACATGCAGCAGGTGTCGCGGAGCGTGTACGACGCGATCGCCGATCCCGCGGTCGGCTTCCAGGACGTGGTGCTGCAGTCGGGGCTGGAGAACCTGTGGGTGGCGCCGGCGCGCATCGCGCTCGCCAAGATGGAGGCGAAGCTCGTCGGCGAGATGGACGCGCACTTCCGGCTGAAGGACAAGCTCGAGCCGGTCCGCAAACAGTATCCGCAGGTCGTGATCGACTGTCCGCCGACGCTCGGGCTGCTGACGGTGAACGCGCTGGTGGCCGCGACGCACCTGCTGATTCCGATTCAGTCGTCGTACTTCGCGCTCGAAGGGACCGACGACCTGCTCGAGACGATCGAGAAGGTGCGGGCGCGGCCGAACCCGGCGCTGCGGATCCTCGGCGTCGTCATCACGATGCACGACAAGCGGACGGCGCTGGCGCGCGACATCCGGACGCAGATCCAGAAGGTATTCGGCGGCAAGGTGTTCAAGACCGTCATCACGAAGAGCGTGCGGCTCGAGGAGAGCCCGGCGTACAAGGAATCGATCTTCACCTTCGCGCCCGAGTCGAGCGGCGCGACCGAGTACTACAGCCTGTGCGAGGAGGTCATCGATCGTGCCTAGACGCGGGTTGCCCCAGACGATCACGATGCGGCACGACGAGCACTACGTCGAGGCGCTGGCGGCCTCGGCGGGCGCGCCGATCGGCCGGCTCGTGCCGATCGATCGGATCGATCCGAACCCGCATCAGCCGCGCCAGGTCATGGGCGATCTGTCGGAGCTGATCGCGTCGATCAGCGAGAAGGGGATCCTCGAGCCGCTCGTCGTCCGCCAGCGCGGCGATCGGTTCCAGATCGTCGCCGGTGAACGGCGCTATCAGGCGTCGGTGCAGGCCGGCCTGCGCGAGCTGCCGGTCGTCGTCCGCGACGTCGACGACACCGAAGTGATCGAGCTGGCGCTCATCGAGAACCTGCAGCGGAAGGACCTGACGCCGTTCGAGGAAGCCGAGGCGCTGTACGGTCTCGCCGATCGATGCGGCTACACCCACGAGGACCTCGCGCGCCGGCTGGGGAAGTCGCGGACGTCGGTCACCGAGTCGCTCACGCTGCAGGCGATGCCGGAGGAGGTGCGGAACCTTTGTCGGCTGGCCGACATTTCCTCCAAGTCGTTGCTGCTGCAGGTCGTTAGGCAGGAGACGACTGAGAAAATGACGGCGCTCGTCGAGAAGATCGCGAGCCAGGGCGGCGCGACGCGCCAGCAGCTGCGCGAGGCGGCGACGAAACCCAAGCCCGGTCGCCCGAAGCATTACGTCTTCGCATACCGTCCGCCAACCAAGGCCTTCAATCTGAAGCTCAGTTTCGCGAAGAGCCGCGCGTCGAAGGACGATGTGATCGAAGCGCTCGAGGCGATCATCCGGGACCTGCGGAAGAAATAGCGAGCGGCCGGCGCTGCGGGTCTCGCGCGAGGTGATCCTGCGGTCGGGGCTTGGCCAGCGGAATCGCGAAGCGGCGCAGCCGGGTTTCCGCCTGATATGTTGAGAGTCTGATAATGGATGTTATGTTAACTTAACGGCTGACTCTCACGCACCCTTAGGCCGTCCAGTTCCGCGCCTCGTACGTGTCGTCCGGCACATCGAGCTCGATGAGCCGATGCGCCGGATGACGTTCGAGCTCGGCGTCGCGCGCATCGTAGACCGCGACGAAGAACGCCAGCCGTCCGCCGGCGACGCCCAGATCCACGAGCGGCAGTCCCAGTTCCAGCACGGTGCCGGCGGCGACGACGGCTCCGCGGGGACCGCGCTCTGTCCATTGAGGGATCGCGCCGGGAGTCTGGACCCGGCGTTCCCAGTATCGGGCCGTCAGGCGCCCGAGGATCTCGCGAACCGAGAAGCGCAGGCCGTTGGGCGCCAGGAACTTCAGCGAGATCTCGTGCCCCTCGGCGAGGAGGTCGACGACGGGCCGCGATCCGTCGATTCGCACGAGGAGCCGCTCGTGGTCGAAGCCGAAGTACACGAGCGAGAGGACCGGCTCCTGGCGCGTCGCCTCGTGCATCGCACCGGCGACATCGCGCACCTCCAGGCTGCCGGCGCCGAGCCATTCGAAATAGCTCGTTTCCTCGCCGTCGAATGTTGGCGCGAGCCGCGCGGTCGGCTGCGTCTGGATCGGCGCGGCTCCGCCAGTCGAGATGTTGCTGACGAACAGTTCGTCCGGGACCGGTTTCTGCAGCAGCCGATATGCGTTCCGCAGATGGCGCCGAAACAGATCGTCGAACTCGAGATCGTGGGCCGACGAATGATCGTCGCCGTACCACCAGAACCAGTCGCTGCCCTCGGCGATGAGCACTTCTTCCCGCGCTTCGGCGACCGCGGCGGCGTCGGCCGACGCCGGCTCGTTCAGGGCCTGCCGCGCGTCTGCGAGTTGACTCCAGCCGCGCTGATCGTCGGCATGGCCGATCCAGATGTAGAAGTTGGCGTCGATCCACGATCCGGCGAAGATGCGCGGCAATTCGGGCGCCGGCGTCGCCGTTTCCGCGCAGGCTTCGCTCATCGTCACAGTCCGCAGCTCGGGGTGAGCGGCGAGCCGGCCGTATACGGCCCGGAGGAACGGGCGACCGCCCCGCTCGAAGTGTTCCCACGCGTTCTCACCGTCGAGGATGATCGGGATGAGCGGCTCTCCTTTTCCGCCGCGAGTCCGATACCGGCGGCCGGCTTCGACCAGTTTGCCGACGAAGTCGTCCGCCGCCGCGTCGGCGGCCCAGCCCGCGTACGTGAAGCCGATCAAGTCCGACAGCGCGTGATCGCGAAACACGCAGGCCACGGATGCCCCGCCGGTTTTCACCACGTACGGCGTGTAGAGCCGCTCCGGTTGCTCGACGTGACCGTAGTTGTCCCGCGAGAAGGTGATGCCGAGCGTTCGCGCGAGAATCAGCTCGTCGGTGGCCATCCACGTGAAGCCGCTCTTCGCGACGAGCGGCACCATCGCGTCCGACACCGACCCTTCCGACGGCCAGAGACCGGTCGGTCGACGGCCGAACAGGCGTTCATGGTACGCCGCGGCGCGCGCGAGCTGCTCCGCCGCGTCCTCGGGATGGCGAAACCGCTGCCGCGGCATCCGCGAATCGGGATGCGTGGTCAGATACACGTCGGTGTCGCACAGCAGCGGCAGAATCGGGTGATAGAACGGCGACGCCGACACTTCGATCTGCCGACGCGCCACGGCTTCCCGGTATTCCGGGATGACGCGGTTCAACAGCTCGAGCTCGACGTCGCGGAGGATCCGCTTGTCGTCTTCGGTGAAATCGCGCTCCTTCGCGATCAGGGCCCGCACTCGCCCGTCCTGCTCCAGGTAGATCGGATCGATCCACGCAAGCTTGTGCCAGACCTGAAGGTCGCGCAGGTCGTCGCGCGTGAACCGCGCCGCGGCCGCGCGGCGGTCCGCGGTCGTGGGCAGCGATCCGCCGCGGAGCGCGAGCAGCTCGGCGTACCGTGGGTACACCTCAATCATGCGCTGGTGCTGCGCGTGGAAGAAATTCTCGAGGATGAAATCGATATCGCCGTCGGAGAGGTCGGCGGCCGGCCTGAGGCTCAACTCGAGGTACCGGTCGCGCGCGCGATCGGCCGCGAACGCCTCGAGCTGGACGAGCATCGAGGGTACCAGGTTGAAGGTCACCTTCACCTTCGGGAACTCGCGCATCAGCGCGGCCATGCCGTAGTAATCCTTCAGCGCGTGGAGCCGCACCCACGGAAGGATGTGCTCCCGCGTGACGAGGTCTTCGTAGAACGGCTGATGCATGTGCCACAGGATGGCGACGCGAGTCATAATCGGCTTACAGCATAGATGTTCAAGATTCTCGACCGCTACCTGGTCCGCGAAATTCTGCTGCCGTTCGTGCTGGTGCTCATCGGGCTGACCTTTGCGCTCGAGATGCCGCCAATCCTGCAGCAGGGCGAAAAGCTGATTGAAAAAGGGGTGCAGTGGCAGATCGTCGTGCAGGTGCTGCTCACGCTGCTGCCACAGGCGCTCGGCATCACGATTCCGATGTCGCTGCTGCTCGGCATCCTCGTCGGCTTCGGACGCTTGTCGGCAGATCGCGAGTTCGTGGCGTTGCAGGCGTGCGGCGTCAGCGTCTTCCGCATCCTGCGGCCGCTCGGGACGCTCGCGCTGGTCTGCACCGGCGCTACGGCGTACGTGATGATCGTGGCGCTGCCGAACGCGAACCAGCGCTTCCGCGAGATCACGTTCAACGTCGTCGCCTCGCAGGCCGAGGGCGACGTCAAACCGCGCGTCTTCTACGACAACTTCCCTAACCAGGTTGTGTACGTTCGCGATATTCCGCAGGCCGGCGGGTGGCGCGACGTCTTCCTGGCCGATTCGACCCACCCGAACGAAACCGACGTGTACTTCGCGAAGCGCGGGCGGCTGCTCATCGACCGCCCGAAGCACATGGTGCAGCTGGAGCTCGAGGAGGGTACGCAGCACACGACGTACGCGAGGGAGCCGGACAAGGCCGACGTCAGCTCGTTTCAACGCCTCGTGCTGAAGATGGACGCCGAGGCCGTGTTCCCACGAACACAGATCATGAAAGGCGACAACGAGAAGACCATCGCCGAGCTGCGCGCGACGATTGCCGACAACACGGCGCACGGCTTCCCTTCATACTCACAGCTGTTCACGATCCAGCAGAAGTTTGCGATTCCAGCGGCTTGCCTTGTCCTCGCGATGATCGGCCTCGCGCTCGGCGCCACCAATCGAAAGGAAGGCAAGCTCGCCGGCTTCGTCCTCGGCATCGGCGTGCTGTTCGTCTACTATGTGCTGCTGTTCGCGTCGCGCGGCCTCGCGCTGGGCGGGCGGATGTCGCCCAGCATGGCGCCGTGGATGGCGAACGTGCTGCTCGGCATCGTCGGCGTCGCGCTCGTCGTGTCGCGGGCCGGATCCGGCGATCGGCCGATCCGGATTTCGATTCCGACATTCTGGCGGCCGCGCGAAGCGGCGACGGCGCCGTCAGCGAACGGCCGCGCGACACCGCGCCGCGGCGTCGTGCTCGTCGTCCGCATCCCGCACATCGACTGGCCGCGGCCGCGGTTGTTGGATCTGTACGTCGCGCGCCTGTACCTCGTCGTGTTCATGCTGTCGTTCGCGGCGCTGATCGGCGTCTTCTATATCTCGACGTTCATCGATCTCGCCGACAAGCTGTATCGCGGCAGCGCGACGCCGCGGCTGCTGGCGCGGTTCTTCTACTGGCAGACGCCGCAGTACGTCTTCTACATCATTCCTTTGTCGGCGCTCGTCGCGGCGCTCGTCACCATCGGGCTGCTGACGAAGAACAGCGAGCTCGTCGTGATGCGCGCCTGCGGCATCAGCCTGTATCGGTCCGCTGTGCCGGTGCTCGCCTTCGGGCTGCTGTTCAGCGGCGTCTTGTTCGCGCTGCAGGAGCTCGTGCTCGCCGACTGGAACGAGCATGCGCGGCGGCTCGAAGGCGCCATCCGCGGCTGGCCGGCGCAGACGTTCGGCGCCACCCGCCGCTGGATTCTCGGACGCAGCGGCGACATCTATCACTACGATTTCTTCGATCCGCGAACGAATCGGTTCGCGCGGTTCACGATGTTCCGGACCGATCCGGCCGCATGGCGGCTCGACGGCCTCACCTATGCGGACACGGTCGCCCTGGAACGCCGGGCCGGCGCCGACGGCCTGCCGTCGTTCACATGGATCGCCCACAAAGGCTGGGATCGCGAGCTCAGCACGACAATCCGGCCGAACGCGGTACGGACGTCGGTGGAGTACACGCCGTTCGGCGAGCGACAGCTGTCGCTCGAGCCGCCGGCCTACTTCAAGAGCGACGAGCCCGATGCCGATCGCATGACGTACGCGCAGCTGGAGAACTACGTTGCGCTGCTTCAGGCGAGCGGCTCGCTGAACGTGGTGCCCTATCTGGTGCGGCTTCAGCGCAAGATTGCGTTTCCGTTCGTGTCGCTGGTGATGACGCTGCTCGCCGTGCCATTCGCGGTCACCACGGGCCGGCGCGGCGCGATGTACGGCATCGGGGCGGGTCTCGTGTTCGCGCTGATCTACTGGACCGCGCTCAGCATATTCGGCGCGCTGGGCAGCGGCGGGTGGATCTCGCCACTGCTTGCGGCGTGGGCGCCGAACATCCTCTTCGGCGCCGTGGCGATCTATCTGTTGTTGACGGTTCGGACATGATGGACGACGCTCGGCTGAAAGCCTCGCGCTACCGTCGCGTTGGGATGCTGAATTGATACCTGTAGCGCGAGCCTTTCAGGCTAGCGTCATCTCTCCAGCGCCGCCTTCTGAATCCAGATCCGTCCCGACGATCCGAGCTTCGCATTCGTCGTGTCGACGACGAACAGGATGCTGCGGATGTCGGCGAGCGCAGGCTTGAACGTGTGCGTCGCGCCGACGGGCATCAAGTCGTCGAAGTACACCGTCTTCTCCTGATCGACCCGATCGAGGAACACCGAGCGCTGCCACCGCTCCCCCGCCGCTTCCCCGTTGCCGCCGCGCAGCTGGACCGAGACGCGCATCGGACGCTCCGCGCGTCCCACCAGGGTGAGCCGATTGTTCGGCTCCAGTCCCTGCGGCGTATCGAACACCAGGGCGGCGACCTGACCGGCCGGCGACCCGCCGGACAACCCGTATCGGAACCGAATCTCGTGTCCCCCGACGATCGGGGCGAGGTCGATCGCCGACAACGAGGTCGCGTCGTGTTCCGCGCGCCAGTTGGCAATCGAGGATCCATCGAAGATTGTCCGGCTGACGGTTGAGGCGGGACGCGCCGCCTCGCGCACGAGCGGCTCAGGGCCGCGCACGTAAATCGGATTGCTGCGGAGCCACGTAATCGGATGCGGCCGCCCCGTGGAGACGATTTCCACCCAGTACACCGCAGGCTTGTCGGGCGCATGGACCGTCAGATCCTGCGGATCGCGGACGGTCGTCAGCGCGTGCATGCCGTCGTGGACGATGGTGGTGAATTCGGGCGATGCGTTGCTGCGGACGCGAAGCGTCACCGGTCCGCCCACCGCGAGCTCGTCGCCCTCGTGCACGGTGCCGCGTTCATTGCTCGCCATGAACTCGAACGCCGGCGGCGAGGCCACGCCGTCGACCGCCGTATAAAGATGTCCGCCGCGAATCGCGCGCATGAGGATGCCGGCGTCGGCCGCGGCGTTGCCGCTGAACTCGCGCTCGAGCGTGGCGTGCACCGACATCATGCGGAACGACGCCTCATAGCCCGGTAACGGTATGCCTGCTCTCGCGTCGCCCGGATCACTGCGCCACTGCAGGTTGGCATGCGCATCAACGCCTCCGATAGCGACGACGCGCCGCCGTGCGGTCAGCGCCTGCCACGAATACAGCGCGCCACTCGGCTGCACGAGGCTGGCGATCGTTTCGCTCGGACGGAACGGATAATCGATCAGAGCGGTCAGCAGGCGCCGCTTCGCGGCCAGGCCCCGCTCCTGCGCGAGGAGACGCCAGCTTGTGTCGGGGTTGAGCAGCTCGATGCCGTCGAACGGCGCGGTCCATTCGCGCCAGCGCAGCTCGATCTTCGGCGAATCGGGATGCGCCGCGATGCCGAACCCGCCCAGGCGCCGCACGTCTTCGACGACGTCGCGCGGCTCGCCCGCCAGCGGATACGGCGCAGCCGGCATGTCGAGCGCGATGTAATGGCCTCCGGTCGTGCTGATTTCGACGCCATCCAGACAGAGCACGCCCGACCGGTAGGCCGGAGCGTCGGGCGCGCGCGTGCCGTCGCCATGATCCGTAAAGACGACGAATTTCAGTCCGGCGCGCGCGGCCGCGGCGGCGATGTCGTCGGGGCTGCGCGATCCATCGGATCGGCTCGTATGAACGTGCAGGATGCCGGGGAGAGAGCCGTCGCCAATCGGCTTCAGCGTGAGGCGGCGCGGCGGGATCGTGAGGACGACAAAGACGGTGACGGCAGCCGCGAAGACCGCCGTCACGAGCAGCAGCTTCTTCAAAGACCCGCGGCGGCGCGCAGCGCCGAGGCCTTGTCAGTGCGCTCCCAGGTGAACTCGGGTTCGCTGCGGCCGAAGTGTCCGAACGCCGCCGTCTTCTTGTAAATCGGACGGCGCAGGTCGAGCTCTTCCATGATGCCGCGCGGCGTGAGCTTGAAGTGATCGCGAACGATCTGCGTGATCTTCTCTTCCGGAATCTGGCCGGTGCCTTCGGTATGCACTGCCACCGACACCGGATCCGCCACGCCGATCGCATACGCGACCTGGACGAGCGCCCGATCGGCGATGCCGGCCGCGACGACGTTCTTCGCGACGTAGCGCGCCATGTAGCAGGCTGAACGATCGACTTTCGTCGGATCCTTGCCCGAGAACGCGCCGCCGCCATGCGGCGCGGCGCCGCCGTAGGTGTCGACGATGATCTTGCGCCCCGTGACGCCGGCGTCGCCGTGCGGACCACCGACGACGAATCGGCCCGTCGGGTTGACGTATATCTTGGTGTTCTTGTCGATCAGTTCCTGCGGGATGACGCGGCTGATGATCTTCTCGACGATGTCTTCACGCATCGTGTCGTTCGTGACGAGGGGGCTGTGCTGGCTGGACACGACCACGGCGTCGACGCGGACGGGGCGCGCACCATCGTACTCGACCGTCACCTGCGACTTGCCGTCCGGACGGAGGTACTCGAGGACGCCGTCACGCCGCGCGCACGAGAGCCCTTTGGCGAGCTTGTGCGCGAGCATGATCGGCATCGGCATCAGCTCGTCGGTCTCGGTGCACGCGAAGCCGAACATCAATCCCTGATCGCCGGCGCCGCCGGTGTCGACGCCCATCGCGATGTCTGGCGACTGGCTGTGGACGGAGGAGAGAACGGCGCACGTTTCGGCGTCGAACCCGAACTTGCCGCGGTTGTAGCCGATCTCGTTGATCGTCCCGCGAACCACTTCCTGAAAATCGACGTATGCGCTCGTCGTGATCTCGCCCGCGACAACGGCCAGGCCGGTGGTGACGAGCGTCTCGCACGCGACGCGGCTCACCGGATCCTGTGCGAGGATCGCGTCGAGGATCGAATCTGAAATCTGATCGGCGATCTTGTCCGGATGTCCTTCGGTGACCGATTCGGACGTGAACAAGTGCCGTCCCTTACGGCTCATGCAGTTCCCTCCCCGCTCTTTGTCTGGATGCCAGAAACGGTTAAGTCTAACAGAGTCACGGTCGCGGGTGGAAGCGATCGTAGACCGTTCGCAGGCGCGCCTCGAGCACGTGCGTGTAGATCTGCGTCGTCGAGAGGTCGGCGTGTCCGAGCATCAGTTGAATCGCGCGCAGGTCTGCGCCGCGCTCGAGCAGATGCGTCGCGAACGAATGGCGGACGACGTGCGGGCTCAGCGTCCGCGGCAGGTTGGCTTTCCGTCCGTACTGTTTGAGCAGCTTCCAGAAGCCGACACGGCTCATCGGTCGGCCGCGCGTGTTGACGAAGAACGCGTCACACGCTCTGCGAACGAGCTTCGGCCGCGCCTCGCGCCGATAGCGGGCGATCCAGTCGGCGGCCTGTTCTCCGATTGGAATCAGCCGCTCTTTGTTACCTTTGCCGATGCACGTCAGGTACTGCTCCGCGAGATGGAGATCGGCGCCGCGCACGTTCACCAGTTCCGACACGCGCATGCCGGTCGCATACAGCAGCTCGATCATCGCCCGGTCGCGGAGCCCCTTCGGCGTCGTCACGTCAGGCTGCGCGATGAGCACGTCGACGTCTTCGATTGAGAGAAACTTCGGCAGCGCGGGCCACGCGCGCGGCGGACGCAGGTCGTCGGCCGGACTCGATTGAAGGCGCTGGTCGAGGACGAGAAACCGGTAGAACCCGCGCACCGCCGCGATCAGACGCGCCACCGACCGCGGCGACAGGCCACGCCTCAGCTGCTGGCGGACGAATTCCTCGAGCGAGCGGCGATCGAGCGCTTCCACCCGCCGTCCCGCCCCGGCGCCGAAGGCGCGGAGCGCGGACAGGTCGCGTGCGTAGCTCTCGAGCGTGTGTTCGGCCAGCCGCCGCTCGACGCGGAGATGATCCAGATACGTTTCGATCACGCGTCGATATGATAGTATTTGCGGTTCGTTTCCGCGCTCGCTCGAAGCCGCAGCGGACCGCTTCGGCCTTGGGCGGAGGCGGTTTGAGGGGCCGATCCAGAAATGCCTGTCCGTTCGAAGTGGCAATCGCTTCCCACCGAGCAAATCAACCCGGCGACACTCGCCATCGACAAGCTGGCTCCCGCCGACATCGTCGAAGGGATGCTGAACGAAGACCGCAAGATGCTCGACGCCGTGCGGCGCGAGAAGGAGCGGATTTCCGTCGGCGTCGAGATCATCACGCAGGCGCTCCGCAAGAACGGCCGCGTCATCTTCGTCGGCGCCGGGACGAGCGGCCGGCTTGGCGTGCTCGAATCGGCCGAGATGCCGCCGACGTTCGGCACGAGTCCCGACCTCGTCCAGGCCATCATGGCGGGGGGCAGGGGTGCCATCCTCCGCGCGCGTGAAGGCGTGGAAGACAACTACGAAGAGGGCGCGCGGTCGATCAACCGGCTTCGGCCGACGAAGCGCGACATCGTCATCGGCGTGTCGGCGAGCGGCATGACGCAATTCGTCCGCGGCGCGCTGACGAGAGCACGGCGCGCCGGGTCGAAGATCATCTTCGTCACCTGCGATCCGCGGACGGAGCTGCAGACGTTCGTCGATCTCACGATCGCGCCGGCCGTGGGTCCCGAGGTCATCGCCGGCTCGACGCGGCTCAAGGCGGGCACCGCGACGAAGATGGTGCTGAACATGCTGACGACCGCGGCGATGATCAGAATCGGCAAGACCTACGGCAACCTGATGGTCGACGTGCAGATGGGATCCGAGAAGCTCAAGGACCGCGCGCGCCGCATCATCACCATTGTCACCGGCCTCGAGTACGAGGACGCCGACAAGCTGCTGCGGCGGGCGCACTGGAACGTGAAGGCCGCGATCGTCATGCAGAAAAGCGGCGCGGGCTATCAGAAAGCGCTCGCGCGCCTGCGCCACGCGCACGATTTCGTCCGCGACGCGATCGGCGAGGACGTCGAGGAGCGATTGAAAGAGCTGCTCAAAGTCGGATGACGCTCGGCTGAAAGCCTCGCGCTACGGCGTCTCCATGCCTCGCGTGTATCGCGCTCATGTGTAGCGCGAGCCTTTCAGGCGAGCGCCTTTCAGGCGAGCGTCCTTCAGGCGGGCGCCTGCCGCTCGATCCAGCCACACTTCCGCATTCCGATGGAGCTGTAAGAACGACGCCGGGATCCGCGGCGTCACCGGCCCTTCGATCATTCGCGCCACGCATCGGGCCTTCATCGCGCCGGTCGCGATCAGGACCACGCGTCTCGCGTGAAGAATCGTCGCCATCCCCATCGACAGCGCCTCGCGGGGCACCGCGGTCGCGCGGTTGCCGAAGAGCGCGGCGTTGGCGCGGCGCGTCGCCATGCTCAGGCGCGTCCGATGGGTCCGCGCGAACAGCGCACGCGCCGGTTCGTTGAACCCGATGTGGCCGTTCGATCCGAGGCCGAGAAGCTGCACGTCGACACCGCCGGCGCGGGCGATCGCGTGCTCGTAGCGCGCGCACTCGCGCGCCGCATTCGGCGCCATCCCGTTCAACACATGAATGCGGCGGGTCGACAGGTTGACGTGATCGAACAGGTGCCGGCGCATGAACGCGTAATAGCTGCACCGGTCGTGAGGCGCGATGCCGACGAACTCGTCGAGGTTGAACGTGGTCGCCCGGCTGAAATCGATCCGGCCGGCGCGAAACAACCGCACGAGCTCGCGATACAGCGGAATCGGCGTGCGGCCGGTCGGGAGCCCGAGGACGATCGTCGGATTGGCAGCGAGCGCGCGCGCGATGTCGGCGGCGAACGATCGGGCGACGGCCGCCGGCGTCGTGAAAACGCGAATGCGCAACGATGCCTTTCCTACGATTTGTAGCGCGGAATCTGGGCGCCGCCGCGCGCCTCGGCGAGCGCGAGCCACACGGCCCCGACCGCAGGCTCTTCATCGAGGATCTGCACCTGCCCTCGCGGCGCCACTTCCACGAGGCGGCGCGGCAGCTCGCGGCTGAGCCAGGGCACGACGCGGAAGATGCCGCCGGCGAGGAAGAACGTGAACAGATCGCCGCGCATGTTCAGCTGCGAGGCGACGGACCCGGCTGCGAGCACGAGCTCGTCGGCGGCGCGCTCGAGGATCCTCGTCGCCACGGCGTCGCCGAGCTCCGCCGCGCGTTCCACGATTGGTCCGAGCGCCGCCACGCTCATCCGTGGCTGATCGCGGTCGTACACGATTCGGGGCAGCCGCGATTCGTCGTCGACGGCGAAGTGCGCCAGGATGTCGCCGCCGAGCTGCGTGGCCGGCCCGCGCCCGTCGGCGGCGCGCATCACCGCCGCGAGCGCCTCGCGGCCGATCCAGTAGCCGCTTCCCTCGTCGCCGATCATGTGTCCCCAGCCGCCCGCGCGGGCCGCTTCACCGGCGGCGTTGCGGCCATAGACGATCGATCCGGTCCCGGCGATGATGACGATGCCCGGCGCATCCTGCGCGCCGGCGACGAGCGCGATGAGCGCGTCGTTGACGACGAGCACCCGCGACTTGTAGCCGATGCGGCGCATGATGGCGCGCACTGTCCTCGCTTCGTCTTCGCGATCGACGCCGGCGATGCCGAGGCAAATCGCCGCCGGCGTGATCGCACGATCGCCGATCGCCGTTTCCATCACCTCGTGCAGCACTTTCTCGACGCCGAGCTCCCCCGCCGCCAGCAGGTTCGCGCCAGGACCCCGCCCTTCGGACACGATCATCCCGCGCTCGTCGGCGAGCAGGCACACCGTCTTCGTTCCGCCCGCGTCGATGCCGAGCACGTGCATGAGATTTCGATTCTATGCTACTGTTCGGCGGTTTCATGAGCAGCGCAGTCGTCAGACGTACGGGTGCTGCGATAGCTGCGTCGCCGTGGTCCTGACCTGGATCGACTATCTCGTGATCGGCGGCTATCTCGTCGCGATCACGGCCTTCGGCTCGTATTTCGCGCGCTTTCAGAAGACGACCCGCGACTATTTCCTCACCGGGCAGTCGGTGCCCTGGTGGGCGATCTGCTTCACGATCGTCGCGACCGAGACGAGCACCCTCACGTTCATCAGCGTGCCCGCCACCGCGTACGCGGGCAACATGACGTTCCTTCAGCTCGTCTTCGGATACATCGTCGGCCGCGTGCTGATCAGCGTGCTCTTCATTCCTGCGTACTTCCGCCGCGAGCTGTTCACATCGTACGAGCTGCTGCAGCGCCGCTTCGGGCCGCGCGTCAAGAACGTGTCGGCGCTGATCTTTCTGGCGACTCGCGCGCTCGCCGACGGCATTCGCCTCTTTGCCACGGCGCTCGTCATATCGGTGGTCACTCACGTGCCAGTCACATGGGCCGTGCTCGTCATCGGCGGCGCCATGATCGTGTACACGGTGCGCGGCGGCGCGTCGGCCGTCATCTGGACCGACGTCGTGCAGTTGTTCGTGTATCTGGCGGGCGCAGCCGTCGTCCTCGTATCGCTGCTTTCGTCGATTCCCGGCGGCTGGACCGAAGTCGTGCGCGCCGGATCGGCTGCCGGCAAATTTCGAGTATTCGACTTCTCCGCCTCGATCTCGCGGCCGTACACGTTCTGGGCCGGCGTCATCGGCGGCGTCGCGCTGACGCTGTCGACGCACGGCACCGATCAGTTCCTCGTGCAGCGCCTGCTGTCGGCGCGGTCGGCGCGCGACGCGTCGCGAGGGTTGATTCTCAGCGGCCTGCTCGTGTTTGTGCAATTCGTGCTGTTCCTGCTGATCGGCGTCATGCTGTTCACGTACTATCAGCACGTGCCGCTTCCGCGCACGCTGGCGCGGAACGACGAGCTCCTGCCGACGTTCATCGTCACCGCCCTGTCTCACGGCGCCGCCGGCTTCATCGTCGCGGCGATCGTGGCCGCGGCGCTCTCCCCGTCGATCAACGCCATGGCCGCGACGACCGTGAACGATTTCTACACGAAGTACTGGCGGCCCGATGCCGACGAACGAACGCTGATGCGCGTCTCGCGCATGTGGACCGTCGTGTGGGGCGTCGCGCAGATTGGCGTCGCGATCGCCGCGCAGTGGATGCAGCAGTCGGTGCTCGACGCGGGCCTCGCCGTGCTGTCGTACGCCGCCGGCCCGGTGCTCGGCGCCTTTCTGCTGGGAACGCTCGCGCGTTCGATTGACGAAGGCGCCACGTTCGGCGGCATGATCGTGGGGCTTCTCATGATGACCATCGTCTGGCAATGGACGCCGGCGGCGTTCACCTGGTACATCTTCATCGGCGCCGCGACCACTGTCGCCACCGCATTTCTGATTCAGGCGGCGACTCGCGAACGCCGCACGGCATGAGCGGTTTCGCCGGGGCGCGCCGGGTACTCGCGGATGCCATCGGTTCACTCCTCTTTCCTGCAGCAACAGCAGAAGTCGGTGACAGCACGCGCACCCTCTGGCAGGACGCCCTCGGTACGCTCACCTTCGACGCCGACGCTCCCGAGACGCGCCTCGACACGCCTTTCGATCTCGCCTCGTTGACGAAGGTGATCGCGACGGCGACGGCGATGATGGATTGTGTGTCGAATGGCGCGCTGACGCTCGGCGCGCGCGTCGCCGAATTCTTCGACGACTGGCGGGGAGAGGATCGCGACTCGGTATCGATTCGCGACTTGCTCGAGCACGCGTCCGGCCTGCCCGGCCGTCTCGTGGACGCGCCGCCGGAAGGACGCCGCGAGTTCGAGCACGAGATCTGCAAGGTCAGGCTGGAATACCCAGCGCGGGCCAGGTCGATCTACAGCGACCTCGGGTTCATTCTTCTCGGCTTCGTCGCGGAAAATCTCGGACGCGATTTGGCGACGGCGGTGGCGGCAATCGGTCTTCAGTCAGATTTGGCGTTCGATCTGCCGTTGGACGTGCGCCGCCGTACCGCGCCGACCATGCCAATGGACGACGATTTGCGGCGGGGCCGTCGGCTGACCGGCGAGGTGCACGACAGCTACGCGGCCGCGCTCGGCGGCGTCGCCGGCCATGCAGGTCTCTTTGGCACCGCCGCCGGCGTCGGCGTTTTCGCGCGGGCGATTCTGCGCGCCGCGCGAGGCGATGACCAGGGTCCGTTCTCGCCAGAGGCCGTCGCACAGTTCACGGCGAAGAGCACCGTGCCCGGAAGCTCGCGCGCGCTCGGGTGGGATACGATGCTCCCGACCTCGTCGTGCGGCACGAAGATGTCGGCCGCCGCGTTCGGTCACGTCGGCTTCACCGGGACGTCGCTCTGGATCGATCCGGAGCGTGATCGATATTTCGTGCTGCTCACGAATCGCGTCTGCGGCGGGGGGACGCTCGACCAGATGCGCGAACTTCGTCGCGCTTTTCATGACGCGCTCGCCTGAAAGGACGCGCTCGCCTGAAAGGACGCGCTCGGCTGAAAGGACGCGCTCGGCTGAAAGGACGCGCTCGGCTGAAAGGACGCGCTCGGCTGAAAGGACGCGCTCGGCTGAAAGGACGCGCTCGGCTGAAAGGACGCGCTCGGCTGAAAGGACGCGCTCGGCTGAAAGGACGCGCTCGGCTGAAAGGACGCGCTCGGCTGAAAGGACTGACCGATTGGCTCGTCATCGCCGCGTACTTCGCGCTGAACCTCGCGATCGGTCTGTACTACGCGCGCCGCGCGCGCGGCAGCACGACGGAATTCTTTCTCTCGGGCCGCGACGTGCCGTGGTGGCTCGCCGGCACCTCGATGGTCGCGACGACGTTTGCGGCCGATACGCCGCTCGTCGTGACGGGAATGGTGGCGCGCTACGGCATCGCCGGAAACTGGCTCTGGTGGAACATGGCCGCCAGCGGCATGCTGACGGTCTTCGTCTACGCGCGTCTGTGGCGCCGCGCGGGCGTGATGACCGACGTCGAGTTCGCGGAGCTCCGATACGCGGGCCGACCGGCGGCGTTTCTGCGCGCCTTCCGTGCGCTCTATCTCGGCATCCCGATCAACTGCATCATCATCGGCTGGGTGAACCTCGCGATGATGAAGATCCTCCAGGTGACGCTCGGTCTGGACGCGACGCGCGCCTTGTGGGCCCTGCTCGCGATGCTCTTCTTCACGGCGTTCTACACGACGCTTGCCGGTCTCTGGGGCGTGCTCGTCACCGATCTGGTTCAGTTCGTTCTCAAGATGGGGATGGTGATTGCGCTCGCGTGGTACGCGGTGCGGGCCGTTGGCGGACTGTCGGCGCTCGAGTCGAAGGTGACCGCGCTCGACGCGGCGTCCGGCGCCGGCTCGCGGCTCGCCTTCTTTCCGTCCACCGATTCGGCGTGGATGCCGGCCATCACGTTGTTCGTCTACCTCGGCGTCAACTGGTGGGCGAGCTGGTATCCCGGCGCCGAGCCGGGCGGCGGCGGGTACGTGGCGCAGCGGATCTTCTCCGCAAGGAACGAACGACACGGACTGTTCGCAACGCTCTGGTTCAACATCGCGCATTACGCGGTCCGGCCGTGGCCGTGGATTCTGACGGCGCTGGTGTCGCTCGTCCTGTATCCCACACTCGCCGACAAGGAATCGGGCTACGTGCGGACGCTGATGGATCCACAGATCTTTCCGCCCGCGCTGCGCGGCGTCATGCTGGCCGCTTTTGCCGCGGCGTACATGTCGACCATCGGCACACAACTCAACTGGGGCGCATCGTACGTCGTCAACGACGTCTACCGCCGTTTCCTGCGGCGCAGTCGCAGCGAACGCGAATACGTCGTCGCGTCGCAGGCGGTCACGCTCGGCCTGATGATCGTGTCGATCTACGTCACGCTCCATCTCGCGTCGATCGAGCAGGCGTGGAAGCTGCTCATCGTGACCGGAGCGGGAACGGGCACGGTGCTGCTGCTGCGCTGGTTCTGGTGGCGGATCAACGCGTGGTCCGAAGTGTCGGCGATGGCCGTAGCCGCGGCCGTATCGTTGTATCTGCAGATTGTGTTGAAGTGGGATAGCGATCGACCGCGCGACTTCGCGTACATCATGCTGATCACCGTCGGCATCACGACGATCGCATGGCTCGCGGTTACGTGGCTGACTCTGCCTGAGCCTCGGGCGACGCTCGTCGCCTTCTACGAGCGCGTGCGCCCCTATCCACGCGGATGGCGTCCGATCGCGCAGGCCGCCTCGATCACTGGACCGCCGGCGTCGATAGCACATGAGCTGATCAACGCGACGCTCGGTTGCGTGCTCGTTTATTCAGCGCTGTTTGGCGTGGGCGAGATGCTTCTGCACAGCGCTGCAATCGGCTTCATTCTGCTTGTGATTGCCGCGGCGGCTGCCACGGCCATCGCCCGTAATCTCCCGTCCTAACGTCCAGACCGTCCACGCGGCGATCCGGTCGGTGGTTGCGGCTGGAAAGGCGACGTGCCCGGGCCAAATCCGCCCGGACGTCCGGTACCGGGTCCACCTGGTCCAGTGCCGCGGCCCGGCGTCGTGCCGCGACCGCCGCCGAAACCGCCCGGGCCTGGTTGACCGGGGACACCGCCGCGCTGTCCGGGAACCGGCGAGCCCGGCGCCCCGCCTGCGCCCGGCGCCGCCACCTGCGCGACGTAGACGAACTGCCACTCGTTGTAGTGGTTGCGCCCGTTGTAGACACGAATGGATTTGTCTCTGCTCTTGCTCGTCACGCCCATGATGCCGCCGCTCACTCCGCCAGGTGCGCCGGCCGTGGGAACTCCTGGTTGGGACGCCGTTGCGGCGCCACGTTGGGGCGTGGCGTCACGTTGGGGCGCCGTCGTGGCTCCACGTCCACCAGCGCCGCCTGCGGTCGGCATGGCGCCGGGTGTCGCGGACGCCCCGGCAGTGCCGACGCCGATTCCTGCGTTCTGGCCCGCAACGATCGGAACGAAGTCGTCGTTCGTGACGGGATCCTTGAACTTCCTGCGCAGGAAGTGCTCGTTGACCAGGACGTCCAGGTTGGGCGGATACGCGTTTGCGTATTTCCGCTGGAACATGCCGATTGCGTGCGCGTACTGCATTCCGCGGAAGACGAGCTCCTCTTCGCGCTCCCGCTGTGTCATCTGCTTCCAGACCGGCATGGCAACGGTCAGCATGACGGCCATGATGCTCATGGCCACGAGCAACGCCGCCATTGCATATCCTTGCTCATGGCTGCACTGACTGTGTGCTTGACCCCGTAACTTCATGGGAATTAAGATGTTTAGCGTCCTCATGGTAACACGTTTCCGATTCCTGAAGATTCTGGGTTTTGGTCTGCTTTCGGCCATCGCGACCGTCGCCTGTCAGAAGGTGCCGCTACTGGCGCCCTCCGGCTCGACGATCACGCTGACTTCGAGCGCCACCGCCCTTCCCGTCAACGGCTCGGCGCAGATCATTGCGCAACTGATCGAACCGTCTGGCACTCCGCCCCACTCCGGCACGCGCGTCTCCTTTACGACGACGCTCGGGACGCTGGAGCCGGCCGATGTCGAGACGGACATCGGCGGCCGTGCGATCACGACATTCCGATCCGGAACGGCGAATGGAACCGCCACCATCACGGCGATTTCCGGCGGCGTGAGCGCGAGCGGCAACAACGCGCTGAAAATCGCGATCGGCACGGCGGCTGTTGGTCGCGTCGTCCTGGCGGCGAACCCGACCATCGTGCCGTCGACCGGTGGCGCCTCGACGATCACCGCGAGCGTGTTCGACATCAACGGCAACGCGCTGACCGCTGCTCCCGTCTCGTTCTCGACGACGGCGGGATCGCTCGACACGCTCGTCGCGACGACGGATCAGAATGGTGCGGCCACGACGGTGCTGAGAACCGCCAATCAGGCCATCGTCACCGCGAGCGTCGGCGCTCAGGGCGGTTCGACCAGTGGTGGCGGTTCGGGCGGCGGTGGTACCACGACGCCCACAACGCCTGCGCCGAACACGTCGGGTCAGGCTTCGGCCACGATCACGATCAACGTGGCGGGCGCGCCGACACTGCTGATCACGCCGCCTACCACAGCGCCGACCGCAGGATTGCCGGCGACGTTCACGTTCGTCGTTACAGCCGCGGCGACCAACGGCAGCGCGATTCGGGACCTGACTGTCAATTGGGGCGACGGGCAGACACAGGATCTTGGCGCCGTCGTCGGCACCGCCACCGTTTCACACGTCTATCGTGCGCCAGGCGCGTACACAATCACCGGGACGGTCACGGACAATTCGGGGAGCACGGTCCCCGTCTCGACCAGCGTGACCGTCAACCCGACCGCCCTGCCCATCACGATCACGCCGCCGACCACGCCGCCGGGCGCAGGTCTTCCGGCCACGTTCACGGTTGTAGTCGGGACGTTGCCAGCCGGCGACGCCGTACGCAACGTGCACATCGATTGGGGCGATGGATCAGGGCTGGACCTGGGCGCAATCTCGGGTAGCACTACGGTTTCGCACGTGTATACCGCTTCCGGCTCTTACTCGGTGACGGCTACGATTACCGACACCGGCGGCAACACGCAAACTGTCGCGACGTCAGTGACGGTGGTTGCAACCGCGTCGCCCACGATCATCATCACCCCGACAAACGTGCCGACTGTCCACGCGGCGACGATGAACGTCACGTTCCAGATTCAGGTGACGGCTCCAACCGGCGTCGGAATTCAGGATGCGACGATCGATTTCGGGGATGGGACGGTTTCCGATCTCGGCGGTCTGAACGGCACCGTGACGATCCAACACCCCTACACGTCAGCGGGGTCAAAAGACGTGAGGGTGACGGTGAAAGATACGCTGGGTCGAACGACGATCGGCTCGACCAGCATCACGCTGCCGTAGCCAAGGAAGATATTACGGAAGCGGATCATCCGGAATCGGAGATCGTCTTTGCCGATTCCGGGTCGCCTCCAATCGTTCGGGGTTACCAGTCGGCGTACTTCGTGCCGTCGAGAGCGGTTGCGTCCGAGCCGCTCTTGACGTCGTAGATTCCCGCTTCAGCCATGGGACTGTTCGGATCGGCCTCGGCGGGCACGGTCTGCCAGGTCGTCGCGCTCTTCGTGAACGGATCTTCCGGCATCGACCGCAGGTAGTGCTCGCTCACGAGCGCGTCGAGCGCCGACGGATACTGCCCTTTGTCCGCGTAGTACTGGTCGATCGCATCGCGCATCCGAAAGAGATCTTCCTTCAGGACCGCTTCTCTCGAATGCAGGACACTCGATCTGTACTGCGTCATCCCGATCGACGCGAGAACGACAATCAGCGTCAGGACGACGAGCAGTTCAATAAGGGTGAAGCCCGACTCGGGAATTGGGTAATTGGATAATCGGGTAATCGGGTAATTGATTGGGTCATTGACCGAGGAATTGGACGCGCGCGTACCGTGCCGGCGACCAATCGACCAATCAATTACCCGATTACCAGATGTCCCGATTACCAAATCCGTTTCCCAATTATCCAATTACCCAATTACCCAATTACCCAATTCACGTTACCATTCGCGATACTTCGTGCCGTCGAGCGCCTTGCCGTCGAACGTCGTATAGACATCGAAGACGTTCTGTCCACCCCAGCGCGTCGCGTCCGGCTTGTCCTGGTACGATCGCAGTCCCCATTCCTTGCCGCGCGTCATCGGATCGACCGGGACGTGGCGAAGGAACTTCAGCTTGCGGCCCGTTGCGTCGTTGGCCGCGCTGACGCCGTCGACGAGCGTCTGGAGATCGGGCGGGTAGTTCTCGCTGCCGACCTTGAGATCGAGCGATCCGATCTGCCCGAGGTCGGCGGCGTCCTTGTACTTGTCGATCGCGGTCCGCACCTCGCGCAGCGCGTGCCGCAGCTCCGCCTCGCGCGTCCGCTGCGCCGTCACCTTCGCGAGCGGCATCACCGCCGAGGCGAGGATCAGGATGATCGTCGTGACGACGAGCAGCTCCACGAACGTATACCCGGACGAATTCCTCTTCACGAACCCTCTAATCCCTAATCCCTGATCCCTGCTACTGAACGTTCACGATCACCGGCGCGAACCGCAGACCCATCGCCGCGCCGCCGGGTCCGGTCGCCGCGCCGCTTACCGTCAGCGTGACGCTGCCGGGCGCGATCGCGTCGAACAGGACCGCCGCCAGCAGACCGGTTCCCGTCGCGCCGGTCGCGTCCGCTGCGCGCGCCAGCGTGATGTCGATGCGGTTCCCGTTCACCTGCTGCGTGAAGGTGACGTTGACGCCGCCCGCGCGCATGAACGTTCCCTCGTTCACGCTGCGGACGCGGAGCTTCGTCGCGTCGAATGTCAGCGTCAGCGTGAGCGTCGAGAGGCGCGTCGCGTCGGTGATCGAAATCGGTACCGTGTATGGGCCGCCGCCGACGCGGAACGTCGGTCCCGGCGGCGACAGGATGATTTGCGCCGACCCGATGCCCGGCGTCGTCGTCGGACCAGGCGCCGCTGGCTCCGCGGCCGGAGGCGTCGCCGTCGTGGGCGCCGGCGTCGCAGGCGCCGTTGTCGGAGCCGCAGGCGCAGCGCCGGGCGGCGCTGGAGTCGGCGCCGGCTGCGCGGCCGGCTCCGCCGGGACGGCCACCACATTCGGCGGCGTCTGTTGCTGCGGCTGCGGCACTGGGACAGTGCCGGGTACGGGCGTCGATCCGGGCGGCAGCGCCACAGGCTGCCCGCTCGGTCCTCGAATGGTGCCCGGCGTCGTCGAGCCGCCGTACGCCGGCTGCGCTCCTGCCGGAGGCGCCGCGGGCGTCCCGGGCTGCTGCGCCGCGACTTCGGCGGCTGCCGGCGGCGGCTGAATGAGCGGCGGCGGTCCGCCGACACCGAGGTTCTGCTGCGAGCCGATGTAGATCGGTTTCAGATCGTCTTCGGTGATCTCGTGCGAGCGGACGATATGAGGCGTCAGCAGCATGACGATGTCGGTTTGATCGTTCGTCACCTGATTGCGCGAGAACAGCTGGCGGAAGATCGGCAGGCGAATCGCGCCGGGAAACCCGCTGACCTGATTCTGTTCCTGCTCGAGCAGCAGCCCGGCGAGCAGGTTCGACTCGCCGTCGCGCAGCCGCAGGCGCGTCGTGACCTTGCGTTGCACGAACGACGGCACCGTGACGCCGGCGACGGTCTTGTCGGCGCCGACCTGGCTGTCGTCGATCGTGATGTCGAGCCGAATGTCGCCTTCGAGCGTGACTATCGGCGTCATATCGAGGTTCACGCCGACGTCCTGGTACTGATAGGAGCTGAGCGGGTTGACGCCGGCGCCGCCGGTCGCAATCGGCGTATAGCTCGTGGAAATCACTGGAATCCGCTGACCGAGGTTCAGCGAGAGCTTCATCCCTTCGGCGCCGCGCAGCTGCGGCTTCGCCACGACCTTCGTGCGATTGTCGGACTCGAGAAACCGCACGATCGCCGTCGGCACGGCGAGGTAGAAATCGGCGGTGCTGAACCCTCGCGAAATCGTGTTCAGGTTGAACGCCGGTGGCGAGGCGACCTGCGTCGGCGAGGTCGACCGGCCGGTATTCGTCGACGTCGTGCCTCCGGTCGTACCACCCGCGGTGCCGACACCGGCCGTGACGCCTCCGGTGGCGCCGGGCGTCGCCGTGGTCGTCTGCGTCGTCGTTCCGCTCGGCGAGACCTCCGGCGAGAAAATGGCGCCGACCGCGTAATCGGTCAGGTTCAGCCCGTAGTCCTTCGCGCGCGAGCGGTCGACCTCGAGAATCTCGACGTCGATGACGATCTCGGCACGCGGCTTGTCGTTCTGCTGGATGATCCGCTCGATGATCTGCACGACCGAGCTCGTCGCGCGGACGGTGATCGTGTTCGACGTCTTGTTGGCGACGATCGCGGGCTGCACGGCAATGCCGGGGAGCCGGATGATCGTGCTGAGAATCTGCGTGAGCTCGGTCGCGTCCGCGTGCGAGACGTAGAAGGTGCGCACGACCTGCTCGTCGTACTGCGCGTGCTTGGGCGGCGTATCGGGAAAGACGAAGATCGACCGCTCGTTGATCACCTTGTACGACAGCTGGTTCATCGTCATGATCTGATTGAGCGCCTGCTCGAGCGTCGCGCCGTCGAGCTGCACGGTGATCTGACGATCGGTGACTTCGCGGTCGTATGTGATGTTGATGCCGGTCACATCCGCGATCGAATTGAGGACGTCCTTCAGGCTCGTGTTGTTGTAGCGGATGCGCGGCAGCGGAGTCGTGAGGCTGATCAGCGCCGGCGGCTGCGACGCGGCGCGGGCGCGTTCGCGCATCTGTTCGATCTGCGGCCGCGGGCGCGCCGCCTCGACGCGCTGGCGGATCGTTCGATCGAGCTCGGCCACCTTGGCGGTCGCCTGCCGATTGCTGGGATCGTACTCGCTCGCCTGACGGTACTCGCCGAGCGCCGCCTCGAGCTGATCCTTCTGCTCGAAGTCGCGCGCCTTGTCGAGATGCGATCTGGACGCGGCGATCATCGCGCGCTGCAGCGCGATCTTGTAGTTCGCGTTGTCGGGCGCCGCCTGCACCGCCTTGCGATACGCGGCGACGGCTTCGTCGAGGTTGCCCGCCTGCGAGGCGGCCTCGGCCTGGCGGAACGCCTTGCCGGCCACGCATCCGGTCCCGAGGAGCGCAATCGTCAGCAGCGCAGCAATCGGCAATCTGCTGTCGGTCCCCCGGAGAGCTCGGGGCACCGTGAGCGTGTCGAAGCGTGCAATCAGCGATTTCAGCAAAATCATGATCCTGATAGTCGAATCGTCTGACGGCCGCGACCGTCGAGATATGCCATCTCAACGGATTCGGCGCCGATGCGCAAGATGCGATACCGGCCCGCGACCGGCTGGCCTTCGACGCCGTACATCGGCGGTCCGGCGCCGTCGGTCAGAATCGCGACCTTCGGCTTGCCCTCGCCCTGATCGATCACGCCGATGAATTTCAGCGTGATCGGCGGCGGTGGGGGCGGACCGGCGGGCGCGACGGCCGTCGGCGGCGGCATCACCACCGGAACCGGCGGCGGCGGCGGCGGCGGTGGGGCTTTCGGTTTGTACCGGAACAGATTGCGTTCCCCGTTCACCGGCTTCGGCCGATCCCCGCTGAGCGCGTAAAGATGGACGTCGGGCGCCGACGGCCCGGCCGGCTTCTCGCCCGCCGACCCGACCGGCGCCACGCCTCGCGCGGCGGGCCCGCTCCTCTGGTTAGACGCCGAGGTCGGAGCGGCAGACGTCTGCGTCCACGTGCGATAGACGATGAACGCGAGCGCAATGGCGAGAAGGCCAAGGAGAATCTGACGGCGGCGCTCAGTTGCCATTGGCCCCCAGTCGGTAGTACGTCGACAACTGGACGGTCAGCGTGAGCGGCTTGCCCGGCTCCGCCTGTGACAGCGCGATGTCGTCGATGATCACGAATTCAGGCGCGCTCTCGAGATCGTAGATGAAGTTGCGGAAATTCTCGTACTCGCCCTGGAACAGCACGTGCGAGACCATGCGTCCGAGGCCGGAGCTCTTCGACGCGTTTTCGTCGACCTCGGTGTGGCGCTCGGCGAACTTCACGTTCGCCTTCTTCGCGAGATTGGGCAGCGCGCCGTCCGTCAGCCGCCGCGCGGACGACATGTCGTTCGGCAGCACCTTGCCGTAGAACGTCGCGAGCTCCTCGTCGGCGCGCGTCGTGCCGGCGACGAGGCCCCGCGCCGCGGCGAGATCGGTTTCGGCCGCCTTCAGCGTGGCGGCGGCGCGCTCGGCGCGCGTCGCGGCGCCGGCCGACTTGACGCCCAGCGGATACACGACGAACGCGTAGACGGCGACGTTGACGAGGATCGCGGCGACGAGCGGCACGATCGTCGCGCGCTTCTCGACGAGAATCCGGCGTCCCAGCGTCATGGCTGCGCCGCGCCTCCGCCGCGCGCGGCCGCCGGACCGGGCAGGTAATTGCCTTCGATCTGCGCCTCGAACTCTCCCCGCTCGTTATAGCGCTCCTGGAGCGAGCGCACGCGCGTGAAGACGCCCGTCTGCTCAAGGTTGTTGTTGAACGTGTTGACGTCGTCGACGCCGCGCGCCACGACGGTGATGCCGATGATGGTGGCGTGGCTGCGATCGGTCCGCGGCCGGACGGACACGATGCGCACCTCGTCGGGCAGCGTCGTTTCGAGACGGTTGAACAGCTCGGTCCAGGAAAAGGTGCGTCGATCGATCAATTCGTTGGCGACGCGCGCCTCGGTCGACTTGGATTCGATCTGCTTCGGATCGACCGTCGCGCGCAATCGGTTCGCCTGCTGGCGCAGGTCGGCCGCGCGCGCTTCGTCGCCCGACGCCTGCCTGGCGAGCTGCGTGTCGCTGCGCGAGTAGCGGAGGACGCGGCTGACGTTGAACGCCGTTGCCGCCAGGACGAGGAGCAGCGCGCCGAACAGCCACACGCGTACCGCGCGCTCGTTGTAGAACGGCCGGGTAGCGAGGTTGGTCTTAATCATTTCTTATACAACGGCCTGGTCCCGATCCCGCAGGAGTAGCCCCACGAGCGGCGCGAGCGTGTCGAGCAGCGTCGGCGCCGCGGTGATCCGATCGGTGAGCGCGGCTGCCGCCCGCGGGTCGACCATCTCGACGGCCGTCGTCAACCGTTCTCCGATGCTTCGCCGCACCTCGTCGACGTCGGCCGCCGGCTGTGCACCGGTTCCCGCCGCGCCGGCCAGGATGACGCGGGCGAAGCCGGCGCCGCTCAGGCGATCTTCGTAGTACATCGCTGTCTGGTGCACGAGGTCCGCGAGCGTGCCGTCGGCGTCGGCGCCGCGATTGCGAAAGAAGATCATCGAGCGGCCGCGCATGATCGCGATCGACGCGTAATCGACCGCCACGTTCACGAGCAGCCAGTCGGCGTCCGGCACTCCCGGCGCGGCCAGCACGCTGTTGATCACGTTGAACGTCGCGAGATCGACGAGTCCGGCGTACGCGCCGGCCTCGGCGCAAATCGCTTCGTACTCTTCGATGACGCTCCGCCGCGCGAGGGCGACGATGAACTCGTGCCCGCCGCCGGCCTGCAGGCCGCGGACGTAGCTGATTTGCGCCTCCTCGATCGTGAACGGAGCGGTCTTCTTCACCTGCCAGCGGATCAACTGCTCGAGGTCCTGCGCGCGCGTCGGCACCTGCTCGAAGCGGACCAGCGACACTTTGGCCACGACGTCCGGCACCACGAGGCCGATGCGGCGAGGCGCCCCGACGCGCTCGAGCACGCGCGCGAGCGCGCCGGCGACCGCGGCGCGATCGTGCAGGTTGGCGGCCGTCAGCGACGGCACGAGCGCGAGGTCGGGCAGCGGCTCGGCGGCGTGCGCCGCCACCACCGGCTGGCCGCCGCGCGTTTCGAGGCTCGCCGCCGAGACGCGGTTCGAGGCGAATTCGACCGCCACGTCGGGCGCAGGGGCTTCGCGCAGTGAGGCAAACAGGCTCATTCGACGAACGTGACCTTGTTGATCTCTCGCAGCGTCGTGATGCCGGACATCACACGCTCCACGGCCGACTCGCGGAGGAAGCGCATGCCTTCATCGCGCGCCGCTTTCTTGATTTCGGACGTCGGCTTCTTGTCGAGAATCATCTCGCGGATGTGGTCGCTGAGGTCGAGCAGCTCGCAAATCGCCATACGGCCCTTGTATCCGGTGCCGCCGCACTCGATGCAGCCGATCCCTTCGTAGAAGGTGTGCGTGTGCTCGAGCGCGAGGTCGAGTCCCGATTCCTCGAGCAGCGCCGGCGTCACCTTAGCGGGCCGCTTGCAGTGGTGACAGATGGTCCGCACCAGCCGCTGCGCCAGCACGCAGTTGAGCGCCGAGACGAACTGGTAGGCCTCGACGCCCATGTTCAGGAAGCGGCCGAGCACGTCGAGGACGTTGTTCGCGTGGACGGTCGTGAACACCAGGTGCCCGGTGAGCGCCGAGTTGATGGCGATTTGCGCCGTCTCGGTATCGCGGATCTCGCCGACCATGATCTTGTCGGGGTCGTGCCGCAGAATCGATCGCAGCCCGCGGGCGAACGTCAGCCCCTTCTTCTCGTTGATCGGAATCTGCGTGATGCCGCGCAGCTGGTATTCGACCGGGTCCTCGATGGTGACGATCTTGTCCTCGATCGATTTGATCTCCGACAGGGCCGCATACAGCGTCGTCGTCTTGCCGCTGCCGGTCGGCCCGGTGACGAGGACCATGCCGTAGGGCTCGCGGATGTACTTCCGGAAACGCCGCAGCTCGTCCTCCGGGAAACCGAGGATGTCGAGCCGCAGCTCCGTGAACTGCTCGCTGATCGATTCCTTGTCCAGAATTCGGATGACGACGTCTTCCCCGTGCACGCTCGGCATCACCGAGACGCGGAAGTCGATCGTCTTGCCCGGCATCCGCATCTTGAAGCGGCCGTCCTGCGGCACCCGCTTCTCGGCGATGTCGAGCTCCGCCATCACCTTGATGCGCGAGATGATCGAGCTGTGGAACTGCTTGGCGATGGGACGCATCGCCGGCTGCAGCACGCCGTCGATGCGGTACTTCACGTGCACCGCGTCGTCCTGCGTCTCGATGTGGATGTCGCTCGCGCGCCGCTGAATCGCGGTGAAGATCGTCGAGTCGACGAGCCGGATGATCGGGCTCGCGTCGCTCGTCAGCTTCTCGACGGTCAGCGCCTCGTCGCCGCTCTCGTCTTCCTTGAGAATCTGCAGCTGGAAGCTTTCGGTCGCCTCTTCGAGCACCCGCTGCGAGCTCTCGCTTTTCTTGAGGATCGACTCGATCGCGCTCTTCGGTCCGACGGCGACCTTGATCGGCGTCGAGAGCAGAACGCCGAGCTCGTCGATCATCGGCAGATCGGTCGGATCCGAGACCACGATCTCGAGCGTCTTCCCCACGCGGCGGTGTGGCACGAACCCGTAGCGCAGCATCAGATCGGCCGGAATCGATCGGAACAGATCCTGATCGATGCGGAATGTATCCATGTCGACGAACTCCAGCCGGTACCGCTCGGCGAGCCGCCGCGCCTGTTCGAGCTCCGCACGCTGGTCGGCGTCGGTGACCGCCGGAATCAGTTCCGGATGAAGTTCGGTGTTCGGTGTGGCCATCCTCTATGTATCCGTTCAGGAAGAATTATCTATTCAGGAAGAATCATCCGTTCAGGACCGAGCTCAACTGGAACAGTGGCATGTAGAGCGCGAGCAGCAGTCCCGCGATCACCATCCCCATGATGACGAGCAATATCGGTTCGACGAGCGTGACGAATCGCTCCATGTTGGTGGCGATCTCCTCGTCGTAGAAATCGGCCACGGTGTTCAGCATGTCCTGCAGCGCGCCGGTCGATTCGCCGACTTCGGCCATCTTCACGGCGACTTCCGGAAAGACGCGGCGCGCTTCGAGCGCGCGCGCGAACGACTCGCCTTCCCGCACGCGGTTGCTGACGATCTCGAGCTGCGCCGCCATGTACTGGTTGCCGATCGACTTCGCGGCGATGTCGAGCGCATTCACCAGCGGCAGTCCGCCGCCGAGGAGCGTCGACAGCGTCCGCGCCATCTGCGACGTCCCGAACTTCCCCGCCACCTGCCCGAGCATCGGGACGGCGAGTATCAAGTGGTCGAACTTCGCCTTCTGTCCCGGCTGCCGAATCCACCCCAGGAACGTCACGACGGCAATGACAACGATGAGGACGAGCAGGAGGAATTGGGCCCGGACGAAATCGGAGACGCTAACGATGATTCTCGTGAGCAGCGGCAGCTCGGCGCCGAACGACGCGTAGAAGTCCGAGAACTGCGGGACGACTTTCAACACGATGATCGACACGAGGCCAAAGGCGAGCGTCACCAAAATGGCCGGATACACGAGCGCCGAGATCGTCTTCCGCTTGAGCGTGGCGATGATCTTCGTGTACTCGACGTAGCGCCGGAGCACCGCGTCGAGGTTGCCGCTGCGCTCCCCCGCCAGCAGCGACGCCGTGTAGACGCTCGGGAACAGTTCGCCGTGCGACCCGAATGCGTCCGACAACGCGCTTCCCGCCCGCACTTTCTCGTGGACGTCGTCGAGCACGCCGCGAAACGTCGGCGTCGTGACGCGCCGCCTGAGGAGGTCGAGCGACTGGACGAGCGGCATGCCCGCTTTCAGCAGCGTCGCCAGCTCCTGGTTGAACACCAGGAATTCGCGCGTGTTGATCGCGGACCGTCGAGGCAGCCGCACCGACACCCCGGCAATCGCCCCCTTGGGCTGAAGCGAAAGGACGAACAGCCCCTTCTCTTCCAGCTCGTGGCGCAGCTTGGCTTCGTTGTCGGCGACGTACACGCCTTCGACGATTTCGCCGTTAGGTGACGCGAGTCTGCAGCGGAACTCCACTGTCCTGAATTGTATCAACGATTGCTACGGTCCCCTTGACAGTTAAGACCGTGCATCGATGCGAAAGGCTGGGCGCGACTGCGCAGATTTTCAGCGACCGACGAGGTCGAGGATGCGGTTGACGTAGTTTCGCGTCTCCGGATACGGCGGGATCCCGCCGAATCGCCGGACCGCCGCCTCGCCGGCGTTGTACGCCGCCAGCGCGAGCTTCGGCTCGAACTGCTGCAGCAACGATTTCAGATACCTGATGCCGCCCTCGATATTCGACTGCGCATCGTACGGATCGCTGACGCCGTACTGCCGCGCAGTCGCCGGCATCAACTGCATCAGCCCCATCGCGCCTTTTCGAGATCGCGCGTGCTCCTGATACGCCGATTCGACCTTGATCACCGCTCGAACGAGGTTCGCGTCCACGCCGTGCTTCGCCGAGATTTGATCGATGATGGGCGCGAAGCGCGCGCCGTAGTCCGGCACCAGGACGCCGCCAGTACCGTTGCCAGTCGCTCCGCCGTCGGTGGCGTCCGGCTTCGGTGCGTCTGTCTCCGGCTCCGGATACGGCACTTCGTCCGGCGCGATGTACGCCACCACGGACGGCTCGGTCGCCATCTCGCCGCCGGTTCGAAGCGTCAGCACGAGCATGTCGCCTTCGATGCGATGCGATTTCACCGACATCGTCCGCCCGGTTCCGAAATACACGAGCTCCGCGCGCGCAGGCAGCGCGAACATCAAGACGCCGATCGCGGTCGCCAGGAGTGCTTTCATCGGGGATCGATGTAGGCATGGAACACGCGGACGCCGAGTTCGCGCGGATCCTTGCTGGCCGCCGCGTTCAGCAGCGCAGGCACGAACGTCTTGTCGACGGTGATGTGGAGCTCGGCCATCTCGCCCGATCCCAGCCGAGTGGCGCTCAACGGGATTTTCCGCAAGCGCGATTGTCCAGCGTCGAGCGTGAACTCATCAACGATATTATTGCTCAGTCCGATCTGGACGTGCTGCGATTCGTGAAAGACGCTGCCGGGATTATCGACGTCGAAATAGAAGACGCAGTCTTTTCTCGGATTCTTGAAGGCAAGCAGCGCGTCCTTCTTCGTCCACTGCCACTCCACCGTCGCGTTGTGCTCGGCGACCTCTGCCGGGTGCCAGCCTTCCTTGAAGACCGTGAACACATTTTCGGTTTGCGGCTGAAGCTGCAGCCGCGAAACCTTGTACGCCCTCTGCCCGACGTCCTCGCCCGCCAGCGTCAGCCGTTTCTGATTGCTAACTGAATAGAGCCCGAGCTGAATCGACGCTTCGCCGACGTACGGATATACCGGGATGAATTCGGTCCGGGTGTACTCAATCGTCTGGCCCGGCTTCCACTGCGACGTCGGCACCGGCGGGTTGTGATCGAAGTTGAAGATCATCTCCTCATCGGTGTCGACGACGTGGACCATGACGCGATAGTCCTGATCGAAACGCGCGTCGTTGGCGACGACGAAGCGATAGGTGACGTCGACTGGGCTGCCGAGCGGCGCCTTGTCATGATTCAGCGTCAAACCGGGGGTCGCCACCGGCGGCGTCGGCGGTTCCTTCCGGCGGCACGCGCCAACGGCCGAGACGACCGCCACGACGACGACGACAGCAATCCACCGAGCGGCCTCAACCGGATGATCTCGCATATGAATTGTGGTGTGCCTCCGATGATAGTCGATTGCTGCATCTCACGCAATCTGCTAGAGTTCGCGCGCGCAGGAGAAAAATGGCGGCTGAAGCGTTGGGAATGGTCGAGACTCGGGGCCTCATCGGGTCGGTTGAAGCCGCAGACGCCATGGTCAAGGCCGCCAACGTGACGCTGATCGGCAAGGAATACATCGGCGCCGGCTACGTGACCGTGATGGTGCGCGGCGATGTGGGAGCGGTCAAGGCCGCAACCGACGCTGGCGCCGCGGCGGCTCGCCGCGTCGGTGAGCTCGTCTCGGTTCACGTCATTCCCCGCCCGCACAGCGAAGTCGAACGAATTCTGCCTAAAGGATCAACCTAGCCACCGCTGAGGAGCGGCAAGAGCCCTCCGTGTCCTCACCGGCGGCGAGTTCTCCCCCATGGCCGAGCCCGCCGTTTCCCCTCAGTCCGATCGCGATCTCGCGTCGATTGCCGAGGCACGTGCGCTCGCCCGCCGAGCGAAGCAGGCGTGGCTCGAGCTCGCCGAGTTCGATCAGACGCGCATCGACGCGATCGTCGATGCGATGGCCGCCGCCGCCACGGCGCAGGCGGAGTCGTTCGCGCGCCTCGCCGTCGAGGAAACCACCTACGGCGTCGTCGAAGACAAGATTCAGAAGAACCTGTTCAGCTCGCAGAAGGTCTACAACTTCATCCGCGCGATGAAGACCGTCGGGGTCGTCGCACGGGACAACGACCGCCGAGTGGTCGAGATCGCCGAGCCCTTCGGCGTCGTCGCCGCGGTTGTCCCGTCGACCAACCCGACGTCGACGGCGATCTACAAGATCCTCATCGCGCTGAAGGCGCGCTGCGCGATCGTCCTCAGTCCGCATCCCTCAGCCGTCAGGTGCATCACGCGGGTCGCCGAAGTCATGGAGGAGGCGGCGCGCAGGGCCGGCGCGCCCGCCGGATCGATCAACTGGATGTCGACGGTCACCCTCGAGGGGACGCAGGAGCTGATGAAGCACCGCGACGTTGCCGTCATCCTCGCGACCGGCGGCATGGGCCTCGTACGCGCGGCGTACAGCGCCGGCAAACCCGCGTACGGCGTCGGACCGGGCAACGCTCCCGCGTTCATCGAACGGACGGCAAACGTGAAGAAGGCGGTCCACGACATCATCGCCGGCAAGACGTTCGACAACGGCGTCCTCTGCTCTTCGGAGAATTCCGTCGTCGTCGACGAGCCGGTCGCCGCCGAAACCCGCAGCGAGTTCCAGGCGCAGGGCGGCTATTTCATGAACAAGGCCGAGATGGACGCGCTCGCGCGCATGCTCGTGACGCCGCAGCGCCTTCCAAACCCGGCGCTCGTCGGCAAGTCGGCCGTGGCGATCGCCGAAAAATGCGGAATCTCCGTTCCGTCGGACACTCGCGTCCTGCTCGCGCCGCTGGAAGGCGTCGGACGCGACTACCCGTTGTCGATCGAGAAACTATGCCCCGTCCTGTCCTACTACGTCGTCAAGGACTGGCGGGAAGGATGTGAGCGCTGCAAACAGATCCTCCGGTACGGCGGGATGGGCCACACGATGTCCATCCACTCGCAGAACGACCAGGTCATTCTTGAATTCGGCCTGAAGAAGCCGGCGTTCCGCATCGTGGTCAATACGCCGACGACGCACGGATCGGTCGGACTGTCGACGGGACTCGATCCGGCGATGACGCTTGGCTGCGGCGGTTACGGTGGGAACATCACTTCGGACAACATCTCTCCGCGGCACCTGTTGAACATCAAACGGCTCGCGTACGAGGTATCGCCGGTCGTCAGCCGCTGGGATCGTCCCGGCGCGCGCGGCGGCAATGGTCAGGTGCAGACCGCGCCACGGCTGCCGTCGGCGCCACCGAAGCCGCCGCCGCCAGCCGGCATCAGCGCGGAGGCGCTGTCACGCCGGATCGACCAGTTCCTCGCCGCTCGCGGCTACCAGGGTCAGACTCGCAGTCAGACTGCCGGTCCGACCGCGGGTCAGGCCGGGAGTCAGACGGCCGCTCCCGCACCAAACCAGGGTCCGCTCGACTTCGTGTGCGAGGACGATGTCCGCCAGGCGATTCAGTCAGGACGGAAGATCGTTGTCTCCGAACGCGCGATCGTGACGCCGGCCGCTCGCGATCTCGGCGAGCAGCATCGGGTATTCACAATTGCACCGTGGCGCGGATAATTTCGTAATTGCTGAGGCAGTTAGACTTAGGTTGACCGTGCTCGGTCGCTTTGCTAGACTGACTCGGCCATAGAAGAAGCGGGGGCGCCCCAGCCCGCCCCGCGTGACGAACACGGAGGAGCGCCCAGGATGCTTCGATCCCAGTGGCAGCGCCCGCTTTTGATTGCGCTGTTTCCCTTCGCGATTGCCTGCGGTTCAAATTTGCGGTCTCAGGTCCACGCGGTCAGGCCGACGCCGGCCGCGACAGTCCCGACTCCGTCGACGGTCGCGGCTGAAGCTGCCCCGCCGTCGAACGTCGTAGCACAGAGCGCGCCGGTCGACGATCCGGTCGCGTCGCTGATCGCAGTGTCCGAGCGTCACTTCAAAGCCGGTCAGACCGAGCTCGAGCAGGGGCATTTCGAAGCCGCCAAACAGGACTTCGACAAGGCGATAGAGGTGCTGCTCGAGTCGCCGTTCGGCGGTCGCACCGAACCCCGAATCCGCGAGCACTTCGATCGGCTGGTCGATCGCATCAGCACGTACGAAGTCCACGCGCTCGCAGCGGGCGACGGCTTTACCGAAAAGAAGTACGAGCCGGCGTCAATTGACGAACTCCTCGCGCTCTCGACAACGTTCGGCACGCCGGCCGCGACGCCGGAAGTCAAGGACGCCGTTCGGTCCGATCCGGCGAACCACGACATTCCGATCCCTCTGAACCAGCGCGTGCTTTCGTACATCGAGCTGTTTCAGGGACGGCTCCACGACTTCATCGAGGAAGGCATGAAGCGCGGCAGCAAGTACCTGCCGATGATTCAGAACGTCTTCCGCGCCGAAGGGCTGCCGCTCGACCTCGCGTACGTCCCGCTGGTGGAAAGCGCCTTCAAGCCGAACGCTCTCTCGCGCGCGAAAGCAAAGGGTGTCTGGCAGTTCATGACCGGTACGGCCATCGAGAACGGCCTCCGGCGCGACTGGTACATCGACGAGCGCTCGGATCCCGAGAAAGCCACGGTCGCGGCGGCCAACTACCTGCAGACTCTGTCGAAGATCTTCAAGGGTGACTGGCACCTTGCGCTAGCGTCGTATAACGGCGGACCGGGACGCGTGCAGCGCGCGATGAAGCGAGCGAAGCTCGACGACTTCTGGCAGCTCTCCCGGCAGCCGAAGCTGCTGCCGCGCGAAACGCGCGAGTACGTCCCGATGATCCTCGCGGCGATTGTCATCGCACGTAACCCGGGCCAGTACGGTTTCGACTTCGAACCGGAGCCGGCGACCGCTTACGAGAAAATCACGCTGCCCCGGCCCGTCGATCTTCGACGCGTGGCTGAGTGGACCGACACCACGATTGATCAGATTCAGTTGCTCAATCCGGAGCTGCGGCGCTGGACGACGCCGATGCGCGACAACGATTACGAGTTGAAGGTTCCCGCGGGCACCGCCGAGGTTGTGCGCGCGCGCCTCGACGAAGCGGCCGTGGCGGATCTCGCGTCGTTGAAGTACTACACGGTGAAGCGCGGCGACACGCTGCCGCTGATCGCCAAGAGGCTGCACGTCAGCAAAGCGGATCTCGCGGAAGCCAACTACCTGCCGGTCACCGCCCGCGTGGGGACCGGTCAGAAGCTGATGGTGCCGCACGAAGCCACCGTCCTGATGGCGGCACGCACGGATCGTCCGGTGCCTGTCGCTGATGCGCGCCGCACGGTCGCCGAATCGGGCCAACTGGCCGATGCGACGCCGACCAATCGCGTGAAGGTGATCTACGAAGTGAAGCAGGGCGACACGCTCGCCTCGGTGGCTCGTCTCTTCAAGACGACCGTCGCATCGCTCAGAACGTGGAATCCGCGGCTCGCCGGCGATCGGCTCAACGCGGGTCAGCGCCTGACGGTTTACCGTCTGACGAACTAGGCCGAGTAGACGTCCGGCTGAAGCCGGATACCACATCGGACCATCGGCGTCGACAGATCGATTGGAGGGCCGCCTTAGCGCGGTCCTTCGTCGTCATATACCAGATGAGGCGCGCGGCCTCGTTGTTCGTGCTTCTCGGCGCAGCGGCGCTGCACGCGCAGCCTCCGCCTCCTCCTCCACCACCTCCTCACGACGCGTTGCAGACAAGACCGCTTACGGGAACGGGCACCATCCGCGGCCGCGTGATCGCGGATGACGGGGATGAACCGCTGCGCAAGGCACGCGTCGTCATCGGCGGTCCGACGTCGATTCCTCCTGGCTTCACCGACGACCAGGGACGATTCGCGTTCACGAAGCTTCCGGCCGGACAGTATGCGTTGACCGCGCGGAAGGCCGGGTACGCCGCCGCTGCGTTCGGCTCCCGTCACCCGGGCGAACCGCCGATGCGCATCGATCTGGCGGCCGGCGGGACCGTCGACGGCGTCGACGTTCGCATGATGCGCGGCGCCGCCATATCGGGCCGTCTCGTCGACGAATTCGGCGAGGCGATCGAGAACGCGGCCGTCTTTGCGGAGCGGGTCGTCCGTGTCGCGGGCCGAACGAGCACGACATCGCAGGCCAGTACGCTGAGCGACGATCTGGGCGAGTACCGCCTCGGCGGTCTGCCTTCGGGCACCTATGTCGTCATCGCACGCGTCGCGAGACCGCCGATGATTACGGCCGCAGGCGGCACGATAGTGTTCGGTGGACCGGACGTTGCGCGATCACGCACGTACTATCCGGGCGTCGTCGCACTGGCAGCCGCGCAGCGAATCGACGTGCAGACCGGCGAGGAACGTTCGGCAGTCGACTTCGGCGTGCTCGCCGCTCGCGCGCTCGCGCGGCTGACGCTGTCGTTCGTCGACGCCAAGGGCAACCCGACCGACGCCATTTCAACGCTGTCATCCGGCGATTCCGACGCCGGCGGCGTCACGATCGGGATTCCATCCATGGGCACGAGGACTTCGACCCGCGTCGAGCCGGGCACGTGGATGGTTTACGCGACCGGCGCAGCCGGCGTCGGCATCAGCAGCGTGACGATCGGATCCGACGACGTGGCGATGACAATGGCGCTGACCAAAGGAGGGCGGATCAGCGGACGGGTAATCGCCGATGGTGGACATCTCCCTCCGGGAGCGGCGGTCGAGATTGAAGCGCAGCCGTCGACGGTGTGGATGCAGCCGTTGCTCGCCCGCGGGTCGATCGCGCGCACGGGCTCGGACGGTGCGTTCCAGTTGAAGGACTTGCTCGGCGCTCGCCAGCTGCGGGTTCGCTCGGCGCCGCCGGGATGGCTGACGAAAGCGATCCTTTACGACGGCCGCAGCCTGCTCGACGCCAGCATCGAATTCAAAGGCGGCGAGGAGCTCTCCGGCGTCCAGGTCGTCCTCACCGATCGACATGCCGAATTGAGCGGCATCGTCGTGGACGCTCGGCAGACGCCACTCCAGCGATACTCTGTCGTCGTGTTTCCGGAAGACGAGCAACTGCTTCGCGACCCGCGGCGGCTTGCGAGGCTGGTGCGTCCGAACCAGGCGGGACAATTTCGGATCGACGACTTGCTTCCCGGAACGTACTGCGTCGCCGCCGTATCCGACGTGGACAGCTCGCAGTGGCTGAACGCAGACTATCTCGCACGATTCCGGCCGATCGCGATCCGGATCGCGGTAGCGGAATCTGAGAAAAAGAACGTCGTCCTGTCGCTGGTCGACACGCCATGATCGCGGTCGTGTTATCGCTGCTGCTGCTCGATCAGCCACCTCGGGCGCCCGCGGCCACGGCCACCATCCGCGGCCGCGTCATGCGGACCGATGGTCATCCGCTCCCGCATGCGACGGTCCGATTGACGATGGCGTTCGGGCCGATCGTCAACGAGACGACCGCGGATGAAGACGGCGTGTTCGAATTTGCCGACGTCAGACCCAATCAGTACCGCCTCGCCGCGAGCAAGTCCGGCTACGTCACGCTCGAGTTCGGCCAGGCGCGCGCGTCGATGCGAGGCGAGGTCGTCGCCGTCAAAGATGGCGAGACACGCGAGCGCGTCGACTTCGTGCTGCCGCGCCATGCCGCGATTGCCGGACGCATCGGCGACGAGAACGGCGATCCCGTCGAAGGCGCAAGCGTGAGCGTGCAGCAGATTCGATTCGCGAACGGGCGCCGGCAGCTCGCCGCCGTGCCGGGGCTCAATGCGCGCCGCACCAACGATCTCGGACGTTACCGCCTGTTCGGTCTCCAGCCAGGCGACTACGTCGTCGCCGCATCGGTGGGCCAGGTCGGCACAGACGATCTTCCCGGGTACGCGACGACGTTCTTTCCGGGCACGCCGAACCCGGCCGAGGCGCAGCTGGTGCGCGTCGGCATCGCCGAGGATGCGTTCGGCGTCGACTTCGCCCTCACGCCGGTGAAGACCGCGCGAATCATGGGCACGACGCTGACATCGACCGGCGAGCCGTTTCAGGGCGGCATCCGCATGCGCGCGAGCCGGCGATCGGCGACGGCCGGCGCGGACGTCGGCGCCATCACGAGAGCCGACGGCACCTTCGAGTTCCCGAACGTGCCAGCAGGGGAGTACGTCCTCGAGGGATCCAAGAACAACGAGCTCGGATGGCAGGTTGTGTCGGTAAACGGCACGGACCTCGAAGGCGTCGTCGTTCAGACGATGCCGGGCTCGGACATCTCCGGGCGCGTGACGTTCGAAGGCGCAGCAACGCCGAATCGGCGCCGGCTCGAGCTCGCCGCCATCCCGGCCGATTCGGATTTTGCGGGACGCGGCGCCGCACAGGCGGATATCCACGACGACTTCACGTTCCATATCGGTCCGGTGCTCGGTCCTCGACGGCTGCGGCTGGCGCGCGCTCCGGCAGGCTGGATGCTGAAGGCGATCCGGCTGGACGGTCAGGACGTGACCGACGCCGTGATGGCATTCGGCCGGCCGAATCAATCGCTCCGAGACGTCGAGATCGTCCTCACGGATGTCGTCACGCATCTGTCCGGCCGCGTCGCCGATTCGCGCGGCGCGCCAGCCGCGGACTGCACGGTCATCGTGTTTCCCGTTGACGAGGATCGGCGATATGACGGGTCACGATTCTTCGCAACCGTGCGCCCCGCGCAGGGTGGCGCGATCGATCTCGCGGGATTGCCGGAGGGCACCTACTTCGTATCGGCCGTCGATCGACTACCGGAAGGATCGGGAATCAGCGAAGATGCCTGGCAGGATCCTGAATTACTCGAGAGGGCGGCGCGAAAGGCGGTGCGCGTGACGCTTCAACAAGGACAAACAGTGTCGGTGACGCTGCGTCGGTAGACGACAGGGCAAAGGTCTTGTCCCTTTGCCCTGTGCGTTCCTCAGCTAGGCTCCTGCGGCCGCCGTCTTCTTCGTGTCTTCGCCGGCGGTGCGGGTTCGCAGCTGCTTGATTCCCTGCTCGATCCGTTCGGCCAGCTCACGCTCGTGCTGGAGCGTGCGCAGCGTATTGCGCGCCTCCTGGAGCATGAAGTCGAGCTGCGCCACCTTCTCGGCCACGTGATCGATGACCGCCTTCTGTTCCCCGAGCGTTTCGAGGTTGATCCGCACGTCGTCGAGCACGTGGACGATGGCGTTCGTCTTGGTCTGCACTTCGTCGACGAGCTTGCGGCGTCCGTCGATGAACGCAATCCGCTCGTCGGTCTCCGCGATGCGCGACAGGAGGACGTCGACCTGGTTCTTGAGCGCCGCCACGTCGTTGCGATGGTCGGTGACGTGCACGAGGTCGGCCTTGCTGCGCGCGCTGATCTGGTGAACGATGTCGACTTCGGCCTTGACCGCGTTGATCAACTGCTCACGGCTTGCGATTGATGCGATGTTCTTGTCGAGCTCGGTGGCGAGCAGCTTGATCTCCGCCAGGCGCGTCTCGACGGCTGCGAGCTTCTTCTCGCCGAACGCGACCTGCGATCGCCGCGCCTCGAGCTGCTTAAACATTGCTTCTGCGCGCGCGAGCTGATCTTCCGACGCCTGGATCTGGCTCACCGCGTCGCGCTGCCGGCCCTGGACGCGATCGAGCTCCGCGATCATCTCGTCTTTCATCTTCGCCGACCGCGCGAGCTCCTCGGCGAGCGTCTGCATCTGCCGCGACCGCTCGCCCACTTCGTTGGCGACCGCGCGGCTTGCCGCGACCAGATCGGCGTACCGCTTCTCGCTGTCGATCACCACCGCTTCGTTGAACTCCAGCGAGGCGATGCGCCCTTCGGCCGCGGCGATGTCGCCGCGCAGCCGGTCGACGGCGTTGACGAGCGGCACGAGCGTGTTCTCGAGCGCGCGCACCGCTTCGAGCTTGTGCTGCGCGTCCTCCATTTGCGCCCCGAGGCCGTCGAGCGCCGTCTTGACGGTTTCGAGCTCCGCGCGCCGCGCGAGCTGCTCCTGCAGCTTCTGATCGACTTCGCCGCTCAGCGTGTTGAGCCCGTTCAGCCGGCCTTCGAATTTCTCGACGAACGGCAATCGCGCGGTGACGCGCGACAGCTGCGCGTCGAGCTCCGCGACCGACTCGTGGAGGCGGGTGGCCTTCTGCGTCCCCTCGTCGACGAGCTTCAGCTTGCCGAGAATCGCGTCCATCTTCGCCTCGAGCTCCGGCGCCTGCAGCGCGAACGAGCCCATGCGATCGCCGAACGCCTCGAGCGCGAGCCGATCCGACCCGAGCTTGTCGGCGAGCTTCGCCGCCTCGGCGTGAGACTTGTAGAAATCCTGGATCTCCTTGCGGAGCGCGTCGAGGTCCTGACGGCTCTGGCGCAGCGCGTCCATCTGCCACGACGTGCGCTTCGAGAGCTCGTCGACCTGCGCCAGCCGCTCGCGCATGGTCTCGAGCGAGAGCTGCTTCTTCGTGAGATCGTCGGCCTGCACGAACAGCGATTCGAAGCGCTTCGAGAGCCCGTCGACCTTCTGCGTGAGCTCGATGAGGTTCTTGTCCTTGGCGGCGAGTCCGAGCATGCGCGATTCGGCCTCGGCGACCGAGCTCTGGAGCGCGCGCATCCGCTCCTCGAATGCCTCGAACTCCTTCTTGCGGACGGCGAGCGTGTTCACTTCGGTGCGCACCGCCTCGAGCATCAGCTTGCTGTCCTTCTCGAGGCGCGCGTTCTCGCGCTGGAACTCCTGATTCAGTTTCGCCGCGGCTTCCATCCGCGAGACGCTGTCTTCCGACAGCTTCTCGATCCGGGAGATCGTCTCCTCGGCCTTAGCCGCCTGCTTCATCCCTTCGTTCAACTTGCCGATCTGGACGTCCATGGCCCAGACCATCTCGTTGACGCGGTTGGCCTGGACGACCGCGTGCTCGACGGCGTGCTGCTGGCTCTCGAGCGCCTTGGCTTTGTGGGAAACGTGCTCGGCGAGCGCGTTCAGCGCTGTCAGTCGCTCTTCGGTGCTCTGGCTCAGCTCGTGCAGCCGCGCAAGCGGTCCGAGCTTGTTCTCCACTTCCTTGACGGTCGCCATCGCCGCGGTCGTGTCCTCGCGCGCGGCGCGCGAAGTGTCGCGGATCTTGTCGTAATCCTGCGTCAGCGTCGCGGAAACGAGCCGGATCTGATCGAGGTCGGTCCTGAGCGTCGTCGCGTGGGCGACCGACTGCTTCACGTCGTTCTCGGCCTCGCGAAGCTGGGTGCGCATCTCTTCGAGGGCGGAGCGTTCCTTCTTCAACGTGTCGATCGTCGCCTGCGTCTGCAGCGCCTGGGACGAGAGATGCTGCACCGCCTCGCGGTGCTTCTGCAGCTCGCCGTCCGGACCGATGGCTTTCTGCGTCGTCTGCTCCGCCTGTCGGGCGGCTTCCTTCAGCGCCTGGATGCGCTTGTCGACTTCGGCCAGCTCCTTGGTGCGATCGTCGAGCGTCGCAAGCCGCGCTGCGATGTCATCGAGCCGCGTGGTGATGCTGGCCGCCGTGTCGGTCACCTGTTCGAGTGACTTGGTCATCGGCGTCAATTTGGCGGTGCGCGCGGTCAGCGCGGTGAGCATCGCGCTCAGAGCGCCGCGCTCCTCTTTGGCCGACGCAATGAGCAGTTCGAGCTCTTCGGTCTGCTTTTGCGCCTGCTTGCCCGTCCCGCCGGTCATGTTCTTGAAGGCGTCCAGCATGTTCGGTCGCTCCGTGTCTTTCAGTTTTGTTATTCGATGGTAAGGCGCTCAAGAATAATGCAGTTGGAGTATCGGCGTCGACGCGTCAGTTGATCAGTCCCCTGTGCAGGATTGCACGCGGCTGCATCGCCGACAGCAGGTAGAAGACCCCGGCGACCGCGAGCAGCAGGTTGAATCCGATCACCAGCGAAAGCGATTCGGCCAGACCGCCGAACATCGCCCCGGCGATGTTGGACGCGAAATCGGTGTCTGGAGCCGCCGACGCCCTGAACGCGGTCGCGAACACGATTCCGGCGAAGAACACCGGCACGAACACGATCGCGCTCGATACCGCCACGCGAACCGCGCCCGGGAGGTCGAGGAACGTGTTCATCGGGACGACGGCGGCGACCGCGAGCGAAGCGAGCAGCAGCACGTAGGGGGGCCACACGCGTTCTGGCCTGACCAGCAGCACGAACACATTGCTGCAGAGAATCATCACGAGGATTGCAGAGAAAACGATCACGTTCACTATCCACGTCGCGCCAAACAGCAGCGCGAGGTGCACCACTCCCTTCGTTTCGATCAACATGAAGCCGGCGCCCATGAAGAACATCCGCCAGTTCGGCCGCCGTCGATCGCGGGGAACAACGAATGCGATCAGCGCCATCGAGATCGCGGCCATGACGAGCATGCCGCGGATGTTCAGCGCGGGAATCACACGGTCGCGAAGATACAGAAAGGGCCAGTCGTCGGTCGGCACCAGCTCGCCTGGACGAACATCCACCGCGGCGGGTCGGATGTCGCGCGCCTGGAGGCGCAACGGATCGGCCGCCAGGCGATCGCGTATGCGCGCCAGCCTCGAAGCATCCGCGCTGGCGAGGATGAAGGTGACGATGCTTTGCGTCGCCTCGTCTGGCACGAAGCGCGGCCGGTACGGCATCGCGATGACGACCGGTTCGGCGCGAAACACCTCCGTGATCATCTTATCGAGCCGTCCCACCAGCCACCCTTGACGGTAGGCGTTGTACGCCGCGAACACGCCGCCTGGTTTCAGGTGCGCGGCCACGGCCTCGAACGCCTCTCTGGTGAACAGGAAACTTTCCAGGCGGATGCTCGAGTAGCCCGAATGCAGCACGAGCGAATCGACGAGCGCGTAGACGATCAGATCGTATTTCTTGCCGCTGCGCCTGACGAAGCTGCGGCCATCGTCGATGTAGACCGTCACGCGGCGGTCGTCGTACGGGTGCTCGGGATGATCGCGCTTGCCGATCGCGAAGATGGCCGGATCGATTTCCACCGCGTCCACGTGGCCGACGCCTGACTGCAGAGCAGCCGCGACGTCGTTGCCGGAGCCGGCGCCGACGATGAGGACCTCATCGAACGGCGCCGCGCCTGATTCTTTGTTGAGGATGTGCGGCAGCAGATACCCGGGCCCGGTCTTGGCGACGCCGATCATCTGCTGGTGGCCAATGTTGTTCGTGGAGATGAGGCCCCCGATCGGCTGATAACTGATCTTGTAGTACGGCGACCAGATCGTCTGGAGCCCGGGCACGTGCGCCGCCAGCGCGACGAGCAGGAGTACGGCGATCTGCGAGTAGACCTGCAGCGCGTCCCAGTGCGGGACGAACGACAGGCACAGCGCGAGGGCGATCGCAAACCAGATTTCAGGCGGCGCCTGCGCGTACGACAGCGCCGTGAACGCGCCGATGCCGGCCAGGCTGCCCGCGATGTTGAGCGTGTACGCGGCGATCCGATCGGCGATGTTGTCGAGCGCGCGTCCCATCTCCTGACCGAGCCCGACGAACGACAGCGCGATCGTCGCGAAGAACAGCCCGGCGATCGCTTCGACGGGAATCTCGAGTCGGGCCACGTCGCGCGGGTTGTATTCGGTGCCGAAGTAGATCTGCTGCGGCGATCGCTGGCGTCCGACGTCGACGGCAATCTGCCCCACGTACGTGTAGACGTACCAGACGCCCAGCGCGAGCACGACGCTCAGGAGCAGCAGCGGAATGACCGTCGTGACGAGCGGCCGTCGATCGCGGGCCGCGAGGCAGCCCACCGACATCCCGAGAAACGTCGCCAGCAGCACCACGTTGGTGAAGAAGGTCAGGAACACGACGGTGCTGCCGAACCAGCGGATGCACGCGAGCTCCAGAAAGAGGATCAGGAAGCTGACGCGAAAGAGTCGCATGCCCGCGTAGTTATCGCCCATTCCCCGCCCGTCTCCATGTCAGAAACTGCAACGACCTGGTCCGCGATTCACGGCAAGTGCCTGAAATGCCGATCGAGCCATGTTGAGACGCGTCTTGCAACGTGTCGGGCGATGCTGGCCAGTCTCAGAACGGTGGCGCTGTTCGGTCTCGACGCCTGTCCCGTGCACGTCGAAGTCGACGTGTCGTTCGGTTTTCCGTCGTTCACGATGGTCGGGCTGCCCGACGCGAGCGTGCGTGAGAGCCGCGACCGCGTGAAGTCGGCTATCAGGAACTCGGGGTTCGACTTTCCGCCGCACAGAATCATCGTCAATCTGGCGCCGGCCGACGTGCGAAAGGCGGGCGCGTCGTTCGACTTGCCGATCGCGCTCGGCATCCTCGCGGCGAGCGGCGTCGTCGAGCGGCGCCACATCGCCGACCTCATTCTGCTCGGCGAGCTGTCGCTCGACGGATCGATTCAGGCGACGCGCGGCGTGCTGCCGATCGCCGTCGCCGCGCGCCGCGATCGTCTCGCCGGGCTGCTGCTGCCGGCATCCAACGCCGCCGAAGCCGCGATTGTCGAAGGCGTCGACGTCGTGCCCGTGTCGTCGCTCGTCGAAGCCGTCCGCGCGTTGAACGACCCCGCCGCCTTTCGTGCGTCGCTCTCGACTCGTCCCGCCCGTCCTGCGGTTACAGCCTCTCCCGCCCATCCAGCCTCTCCCGCCTTTCCTGCCCCTCCTGCCCCTCCTGCCCGCGCCCTGCCCGATCTCGCCGACGTGCGCGGTCAACTGCTCGCGCGCCGAGCGTTGGAAGTGGCAGCCGCCGGCGGTCACAACGTGCTGCTGGTCGGACCGCCCGGCGCCGGCAAGACGATGATGGCGAGGCGCATGGCCGGCATCCTGCCGCCGCTGACGTTCGAGGAGGCACTCGAGGTGACGGCGGTGCATTCGGTGGCCGGCCTCCTGGGACCCGGCGGTACTCTGCTCGTCGAACGTCCGTTCCGCGCGCCGCATCACACCATCTCGAACGCGGCGCTCGTCGGCGGCGGCTCTCAGCCGCGGCCGGGCGAAGTCAGCCTCGCGCACCACGGCGTGCTCTTTCTCGACGAAATGCTCGAGTTCAGCCGCCACGTCCTCGAGGTGCTGCGTCAACCGCTCGAAGAAGGGTACGTCGCGATTGCACGCGCGGCCCGCACCGCGATCTTCCCCGCTCGCTTCATGCTGGTGGGTGCGATGAACCCGTGTCCGTGCGGTTTTGCCGGCGACTCGATGCGCGAGTGCCGCTGCACGCCGCAGCACGTCGCCCGCTATCGCAGCCGGCTTTCGGGACCGCTGCGCGACCGCCTCGATTTGACGGTGGACGTGCCCGCGCTGCCGCCCGAAGCGCTGGGGTCGGGATCGGATGGAGAAGCATCCGCGTGCGTCCGCGCGCGCGTCGTCGCCGCGCGCGAGCGCCAGCGGATGCGATACGGCGACGATCCCCTTCTGACGAACGCCGCGCTCACGCCGTCGCTGATGTCGAAGCATTGTGCGCTCGACGGCCGCGGCGCGCGTGTGCTCGTGGCGGCCGTGCGGCAGATGTCGCTGAGCGCGCGTGCCTACGATCGGGTGAGGAAAGTCGCACGCACGATCGCCGATCTCGCTGGCGACGAGCGCGTCGCAGCAGATCACATTGCCGAGGCGCTTCAGTTCCGGATGTCGGCCGACGGGTAAGCGTTTCCTGCCTTCGCTCTTCGAGCTGCGGCGCGGCGCGCCGCAGCGCCGAAGGCGCGGAGGCGGCAAGACGAGAGTCGGCTTCAGCCTCGATCGAGCAGCGTCGACAGCGCGCGTGAGTCTCCGGCCGGCGGCGTGATGACAAGGCCGGTCATGCTCAGCGTCCCCTTGTCGAGGGCGCGCGCGAGGAGGTCGAAGCACTCGAGGCAGTGGGCGCGAAGGGCGAAGGCCGCCGCCACGAAACCCGCGTCGGTGACGCTGGCGCCGTGATCGAGCAACAAGCGAACGGTGGCCGCGTCGCCGACGTTTGCCGCTTCGACGAGCGCGCTGGTCGGATTGTTGAGGCGTCCCGCTTTCAGTGACGCGCTGGCGCCGTAGTCGAGCAACATCTTCACGACGGACGCGCCGCCGCGACGGCCGGCCGCAACGAACAACGCCGTCTTCCCGTGATCGGACTGGATGTTCGGGTCGGCGCCGTACTCGAGAAGCAGGCGCGTCTTCGCGTCATCGCCGGCCGACCACATGAGCGCTGTCGCGCCTGCGTCGTTTGTCGCGTCCGGATCGGCGCCTTCGTCGAGCAGACGTTGTACTTCAGCGACGTCGCTGTACAGCACCGCGCGCATCAGGGGCGGTGTCGGAAGCGCCGGCGTTTCTCCAGCCGCTTCGTCGGGCCATTCCGCTCCCCGATCGATCCATTCCTTGATCGCGGCAATCTGTTCTGCCGCGAGCGGTCCCGTGGGCGGCATCTGCATCCCGAACCGGTTGCCGATCAGCCGCTGATACAACCGGCTCGCGGCGCTGTCGCCGCGACCGATGACCGGTCCGGTGCCGCCACGCATCGCGTCGGCGCGCCGATCGAGGCGGAACCCGTTTTGATGAATCGACGGTCCGTGGCAGCCGTAGCAGTTCTGCCGGAAGATCGGCTGCACGTCGCGGACGAAATCGACGCCGGCCTGCGGCGCAGACGATGGCGCCGGCTTGATCGTCAGACCGCCGGGATCGTTCGGCCGCAGTGGATCGGTGAACGTCATTCCCGCGTTGCTCAAGTCGCCTTCGACCTCGTCGCCGTGCGGCTTCGTCCCCTGCCGCACCCACTTCACCAAATCGTCGAACGCTCTGATCTGCTCCGTCTGACTGAAGCCGCAGTGTCCCGCGATGCGATAGATGCGCTGGGCGAGGAGCTTTTCGTTTCCCGTTGCCGCGACAGCGCGCTTCAAGACCTGTTGCAGAAAGATCGGCACGAACAGATCACCGGTGCCGTGCATGGTCAGCAGCGGCCGCTCGATCCTGCCGTCGAATGGCGCGACTTCTTCGTACGGCGTCTTGTCGCCGCGGTACTCGGGATCGGCCGTCTTGCGTCGGACACGCTGGTTCAGACTGTCGCTCGTAAGCCCGAGGCCGCCGTCGATCGCGTACCTGATGTGCGTGGTCGTGACGGCGCGATTCTGCGGCGTGACGATGCCGGCGAGCGCCGATCCGCTGATGTTCGCGGTGAAGCGTCCTCCAGACGCGAGTCCTTCGAGGGCGAACGGCCGCGGTCCGCCGCTGATCCGGATTTCGACGCTGGCGAGTTGGCGTCCCTTTTCCGTGTAGTCGGGCGGCTCGCCCAATTGCTCGACGATCTTCGCCGTGTCCTGCCGGATCGAATCGGACTTGAACTCGACGCCGGTAATCGCTTCGGCGCCGGCGCCGACGGCGGCGTAAAAGTCGAACAACTCCGGTCCAGCGGGACACATCGCGAGACCGCCGGCAAACGCGGTTGGAAATTCGTGCAGACCGAGAATCGTGACGTGTCCGCCCATCGACGTGCCGGTCAGATACGTGCGCTGCGGTGCGCGGCCGCCGTTCGATTTCGTGAACAGCTCGACGAGCGCCATCGTGTCGACGAGACCTTGCCCGGGCACGTAGCCGTTGCACCGGTAGCTCGACGCGGCCCAGGCGAATCCTTCTCGGACGAGATGTTCGCGGATGGTGTGGTTGCCGACGCGCAGGCTGGATCCGTTCTGCCCCTGGTTGGCCACGTAGCCGTGAGCGTAGAGCACGAGCTCGCCGTTCCAGTTGTCGGGAATCTCGATGCGGTAGAGTCCGCCGTCGTACCTGCCGAAGAACGCCTTCGCGCCGGCGAGCGGTTCGAACGCTGCCTCGCCGTACTGCCATTCCTGTTGCGGGCACGGCACCGGTTTGATGCCGGGTTTCCCGAGAGCGTTCGGCCGTGTTGTGAGCGCGGCGGCGACGCATGCGCAAGCAGCGGCGCCGATCAGAGCACGGATGCGCATATCGATCTCCCCGGTCCGCGCATAGTACCAGACTCAACTGTATCGACCGGTAAACTTTCGTCGCTTGTTCGCCGCGAGGATTTGCGTGTTTGTGGCCGATATGCCTTGTGATAGAGTTTGCGAACTTCGGACGCGGCGGCTTTTCGCGTCCATCCCCTTTAATCGCAAGTTGTTAATGAAACCTCACCGGTATACGGTGATTATCGCGGACCGCTCGAGCGGCGCTGTTCGTCGCGTAACGATCAGTCTGCGTCCGTTTTTCGCGGCGACTCTCGGCATCTTCGCGCTGCCGGTTCTCATCGGGCTCGGCGCCAAATGGAGCGCACGAACCGAAATCGGGGATCTTCAGTTCACTAATGCCGCGCTGGAGATCGAGAACGGCAGCTACCGCGCGGCCACCGGCGAGCTGACCACTCAGATCCAGTCGCTCGAAGGCGTCATCAACGAGCTCGGCGCGCGCGCCGAAGTCGATCCCGCCCAGGCGCGAGCGATGCAGAAGCTGCCGGCCGTCGTTAAAACCAGGGCTGCCGGAGGATCGCCGACCGCGACGATGTCGGAGCTCAGCCGAGTACCGCTCGCGTCGCCCGAAGACACGTTCGGTGTACTGCGCGATCTGCTCCACGGACTCGAGAGCCGGTTGCGCATCGTGCGTAAGGACGTCGAAGTCCGCGAGGCGCTCGCGGCGGCGACGCCGTCGATCTGGCCGGCGCACGGCTGGCTGACCGGCACGTTCGGCGGCCGCAGCGATCCGTTCACCGGCGAGCCCGGCTTCCATCAGGGCCTCGACATCTCGACGGAAAAAGGTCAGCCGGTTTACGCCACCGCGACCGGCGACGTGACGTCAGCCGCGTACACAGGCGACTACGGAAATCTCATTCAGCTCGACCACGGATTCGGATTGACGACGCGCTACGGTCACCTGAGCGCGTTCGCGGTGAAGCCCGATCAGCACGTCCGGCGCGGCGACGTGATCGGCTACGTCGGATCGACCGGTCGATCGACCGGCGCGCACGTGCACTACGAGATCCTCGCGAACGGCAAATTGATCAACCCGCTGCAGCTCCTCACGCAACCCGCCACTCGATAGCGCGCCATCCGGTAGCGCGAGGCTTTCAGCCGAGCGTCGCCGCGAAGCGATTCGCTCGCCTGAAAGGCTCGCGCTACCGCGGGCGCTACGCTACAATCGAAGGATACCTGGGCTTCAGTCTTCACCATAGATGCTCGATACCCTTCTCGCCAAAGTCGTCGGAACCCAGAACGAACGCGAACTGAAACGGCTGCGCCCGATCGTGGCGCAGGTCAACGCCCTCGAAGCGTCCGTTCAGGCGCTGTCGGACGAGCAGCTGCGCCGCAAGACCATCGAATTCCGGCAGCGATCCGGCAATGGCGAGACCCTCGATGAGCTGCTGCCGGAAGCATTCGCCGTCGTCCGAGAGGCGGGACGCCGCGTGCTCAACATGCGGCACTTCGACGTGCAGCTGATCGGCGGCGCGGTTCTCCACAAGGGCAAAATCGCCGAGATGAAGACGGGCGAAGGCAAGACGCTCGTCGCCACGCTTCCGGCGTATCTCAACGCGCTCGAAGGCAACGGCGTCCACGTCGTCACGGTGAACGACTACCTCGCGCGCCGCGACTCGGAGTGGATGGGCAAGATCTACCGCTTCCTCGGCATGACCGTCGGCGTCATCCAGCACGAGCTGACGGACGCGGAGCGGCAGGTCGCATACGCCGCCGACATCACGTACGGGACCAACAACGAGTTCGGGTTCGACTACCTGCGCGACAACATGAAGTTCGAGCTCGCGCACTACGTGCAGCGCGGGCATCATTTCGCAATCGTCGACGAGGTGGACAGCATCCTCATCGACGAAGCGCGCACGCCGCTCATCATCTCCGGCCCGGCGGAGGAATCGACCGATCTCTACTACGAGGTCGATCGGATCATCCCGCGGCTGAAAGCGGGTGCTGTTGTTCGGGGCGACACGAAGGCCGAAGAACGCGAGGCGCTCGAAGCCACCGGCGATTTCATCGTCGACGAGAAGCACAAGACGGTCACGCTGACGGAAAGCGGTACGGCGAAGGTCGAACAGATGTTGATCCACCGGTTGAACGGGGGCCACATCTACGACCTCGAAAACGCCCACGTCAAGCACCATGTCGACCAGGCGCTGCGCGCGCACACGATCTTCCACCGTGACGTCGACTACATGGTGAAGGATGGAGAAGTCGTCATCGTCGACGAGTTCACCGGTCGCCTGATGCCGGGCCGGCGCTGGAGCGACGGACTGCACCAGGCGGTGGAGGCGAAGGAGAAGGTCAAGATCGAGCGCGAGAATCAAACGCTCGCGACGGTCACCTTCCAGAACTACTTCCGCAAGTACGGCAAGCTCGCCGGCATGACCGGCACCGCCGATACGGAAGCCGAGGAGTTCGCGAAAATCTACAAGCTTGACGTCGTCGTGATCCCGCCGAACCGGACGCTGCGCCGCATCGAGAATCCGGATCTCGTGTACCGCACCGAGCGCGAAAAATGGGATGCGATCGTCACCGAGATCATCGACGAGCACAAGAAAGGCCGCCCGGTCCTCGTCGGCACCGTGTCAATCGAGAAGTCGGAAAAGCTGTCGACGATGCTCGATCGGCGCGGTCTGAAGCGCGGCACGACGACGGGCGGCGGCGCCGACAAGCACGTCGTGCTGAACGCGAAGTATCACGCCCAGGAGGCCGAGTTCGTCGCGCAGGCGGGGCGGCAGGGATCGGTCACGATCGCGACCAACATGGCCGGCCGCGGCACCGACATTCTCCTCGGCGGCAACCCCGAGTTCATGGCGCGCCAGCAGTGCCTCGCGGAAGAGATCGCCGAGCGGCTGCCGAAAGGCGAAGAGCGGTTCGTCGAGGACGAGCACTACGTCTACTTCTATCACCTGGACGGCTTCTATCGCGTGCCGAAAGAGGCCTACCAGCGCATCTTCGAGCACTTCAAGAAACAGACGGACGTCGAGCACGATCAGGTCGTCGACATCAGCGGCCTGCACATCCTCGGCACGGAGCGCCACGAAGCACGACGCATCGACAACCAGCTGCGCGGCCGCGCCGGCCGTCAGGGCGACCCGGGTTCATCGCGGTTCTACCTGTCGCTCGAAGACGACCTGATGCGGATCTTCGGATCGGACCGCATCTCGGGTCTGATGCAACGCCTCGGCATGGAAGAAGGGGTGCCGATCGAGCACGGGATGGTGACGAAGGCGATCGAGCGGGCGCAGAAGCAGGTCGAGGCTCAGAACTTCTCCGTCAGAAAACATCTGCTCGAGTACGACGACGTGATGAACAAGCAGCGCGAGAACGTCTACGCGCTGCGCCGCCAGATCCTCGACGGGCAGATCAAGCTGCAGGACGAGGAGGGCGGTGAAGAGGTCCTGAACACGCGCGAGTACCTGATGCTGCTCGCGGAAGACATCCTCGACGCGCTCGTCGATACCTACGCGGCCGCCAATGCCGACTTCGAACAATGGGATCTCGAGGGGTTGAAGCGCGAGGTTTCGCGGGTCTTCGCGATCGACACGGCCCCGCTCGATTTCAGCGACCGCACATCGGGCGAGATCCGCGATCAGCTGTGGGAGCTCATCGTCGCGTCGTACGACGAGAAGGAAAAGCTCGTCGGCCGCGAAGTGCTGCAGCGCGTCGAGCGCGACATCATGCTGCAGATCGTCGATCAGCAGTGGAAGGATCACCTCTACAGCCTCGACCATCTGAAGGAAGGCATCGGGCTGCGCGGCTACGGTCAGCGCGACCCGCTCGTCGAGTACAAGAAGGAGAGCTTCGCGCTGTTCCAGGCGATGAAAGAGCGCGTGGACGAGGAAATCGTCCGGTACCTGTGGTGGCTCCGACCGATTCTGAGCGAAGAGGCGCCGCAGGTCCGCCGTGCGGCGCCGCGGCGGGCGCCGCTCATCATGAACAATCCGTCGAGCGAGTCGGCGACCGCGTCGGTGTTCGGCGCGCCGCGATCGGCCGCGACGGCTACGCAGGCGCCGCCGCGCGCGAGCGGCCCCCAGCCGGCGCGCGTCGGCGGCGACGACATCGTGAAGACGGTCCGCCGCGAGGAGCCGAAGGTCGGCCGCAACGAGCCGTGTCCGTGCGGCAGCGGGAAGAAATACAAGAAATGTCACGGCGCAGCGGCATGATCACGACGAAAGACGCGAAAGCACGCACACGAACCCCGACATGTTTTTCGTGTTTTCGTGATGTTCGTGGTTTCGCCTTATGGAACTGAAAACCGAGATCCCCACTCTCCTCTCCACCGAAACCGGCCTCGCCACCGCCCTGACCTTCGACGACGTCCTGCTCGTTCCGCGGCACTCGGATGTCGTGCCGACGCAGGTCGACGTCACGACGCGGCTCACCCGAAACATCCGCCTGTGCGTGCCGCTCGTGAGCGCGGCGATGGACACGGTCACCGAATCGCGCCTGGCGATCGCGATGGCGCAGCAGGGCGGGCTCGGTGTGATCCACAAGAACCTGTCGATCGCGGAGCAGGCGTCCGAGGTCGACCGCGTCAAGCGATCGGAGAGCGGCATGATCGTCGATCCGATCACGCTCTCCCCGACCAACCGGATCTACGAAGCGCTCGAGCTGATGAAGAAATACCGCATCTCGGGCGTGCCGATTACCGAGGATGGCAGCAAAGAAGGGCGGCTCGTCGGCATCCTGACGAACCGCGATCTGCGGTTCGAGACGAACGTCAACCGCGCGATCGCGGAGGTGATGACGCGCGAAAACCTCATCACCGTGCCGGTCGGCACGACGCTCGATGCCGCGCGCGAGATCCTGCACCAGCGCAAGGTCGAGAAACTGCTGGTTGTCGACCGCGATTTCCAGCTGAAGGGGCTCATCACCGTCAAGGACATCCAGAAGGCGGTGAAGTATCCGAACGCGTCGAAGGATTCGCTCGGCCGGCTGCGCTGCGGCGCGGCGGTCGGCGTCGCGCGCGACACGATCGATCGCGCCGACGCGCTCGTCGCCGCCAGCGTCGACGTGCTCGTCGTCGACACGGCGCACGGCCATTCGCAGAGCGTGCTCGACATGGTCCGCACGCTGCGCCGCCGGTTCGCGCACGTCGATCTCGTCGCCGGCAACGTGGCGACGGCGGAGGGCACCGAGGCGCTGATCAACGTGGGCGTCGACGCGGTGAAGGTGGGGATCGGCGGCGGATCGATTTGCACGACGCGCGTCATCGCCGGCATCGGCGTGCCGATGATCACGGCCATCATGGAATGCGCGCGCGCTGCGGCGGCGCACGACGTTCCGATCATCGCCGACGGCGGCATCCGCTTCTCGGGCGATATCACGAAAGCCATCGCCGTCGGCGCGAGCACGACGATGATCGGCAACCTGTTCGCGGGAACCGATGAAAGCCCGGGCGAGATCATTCTGTATCAGGGGCGCAGCTTCAAGGAGTACCGCGGCATGGGATCGATCGGCGCCATGCGCCGCGGCAGCCGCGATCGCTATTTCCAGGATGAATTCGATCTCGAAGCGCCCGGCGGCAGCGACAAGCTGGTGCCCGAAGGCATCGAGGGACGCGTCGCGCACAAAGGCAGCGTGGCCGCGATGGTCCATCAGCTGGTCGGCGGCCTGCGTGCCGGCATGGGATACTGCGGCTGCCGCAACATCCCGACGCTGCAGCGGCAGGCCAAGCTGATTCGCATCACGCCGGCCGGCGCGCGCGAGAGCCACGTGCACGACGTGGCGATTACGAAGGAAGCGCCGAACTACCGATCCGAATAGACGACTCGTTCGTCAGCTTACCGCGATCGTCCGCGCGTCGCCGTCGCCGTGTGTGATTCGCACGGCAATCGCGCGCTCGTAGTGCGGCCGCGCCAGCTTTTCCGCCCACTCGATCGCGAGCACGCCCCTGTCGGCAATTTCATCGAGGCCGAGGTCGTCAATCTCGCGCGGATCGTTCAAGCGGTACAGGTCGGCGTGGAACAACGGGAGCCGTCCACCACGATACTCATGGAGCAGCGTGAACGTCGGACTGCTCACCTCCTCGCGCTGAACGCCAAGTCCTTCTGCCAGCCCGCGTACGAACGCGGTCTTCCCTGCCCCGAGATCACCGTACAGCAGAATCACGTCGCCGGCCGAGAGCGTGCGCGCTAACTCGCGCGCGACCGCCACTGTTTCCACTTCCGACGTCGTTCTGTACGTCTCTAACACTGTCGCGACTGTATTGGTGACGTTCTCTTCTGGATGCGCGCGGGCACTACGGTGCGAGCGCGTCAGCGCGTGGGGTCGGGCCCCACGCGAGTAAAAAATGCTTAGTTGTGGAAGCCGATTCCTCGCATGCGTTTGTGACGATCTGTTCCAGAAATGCTATCGTCTTTTCGTGCGCCTGCTGCCGTTGGTCGTCGTTGCCACGATTGCGCTCTCCTGCGGATCGCCGGCGGCGCCCGACGTTCCCGCCGGCGCCGTTCGCGTGACCGGCGTCGTGCACTTCTACTCGCTCGAAGGCGGCTTCTGGGCGGTTCGCGGCGACGACGGCGTGATTTACGATCCCATGAATGGCCTGCCGACGGCGTTTCAACGAGAGAACCTGCGCGTGACGATGATCGTCAACATCCGCTCTGACGTCGGCGGCATTCACATGGTGGGGCCGATCGTCGAAATTCTCCAGATCGAGGCGATATGACTTCAGTCACATTGAACCCGTACGCCACGCACCTGGGCACGCGCGCGCCGCGCGACGTCATCGAGACGACCACGCTCGAGCTCCATCGCCTCGCCGGCCGAATCGGCCCGGCGCGGATGACCGCGGCGCCGGCGCCCGGGAAGTGGAGCGCGCGCGACATCCTGTGTCATCTCGCCGACTCCGAAATCGTGTTCGCCTTCAGATTCCGCCAGGCGCTCGCCGAGGATCACCACGTCATCCAGCCGTTCGATCAGAATGGCTGGGCGCGAACCTATCCGGACGGCGACGCGAACGCCGCGCTCGCGACGTTCGAGGCCTTGCGGAACTGGAACGTGGCGCTGCTGAAGGCGCTTCGGCCCGAGCAGCTGTCGAAGCGCGTCACACATCCCGAGCGCGGCGAGATGACGTTTCAGGCTGTGGTCGAGACGATGGCGGGCCACGATCTCAATCACCTCAAGCAGCTGCAAGCGCTCGTCGGGCAGCCCTAAAGGGCCGCGCTACGGCCGTTACGATTCGTTCTTCTCGACAACTCTGCGGCGCGCGGTCAGCTCGAGGACCGCGTCGCCGATGTGCGCGGCCAGATCGGCCGCCGTCATCGAGACCTCTCCTTCATCCGCTTCGGCAAGATCGCCCGCCATGCCGTGGAGGTACACGGCGATCTTGCAGGCCGCTTCGGCGTCGAGCAGCTGCGCGAGCCACGCGGCAATCATGCCGGTGAGGACGTCGCCGGTTCCGCCGGTGGCCATGCCCGGATTGCCGGTTGGATTGATGAACACCTTTTCGTCCGGCGTCGCGATGAGCGTGCGGTGTCCCTTGAGCACGACGTACACGTGATGCGCCGACGCGAAGTTCCGCGCGATCTCGAGACGGCTCGCCTGCACTTCGTGGGTCGACATCCCGACGAGGCGCGCCATCTCGCCCGGATGCGGTGTGATGATGACGTCGCGGCCGTCGCGTCCCGACAGCCGGTCGGGCTCGCCGCTGAACGCGTTGAGACCGTCGGCATCGATGATGAGCGGCGCGGTGGCGCGATCGACGAGCTGCCTGATGCAGTCGCGCGTTGCGCGCGCCTGTCCCAGTCCCGGTCCGATGGCGATGACATCGCGCGCCATCTCCATGAGCCGATCGACGTTCCCGGGCGACACGCCGTCCTCGCCATCGTCGAGAGGCTCGGTCATGTACTCGGCGCCCATCGCGGCCACGACGGCCTGGATCGATGCCGGCGTGGCGACGGTCACGAGTCCGGCGCCGGAACGAAGGGCGCCGACGGCGGCGAGGTGCGCGGCGCCTGACTTGCCGCGCGATCCGGCGACGATCAGGACGCGGCCGTAGTCGCCTTTGTGACTGTCGGACGCGCGCGGCGAAACGATCTCGCGCATGGCGGTGCGCGTCAGCAGATCGACTCGCGGTCCCTCGACGGCTTCGATCACCTCGACCGGAATCCCGATGTCGGCGATGACGATGTCGCCGGCCTGCGTTTCGCCGGGCGGCAGCACCAGCGGCAGTTTCGGCGCAGCGAGCGTCACCGTGAGCGTCGCCTCGATCGAAGGGCCGATCGGCTTGGGCGAATCGGCCGACAACCCCGACGGCAGATCGATGGCGACGACCGGAATGCCTGACGCGTTGACGTCGGCGATGACCGACTCGATCAGCCCGCTGACCGGCGACTTCAGTCCTGTTCCGAAGATCGCGTCGACGATGAGCGTGCAGTCGCTCACCTCGGAAAAGTGCAGCTCCCACGCCTGACTGTCGGCGATCTCGACGACGGTCACGCCGAGGCGGCCGAGGATCTCGAGGTTCACCCGGGCGTCGCCGCGCACATCGGCGACGCCGCCGAGCAGGAACACCGCGACGTCGACGCCGCGCTGCACCAGGGTGCGCGCGACGACGAAGCCATCGCCACCGTTGTTGCCGCGGCCGCACAGCACGCCGACCTGGCGTTCGAGCAGGTCGGCGTACATCGCCTCCATCGCGGCGACCGCCTGACGTCCCGCGTTTTCCATGAGCACGAGCGACGGGATGCCGATGTCGTCGATGGTGCGCTTATCGGCTTCGCGCATCTGGGCGGAATTCAGTACGCGCATCTAGTAGCTATCGGCTATCAGCTATCGGCTATCAGCTATCGGCTATCGGCTATCAGCTATCGGCTATCAGCTATCGGCTATCAGCTATCGGCTATCAGCTTTCGGCTGTCGGCATCAGCTGACACCGGTCAGCTGAAAACTGAGAACTTGCAGCTGAAAGCCGATCGCTGAAAGCTGATCACTGAGAGCTGATCACTGAGAGCTGATAGCGTACGTTGCGGCGAGAATAGCATACGCAGTACGCTTTTCCGCGATGGCCGCCACTGTGAACGTCAACGGGCGCGTGTTCGATCAGGAGCACGCGGCCATCTCGGTCTTCGATCACGGGTTTCTGTACGGCGAGGGCGTGTACGAGACGCTGCGGACCTATAACGGTCAGCCGTTCCTCTTCGATCGCCACATGCGGCGCCTGCGCAACTCCGCCGGCATGCTCGCCCTTCCGGTGCCGCTCGACGACGAGCAGATCTCCGCGCGGTTCCTCGACACGATGCGCGCGGCCGGTCTTGGTGCACACGGCGGCGCCCCCGCGCGCGAGGCGTACATCCGCATCCTCGTCACGCGCGGCGTCGGCGAGCTCACCTACGATCCCGCCGCAACGCCGAACCCGTCGATTGTCGTCATCGTGAAGCCGCACGTGAGCCCTGCCGCCGACGCGTTCGAGCGCGGCGTGAAGGTGGCGCTCGTGCCGATTCTGCGGAACCACCCCGGCACGGTGAACCCGCGGATCAAGTCGAACAACCTGCTGAACAACGCGCTGGCGATGCAGGAGGCCTACCGCCGCGGCGGATTCGAAGGCGTCATGCGCAACTACCGCGGCGAGCTCGCCGAATGCACGCAGTCGAATCTCTTCATCGTGAAGGACGGCGCGGCGCTGACGCCGCCGATCGAGGCCGGACTGCTGCCAGGCATCACGCGCGAGTTCCTCTTCGAAGTCGGCGCCGAGCACGGCATTCCGGTGCGCGAAGCGGTGCTGCGCGACGACGATCTCCTGGGCGCGGACGAAGCGTTCCTGACGAGCACCACGCGCGAGGTCGTGCCGATCGTGCGGGTCGACGATCGCACGATCGGGTCGGGCGTGCCTGGCCGTATCACCCTGGAGCTGCTGCGGCGCTTCCGGGAAAAGGCGGACCGACTGACGCGCGCCGTCGCGCATGCCCGGTAGAACCGGCCGCATCCTGCTCCGCGTCGTCCTGGTCGTCACCATGACGGCGGCTGCCCTCGTCGCCGCCGAGCTCCTCGCACGCTTTCAATTCCGTCGCGCGCAGTCGAGCGGCCGCGCCGGCGATTTCATCGCCCGCCGCGCCGGCGGTCCGTCGTACCGATCCAACAGCCTCGGCTTCCGCGATCGCGAGGTTCCTCCCAAATCGCCCGACCGCTACCGCATCGCCGTGATCGGCGACTCGTTCGCGTGGGGACAGGGCGTCGAGGAGCGCGACCGCTTCTCGAATCTGCTCGAGGAATTCCTCGGTCCGCGGTACGAAGTCTTCAACTTCGGCCGGCCCGGCAACAACATGCCGGAGCATCTCGAGGTGCTGACGCAGGTTCTGACCGTCGAGCCCGATTTCGTGCTGCTGCAGCTCTACATCAACGACTTCGAGACGCCGTCGATGGCACGCCCGCAGGCGTACCCGCTGCTGCCGGCTTCGCTAGAGCGCCGGGTGGAAGGATCGTCGCTCATCTATGACATGGCGCGCGCGCAGTGGACGAGGATTCAGGAAGCGATCGGTCTGACGGAAGGCTACGTGCACTACATGGAGCGGAATCTGCGCGATCCCGACGCGCCCAACGCCAAGAAAGCGTACGGACAGCTGCGCGAGTTCTTCGAGCGCGCCCGAGCCGCCGGTCTTCCCTCCGGCGGTGTGCTCTTCCCGGCGCCCGACGCGCTCGGCCCGAACGGACGCTCGTATCCGTTCGGGTACCTTCACGAAGGCGTCCGCCGCGTCTGCGCTGACGAAAACGTGCGCTGCCTCGACCTGCTTCCGCAGTTTTCGACGTATCGCGATCCGCGCACGATGTGGGTGAGCCCGTTCGACGCGCACCCGAACGCGATCGCGCACCGGAAAGCGGCGATGGAGATCCTGCGGGCTTTCAGTGCTGTCTGGCAGCGTCATCAGCTATCAGCTATCAGCTATCAGCTATCAGCTATCAGCTATCAGCTATCAGCTATCAGCTATCAGCCAGCTATCAAGCGTCAGGTATCAGTCAGCTCCCCGCTATCAGCTTTTAGCCCTTAATCCGCTTTCGTCGACGCGGAATGAGCTGCGCCGGGAGCCCGAAAGGTAAGAGAGCTGAAACCTGACAGCTGATAGCTGATAGCTGATAGCTAAATAGGCAGCGCGTGGCGGTCGCCGGACACGTACTCCGCGATCGGCGGGCAGGAGCACATGAGATTCCGATCGCCGTACGGATTGTCGATGCGTCCGACGCTCGGCCAGTGCTTGTGCGCGCGGACGAATGGCGCGGGAAAGGCGGCCTGCTCGCGCGAGTAGCGGTGAGGCCAATCGTCGGATGCGACGGCGGCGGCGGTATGCGGCGCGTTCTTGAGCGGGTTGTCTTTCCGATCGAGCTTGCCGTCGATGATCGCCTGAATCTCCTGGCGGATCGCGATCATCGCCTCGCAGAACCGATCGAGCTCGTCCTTCGATTCGCTCTCCGTCGGCTCCACCATCAGCGTGCCGGCGACCGGGAACGAGACCGTCGGCGCGTGAAATCCGAAATCCATCAGGCGTTTGGCCACGTCCGTCTCGTCGACGCCGCTCGCCTGCTTCAGCGGGCGGAGATCGAAGATCATTTCGTGCGCCACCCGTCCGTTCGCCCGCGTGTAGAGCACCGGGTAGTGCGACTCGAGGCGGGACTTGATGTAGTTGGCGTTCAGAATCGCGTAGCGCGTCGCATCGGTCATGCCGTCGCGGCCGAGCATCTTCATGTAGGCGTACGAAATCAGCAGGATGCTCGCGCTGCCCCATGGTGCGGCCGACAGCGCGTGGATGGCGCGTGTCCCTCCGGTCTTCACCATCGGATGTCCCGGCAGGTACGGCGCGAGGTGCGCGGCGACGCCGATCGGTCCCATGCCCGGGCCGCCGCCGCCGTGCGGGATGCTGAACGTCTTGTGCAGGTTGATGTGGCACACGTCGGCGCCAATCGCAGCCGGGCTCGTGAGGCCGACCTGCGCGTTCATGTTCGCGCCGTCCATGTACACCTGGCCGCCGAACTGGTGAACGATCGAGCAGACGTCCTGGATGCTCTCTTCGAAGACGCCGTGCGTCGACGGGTAGGTGACCATCAGCGCCGCGAGGCGACGGCTGTGCTCTTCCGCCTTCCGCCGCAGATCGTCGACGTCGATGTTCCCTTCGGTCGTACTCGAGACGACGACCACGCGCATCCCCGCCATCACGGCGCTGGCCGGATTCGTGCCGTGCGCCGACGCGGGAATCAGCACGACGTCGCGCGACGCGTCGCCGCGATCGCGGTGATAGGCGCGAATCACCATCAGCCCCGCGTACTCGCCCTGCGCGCCTGAATTCGGCTGCAGCGACACCGCGGCGAAGCCGGTGATGGCGGCAAGCATCGACTCGAGCTCTCGAAATACGTCGAGATACCCCGACGCCTGATCGATTGGCGCGAACGGGTGAAGCCGCCCGAACTCCGGCCATGTGATCGGCAGCATCTCCGCCGCCGCGTTCAGCTTCATCGTGCACGAGCCGAGCGGAATCATCGACGTGTCGAGCCCGATATCCTTCCGCTCGAGGTTGCGGACGTAGCGCATCATCTCCGTTTCCGAATGATGCTTGTTGAACACCGGGTGCGTGAGAAACGGCGACGTCCGAACCAGCCGGTCGGGTAGGGCGAGTGGGTCTGGCAGGTCGCGTGGGAAAGCGGGGACTGCTTTGCCCACGCCAGCGGCGAATGCTGCGACGAGATCCCTGATGTCTCCCTCGTCGACCGTTTCATCGAGCGCGACGTGGATCGTGCCGTCGTCGCGATAGCCGAGGTTGATCCTGGCGGCGAGCGCGGCGTCGCGAATCTGCGCGACCGCCTGCGCGCCGCTGGCAACTTCGAACCGCGGCGTATCGAAGTACGCCTCGTTCACCTGCCGGACACCGATCTTCCCGAGCGCGGTTTCGAGCAGCCGCGCGTAGGCGTGCACGCGTGTCGCGATCCGCATCAGCCCCTTTGGTCCGTGGTAGACGGCGTAGAGCCCGGCGATATTGGCCAGCAGCGCCTGCGCGGTGCAGATGTTCGACGTCGCCTTTTCGCGCCGGATGTGCTGCTCGCGCGTCTGCAGCGCCATGCGATAGGCGGTATTCCCCTGCGCGTCGACCGAGACGCCGATGATGCGTCCCGGCGCCTGCCGGACGTGCTTCTCCAGCGTCGCGAAGAACGCGGCGTGCGGACCCCCGTACCCGAGCGGGACACCGAACCGCTGTGAGTTGCCGTACACGACGTCTGCACCGAGGTCGCCGGGCGGCGTCAGCAGTACGAGGCTGAGAAGGTCGGTTCCGACGGCAACGGCCACTCCCAAACGCTTCGCCCGCGCGATGAAGTCTCTCAAGTCATAGACGCACCCGGCTTCGTCTGGCGATTGAACGAGGGCGCCGAACACACGGTCGCCAAACGGCGCCGTCTTGAAGTCGTCCCAGGGAGCCGTGACGAGCTCGATGCCCAACGGCTCGGCGCGCGATCGCAGGACGTCGAGCGTCTGCGGGTACACCGACTGCGAGACGAAAAATTGCGCCGGGCCGACGACCGCGTCGATGCGTTTCGCCTGGACGCGGTGCAGCATCGTCATCGCCTCGGCGGCGGCGGTCGCCTCGTCGAGGAGCGACGCGTTCGCGACCTCCATGCCAGTGAGGTCGCGCGCCATCGTCTGAAAATTGAGGAGCGCCTCGAGCCGTCCCTGGGCGATCTCGGCCTGGTACGGCGTGTATGGCGTGTACCACCCGGGATTCTCGAGCACGTTGCGCAGGATCACCGCCGGCGTGATGCAGTCGTAGTAGCCGCGTCCCAAATACGAGCGGAACACCCGGTTGCGCGAGGCGATCCGCCGAAGATCGCGAAGGAACTGATATTCGCTCTGACCGTCGGGCAGGTCCGGCGGCTGCTTCAGACGGATGCGCGGCGGGATGGCCTCGTTGATCAGCGAATCGAGCGAAGACGCGCCGGCGACCTTGAGCATCTCGTCGCGTTCGGCTTCGTCGGGCCCGATATGGCGGGATTGGAACCGTTCGTGATCGAAAACCATTTTCTTATTCGCGTGGGGCCCACCCCCACGCGCTGACGCCCTCGCGCCGTCGCGCCCGGGCGTATCCGGAACAGAACGTCGCAGCATGACTCTACCGCGACGGCGGGCCTGAAGTGTGCTACTTGATCAAGTTCTGATACTGTGACGCGTCGAGGAGTCCGCCCGTCTCGCCGGGGTTGGTCAGCTTGATGACGATCATCCAGTTGCCGTGCGGATCGGAGTTGACGGTCTCTGGTTTGTCCTTCAACGCGGTGTTGATCTCGGCCACTTCTCCACTCACCGGCGAGTACAGCTCCGAGACCGCCTTCACCGACTCGATGGTGCCGAACGACTGTCCCTGCTTCAGCTTCACGCCCACTTCGGGCAACTCGACGTACACGACGTCGCCCAGCTGCTGCTGCGCGTAATCCGTGATGCCGACCTTGCCGCGATCGCCGGCGATGTCGATCCATTCGTGATCTTTCGTGTACTTGAAGCCAGCCGGGTACGCCATTATGTCCTCGTCAACATTTTCCTATGCTCGCGGGGCCCCACCCCCGCTCGCTCTCACTCGGCGGCGCCGCTTCGCGGCGCTACCCTCCGGCGCCTCGCTCGGGCCGCGGGCGCTTATAAAAAGGCAGCGGAACGACGCGCGCGCGTGTGCGGCGGCCGCGGATGTCGACGTCGAACTCGGTGTCGGGCGCGATGTGTTCGACCGGCAGGTACGCCATGCCGATCGCCTTCTTGAGAAACGGCGTCTGCGTGCCGCTCGTCACCGTTCCCGCTTTCGCGCCATTGATGTACGCGTCGTAGCCGTGGCGGGCGATGCCGCGGTCGATCATCTCGAAGCCAACGATCCTCCGCCCGATGCCGCTCGCCTTCTGCTCCCGCAGCGCGGCGGCGCCGACGAAGTCGTCCTTCTTCCAGCCGACGATCCATCCGAGGTCCGCCTCGAGCGCGGTCGTCGTCTCGTCGATGTCGTTGCCGTGGAGGCGCATCGCCGCCTCGAGGCGCAGCGTGTCGCGCGCGCCGAGGCCGCACGGGATGACGTCGGTCGCTCGTCCCGACTCGAGAATCGCCTGCCACACGCGGTCCGCCGACTGCGGCGGGACGAAGACCTCGAAGCCGTCCTCGCCAGTGTACCCGGTGCGCGAGATCGTCGCGCGGACGCTGGCGACTTCGCCGTGCGAGAACCAGTAGTACTTGATCGAGTCGAGCTCCACGGCGGTCAGCGGCTGCAGGACCTCCTTCGCGGCCGGACCCTGGATGGCGAGCAGCGCGTAGCGCGAGCTCGCGTCGACGGCCACTGCGTCGCCGACCGGTTTGATCTGCTCGGCGATCCACGCGTAGTCCTTCGCGATGTTGCCCGCGTTGACGACGAGCAGGAAGTGCGCGGGCGCGAGGCGGTACACGAGCAGGTCGTCGACGAAGGTTCCGCGCGGCGACAACAGCCCGGAGTATTGCGCCTGTCCGGCCTGCAGCCGGCTGGCGTCGTTCGACGATATGCGTTGAACGGCGGCGAGCGCGTCCCTGCCGGCGATCTCGATCTCACCCATGTGGCTGACATCGAAGAGCCCGGCGCGCGTGCGCACGGCCATGTGCTCTTGGACAATGCCGGAGTACTCGACCGGCATGTCCCACCCGCCGAACGACACCATCCTCGCGCCCGAAGCGCGGTGGCGAGCGTTGAGCGGCGTCTTCCTGAGAGGAGCTTCGGTGGCCTGTTCCATTGAGCGGCGCGTGGATGACGCCGGAACAGGTAACGGTACTATGCGCTTTCGCGCGCGGTCAAGAATCGTCGCCCGCTCATCGCACGACGACGTTGTCGAGCCCCATGGGGTTCGCACAACACACGGCTGCGGCATTCGTCAGGCGAATGAGCAGCGTATCGATGGGCGTCCTCGACTGGCCGCTGGCGATGGTCGCGAAGTTGCCGAACGTGTTGCCCTGGCGGCCGGAAACGACATAGACCGTCGCCGATTTGGCGATTCCCGTAAACACATATGGGATCGGCGTCGTGCTCGAATACAGGTCGACCGACTGGAATTGGAATGTTGCGCCGCCGGCGGTGATGCGCACCTCGCCGTCGGTCGAGACGCCAGCCGGCGTCGAAAACTGGATCGACGGCCCCGGCTTCCCGTAGCTGCTCGCGAACCAGTCGGCAGCCGTGGTCACGATCGAGAATCCCGATTCGCTGTAACTCGCCACCGCGCCGCTCGCGTCGGTAAACCTGATGATCACGGATCCCGGGGACGGCGTCGGCTCCGGCGTCGGCGTCGGTAGCGGCGGCGTGGGCGTGCCGACCGTCCGCGTCATGACGATGTTGACCCGCGCGTCGCCGCCGATTGGAACGGACCACGTGCTCGTCAGGTAACTCGTCGCCGAAGCCTGGATGGCCGTCGTGTCCGAGCTGACGCCGCTCAGCGTGTAGTTGCCGGAGGCGTCGCTGCGCGTCGACATCCCGGCACTCGGCCCGTTGAACGCCACGATGAGAATGTTCGGGAGGATGCCGCGTGACGTGGCGTCGGTCACGGTTCCGGAGATCGTCCGCGTGCTGATTTGCAGCGCGAGGCCGAGCGTCGAGTCGACGCGCAGGTCGATCCTTTGCGTCGACGTCCCGTATCCCTTCGCGCTCGCCTGCACGGTGAACGTGGCGGCGGTCAAGCCCGACAGGGTGTAGTTCCCGTTCGCGTCGGAGATGGCGGCCTTGTTGACGTCGGGCCCATCGAGAACCTGGACGAGAGCGCCGCCAATCGCGCGTCCGCTCTGCTGATCCGTGATGCGACCACTCAGCGTGAATGTCTGTGCGACCGGCGTCGAAGGGTTCGTCGGATTGGATGGTGACGCAATCGTGGAGTGATCACCGCCACAGGCGGTCCAGCAACCGCATATCGCGATGAGCACGGCCAGACGCTTCATCCCGCCAATTGTACGAACGTTCCGGCACGCGGTAAACGGGTCGCGTGTCCGAGTGCAGCTCAACGGCGGCTCGCAACAGGTCAGAAATCGCGCCGCGAACCGTTGTCAACGCGTCTTCGCAGATTGACGTAGAGAACCGCCGCGCTCACGAGCAGGAGCAACGCGATGCCAACTGCGTACAACAGGCGCTTGGAGGCGCCCGCCACGACGAGCATCGGGGCGATGCCTCCAAGCACGAGGAATACGACGATGCCGCCGGCGATCACCTCAAGCAGTACACGCAGCAGCATATGAGCTTCTTGCCGCCTTCGGACGTGGCGCCGAAGAACCGTTGCACGCCCAGAACCACGCCCAGGCCGCTTCGGCGCGAACCACATATTCGATGTCGCACGACCAGGCCGCCGTGAACTCCCACCAGGCGAGCCGCTGACGACAATCGACAAAGGCGTTCGCGATATTGATGGCGGATATCGAGTACTGCCCCCAGCATTCGTCCGGCGTCAGGATGCGCCGCAGCCGGCCGCCGGATTTGAAGCCGACCCCGAAGGGCGCCGGCGGCGGGACGTCCGCGCCGTGGTGTTTGCGGACGTGATCCGTATGACGTCGCAGCGCCGCCCGATCACCGGTCAGAAAACCGATGACCGTGCCTGCCAAACGGATCGTTTCGCCATCGCTCGTCTCGTCAGCTTCGGTGGCGCGGGCCAGCCGCTGGAGCGCCTTCGCCGCAGCCGATGAGGCGAGCATCTGCGCCACTTGCGCCATGCTTTCAGGGTTGTCGACCGACCGCGTCTCGAAATTCCGCGTCACGCGGATGGCACGTGTCGCGTAGTCGATTTCGATCGTGACGACGTCGCCGCTTTTGTGGACGATCGTCAGGCTCGTTCCGTCGGCCGCTGCAGTTTTCGTCATGTGCAGATCGGACGTGATCCGCTGCCAATGCTGCGCGTGAGCCGTCGCGGCGGTCGTCAGCGCGACCGCCACCGTTGCCAACACCCGTGTCACCATGGATGCCCCCTCTCCGCGGGCGCCTTGCGCCCGCGCCGAGGTGAACGCGCGACTTCGCAGCAGTTCGCACTGCCCTGTCTCGTTCACGATATTGGCCGGAGACAACCCGGCCGTCTCATTGCGGCGTCTCCACGCCGACCCTTTCGAGCGCGTCCGCCTCCTCGCTCGCGGCCGGTTCGGCCACACCCGCGCCGGCGGCGGCCGCATCGTCGAGAGCGTCGCGCAGATACGCCTTGAGCGTGTGATAGCTGATGCCGAGGACGCCCGCGGCCCGACGTTTGTTGCCGTCGCAGCGCTCGACCATCAGCCGCACGTAGCGCCGCGCCCAAACGCGCAGCGTGTCGTTGCGCGCGAACGACGGGCCGAGCGCAGTCCCGTGCCATCCGCGCACCGGCGGCGGCAGATCGTCGAGCCCGATCACGTCGGATTCCGCGAGCGTGACTACGCGTTCCATCACCCGCTCGAGCTCGCGCACGTTGCCGGGCCAGTCGTACGTGATCAACGCATCGTTCACAACCGTCGACAGCCGCAGCGCACGCGTCGATCGGTGACGCGCCAGAAAGTACTCGGCCAGCTCGACGATGTCGGCTTTCCGTTCTCGCAACGTCGGCACGCGCACGTCGACGCCGCTCACGCGGTAGAACAGATCCGGACGAAAGAGCTGTCGGTCGACCAAAGGCAGCAGTCCGCGATTGGTCGCGGCGATGATGCGGATGTCGACCCGGTGGGTGCCGTTGCCGCCCACGCGCTCGACGGCGAGATCCTGAATGGCGCGCAGCAGCTTCGCCTGGGCCGACAGCGAGAGATCCGATACTTCGTCCAGGAACAGGGTTCCGCCCTCCGCCGCCTCGAACTTCCCCCTCCTTCCGCGTACGCCCGTGGCCGTGCGGTCCTCGATGCCGAACAACTCCGCCTCGAGCAGCGTCTCGACCAGGGCGGCGCAGTTGATCGCGACGAACGGACCGTTCCGCCGCCGGCTCAAATCGTGAATCTGGCGCGCGACGAGCTCCTTTCCAACGCCGCTCTCGCCTTCCAGCAGAATGGTGAAATCCGTCGCGGCCACGCGCTCGATCGTGGCGCGCAGCGCCTGGATGACCGGGGTCGATCCGATGAGCGGCGCCGCGCCGTCGCGGCGGGGCCGCACTGCCGGATAGAGACCGCTGCGCGAGAGCTGCAGCCGCGATCGCTCGATCTCGAGCACCAGCGCGCCGAGATGCGCCGCAACACCGAGGACCTGAAAGTCCCACTCGCCCAGGCCGCAAGCCGGATCGAAGATCGCCTCGAGCTGCCCGTGAAGCCCGGGCTCGATGCCGGGCACTTCGAGGGCGACCGACTCCGCGCCACGACCCGTCGCGCCGTCGGTGCGAGCGAGCCACCGGCTGCCGGCTTCGCGCAGTTGGACTGCGCGCACCGGTACCATCCGTCGCAGCATCTCCTCGAACGTCCCTCGAATGAGCGAGATATCGTGGCGGCGATCGATGGATCGCGCCAGCGCGCCCAGAAGATCGCCGAAGGCCTGACGTCGATCGCGCCGGCGTGGACTGTGTGTCGCGGTCATCGCGTCGCTCCTTATTGGTGTGGCGCCGCGAGAACCAAATCCGATGCCATGAGCCGCGATCGGCAATTGCTCGGAAAACGCGCGCGATCCGCTGCGAGCGCGCGCCATCTCAGATGACCTCGGGGGAAGCTTGTTCCCGCCGTTCGTCGACGAACCACGGTAGATATTGATCGAACACGATTGCACCGCGATAGCACACGGCCGGCCGAAGCCGCACGACGGCGCACCGCACCACGCGCCCGCGCATGCTGATGCGATCGTTCTTCGTCCGCATCTGCAGTTCCACCGCCCCTCCAGGCAACAGGCGATGCTCGGTGTCGACGAGCGCGCCGCCCGCGGACACGTTCAACAGCACCGCGCTGTGTCCCGGCCTGACGTGGGCCGACACCACGCCGTGGTCCTGCACGCCTCGGCGGCGCGCGGTGAGGCGGCGGTCGGCGTGCACGTCGTCGCTGTTCATACCGGTCTCCATTCATGCGACCGCGCGTCGAACTTGAGCAGACGCGTTTTGCCGGTGGTACCGAAGATTCGGATGACGTACTGCGTTCGCCGGCTGCGAATGTAGATGCTTCCCGCAGACGAAGTGCCTTTGGCCGTGAACGTGGCCATGTCGCTCACACCGAGCCGGATAGGGTCGTTGCCCGGCGCCGGCACACCGGCATCGACTGCCGGCAGCCCGTCGAGGGTTCCGAAATCGGTGTCGCGGAAATTGTCGGTCAACCGCTCGGGCCCCGACAGCAGCCGATCGACGCCATTCGCGATGTCCGCCGAGCGGATGCCGTTCCAGTTGCCGTCGACATACACCGCAAAGGCGTAGCCGGCAGGCGTCTTGGTGAATTTCACGGCGACCTCCGCCGAGCGCATTACGGCTTCCATCCGCGCGCGTTGAAGGCGCGCGGCCATGTATCGCGCGGCGCCCGTCGCGCGGAAGTCGTCCAGCGCCGCCAACATCTGCGGGACGGCTACGCCGCTCAGCGTGGCGACCAGGCCCACGACGAACATCACTTCGACGATCGAATACCCGGCCGCCACGGTACCCTCGTCTACAACTGCGGCTGATGGTCGTGGTCGGTCTTCGCCGTCGCGACCGACAGGTGCGGCTTCAACTTGAGGAAGTTCTTCTCTCCCACGCCGCGTACATTCATCAACTCCTCGATCTTCTTGAACGGTCCGTTCTTCTGCCGGTACTCGACGATGCGTTCGGCGGTCTTGGCGCCGATGCCGGGAAGCGTCTGCAGCTCGGTGACCGATGCGGTGTTGATGTTGACGGGTCCGGTGACGGCGGGCTTCGCCGTCGAACGGCCGCTGCTCCGGCTCTGGGCAGTGGCCGTCTGCGGCTGCGCCGCAATCAGCGACGCGAGGGCGACGATCGACAGAACGGTACGCAACATACACAGTCCTCCTTCTGAGGTGAAAGGCTCTGGGGAGTCGCGCGCACGCCGCGGGGGAAGTCGGGCCCCGCAGGTCGATACGTCCCGAATCGACCAGAGCCGGCGAGGAGGACGGCAAGAGCAGCGCCGAGCGCTGCGTTCAGAGGCGTCGCGGTAAGTCGCTCGTCGATGAGGAGATCATCACGGCGTCGACGCGAGGAATGATTTGAGGCCCGGTTGACGAAGAAAAATGACGCCGCCTGTTGACGGCCGCGTCAGGGCAGGTAGTCTCTCGGCACGAACTCCACGGCAACGGCAGTTCCCACGATTCCGGCCGCGCGTTGCGCGGCGTCGGCGCGGCGCCAGGTCAGGTAAACCGCGTCGGGCTCGGCGCGCGGACCGCACGCGATCGCGAGTTCTTTGTCGTTTCCGTATGCCGCGAGCTCCACGTCTTCCATCCGCTTCGCAACGGCGACGATGACGCGCGAGCCGACGCGAAGGCTGAATCGAACGCCGCTTGCCCCGCATTCGATCGACACGAGCTCGCCGTAGGCGCGCTCCTCGCCGGTTCGAACCTTGCGCAGCCTGAACGTCGGCAGCTTGCTGTCGTCCGGCGTCGGCAGCCGCGGCGGAATCGACGTGGCCGCCGTCGGATCGGCGCGAGCGTCGACGACCGCCTCTCGCAGCGCGGCCTCGTGTGCCGCCGCCTCACGCGCTGCCGCCTCGCGAGCCGCTGCCTCGCGCGCGCGCTGCTCCGCCACCGCCCGTTCGTGCTCGTCGAGCCGATCGAGCAGCGTCCGTGCGCGGCTCGCGACGGCCTCGTCGGTCTTCACCTGCGCGAGATCGGCCAGCAGCCGCCGCCCTTCCGCGCTGTCGTTCTGCCGAACGTAGATCTGGGCGAGCTGGATGCGGTAATCGAGCCGCCCCGGCGCCAGCGCCATGGCGCGCCTCGTCGCATCGCGCGCTTCGGGCAGCCTCACGTCGAGCACCAGATCGGCGTACGCGAGCCATGCAAGCGCCGATGCCGACTGCGGGTTGACGGCGAGCGCGCGCGTCAGCGCTGCGTACGCGCGCTCGGCCGACGCCTTCTCCTGCGCTTCCGACTCGCCTTCACGCCGCAGGAGCGTCAGCGCGTATGTGTACTGCGCAATGAAATCGTCCGGCGCGAGCGCCGCCGCTTTCTCGAGCGGCGCCCACGCGTCCGATTTGCGTTCCTGGCGGACGCGCAGCAGCGCGAGCGCGAGCTGCGCCTGCGCGACGTCGGGTCCCGCGGCGGCCGCTGCTTCAATCCGCACCGCGGCTTCGTTGATCCGTCCCACGCGCATCTGCACGTCGCCGAGGCGCGCTTCGGCTTCGGCGGCGGAGATCGTCCGCGCGCGCTCGGGCTCGTCGACGTCGACCCGATCGGCGAGCACAAACGTGAGGGCGCTGAACGTCGGCCGGGTGACGTATCGCAGCAGCTCGGTGTCCATCTCCTTCAGCGACACGCCGGTGGCGTCGACGAATGCCTTCTCGCTCGGCGTGCCGGCTGCGACCGCCGTCAAATACCGGTTGACGATCGACGCGCCGTTCGGCCGTTCCATCAACAGGTAGTGCGTCAGCGCCCACGACTCGGCGTAGAAGATCGAGCGGCGCTCGCCCTCGTTGTACAGCGCCGACGTCTGGTCGACGGCCAGCAACTGCGCGACCGGCAGGAGACGCTCGCGCAGCAACTGCACGTGTCGGGCGATCGGACGTCCGATGTCCGCCTGCCGTCCGCCGTTCTTCAACGCGAACGTGCTGTAGTACTCGGCGAGCCCCTCGTTCAGCCACACGGGAACGTCGCGCACGGCGGTGTGGACGAGCAGGTGCGCGTACTCGTGAAAGATGATCGCGGACGATTCCGCGTACCGTGCCAATCCGGCCACGATGATGCTCACATCGTCGGACGAACCGCAGTGACAGTAGCCGCCGACGACGGCGGGCTTGCCGTGATACAGCGGGACGAACGGCTTCAGCGCGTTCTCGTCGTCGAACAGGTAGACGAGCGTCGGCATCGGCAGCGGCTGCTTCGCGCCGCGAAACAGGTTGCCGACCACCATGCGGAACTGTTCGATTTCGATGGCTGCCTCGCGCAGCGCTTTCGCCGATTGCTGTCCGATGACGACGACGTTCGGACCGCGGATCAATTGCCAGGAACGGGCTGCCGACGCGCTCGAAGCGCCGACGCTGAGGGCGAGGAGGAGCGTCGCGAGAATGCGGCTCATCGATCAAAAATGGAAGCGCATAGCGCTTCCCGAGACACGCATTCTCCCCGAGCGCAGGCTGGTTGTCTAGCGTCCGGCGGTCGCCGCTGCTTCGGCGCGGCACCAGTCGAGAGTGTGCTTCAATCCTTCTTCGAGGCTCACAATCGGCTGGTAGCCGAGGAGCGTTCTGGCCTTCGTGATGTCGGCCTGCGAGTCGCGCACGTCGCCGGCGCGCTCTTTCTCGTAGATCGCCTGGATGTTCGTGCCGACGATGCCGTTCATCACGCGCAGGAGGTCGTTGAGCGAAATCCGCGTGCCGCACGCGACGTTAATCACTTCACCCGCAGCGTCGGGCGCTTCCGACGCGCGCAGCACGCCGTCGACGACGTTCGCGACGTAGGTGAAGTCGCGCGTCTGCGCGCCGTCGCCGTAAATCGTCGGCTGACGCCCTTCGAGCAGCGCCGTCGAGAAGAGCGAGATGACGCCCGAGTACGGCGATCCCGGATCCTGCCGCGGGCCGAACACGTTGAAATAACGAATCGTCACGGTCTCGAAGCCGTACAGACGTGTGAACATCTGGCAGTACTGTTCCGCGACGAGCTTCTGCAGCGCGTACGGGGACAGCGGATTCGGCGGCATGTCTTCGCGCTTGGGCAGCGTCGGCGTGTCGCCGTACACGGACGAGGAGCCGGCGTACACGAGCCGTCGGACGCCGGCGTCGCGCGCGGCAACGAGAATGTTCAGCGAGGCATCGATGTTCGCGCGGTTCGACGTGATCGGATCCTTCACCGACCGCGGCACCGACGGAATGGCCGCCTGGTGCAGGACGTAATCCATCCCCTCGACTGCCCGCGCGGCGACATTTGTCTCCGCCAGGTCGCCCTCTAAAAACTCCACGCCAGAAATGTGATCGAGATTGCGACGCTTGCCCGTGATCAGACTGTCGACGACGCGGACGCGGTGCCCGCGGCGGACCAGCTCCTCCGCGAGGTGGGATCCGATGAAGCCGGCGCCGCCGGTAACGAGATAGCTCGCCATAGTGATGAGGTCGGAAGCAAAATGCTGGCCGGCCATCAGCATCGAGTCGCCGATGCGCACCTCGAAGTGCGTGCCGGTTTTCGAGCGGAACGTGAGCTGCGCGTCGAAGGCGACGCGGAGGAACTCGATGAGGCGTTCGACTCCGGGCACCGCGAGGTAGGGTGCGACCACATCAATAGCACTTCGGCGTCTGGAGAACGTCCTCTCGGAAACGAACGGAGAGCTCGCCTGGTGTTCGTCGAGCGTCACTTCTTCCACATCCTCGGATCGAAACTGAATCGCACCGAGACGACATTCACCGGAAGCGCGACTTGGCTTCGACAGGCACTACGGTCGTGATGCTCACCAGAAGGTCGAGCATTAGCCGGCTCACGGCGTCGCCTCGACCGTGATCGAAGCTCAACGAGATGACGCCATGCCGATTATTTCAAACGCGGCAGCTACGAGAAAGCGTTAAGGGTGACCCTCTCGGATCACCCAGGTTGGACTAGCTGGTCTTGAACCGGCGAATCAGCACGCCGCCGAGGCCCGTGCCGAGCATCAGCAGGGTCGCCGGTTCGGGTGTTGGCGAAGGCGACGGGGCATTCGACAGGCTGAACGTGAACGTATTCGTTTTCGACTCGGACAATGTTCCGATGCCACCCAGGTTCGCGCCCGCCTCGGCATCGAACGCATATTGACCGGCGGGAAGGATGCCGGACTCCATGATGCTGCGAGTGTCCAGGCCGAGGAAACTGAATAGCATTCTGGTGTTCGGGGTCGCCGGTGAGGCAAAGAGAATCGCTTGCCAGACGCTTCCCTGGCCGTTGCCGGTGAAGTCGCCTTCAAACGTGAACTGTTGCGGCGCGGTCAACGCGAAGCCCACCACGAACGCCGAAAATCCGTTTGCGCGAGCGGTCACCAGGGCCGTGCCTTGTGTACTTGCTGATGCCGTCGCGGTTCCTGAGAACACGCGACCATCGGAAGATACGCCACTGATCAACGTTGCCAAGCTGGATGCACTCGCGCCAGCCGAACTGAGCATTGAAGAAGCGACGATGTTCCCGCTGCCTTGCTGTTCGTCGTGCGTATGTTGCACCGGCAGAACAAGGGAGGCGTCGGTGACGACGTGCTGAGTAAGAGACACGATCGTGACCGGGTCGGCTGATCCCGTCCCTACTCCCACCAGAAGCACGAGGGCGAGTGCAAGCAGAACGATCCGCCTCATGTAAACCTTCCCTTTCCCGTAATTTCCGTACGTGTGACAGGTCTTACGCAGTTTCGACACGGCACCTCTTGTCGCCGTGCGCGACGGCGCGGCGTGCAATGGTGCAGCCAATTCCGTTACGGATTACAGCAGAGGCGTAGGAATCGTGTGGGTATCGCGGGAAGTGCCAGGTGCTGCTCATGCGGACGTCGCGAATCGTGCGGCGGCGTCCGCTCGTGATCCCCGGCGCGGCCGATCACAGGTAATCGTTCTCGCTCGCTAATTCGTGAACCCGGCGTGCGAAATGCCGGGCGTGATTCTCAAGGCATTCTGATAGTACAGCTTCCTCAGGACCTGATCCGGCAGTCCGATTCCGTACAACTTCCAGAACGCGTGGTAGTCGCGGTAGTAGTCGAAGTACTCGTCGTTGGTCTCGAACACACGCCAGTAGTACGGATATTCGTCCGGCTGGTAGCTCCTTCCCGAACAGAATCCGCTCCTGGTACTTGACGAAGAACTCGTGCGCAGCGCGCGGCTGGCGGCCGAAGTCGTAGAGCACCGCGGCGACGTCGTAAAAGACGTTCGGATTCTCGTCGAGCAGCCTGCCGGCGCGCGCGAGGTCGTTTCCGTGCCATCCGAAGTGCGCAAGGATGAACTTCGTGTTCGGGTGTTTCTTGATCATGTTGTTACGCTCGGTCATCAGCTCCTCGAAGCGCACGCCAGTCTGGTGGCGACGGTCCGGGTACAGAGCGAGCTCGAGCCAGCGCTCGTTCGAGTAGTCGAGCGGATCGAAGAAGGCCTGCGGCTCGGCGACGTGAATCAGCACCGGGACGTTGAGACGCGCGCACGTCTCCCACACGGCGTCGAGCTCCGGATCGTCGACGTGCAGACGGCTGCCGTCGGCTTTCCGGTCGAACATTCCGAGGTCCTTGAACACCTTCAGTCCGACTGCGCCCGCTTTGATGTCGGCCTCGAGCTGCGCCGCGGCCCTGGCGCTCCAGCCGGGACCGACGTTCCGGAAGTCGACGTTGGCGAACAACACCATTCGGTCTGTGTAGGGACTGCTCCTGATCGCCTGCACGCCCTGCTGGAGACGGCTGCCGGACGATCCGCTCAAATTCACGAGCAAGCGGAGGTTGTTCGCCTCCATGCCTTTGACCACGCGTCCGAACTCCTCGTTCGAGATCGGCGTCGACTGATGGCTGTGGATGTCGATGACGGGAAACTTCGCGCGCGGCACCGGATGCTGCGGGACGACGAGCGTCGACTTCGGTTTGTACTCGCGGATCGTGGGCGGGTTGAGCTGCGGTTCCCTTCCCTCGGCGGGACGCGAACGGATCTGTCCGGGCGTCTGCTGCGCGACGATTCCGGCGGTCGGCGCGGTCAGGGCAAGAGCCGCCGCGAATAGAATCGCCAGAAATTTGTTCATAAAAAAATTTCGCAGTGAGCCGTAAGCCGAATTCTGTGCCCGCTGTCGCTCATACGAGCGACAACGGATGACGACCATTCCTCTAGCGTCGCCATCGCTGGCGACGTCAAGCGACCTACCCGAAGGCGTCGGACGGGCCATCCTTGTTTTCCCCGGCGCATCGAGCGCCGGGTCGCCTTCCTATTTGGTCTTGCTCCGTGCGGGGTTTTGCCTGCCACCCGTGTTGCCACGGGCGCGGTGCGCTCTTACCGCACCTTTTCACCCTTACTTCGATCGCGGGCCTGAAAGCCCCGCGCCACCGTGTGGGGCGACCCTTTTAGGGTCGCCATCGGAGCGGTATGTTTTCTGTGCCACTGTCCTTCGAGTTGCCCCGACCGGGCGTTACCCGGCGCACTGCCCTGCGGAGTTCGGACTTTCCTCCCCTCGGCTCGGCGCTTCGCGCCTCGCTCGGGGCGGTCGTCTGGCTCACTGCGAAGGATTGATTGTACCAGCTAACCGTCGCTTTCCTGGCTGATCTGGTACTGTTCGAGCTTCTTGTACAGATTGCTGCGCGGCGTGTCGATGACCTCTGCGGTCTTCGAGATGTTCCAGCCGTTTTCCCGCAGCTTGGCGACGAGGAACGCGCGCTCCGCGTTGTCCTTGAACTCGCGGAGCGTGCCTCCCTTTGCCGCCTCGTTGTCGCTGGACGGTCTTGGCGCGGCCGCCGCGCCCGGCGATCGCACGATATCCGGCAAATCGGCGACGTCGATGCTGTCGCCGCTGGTCATGATGATCATCCGCTCGACCGTATTGCGCAGCTCGCGGATGTTCCCCTTCCAGCGATAGCGCTGCAGTCCTTCGAGCGCGGCCTGGGTGATGCGTTTCGGCCTGACGTTGTTCTCGCGGCTGAAGTAGTCGATGTAGTGGCGCACGAGCAGCGGGACGTCCTCGGGCCGCTCGCGCAGCGGCGGCACGTGAATCGGAATGACGGCGAGGCGGAAGTACAGATCCTCGCGGAAGGATCCCCTCTCGATTTCCTCCTCGAGGTTCTTGTTGGTCGCCGCGATGACGCGGACGTCGACCTTGATCGTCCGCGCCGATCCGAGGCGCTCGACCTCGCCCTCCTGCAGGACGCGCAGCACCTTGGCCTGCGTCTTCGCGCTCATGTCGCCGATCTCATCGAGGAAAATCGTGCCGCGATCGGCCTGCTCGAACTTGCCGACCTGCTTTTCGGTGGCGCCGGTAAACGATCCCTTTTCGTGGCCGAACAGCTCGGACTCGATGAGATCTTCGGGAATCGCCGCGCAGTTGACCTGCACGAACCGATCGCGGCTGCGGAGGCTGTTGCGGTGGATCGTCCGGGCGATGAGCTCTTTGCCGACGCCACTCTCGCCGGTGATCAGCACGGTTGCGTTGGTCGGCGCCGCGCGTCCGATGGCGGCCATCACCTGCCGCAGAGCGGGGCTTTCGCCGATCATCTGATGGCGGACTTCGACGGCGCGCTTGAGCGACTTGTTCTCGTCGCGCAGCTGGCGCTGATCGAGCGCGTTGCGCAGGCTCACCAGCACGCGCTCGCTCGCGAACGGCTTCTCGATGAAATCGAACGCGCCCTTCTTGGTGGCGTCGACGGCGGTGCTGATGGTGCCGTGGCCCGAGATGACGACGACCGGCAGCGTCTCGCTCATCGCGCGAAGGCGATCGAGCACTTCGAGACCGTCCATGCCCGGCATCTTGACGTCGAGGAGCACGAGGTCCGGCGCTTCGCGCTCGGCGAGCGCGAGCCCTTCCTGTCCGGTCGCCGCGCCGACGAACTCGTAGCCCTCGTACTCGAGCGTCATCTTCAACGAGTCGCGGATTGCCGCCTCGTCGTCGATCACCAATATGCGTGACTTGGGCATGAACTGGCGCACCGTCTATCGCTGAATCAGCGGCAGCGGGCAATTGACCACGAAACACACGAAACCACGAAACACACGAAAACCCTTAGCGGTCTTCGACGCGGATCGTCTTGAGCTGGCGCTGTTCGAGGTCTGGCGAGTAGATGTAGAGCGTGAGGATGTCGCCGGGGCGGGCGGCGCGTGCGGCGCGGCGATAGTCGGCGACCGATTCGATCGCCTGCCGGTTGATCTCGAGCAACACCGTGCCGCGTTCGATTCCGCCGTCGAACGACGAGCTCATGGGCTCGACGCGCGTGATGAGGACGCCTTTGGTCGCCTTCGGCAATTCCAGGCGGTCGGCCGTCTGCCGATCGAGGTCGCGCACCACGAGCCCGAGGGTGCCGTCGGAGTCGGTCCTGCGCTCGGACGGCGGCGCGGTCTGCTCTGCCTTGTCACCACTCTCGCGGGCGGGTCGCTCGGCCAGCTTCACCGTGATGCTCTGTTCACGTCCGTCGCGCACGAAGCGCAGGTGCGCCGCCGATCCCGGTGCGCGCGCCGACACTTCACGAATGAGCTGATCGTCGGTGGCGATCGTGTGATCGTCGAGCGACGTCACGATGTCGTATGGCCGGAGGCCGGCGCGATCGGCCGGCGAGCCCGACGTCACGTCCTGCACGAGCGCGCCGTGATTGACGGTGAGCTTCAGCGATCGCTCGAGATCCGGATCGACGTCGCGCAGCGCGACGCCCATATAGCCGCGCGTGACCCGTCCGCGCGCGCGCAGCTGCGGCAGAATCGCCGTCGCGCCGTTGATCGGCACCGCGAAGCCGATGCTGCTCGCGCGCGAGCTGATCGCGGCGTTGATGCCGATCACTTCGCCGCGCGCGTTGATGAGCGGTCCGCCGCTGTTGCCGAAGTTGATCGCGGCGTCGGTCTGAATGTAATTGTCCAGGCTCATGTCGAACAGCTTCCGTCCGAGGAAGCTGACCACGCCGACGGTGACGGTGTGTTCGTAGCCGAGCGGATTGCCGATCGCGCACACCCACTCGCCCATCCGCAGCGACAGGGAATCGCCGAGCGGCGCCACGGGCAGCCCCGTCTGCCCGTCCACTTTGATCAGCGCGATATCGGTATCGGGGTCGGATCCGACGACGCGCGCCCGCATCGTGCGGCCGTCGGACAGCTTCACGGTGATGCGCTCGGCGCGATCGATGACGTGGTTGTTCGTGAGGATGCTGCCGTCCACGTCGATGATGAACCCGCTGCCGGCGCCGCGGTGCGGACCGTCGCGGTCCTGGCGCGGGCCGAACTCGAACGGTTCGGGCGGATCGGGAATGCCGGTGCGATCGCGGCGCCGCCTCGCCTCGCGGCTGCGCGTGGTCGCGTCGATGTTGACCACAGCGGGGTTGATGCGCTCGACGACGTCCGCGAAATTGACGGATGGGCCGAGGACGGCCGAGGTCCGCGACACGAGCCGGGGCGCCGGCGCTTTCGGCTGCGGCCCGGCCTCGATCGACGAGCGCGCGACGCCGCCCGCGAAGATCGCGCCGACCAGGAAAGCGACGAGCGCGGTGAGCGCGACGGTGACGAGCGTAAAGCGCCGAGACACGTTATTCCCTTTCCATTATAAGAGCCAGAAACGCGTCCTCATCCAGGGTTTCCACTCCGAGCTTCTGCGCCTTCTCGAGTTTGCTTCCGGCGTCGCTTCCGTGCACGACGTAGGTCGTCTTCCTGCTGACCGATCCGGCGACCTTGGCGCCAAGCTTTTCCAGCGCTTCAGTCGCCTCCTCGCGCGTCATCGACTTCAGCGTGCCGGTCAGCACGACGGTTTTTCCTGCGAGCGGACCCTCCGGCTCGCCGCCCACCGGTTCGGGCAGCTCCGTCGTCATCTTGACACCGGCCTTTCGAAGACGCGCGATCAAGTCGCGGTTGTGCGGCTCGGCCGCGAACGCGCGCACCGAGTCGGCGACAACCGGTCCGATTTCGGGGACGGTCTGCAGCTGCTCGACGGTCGCGTCGAGCAGTCGCTCCATCGTCCGCAGGTGGCGCGCGAGCGTTGCCGCGGCCTTTTCGCCGACGTGGCGGATCCCGAGGGCGTAGATCAACCTCGAGATGTCGTTCGACTTGCTGCGCTCGATTTGCGCAACCAGGTTGGCGGCCGATTTCGCGCCCATGCGCTCGAGGCCGGCGAGCGTGTCCGCCGTCACGGCGTAGATGTCGGCGTAATCGCGCACGAGCTGCCTGGTCACGAGCTGATCCACGAGCGATTCGCCGAGTCCTTCGATGTTCATCGCGGATCGGGATGCGAAGTGCTCGAGGCTTCGGCGGATGCGCGCGGCGCACGACGCGTTCTCGCAGCGCCAGACGACTTCCTCTTCATCGCGGTGCAGCGCGCTGCCGCATACCGGGCATGTCGCCGGCATCGCCCATGGAACGGCCTCGGGCGGGCGCAACGCGAGAATCGGGGCGACGACCTTCGGAATCACGTCGCCGGCCTTCTCGATGAGCACGGTGTCGCCTTCGCGGATGTCCTTCCGCGCGACATCTTCGGCGTTGTGCAGCGTCGCCATCCCGATCGTCGATCCAGCGAGGAAGACCGGCTCGAGCTCGGCAAACGGCGTCACCGCGCCGGTGCGGCCGACGTTGACGCGAATCGCCCGGACTCTGGTGTTCGCCTGCTGTGCAGGGAACTTGAACGCGGTGGCCCAGCGCGGGAACTTCGCGGTGGTTCCGAGTCGTTCGCGCAGCGCCAGATCGTCGACCTTGATGACAACGCCGTCGGTGTCGAAGTCGAGCGTTCGACGCTTCTCGGCCCACTCGGTGCAGAATGCAGCGACCTCGACGATGCCGTCGCACCGTCGCCAATGTCGTTCGACCGGCAGCCCCCACGAGCGCATCGCTTCGAGCGTTTCCGCGTGCGTACGGTAGGGGACGGTCTTGACACCGTCCCCTGCCGCTGCCACGTCGGCAACGATCTGATAGGTGAACGCCGCCAACCCGCGCTTCGCGACGAGCGCCGGATCGAGATTGCGCATCGTGCCGGCTGCAGTGTTTCGCGGATTCTGGAAGAGCGGCATGCCGGCGTCCTCCATGTCTTTGTTGATCCGCGCAAACGATGCGCGCGGCAGATAGACCTCGCCGCGAATCTCGATGCGGCCGGCCGGCGCGCCTCGCCCCTCGACCGCCTCGGGGCGCCCTGGCCCCGTCGAAGGGCGCAGCGACAGCGGGATCGCGCGAATCGTGCGAACGTTCGGCGTCACGTCTTCTCCGCGGACGCCGTCACCTCGCGTGGCGCCACGGACGAGACGTCCGTCGTTGTACGTCAGCGCGATGCTGAGGCCGTCGATCTTCAACTCGGCGACGTAGGCGACCGCCGCGTCGCCGACGCCCGCCGCTCGTCGAACGCGCTCATCGAAGGCGCGCAATTCCTCGTCGTTGTATGCGTTGTCGAGACTGAGCATCGGGACGAGGTGCTCGACGGTCGGGAAGCCCTCGACGGGCCGTCCGGCGACCCGCTGCGTCGGCGAATCAGGCGCGACGAGATCGGGATAGTCGGCTTCGAGCCGCTCGAGTTCGTGCAGCAGGCGGTCGAACTCTTCGTCGGAAATCTCCGGAGCGTTGAGGATGTAGTAACACTCCTCGTGATGGCGAATCAGCCGGCGCAGCTCGCTGATGCGCTGTGTGGGATCGGGTTTAGCCATCGTTTTCGCGCCAGACACCGGTTCGCGGGCCTGAAAGGCCCGCGCCACAATCCGTGCAGGGTGGCCCTTCCAGTGTCTTCACCAGTGTGGGGCGGCCCTTTCAGGGCCGCCTGGCGGCACGCTCGAACACATCGTACGCTTGACGGCCGAACAGGACGAGCCGCACCAATTGGATTGATTGTGGTTGATGCGCCCGCACCGCGCCGATCATGATCCGCGCGCAGTCATCGAGCGGAAATCCACCGACGCCGGTGCCGAACGCCGGCAGGGCGATCGACGTCAGGCCGTGTGCATCCGCGAGCTTCAGCGCGTTGGCGGTCGCGCGCGCGATGATGTCCGCCGACGTGCGGAGATCCTGGCCCATGACCGCGGCATGAATCACCTTCTTCGCCGGGAGCCTGCCGGCCGACGTGATGACGCACTCACCGGGCTCGACCGGCCCCTGCGCCATCGCCTCGCGCTCGATCGCGGCGCCGCCGCGCGCTTTGAGGGCGCCGGCGACGCCCGATCCCATCCAGAAATGATTGTTGGCGGCGTTGACGACGGCGTCGACGTCCTCGGCCGCGATATCGCCCTCGGCGACCTCGATGGTGACCATGAGATTGCAGATTTATGATTGCTGATTGCTGATTGAATTGCTGATTGAATTGCTGATTGAATTGCTGATTGAATTGCTGATTGATTGCAATTATTACAATTGACAATCTATTAATCAGCAATCAATCAACAATCAGCAATCTGAAATCAGCAATCTCATCGATCCCGTGAGAGGACGTAGTCCGGCAGCGTGAGGAGCGCGTCGCGCTCGGATCCGGGCGGGAATGCGTAGAGAGGTTTCTTGGCGCGCTCGGCGTACTCCGTGGCGCGGCGGTACGCGTAGTCGATCGACGCGTGGTCCTTCAGGCTGCGCAGCAGCTCGCTCCATTGCTCCGGTGTGACCGCCCGCGTGGCGATGATGTCGCGGACAATGCGCGATCCTGCGCCGTCGTTGCCCTGCCGCAGCAGATGGATGAGCGGAAGCGTGACCTTGCCCTCGCGCAGGTCGCTGCCGATCGGCTTGCCAACCGACTCCGGATCGCCGGTGTAATCGAGCAGATCGTCCACGAGCTGAAACGCGATGCCGAGGTTGAAGCCGTAGTCGCGCAGCGCCTGCTCGCGCTCGATCGTGACCTTGCCAAGCATGCCGCCAATCTGCGCGCAGCCGCCGAAGAGATACGCCGTCTTGCGGCGCATGATGTCGAAATGTTCTTCTTCCGAGATGTCGGCGTCGCCGTTCTTCGTCAGCTGATAGAGCTCCCCTTCGATCATCTTCAGCGTGACGTCGCACAGCACGCGGACCAGATCGAGCGTATCGTGCGTCAGCGCGAGCGCCATCGATTTGATGTACAGATAGTCGCCGAGAAGCACGGTGATGTCGTTGCCCCACCGCGAGTGGACCGACAGCCGGCCGCGGCGCAAATCGGCGTCGTCGATGATGTCGTCGTGGACGAGCGTCGCGGTGTGAATGAATTCGACGACCGCCGCGTACAGGATCGCCCGATCGCCGGTGTAGCCGCTGAGGCGCGACGCCATCAGCAGCACGGCGGGACGAATACGCTTTCCGCCGCTGGTCTGGATGTACCGCCCGATCTTCGGAATCAGCTCGACCTGCGACTGGACGTGCCGGCTGAATTCACGATCGACCGCCTCGAGGTCGGCGCGAATGGGCTCGAAGATCTGCGACAGCGCGGGCGACGAGTTTTCCACGGCAGTGCAGGTAGGACTTTATCACGGCCGGAATAACGTGTGAAAGTTCGCAGCGGTCCGGCGGGCCATCTCCGACCGATCGACGCCGAACAGCTCCGCCAGGGTTTCGACGACGCGCCCGACGAAGGCCGGCTCGTTGCGTTTGCCTCGATGCGGGACCGGCGCGAGAAACGGACTGTCGGTCTCGGTCAGCACACGATCGAGCGGCACGCGCCGGACCGTTTCGCGCAGCGCCGCCGCTTTCGGGAACGTGATGATGCCGGCGATCGAGATGGAGAAGCCGAGCTCGAGGCCTGCCTCCGCGAGCGCCAATGTTCCGGTGAAGCAGTGCAGCACGCCGCGCACCTCGCCGCCGCCCTCTTCACGAAGAATACGCAGCGTATCGTCGTCGGCTTCGCGCGTGTGGATGACGACCGGCTTGTGCAGCTCGCGCGCGAGACGCACCTGGCCACGGAAGACGGCCTGCTGCACGTCGCGCGGCGAGAAGTCGTAGTGGTAGTCGAGGCCGATTTCGCCGATGGCCCGCGCCGACGGCGTGGTCCCGACCTGCTCGAGCACCACCGACACGGCGCGGTCCGGATCGGCGGCGAACTCGTGGGCCTGATGCGGATGGACGCCGACCGCGAATCGCACCTCGGGCCAGAGCCGCTGCAGCCGCTCGGCCTGCGCCGCCTCGGCCTGATTGCCGCCTTCGAGGATGACGCACAGGCGCTCGAGTCCCGCCGTCCGGGCGCGCGCCACGACCGCGTCGAGATCGTTGGCGAACGCGTCGTCGGCCAGGTGGCAGTGGGAATCGATCATTTCTCAAACGCGTGGGGCCCCCCACGCGCTGACGCCCTCGCGCCGTCGCGCTCGGGCGTATCTAGAACAGAACGTCGCAGATCAAGGCTCGCCTACGGTAGCAGGCTCGGGCCGCTTCGTGCGTATCAAGAAGAGAACGTCACTGAACCTTGATGAGCGAGACGCCGTGCGGCTCGACTTGCGTCTGGTACCCGACTTCGAAGCGGCCGGCATCGCGATGCCGCCAGAGATCGTGGACGGCGCGCGCGCCGGTGAACCCAAGGTCCGACCAGCGCACCTCGATCGTCGCAGGCGTCTCGCCGCGATTGAACATCCCGACGGCGTACTTTCCGCCGGACAGCAGCCTCGACCACACCTCGATCGGCCCGCCGGAGCGAAGCCGCCGGCCCTGCCGGCCGAGCGGGTCCTGATCGATCGCAATCACATCCGGGTTCGTCAGAACGGCCGCCGTCTCGGTCGACATGGCGCGGAGATCGTTGCCGGCCAGCAGCGGCGCGGCAAGGATCGCCCACAGGCTCATGTGCGTGCGGTATTCGGCAGCGTCCATGCCGCCGTTCCCGATCTCCAACATATCGGGATCATTCCAGTGACCCGGTCCGGCATGCGGCGCCAGCGCATCCTGGCTGAATCCGATCCGCGTCATCGATTCCCAGTTGTCGCTGATGTCGCCTGTACTGCGCCATAGATTGCCGCCGACTTCAGGTCCCCATTTCCACACGTCGTTCCTGCCGTACTGGCACAGGCTGTAGACGATGTCGCGCCCTGAGGCGCGCAGCGCATCGCCCATCTTCTGATACACGGCCTGCATCTCTTCGTCCTTGTAGACGCGCGCGGCGGAACACCAGTCGTACTTCAGGTAGTCGATGCCCCACGCGGCGAACGTCTTCGCGTCGATCTCCTCGTGGCCGTAACTTCCCTCGTACCCCGCGCACGTGAGGTGGCCTGGCGACGAATAGATGCCGAGCTTCAGACCTTTCGAGTGCACATAGTCGGCGAGCGCCTTCATGTTCGGGAACTTGCGATTGGTTTGGATGCGGTTCGAGGCGTCGCGGCCCGCTTCCCACGTATCGTCGATATTCACGTAGGTGTATCCCGCCGCCTTCATGCCGCTCGTGACCATCGCATCTGCAATCGCCCGCACCGTCGCATCGTCGACACGCGCGCGGAAATGATTCCAGCTGTTCCATCCCATCGGCGGAGTCTTTGCGAGGCCATTGGCCGGCACGCGGTGGAGCGCGGGCGGCTCGATGCGGGCCGGGGCGTCGCCAGCAGTCACCGATCCTTTTGTCGCGATCACAGTCTCCGGGTCCCGGCCGGGCCGGATGAGCGTGACGGCCATCGACGATCCCGACGGTCTGAGACGATACTCGGTCCGCCGCTCGTTGGGCGGTCGTCCGGCGACGGTCGCGAACGTCAGCGTGCCGTCGGCAATCGCCGCGTCGACGATCGGCTGCTCGTTCGTCGCGTTGATGACGCGACCAGTCACCGCTCCACCGCTCTGCTCGAGCGCGTACACCTGACGGAACGCCGCGTCGCCTTCCGGCGGTACGACCCACCGCCCGGCAAACGCTCCGTGGCGCGCCGGATCCTGGTGCCACGCGAAGGAGCTGGCGACGATCGCGATGACGCCGATCGACAACCCTTTCATCGCACCCTCGTTCCAGGCTCCGGCGGATTGGTAAACGTGACGACTTCCGGCTTGCCGCCATCGGGGCTGGCGGCCAGCACCATCCCGTTCGACTCGATGCCCATCAGCTTCGCCGGCTTGAGGTTGAACACGACGACGACCGTCTTGCCGACCAGCGATTCAGGCTCGTAGGCTTCGGCGATGCCGGCGACGAGCGTGCGGTGCTCGGTCCCGACGTCGACCTGCAGCTTCAGCAGCTTCTTCGACTTTTCGACGCGTTCCGCTGCGACCACCTTCGCAACGCGTAACTCCACCTTCATGAAGTCGTCGATGCCGATGCGATCGGCGGCCGGGGCCGGCGGCGTCTCGGCACGCGCGCCGGGCGACGGCGCATCGGCCGGAAGAGGATGGTCGGACACAGGCGTCTCTTTCTGGCCGACGCGTGCGCCGGCCGCAGTACTTGTGCGCTGATCGGTCTCTCGACGGGGCCACAACGGGCCTTCCAGAGCGAGCCGGCGCTCGCCGTCCGATCGCCAGCGGCCGTCGCGCTCGAGCCGCAAGCCTTCGGGCGGCGCGCCGACGCGCCGCAGAATTTCCTTCGTCGACGAAGGGATGATCGGCTCGAGTAACACAGCGGCGAGCCGGATCGCTTCCGCCGCGTCGAACAGCACTTGTGTGAGGCGATCGGCTGCGGACGGATCCTTCGCGATCATCCAGGGCGCCGTGGCCGCGACGTATTCGTTGGTGGCGTCGACGAGACGAAACGCCGCCGCCGCACCGTCGTGCAGCATGAACGCGTCCATGGCCTTGCGATAATCGGCCGCCGACTGCTCACCGATGCGAACGAGCTGATCGGACGCCGCGCCGGTCGGCCGCAGAACGCCTTCGCGATACCGCCCCGCCATCGCTGCAACGCGGCTGACCAGATTCCCAAGGTTGTTCGCCAGATCCGCGTTGTAGCGTTCGTCGTACCGATCCCACGAGAAGTCGCCGTCGGCGCCGAACACGATCTCCTTCACCAGGTAGAGCCGGAGCGGATCGTGCCCGAGCCGATCGGCCGCGACGACCGGATCGACGATCGTTCCCAACGTCTTGCTCATCCGCTGGCCGTTCATCGTCATGAAGCCGTGTCCGAAAATCTGCCGCGGCAACGGCAGCTTCGCGCTCATCAGCATCGCCGGCCAAATGACGGCGTGAAACCGCGTGATGTCCTTGCCGATGACGTGCAGATCGGCCGGCCACCACTTCTCGAACATCGCCTGGTCGCCGCCGAGGCCGACGGCCGACGCGTAGTTGATCAGCGCATCGAACCACACGTAGACGACGCCGGACGGGTCGAACGGCAGGGGGATGCCCCACGACTGTCCCGCGCGGCTCACCGAGATGTCGACGAGCCCGCTCTCGATGAGCCGCAGGATTTCGTTCCGCCGAACGTCCGGCTGGAGGAACTCCGGATGGAGCGTGAAGTGATCGAGCAGCGCCTGCTGATACTGCGACAGCCGGAAGAAGTAGTTCTTCTCGCGAATCCACTCCGGCTTGAGCGTCGGGTGCAGCGGACAGTTGCCGTCGACGAGATCCTTTTCCTGCTTGAACTCTTCGCAGCTGACGCAGTACCAGCCCTCGTAAAGCCCTTCGTAGATGTCGCCGGCGTCGTAGATCCGCTGGGCCAGCGCGGTCACGCCGTTCCTGTGCCGCGGTTCGGTGGTGCGGATGAAATCGTCGAACGACACGTCGAGGCGCTGCCACGTGCGCCGGAACTCCTGCTCCATCGCGTCGCAGTACGCGAGCGGGTCGAGGTCCTGCTCGACGGCCTGTTTGAACACGTTCTGCGAGTGCTCGTCGTTCCCCATCAGGAACCGCGTCTCGATGCCGCACAGCCGCTTGTAGCGGGCGATGACGTCGGCGCACACCTTCTCGTACGCCGTGCCGAGGTGCGGACGGCTGTTGACGTAATCGATCGCGGTCGTCAGAAAGAAACGGTTCACGGTTGTCGCTGCCCGAACGCGGCGATCGCCATCGCCTGGACTTCCTTCACCGACAGGTTGTTGCTCGCCGCGAGGCTGGCGCAGTCGTCGAACTCGGGCACGGCATTCATCATCCGCCCGTTGCGAGAGGCGACCTTGAACCTCACGCTGCCGATCGGCGTCTCGATCGCGACGATCTCGCGCTGCAGGCACTCGCGATCGACTTCGGAGTACCGCAGGCCGATCGTCGTCGTTTCGCGGAAGATGACCTCCGCGACGGCTGGGCGTCGCTCGGGCGGCACGATCGCCGTCAGCAGCGTGCCCGGACGGTTCTTCTTCATCTGCACCGGCACGTAAAACACTTCCAGGGCGCCGGCCGCGTACAGCCGGTCCATGACCACGCCGAAGATCTGCGGGTTCATGTCGTCGATCTCGCATTCGACGACCGCGACGCGGTCGCCGCGTACCTGCTCGGCGGCCTCTCCGATCAGCACGCGCAGCACGTTCGGCGTCCCCGGTTCGTCGCGGTCGCCCGCGCCGTAACCGATGCGGTCGACCGACATCGGCGGGATCGGGCCGAAGTCCGAGGCGTACGTCGTGACGATGAGCGCGCCGGTCGGTGTGACGAGCTCCTTCTGTATCGCACCGCTGTAAACCGGCGCGCTGCCCAGCAGCTTCATCGTTGCGGGCGCGGGAACCGGGAAATTGCCGTGAGCGGAGTGCACCATGCCGCCGCCGACGTTCAGCGCCGACGACGAGACCCGATTGGCGCCCACCCATTCCATCGCGAAGGCGATGCCGACGATGTCGACGATCGAGTCGAGGGCGCCCACTTCATGGAGGTGCACTTTTTCGATCGGCATCCGATGGATCGATGCCTCCGCCTCCGCGAGCTTCTGGAACATCGCCTTCGCACGGTCGCGGGCCGACGTCGGGAGCGACGCGCGATCAATCAGCGAGAAGATCTCGCTCAGGCTTCGATGAGGGTGGTGGTCCTGGGGGGCACCTGCAACGTGCGCGCGCTCATGGACCGAGAACTTCGTCGCGGAGATGCCTGCGCGAAGCACGCGATCCGCGTCGATGTGCGCGCCCGGGGGGAGCAGGCCGCCAAGGGCGCGCTGGAGCTCTGCGAGCGGCAGACCGGCGTCGACGAGCGCGCCGACCGCCATGTCGCCGGAGATGCCGGAGAAGCAATCGAAATACAGAACCCGCATGGCGCCTAGAAGAACCCAGCCTCCTTGAAGCTGTAGTACCGCGTTTCGCCCAGAATCACGTGATCGACGACGTCGATCCCCAGGAGCGCCCCCGCCGCCGCCAGCCGCCGCGTCAGGTTCACGTCGTCGGGACTGGGCGTGGGATCGCCCGAGGGATGGTTGTGGAAGACGACAATCGCTGCGGCGCCGCCTCGCGTCGCTTCGCGAAACACCTCACGCGGCTCGACGACCAGCGTGTCCGACATACCCGAAACGATGACCGACGTGCGGAGCACACGGAGCTTCGAATCGAGCAGCGCGATCCCCAGTCGCTCGACGTCGCCCGATCCGAACCGCGGCAGCAGATATTCTGCCGCGCGCTTCGGATCGTTGATCCGAACGCGCTCGCCCGGCGGCGATGCGAACGCGCGCCGTCCAAGTTCGAGCGCCGCCACGATCTGCGCCGCGTGCGCGCCGCCGATGCCCGCGATGCGCGTCAACTCGTCGGCGCCCGCGCGCGTCAACCCGTACAATCCACCGTGCGCCGCGAGGAGCTCGTTGGCGAGCGTCAGCGCCCCCGCTCGCCGCGATCCGTTGCCGATGATGAGGGCAACGAGCTCGTTGTCGCCGAGCGCCACCGGACCGAGACGCCACAGCTTCTCGCGCGGACGATCATCGGGCGCAAGGTTCTTCATCTTACACGCTATCAGCTGTCAGCTGTCAGCTATCAGCTATCAGCTGTCAGCTGTCAGCTGTCAGCTGTCGAGCGTCCAGCTTTCGGCTCGCGAGCGTCAGCTCTTCGCTCGCGATCTAATGGCGTCTCCTTGTCTTGGATCCGCACGCGGCGGCGTCCAGCGGGTCCGCAGGTCAGACTTCCGATGAGACCGCCGAGCATTCGTTTGATCTCGACGACACTTGCGAGAATCGTGTCGTGAACGATCTCAGTTATGAACGCCAGATCGAAGCTGAGGATCGTTTCGCATTCCAATTCACAAGCCGATCCCATCGCCACGTCCAGAAACCTCCTGAACTCCCTATCTCCGCGGCGGCCGCATCCTTCAGCGATATTCGAACAGATCGACACAGTGGCTCGGCGCATTTGAGCTTTAAGTCCAAACTCTTCGCTTTCCGGAAAATTGATTGTCAGTTGATAGATCGTTTTGGTCAGGCGCCGCGCCAATTGCCACACGTTGAGATTCCTGAAGTCCTGCATGGTTGCCTCCTCCTCATGCGCGGTCGCTGAAAGCTGTCAGCCGTAGACAGCTGACAGCTGAAAGCTGACAGCTGAAAGCTGTTATGCTGAATCCATGTCCTTGCGCTGCAGGCTGCTGTCTGCGGTCATCGTCGCGGCGGTGACAGCAGCGGCGTGCGGCGACCCTCCCGACAAAGAGATCCAACAGGCACAAGGTGCGATCGACGCCGCCAAGGCGGCCGGCGCCGATCTGTACGCGCGCGACGAACTGGCCGCCGCCGAGAAGGCGCTCAAAGACGCGAACACCGCTGTGAACGATCGCGATTACCGTCTCGCCCTCAACAACGCGCTCGACGCGCGCGAACATGCGCAGACCGCCGCGAAGCAGGCGGCCGATGGCAAGGCGGCGGCGCGCTCGGGTGCCGAGCGCGTGCTGCGCGATGCGGAGATTGCGCTCGCCGAAGCCCGTGCCCGCCTGAAGACCGCCGAAACCGTGCGCGTCCCGCCGCGCACGCTGAACGACGCGCGCCGCCTGATTGCCGACGGCGACTCTACCGTGCAAAAAGCGCGCGCAGCCTTCGACCGGGCCGACTACAGCGCCGCCGGCGACATCATCGCCGGCACAACCACGCGATTACTGGCCACCGCGCGCGATCTCGAGACCGCCGCGGTGTCGGGCGCACGGCGGCGCCGATAGTTACGGGGTGAGAAATCGATCGGGGTTTTGGCGGGGAGTACGCGGATTTCGGTCCCGAAGCCACGTTCCGTCGTAGAGGACTTCCGCCCAGCCGGTCAAGTAGACACTGTCGTCTCGCCATTCCACTCGCTGCTCGCCGCCCGGCGCGATGACGATCGCGTCGCGCGCCGCGCCGCCAAACGCCGCGGCAGCGATGAGCGACGCGCACGATCCGGTGCCGGACGAGGTCGTCGGGCCGACGCCGCGCTCCCAGATCAGGATCCGCACGCGGTCAGGCGCTTCGACCTGGACGAACTCGACGTTGGTGCCTTCCGGAAACATCGCGTGACGCTCGAGCGCCGGGCCAAGGCGTCGGAACCGCTCGAGGTCGGGCAGCGGCCCGAGCACGATGCACTGAGGGTTGCCGATGTTGAGCACTGTCAGCTGCAGCGATTCGCCGCCGGCCGACGCATCGATCTGTCGCAGATCGCGCGGCAGGCCCATCGCGGCGCGAAACGTCTGACGCGCGCCGTGGCGGCCGATTCGAGTCAACCGCTTGTCGCCCGCATCGGTGCGCACGGTCACCTCGCGCCAATCGCCCGCATCATCGTCGCGCAGCAGGATTGCCGCGAGGCCGCGGACGCCGTTACCCGACACCTCCGATGGACTGCCGTCCGCGTTCAGCAGCCGCATCGATGCGCCGCCGTCGACTGCCTCGTACGCGATGAGGCCGTCGGCTCCCGCTCCCGTATGGCGTTCGCACAATTCGCGGGCGAGCGCATCGAGCGCGACACCCGTCACGTCGCGCTTCAGCACGTACAGGAAATCGTTGCCGTACGCGTGCGCCTTGGTGAACGTCAACGTCTTTCTATTTCCTACAGAACGCCAGCAGATGCCAGCCGAATCGGCGAACGAGCGATCGCGGCAGCGCGTTGAACGTGCCGACGAACAGCCCGTTGTAGACCGCGCCCTTCCAGCCGCCGTGCAGGCGCGATTTCACGGGAAAGCGCTCGGGAACGATGCGGACCTCCCGGAACCCCGAGAGCAGCCGCCGGAATTCGCCGATGCTGAACTTCAGCAGCACCGGCGCATCGTCGTGCTCGAGGCCGACGTTCATCAGCTTCGACAGCGCGTTCAGCCACGACACGCGGTTGTAGACCTGAAAGATCGCCTCGCCGCCCGGCTTCAGCACCCGCCGGCACTGGTCGACGAGCCGCTGCGTATTCGCCGTGTACTGGACAACCCCGTGGGCGTACACCAGGTCAAAGCTGTTGTCGACGAACGGCAGCTGCTCGCCGTCGGCGACCTCGAAACGGCCGTGCAGCCCCTGTTGTTCGAAATTGGCACGGGCCAGGGCGATGGCCGACGCGGCGAGGTCGACGCCGGTCACCTCGGCGCCGCCCTTCGCGAATCGCGCGAGGTCGACGCCGGCGCCGCAGCCGACCTCGAGAACCGTCCGGCCGCGCGGGCCGTCAAAAGGCACGAGCCGGAACAGGTGGTGGAGCTTCTCGAAATGATACCGATCGAGGTCGTCGAAGAAGCCGCGCGAACCGACCGGATGCGTCGTGATGTCGAGATCGTGGATATGTCGCTCCCAGTACTCGCGGACCTCCGCGGTCGTCGCCACGCAAATCACTATAACAGTGCTTTTCAGCTTTCAGCTGTCAGCTATCAGCTATCAGCTGTCACCTTTCACCTATCGGCTTCTCAGCTATCGGCTCTCGGCTGCTTCGTTGACAACCGAGAGCTGACAGCTGACAGCTGATAGCTGATAGCTGATAGCTGATAGCTGATCGATTACGATGTCTGCGATGATCCGTGATATCGATCGTCTTTCTTCCGACACCTTCGACGTACTCGTCGTCGGCGGCGGCGTCTATGGCCTCGCGGTCGCGTACGATGCGGCGCAGCGCGGCTTGTCGGTCGCGCTCATCGAACGCGACGATTTCGGCAGCGGAGCTTCTTTTAATCATCACCGGATAATTCACGGCGGCCTCCGATACCTCCAGCATTTCGACATCGGCCGGGCGCGCGAATCGGTCCGCGAGCGGCGCGCGATCGCGCGGATCGCGCCGCACACCGTGCGGCCGCTTTCCTTCGCCGTCCCGCTCTATCGATCCCTCGTTCGCGGAAAGCTGGCGATGCACGCCGGCTTCCTGCTCGATCGCTTCGTCTCGGCCGGACGCAACCGCGGCGTGCCGGCGTCGCACCGGCTGCCCGCGGGTCGCGTCGTGTCGCGCGGCACGGCCATTCAACGCTATCCCGGCCTGCGGCGTCAGGGACTGACGGGCGCGGCGGTGTTCTACGACTACGTTACGCTCGAGCCCGATCGGCTGACGTTTGCGTTCGCGATTGCATCCGTCGAGCATGGGGCGTCGATCGCGAACCACGTCGATGCGCTCGAGCCGATCGTCGAGAGCCGCCGCGTGGCCGGCGTCCGCGCGCGCGATCTCCTCGACGGCCGCCACTTCGACATCGCCGCGCGCGTCACCGTCAACGCGACCGGATCGCACGTCGATCGGCTGCTTAAGCCGCTCGGCATCACCAGCGGCATCCCGATGTTCAAAGTCATGAACCTCGTGACGAGCCGAGACGCCGGCGACGAAGCATTGGCCGGACGCTCTCTGTTGGGACGCAACCTCTTCCTCGTCCCGTGGCGCGAGCGCGCGCTCTTCGGGACGTGGGAATCGCAGACGACCTGCGATCCGTGCGACGCGAACGTCGACGAACGGGATGTCGCCTCATTCGTGACCGAGTTGAACCAGGCGTTTCCGTCCCTCGATCTCACGCTCAAGGACGTGACGCTCGTCCATCGCGGCGTCGTGCCGGCGGCGGTCGGCCGCGGCAGAGTCTCGCTCGAAGGACGCGATCTCGTTCGCGATCACGCGAGCCAGGGCATCGAAGGGCTGGTAAGCGTCGTCGGCACGAAATATACGACGGCACGAGCGGTCGCCGAGCGGGTCACTGATGTCCTGCTCACGAAGATCGGGTGTGCGTCAACGGCCTGCCGCACGGCGTCGGTCGCGCTGCCGGGCGGAAGCCTGCGTGACGTCGGCCTCGCCGTCGCCGATGCCCGGCGCGACCACGACGCCGGGCTTCCCAGCGATACGATTCCGCATCTCATCGCCGCCTACGGATCGCGCTATCGCGACCTGCTCGGTATTGCGGATCGTCCCGAATGGCGGAAGCGGATCGCGAAGGATTCTCCGGTCATTGGCGCCGAGCTCGTGTGGGCCGTGCGAAAGGAAATGGCGATCACCCTGGCGGATGCCGTCATCCGCCGCACGCCGCTCGGCGCGCTCGGATATCCCGGAGACGACGCGCTGGAACGCGCCGCAGCCGTCGTCGGCGCGGAGCTGAAGTGGTCCGAGGCGCGCCGCCGCGAGGAGATCGCATCGGTCGCGGCGTTCTATCGCGGGCCGGAAAGGCCCGCGCCACAGCCGGAAAGGCCCACGCCACAGGTGTAAGAACGGCAGTAACCGCGCTGTGGGGCGGCCCTTTCAGGGCCGCCGATCTTAAGGCAGTGTGAACGCGTTGAACACATAGGTGAATCCGACGGTGAACCCGATCGTCGGATCGATCGTCGTCAGCCCGAGGAACACGGCGGCGTCGAATCGGACCGGGCCCTGCGTGTATCGTCCCCCCAGCTTCAACAATCCGCGGCTCTCGGTGCCGGGAAACGGATCGCCCTCGCGCACCGACAGCCGCCCGTTCAGTTCGCCGACCACTTCGGTGTGCTGCGTCATCGCGCGGGCGAAGGACAAGCCGTAGGTCAGCACGTCGTTTTGCCGATTGCCGTTGGTCGGGTCCGCAAGGATACCGACGCCGATGTTGGCGACGACCCGAATCGACTCGACCGTCTTCGCGCCGAGCAGCGAGGCGAAGAAATCGGTGCTATCGAGCCCGAGGCCGCTTTCGTTCGTCGCATTCGGGAGCTTCGTCGCGAAGCGGACGCCGATTGCCGGACGCCCGGTCGACTCCGACAGCAGCCGGATCTTCGTCGCGATGATCGTGTCTTCGAATGAATGCGTGCTGTCGCCGGTGACGGTGAGCAGCGACGCAAGCGGCGCGCCCGGGTTGCGGCTGGTGATGCTCAACGAGTCGTACAGCCCGCCGTCGATCTGCAGCTCCGCGATCGAGCTGATTCCGACGCTGACGCCAATCGTCGGCACACGCCACAAATTGCCCTTCAGCCCCGACACGGGATAGCTCACGTCGTGCGCCGCGTCGACGCCGCCTTCGATGAGCAGCCGTCCTGCGCCGATGGTTTCAGGATCTTCGGTCGCCAGAGGCCGCTGCTGCGCCAGGACCGGTGAGACCACTGCAAGCCAGCAGACCGCAGCAAGCACGAAGCGAGGCGTCATCAGAATCGTCTCCTGCTGTCGAGCAGCAGCGTCACCGGACCGTCGTTGACCAGCGACACCTGCATCATCGCCTGGAATTCGCCGGTCGCGACCGTGAGGCCGGTCGCCTCCAGCTCGCGGACGACGTTTTCGTACAGCGGCTTCGCGACGTGCGGCGCGGCGGCTCCATCGAACGACGGGCGGCGTCCCTTGCGGCAGTCGCCGGCGAGCGTGAACTGCGAGACGACGAGCACGGCGCCGGCCACGTCCTGAACCGACCGATTGAGGTGGCGCGCGGGATCCGAAGGATCGTCGAAGATGCGCAGATCGCGAATCTTTCCCGCGATGTACTGCGCGTCGGCTGGGCCGTCGCCCTGCTCCACGCCGACCAGCGCCAGCACGCCGCGGGCGATCTGGCCGACGGTGCGATCGTCGACCGTGACGGCGGCCGACGACACGCGCTGCACGACGGCTCTCATGCCGGAGGAAAACTGACGTGGCGTGCGACGGGAGCCGGACCGATGCGCCGCCGCAGCTCGCCCGGCGGATTCAGCCGCGTGTCGAGGAGATGCCGCGGCGCGACGTTTGCCAGCGCCCTGAGCATCGATTGTTTGACGCCGGGGTGCTCGCGCTCGAGCTCCATCAGCAGACGCTTCGTTCGCTGGCGCTGCAGGCTCAAATCGCCGCACGCCGGGCAGCAGCAGCCGATGATCGGCAGCCCGCTCTCCTTCGTGTACGCGCGCGCCTCGTCTTCGCCCGCATAAACGAGCGGTCGAATCACCACGTGTTCGCCGTCGTCTGAGACTAGCCTCGGCGGCATCGCCTTCAGCGAGCCGGCGAAGAACAGGTTCAGCAGCAAAGTCTCGATGAAGTCGTCGGCATGATGGCCGAGCGCGATCTTCGTCGCGCCGATCTCCTTCGCGATCCGATACAACACGCCGCGCCTCAGCCTCGCGCACAACGAGCACGGCGTGGCGCCATCGTCGAGGATGTCGTCGATCGCCTCGCCGATGCCGGTGTGCTCGATGCGATATTCCCAGCCGCGCGACTCACACGTCCGCGCGATCAGGTCGTGCTTGTACTCCTTGTAGCCGGAATCGACGTTGACCGCGACGAGCGTGAACGCGATCGGCGCGCGCTGGCGGAGCACGTCGAGGATCTGGAGCAGCGCCCAGCTGTCCTTGCCCCCCGAGAGACCGACCATGACGCGATCGCCGTCCTCGATCATCTGGTAATCGACAATCGCCTTCGTCGCCTTTTTCGCGAGACGCGATTCGAGTTCGCTCTTGTATCCCATTCGTTTATCCATGCTCGCCTGAAAGGCTCGCGCTACCGTGTCCCCCGTCGCTCGCCTGAAAGGCTCGCGCTACCGTGTCCCTCGTCGCTCGCCTGAAAGGCTCGCGCTACCGTGTCCCCCGTCGCTCGCCTGAAAGGCTCGCGCTACCGTGTCCCCCGTCGCTCGCCTGAAAGGCTCGCGCTACCGTGTCCCTCGTCGCTCGCCTGAAAGGCTCGCGCTACCGTGTCCCCCGTCGCTCGCCTGAAAGGTTCGCGCTACCGTGTCCCCCGTCGCTCGCCTGAAAGGCTCGCGCTACCGTGTCCCTCGTCGCTCGCCTAAAAGGCTCGCGCTACCGTGTCCCTCGTCGCGGCGGCGTGTCCCTCGTCGCGGCGGCGTGTCGGATTCCCGCGACGATCGGTAGCGCGAGCCTTTGAGGCGAGCGAATTCCAGCAGCGAGCCTTTCGGCCGAGCGCCGAATTCGCGTTCACCCACCCGCAATCCGCGGCACCAGATGGACGTCGCTGTCGGCCCGCAGCGGCTGATATCCCGGATCCTGATAGATCTCGCCGTCGATCGCGACCGCCATCCCGTCGAGATGATCGCCGAGCTGCGGAAACCGATGACGCAGCTCCGCGATGAGGTCCGGCACGCGCGCCGCGTCGATGTCGATCGTGTCGACGCCGCCGGTGAACGCCGTCAGGCCGCTCGGAAGGTGGACCGTCGCCACCGTTCTTCACGCGTCAACGGGGACGGGCGCCGCCGATTCGATCGCGGCGAGCACGCGCGGCGGCGACAGCGGCAGCTCGGTGAAGCGGACGCCCGTCGCGTCGCGCATCGCGTTGGCGACCGCCGCGAGCGGCGGAACGATCGGCACTTCGCCGACGCCGCGCACGCCGTAGGGATGCAGCGGGTTTGCGACCTCGATCATCACCGTCTCGATCATCGGAAGGTCGGAGGCGACCGGCATGCGGTAGTCGAGGAATCCGGCGTTCTCCATCACGCCGTCGCTGTTGTAGATGTACTCCTCGTTCAGCGCCCAGCCGACGCCCTGCGCCACGCCACCCTGCATCTGACCCTCGACGAAGCTCGGATGCACCGCTTTGCCCACGTCCTGGAAGGCTGTATAGCGAACGACCCGGCTCTGCCCCGTCTCCGGATCCACCTCGAGGTCGCAGATGTGCGCCCCGAACGCCGGTCCTGCCATCGGCGCGTACAACGACGCGCGGCCGACGATCGGACCGCCAGTGTGGGTCATTTTCGCCGCAATTTCCGCGACGGTCAGCGGCTCGGCCTTCTCCGTCCCCGGCGGCGGAATCGCGCGACCGTCCTGCCATGTCACGGCGTCCGGCGCCACGTTCCACATCTTCGCCGCGCGCGCCTTCAGCTGATCCCGAGCGTCCTCGGCCGCGCGTATCACGGCCATGCCCGTCGCATAGCAGACGCGGCTGCCGCCGGTGACGTCGGTGAAGCCGCTGCCGTCGGTGTCGCCGACGCTTGGTCGGACGCGCTCGACCGGATCGCGAGCTCTTCGGCCACCATGAGCGCCTGCGCCACACGCGTTCCGCCGATGTCCGGATTTCCGGTCACGACCGCGGCGCTGCCGTCGGCGTTGAGCGTGACGGTGGCACTCGAGTTCATGCCGGCGTTGAACCAGAACCCGACCGCGAAGCCGCGACCCTGGTTCGGCCCGAGCGGCGCCGTCCAGTGAGGATGGCGCCTCGCCGTCTCGAGCAGCGGCTCGAGCCCGATTGGCCCGTACTTCGGTCCATAAGGCGCCTGATCGCCTTCCCTGTTGGCGTTCTTCAAACGAAGATCGATGGGATCGACTTTCAGCTCGCGCGCGATGTCGTCAACGGCCGATTCCACGGCGAAGGCCGCCATCGGCGATCCCGGCGCGCGATACGCGGCCACCTTGGGCTTGTTGACGACCACGTCGTACGCTTCGATGAAGAAGTTCGGAATCTTGTACGCGGCGATCGCGCACATCGCTCCGGCGCCGACCGGCGATCCGCGATACGCGCCGGCCTCGTACCACAACGACGCCCGCGCCGCGACCAGCCTACCGTCTCGCCTCGCTCCGAGCTTCACGCGAATCTTCGAGCCCGACGTCGGTCCTGTCGCGCGAAAGACTTCGTCGCGGCTCATGACCATCTTCACCGGCCGCTGCGCCTTGCGCGAGAGCACGATTGCGAGCGGCTCCAGATAGACGACGATCTTCCCGCCGAAGCCGCCGCCGATTTCGCTCGGGATCACCTTGACGTGCGCCGGGTCGAGCCCGACGATCGCCGCAGAGGCATCGCGCACGACGAACGGACCCTGCGTCGTGCACCACACGACGGCGCGCCCGTCTTCGCCGCATCGGGCGATGCACGCGTGCGGCTCGATGTATCCCTGATGGACCATCGCCGTGCGGAATTCGCGTTCGACGATGACGTCCGCCTCGGCGAAGCCGGCGTCGACGTCGCCGCGCTTGAGCTCGAGGCGCGAGGCGACGTTGGTCGGTCCGGTTGCTCCCTCCGGCGCGCCCTTCGTTTTGAGGGTCGGATGAAGGATCGGCGCGTCGGGCGCAATCGCGCGGTCGATGTCGGTGACCGGTTCGAGCGGCTCATAGACGACCTTGATCTTCTCCGCCGCCTCCTTCGCGATGTCGAATGTTGTCGCGGCGACGGCTGCAACAGCGTGGCCGTGATACAGCACTTTGGTCCTGGCGATCATGCTCTCGCTGATGTCGCGCAGATCGATCGCGGCCTCGCCCAGCGCCAGCGCCGCAGTCGTTTCGGGAAAATCGCTGCCCGTGACGACCGCTCTCACACCCGGCGTTCGTTCGGCCGCGCTCGTGTCGATCGACACGATGCGGGCGTGGGCGTGCGGACTGCGCAGGACCGCGCCGTGCAGCATGCCGGGCCAGGCCGCGTCGGCGCCGTAACTCGCCCGGCCGGTCACCTTGTCGACGCCGTCGTGGCGGATCGGACGCGTGCCAACGTATTTGAACTCGCGCGGAATGCTCATACGGCAGACTCTCGGATGTGCGCGGCGGTGTCGAGCACCGCGCGGATGATCTTGTCGTAGCCGGTGCACCGGCACAGGTTGCCGGCCAGCCAGAACCGCGTCTCTTCCTCCGTCGGATTCGGCTTCGCGTCGAGCAGCGCCGCGGCAGCGACGATGAAGCCCGGCGTGCAGACGCCGCACTGCAACGCCGCATGCTCGAGGAACTTCTGCTGCAGCGGATGCAGCGCGTCGCCCGACGACAGACCTTCGATCGTCGTGATCGTGCGTCCCTGCGCTTCGGGCGCGAGCACCAGGCACGCCGGCACGAGCCGGCCGTCGACGATCACCGAGCAGGCGCCGCAGTCACCGGTGCTGCACCCCTCTTTCGTTCCCGTCAGACCCAATCCGTTGCGGAGCGCGGACAGGAGCGTCTCGTGTGGATCGCAGAGGAATTCCGCCGGCTCGCCGTTGATCGTCGTCTCGATATGCAGTCTCGCCATATTGGCAGCGCGGGCCTTTCGGCCCGCGATATTGGTAGCGCAGCCTTTTGGACTGTTCGCCGACCATCGGCAGGCCTGAAGGCCTGCGCTACGACACGACCCTCTGTTTCGCAATTGCCGCCGCGCGCCTCGTCAGGACGCCGGCGATGGTTCGCCGATACGCCGTCGTTCCGCGTTTGTCGTCGATCGGTCGCGCCGCCGCGCTCGACGCCTCGGCCGCGCGCTTCAGCGCCGCATCGTCGAGCCGCGAGCCGACGAGCGCTTTGGCCGCCTCGGGAACCAGCAGCGCCGTCGGCGCAACGGCGCCTATGGCGACGCGCGCCGCGGTGCACACGCCGTCGGCGTCCACCGTCACGCTGACCGCGGCGCCCGCCACGGCGATGTCCATCTCGCTGCGCGGAATCAGCCGAAGATAGGCGTCCGACGTTCGGGGCGCCGGCCGCGGCACGCGTATCGCGACGAGCAGTTCACCGCGCTCGAGGACGGTGCGGCCTGGCGCCATGCAGAACCGCTCGACGGCAATCGTACGTTCGCCGCCGGGCCCGGCGATCACGCACTCCGCGCGATTCACGATGAGGGCGCAGGTCGTATCGGCTGCCGGCGACGCATTGCACAGATTGCCGCCGACCGACCCGCGACCTTGAATCTGCACCGATCCGATCAAATGAACGGCCTCCGCCAGACCTGGCCACAGGCGCCGCAGCTCGACGTGCTCGGTGAGGACGGCAGCCGGAGTGGCCGCGCCGAGATGCAGTCCGCCGGCATCGATCGCGACCCCGATTAGCTCGGGAATCCGTTTGACGTCGACGAACGCCGACGGCAGACGCGCGCCGGCCTTGAACTGCACGAGGAGATCGGTGCCGCCGGCGAGGACTCGTGCCGCTGGATCAGCGGCGATGAGGCGAACAGCTTCCGCGACGGACCGGGGCGCTTCGTACCGTATGGCGAGCATTTTCAGCTGTCAGCTATCAGCTATCAGCTATCAGCTGACAGCCGAGAGCTGACACCTGATAGCGAATGTGATCCAACTATACGATAACAAGCCGCCGCACTGCCGCGTCCCATGACATCGTCGCGGCGCGCGTCTCTGCGTTCGACCCGAGCCGTTCGGCGAGACGCCGATCATCCGACAGCCGCGCGAGCGCGATTGCCAGCGACGCCGGCGTCGGGTCGCACACGACTCCGGTCTCTTCATCGACCACGAGCTCGGTCGGACCGCCGCTGTCGCGGCACGTGATGACGGCCTTGCGCGAGGCAAAGGCTTCCGCGGTGACAAAGCCGTAATCCTCCGCGTATGGCGTGAAGCACACCGCACGGCAGCGCGCCAGGTGCGCGAGCATCGTCGGCTCGTCGACGCGTCCGAGAAACCGGACCCGATCGGCGACGCTCAGCGATCGCGCCAGCGCGTGAAGCTCGCCGGCGCTTTCGCCTTCTCCGCCGATGACCGCTCTGACACTTCGAGCAGGCGCCTCGGCCAGCGCCCTGACGAGGAGATCCACGCGCTTGAGTGGATTCAGTCTCGAGATCGCGAAGATGTAGTCGCCGTACTCGTCGCACCGATACGGACGCCGCGGCGGCGGCGGGTGCAGCACGTCGGCGTGGATGCCGAAGTCCGCGAGCAGTCGGGACTGGATCGTGTACGACTGCGCGACGACTTGCGTCACATGCCGCTTCAACAGGTGCCTGTCGACCGCATGCAGGAGTCTGCGGCGGATGCCCTCCTTCACCTTGTTGCGCGGCGAGAGCGACGCCGCCAGTCGCGGCCACAGATCGTAGTACTCCCGCATCGCGTGGTTCAGCCAGCAGACGTGCGCGGAGTGGCGGACGCCAAAACTCGGATAGCGGAGGCTGATCACCTGGTCGACGCGGCGGCCGTCGACGTGCGAGACGTCGACCTTCAACGTCGCGGCGTACGTCGCAAACAGACGTCCGAACCCGTAATCGGGCGTCACGATCAGATGTGCGTCGTGACCGCAGCCTCGCGCGGCCTCGACGAGCGCCCGCGCGATGACGAGGTGACCGCCTTCAACCGATGGAGGGCTCGAGGTGACGACGGTGAGGACGGCCATGCTCCGTATAGCGCAGGCCTTCCCGCCTCCGCTCGCGTCCAATTCTAGCGAGCTACGGCGAAGATCGCCGGAGCGCCCAGTTTTCCCGCTTCAGACCTTTGACCCGACCGAACTCGCGCGCGTTGGACGTCACCAGCGTCGCGCTTCGACGTCGTCCCTGACCCGCAATCAACACGTCGTACGCCCCGATCCGTTTTCCGGCGCCCTCCAGTTCAGCGCGCACACGTCCGGCCTCCCGAGCGTCGTCCTCGTCGAAGAGCGTCCACTCCAGCGGCCCGGCCAGGAACGTTTCGAGCCGCTCCGCGTTGGCCTCTTTGCGCTCGCTCTTCGAAACCCCGTACCACAGTTCGAACGCGACCACCGAAGACAGGAGAACCGTGGCCTCCCTGGCGATCGCCCGTTGAAAACGGCGGCGGACTTCCCTGGGCGCGCCGTTGATCAGCGCGATGCAGGCGTTCGTGTCGAGAAGATAGGTCACTTCGGAAAGATCTTACGCTTCGGCGTGCGCGGCTGATCGCGGCCGCCGGCCATGAAGGGCTCGGCCCCGAAGCGATCGAGCTCCTCGAACCAGTCGGCGACGTTCGCGAATATCGGCTCCACGAGAACCCCGCGGCCGGCTCGACGCACACGAACGCGGTCGCCGCCGAACCTGAAGTCGCGAGGCATTCGAATCGCCTGACTGCTGCCATTGCGGAAAAGCTTCGCCGTCCGGGTCATCGGACAACCTCGATAAGATTGTATATACCCTCAGTATATACTGTCTTGCGCCGCGTCACGACCCTGACTACGCATGTTCGCCGCGCGACGCGACGACGCGCGCGGGGATGCCGACGGCGATCGCGGCCGCCGGAACGTCTTCGCGAACGACGGCAGCGGCGCCGATGACCGCATGCGGACCGATGGTGACGCCGTCGAGAATCTTCGCGCCCGCGCCAATCCACGCGCCGTCGCCGATCGTGACGCCGCTCGACACGCGCCGCTGCTCGATGACGGCCTTGGCCGGATCGGAAAAGTCGTGATCGCCGCCGATGACGTAGGTATACGCCGCCATCAGGACGCTGCGGCCGACGGTCACGCGGCTCGCCGAGAACAGTTCGCAGTTGAACCCGACGTTCGCGCCGTCGCCGAGGTCGATGTCGCCGTTCTTGCACGACAGGATCGTGTTGCGCCCGATGAAGACGCCGTCGCCGAGGCGGATGCCGCGGTTCGTCTCGCCTTTCGCGTCGAGCAGGCAGTTGTCGTCGATCACGACGTTGTTGCCGATGCGGATCTTGTGAGGATGTCGCAGCGCGACGTTCTGTCCGAAGACGACGTTGCGGCCGCAGGCGCCGAGGAGCAGCGGGTAGAGCATCTTGCGGAGCGCGAGCCCCAGCGCGCCGGCCCGCGGCTGCGCGAGCGTGATCACGAACTCGTACGCGAGCAGCGCGAAGAGTCCGGGACGTCCGACGACGAGCGCCGCGTACTTCCGGCGGCTGCCCGTCGCCGCATCGAACAGCTGATCCTGAGCGCGCGCGATCGTGGCGGCCGGCGCCTTCGCGGCGTTCCGCGTCGTCGTCTCGTCGCTCACCTCAAAGCCATCCTTTGTGTCGGTACCACTCCAGCGTCCGGCCGATGCCATCGCGCAGGCCGACCTGCGGCGCGTAGCCGATTTCCGTGCGCGCGCGCGTGATGTCGAACGCGCGGCTCTTCGTGAAGAAGTCGACGCGCCGGCGATAGAGCGACGGCTGGATCCGCAGCGGCACGCACACCGCCTCGCAAATCGCGCCGGCCATCCAGACCGGCCAGACCGGCACGTGCAGTTTCGGCGGCGGCACGCCCGCCACGTCCGCCACGAGGCGCACCAGCTCGTTCAACGTGGTGACCTCCGCGCCGGCGAGGATGTACGTCCGATTGGCGGCGGCCGGATGCTCGCCGCACAGGCGAAATCCCTCGACGAGGTCGTCGATGTAGGTGAGATGGTAATAGATCTCGCCGCGGCCGAGCGTGATCCATCGCCGGCGCGCGACCCCGCGAAAGAGCTTCAGCAGACGCCGGTCGCCCGGTCCGTAGATGCCCGTCGGACGCGCGATCGTGACTTCGATGCCGACGCGATCGCCCGCCCGGCGTGCGAGCTCTTCGCCTTCGAGCTTCGTCACCTGATAGATGTCGCCGGGTCTGAGGGGTGCATCCTCGTTCGCCGGAGGATGTTCGACATGGCCGTGCACGCCGACGGTGCTGCAGTGCACGACGCGCTTCGCGCCGCCGCGCGCGGCGGCTTCGACGATTCGATCGACGGCCGTTGCGTTGATCTCGCGATACGGAGCGTTCGAGACAGCTGCCTGCCGATACAGCGCAGCGATGTGATAGACGACGTCAACGCCCGTCGTGGCGGGGGCGAATGTGGATGGATCGCGCAAATCGCCGCGGACCAGTTCGATGCCCGCGCGCGCGAGATCGTCGGCGCGCGCGACGTCGCGGACCAGGGCGCGTACGTCGTGGCCCCGCGCGGCCAGGTATCGCGCCAGATGGCCGCCGGTGAAGCCCGTCGCACCGGTTACGAGGACGCGCACCGTTGGGCTACGAGCGACACCGGCGATCCGAAGCGCCTGAGCAGACCCATCCGATCGAGCAGATCCTCGGCCCGCTCGGTGAACCGGCGCGACCCGATGGCTTTGTGGAAGACGATCGGCAGGACGAACTGGCGATGCACCGAGCGGATGCGGAAGCCATTCCGATCGAACGCGTCGGCGATCGTACCGGAGCGAAACACGCGGTACGGCTCGGTCTTCACGCCGCTCGCGTACAGGACGCGGCGGGTCACCGATTCCAACGACGCCACGCTCGTCGCCGAAGGGTAATCGACGATGACCAATTGATCGGCGACGCGGCACAACTCGGACAAAACAGCGCTCCACCGCGGTGTGTGCATCAACACTCGGAGGCAGCAGACGACGTCGAAGCTGCGATCGGGAAAGTCGAGATAGTGCGCATCGCCGAGTTGAAAGCGAATGCTGCCGACGCCTTCGGCGGCCGCCCGGCTGCGCGCCACTTGCAGCATCTGCTCCGATGCATCGATCGCGGTGACCCGCGCACCGCCGCGCGCAAACAGCAGCGCGGCGCGGCCCGTGCCGGTGCCGACGTCGAGGATGCGGCGGTGCTGGATACGGCCGACGAAGTCGGCGAGCGTCTTTGCCTGTGCGCCGGCGAGGAGGCTGCCGATCGGGCCGCCAAACCGCTTGTCGTCGAACGTCCGCGCCGTTGCCGGATCGGCGTAATGCGCGTAGCTGTAATGTTCCTTGGTCATTACTCACTTGCGCCTGGGGCCCCACCCCCGGGCGCTCTCACTCGGCGGCCCGGCTTCGCCGGGCTTCCCTCCGGCACCTCGCTCGGGCCGCAGGCGCTACTCACTTGCGCCAGGGGCCCCTGGCGCTCTCACTCGGCGGCCCGGCTTCGCCGGCTTCCCTCCGGCACCTCGCTCGGGCCGCAGGCGCTTTACTGCTCGGTCACAGTCGCCATCGGCATGCCGCCACCGCGATGCCATAACGCCTCGCAGGCCTGGCGCGTGCGTTCGAGGTATGCCTCGTAGCTGTACTTGGTGTCCGCGAGCGTGCGCGCGTTGCGGCCGACTCGGGCGGCGCGACCGACGTCGGTCAGCGCCGCGACGATGCCGTCGGCGAATTCCTGCGGCGTCGCACCGGTCAGGATTGCCGTGTCGTCGCTCAAGACCTGCGTGTGCGTCAGCAGACGCGTCGCAACGATCGGCTTCCCCGACCGCAGGTACTGATAGATCTTCAGCGGCGTATTGGTGCCGCGGGACCGCGGCGAGACGAGCACGTCGGCCGCGAGCAGATAGGCCGGAATCTCCGATGCCGGCCGTTCGCCCGCGAAGATCGTCACGGCGTCGATGCCGGCCTTCCGCGCAGCCTCTTGAGCGCGCGACACCTGATCGGCTTTGCCGCCGGCGAGCACCAGCCGCGCGTCGGGCCGCGTGCGGGCAACGATAGTCATCGCCTCGAACAGCAGATCGAGTCCCTGATACGCCTCGAACGTTCCGGTATACAGAACCACTCCGGTTGACTGGCTCAGAGCGTGCGCGCGGCGCACGGCCGCCGCCTGCTCCGCCGTCGCGCGATCCTCGACCGATCCTGGCGCGTTCTCGATCAGCATGGTTCGCGCCGTCGGATCGATCGCGCGGACCGTGTCTTCGAGCGACGGACAGATGACGATGACGACGCGCGAGCGGCGGATCATGAAGCGCTCGATCGCGAGAAACAGGCGCCGGGTGATTCGCGAGCCGCTGAACGCGAAATTGGTCAACTGCTGCGGCAGGCTCGAGTGCATATCGTACAGGTGCGGCACGCGCAGCGCCGCGGCGATCACGGCGCCGATGACGCCGCCTTCTTCGTGCGAGTGGATCGCATCGTAGCGACCGGCCACGGCGCGCCGAATCGCAGTCAAGGTCAGCAGGGCATCGAGCGGGATCTTCGCGAGCGACGGACCGACCTTCACGCCGCCGACCAACGGCGGCCGCAGGCTGCGAAACACACGCAGGCCCGGCATCGACACCGGCTGACCGAATGGATAGGTGACGAGATCGACCTGGTGCCCCAGCGCCGTCAGCGCGCGGATTCGATGGAACTCGCTGAAGGGTGTGCCGCGCGGCTCGAAGAACGGCTCGGGCGCGATCATCAGGATGCGCACGGATGACGTGATTCTCGCACGAAACCGTAGTACAGTTGCGTGTTCCCCTCACTGACGAATGCCGTCGTCTCAACCTGAAGCTTCCTCGACGCGGCGCTACGTGCTCCTCGCGTTGAAGATCTCGGTGAGCCTCGCGCTGCTCGCCGTTCTGTTCTCGCGCATCGACGTCGGACGGCTGTGGGCGGGCGCGCGCAACGCCTCCCTGCTCTGGCTCAGCGCGGCGCTCGCGCTCTATCTGGTCAATGTGATCGCGAGCATCTGGCGGTGGCACCTGCTGCTGCGCGCGCAGCACGTCGCAATCCGGCGGCGATCGCTGCTCGAGACGTTCCTGATCGCCTGCTTCTTCAACAATTTTCTGCCGAGCAACATCGGCGGCGACGTCATCCGCATCCGTGATACGGCGCGACCGGCCAACTCGAAGACGCTCGCGGCGACGGTCGTGCTGACCGACCGCGTTCTCGGGCTGATGGCGCTGGTGTTCGTCGCGGCGGTTGGCGCCACGGCTGTCGGCGTCGTCCATCCGGCCGACGCGCCGATCTGGCCGGTCTGGTTGTGGGCCGGGTTCCTGGCCGGCGCCGCGGCGTCCGCACCCGCGGTGCTCGTGCCGGACGGCTTCGGACGCCTCCTCCGTCCGCTGACGGTGTTTCATCCGGAGTGGGTCGGGAATCGCATCGAAAAGCTGACGAGCGCTCTCGGTCGTTTTCGCGACAGCCCGAGCGCGCTGGCCGGATGCTTTGCGGGCGCGCTGTTCGTGCAGGGGACGATGGTCGTCTTCTACTTCGCAGTCGCCGACGCACTGCACCTGAACGTCGCGCTGTCGGATCTCTCGGTGATCGTGCCGATTTCCTTCGTGGTGCAGATGCTGCCGGTCTCGGTGAGCGGATTCGGCGTGCGCGAGGCGACGTTCTCCTTCTACTTCACCCGCATCGGACAGCCGATTGAAGCGGCGCTGCTGATGTCGCTCGTGGCCCAGGCGCTCATCATCCTGTTCTCGCTGAGCGGCGCCGCCCTCTACATCTCCCGGACTCACCGCGGGAAGCCGACGATCTCGTAGAGCCGCGTGGAGCGATCGGCGTAGATCAACCGCAGGTACGGCGCGAACTGCTTCAGCCGGCCGATGACATCGTTCTGATTCTCCACGTTGTACCAGTGCATGTGAAAAACGGCGTATCGGATGTGGAGCGGCTCGAGCAGCCGAAAGGCGTCGCGGCTCGGGAACGGCGCGAGCGTCAGGACGTGATCGCGAAAATCCTGCGGGATGAAGTCGCTGTAGCCGTTCACGAGCGGCATCCAGTGGACCGTCGATTCGAGCATGTAGTTGGTATGCCGCGGAAACATGTAATCGAGATAGAAGAACGGCATCTCGATGACCGGGCCGGCCGGCTCCCGGGCAAGCACGCGATAGACCGGCTCGGGCGGCAGCACTTCGCGCATCGGCGACGGCGTGAAGAGCTCGGCCGCGAGCGCGAGCGACACGATCGCGGCGGCCACGGTTCCTCGCCGCGTCGCGGGCAGCAGGTATGACGCGGCGACGCCTGCGAGGACATCGAGGGTAAACGTCACCATCAGGCCGAACCGCGCCGGCGCGCGCAGCCATTCGAACAACGGCACGGTGCGGTACATCAGCGTGTACAAGCCTGCCGGCGGTCCAAACGACGCCCACGCCGCCAGGACGGCCAGCCCGCCGTAGAGCAGCGCGAGCTCGCCTCGCCGGCGCGCGGCAATCACGAATCCTGCGATACCGAGCAGCATCGGAATCATCCCGGGAAACGCGACTTCGCCCCACGCCGGCAGCCGCAGCAGCAGCCAGGTATGCGCGTAGGCCGCGCTCGCGAAATACGTGCTCCACGTGGCGCGAAACGACGAAGCGAGCTCGAGCGAACGGCTGAATCCGGCGCGCTGGACGCGCAGATACGGCACGAACATCGGCAGCACGAGCGCGAATGTGACGAGCGCCGCCACCGTCATCGCCATCCAGAATCTCGCCGCGGTCCAGTACCCGCGTGTCGACGCGACGACCACGATCGCGTAGCCGACCGCGAGGAGCACGAACACCTCGTAGTAGCCGCAGAAGAGCGCCTGCGCCGCCAGCGCCGCGCCGAGCGCCGCGCCGCGGCCCGCCGTCGGCCGATCGGCGATCCGATGAAACGCGAGCATGCTGAACGGCAACCCGGCCACCATCTGCAGCTGAATCTGGGCGCTGTGGGCGAAGATGTACGGACAAAACGCGAACGCGATCGCCGAGATGACTGCGGCGCGGCGGTCGCGCGTCAGGTACCGCACCAGGAAGTACATCCCGATCGCGCTCAGCACGAAGCCGCACAGGATCGCGATGTTCAGCGCGGCGTACGGATTGCGCGTCAGCCAGTACGTCGGAAGCGCGAGGATGCCCGCGCCGAGATTGGCTTCCGAGTACGCGAGCGTGCCCCTGTGCGGATAGAAAATGTTGGCGTCGAACACGTGCACCGGATCGACGACGAGCGTCCGCGCGACCCACGCCACGTTCCACACCGCGAACTGGCCGTCGCCGTTGTCGATCCGCGCCACGTGACCCAGCTTGAATGCGAGCGGGTACGTCATCGCGACCGTCAGCACGACGGCGCCGGCCGCGACGAGCGCGAGCTCGCGCCTGGCCGTCATCGCGCGGCGGCGACCGCAGTGAAGCGCATCAGAACGCCGAGGTTGCGGAAGTCGTTCGAGGCCGGATCGTGCAGGCGCGGCGTGAACCCTTCAGTGGAGCGCGCGGACAGCAGGTACGCGTAGCTGCGCTGATCGCGGACGCCCGACGCCTTCACGTCGAACGTCGCCGGTTTGCCGGGAACGAGCGCGATGCGCGACTCTCCCGCGCCCATCGATACGACGAACGTTGTCGTGATGGGCGATTCGGCCGTGACCTGCAGGTGGTCGATCGCCCACTCGCACCGCACGAGGATGTCGGCGCGGCCGTCGCCGGCGATCCAGACGCCTTTGCGATGATGCGGGTCGATCTCCTCCGGGAAGTACGCGTGCTCGTCGAGAAAGTACAGCAGCACGTCGCTGAACCATTCGTGGGCGCGCGGACCTTCCAGCATGATCGGCAGGTCGTTGGCCATCGTGACCTCGACCGGCAGACGCCGCGCAAATCCCTTCGACGCGATTTCGTTCGGGTGCATCGCCGCGGCGAACGGGTTGACGAGCATCTTCGCCGTGAAGAGCGATCCGCCCAGCCACGCGACCAGGCCGGGCAGCGTCGAGGTGAGCGGCGGCGTCAGGAAGAACAGCGCGGCGTACACGCTCATGAAGTACCGATTGCCCGGCGGTCCTCCACCGCCGCTCCACGAGTAGGGGAAAAACACGAGGAGGCCGATCGCCGATCCGACGACCGCGAGGAAAACGAGCAGGCGCCACAACTCGGTCCGCTGGCGCGAGAGCAGCCAGAGCAGGACCGCGACGACGCCGGGAAAGAAGTACGGAACGAATCCGAAGTGCCGGCCGATCAGGAAGTACTCGACGTTGTGAGCGAAGCGGTTCGGGAAATCGCGCAGCACGCTGTCGGTGTCGGCGTCGTTCGTGCTCATCTCCCGACCGCGCGCCGACCAGGCGTCGTCTGCGCCGCCGTCGAACGGAAAACGGCCGATGAACGTCTTGCGGTCGCCGCCCTGGTAGTTGAGCTCGCCCGAATTGAGCGCGGTCACGCCGAAGAGGACGGCCGCCGTCACGACGCACACGGCGCCGGCGGCGAAGCCGCGCAGGTACTCGCGCCGCCACCACGCCCACAGCACGATCGGCGCGATCAGCAGCCCGTGGCTCGGCTTGGAATAGGTGGCGATTCCGAGGAGAACTGCGGCGAAAACGTCGGTCGCTTTGGCTCTGAGTAGTCCGTATCCGCCTTCCGGCGCAACCTCTTTATATAGCCACAGAAAATAGGCAGCCACGACCAGGGTGAAGTGAAAGACCTCCGGCGTCAGAAACACGAGATACACCGGCACGCAGCTCGCCGCGACGAACGCCAGCGTGTAGACCAGCGCGGCGGTCGGCCGAGACGTCGCCGCGAGAAACGTGTACGCGCACGCGCACGCGAGGAACAGCAGCAGCACGTGGAGCACGAAGATGCCGTTCAGGCCGAGCAGCCGCACGAACGGCGCGGCGACGATGGGATACACGAACGCCTTGCCGAAGTAGAGGCGATCAACCTGTCGATCGGTTCGCTTGACGAGATGGATGAAAGGAGGCGTTCGGTCGACGGCGACGCGAAGCTGTTTACCGCGCTTCAGGAAAATGCCGTCTGGTCCATAGCGGTAGATGCCGACGTAGCGCTCGAGATCGCGCCGCTGGTAGGTGAGGTCGTGATCGTACGCGACGCTGAGCGCCATCATCACGTACGTCGCTTCGTCGCTCTTGACGCCCATCGTCTTCACGACGTCGATCGACACTGCGGCGGCGAGCAGCGACGTGAGCGCTATGACCGCGACGATCTTCGCCGGCGACACGCGCACATAATAGAATATTCAGCAGCTAATCTCGCATGACAGCTCGTGTCCCATTCGCCGAACGAGGCGGCGCCGCGCGAGGAATATTGGATCTCGTGACCGGCTGCTACCCCGCATTCCTCTTCGGCGGATCGATTGGCGATCAGCTGCCAGTCTTTCACTTTCATAACGTGACGCGCGAATGGCTGGAGCCGCGCCTTCTATATCTGTCGGCTAATGGCTATCGCACCGTCGCGACCGACGAGATTGCTCGGCTGGTGATCGACGGCGTGCGGCCGGGACCCCGCAGCGTCGCACTGACGTTCGACGATGCGTGGGAGAGCGCCTGGAGTGTGGCCTTTCCGCTGCTGAAACAGTACGGGCTTCGCGCGATTCTCTTCGCGATTCCGGGACGCGTGGGCGACGACCACGAGCGCTCGCCATTCGTCACCTGGCCGCAGCTTCGCGAGCTCCACGAGAGCGGCGTGTTCGACGTGCAGTCGCACACGCGGTCGCACGCGATGATGTTCAGCGACGCGGAGGTCGTCGACTTCGTCACGCCGGCATACGTCCGCGAACCGCTCCTGAACCGCCCCATCACGTCGACGAACGGCCGCATCGAGACGATCGGCGCCGACGCGCTGGGCACGCCATTGTTCCAGAGGCGCTCGCGGATGTCGGACGGCCGCCGGTTCTTTCCTGATGGAGAGGAAGCGGCGCGCTGCCGCGAGCACGTCAGACGCAACGGCGGCGCCGATTTCTTCAATCGGCCGAGCTGGAGGCGCGAGCTCGAGCCGTTTACCGCAGGCGCGCGCGGACGATTCGAGAGCGACGACGAGCGGGCGGACGTCATTCGCAAAGAGCTCGCCGATGGCCGCGCGCTCCTCAACGAGAAGCTGAGAACGACGTCGGTGAAGCACGTCGCGCTTCCCTGGGGCATCTCCGGCGCCGTCACGCGCGCGGCAATCGAAGCGACCGGACACGAGCTCGCGTTCGCCGAGCGTCCCTGGCGCCGCCGCGCGGTGCGCGCGGGCGACCATCGCTTTCAGCTGATGCGCTTGAGCAGCCGCTTTCTCACGTGCCTCCCCGGCCGGAATCGACAGTGGTTCTTCACGACGGTGAGATGAACGGAAACAGCGGCCTGGAGACTGGGGACTGGCCAGCCGACGTCGAGGTTGCGATCGTTGCGCACGACAGCCTGGCGTCGCTGCCGCCAACTGTCGACGCGCTGCTCGCGGCCGATTGTCCGCCGGACCGAATCACCGTCGTCGACATCGCCAGCACGGACGGCACGGCCGCATGGCTGGCGCGCGAGCATCCGCGCGCGCGCGTTCGCCGCCTCGATCGCAACGAAGGACCGAACCCGGGGCGCAACGTCGGCATCACCGAAGCCCGGCAGCCGTTCGTGTTATTGATGGACGCCGACGTCCGCGTCAGGCCCGACGCGGTGCGGCGTCTCCGCGACGCGATGGCGGCCGACCCCTCCATCAAAGTCGGAAGCCCGATTGTCGTGCGCGGCGATCGACCCGACATCATTCAGTACGCGGGCGGCGCACTCCACTACATCTGCGAAGCGGTGAATCCGTGGCAGGATCGCGCGCTCGCCGACCGCGGCGCGGCGCCGCTCGACATCGGCGCCGCTCCGGCGTGCGCGCTGCTCCTCGATCGGGCGGCGGCCATCGACATCGGTCTGTTCGACGAACGCTACTTCATGGGCAAGGACGACGGCGATTTCATTCATCGGATGAAGATCGCGGGCCACAAGGTCTGGGAGGTTCCGCAGGCGACCGTCCTGCACGACGCGCGTCCGCGCAGCGCGTGGCTGTTCTACTATCAGATTCGCAATCGCTGGCATTTCATCCTGAAGAACTACCAGGTGCGCACGATCGTGTCGCTCATTCCACCGCTCCTCGTCCACGAGCCGCTGCAGTTCGCCGTGCTCGCGGCGAAGGGGCACGCGTGGACCTACGTGCGCGCCGTCGGCGGACTGCTGGCGATGCTGCCGGCGCTGCCGCGCGATCGCGCGCTGACGCGGCGCATCCGCCGCCGGCCCGATCGCGATCTGCTCGTCAGCGCGCCCATCGTGGTCCGCGACGATGTGGCGTCCAGCCCAATCCTGAGGCGCGGAAGGTCGGCCTACGAACGCTGGCTCGATTCGTACTGGCGGCTGTTGACGAAGACCGTCCTCGCGCGATGAAAGCGCGCGTGCTCGTTCTGACCACCTACTACCATCCCGTGCTCGGCGGTGTCGAAATCCACGCGCGGCAGCTCGTGCGCCATCTGCACGAGCGCGGTTTCCGCGTCGAGGTCGTGACCAAGCGCGTCAGCCGCGATCACGAGCCGGCCACGCGCGTCGACGGCGTTCCCGTCCATCGCGTCGGTCCGATCGGCGAGCGGCGCGCAAGCGGCAAATGGATCGTGCTGCCGGCGCTGATGGCGAAGACGCTGGCACTGGCGCGCCGGGCAGACGTCATCGTCTGCGTCGACTATCGCGGCATCGGCGTGGCGGCGATCGCGGCCGGCCGGCTGCTGGGCAGGTCGGTCATCGTTCAGGGCGAGGTCGCCGGTGTGCTCGCTGGCGCCGATGAAGCTGCCTCGTCAGGGCTCCCGCCCGAATCGAGCGCCATGCGCGCGCTCAAGGCGCCGGTCCGCGCCATCTACCGTCGCGCGGATCACGTTGTCTGCATCGGCCGCGATCTCGAGCGGGAGGCGCTGCGGGCCGGCGTGCCGCGCGAGCGCGTTCACTATCTGCCGCACGGCGTGGACCTGGAACGGTTCCACCCGGCCGCAGCGGCCGAGCGCGAGCGGATTCGCATCGACGTCGGCTGGCCGATCGATCGGCCAGTCGTCCTGTTCGTCGGACGACTGAGCCTCGAAAAGGGCGTGATGGATCTCCTGAACGCATGGCGAATCGCGCAACCGCGCGACGCGGTGCTCGCGCTCGTTGGACCCGACATGGCCGGACATCCTTGGGATGCGGGACAGCCGGGACGCGCCTTCGCCGCCGCAAACGGCCTCGGCGATCGCGTCCGGTTCGAAGGAGGCACCGCCGACCCGGCGCCGTATTACCGCGCCGCCGATCTCTTCGTGCAGCCGTCGCATTTCGAGGCGCTCGGCAACACGGCGCTCGAAGCGATGGCCAGCGCGCTTCCGGTCGTGACGTCGGGCGTCGGCGGCCTCGCCGATTTCTGCGTCGACGAAAGGACGGCGCTCGTGCATCGGCCTCGATCGCCCGAGTCGCTCGCCGGCGCGCTGACGCGAATGCTCGACGATGCGCCGCTGCGTACCCGGCTCGCCGAGGCGGGGCGTCGACATGTGACCGAGCACTTCGAATTGCGCCGACTGCTCGACCGGTACGTGGAGTTGATCGAAAGCGCCGTAGCGCGAGGCTTTTAGGCGAGCGGCGTGGAAATGTCCTCCGATGCTGCGTAATCTCGCGTATTCGTCGTTCTCGGCCGGTACGGCCGCGCTGCTCCTGATTCTGATGATCGCCGCCGGGCGCGCGCTCGGCGAGGTGGAATTCGGCAAGTTCGCGTTCGCGCTGCTCCTCGGCGGCATCTTCGAAACGCTGATGGATTTCGGGCTCCACCAGGTGACCGTCCGCGCGGTCGCGCGCGACAAGACGCGCGCGACGCCGCTGCTGCATCACGTGCTTGCGATCAAGCTGCTGTGGGCGGCGGCGACGATGGCGCTGCTCGTCGTGACGGCGACCATCCTCCGACCGCAGTGGGACGTGCGGATCGCCTGCTATCTCATCGGCGGCTCGCTCGTGTTCCGGTCGTATATGCTCACGATCCGCGGCGTGCTGCAGGGAGTAGACCAGTTCGGGTGGGACAGCGTCGTCGTCCTCGCCGATCGCGGCCTGATGCTCGCCTTCGGCCTGACGGCGCTGCAGTCGGGGACGGGATTGCGCGGCCTGACGATTGCGTTCGTCGCGGCGCGCGGCGTCGCCCTCGTGCTCGCGGGAATGATCGCGCAGGCGCGGCTCGGCGGAGTCGGCTTTCGATACGACGCCGCCGCGTGGCTGGATCTTCACAAGACGGCGCTCCCGCTGGGATTCTTTCTCGTTGTGTTGAACCTGTATTCGTACGTCGACGGGGTGATGCTGGGGTACATGCGCACCGACGCCGAGACGGGACTGTATACCGCCGCGTACAAAATCTACGAAGGGTTCACCTACGCGCCGCTCGCAATTTCCACCGTGCTGACGCCGCGACTGTCGGAGCTGTTCGTCGTCGATCGCCGACGTCACCGCCAGGTCGCGATCGGCGGCGTGGCCGCGTCGGCGGCGCTCGGCGTCGCCGTGGCCGCGGTGGCGTACGTCATCGCCAGGCCGCTCCTCGTCGTGCTGTTCGGCAACGCGTTCGCCGCTGCGACGCCGCCGTTCCGCATTCTTTCGTTCGGGCTGCCGGTGGTCTTCGCGATTTGGATTCTGCATGCCGCGGCGATTTCGGTCGATCGCGAGCGGCTGCTGCTGCGAACCGGGCTCGTCGGCCTTGCTGTGAACGTCGGCCTGAACCTGTACGCAATCCCGCATCACGGACCGAACGGCGCGGCGTTCGCGACCGTCGCGGGCGAGGTCGTGAGCATGGCGATGCTCGTCGCCGGACTGCGAGGCGCGGTGTGAATCGCCGCGTGGCGCTGTTCGTGCTGCTGTTCGCGTCGTACGCGTACTTCTATCAGGCCGGCGGCTGGAACCAGAACTCGCGCTTCGATCTCGTACGCGCCATCACGAACGAACACACGTTCCACATCGATCCGTACAGGCACGCGACCGGCGACAAGGCGTACTTCGAGGGCCACTACTACTCGGACAAGGCGCCGGGGCTCGCGCTGGCGGCGGTGCCGATCGTGGCGCTGGTTCGGTCCGGGATGCATCTGTTCGGCGCCGACCCGGAGACGTATGCGGGGATCGCGCTGCTTTCGTATCTCGCCACGCTGTTCACGGCCGGTCTCTTCACCGCGCTCGCAGGTGTATCGCTCTATACGCTCTGCATCGAGCTCGGGGCCAGCTCGGACGCCGCGCTCTTCGCCGCAATCACGTTCGGCCTCGCCACTCCCATCTGGACGCTCGCGACCATCTTCATCGGCCACGCGTTCTCGGCGGCGCTGCTCGTCTTCGCGTTCGTGGCCGCGTGCCGCTCCCGAACCTGGCTCGATGGCGCGCTCGTTGGCTTCTGCGCCGGATGGGCAACGGTGTCCGAGTTTCCGGCGGCGGTGCCGGCCGTCGTGATCGCGGCGCTCACGGTCGTCAACGCGCGACGTCTCGGACGCGATCGCGCGCTTCACGTCATTGGCGCGATGACAGCGGCGGCCGTCGCAGCTGCCGCGGTGCTGATGGCGTACCAGTGGGCGTGCTTCGGATCGCCGTTTCACATCGCCTACAGCAGCGAAGAGGGATACATCGGGATGCAGCAGGGCGTCTTCGGCGTCAACGTGCCGCGAATGATCCGGCTGCGGCGGATTCTCTTCGGCGGGTATCGCGGTCTGCTGCCGCTCGCGCCGACGCTCGCGGCGGCGCCGATTGGACTCGCGATCATGATCGCCGGCGTCCGCATCGATGGAGCCCGGATGAAAGCCGGCGTCGTGGCTGCCGCTATCGCGGCGTATTACATCCTGCTGAATGCGAGTTATGCGTACTGGGAAGGCGGATGGTCGTACGGACCGCGTCACGCGGCGCCGGCAATTCCGTTTCTCTGCATCGGCCTCGCGTTCCTGTGGACGATGGCGCCGGCGCTGGTGCGGTGGGTGTTCGTCGCGCTGTCGGCCTACGGCCTCGCGGTCACGCTCGTCGCCGTCTCGACGATGCCGCTGCCGCCCGCGAACATCCGCCGTCCCGTCGCCGACTTTCTGTGGCCGGCGTTCCGCGACGGCGATCTCTCGCTCAACACCCAGACGTTCGTTTCGGGCGGCGTCGCGGATGCCGGCTTTCGATCGCACACCGAGCCGAAGGCGGCGTTCAATCTGGGCATGAAGATCGGTCTGGACGGACGCGCCAGCCTCCTCCCGCTCATCGTCGTGTGGGCAGGATGTTCGGCAGCGCTGTGGGGGTCGGCCCGGGTGAAACCTCGAGCTGCTGCCTGAGCGAGGCAAAGAACGTATCGGCGATCTTGTGATAGCCGTTTGCGTTCGGATGCAGGCCATCGGCGCCGATCAGCGACAGGTCGTTGTTGAACGCCTGATGGATGTCGACGAGCGTCACACCCTCCGACGATGCCAGCAGCCGAATCTGATCGTTGAAGCCGGGCACGAGACTCCACGCCAGCGCCCGGAATCCGGCGGGATTCTCGGGCGGAATCGTCGCGAGAAACACGCGCATGCCGCGGCTCTTCGCATCGCTGATCATCCGTCGAAGACCGCTGATGACCGTCGGAAAGATCCTCGAATCTCGATCGGCGAGATCGTTGGCGCCTTCCATCAGCAGCACGGCGCTGTATTGCCCCGACGACGTGAAGCCGACGAACCGCGGAAACGTCGTGGAACCGGTGACCGCTTCGAGTGGTTTGCCGGCGTTTGAGACCTGCGGCGTCTGCACCGTGTACCGGTCGCGAAGGGCATTCTGAAGTGCGCCCGGGTAGGTGTCGGCAAAGGGCAACTGAACCGCCGGCCGCAGACGTTCCCCTGCGTCGAACACCGTCGACGCGGTGTTCAGGCCGTTCTCGCCCCAGGTCATGCTGTCGCCGAACGCGAGGAATCTCTCGAGGGCGATTTTCGGCGGCGCGTTCAGCGTCACCGTGAACGTGCACGAGTTGGTGATGCTCTTCGCATCCGTCGCCACACATGTCACCGTCGTCGTGCCGATGTTGAACATCGAATCGCTCGCCGGCGTGCATGTCAGCTGGATCGGCGGAGTACCGCCGGTGGTCGACGCGGTTCCGTACCGAACCGCGGTCGGTTGACCCGTGCTCGACGTCAGGGTCACGGCAGATGGACAGCTGATCCGCAATGGATCGACCGGCGGAGGAGGTGTCGGCGCGCTGGCGCTCTTTGCGCAGGCGCTGGCAAACACGCACGCCAACACGAGCGCGCACCGGAGCGAGCGGAACGGTGTGAGGCGAATCAAATGATCTATTCGCCTCACACTAGCCGGGGCATCTTGCAAACGTCAAGTAGGGCCGACCAACGTGTCGGCGCACACGTTTGTTCCGTCCCTACTGAATCCGGCCGAAGGAGAACGTGAAGGAGCCGTTGTCGCCTGGCGGCAGCGCCACGGAGACGACGTTCGTCCGTTCACGCACCGACGAGACGTCGGTCTGTCCCCGCGCGTTGCCGGCCGACAGGAAGAATCCCATCTGTTCACCGGCATGCGGCTGATAGCCGGCCATCGGACCCCAGCGCGAGTCGTACGCCCAGTTCCGAGCGAACTCGCTCAGAATCGGGGCCCCGGTGCTTGGACGGCCGCGCCACATCTGGATGAATCCTGACGTGTTCCAGCGTCCGCCGACGTTCACGACCGCCCACACGGTGTACTGGAGCGGACCGCTAAATCCCGGAGGAATCACGTCGGGCCAGCGGTTCGAGTGGCTGAACTCGAATGAAAGTCCGGCGGAGCCCGACATATTGAGCCGTGTGATCGTCGCAGTCGCCGGCCAGCTCGCGATGTCGGGCGGCGAGTTGTAGACGGCGGCCGCGCCCAGATTGATCGCATCGTTCGGCGCCGGACCCACCGGACCCGACGGCGGGGGCGGCGGCGCGACGACTGGCGCCGGCGGCGTCACGAACGCCAGCGTCGTCGACCACGGACCGAGCGTCGTCGGATCGTATGCGCGCACGTGCCAGTAGTAGACCTTTGCGTAGGCGAGATCCGAGGGTATGGTCAGCGTCGTTTGATTCGGCTGCTCCGCCGCTGTCCACGTCGCCACTTTGTTCGCGAACGTTTCACTGTCCGCGACTTCGATGAGATACGTGATCGCGCCGACCGGACCCGAGCGCTTCGCGTTGCTGACGAGGAAGCTCGGATGGATCGTGTTGATCGCCGCGTTTGCCGCCGGTGCGACGAGCCCCGGAACCTCGATGACGATCGGGGTGAAGACGTCGAAGCCGATGGCCGACGTGAACGATCCGGTATTGGCGCCGTCTTCGGCGCGCGCGCGCCAGAAGTAGGAGCGCTCCGGCGCGAGCGGATCCGGCAGCCGCAGGCTCGTGCGCCCGCCGTCGCCGGGCGCCACGCTGTCGCGCGCGAACACCTTGTTCGTGAAGTTCGCATCCGTCGCGACCTCGAACGCGTAGGTGAGCGGCCGGACGAAATTGGTTTCCGCGTTCGCGACGACCAGCGTCACCGGCTGCTTGTCGACCGCGATTTTCGATCCACCCGACGGCGAGACGATCGCCGGCACGGTGATGTTGACGCCGGGTACCGGCCCCGCGACCGTCGGGCTGAGGGGGTTGGAGCTTTTTGTGACGCAAGCCGTGAGCGCGATTGCCGCGCACAGAGCGGCACACGCCGAAGCAACTCTCGAGTTCATTGAATGCACACCACTGCGTTTATCGGGTCGAAGAATTTGTGAGTTTAGTGCCGCCGCGCCGTGAGTTTGCGGGGAGAGTCCGTATGGTAGCATGCGCGCGCCTCACGTGTTCCCCCTCGTGGACACCGATCGACGGGAGCGGGCCGTCTTCTGCGCGCTTGCCGTCGCGCTGGTGCTGCTGCGCGGCTTCGTCGCGACGTCGTACGAGGGGTTTTTCTTCGATTCCGATCAAGCCATCGTCGGATTGATGGCGCGACGCCTCAGCAGTTTCCGCGAATTTCCGCTTTTCTATTACGGCCTGAACTACCTGCTCGCCGTCGAAGCGTGGATCATCGCTCCGTTTTTCTGGATCGCGCGGTCGTCGGTCACCGTCATGCGGCTCCCCTTCGTGGCGTTGAACGCAATCACAGCCGTCTCGCTCGTCACCGCGCTGACTGGTTCTCTGAGATTGCGACCAGCGCTGGCCTTCGTCGCAGCTCTGCCGTTTGTGATTCCGACGCCAGCGGCGGCAAATCATCTCCTCGAACTAGCGGGCGCCTGCGTTGAGCCGTTCGTCTACGTCCTCATTCTCTGGAAATTGCGCCGCCGCCCGCTGGCGTTTGGCGCCGTGTTGGCGGTCGCCTATCTCCACCGCGAGTTCGCCATCTTCGCGCTGCCGGCGCTCGTCCTCGTCGAGTGGCGCCACTGGATGCCGCTGACGCCAAACGGCGTCACGCGCGCGGCATGGTCGGCCGCCGGATTCGCGGTCATCTGGCTGATCGTCGACGATGTGAAGATGCATCTCGCCGGTGGAACGCTGGCGTTGCAGATGGCGTCGCTGCGCGGTCAGATATGCCTCGATCGAGCCGGGCTCATCCGGCACGTGCGCGCGCTGCTCACCGAAGCGCTGCCCGCCCTCTACGGCGCGCGGCCGATGCCGCTCAGTGCGTTCCGCATGAACAGTCCTGTCGCCACTGGTTGGCCTATCGTCGGATGGATCGTTCTGGGCGCGCTCGTCGTGATGCTCGTGCGAATTGTCGTGGCGCGGGGTAGGGCCGCGCCACATTCGTGCGCCGACGGTTCATTTCACAGTGACAGCAAGTTCGGTCTCTACCTGGCTTGCGTCGGTGCTTTCACGGCTTGCGCGTATCCGCTGTCGTGCAACACTGGACCCGGCGCGCTGCCGCTGTTCCGCTATCTCCTGCTCGCGCTGCTGCTGCCGATCGGCATCGCCGCTGATTTTTTTCAGCGCGAACGATCTGCGCTGCTGCGCCGCGTCGTCGCGTCGGTCATCGTGCTGTGGGCCGCGGCCAACCTGTTCGACAACGTTCGCGTCGTCCGCGCAGCGGTCGCGGATCCGCCGGGGAGCGAGCATCGTGTCCTCGTCGACCACCTGCTGGATCAGCGCATTCGCTACGCGCGCGCGATCTACTGGGATGCGTACGTCGTCGACTTTCTTTCACGCGAGCGCGTGATTACCGCATCGGTCGATCTGATTCGGATTCCGGAGTATCAGAAGGAAGTAGACGAGCACGCAGCCGCCGCCGTGATGCTCGAGCGTCTGCCGTGCAAAGGAAGAGAACGTGTCGCGTCCTGGTGCATTCAGAGACCCTGAACGCACCAGGACGCGCTGCATCGTAGTCGATCAGTGGCGACGGAGGCCGAGTGTACGCGTGCCGGCGGACAGGAACGTGTACGTCGCCGTATCATCGTTGTGCCACGGCACCAAGGCGACGTTCGACCGCTCACAGATCTGCGGGCATACCGTGAACGTCTTGTCGCGCAGGTTGCCCGTTCCGACGAACAACCCGACGGTCTCGCCATTCTGGGGCTGGTAGCCGTTCAGCGGTCCCCAACGGGAGTCGTAGAACCAGTTCCTCCCAACGTACGACGGCGGAGTCGACGCGGCGAGATCGCGGCCGTGCCAGAACTGAACGACGGCCGAGCAGAACCACTGTCCACGGAGGTTTGCGCACATTCCGAGGGTGTACTGGAGCGTGCCGCCCCTTCCATCGCCGAAGTCCAGGTCGCGCCACCGGTCGGGTCCATCCCGCCGATCGAAATCGACAAGGAAGGCGTCGCCCGTAAAGTCCACGCGTGTGATATGGGCCGTCTCGTTCCAGCCGCCGAGGCCCGGCGGCGAATCGATGATAATCGCCTGGCGCATATCGAACGGCACGTACTTGAACGAGAACACCGACGAGAACGGACCGGTGACGCCATTGCTCGGATCGGTCGCCTGCACGCGCCAGTAGTATGTCGCGTTGGTGGTCAGGTTCGCCGAGACCTGCGCTGTCGTCTGACCGTCCTGCTCTGCGGCCGTTGCGGCACCGATCAGATTCGTGAACGCGCTGGAGTCTGATACCTCGAACCGATACACGATTTGGCCCGCCGGACCGCTGCGTCCCGCGTTCACGACCGTGAGCGACAGCACCGAGCCGCCGGCCTGACCGTTGTTCGCGGGCGCTGACAGCGTCGGCGCCTGGAGAACCACTTCAGGGCCGATGTTGAACGTCCGTCCCTTGGAGAAGGGGCCAGCAAGGCTGCCGCTGTTGACGCGGGCGCGCCAGAAATAATCCTTGTTGCCCGAGAGCCTGTCGATCTTGAGGCTCGTCTGACCGTTTCCCTCGGCGACGCCATCTTTGCTGAAGACAACGCTGCCGAACGCGGCATCGCTCGCGACCTGGAACGTATAAGTGAGCGTCGACGATCCGGTCGCCGCTGCGTTCTTGACCGTCAGCGTCAAGCCCTGATCGCCGAATCGGAATCGCTGGCCGTCTGTCGGAGTGACGAGTTGCGGTGCGGTAATCGTCACGCCGGCTTTGGCATCGACGACGACTTCCGTCGAACCTTCGGATGCCGTGTCAGTCGGCCGAGTCGGGCTGCTCTTCTGGCATGCGGATACAGCGACCGCAAGGGCCAGAGCCGTCGATACACTTACAGACTTCAGTTTCATGTGCTCCTACCGCGGTTTAGAGTGCGAAAGACGGACGCTGCGCCGCGACAAAGGCTGGGAAGCTTGCCGACGGCTGTGCGGGAGTCCACAGAATACGGATCTGTGATCCCGACGTCAATAGCTATCGGCTGGAAAACACACGTTCGACAGGCAGGGTCTGCCGGATTTCTCGAATCACGTACGTCGGTTTGTTCTGAGACTCGTGGTACGTCCGCGCCTGGAGCTCAGCCAAAAGGCCCAGCGTCACCAGCTGCACTCCCGTAAAGATCAACAAGATGCCAAACAGCAGCAGCGGACCATGCTGATTGAGCGACATCGCGCCGATCAGACGTTCGAAGGCGAGCCACGCGCTGATGACAAATCCCACCAGTCCCATGATGCCCCCAATCAATCCGAAGATCTGGAGCGGTCGGGTCGAGTACGTGAGTAAGAACTTCACTGTCAGAAGATCGAGGACGACGCGAATGGTGCGGCCAATGCCGTACTTCGATCGGCCGTACTTGCGCGGGCGATGTCTGACGACCATCTCGTCGATGTTCGACGTCTGCTCGCTCGCGATCGCCGGCAGGAACCGGTGCATCTCTCCATACAACTTCATCGGCTTCACGATCTCGGCGCGGAACGCCTTGAGCGAGCAGCCGTAGTCGTGCAGCCGAACCGCTGTCACGATCGAAATGAGCGCATTCGCCATCGTCGACGGCATGCGGCGCGAGAAGAACGGATCTTGCCGCTCTTTGCGCCAGCCGCACACGATGTCGGCTCCTCGTTCGAGCGCGGCGACCATCGCCGGGATGTCCGCGGGATCGTTCTGCAGGTCGCCGTCCATCGTCACGATGTAGCGGCCGCGCGCGTGATCGAAGCCGGCGGCGAACGCAGCCGTCTGACCGAAGTTGCGGCGGAAGCGGATGACGCGCAGGTTCGCATCCGCCGACTGCAGTCGCGTCAGGATCTCGAAGCTCTCGTCGGTGCTGCCGTCGTCGACGACGATGATCTCGAACGACCGTCCCCAGGCGGTGAGCGTTTCGAAGAGCTCCCGGTGGAGCTCCGCGATCGATGCCGCTTCGTTGCGAACCGGAACGACGACGGTCAGGTCGACCATTTCTTTATGCCGCTATTTTATCGGCCTTTTCGGCCCTGCGCTCTGGTGGACCATAGATAGGCGACGAAGACGATGAGCAGGAGGCCGACGGCGACGAGCGACGCCTCGAGCGCATGCTCGCCCATGTAGGCCATCGCGCGATCGCCGTACTCGACCGCGAGAATGCCGAGAAGCAGGTAACGTCCGCCGCGCCCGATTGCAATGGCGAGCACGAACTGGCGCGCGCTGATACCGGCGACGCCGGCGAGCAGCACGAAAACCTTGAAGGGGGCTGGCGGCGGCAGCAGCGATGGAATGAGCACGGCCATCACCCCGTGGCGCCGCAGGCTCGCCATCGTGCGTTCGATGTTGGCGGATGCGAACCGCTTGCGGACGAGCGCCTCGCCGCCTTTCCGGCCGATGAAATACATCACGAGGCAGCCGGCCATCGATCCCAGCAACGTGGCCACGACGTACACGAGCATGCGCGCCTTGTGCCGCGTGACCATGTAGACGACGAGCAGGTCCGCGATTTCGGGAAGTGACAGGAACGACGAATCAAGAAACGCGATGATGAAGAGCCCCGGGGCGCCAAGCGCCAGCGCGAGCGCGCGCAACCTGTCGGCGAAACCGCTCATAGAACAAATTATTGATTATAGAAGGTGGGTCTTTGGTGTCGCGGCCGATCGGCCGATAGATCCAGGGACATGTCCGTCGCCATCACTATTCTTGTGCTGTTCCCGCTGATGCTGCTCATCGACGTTCGGCTGGCCGTCATGTCAATGGTCGTGGCAGTCGTCATCCTGTATCGCCGCCGAACGGCCACCCGGCGTCGCCGGAAGCTGGCGAAACCGGGCATCCCGCACGTCTCGTGGAGAGATCCCTGGAACACCGACGGCCTGCAGTCCTGATCGCCGCCTCGCCCTGCTCCCATAGAATACGGATGTGACCCATCCGCGCGCGCTGCGCGGGCCGTCGGCGGTTCCGTTCGCGATCAGCTGGGCGGCGGCGCTCGTCGGCGCTATCGCCGCGTGGCACTACCACGGGCTCGGCCTCACGCTCAGCCACTACGACGCGCGCGGACATCTGATCGTCGCGCGCCGCATCTTCGACAGCATCACGCCGGGATGGCAGCAAATCGGCGCCGTCTGGTTGCCGCTGCCGCATCTGCTCAACGCGATTCCGGTTCAGGTCGATTTCTTCTACCGGACGGGAGCTTCCGCCGTCGCGATCTCAATCGCCGCGTTCGCCGTCGCGACCGGCGCAATCGCATGGATCGTGCTGAGCCTGACCGGGTCGTCCGGCGCGGCAATTGCCGCGGCAAGCGTATTCGCGTTGAACCCGAACGTTCTGTATCTGCAATCGACGCCAATGACAGAGCCGTTGCTGATCGCGCTGCTGACAGTTGCGATCGGGCTGTTGCTCGCGATGGTAGGGGCGGAGCCTGCTCCGCCCGCGGCGCCTGCTCCGCCCGTGGCCGCGGGCCGAGCAAGCTCGGCCCCTGCCGTGACAGGATGCGCCTTCGCGCTCGCGTGCCTCACTCGCTACGAAGCCTGGCCTGTGACCGCTGTCGCGATTGCGACGACGACATGGATCGATTGGCGCGGCGGTCGGAGATTCGCCGATGCGTGTCGCGGCACAGGATTGATTGCGATCTACCCTGCGCTGGCGATCGCCGGCTTCGCGATTTTCAGCCGCGTCGTCATCGGTCAGTGGTTCGTCAGCGGCGACTTCTTCGTCCCCGAGAACAAGGCGCTTGGCGATTCGATGATGGCGCTCAAAGAGGTCGGCTGGGGCGTGCAAATGCTCGGCGGCCGCCTCCTCGTTCTCATCGGCGCGGCCGGCGCTGCCGTTCTCGCCGCGCGCGGATTCTTCAGACGCCGATCGTCGAGCGCGATCCTGCCGCTCGCGCTGCTCGCGATGGCGGCGATTCCATGGGCGGCGTTCGTCGAAGGCCACCCGTTCCGGATCCGCTACATGGTGCCGCTCGTCGCGATCGAAGCGATCGGCGCCGGCATCGCGGCAGCCTCGTGGCGGCGCGCGCGCCTCGTCGGCTCGCTGGTGGTCCTCGCGCTCGCCGCGTACGAGCTGCGTCCGCTCGATCGGTCGGCGCCAATGGTCATCGAAGCGCAGTGGGACCGTCCGAATCTCGCGGCGCGCACGCGCGTCACCGATTGCGTGGGACAACCCGGCACGGGACGCAAGATCATGGCGAGCATGGGCTCGCTCGGTCACTACATGCAGGAAGCATCCGAGTCTGGATTCTCGATCCGCGATTTCCTGCACGAAGGCAACGGCGACATCTGGCTCGCGGCGCTCGACGTGCCGCGCTATTACGCCGACTGGATTCTCATCGAGGAAAAAGCGGAAGGCGGCGACATGCTCGCCCGCCGCGCGCGCGAGCGGCCGTCGTTTCTCGACGGCTATACGCGTGTGTGCGAAGGGGCGGGCATGGCGTTGTACAAAAGGGACGAGGGCAAAGGGCAAAGGGCACCGGAATAGTCGTGCCCTCTGCGCTTTCAGCGTTAGAAGCGGAAAGCGACCGTGAACTGATAGGTGAAGCCGCCCAGATCTATTTTCGGCGCGACGAAGTCGTCGGTCGACAGGTTGCCTTTCGCCGATTGGTATCGGATTTCGCCGCCGATCGCGGCGCCGCCCACGGGCACGCGCACGCCGCCGAGAACCACGGGGCCTGCCGCGCTGCCGCTTCCCACGAAGTTCGCTGAGAAGATCGTCCGGCGATCGGCCGAATCGACGAACTGGCCGGTTTCGCTGAACCGCCACGCATATGCGCCGACGCCGGCGCCGATGTACGGAACGAACGAGCTGCGTCGACCCATCGGGAGAAAGCGCACGGTCGCCGTGAACGGCACGATGCGCAGCTTGAGATCCTGCTCGATTTCAGTGCCGTTCGCGTTCACGAGATCCGCGTACGTCGTCGGCACGGTGCGCGTGTAGAACCCGAGCCCGAGGCCGCCTTCGAAGTTGTTTCCAAAGCCGACCAGCCATTCGCCGCCTATCGTGAAGCCGTTGAATTCGTTCACGTCGATCCCGGTGTTGCGATTCAACGTCGCGAGCGGACACGCCGGCGTGCAGCCGCCGTTGACGCTTTCCCGGAGCAGGACATCGTCATTCGCGCGGCCGTCGAGGCCTCGAGGCACGAATCCGCCCAGGAAGATGTTGAAAGATTGTTGAGCTGCGGCGGGCGCGGGCACGAGCACGCCGATGATCAATGCCGCAGGGACGAAAGAAGGTAGTCGGCTCATGTTGTCAATCGCTGTAGCAGAAGAGGTGCCACAAAAATTTACCGAATCGGGCCGAAATCGCGAAATCCTTCCGATGGTGTCTGCCCTGGATATCATCGCGTCCGCGATTGGTGACTTGCGCGAAAGCCGCGGATTACGTCGAGCATCGAATCGTGGATGCGGCCGTTCGACGCCAGAATGTGGCCGCCGCGCGATGTGAACGGTCGGCCGTCGGTGCCGGTCACGCGGCCGCCCGCCTCCGCGACGATCAGCGCGCCGCCCGCGATGTCCCACGGCTTGAGATCGGTTTCCCAGAATCCGTCCATGCGGCCGGCAGCCACGTAGCACAGGTCGATCGCCGCCGAGCCGAGGCGCCGCACGGCGCGCGCGCGACCGACGAAATCGCCGAACAGTCCCACGATCTCTTCGACGCGCCGGTGCACGTCGTAGGGAAAGCCGGTGACGAGCAGCGCGTCGACGAGCGACGAGGCCGCCGAGACGCGAAGCGGCCGCCCGTTCAGAAATGCGCCGCCGCCGCGTTCGGCGGTGAACAGCTCGCGTCGATTCGGGTCGTACACCGCCGCCACCTCTGCGGCGCCGTTGACCTCGACGGCCAGCGACGCGCAGAAAATCGGCAGCCCGTGCGCGTAGTTCGTGGTGCCGTCGATGGGATCGAAGACCCAGCACGGTCCGGGCGGCGGCGCGGCATCGCCGCCGAGCTCTTCGGCGAGTACTCGATGATCCGGAAAGCGCTCGGCGATGAGCGCGCGGAACATCCGCTCGACGGCGACGTCGACTTCCGTCACCAGGTCGATCGTCCCTTTCTTGTCGATGTGAAAGTCGCGGCCGAACCGTTCGAGCTGAAGCTCTCCGGCCTTCACGACCGCTTCGACCGCGGTCGTCAGCAGCAGCGGATGCGGCGCCATTCGTCGGTCGGGCTCAGGATAGAAGGGAATTCCTCAGGCGGTGGCCGGCAGCACGCGCTTGAGCATCCGGATTTCCATGCCGCCTTCCGGCGCGCGCTCGAGCTGCACGTCGTCCATGAAATTGCGGATCAGGAAAATGCCGCGGCCGCTCGACTTCAGAAGATTTTCGGGCGCGAGCGGATCGACGAGTATGCCGGGATCGAACCCTTCGCCCTGATCGCGCACGCGAATCGTCAGCTCGGCGACGTCCGAAGGCCGCGCCGTGTCGAACTCCACGAAGACGTGCTTGCTGGCGTCGTTGCGGTTGCCGTGCTTGATCGCGTTGATGACCGACTCGCGAATCGCGACGCTGACCCAGTGCGCCGCATCGTCGTCGAGACCCACGCTGTGCGAGACATGGTCGCTGACCACCTGCACGAAGTCGAGCATTTCGAACGCGCTCGTGAATTCGAGCCGAACGATCTGGTGACCGTTAGGTGTCACGCGCCCCCTTTAATATCATAGATGCGCTGACCCATGCGCTCGTTCCCCGCCGTGACCATCGCGCCGGCTCGCCGACTGCACGGACGTTTGCGCGTTCCGGGTGACAAATCGATCGCCCATCGCTATGCGATTCTCGCGGCGCTCGCCGACGGCCGGTCGTCGCTGGCGAATTATGCACCAGGCGCGGATTGCCGCTCGACGCTCGCGGTGCTGCGCCGGCTCGGCGTCGAGGAGGTGGAAGGGCCTGCCGGCATGGTTACTGTATTGGGACGAGGGTTCGGCCGCCTCTGTTCGCCTTCCGCGCCGCTCGACGCCGGTAATTCGGGCACCACGATGCGCCTGATGGCCGGCGTGCTGGCGGGCCACCCGTTTTCGAGCACGATGGTCGGCGACGCGTCGCTGTCGCGGCGTCCCATGCGCCGCGTGATCGCGCCGCTCGAGCAGATGGGCGCGCGGATCGAGTCGGTCGACGGCCACGCGCCGCTGACGATCGAGGGATCAGCACTTCACGCGATTGCACACGAACCGTCCGTCCCATCGGCCCAGGTGAAAAGCGCCGTCCTGCTCGCCGGACTTCACGCCGACGGCACGACTCGCGTCACGGAACCGGCGTCGACGCGCGATCACACCGAGCGCGCCGTCAGGGCGTTCGGCGGCGAGGTGGCGTCCGACGGCCTCACGGTATCGATCCGCGGCGGCCAGCGTCTCGCGGGGCAGTCGTTGACCGTCCCGGGAGATTTCTCTTCCGCTGCGTTCTGGCTGGCCGCCGCCGCGGCGCTGCCCGGATCGCGCGTCACCATCGAGGACGTCGGATTGAACCCCACGCGGTCGGCGCTGCTCGACGTCCTGCGGCGGTTCGGCGCCCGCGTCGACGCGGTCGTCACAGCGACCGAGGCGTTCGAGCCGCGCGGCACGGTGACCGTCGAAGGCGATCGCACCGGTGCGATTGAAATCGCGCCGGACGAGGTTCCAGGTCTGATCGACGAGCTGCCGGCGATCGCCGCGCTGGCGGCGCACGGCGGCCAGGTCACGGTCCGCGGCGCCGCCGAGCTGCGCGTGAAGGAAAGTGACCGGATCGCGGCACTCGTCGCCGGCTTCCGCGCGCTCGGCATCGACGCCGACGAACGGCCCGACGGGTTCGTGGTTCGCGGTCCGTCATCGACGCGTCCGACGGGCGGCGTCGCCGACGCGCGCGGCGATCATCGCATGGCGATGGCGTTCGCGATTGCCGCGCTCGGCGCCGAGCGTTCCTCGACCATCTCGGGCGCCGACGCGGTCGTCATCTCGTATCCGGGCTTCTTCGAAACGCTGGACCGGCTTGTCGCTCCCTTCGACGGGATCGGGGAGCTCTGAGCGAGTCGAAGGGCTTGAAAGCTGAAAAAGTGTACCTGGTCGGATTCATGGCCGCCGGCAAGACGACCGTGGCCAGAGCGCTCGCGCGGCGTCTGGACTGGGAGGCGGTGGACATCGACGAGCGCGTCGAGCAGCGCGAGCGCATGACGGTCGCGGAAATCTTCGCGAAACACGGCGAATCCTACTTCCGCGCGGTCGAGCGCGGCGTGCTGTTCGAGCAGATCGGCCGTCCGCATCTCGTTGTCGCGACCGGCGGCGGCACGTTCGCCGACGCGCAGAATCGTGCCGCGATCAAACAGGACGGCGTGTCCGTGTGGCTCGACGTGCCGCTCGATCGCCTCATCGCGCGCGTGCCGGCGGATGGACGACGTCCGCTGGCGGCCGATCGAGCGGGCTTCGAACGCCTGTATCATCTCCGTCGCGTGGCGTACGAACAGGCGCACCTGCGGCTCGACGCCGGTCGCGCCGGCGTCGACGCGCTGGTCGAACAGCTCATGGACTGGCTCAACGCGTAATGCGTTATCTCGTGCTGACGGATATCCACGCCAATCTCGAAGCGCTCGACGCGGTGCTGGCCGACGCGCGGGTGCGTGGCTACGCAAAGACACTCGTGCTCGGCGATCTCGTCGGCTACGGTGCCGATCCGAATGCGGTCGTGGAGCGCGTACGCGCGCTCGCGCCGGCGGCGATCGTCCGCGGCAATCACGACAAGGTGGCGTGCGGCCTCGAGCAGGCCGACGGGTTCAACACGGTCGCGAAGAGCGCGGCACGCTGGACGCTCGACGTGTTGACGCCGGAGTACCGTCAGTGGCTCGCGGCGCTGCCCGAGGGTCCGATCGACGTCGACGACACCGTACAGATCTGCCACGGATCGCCGTTCGACGAAGACGCGTACATCTTCGACGAGCTCGACGCGGTACGCGCGCTGAAGGTGGCCACGCGACCGCTCTGTCTCTTCGGCCACACGCACTATCCGATGACGTTCGAGCTCTCGGCGGAGACGTTCGACAGCGCGGGTCCCGCGACCGCCGGCGAAGCGCAGCTCGAGCTCAAACCAGGATCGAAGTACTTGGTCAACCCCGGCTCGGTCGGCCAGCCGCGTGACGGCGATCCGCGCGCGGCGTACGCGATCGTCGACACCGATCACCGATCGGTCGAGCTGATTCGGTTGAAGTATTCGATCGAAGATGCGCAGTCGAAGGTAATCCGAGCCGGCCTGCCGGAAGTCCTCGCACAACGATTGGCAATCGGACGATAGACGCTCGCCTGAAAGCTCGCGCTACCCTGCTCTTCCTGTCTCGCTCGCCGGTCCTGCCCCCTGGCCTGCCGTACCTGCCCGTCCCGCTCGCGCGGCCGCTCGTTCTTCTCTCCGTCGCAACTCTGCCGCGTAGGCGTCTCTCGCCGCGCGCGAGCCGAGAATCCACCCGATCACGAGGCCGATCAGCATGACCGCCGGAATGAAGATGAAGTGTCCTGCGGTCATCGGCTCGACCGTGTCGTCCTTTGCTCGAGCGTGTGGATCTCGCGTTCGACGCGGTTCAACCGGCGCCACACGGTCCACACGTAAAAGATCATCAAGGCGAGGAAGAAGGCGTACGCGATGACGAGCAGCGGCGCGGCCGGCAGCTGCTCGCTCGGAGGAAGCTCCTTGATCGGAACGAACTCGCTTTGCCCCGGCGGCGGAGGCTGAAAGGCGAACAGCGGCGCGGCCATCAGGATGATGGACCAGATGGCGATGGCGAGATGACGCGGTTTCATGACGATCAATCCTCGTGCGCGAGATACAGCTCGTCGAGCGCGTCCTGATGCGCGGCGAGATAGACGCGCACCATCAAGAGCAGCACGAACAGCAGGACGAAGGCGAGCATGCTGACGAGCAGCGGCGCGGCAAAGCCTTTCGCGGGGTTCTTGACGATGTCGGGCACGACGCTGGTTTTCGGGTGGATGGTGCGCCAGATGTTCACCGAAACGTAGACGAAGGGCGACACGGCCGCGCCGAAAATCCCTACGGCCGCCGCGAGCTTCTCCGATCCTGGCCCCCCGTATTTCCGCACGAGCAGATACGCGACGAAGATGAGCCACAGGAGCAGCGCGCTCGTGAGCTTCGCGTCCCACTGCCACCACACGCCCCACGCCTTTCGCGCCCACAGCGGTCCGCTGACGAGCCCGTTCAGCCCGAAGAGCAGCACGAGCTCGGCTGCAGATTCCGCGTACCGATCGGCCACGCGATTGCCTTTGAACAGGTACCAGATGCTGCCCACGGCGCACACCAGCAGCCCGCAGTACATCGCGACCCACGACGGCACGTGGAAATAGAAGATTTTCTGAATCAGCAGCATTTCCGATTCGTACGGGGCGCGCGCGATCAGGATCGGCGCGATGACGAACAGGAGCGCGGTCACGACGGCAAGGGGAACGAACGACTTTTTCATGGCGAACCCGTCATTCCGTCATCAACGGTTCGAACGTCCACAGCGCGAGCGTGAGGAACACGACGTCGAGCGCGAAGAGAATGCCGAGCCACATGACGGCCGTCGTCTCGTCCGGCGGCGACTCGAGGAGCGCCGCCGTCCCTCGCACGCCACAAATGATGACCGGAACCGTGATCGGATACAACAGGATCGGCAGCAGCACGTCGCGCGTGCGCGACCGTATCAGCATCGCCGCGAAGAGCGTGCCGACGGCGGCGAACCCGACCGTGCCGCCCGCGAGCAGCAGCAGCAACAGCAGGGGCCGCGCGAACAGCGGCGCCGTGAACAGCAGCGCGATGAGCGGCACGAGGATGAGGGCGTCGAGCGCCAGCAGGACGAGGATGCCGAGCAGTTTGCCGACGTAGAGCGCCGGCCTCGGCGCCGGCGCGAGCAGCAGCGCGCGAAGCGTTTCGGCGTACCGCTCGCGCTCGAACGTCCGGCCGAGCGCCAGCGTGCCGGAGAACGCGATCGCAATCCACAGGATCCCAGCCGCCGCGTCCGGCGGCGCCTGCCCTTCCTTGACGAACGCGAACGAGAAGACGAGCACGCATGACACCGCGAAAAACAGCGTCGTCACCAGGATCTCGAGCGTCTTGACCTCGATCGCGAAATCCTTCTTGAGGACGAGCAGAGCTGTACGCAGGAACATCAGATCGCTGCGCCCGGCTGAACCCCCGCGCTCCGTTGCCGACATGTGGAACACGAGCCGGGAGGCGGGTGCCTCATGCGCCACCGATGGCGCTGCGGTAGCGCGCTCGCAGACCGGTCGATGCCTGTTCGTCGGCGATCAGGCGCCCTTCGCGGATGACCGCCACGCGCGTGACGAGTCCGTCCGCCAGATCGAGATCGTGCGTCGCGACGACGACGATCGAACCGTCGCCCGCCAGGCGGCGCAATCGATCCGAGACGACGCGGACGGCCGAGTCGTCGAGGCCGGTAAATGGCTCGTCGAACAACACGAGCCGCGGATGATGCAGCAGCGCCCGTTCGAGCGCGAGCCGCTGCCGCATGCCGCGCGAAAAACCGGCGACGTCATCGTCGCCGCGATCTCCGAGGCCGGCGCGTTCGAGTGCAGGCGTCACGACGGCGTCGGCGTTCAACCCGTAGAGCTGTGCGAAGAAGGTGAGATTCTGCCGCGCCGACAGTTCCGGATACACGTAGAGCTCGTGCGCGAGGAGACCGATCCGCTGTCGCAACGCCGCACCGAGCTCGCGCGACAGCTGATTGCCGAATCGCACTTCCCCGCTCGTCGGCGCGACGATCGTCGAGAGCAGGCCGATGAGCGTCGATTTGCCGGCGCCGTTCGGTCCGAGCAGACCGACGATGTCGCCGGCGCGCGCGGTCAGCGACACTTTCGTAAGTGCGCGGCGACGGCCGAAATGGCGGGAGGCGTCGACGAGTCGAACGGAATCGAAATCCGGGCTCCCGTCCTGAGCACCGTCGAAGGACACGCTCAGGAGGCCCTGAGCTGGCCCATCGGCGCCGCGAGGCCTGCGTGATCGACGGGTGCGGGCCCGGCATCGTCGCTGTCGAGGGCGCCGTAAATCAGTTCGAGGGCGGAGATGAGCTCCTCACGGCGCGTGGCCGTGCGGTGTGGGTCGACACGGCCGCTGCGGCGATCGTGTTCCACCCTGACGAGATCGTTCAGGAGGCGGTCGCGCTTCGAGATAAGGCGCTTGCGCTCGGCGGCATCCTCGGCCTCGTTCTGTTCGCGCGGACGCGACGACCACCCGGCCACGACGAAAATGGCGGCGGCGAGCATGAGCGTGACCCAGCGCGGAGCGGAGCTGTGATGCGGCACGCCGCTGATTTCGAACGTCATCGGCTGCCCGGCGGCAATGGATCCGCCGCTGCCGGCGATGTACATCTGGCCTTCCGCCGGCATCTCGCGCTGGTTGGCGATTTGCGGCGAGCTGATCGCGGTGTCGCCGACCTTCTTGACGACGACGCCGAGCTGCGAGAAGGTGGCGGGAAAGGTCTGGGAGATGCTGACCGAGCCATCGACCGCCGCCATCTCATATGCGACCTGCACCAGCGTCTGGCCCGGCGGAAACGGCCCTTGGACCGTGACGCGCCTGCCCTTGACGCTCGCCAACGGGGATGAGCCCTGCATGATGCCGGCGCCGGTCGCGCCCTTCGGCACGTCGAACACGAACGGCGCGCCCGGGTTCACCGGCACGCGCGCCGTGTTCTCGATGTCCAGAAGGTAATACACGTCGACCGCCTCATCGGTCGGCTGCACGATGATGCGCGACTGGTTGCCGATGACGACCTGACCGGAGATCGGCGCCGCGTTCGGTTCGGTGGCGGGTCCCTTCGATTTGTCGGTCGCCACCAGCATCAGACGCACGCCGCCTTTGTCGGGCGCCGGAAATTCCTGCGATTCGAGATGCTCGCCGTCGACGTCGGCGGTCGCCTTTACCGGCGCGCCGGGCGTGACGTCGTTGAACTGCGCGCGGCCGTTCTCGTCCGTTTTGACCGTCACGGTTTTCGAGCCGATGCGCAGCTGCACCTGGTGGTTCGCGATGTTGTTGGACAGCTCGCCGCGAATGAGCCGCACCGAGATCGCGTGATCAGGAAGATCGGTCACCGGACGCGGGATGCCCGACATCTGTTTCGGGTCCGGCATCTGGAACTGCGCACGGACGACCGCTGAACCGACACACAGCACACCGAGGACACAAAGAGCGCAACGGGGCGCCCACTTCACAGCTTCACCCCGCATGATTTGCAGAACGTCGCGTCCGCGTCGTTCACGGTCGAACAATTCGCGCAGAGGCGCTCGGCTGAAGCCTCGCGCTCCCCTGCGATTCGCTCGGCTGAAAGCCTCGCGCTGCCTGTGTCCGTCTGCATCTCGTTGTGCGAGCCGGCGCTTCCGCTGTCGTAGCGCGAGCCTTTCAGGCGAGCAGCGAGATCGCGTTCGATCTGATCGCGGTATCCCGACCCTGCGTCGAGTTGACGGAGGAGGCCCGCAGCGCGCATGCGCAGGCGGGTCGACATCTCCTGAAAGTCGGCTTCCGCCAGCTTGCCCATCGCGCGATCGAACTCCAGCTCCTTGATCGCGCGCAGCGTGAGGTGCTTCTCGCGTTCGAGCGCGGCCCGCGTACGATGGCCGATCATCACCGTGCGATCCTCTTCGCTCGAGACCAGCGGCCGTACCATCCGCAGCACCGCAATGCCGACCGCAGCCGTCGTGATCATGAGGATGCCGAGCAGGATGATGCTGACGATCCCCTGTCCCCGCGCGAGGAACGTGACCGCGGTGGCGCAGCCGAGCGCCGCGAGGAGGAAGAATTGCCAGGTTTGAAGACCGCTGTCTTCTGCGCTCTTAGTCGAGGTCGCGGAGCTCATCGTTGAGGCGCTCCTCGAGCGCGGGATCGTCCAGCGTCGCGGACGTTTCCGGCGGCGCCGCGGCGGAGTGATGGGACCACTTGATGGCGGCGAAGCCGATGGCAAAGACGCCGGTCGCGCCGAGGACGTACGGGAAGAGCCACGCGACACGGTTGAAGCCTTTGTCGATCGGCGCCTGCAGGAACTGCTGCCCGCCGTAGATCCCGATGAACGCCTGGATGATCTCGTCGTGCCCCTTTCCCTGATCGATCTGCGCGCGCAGCTGCGACCGCATCTGCTGCGCCGTGCCGCACGTGCACTTGGTCAGCGCCTCATGTGCGCACGTGCCGCACACGCAGCCCATCTCGCCGCGCAGCTGCTCCTCGAGCGCGTTCTTCGACGGCGTCACCGCGACGTTCGGGTCGACTTGATGCTGCTGCGCCTTCAGCGAGACACCGCTCAATAGCAGCCCCGCCAGCAGCACGACGGCAGTGGTCGCGGCTTCCGCCGGCAGCTTCGCGAGCGCAAACGAATACGCGCGCTCCGGCAGCAGCGCGATACCGGTGCCGAACGCGAGCACGCCGAACCCGAGCCAGATCCAGTCGACGAGAGGATTCACGAACGCCTGCAGCGTGATCGTCTGCGTTCCGAAGTCGACGTCCGGCGCAAGCACGAGATACAAGTCCTGTGCGAGCGAGCGCCGAATGGCGACGTCAGTCCGCGCCTCTTCGTCTTCGTGCTTCCGGAACACCGACCGACCGGGGTACATCGATTCGATTGGCTTGCCGTTCTGGGACACCGAGATGTAGGCCGTGGCCATCTGCTTCTGTCCGTCGTCGCTCACCTTGACGCCGTCGTTGCGCAGCGTGAATGCGCCGATCGTCGCCTGATCGTGGAGCTTCAGCCGGAACAGCTGTTCCTTCTTCGACCCGCTGCCGGCGAAGCCGAGGAAGATGAGCACGATGCCGAGATGCACGATGTAGCCGCCGTAGCGCCGCTTGTTGCGGCCGACGAGGCCGATGATGGCCGTGAAGAGATCGGTGCCCGTATTCCTGCGGCGAACGTTGCCGCCGCGCAAGAACTCCTGGACGATCGTCGCGGTCACGAGTGCGCACAATGCGAAGCACAATCCCGGCGCCCACACCGGAATGCCCAGCGCCGTTGTCGCGGCGAGCGTCGTCGCGGTGGCGACGCCCGGCCATAGGAACTGCTCGAGGAGGTTCCGCACGGTCGATTTCCGCCACGCGAGCAGCGGGCCGACGCCGGTAAGGAACAAGAGGATGAGGCCGATCGGGATCAGCCATTTGTTGAAGAACGGCGCGGCCACCGTGAGCCGCTGTCCCATGATCGCCTCGCTGAGCGTCGGAAACATCGTGCCGAAGAGGACGAACAGCGCCGCGAACAGGAGCACCCAGTTGTTCACGAGGAACGCCGCTTCGCGCGACACCCACGAGTCGAGCTCGTTGCGCGCCTTGAGCAGCGGAAGGCGATAGATGACGAGGCCGAAGCTGAACGTCAGAATCGCCACCATGAAGATCGTGAACAGCCGCGCCAGCATCGGATCGTCGCCGAACGCGTGGACCGACTGCACGACGCCCGATCGCGTCATGAACGTGCCGAAGATCGTGAGGAAGAAGGTCGTGATGACCAGAATCACGTTCCAGACGCGCAGCATGCTGCGCCGCTCCTGCACCATCACCGAATGCAGAAACGCCGTCGCCGTGAACCACGGCAGCAGCCCTGCGTTCTCGACCGGATCCCATCCCCAGTAGCCGCCCCAGCCGAGCACTTCGTACGCCCAGATCATGCCAAGCGTGAGGCCGAACGTCAGGAACAGCCACGCGAACATCGTCCAGCGGCGGACGGCGCGCAGCCACGAGTCGTCGAGGTGTCCCGTGACCAGCGCGGCGATGCAGAAGGCAAACGGGATGGTCATCCCGACGAAACCGGTGTACAGCGATGGCGGGTGAATCGCCATCCAGTAGTTCTGCAGCAGCGGGTTGAGGCCGTTGCCGTCAGCCGGGACCGTCGTGAGGAACGTCGTGAACGGGTTCTTGTGTACCACCATCAAGTACAGGAAAAACATCTGCACGACCGCGATGGTGGCGACGACGTACGGGATCAGCTCGCGATGGCGTTCGCGGTTCACGTAGACGGCGAGCGTGCCAAATATCGAAAGCAGAAATACCCAGAACATGATCGAGCCGTCGAGCCCGCCCCAGTACGACGTGATTTTGTAGAACAGCGGCTGCACGCTGTCGGAATAGTGAGCGACGTACTTGATCGAGTAATCGTTGGTGAGGAACGCGTTGATCATGACGGCCGAGGCGACCGTCATCAGCGCAGCCGTCAGGTAGAACGCGCCGACGCCGCTCTCAATCAGCGGCCGCGATCGACGCCGCGCGCCGGCGACCGAAACGGCCGCGGAGTAACTGCAGACAACGAACGTCGCGAGAAGAAGGAACGAGCCGAGAGATGCCATTACGCACCCGACTTTGCTGCAGCTTCATATTTGGAGGGACATTTCGCCATCACGCCGTTGGGCGAGACCTTGAAGCCCTCGGTGGTCAGCTCTCCCTTCAGCACCACCTCCGCTTCGCCCTTGAACGTGTCGGGCACGATACCGGTGTACGACACGCTGATCACCGAACCCGGTTCGGTGGCGCGGGCAGGATTGTTCTGGACCTTGAATCGATACTCGAGCGAGTTGTTCCTCGATCGGTAAATCGATTCCGGCACGACGTAGCCGTGGAGCTGCAGCTGCTTGCCGTGCCACTCCGACTGGTTCGTCATCACCTCGTCGAGGTTCTTGTAGTACTCGGTGCCGTCGCGCAGCGTGGACCAGAACAGTCCAGCGAAGGCCAGCCCAAGAACCAGCACGGTCGCACCAATCTTGATATATCGCTGTGTCATAGGGAGTTCTGGGGAAGAAATTACACGTTCAGAATAACGCGCCAAGTGGCGTTATGCAAGGCGTGCGATAGTGAGCGGATCGTGCCCGATTCAGGAAGTTACGTGAACCCGCTGCACGATTTCCGCCATCACCGCCGCGACCACGCGGTCGCACCGTGGCGCCTGAAAGGCGAACGCCTCAGCCGTCGATGCGCCGATGCGCTCGGTGATGGCGCTGCGTACCATGGCACGCGCGCGATGCAGCCGGGTTTTCACGGCTTCATCGCCGAGCTCCAGCCCGGCAGCGGTCTCGCTCGTGCTCAGCCCTTCGATATCGCGAAGCATGAAGACGAGGCGATACGTTTCCGGCAGCGAATCGACCGCGGCTTCGAGCACCCGCCGCAGCTCGGCGGCGTAGGCCTGCCGCTCCGGGTCCGGCTGCGGTGACGTCAGCGTTTCCATCACGTCCTCGGGCGTCTCCTCGGGTTTCCGCTTTCGCCGGCGCGCCAGTGCTTCGTGCACCGTGATCCTCGTCAGCCACGTCGAGAACTGGGAACGATCCTGAAACTGACTCAAATGCGTGAAGGCGTTGATGTACGCCTGCTGCATCACGTCTTCGGTGTCGGCTTCGTCCTTGATGACGGCGCGCGCCACGCGGTAGATGCGCTGGTTGTGCCGCCGCATCAGGATCTCGAACAGCGCCGTTTCTCCGGCGCGGACCCGCTCGACGATTTCGGCGTCAGTCATCATTCATTAGAGTCGCGTGCCCCCCTCGACGTTGCAACCCGCGCCGTTGTCACCTTTTCGCGCCCGGGCGACTCTGTTCAGGCGAGGAGACATATGACGATGAAGCTCGCGACCGCTGCTGTAGTCGTTCCGCTTGCCACCATTATCACCGCAGCCGTGCTGACGAACCGTCTGCACGCCGAGCGCGGCGATGCCCGCCCGCCCCGCGCGCCGTTCGATCGCGTGATCGGCGAGCACGCGGAGGAGTTGTTCCGCAACGGCGCGACAATCTTCCGCTACGACACGTTCGGCGACGAAGCGTTCTGGGGCGGAACGCTGAAGCTGCATCAGGCAATTGCCGGCGCGCGATTTGGCGGCGTCGGACCCGGTGTGAGCCCCGCGACGGCGCTCGCGGTCGGGCTCAAGGTCGACGTGGACAACGTTCCCGCCGCGGTCCTCGATGGCATCCGCGCAGGGACCGTCGACCTCAACGATCCGGCGAACACGATCGCGCTGCTCGACGCGAAGGCCGTCGTCGGCGTCAGCCTCCTCCGCGACGCCGCCGGCCGCGTGCAGTCGATGGGCGTGCAGTGCTCGCTGTGCCACTCGACCGTCGACGATTCGTTCGCGCCCGGCATCGGCCATCGCCTCGACGGCTGGACCAATCGCGACCTCAACGTCGGCGCGATCGTCGGGCTCTCGCCCGATCTCAGCGCAGTCGCCGGGTTGCTGCAGGTCGATCAGGCGACGGTGCGCACCGTGCTGAACAGTTGGGGACCCGGAAGGTTCGACGCGGCGTTGTTCCTGGACGGCAAAGCGTTCAGACCCGACGGCAAAACGGCCGCAACGCTCATCCCGCCGGCTTTTGGCCTCGCCGGAATGAATCAACACACGTTCACGGGCTGGGGCAGCGTGCCGTACTGGAACGCGTTCGTCGCGAATCTCGAGATGCACGGCTCCGGCACCTTCTTCGATCCGCGCCTCAGCGATCCGGTGCAATTCCCCGTGGCGGCGCGTGCGGGCTTCGGCGACGTCCGTCCGGCCGACGATCGCGTCACGTCGAAGCTTGCGGCGCTGCAGTTCTACCAGCTTTCGATTCCCTCGCCGGCGCCGCCGCAAGGCAGCTTCGACCCGGCGGCCGCAGCGCGAGGAGAACGGCTGTTCAACGGAGCAGCCCGCTGTTCGACGTGTCACGTGCCGCCGCTCTTCAGCGAGCCGGGCTGGGCGATGCATACCGGAGCGGAGATCGGCATCGACGATTTCCAGGCGAATCGTGCGCCGGACCGGCGCTATCGCACGACGCCGCTGAAGGGCGCGTGGTCGCATCAGAAGGGCGGGTTCTACCACGACGGGCGCTTTGGCACGCTCGCCGACGTGGTGCGGCACTACGACGAGACGTTCGGCCTGCATCTGACGCCGTCGCACGTCAGCGATCTCGTCGAGTACTTGAAATCTCTGTAATCAGCTCGCAGACGCACGCGACCGGCAGACCGACAACGTTCGAGTACGATCCTTCGATACGCGGGATGAAGCGGGACGCGAGCCCCTGAATCGCATACGCGCCGGCTTTATCCCGCCCTTCCCCGCTTGCGACGTACCACGCGACGTCCGCGTCGGTCAGCGCCGCGAAATGCACGGCGGTGATTTCGACGCGGCCGACTTCCGACGCTCCTTGCCGGACGCTGACGCCGGTCATCACCTCGTGTCGCCGCCCCGAAAGACGGCGCAGCATCGCCGCCGCATCCGCATCGTCAACGGGTTTGCCAAGGATCTCGTCGTCGATGACGACGGTCGTGTCGGCGCCGAGGACCATGACCGGTGGCGCGGGGCTTTCAACCCCGCGATCGCGGCCCTGAAAGGGCCGCGCCACATCAATCATCGCGGCCGCTGATTTCTCTGCGGCCAGACGGCGCACGTAACTTCGTGGGGATTCGTCCGCACGAATCGATTCATCCACATCTGTCACGACTGTTTCGAAGTCAAAGCCGGCGGCGCGCAGCAGTTCCGCGCGGCGCGGTGATCCGGACGCGAGGATGATTCGCACGACCGGAATGATAGGATGAACGCTATGAGACCGCTTTCACATGCCGTGCCGGCTGCGCTCGCCCATCTGTTGCGCGGCGCGCCGTTGTCGGACGGCAAAGTCGCGTTCGCGTGGCGCGCGGCCGTCGGTCCCGCGCTCGAGCGCGCGACGTCGGTCAGGCTCGAAAGCGGCGTGTTGATGGTCGATACGACGAGCGCGCAGTGGTCGCGCGAGATCAATCGATCGCGCGGCGTCATCCTCGCGCGTCTGAAAGCGCTGCTCGGCGACGATGCCGTCACGAGCATCCAGATCAGAAGTTAATCGATGCGTGAAGCGGTCATCGTCAGCGCCGTGCGCACGCCCACGGGGAAATTTCTCGGCGTGCTCAAGGGCTTCGGCGCCGCCGAGCTCGGCGCCATGGTCGTCCGCGAGGCCATCTGCCGCGCCCGCGTCGATCCCGAAATCGTCGACGAATGCATCATGGGCAACGTGGTATCGGCCGGCCTCGGTCAGAATCCGGCCCGCCAGGCGGCGCTCAACGGCGGTCTGCCGGACCATGTCGCCGCCCTCACTGTTAATAAGGTGTGTGGATCGGGGCTGAAGGCGGTGATGCTGGCCGATCAGGGCATCCGCGTCGGCGACATCGACGTCGCGGTCGCCGGCGGCATGGAGTCGATGAGCAACTGTCCATACCTGCTGCCGCGCGTGCGCGACGGGTTGCGCATGGGCAACGCCGAAGTCGTCGATTCGATGATCAACGACGGGCTGTGGTGTGCGTTCGAGCAATGTCATATGGGCAACGCCGGCGAAGTCGTCGCCGAGCACTACCACGTCGATCGCCCGTCGCAGGACGATTACGCCGCCAGGAGCCATCAGAAGGCGGCGCGAGCGACAAGCGAGGGCGCGTTCAAAGACGAAATCCTGCCGATCTCGATCCCTCAGAAGAAAGGTGACGCGCGCGTCGTCGATCGCGACGAGGCGATCCGCGCCGACACGACCGTCGAGTCGCTTGCCGCGCTGAAGCCGGCGTTCAGGAAGGACGGCACCGTCACCGCCGGCAACGCGCCTGGTGTCAACGACGGCGCGTCTGCGCTCGTCGTCATGGATGCCGGCCGCGCGAAGTCGCTCGGCCTGACGCCGCTCGCGCGCATCGTCGGACAGGCGACCAGCGGCCTGAACCCGAAGTTCGTCCTCATGACGCCGGTCGAGGCGGTGCAGCGCGTGGCGGAGAAAGTGGGCTGGAAGCTCGACGACGTGGATCTCTTCGAGCTGAACGAAGCGTTTGCCGTCCAGGCAGTCGCCGTGTTGAAAGAGCTCGGCATCGATCCGGCGAAGGTGAACGTGAACGGCGGCGCCGTCGCGCTCGGCCACGCGATTGGCTCGAGCGGCTCGCGCGTGCTGACGACGCTCCTCTACGCGCTGAAGCGGCGCAAGGCGACGCGCGGCATCGCCACGCTGTGCCTCGGCGGCGGCAACGGTGTCGCGATGGCCGTAGAGCGCTTCTAGCAGCGACGTTGACCACCGCGATGATCAGAACCATCGGCGTGATCGGCGCCGGCACGATGGGCAACGGGATCGCTCAGACGTTCGCGCAGTCGGGTTTCTCGGTCATTCTCCTCGACGTCGCGCAGCCGATGCTGGATCGGGCGCGCGGCACCATCGAAGCGAGCCTCGGCAAGTTCGTCGAAAAAGGACGGCTGTCGGCAGCCGATCGCGACGCGACGCTCGCACGCCTCGCGACGACGACGACGCTCGATCGCCTCGTCGAGGCGGACTACATCGTCGAAGCGATCGTCGAGAACGCCGACGCGAAGCGCGCGCTGTTCACGAGCCTCGACGCCATCGCGACGCGCGACGCGATCCTCGCGTCCAACACCTCGTCGATCTCGATCACGTCGCTCGGCGCGGCGACGAAACGTCCCGACAGAGTGCTCGGCATGCACTTCATGAATCCCGTGCCGCTCATGACGCTGGTCGAGCTCATACGCGGTCAGGCGACATCGGCCGAATCGATGACGATTGCGTCGGATCTCTGCCGCACGCTCGGCAAGACGCCGGTCGAAGCGGCCGATTATCCCGGCTTCATCGCCAACCGCATCCTCATGCCGATGATCAACGAAGCGATTTACGCCGTGATGGAAGGGGTCGGCACGCCCGAAGCGATCGATGCGGTGATGAAGCTCGGCATGAACCACCCGATGGGGCCGCTGACGCTCGCCGATTTCATCGGGCTCGATATCTGTCTTGCGATCCTCAACGTCCTGCACGATGGCCTCGGCGATCCGAAGTACCGCCCCTGCCCGCTACTGCGTCGGATGGTCGCCGCCGGACATCTCGGCCGCAAGTCGGGCCAGGGCTTTTACACGTACTAGCCACAGCGCGATCGCGATCGGCCCGAGGATTGCGATCTCCTGCGCAACGGCGAGGAGATTCTGGCCGATCACGGTTGGTGTGGTGATGTACCTCCGCGCCGTCTGCCGGAAGATGTCGAGGCCGGAGATGTAGTACGTATCGCTGAAGGGCCACAGCGCGCGCAGTCCGTAGGGACGCGAGCTGTCGGCGCCGAGCCAGTCGAGCAGCAGGTGCGACGCGTAGGCGGCGGCGCACGTCAGCGCGACACGCAGAACGGGACGCCTGACGCTGACCGCGATCGCCGCCGCGAACAGCGCGACGAAGAAGGTGGCGCCGATGCTGTGGGTGAGCGTGCGGTGCCCCGCCATGAGCAAGTCGAGATCGGGCGCCATGGCGAGCGCCGCACACGTGAGGGTGAGCCCGTTGCCGGCGCGTACGTACAAGGATGCGGTTGCGGGCGGAATCCGCGAGGCGCGATCGCCCGGAACCAAGTCGGCGGCCCATGCGGTCGCGAAGCCGGCGAGCGCGTGGCCAATTGGGCTAGGCATCCGGGCCGTATGATGGCAGAATCTGCAACTCTTCGGTCAAAGGGGCGAAAGTGGTCACAGCCGTAAGCGACGTCATCTCAGTCAGTTCAGACGACGACTTCATGGTCTTGCCCTTGACTTTCGCCCGGCACGTTTTTAGAATAGCCCAGCTTCGCGGCCCTGAAAGGGCCGCGCCATCCGAACATGTCGAGTGGCGCGACCCTCACCCACGCCCGCATCAGACGTGTGGTGTTTGCCTTTCAGGCCCGCCCGCATCAGACATGTGGCGCGGGCCTTTCAGGCCCGCGAAGAGAGGAGCGCGCATGCCGCCGATTGAACGCGACGAACGCACGGACCGTGAACGCCTGAAGGCGGTGGACCTCGCCGTCGGCCAAATCGAGAAGCAGTTCGGCAAAGGGTCGATCATGCGCCTCGGTCAGAAAGGCGCGATTCAGCCGATTGAGGCAATCCCGACAGGCGCCATCAGCATCGACTTCGCGCTCGGCGTCGGCGGCGTGCCGCGCGGCCGCGTCATCGAGATTTTCGGGCCGGAGTCGTCGGGCAAGACGACGCTCGCGCTGCAGGTGATTGCCGAAGCGCAGAAGCTTGGAGGCATGGCGGCGTTCGTGGATGCGGAGCACGCGCTCGACGCATCGTACGCGCAGAAGCTTGGCGTGGACGTCGACAACCTCCTCGTCTCTCAGCCCGACAACGGCGAGCAGGCGCTGGAGATTGTCGAAGTGCTGATCCGATCGAACGGCGTCGATGTCGTCGTCGTCGATTCGGTCGCCGCGCTGGTACCGAAGGCGGAAATCGAAGGTGAGATGGGCGACGCGCAAATGGGCTTGCAGGCGCGCCTCATGTCGCAGGCGCTCCGGAAGCTCACGGGCGCCGTCGCGCGATCGAAGTGCTGTCTCGTCTTCATCAACCAGCTGCGCGAGAAGATCGGCGTCATGTTCGGCAACCCCGAAACGACGACCGGCGGCCGCGCGCTGAAGTTCTATGCGTCGGTGCGCATCGACATCCGCCGCATCGCGTCGATCAAGGACGGCGACGCCGTGGTCGGCGGCCGCACACGCGTCAAGGTGGTCAAGAACAAAGTGGCGCCGCCGTTCCGCGAAGCGGAATTCGACGTGATGTACGGCGAGGGGATCTCGCGTACCGGCGATCTGCTCGATCTGGCGGTCGACAAGCGCATCGTCGAGAAGTCGGGCGCGTGGTTCGCGTACGGCGGCGAGCGGCTCGGCCAGGGACGCGAGAACGCGAAGCAGTTCCTCAAGGACAACCCCGACGTCTACAAGGCGATCGAGGACCGCGTTCGCCGCGAGCTCGGGATGGTCCGCGAGGCCGAACCCGCGACCGTGTGACATCCGACCGGAGCGCGCGCCCTGAGCCGCGTCGAACGGCGAATGCTTCAGCCGAGCGTCACATCGTGGTCTGGCTGGCGCTCGGCTGCATCGCGCTCACCATCGTCTACGCTTACCCGCTGTCGGTTCACCCGGGCGACCATGTCATGTCGCTGGGAACCGACGCGAACCTGTACATCTGGACGCTCGCGTGGGATGTCCACGCGTTGGTCCATCGGCCGCTCTCGATCTTCGAGTCCAACATTTTCTATCCGCTGCACCATACGCTCGCCTATTCCGAGAACCTGATCGGCAGCGCGTTATTCGCGGCGCCGGTGCTGTGGCTGACCGGCAACCCGGTGCTCGCCATGAACGTCGCGGCGCTCGTCACCGCACCGCTGTGCGCGCTCGGCGCGTACGTGCTCGCACGCGCCGTCGGCGTCAGCGTGGCCGGTGCGGTGCTCGCGGCGATGATTTACGGTTTCTCGCCGGCGCGCTTCTTCCGGCTGGATCAGCTCCACCTCACGAACGTCCAGTGGATACCCTTCTCTGTCGCCTTCGCGCATCGGTACCTCGATCGTCGCCAGCCGCGCGATCTGCGACTCGCGATCGCGTTCTTCACGCTCCAGGCGCTGACGAGCGGCCACGGCGCGGTCTTTCTGGCGATCGTCCTCGCGGCGTTGATCGTGTACCACATGGTCCTCGGCGAGCCGGCCGCGCCCATCGAACGCCTTCGCGACGCCGGGATCGTCGGCGCGCTGCTCCTTGCGCCGGCAATCCTGGTTGTTCTGCCCTATCGCGTCGTGCAGGTCGAGATGGGACTGCGCCGGACGCTGGAGAACTGGCATGTGTCGTGGACCAGCTTCCTCGCATCGCCCTCGCACGTGCAGCAGTACCTGGTTGCGCGGTTCATGCCGTCCGCACGAGTGTACGAAACGGCGACCGCTTATCTCTTCCCCGGCTACATACCGTTGATGCTGGGCGCCGTCGGCATCGTTTGGCGCGTCGAGCGCGGCATCGCGCGGCGCCGCGCGGCGCTCGCGCTGAACGTGGTCATCGTTCTCGCGCTCGCCGTCGCGGTGTACGCGACGGCGACGAACGACGCGAGGGTCCGCGTCGGCACGATCGTCATTCTATCGGCGCGTCAGGCGTGGCGCGCGTGGCTATGGGTTGCCGTCGCGCTGGCGATGCGAATCGCGATCGCGTCACGCGTACCGCTTCTCTCTCGCCCGCGGTTCCCGCGCGGCGACGCCGCGACGTTCTACACGCTGATGTTCGTTCTGAGCGTGTGGCTGTCGATGGGGCCGCCGTTTGGCGCGTGGCAGTTCATCTACTGGCTGCCTGGATTGAATTTCATCCGCGCGCCGTCGCGGTTCATGATCCTCGGTATCCTTGCGCTCGCCGTGGTGGCCGCGCACGGATTCGACCGGTTGACCGCGCGGCTTTCAGCCCGCCAGCGATCGGCGGCGGCCGCGTCCGTCGCGGCCGTTATGGCGATCGAATTCGCCGGCATGCCGCTCGACATCGCGGCGCAATCCGTGCGGCTGCCGGCCGTCGATCGGTGGCTCGCCACTCGTCCGCCACCTTTCGCCGTCGCGGAAGTCCCCGTCGCCGATTCGAAGAACGTCACCGTTCGCGAAGAGCGGCAGTCGATCTACATGCTGCACTCGATGGCGCATTGGCAGAAGACCATCCACGGCTACAGCGGCCTGCTGCCCAACTTCTCCGACAACCTGTACTGGCAGCTCACGACGTTTCCGGATGCGACCAGCATCCACGCGCTCAGCGAGATTGGCGTCACTTACGTCGTCGTGCACGAGGATCTGTATGCTCCGGGCGAGTGGCCCGACGTCGAGCGGCGCCTCGCCCGCTTCCCGGAGCTGACGCTCGAGCACACGGAGACGGGCGGCCGTGTGTATTCGTTGCCTAACGCGCGTTTCAACCTTTCCAGCGGCCGACCCGTCGAAGGCGGCATGCGAACACTTGCTGCTGCCGCTATCGTTCTGCAAACCGCCGGTGCCGGCGCCCAGACCGCCGACATCCACGGCACCTGGACGGCCGAGCTTCGAAATAACAAGGTTTTCCTCCAGGTTCAGGCAACGCAACCTGACGACTGGAACCGCAACAACGACTGGCGAGGCGGCTGGAACATGGGCCAAAGTCTCCCGGTCGACGAGCTGTCGGGGCTGCCGGGAAACGACGAGCGCTTTACGGCCGCCAGCGTGAAGTTCGAGCTCCGGCGCGAAGGGGGCACGCTCGGCTTCGAAGGCTCGTTCCGCGACGGGCGGGGCGCCGGGCTGTTTACCTTTGCGCCGCGCCGCGAATACATCGCCGAGATGCGCCGCCTCGGATACAACGACGACATCCCGCTCTGGCGTCAATTTCAGCTCACCGTCCACGACGTCGGACCGCGCTACATCGCCGCGCTGAAGGCGGAAGGTTACGACAAGCTGTCGCTCGATCAGATCCAGCGCTCGAAGAACCACGGCGTGACGATCGACTACATCAAGGCGATGAAGGCCGAAGGCTTCAAGGCGGCGACGCTCGAGGAGCTGGTGCGCACGCGCGATCACGGCGTCACGCCGACCTACATCCAGGACATGCGCAAAGCGGGCTTCGGGAATGTCGCCATCGAAGATCTGGTTCGATCGAGAGACCACGGGGTGAGTCCAGAATTCGTGCAGGAGATCCGGCGCCTCGGACTGACCGCCTCGACGATCGATCAGTTCGTGCGGCTGCGCGATCACGGCGTCACGGCGCAATTCGTCAACGAGCTGAAAAGCGCCGGCTACGACAGGCTCGCGACCGAGGATCTCGTGCGCGTGCGCGACCACGGCGTCAACGCGGCTTTCATCCGCGAGCTCGGCGCGCAGGGCTTCAAGAACCTGCCAATCGACGATGTGGTCCGCGCGAAGGATCACGGCGTCAGCGCCGACTACCTCGCGGACATGAAGTCGCTTCTGAAGGATCTATCGCTGACGCAGGTCGTGCGGATGCGCGACCACGGCGTCACGCCCGGCTTCATCAATCACGCGCGGGCGCGCGGCTTCACGACGACCGATCCCGAGGAGCTCGTGCGTCTGAAAGATCGCGGTCTCTGGAAAAACTGAGCGACCAGGCTTTCAGCCGAGCGCACGCACTCCGCTCGCCGCGCGAGCCTTTCAGGCGAGCGGAACCGCCGTCACCCTTCGCCGCGCCCCGATTACTTGCTATGATGAGAGTTCGGTCCGGGCGTGGCGAGGTAGCTCAGTTGGTAGAGCATACGACTGAAAATCGTAGTGTCGACAGTTCGATTCTGTCCCTCGCCACCACTCTCTCGAACAATTTGGAAGGTTTCGAGAAGCGTCAGTCGCACAGCCCGAGCCGGCTGACAAACGGCTGACAATCGGTAGCGCCTCACTCGCATTTTCAGCCCACCTGCACGTTGTCGTCTGATCGCGTCGCGAGTCGATCGGCGCGGCGCTGGCGCGCGTGCTTCATCGATTCCGCCAGCGAGTTCGCCCGCGCATTCATGTACCGCTGCGTCGTCGTGATGTTCGCGTGACCGGCGAGCAGCTGCAGCTCGTGGACCTGAACGCCTTCGTCTGCAAGACGCGACAGTGCCTCGTGCCGCAGGTCGTGCCAGTGCAGGTTGATCTTCCGAAGAGCGTCACGTTCCAGCCGCCGATGACCGCTCGCGCGTGCAGTCGGCACGACACCGTGGCACAGCAGCAACAACGTTTCCCAAGCCGATCGGAAGCTGCGCACGTATTCGCCCGTCTTTGCGTGGCCGAAAACGTAGGCGTCCGGTCCGAGGAACGCTCGTCGTCGTAGTACCTCCTCGAGGCGACTGCCGCGTTCAAACGGGATCACGCGCGCCACCTCCGTTTTCGAGTTCTCTTTCAGGATTCGGATCCAGCGATGCTGCCAGTCGATGTGCCGGTTCTGAATCTTCATCATCTCGCCACATCGACAGCCGGTGTCGAGTGCGCCGATGATGCGGTCGCGCATCTCGTCGCCGGTGGTTAGCTTCGCATCGGGATCCCAGATCTGCTTCGTGACGATTTCGCTGCAGAGCGACTGCGGGATCTGGAACCTTCTGGCGAGCTCGTTTTGAGTGACGCCTACCTGGGCGCGTCGTCGGATGTCGTTTACGATGTCCCAGCTCAGCTTCGCGTTCGCGCGCGGAACCTCGTTGAGCCGCTTGCACGCGTCGAGCAACTGCTGTTCTTCGGCCTCACTGACACGGCGGTCTCGACGTCGTTCGTTCTTCGTGACGATCCGCAACCCAAGTCGATGAAATGGTATCGCAGCGAGCAGATCTCGTCCGATTGCCCAGTTACATACGTGCCGCAGTCGAGCGAGGTACCGGTTGGTTGTCGCGATTGCCCGTTCTGAACACCGTGCCTTGAAGTCCTCGATCGCTTCAGGACGTTCGAGCGCCTTCACGGGCAGCTGACCGACTTCCGACGTGAGCACGCGAAGCTGGCTCTTGGCCGTGTGTCGACTCTTGAGCGGTTCAACCTCGACGTACCGCTCACGATAGAGCGTGAAGAGATCGGCAACGGTCGTCGGTTTGCCGGCTGCGTTCTCCCGTGCAGGAATCACACGGGGATCTTTGCCCGCCGCGATCTCCGCGATGAACTTCGGTTCCCAGACCTTCTCGGCTTCTTGCTTCGAAGTGACGGATGCCGTGGCGCCTCGCGCGAACGCGAAATCGTCGACGGGCATCCGATAGCGTTTTCCGTGGTGCATGACGTTAAGCCACCACGGATGCGCGCAGCGCGGGCTCGCCCTGCAGCCTCTGCTGCCACATTGCTTCCGAACGGCCATACAGGTCCTCCTTTCCGGTTACGAGACTCGGGTTGGTGCGCCTCGACGCAGCCAGTCGAGGACGGCTTCAGGTCGGAACCTCCTTCCTCGAACGCCGAATCGCTGCGAGACGAGCAGGCCGCGTAGGTATGCGCGCCGCACCGTCTCTTCGTGGCAGCCGATAAACTCCGCGACCTCGAATGCGGTCATCAGCCGGTTCGGTAGTCCGTTATTGGCCGGCGCGCTGTTCGCCGGCGGCTGCGTGGTGTCTGCAGTATGCGTCGATTCCGGGTACGCCGTCTTCCGCATCGGTCCCTCCGCGCAAGTGCGGCGCCGAGCATTGGCGCTCGACGCCTGGTTCTCGGATTGACGAACCGAGTCTGGATGGTGCGACGGAGGACGATCGGCCTGAGGCGATCGGCTCGCGTGGCGGACTCGGTAAGGCGGGATTCAGGGCGTGCCGCTAAGCGCTCACTCGAATCACACGCCGGCGGGAGGTGTCGATGCGTGGCGGATGTGCGCGACGCATCGTACCCTCCACATGCTCATGCCACGCGACTTGTCCTGGGAGAAGTCGCGCGCAACGGCTGTCGATGGGGTCACCGGCCCTGAGGTTGGTGCGCCTGAGCGCGACGGACAATCTGTCGGCCGCTTTCAGGTCGCTGTCGCGTAGAGTGCCGTCACCGAGGGCGCTGGGCCGTCGGATCTCAAGCTGCGACCGTTCCAACCGTTCCGGTCTTGGGTGCTTCTCGCCGTGGCCCTGAGGCCATCAACGGCTGCAGAGAGCGTCGCGGCGGCAATTGAACATGTCAATCGCGAAGTCACCGTCACGTTCACGCCGCTGCCAGATCAAATAAATGCGTCCCTCATCCAGGAACGAGTCACCGCCATTCTCGCCACGTTCTTCGGGCGGTTGGCGCTTGTTCTGGCGTCTCTTGGTTTGTACGGCGTCACGGCGTATGCAGTCGTCCGCCGCCGTGCCGAAACTCGGGATTCGCATGGCGCTGGGAACTGCTCCGGGCGTGATCGTTCGACTTGTTTTGTCTCATGTTGCTGCCCTCGTCGCGATCGGCCTACTCGTCGGCGCGGCGCTAAGCATGTGGTCGTCGCAGTTCGTCAGGGCGCTGCTCTACGGATTGGAACCGCGCGATCCCACTACGCTGATCGCATCGGCAGTCGTTCTTGCTGGCGTCGCCGTGATCGCTGCGTCGCTGCCGGCGTGGCATGCGTCGCGGATCGATCCAGCAGAGGTGGTGCGCGAAAGCTAAGTCGCGCAATATCCCGGCCAGCGTACGTCGGCGGCTAAACACTACGCGACTGCTCATTACCTTCGTGACCGACCGCCCAGCTTTGCCGCGTTTGACATCGAAGCGGCAGTCCCTTGATACTGCCGGGAGCGCGCTGACAGGGCGCCACCCACCCGCGGCAAGGGAAGACTCCCACCTGTTCGGTCTGAGGCGTGTGCGTGTGCACCTTCTTTCAGCCTGGGTTCAGCGGGGCACAGGCGATTCATGAAAGGAGGGTGCAATGACCGCATCGAAGTCGCTCCCTGCCCGTCCGTCTCTCGAGTCCCTCCGTAAACAGGCAAAGAAGCTCGCGCGCGACATCACCGCCGGTGACGCCGATGCCATCGCACGTGCGCGCGTGCACCTGCCACATGTCGACCTGCCGTTGACGCAGCGAAATGCGCAACTCGTGATCGCCCGTGAGTACGGCTACGCCGGCTGGCAAGATCTGACCGCCGAAGTCAGCAAACGCCTCGGCAAGGGACTCGAGTGGGCGGCAACACAGGCTCGGCGCGTCATTCACGACAACGACGTCGAACGCCTGAAGCAACTGCTTGCTGAATACCCGGCCTTGCTGTCTTGGCAGGGAGACGAGCGGCACGGCAGTCTGCTGGAGATGGCCACGGGCGCCTATGGCGACGCCTTCGGTGCGGAACGAGAACATTGGTTCACGCGCGGAGCATGCGCGGAGCTGCTGCTCGGGCGAGGCGTCGTCGTGTTGCCGCGAGTGGCGGAGGGTATTCTCCAGTCACGAGCCGTTGGGCTGTTGCACTTGTTCGAGCGCAAAGGCCTGCTGCCGCGCACGTTGAAGTTTCGTGTCGCGCTCGGCGATCTCGCCGGTGTTCGCGCTCTTCTGCGGGAGAACGCGTCCGACCCGGCAGCGCTGAATGACGCGTTCATCTGCGCATGCCGCTACGAGCACGAGGAGATTGCGTCGTTGCTGCTGGAGCGAACGATCGGGCTCGATCCCGAGCTCGGCAGACGCATCGACGACACGACGGACCGGCAGTCCTTCATCAAGTTCTTCATGGAAAGGCAGTCACTGGACTTCGATCACACCCAAGCGGCGGGACTCTGGGAAGCATTTGTGATCGGACATGCCGTGCGCTCGTTTCACAACAAGGACCTCGTGTCATTCGTGAACATGCTGAAACGCGAGCCCTGGCTCCTCGGCGACGACTACGTCTGGTTTCAAAACGATCTAGTGGCCAAAGCCAGCTTTAAGAACGATCGCGGCGCGTTTATCAGCGCGCTGTTCGATCTCGATGCTGCGATCCTGCGTCGCCAGCCGCCGCCACAGTCCGAGGCGATCGCGTACGCGCTCACCTACGCAAAGACGGAACTCATTCCGTTACTGAGGCGCATTTGGCCGCTGCCCGACGATCTACCACATGCAGCTGGCATGGGCGATTTCACAAGGGTCAAGAAATGGTTCGACGCAACCGGACAGCCGGCGCTGGGCGATCTCGACAATCACTACCCCCGCACCAGCCCGCATCTACGAAAGCACGATGACCTCCACTGGGGCGCGCCCACGGTGCAGCATGTTCTCGACACCGCGCTCGCGTGGTCGGTCATCAACCGTCACTTCGACGTGGCAGATTTCCTCCTCGAGCACGGCGCAAACATCAGCACTGATTGGAACTCGCACGAGCCGGCGAGTATCCTGCATCATCTGGTCTTCCTGCCGAACCCTTACGAGTCGATGCAATTCCTCATCGACCGCGGCATCGACATGACGATCAAGGACTACCGTTGGGACAGTAACGCAATAGGTTGGGCGCGCTACGGCAAGAGCGACGAGAAGATGGCCCAGTGGCTGGAGGAGGCGGAACGGCGGCGGGAACAGGGACGATCCGCATGAGCACACCTTAGAGCACTTGCCTGGGCCACATGCTACTGATAAACGGTGCACCGATTCCCGAAGACGCGCAGACGCGGTCGCCTCTTGCTTGGCGACTACAACGGAGTAGCATGTATTGCCCATGCCCGCCTACCAGCCGACCGAGCTGCACGCACTGTTCGCACAGGCGTTCAATCGCGGCGACCTCAACGAACTGCTCGCACTCTACGAGCCGAACGCCACCATCGTGGTTGGCGGTGAGTCCGTGGCGGGTCATGACAGTGTGAGAGCCGCGCTCGAGCGGTGGTTGGCTGCTGGTGGCCAGATTGCTCTGGCCACACGCGCCGTGATTGAGGGCCCTGACGGGCTCGTTGTGCTGCACGGCGCTTGGGCCATCGCATCGCCCGAGGCACCCCCTTCCGCAACGGTACGGCGAGGGTTGAGCACAGAGGTTCCGCGACGACAGTCGGACGGAACCTGGCGTTTCGTCATCGACAATCCGGATATGCCAATCTGACAAGCTGTGGCGGGGAATCTGATCACGCTCGAGGTGCGAACACGGGAACAGTGGCGGCAGTGGCTCGCGAAGCACCATGCGTCCAGCGCCGGCATCTGGCTCGTCCGCCACAAGCAACACACCCGCGTGAAGTCGATGCCCTATGAAGACCTTGTGCGCGAGGCGCTCTGCTTCGGATGGGTCGACAGCCTGGTCAAACGCTTGGACGACGATCGCTACGCGATCAAAGTCACGCCGCGCAAGGCGACGAGCAAGTGGTCGGACATCAACCGGAGACGCTGGAACGAACTCAAGGCGGCTGGCCTGCTTGCAGCGCCTGGCCTCGCAGCGGCTCCCACGGGAAACAGCTATGCGCCACACCCACCGATCCCGGAGCTGCCTGCCTACGTTGCCAAAGCATTCAGGACGAACCTCAGCGCATGGCAAAACTTTCAGGCGCTTGCTCCGACGTACCGGCGTGATTTCGTGGTGTGGATTCACACAGCCAAACGAGCTAAGACGCGGGAAAGGCGTATTCGCGAGTCGATTGAACTGCTCTCGGCCGGCAAGAGACTCGGTTTGAAGTAAACGACGCTTCCGTCGTGGGCCCAATCCGCTCGCGTCACCGGCGTGAAGTCTTCGACGCGCCTCAGCCATCCGCGATCTGGTTCCAACTGGCGAGAGTGAGGGTCGACCTTGCCGGATAAGTACTGAGTGACGGCGCAGGGGATCCCGATGCCCGACCGTCGAAATTTCCTCGCTTGGCGACTACTCTGGATTTATCCGGCGATATCCGGCGACTGTGCCGTAGCCCACGAACCGGCACGCGCCAATTCATCGCTGCTGCAACACACGCTCAATCGCCCACGCGATCAACCCAGGCTCCGAGTTTTGGATCTGATGAGAGCTCGTCGCGGTCTCGACGAACGTTCCTCGCGCAAGGCTTGTTGCGAACCGGCGAAGTGACGCGTTCCGCACGCTGAGCCACTGGCGCACCCACCGGTGCATGTCAAACGACACGGGCATTGAGGTCGGCCATTCGGTGTCGCTGTCGCCCACGAGCACCACGACTGGAATGTTGCGCAACGGAGGCAGCGACTGAATCTCGGGGAAGCCGGCGGCGGACATCGCTGACGCCATTGCACTCTCGGCGAGGATTGGTTTCGGCGTCGCTGGGTTGGGCTTCTGCAGCGCGCGCATTTCGTCGCGTTCTTTCTGTCCAAGTCCAAGGGGAACAAAGATGTCGTTGACATCATCATCGGACGTCCGGGTGAAGTCGGGCGTGGGGTCGACGAACACGAGGCCGGCGACCCCGTTGGGGTAGACGCCGGCAAACATCCGGATCCGCGTGCCGCCAAGCGAGTGTCCAACCAGGACGTACGGCGGCGTGACGCCAGCAGCGGCCAGCGCATCGTGCAATACAGTCGCAATGTGCCGAAGCGTCGGTGACTCTCCATCGTCGGCTGATCTGCCGAGTCCCGGCCGGTCGTATCGAATCGTGCGCAGATCTCTCGAGAGAAGCGGAAGCACGTGCGCGAAGTCGCCCGTGCCCGGGGTGCCGAGGCCGCTCTCAAACACGATCGTTGGACGCGTCGCGCTGGGCCGCGCAGGCGAGGCGATGTCGAGCCGCACGGAGCGGCCGTTCACCTGAACGGTGACGTCCTTCGCCTGAGCGGACGGACCGATGAGCAGCAGCGCAAGAAGGAGCGGCCTGGCGTTCATTCCGGTCCATTGCCAGCGGCCCAGTGCAGGGTCCCGGCTGAGGACGAGTTTCGGCCTGTCCGCTTATATCACACCGACCCTCCCAAGATACGAGGGCAGGCGCGTAAGTTCCTGAAGTGAGCAAGTCAGAGCTATTGCTCGTTGAATGAAGTGAATCGAAGGCGTCGGTAACGACAAACGCCGACCTGGTGGCTGTGGCCGGGGGCCGCCGCCAGCTCAGGCCCTGTACTCGGCGATCATTCGTATCCGACGAAAGCCGACGCGTCTACCCGACCAGCATCGGCCATAGAATGAGTGGGAGGAGCAGACCTATGAAATGGTCGCTGCGGCTTCTGACAACGGCGGCTGCGATCAACTGCCTGGTTGGTGTCGCGGCCGGTGCTCCCGAACGTTACTGGCAAACCGGCACCTGCACCGACGCTGGCGTCATGCGTGACTTGACCGTCGGCCAGGACAGAGTCGGATCCAGACCGTTCGGACCACCGAGTCCCGCCAATCCTCCGACCGTCCCGGAGGTTGCGACCTATGTGATTGAGACGCAGGACGACCGGGTTGAAGTGAAGGACATTCTCCCTGTTGGCGCCGGCAGCTTGAACTTGATCGTCGGTGATCGAGTGATGTTTGCTATCACGAAAAAGACGGTCTACATCCGCGACGCGAAGGGACACGAATACCGATTCAGGCTGACCAAGAAGACGCCGAAGCGAATAGATAGCCGCTGACCGCCTCGTTCGTCAGCAGCATCATCCGAAAGGACCGGACACTGTAACGCAAAACGCCGATCTGGCGACTGACACCGCCTAAACTCGTACACGTGCGGCGCCTCGATGGTTTTGAGCTTACGATGGCGGGCGTGAACGGCTGGCTTATCGCGGTCGCCGCGGCGGGCCTGGCGGCCCAGCAGACCTATCGGGACCGCGTCGACGTCCCCCGCGTCCTCGTCGACGTTCGTGTCGTGGACAACGCCGGCAAGCCGGTCGCGGGGCTAACGCCCGCTGACTTCTCCGTCCGGATCGACGGCAAGACTGCGGCGGTCGACACGATGGAGTGGGCTGCTGCCGAGGACGCGGCCTCGCTCACGTCGGCGCCGTCGAGGCCTGACGTCGTGCCGCCGCACGGCCGCTGGATCGTCTTCCTCTATCAGAAGAAACCAGATCTGTCCGAAGTCGCCGGGCTGATGCGCATCCGCCGCGACCTCGCCGCCTTCGCGGGCGTGATCACGTCCGAGGACCGCTCCGCGGTCGTGTCGTTCGACACGCAGGCACATCTCTGGCTCGATTTCACGAACGACGTGCCGGAAATGCGGCGCGTGCTCGAGCACGACATCGTCGTCGGCTCGCCGCCGCGCCTGGATCCCGGTCCAGCGCCGTCGCTCACTGGCCGGCTCGCCGCGTTTTCGTCGAGCAACACGATCGAGCAGACACTGCGGCTGCTCGGCGAGACGCTCGAGCCGTTGCCCGGTGCGAAGAGCATCATCGTGCTCGGATATGGGATGGGAACCTGGATCCCGAAGTTCCAGTCAGTCGACATGGACGCCGGCTATCCAGAGGCGATAATGAGGCTGCAGAAAGCCCGCGTGTCGGTATTCTGCGTCGACATCACGACCGCCGACTATCACGCGCGCCAGGAAGGACTGCAATCAATAGCGAGCGACACCGGCGGCTTCTACCTGCAGTCGCACATCTTCACGACCGCCGCGTTCGACCGTCTGGCGGGTGTGCTGGCCGGCCACTACGTCCTGCTGGTGGAGCCTCCGGACCAGGAGAAAGGCGCGCGCCGCCTGCAGGTCGCGCTGACGCATCGGCGAGCGACGGTGATCGCGAGGCGGTGGTATGTTGCGGAATGACGCCACGAAGCGAAGTTGTCAGCCGGAACACCCAGGCCGCGCGGATCTCCGCCACGAGGCGAACGTCGTCTGCCGCCCGATCCAGCGCCTGCGGCGCGTCCCCTACACACAACGCGACCAGTCGTTACTGAAGTCACCGCCCGCGCCATCCGAATTACGTCCTCGGTCGACCGTGCCACGAGTTGTGCGGACAATTGCCCCGATGCATGCATCGCGCGATCTACCAATTACATTCCTGTCTTGAATATGATCCAGCGTCTCCCGTCGGATTGGAAAGGAGCACCCCGGCGCGCTTCCAAGCATCTGCATTTGCCGGAGCGACGAGATACTTAGGCTTCTGTCATCCTCCGTTGCATAATCCCGGCATGCTCGTCCTGCAGGGGTGGCGATCCTGGCGGAACGACAAGGCTGTCGCATTCTTCGCTGCGGCTGCCTTCGCAGCTGGCATCGGAGCGGCCACGGCCATATACACCGTCGTCAACGCGGTGATGCTGAAACCGTTGCCGTATCGTGACGGTGACCGGTTCGTCGCCATCTTCAGCGCAGCGGTCAACGATCCCGAGCATTACGGGTCGCTCTCCTTCAGGGACGCGCAGACCTATCAGGAGCGAACCCGCGTCTTCGATTCGTTCGGATCGTTCCGCTTCGCGGGCAAGAACCTGACCTTCGCGGGCGAACCGCATCACGTCGAGGGTGTTGCAGTCACGCCGCGGCTGGTGCGCGAGCTCGGCGTCGATCCGATGCTGGGCCAGTGGTTCCAGGACGAGACTGGCGTTGTGATTTCCGCACCGCTCTGGCGGCGGCTGGGAGCCGACTCCGCCATCGTCGGCAAGTCCCTCACCCTAGACGGACGCGGCTATACGGTTACCGGCGTGATGCCGGAGCATTTCGCGCTTCCGGTCGCCGGCATCATGTCGGGAACCGGAACGGACGTTTGGATCGCTCTCGATCCAGGAGGACGAGGGGAACCCGGAGCGGGCGCACTGTATTTCGCGTACGCGCGACGCAAGCCAGACGTGACGTTTGCGGTCGCTGAGGCCGACGTTAAACGCGTGGCTGGAGAAATCGCCGCGGAAGATCCCATCAATCATCCCGCCTATACCGCGCGCGTCTTCGATCTTCGGGAGACCGTCATTAAGGACATCCGACCGACGCTGTTGTTACTGCTGGCAGCGGCAGCGCTCCTGTTTCTGATCACCTGCGCGAATGCCGCCGGACTCCTGTTGGCGCGGTCGGTTGCCCACGCGCGCGAAACGGCGATGCGCGTGGCGCTGGGAGCCAGCCGGTCACAGCTCGCCGCGCTCTACCTCGCCGAAAGCCTGCCGATCGCGCTCGTCGGTGCAGCCGCGGGGATCGTCCTGAGTCTCACGCTAACACCTGGAGTGGTCTCGATGGTCTCGGACTATCTCCCCCGCGCGGAGGAGATTGCTGTCGATTGGGCAGTTGTGTTGTTCGCGGCGGGAGCAGCGATTCTCGCAAGCGTCTTGTCCAGCCTGGCTCCGCTCTGGCAGGCGTTACGGACCGCACCCGCGGAGGCGCTTGGCGAGGGGGCCCGTGCGTCAGCGGGCGCGCGCAGCCGGCGCGTGTCTCAGTCGCTGGTCGTCGCCGAGATCGCGCTGGCCTTCGCCCTGCTCGCGCTCAGCGCCATCCTGATCAGCCACCTCAGGAATCTGTCGCGCACATCCGCCGGTCTCGACGCTGATCATGTGTTGACGTTCGTCGCCAGCATTCCGGGCCCCATCGCTGACGATCCCGCGAGGCGCATTCCGTTCCAGCGACGGCTCGTCGAGGCGTTGAGCGTCATTCCCGGCGTCGACGCCGTCGCTTTCGCGAACCAGTTGCCGCTCGATGGGTGCTGTCTCGGCACCAACATTTATCCGGAAGGCCGGCCTACGGATCTCATGGCGGGACAGCGGACCAGCCTCATGGCCATCAGCCCCGACTACTTTCGGGCCATGGGGATTCCGCTGCGACGTGGACGACTGCTGAGTGAGACCGATGTGCGCGATGACCACGCCGTCGCCGTCATCAGCCAGTCCGCGGCCACGCGTACTGGGGCGACCGGGATCCCATCGGGACGTTTGGGAGGTTTCTCAATCCCACAGGCTCGCGCTTCCAGGTGGTCGGAGTCGTCGGCGATGTGCGCAACGACGGCCTGGGCAATCCGCCCGTGCCGGATATCTACATTCTGAGCGCTCTGCCAACCGTCGAGACGATGAACTTCGTGGTGCGCTCAGCGAGACCGGTCGCAGCGCTCCTGCCCGACATCCGTCGTGCCGTCCAGAGCGTCGATCCAGAGCTGCCGATTCATCAAGTCGCGAGCATGCGCGACATCATTCAGCGATCGATGACGCTGGAGCGCGCGGCGTCTACCCTTACCGCTTTCTTTGCCCTCGCCGCGCTGCTGCTCGCAACGTTGGGGGTCTACGGGGTCGTTTCCTATTTCGTGCAGCATCGGAAGGTCGAGATTGGGACGCGGATGGCCCTGGGTGCCACCAGCCGCAGCGTGCTTTCGCTGATCGTCGGTGGTGGTCTCACGATGGCCGTCCTTGGAGTGGTGGTTGGAGGTTTGCTGGGATTCGGTGCCGCGCTGTACTTGGTGCGCGCCTTCGAGATCGGGAACGTCGGGCCCGTTCCGTTCGTCTCGGCGACTGCGATTGTTGGCGCTGTGGCGTTGGCGGCGTCTGCGGTCCCGGCGTGGCGAGCGTCGCTCCTCTCCCCGATGGCGGCGATCCGGGACCAGCCGGAATCGGTGTGGCAGGCTGCACGGCAGAAGGTCGAGCGAGCTGTCCGGCATCTCTCCGGGGACGACGAGCAGCCCGTCGTGTCGCTTGGGACTCTGATCAGCGAGTTCGCGGATTCGGTTCGCCGTGCGGGGTCCGTTCGGGACGCTGCGGACGCGTCGCTCGCGACCTTACAGGAACGGACGGGCGCGTCGTCCATCATGCTGCTCGAGAAGGCCGGTGGGGAGTACCGCGGTAGGACGTGCTCGATCCCGGCCCAGGGGGTCCTGATGAACCTCCTTCGGCACTACCCTCACCCGCTCGCACTGCCGCAGGGTCACTTCGCCATGTGGCTGCGATGGGCGCGAGAATCCAGGCCGGAGCATATCGCCGAGATAGAGGCACTGGCGTCAACCGGAGTCCAGACGGTGGTTCCGCTGCGCACGAAGAACGAGGTCGTGGGCGTGCTCTTGCTGGGGCTTCCTACCGGTCGTGAGCGGTACACGACCGCGGAGCGGCGGGTCTTGAGCAACTCGGCGGAGGTGATCGCCTTGATGCTCGAGAACGCGCGCTTAACGGATCGTGCGCTGGAACAGGAGAAGGTGCGGCGGGACCTTGCAATGGCCGCCGAAGTACAGCGGCGACTGCTGCCACCGCAAGCGCCGCGAAGCGCGGCTGCTACGTTCGCGGCATTTACCCTTCCCGCGCGGACAATCGGGGGCGACTACTACGACTTTCTCGATCTGGGAGGAGAACAGGTCGGGATCGCAGTGGCGGACGTCTCGGGCAAGGGCATCTCCGCTGCGCTCGTCATGTCAGTGGTGCAGGCTTCGCTGCGGGTGATCTCGTCGCAGCGGCACGTGTCCTTGTCCCAGCTTGCAGCGCAAATGAATAGATTCTTGTATCAGTCCACAGGAGCCAACAAATACGCGACTTTCTTCTACGCGCAGGTCGAGAATCGCGGCCAGCGGCTTCGGTACATCAATGCAGGCCACAATCCGCCCTATTTGGTGCGCTGTGCGAATGAGACGACGGAGATCATTGAGCTCTGCGTCGGCGGTACGGTGCTCGGACTCTTCCCGGAAATTGAGTTTCAAGAGGCGGACATCGATTTGCGGCGGGGGGATCTACTGGTCGCGTTTACGGATGGTGTTACGGAGGCCCTAAATACTGCGGGCGAAGAATTCGGAGAAGAGAGGCTCAAGCACATGCTGCGTGCGGCGGTTGGTGCCCCGGCGGATGAGATTTCGACGAGACTCTCCGACACCATGCGGGATTGGATCGGCGACGCCGAACAACATGATGACTTGACGTTCGTTGTCGTCGCCTTGAATACAAGTCAAGAAACAACACACACCATCTGACGCTGTGGCTTTAAACGTCGATCTGGTAGAAATCGGCGCGTCACACCTCCCCGTCAGGTGCGGACTCAGGAACCCGTCGGTTCCGATAAACGCCGATCTGGCGAGCGACTCCGGCAACTAGTTTGCCGCTTGTCGGCAGAAGTCGATGCCGCTAGGCTCAGCGCAGAGAGATGCGGTATGCCCTGCGGTTCGTACTCGCAATTCTGCTTCTCGTTGGCTGCGGGGCGGCCTACGAGCAACTGTCTGAGCGGCGGGATCGGACGCGCATTCCCCAGATCGGCCAATCAATAGCCATCGGTCCGCGAGCGCTGAACATCTTCTGTTCGGGCGAAGGCACGCCATCGGTCATTTTTGATAGCGGCGGCGGAATGCCGGGGTTCAGCTGGGCCGCCACGCAGCGTGAAGTCAGCACGTTCACACGAGCCTGTTGGTACGACCGCGCTGGTTACGGCTGGAGCGATCCAGCCCCTGCGCCACACACGAGTGCCGACGCCGCCAGGGACCTTCACGCCCTCCTGAATGCCGCTCACATTCCTGCGCCGTACGTGCTCGTGGGTCATTCGATCGGCGGATTAAACGTGCGCGTGTACGCCGGGATGTTCCGTCAGGATGTGGCGGGTGTGGTTCTCATTGACGCCTCTCACGAGGATGTCGACCAACGCATTCCCCGTGGTCGTCCGCGTATTCGCCTTCCCGCACCATTTCGTCCCGTGTTCGAGATGTGGATGGCGACATTGCGCCAGACAGGAGTACTGCGGCTCATGGCAAACGGCAGTTTGACAAATGAACCGCAGCCCGTGTCCCTATCAGCGATGGAGTGGCGGACAATTCAGCAGCTAGCCACGCTGGCAAACGCCGTGCAGGCAAGTGCGACGGAATGGTTCCAGCGAAGCGCGGAGCAGGCGCGTGAGGCAGGCGGTCTCGGAGACCGTCCATTGCTTGTGCTCACGGCGGGGCGTGTAACGGGCCGTGACGCTGCCGCTGACGAGGACCACCGCGCGTGGATTCAACTTCAGGCTGAAATGGTTCGGCTCTCGGCACGCGGCCGACAAGTGATCGTTGCGAACAGCGGCCATTTGATGCCCTTCGACTCGCCAGAAGCCATCGTGGTCGCAATCCGCGACGCCGTCACTGATTTTCGCGGCACACTGGCCGAACGCTCACGATAAACGCCGATCTGCTTTAGTGAGATCCGCGATCATCAGCTCGCACGGATTCTGCGGCTCGTCTCGGCTCCGTCAAGGCGCTGCGCTTCGCTCCGCCCCGCACGGCGGGCTCTGGCCCTGACGGGGCCTCGGACGAGGCGCCGCTCCCTCTTATTCTCTAGGTGATGGTCGCGACGGTGTGATGCTCGCGACCTGCCGACGCTCCGATAATCGCCCGGGGATGGAAGCGGCGCCAACGGAGGGAAGGATTGAGCTGCGCCACCGCTTCCGTAAAATGAGTCTTCGGAGCGTCGGTTCGGAGCTTTTCGTTAAGCGCGGGCTAATCCGCGGTGCGGCCGGCGACGGCCATCACGAGGCTCTCCGTCAGCAACTGCCGGATCAAACGCATGCGGTCCGATCCCACGGACAGCCGAATGGCGACCTCCCGCTGGCGCGCAGCCGCTCTCGCCAGCAGCAGCGTTGCCACGTTCGCGCACGCGATGAGCAGGACGACGGCAGGGACCGCCGACATCACGATCAGGAGAAGACTCCGCTCCTGGGGTTGAAACATGCCGGAGCCGTTGCCGGCGGGTGTGAGGTCGACTCTCTGCTCGGCGTGTTCGTGGCGTTGCTGCTCCTCGGTCCGCGTGCTGCCGCGCGCTGCGAGGATCTGTCGGTACAGAACCGTGAGCTCGGCTTACGCACGCTCGATCGTGATGCCGCTTTTCAGCCGAGCCACGATCTCCGGTCCGTACGTATCGTTGAGATCGTAGGTCAGGATCGAGCCCTCATCACCATGGACCCACAGCTCGGTGGACGTGCTCGGGAAGACGCGAGGCTGCAGTGCGATTGGGACCGTGAGATCCGGCGAAAGCGTCTGGATGACGCCGAAGAACTTTGGCGGCGCGACCCCAACGATCGTGACCGGGACGCCGTTGAGCGTCATCGTTCGGCCTACGACCGATGGGTCGAGCGCGAAGCGGCGCTGCCAGTATCGATAGCTGATGACGGCAACCGGGCCATCCCGACCGCCGACCCCCGGAATCTGATCGTCGTCCGGCGACAAGACGCGGCCGAGAACCGCGCTGACGCCAAGCACCGAATAGAAGTCGCCGGACACCATTTGCCCGACGGCCTGCTCTGCATCCTCGCCTGTGCGCACGCTCGCCGGAAAGACGCTGAACGCGGACATGCCGGCGAGCGTCTGCGTCCGATCGCGAATCGTGCGGAAGGCCGGGTAGGACAGCGGCGTGCGGAGCCGGACGATCTCGTCGGCGTGGGGCACCGGTAGCATTCTGAGCATGAGCGCGTCGGTGACGCTGAAGAGCGCGGTGTTCGCGCCGATCCCCAGCGCCAGCGACGATACGGCCACGGCGGCAAACCCCGGATTCCGCAGTAGAAGTCTCGTGCCGTATCGCAGGTCCGCCCAGAATCCCCAGCCGATTCCGCGCATGTGGTGCCTTAGCCCGACGTTTCCGAATTGACCGGCGAATCTCGGCGGCATTTTATGCCTCCCATTCCGGGTTCAGCAAAATTCTTCCCCGTCTCTCATTGTGCTTCGCCCGGAGTAGCTGGCTTGTTGCGCCGTCACCCCGATGCAAGGATCGGGCGACTCGCCGAGTCGCGGTATGCCCGACCATCACCTCCACGATTCTGCGGCTCGACTCGGCGCCATCAAGGCGCTACGCTTCGCTCCGCGCAAACTGTGGCAGCGTTGGGAGGGGAGCATGGATGCCGTTGTCCGCGATGTCCGCTACGCCGTGCGAGCATTGAAACGGTCGCCCGCCTTCACGACGGCAGTGGTGATCACACTTGCCCTCGGCATCGGAGCAAGCACGACGATGTTCAGCCTGACCGATGCACTCCTCTTCCGCTCCATTCGAGTGCATCGCCCCGACCGCCTCGTCCGCCTCTCGAGTGTCGGCGTCGAAAACCGCGACGATGGAATTCTCGGTGCGACCGTCGACCGTATCTCCCAAACAAATCTGTTCGCCGGCTTGTGCGGATTCTTTCCGCCAGGCGTAACGATCGAATTCGCCGGACGCACAATGCCCGTCATCGCGAATATCGTCACTGGAGATTGCTTCCGGACCCTGGGCGTCCGTCCGGCACTGGGTCGCCTGCTGTCGCGAGATGACGATCGACCCGGCGCACCAAATGTCGCCGTGTTGTCGTACGACGAGTGGCAGCGCAATTTCGGTGGAAACGCTGCCACGCTCGGCCAGGCGATCAACATCGAAGGCGTGCTTTTCTCGGTTGTTGGCGTTACCGAAGCTGGCTTTTCGGGTCTCCGAGTCGGATTTCCCGCTCGCATCTTCTATACGTTCAACGCGAACGTTGGCACTGGTCCCGGTCACTCACCGCCAGCGAACACGTCGATGCAGGTGTTGGCGCGGCTTCGGCCCGACCTGAGCGCAGATGCGACGACCATTCAATTGCGCACGCGCTGGTCGTCCTTGCTGCAGGACTCAATTCCTCCTCAGGTCATCGGCGTCGCACGCGAGCGATATCTGAGTCGACGGCTGGCGGTCGAGGACGCGTCGACCGGTATGGATTTTGGGCTTCGTCGCCGATTTCGAACGCCGCTCGTCGTGTTGCTCGCAACGTCTGGTGCTGTACTTCTCATCAGCTGCATCAACGTTGGTAATCTCCTCCTTGCCCGGTCCGCGGTTCGACGACGGGAGATGTTGGTGCGTTCTGCCATCGGCGCTTCGCGATGGCAACTGATGCGAGGAGCCGCGGCGGAGAGCGTGGTGATGCTTACAGTCGCGGTGGTCGTGGGATTCATCGTCGCGCGCTGGCTCGCTCGCTTTCTTGTTGCGCTGTACGGTGAAGCGACTCTCGGCTTCAACTTCGATGTTGGCATTGATAACCGCTTGCTGATGTATGCGGCTATTCTCGGCGCTGTGGCGTTTGCCGCGTTTGCGATCGCTCCTGTCTGGGTGGGCAGCGGCGATGTCGACGCCATATCCCTGAATGTCGCATCAACACGTCTCAAAGGAACCCATAGCCGTCTCCGTAGCGTCACAGTCGTCGCACAGGTTGCACTAACAATTGTTGTGGTCACAACCGGCAGTCTCTTCGTCGCTGCGCTCGCGCATCTCAGATCGATTCCCCTAGGGCTTTCCTCGGATCGAGTCATCACGGTGCAGCTTGCGGCAGTTCCGGGAGGGTACCAACGCGGGTTCGATGGCCGAACGTACTACGGCAGCCTCCTCTCCAAGATCGAATCCATTCCTAGTATTCAATCGGCCGCGCTGTCTCAGGTCTTGCCGCTTTCAGGCTCTCCAGGCCCTGTGCGCGTGACCGTTCCTGACCTGAACGTCGAGGTCGATGCTGTAACCGCGCTTGTTAGTGATGCGTTCTTTTCGACTTTGCAAATCCCGATGGTAGCCGGCTCATCGTTTTCTCGCAGCGCTGGGCGTGCAGTACCGCGCACGGCGATCGTCAGCGAATCTCTTCGCGCGGCGCTGTTTGGGGCTGACGCAGGGCTTCACCGTATGGTTCGTTCGGGTCCTGCCAACCAGAATCTGCAGATCATCGGTGTTGTGCGAGACGCCATGATTTATGGACCACGCCAATCAACGCCGCGCGTCGTCTATGTGAACTATTGGGAGGCGTCTAGTGCCACCCAGTCGTATCCAGGGCTCATAATTCGTTTGCGCGGTGACGCCATGTCTACATTCGGCCGAATCGAGGATGCCGTGCACAGCTTTGGCCGCGAATATGTGCTTCAGGCCCGGAGTCTGCCAGCAGTACGCGATGTGGCGTTAACTCAGGAGCGTCTGCTCGCCGTGGTTTCAACGGTGTTTGCCACTGTGGGCCTCACGCTCGCAGCTGTAGGGCTGTACGGACTCATGAGCTTCGCCGTTGCTCAGCGGACCGGTGAAATAGCAATTCGAAAAGCCCTCGGCGCGGACAATTGGGCAATTGCGCGGCTCATATCCTCCGAGGTCACTCGCTTGGTTGTTGTCGGTGGCTTGATTGGCGCGGCGGCGGCGTCCGCGGCAGCCCGACTCGCACACGCTGTGATCGTTGACAAGAACTTGTCTATCGGGTTCTCACCAGTCGTGATCGCTCTTGCGCTTCTGCTTTTGGTCGCTGGTGCTGCTGTATGGGTGCCGACTCGTCGCGCCGCGAATGTTGACCCGATGGTCGCCCTACGAGCTGAATGAGGGCAGGCCGCGCTGTCGGCATTCTGACCATCGCTCGCGATTTTGCGGCTCGCGAATGGCCCGGCGATCTTAGGCTGCCGACGCTCCGCTAACAGCAAGGAACGGAAGCGGCTGGCGCAGGTCAATCCCGCGAAGCGCCGACGGGACGGAGGGAAGGATTGACCTGCGCCAACGCTTCCGCAAAATAATCCTTCGGAGCGTCGGTTGAGAATCGTTCGCTAGGCTCGAGATGCCCTCGAAAGGGACTATCTGACGGCTGCCGGTGCCTCGATCGCGACGAACCGATCCGCGGCAAACAGGTAGTCTTCTCCGCTTTCGTCGACGACGCGCAGATCGCCGTCGCGTTCTGCGTCTTCATCGGGGAGGATTTCGTACAGCTTGTTGCGTTCGAGCGAGGCCTCGTACCCGTCGTTGCGAATGCATACGGCGAACCTGTGATCGCATCCGGCCGATCGCCGCGATCTACCCGAGGCAGCTCTCCCGTTTGAACTCTTTCTTCTCAATGGCATGCGCTTCACACCAGGCGCTTCCGAAGAATGAAACGCAGGAGCGTCTGCTACGCTGGAATATCAACGTACGACGAACTCGAATGCGGTTCGGGAATGGCTAGTCCCTCTTCCCTTAGACCGTCCAGATGAAACGCGATCGCATCCTTCATCTCTCGCTGAATCTCCTCCTTTGTGCCGGCCGTCGCCACGCACCCCGGAAGGTCGGGAGAGTACGCGGAATATCCGCTGGAGGTCTGTTCGATCACGATTAGGTACTTCATTGCTTCAATCCTGCCTGCTTCAAGACACTGTTCAGCGTTCCTGCGATTATGCCTCCGTTTTTGAACGATCGAAATCGCGCGCGCCGTGACGCGGAAGCGCGCTACGTACGCGCTCGCGATCGCGCTGTGAAGCCGCCTGCACTTCGCTCGAACACAGAGTCACCGGGAACCGCGGCGTGAACGACGCCAAACAGGCGTTGGGCCGCGTCTCGCGCCGCGAACCGGGGTCGTTCACGCCACGGTTCCTCGCTGATCGAATTCGGAACCGCTGTTCGGGGCGGCACAAAACGCCGCCCCAGTTACTCGACGGCATCTGCGCGCAACTCATTGCCGTGCAGACGCATCGCCGCACGCGCGGCGAAGTAATGCGAGCCATCTGCGACGTCATCGCGCATCGACGGCGATTCCGATCGAGGGGGTTGAGGCGGTGCGGAGCGTATGTCTACGCCCTCGACCCCTTTCGCGACGAACGGAAGAGGCTGACCAAGGGAGCGAGATGGGATATGAGAGCACGAGGACGTGGCATTCGATCCGACCCGTTCCGCGCTCCAAGGCGGTGGCGATCACCGACGATGACAGCGGCTCAAAGACGCTGTCTCCGTCCGTCAGCCAGCGGCGGTAGAGCTGTCGAAATCGTGGCGTGTCGAACGCCGCGTGGTGACGCCAGAACTCTTCGTCTTCGAACGTCAGCGCGCGCGCGTTCGGTGTGCTGCAGCGCCTGCTGAAGTACCACGTGAGCTCGGCCAGCATCTCGGGTCGCAACGTGCTGGTCAGCTCGTGTCGCGCGGCCGCTTCGAAGGCCGCGATCGAGCCGGCGATCTGCTTCGGGAACAGCACCCGCAGCGTCCATCCGGGCAGCGCTCCCAATAGGTCAGCGTGACGTTGCACGAAGGCCCGGAAGTCTTCGACGTTGCTGGCTGATACGACATACGTGAACACGACGCGGCCGGTCGACATGACGGCCATCGGCTGGTCCTCTGGAAAGAGCCGCACGCGCTGTGACGCACCTTGGCCGACCGTGATGTGAGGCAGGCGCTCCCGTGGCAGCGACGGCGCCATCACAGCGAAGAACGCGACCCTCTCCTCCTCGGTACCGAGGTACATGAGCTCGGGGAACAAGACGATGCCATCGAGCCGCATCAGGCGCTCGATGGCTTGCCGTGCGGACACCGGTCGCCGACACCGACTGTGGGGCTGAGCGATGGCTTGGTACAGCGCGTGGTGCTTCACGTGATAGAGCTGCGCGCGGTTGTGCAGGCACCCGCAGACGGTAGCGTGTTCCCGCGACGCGAGCTTGTCGAAGAACTTGCTGACCTTGTGTCCGTACGCCGTGCCCGCGAACTCGGCGTACTGCCTCAGGACGCACACACCCGACTGCAGCATCACGGTCACCAGAAACCGCGCCTGGCGCTCCGTGTAGCCGAATTCCGAGACCGCCTTTACCCGATCCTCAAAGTTCACGCAGCAGCTCCTCTGCGAGTCCTCCGAGATGGCTGCCGCCGCCCACGCGCGCGCTCGATCCGTCGTAGCAACTGAAGCCAGACCGGGCCGCCGCGGCCCCGTGCGCGCCACGGTAATGGACAGTCACGACCTCGACGTCGACGTCGTCCCAGCGGCCATCGGCGTCCTCGTATTCGATGCGCGCGTCAGGGAAATGGACCTGCTCGTCGAAGTACGGCAAGTCATGCTCGCGCGCTTCGATTTCGTGCTGGTCACGGTCCGAGTCGCCGTCGTAGTCGTCACGATCGCGATCGTGCGCGTGCAGCCACTGCTGGTACTCACGCTTGAGCTCGTAATCGAGCACCACCCGATCGATGCGCGCGCCGCGCTCTTCCAAGCGCTCGGCTTCACGTTCGAAGGCGCGATAGACCTGGACGTCGTGTTCCAGCTCCCGCTCGCGCTTAACGCCGGCGTAGAACGTTTGGCGGCCGTCCTGATCGCGATCTCGATGGCTCTCGAGCAGGCTGCGGCCGTCCTTCGTCAGCGACACGGCATAGTCCCGCGAACCAGGTAGGCGGGTCACCTCGACCAAGCCTTGTTCGCGCAGGTGCCGCAGGTCACTGGTTCGCGGATCGAGCGGTCGATCGCGGTCATCTCGGAGATCACGACTGGAGACCACTCGAAAAACGCCAACCGTTGCGAGCGTCCGCGATTCGGAACCGCGCAAGGTGTACGCGCGATCCCTGTCGCGTACGATCTCGCGCTCGCGTCCGCGCGACAGATTCAAATCCCGCGTGAAGGCGTCTCGCGGATCCCGATCGCGGTCAGGCCAGCGTTCCTCGTCGCGCGGATCGTGTCCGCTCGCGTTCTGTCCCTCGCCACCACTCTCTCGAAGGCTTTCAACCAACCTGACTGTCCGCTGACCAACAGCTGCTAATCGGTAGGGCCTCGACCCACTTTCAACCCGCGTGCGCCCTGTCGTCTCCTAGTGATAACCTCGGGCTATGATATTGCGCACCGCCGTACGAACATTGTCGGTTGCTGCTGCATGCATCTTGGGCCGCGGGCTGGTCACGATGCCCGCCGCTGCCACGGTCCGGGTCGACAGCCAGCCGTTGCCAGCCACCAACACTTTCGTCGAACAATTCGAGCACGATCTTGCGATTGCGGTGCTCGACGAGAACTGCCGGCAGAGCGTCTTCAAGACACGGGACGGGATCAGTCTCAAGACAGGTCCGTACGTCGTGCCGCCGCCGCAAAGCACCGTTCGTCGCACGCGATCAGAGATCCTCTTGATGTGGCGAGGTCAGGAGGGCTGGCTGGCACGCCGACGAATGCTGTCAACAGACGGAGCGAGCGCGGCCTCAACGAGTGCCGAGCGCTTGGACGTCGTGGCATCGGCCGGTGTCGACCGACTCCTCGCCAGCGCCGTTGCCTTGCCGCAGCCGGCGCCGCTGTTGAAGATCGGATCAGCCGTTCCCATGTTCGACTTTCCGATCTGGCCCATCGCGTTGCTCGATCCGTCCGAGCGAGCCCGGTCAGGCTTCGCGGCTGCGCGCGTCAGCGGTTCAGCCGACCAGGTACGACTCGACGCGCAGCACCGGGACGTCGACACGCAGACGTCACTGATGTTCGATTCGCAGGGAAGGCTGATCCGAGCCGAGGTCACGGCCCGCCTTCAGACCGCCGTCGCCACCGTGAGCGCCGAATTTGAGACGAACCGGCAATTGAAGCTCGTCGTCCCCAGGAAGATGTCCGAGCGGTACCAGCACGGACTGGAGACTGCGACGACCGAGATCGTGTACTCCAACGTGCGACTCTTCGACAGCTCGGGCTCCGCGCGACGATAATCATCGAACAAAGCGTCGCAGCGTGGTCAGCAACTCACCTCGACGCCTCGCTGTTGCTGTTTGTTGCCGTCGTACCGACGTACGCGTCCACAACGGGCAGGCTTGACTAGGATGACGGCGCTCATCGGTGATCCCTTCGGCGACGGCGCGTTCCTCCGGCGCGTGAACGGCATATTTCGCGATCGCGCACGACAGGAACGGTACGTCAGCGATGCCTTGGAGCGTATCCAGATTGTGTTGCGACTGCTCGACGACCTCCGTGCTCACGACGTTCGCCGGATCCTCGAGCTCGGCGCCAATCCCTACGCCATGACTCTCTTGATCCGCCGGCGCTTCGCCGACGCCTTTGATCTGCTGCTCGCGAACTACTTTGGCGAAACGACGCGTGACAGTTCCGCCGTCCAGGCGGTCGACGTTGATGGGCAACGGATTGAATTCCCGTATCAGCATTTCAACATTGAACGGGACCGGTTTCCCTATCCGGAGCACTCAATCGACTGCGTTCTGTTTTGCGAGATCCTCGAGCACCTGCTGGAAAACCCCGACTACGTCGCGGGAGAAATCGCGCGCGTCCTGCGGCCGCGCGGATTCGTCGTGGTCTCGACACCGAATGCCACGAGGTTGCCCAACCTGTTCTTCTTGGCACAAGGACGCAGCATTTGGGAGTGGTACTCCGACAATGGTCCATACGGGCGGCACAATCGCGAATTCACGGTGATCGAGGTACAGGACCTGCTGAAGCGACACGGCTTCGAGATTTATCGCTCCGAAGTTCGAAACCTACAACGCCTCGCACGCCGATACACATGGCTTCAGTGGCTGCGGCCGACGGTGTGGAACGAACACCTTTTCGTGGTCGGTCGCAAATCGCGGTAATCGAAAATCAAATCGATCGCAATACACGCCGGTCCGTGGTCGAGGCACACGGTCAAGCGCGCGCGCCTCCGATGGCCGCGCCCGCGTTCAGGACGAACAGACGGCCTCGCGCGCGACGGTCCTGGCCGGTCCGCCGACACGGTTGAACAGATCGCGGAAGCCGCCGCGGTCCCACTCGTACCAGCCCGCACCGCGTCCGAAATAGAAACTCTCCACCGCGCCGGCCGAACCGGCGGGATCGTACGGCTGATACTCGAGCACGAGGGTGTCGCGGACGCCGAGGTCGCCACCGGCGTCGCGCGGCTCGATCCACACGCGCTGGCGATACGGAAAGACACCTGACCGCGCCTGCACGCGGCACGCGGGATCGAACCACGTGATCCGGTTGCCTCGCACGTCGAACCGCCACGTACCGGTCAGTCGCCGCGGCAGCCAGCGGCCGTCGGAGAAGCGATACGACTCGCCCGTATTGCCGTCGATCGCGTGATCGACCACGTGATACACGAAGCTGTCGTCCCACCGCCAGCACTCGAACATGCGCGAGTTGGCGTATTTCACCCAGCAGATTTCCTGCCGGTCCAGATCAACGACCTGATCCTGTGAATGGCTGCCGATCCGCGGCCACAGGTTCGACGCGCCGATCAGATAGTCGAGCACGTCGACGGTCGGCTCCAACGATGAGGGACCGATCGACCGATCGGCGCCGGTTCCGCCGCACGCGAAGGAGAGGAGCGACGCCGTGATGACCAGCCGCCGCATGTCCTGCCGAGCTTACACGCGTCTGGCATTATCCGGAAGATCGGATCCGCCGCCGGCGGCGCGACGGACCACCTCGGCTAGCTGGTTAATATCGTATGGCTTCCCCACGATTTCGTACACCTGCGCCGTGTCGCCGATGATTTCGCGCACGCGCTGCGCGTTGGTGCTCGTGATGATGAATTTCCGTCCGGCCATGCCGGGCGCGTGGCGGAGGTGGTCGAGAAACCGCCAGCCGCGGTCATAGGGCGGCACGAGGTCGTAGATGATGACCTGTGGGTCGTGTTCTTCCACGAAATCGCGCAGGCTCATCTCGCCGCGCCGGATTTTGTCGATGTGTCCGGACACCGCGACAAGCCCCACCTGTTCGATGACAATCCGCAGCATCTCGACGACATCATCATTAGTGTTGAAAATCGCGACGACCGGCGCCGAAGCCATGCTTCGTATGGAGCAAAGAGTGCGCCAGCCGGCGATCGTCGGCGAACGGCAACGCCAGAGACCGCTCCAGTGTCACGTCTTCGGGCGATTGAAATTCACGAAGGCCCGTCGTAATCGCCGCCTGCGGCACGTTCAACCGTATCGTGCCGTGCAGACGGTCCCACCATGACAGCAGGCTCGAGAAATTCGAATCGAGTTCCTCAGGACGAGTCGAATGGTGGATGCCATGCATCCGCGGCGTCGCGATCGCCATGACGAGGCGCCGCTCGGCGTCCGCCGGCAACTCGAGATTACTGTGGTGAAAGACGACGGACACGATGAGCAGTTGCTGCCAGAGGCGCAGCGTGTCGGCGTCGATGCCCAACAGCAGGATCTGCAGCGCCCGAAAGCCGGCCGCGAGCGCCAGCTCGCCGAAATGAAAGCGAAGTCCGGTCGTGCTGTCCAGATCCAGATCGAGATGGTGAACGGCGTGGAAGCGCCAGAGAAATGGCACCCGATGATTCATCCGGTGCCAGACGTACAGGGTGTAGTCGAGCATCAGGAAGCCGAGCACGACGCGCAGCGCGCCAGGCATCGGCAGCCGCCGCAGGAGACCCAACCGCCGCCGCTCGGCGAGCCGCTGCACCGGCGAAACCAGCGGAATTTCGCTCGCGGCGGTCGTCGCCCCCGCCAGCAGCGCGATCGTCAGGTTGCGTCCGACGCGGGCCGCGCCGGGCTCCTTGCGCGATCGCAACGGCCGCATCCGTTCGAGGACGAACAGCGCGCCGACCGCCGCCCCGAATCCCAACGCGCCCCAGAACGATCGTCCGCGCTTCACCATCACAAAACCGAGTCAGTAATCGCCGACGCATATCGAAAAATCAATTTCAGCAAATCACGTCGTCAGCGTTCTGCAATATACTGCGCCCCCGATGTGGCAGCACAACTATCATCCGGTCGCTGGAAGTCTGGCGGCGTCGGCGCTCGTTGCCGCCATCCCCGTGTTCGTGTTGTTCCTGATGCTGGGTGTGCTGCGCAAGCCGGCATGGATGTCGGCGCTCTCCGCGCTCGCCTCGGCGCTCGTCGTGTCGCTGACGGTGTACGGCATGCCCGTGCAGCTCGCGGTCATCTCGACGCTGTACGGCGCCGCGTACGGGCTGTTCCCGATCGCGTGGATCGTGTTCACCTCGATCATGCTCTACCGCCTGGCGGTGGACACGGGTAAGTTCGAAATCATCAAGGATTCGGTCGGCACGCTCACCGACGATCGCCGGCTGCAGGCGCTGTTCATCGCGTTTTCGTTCGGCGCGTTCATCGAGGGCGCGGCGGGCTTCGGGGCGCCGGTGGCCGTATCCGGCGCGATGCTCGCGGGTCTTGGATTCAATCCTTTCTATGCCGCGGGGATCTGCCTGCTCGCCAATACGGCGCCCGTCGCGTTCGGATCGATCGGCATTCCGGTGATTACGCTCGCCAACGTCACCGGGCTGCCCGTGATGGCGCTGAGCGCGATGGTCGGCCGCCTTTGCGCGATGATATCGGTTCTCATCCCTGCCTACCTGCTCGTCGTGATGGCAGGAACGACGCGCGCGCTCGAGGTGCTGCCGGCGATCGCCGCCTGCGGTCTGTCGTTCGCCGGCATGCAGTTCCTGGTGTCGAACTTCATCGGTCCCGACCTGACCGACATCATGAGCTCGCTGACCTGCATCATCGTGATGGTCGCCGTGCTGAAGCTGTGGAAGCCACAGCGGATCATGCGCCTCGACGGCGATCAGCCGGTGCGGGCGGCGCTGCGGACGCACTCGGCGGGCGAGATCCTCGTCGCCTGGTCGCCGTACCTGCTGCTGGTCCTCTGCGTGCTCGCGGTGGGCGCGCCGGCGATCAAGAACGCAATCGACGCGCGCACGCACGCGCTCCTGCCGTCCGTGCTGCCGAAGAGTCCGACCGTGATGAACGGGCTCTTCGTCCCCGGGCTGCACAACATGATCACGCGCATTCCGCCGGTGACGCCGACGGCCGCTCCTTACGCGGCGATATTCACGTTCAACTGGCTGACGGCATCGGGCACCGCCTGTTTCATCGCCACGCTGGCAGCCGCTCTGGTCCTGCGCGTCGGGCCGTCACAGCTCGCCCGCATTTACGTCGCCACGTTCAAGCAGCTGTCGTTCGCGATTCTGACGATTGCGTCGATGCTCGGCCTGGCGTACTTGATGAACTATTCGGGCATGACGTCCACGCTGGGTCTGGCGCTCGCCGCGTCGGGATCGGCGTTCCCGTTCTTCAGCGCCGTCGTCGGATGGCTCGGCGTGTTCCTCACGGGCAGCGATACGTCAGCGAACGCGCTGTTCGGGAATCTGCAGGTCGTCACGGCGAACGCGCTGCACCTCAATCCGGTACTTACCGCGTCGGTGAACTCGGCCGCAGGCGTGATGGGCAAGATGATCTCCGTTCAGAGCATCGCGGTCGCGGTCGCGGCGACCGGCATGACGTCGGCGGACGAAAGCCGGTTGTTTCGCTTCACCGTCAAGCACAGCGTGCTGCTGATGGCGGTGATGGGGTTCATCGCGCTGCTCTTCGCGTACGTGTGGCCGGCCTTGGTGCCGGTCGCGCCCCCCAAATGAAGGACTGATCTCACTTGACCAGCGTACGAATCTGATCGACGGCGTCCTTGATCTTGTAGCCGACGAACATCTTTCCAAGTTCGGCGGTGCCGATCGCCTGGTCGCCATTGACGCCCGTACTGCCGCCGCGGGGAACGAGACACGTGACAACGGCAACTGCGGTGAGAACGTATTTCATTTTTTGTCTTTCGCGGGGCCCAACATTTCGATACGCGGCGCGCCCACCCCAGCCGCCGTCGCTGGCTCTCATCGAGCGCCGCGCTCCGTTCGCGCGCGCGGGGCAGGGCCGAAGGCGCCGCCGAACTGTAGAATGGCCACTCGAAATGGTCAATGAGCTTCGGCTCGACGTCTGGCTCGATATCGCCTGCCTCTTCAAGACGCGATCGGAAGCGCAGGATGCATGCAAGACGGGAAGGGTGTCGGTCAACCGGCAACCTGCGAAGCCAAATCGGCGGCTGAAGGTCGGCGACAAGATCGAAATCGGCAGGCCGTTCGGACGCAAGCAGACGATCCGCGTTCGAGGGCTTGCCGAGCGTCACATCGCGAAGGTCGATGCGCGGCTGCTGTACGAGGATTTGACGCCTCCGCCGACGCCGGAGGAAATCGAAGCCCGGAGACTCGAGCGCATATACCGCGCGGCCGTGACGCCGCCGCGCGCGCCCGATAAACGGGAGCGCCGCGCCCTCAGAAAGCTGCGAGGGCGCGACGATTGATCATTTCTTTTTCGTCGCCGCCGTCGTCGCCGGCTTCTGCTCGATCTCGGTCGTCACCATCTTGTAGTAGACGGTCACCTTGTCGCCGACCTTCGGCGCGCCGCCTTTGGTGTCTTTCGTGAGCTCGAACTGCCAGGTTTCCTTCGCGCTCTTCTCGACGGTGAGCGTGCCGCCGTCCACGGCCTTGACGACGCCCGTGAACTGATACGACTTCGCGGCCGCGTACGCCCCGGCGACGAATGCGAGTGTCAGCGCAAGCAGCGCGATCAAAAGAACGACGCGTCTCATGTTGTCCTTTCACGTAGGGGCCGAGCTTGCTCGGCCCAAGCGACAGTGCACGCGGGCGGAGTGACACCGCACGCGCGGGCGGAGCGAGCTCCACCCCTACTCCGGTCTGTTCCCGATGTCTCCACCGCTGGCGCCGGTGCCGGTGCGGAAGTTGCGCGTCCCGCCGGTCTCGGTGCCAAGTCCGCCCGTAACGCCTTCGGTGACGTCGCGCGATCCGGCGTGCTTGGTCTCGTCGTGTTTCGAGCCGCCATGCATGCCCTTCACGTCTTCTTCAACGGGTAGCGCCGTCTCACCCGGCCGTGCGTCCCTAACAGGCTCTTCTGTGCCCGGCTTTGGACGGATATCGCCGAGTATTCCATGCGTGATGCGTTCATCTCTCTTCGCCATGAGCTATGCCTCCACTTTATCCAGATCGTGAATGGCAAGCTCGGTGCCACCTGCGAGCAGCGACAGCTTGACGAGGATGCGCAACACTTCAGCGACGCTCCAGGCCTGAGCAATACAACCGCGCGGCGTGAACGGCGGCTCGGCGTCGAAGATCTCCGCGATCGATCCGATGCTCATGATGTCGAGCGCAAAGCCGTCGAGCGCCCGGCGCGCGCCCGCGATGTCGTTCGGGTAGACCTTCAACCACGCGTCGATGAACGGCCCGACGAGCCACGCCCACACCGTTCCCTGGTGATACGCCGCATCACGCGCGCGAAGGTTGCCGAAATATTTCGCCTTGAATTCCGGATCGCTCGGCGCGAGGGACCGCAGACCGACCGGTGTGAGCAGCTGATCGCGCACCACGTGCATGACCGCCTCCCAACGCGCCTGGTCGAGCACCGGATGCGGCAGCGCAATCGCGAGCACCTGATTCGGACGGCACTTCGAATCGTTTCCTCCGCCTTCCCCATCGACGACGTCGTAGAGGTACCCACCCTGCGCGAACCAGAACCGATCGTTGAACGACTCGCGGACGCGAACGGCGCGTTGCCGGTACTCGGCCGCCGCGGCGTCGCCTTCTTCGACGGCCCAGCGTTCCATCAGACGCAGCGCGTTGTACCAGAGCGCGTTGATCTCGACCGCTTTGCCTCGCCGCGGCGTCACCACCCAGTCGTCGACCTTGGCGTCCATCCACGTGAGCTGATATCCCTGCGCGCCCTGCGCCAGCAGCCCGTCGCGTTCGTCGACGTGGATGCCGAAACGCGTGCCGCGGACGTGATGATCGACGATGTCCTTGAACTTCGGGTACAGCAACGCGAGCGTCAGCCGATCGCCGGAGCACTTGACGTAGCGATCGACGGCGTGGAAGAACCATAGCGTCGCATCGGCCGTGTGGTACAGCCCTTCCTTCCGTCCTTCCGGAAACATGTTGGGAATCAGACCGTCTCGAACGTAGTGGGCGAACGTGCGCAGGATGAATCCCGCTTCGACCTGGCGGCCGGTCACGAGCGTCAGCCCTTCAAGGCTGATCATGGTGTCACGGCCCCAGTCGGTGAACCAGTGATAGCCGGCGATAACCGTGCGCACTTCGTCGCCGAATGCGTGCGCGCGCGCCGCTTCCTCGGTGCGGCCGGCCGGCGTGATGATGAACTGATCGGCGGCGAGCACGAGCTCGGCTTCGGCATCGTGGCGCGCGGCCGACACCGCCTGCGCGATGAGCCGTTGGCGGCGCTGCCGGTCAGCCGTCAGCGCCTGGTCCGGCTGCAGCACGTTCATCGTCGCGGACGATTCGGTCGACGCGACGAGCGCGGCGCGCCGGCCCGGCTGCAGCACGAAGCGGAAGTAACCGGGACTCCATAGATCGCCGCGAGCCTGATAGCCGCGGCTCTCTTCGACGGGATACAGGACGTTATCGATGCGCTTCGGCTTGAGCGTGAACGACGGATCCTCCGCCCAGAGCCGCAGCCGCAGCGACGGAAACGGACCGCCGGCGCGCACGATCTCGCTCTCGTCTCCCGATGAGCGAAACTCGTACGGCGCGCCGAGCGGCTCGCTGACCGGCGCTTCCTGCGCCCGGAAATTGACCGACGGCCGCAGCGCCAGCTCGACGCGATCGGCGCCCGAGACGAGCTCGTACATCAGATCCACTGTGTTCTGCATGTACGGCAGAAACACGCGTTTCTCGATCAGGAGCCCTTGGATGTCGTAGCGCCAGACCGGCAGCCCACCCTCGAGGCGAAACTCGACGAGGTACCCCGTGCCGTGCGCGTCGGGAGCGTCGCCGGTCCGTTCGCGTCCGCCGACTTCGATACGTCGCCCGTCGGGAAATCGCAACTGTTCGGCGACGTGGCTCAGCATCACGGTGCGGCCGAGCGGCGCGTCGAGCGCGGCGATGAGCAGGCCGTGATAACGGCGCGTCATGACGCCGGCGACGGTGCCTGACGCGTAGCCGCCCAATCCGTTGGTGGCGAGCCATTCGTGTGTGACGAGCGAGTCGGGATCCGAGGTCCCCGCCGGCGGCCACGGAACCCGGCGAATCGGAAGCGAGGCGACGTGGAGCATAAATTCTCAAGCCGTTCGTCGTGTCTTCGGTTTCGCGCGCGGTTCACGGCGCGGACCGGGTTCGAGCACGATCGCGCTCTCGCCGGGAATCAACCAGCAGCCGGCCGGCCAGAGGTCGGGCGTGCCGCTGCCGTCGTACTTCGGATCCTCGCTCGACCACGCGAGGGCCCAGTCGGTGTCGACCGGCGGCGCCAGCAGCGGCTCGGCAAACGAGGTCCGCTTCAAATCGCCGCCGAGATTCACGAGCAGCAGCCGATCGTCGGCGTGATCGGGCGTAAAGAAGCGCAGCGCGAACGCCGACGGCGACAGCACAGCGCCGTCGAGGCCATCCGGCCGCTGCGTGTTGAACGCCGTGTGCTCGCGGCGAAGGCGCAGCAGGTCCTCGTGCAGTGCGTACGCCGAAGCATGCGTCTGCCTCTCCGTCAAATCGAGCCTGCACCGTTCGAAGGTCGCGGCGCTCGCCGGATCGGCAATCGCGCTGCGGCGCATGAAGTCGACGATGCTGGGAAACTGCGTCAGGAACTCGGCGCGCCCCTTCCGGATCGCATCGGCCAGATCCGGATCGTGATCGGCGAAGTACAGGAACGGCGACGACGCGGCGAATTCCTGTCCCTGGAAGAGCATCGGCGTGCCGGGCATCAGCAGCAACAGCGTCGTCATGGCCCGCCATCGCCCGGGACTCGAGAGCTCGTGGCCGCGCCGCCCGCTGGCGGAGTTCGCCACCTGATCGTGGTTCTGCAGGTACGTGACGAACGCGGCGGGCGGCACGCCCCACGACGGCACGCCACGCGATTGGCGTTGCCAGTAGTACAGCTGTCCCTGAAAGAGATACCCGTACTTGGCCGCCGAAATGAACTCCTGAGGGGCGCCGGTCGTGTCGCTGTAGTACGCCTCGGCCCTGCGGGTAAGCGCCACCATCGCCGAGTGATGGAAGTCGTCGTTCCACAACGCATCGAGCCCGCAGCCGCCGGCCTCGATCGGCCGCACGAGGCGCGTGTCCTGCGGCTCGTTCTCGGCGATCAGCACAATCGATCGATCGCCGGCCGCCTCGCGCGCGCGGCGGCCGATCGCGGCGACGATGTGTTCCGGTGACGCGTCGAAGATCTGCTGCGTCGCGTCGAGACGCAGTCCATCGAGGTGATACTCGTCGATCCAGTAGCCGGCGTTCGCGACGAAGAACTCGCGGACCGGCTCGGAGTCTGGACCGTCGAAATTGATGGCGTCGCCCCACTCGTTCTCGTACCGGTCGCTGAAATACGACGGCGACAACGCGCGCATGTAGTTGCCGACCGGTCCAAAGTGGTTGTAGACGACGTCGAGCACGACGGCGATGCCGGCCGCATGCGCTAGATCGACGAACCGCCGAAAGTCGTCGGGGCGCCCGTACAGATGCGTTGGCGCGAACAGATCGACGCCGTCGTAGCCCCATCCAAACCGTCCGGCGAATTCGGCGATCGGCATCAGCTCGATCATCGTGATGCCCAGGCGCGCGAGCTCCGACAGTTCCGCGGCGGCGGCGGCGAAGGTCCCGACACGCGTGAAGGTGCCGACGTGCAATTCGTAGATGACCTGTCGCTCGATCGTGACGCCGCGCCAGCCATCGTCGGTCCATTTGAACGCGCTGGGATCCACGATCTCCGACGGACCGTGCGGACCTTCTGGCTGGAACCTGGACGCGGGATCTGGATAGAGCCGTTGGTCGTCGCTCAACCGGAATTGATAGCGGTCGCCAGGCGCCGCGTCGACGAGCGCGCTGAAGTAGCCGTCCGCGTCGCGCAACATCGAGATCGCCCTCGAGTTCAGCACGATCTCGACGCGATCGAGACGCGGCGTCCAGACGCGCACGTGCGAGCGGCCGTCGCCGATGTATTCGGCGCCAATCGGCAGTCGGCGGCGAACGGCAGACCGCTCGAGAGGCGCGAGAGACGACTCGACCGCGGAATCGGGCATGGTTGGCCGACTCAGGTGCAGGAATGGTGCCGCGCGCAACGCCGCTCCGAACAGTCAGGAGAACATGTGACTCGCACCGGCGCGCTGCGCAAACGCGAATCGCAGTCAGGCACGTCGGTCGGCTGAGCTCGTCGGCTGCATGTCGAGCACGTGACGCACCTTGCGCGCGAACACTTCAGGCGTGAACGGTTTCTGCACAAAGGCGACGCCCGGCGTCAAATCCCGATGCATCACCTCGTGGTCGGTGTAGCCGGACATGAACAGCACCCTCATCCCCGGCCGCGCTGCCGACAGGCGCTTGGCCAGCTCGCCGCCGCCCATATGCGGCATCACGAGGTCCGTGATCATCAGATGAATATCGTCCGGGTGGCGCTCGGCGATCCGCAGCGCGTCGATGCCGTGCCTCGCCTCGAGCACGACGTATCCATTGCGTCGAAGCACCTCGCGCGCGAGCACGCGCACGGCATCCTCGTCTTCGACGAGGAGGACCGTCTCCCAGCCGAACTTTTTCCGGCCGGCGGCGTCTTCGCGCGTCACGCTGTGCGCCGCCGACGGCGAATCGGCAGGCGGCAAATACACCTTGAACACCGATCCGTGTCCGACCTCGCTGTACACCCAGATGTAGCCGCCGTTCTGCTTCACGATGCCGTAGACGGTCGCGAGCCCGAGGCCGATGCCTTTCCCCTGCTCCTTGGTCGTGAAGAATGGCTCGAAGATGCGCGCCCGCGTCGTCTCGTCCATCCCCTGGCCCGTGTCGCCGACGGCGATCATCACGTATCGCCCGGGCTCGAGCGGCACGTGCGTTTTCGCGTACGACCCGTCGAGATCGACGTTCGCCGTCTCGATGGTCAGGCGTCCGCCCTTCGGCATCGCGTCGCGTGCGTTCACGGCGAGGTTGACGAGCACCTGCTCGATCGATGACGGATCGACGCGGACGGGCATCAGGTCCGGCGCCAGCGCCGCCACCACTTCCACGTGCTCGGTGACGAGCCGTCGCAGCAGCTTCTGCATCCCGGCGACGAGGGTGTTGATGTCGACGACCTGCGGCTGCAGCATCTGGCGGCGGCTGAACGCGAGCAGCTGCCGCGTCAGCGATGCGGCGCGCTCGCCCGCCGATCGAATCTCCTCGAGATCGTTCCGCAGCGGATCCTGCGGCGGCAGCTCGTCGAGCAGCAAGTTGGCGTATCCGAGAATCGCCGTCAGCAGGTTGTTGAAGTCGTGCGCGACGCCGCCCGCGAGCTGTCCGACGGCTTCCATCTTCTGCGCATGCCACAGCTGATCTTCCAGTTTGCGCCGGTCGGTGATGTCGCGCGCGTTGACGACGATGGCGCCGACCGACGGCTCGTGAAGCCGGTTGACGCCGACGCCGTCCATCACGCGCCAGTTCCCGTCGGAATGCTTCAAGCGGACCTGTTGCGTGATCGGCTCGCCCGGCCGCTGCAGCGCCTCGGCGAACTTCGTGCCGACCAGGTCATGATCGTCGGGGTGCATGAAGTCGAAAATCGAATGGCCGATGAGGTCCTCGCCTTTCCATCCCAGGTGCCGCTGAGACGAGGGCGTGACGTAGGTGACGCGTCCTTCGGCGTCGAGCAGCAGCAGCGTGTCGGAGCTGTTCTCGACCAGCGCGCGGAACCGCTCCTCGCTCGAACGCAGCGCCGCTTCGGCCTGCTGCCGCTGGCGCTCCTGCTCGCGGAGCGCGAGCGCATGGTGAATGGTCCGCTCCAGCGCCTCGATCGACAGATGGACCTTGCTGAGATAATCGGCGGCACCGGCCTTCATCGCTTCGACGGCGACGTCCTCGGCCCCACGGCTCGTCAGCACGACGACTGGTGTCTCGACGCCTTTGCCGCGTACATCGCGCAGCAGCGCGAGGCCGTCTCGCGCGCCGAGCATGTAGTCGAAGAACGCCACGTCGTACGCGGTTCGCTGCATCGCGTCGAGCGCCTGTTCGTAGGTCGTCGCGATGTCCATCTGCGCGCCGCCCCACGTCTCGCTCAGACGCAGGAATTCCACCACCATCTCGGCGTGCTCGCGGGCATCGTCGACGACGAGGATACGAATGCGAAGCGTCACCGTTTGAAAATCCCGGCGATCTTACCGCCAAGCGTGCGGAAGAATCCTTCGATGGCGCGTCTCGCCTGCTGTTTGAGCGACCCTTTGTGGATGGGGCACAGTTCGGACGGTACTTTATCGCCGTCCTTGAAGTACTCGGTATAGGTCGGACATTCGTCGACGGGTCTGAGGTATGAGACGCTGCAGAGCTCTTCGGGGCGCAGCGTCGATGGAATCTCGAATTCCCGCATCGGCAGCTCGCGCGCCGCGCGCTTCATGAACTCGGCCCAGATCGGCACCGCGACCCGCGCGGCGTACGCGTCGCGCGCGATCGGCGCCGGCTGATCGAACCCGACCCACACGCCTGCGACCACTGCGGTCGAATAGCCGACGAACCACGCGTCGCGGTACTCGTCGGTCGTTCCCGTTTTCCCGGCCACCGGTCCGCGCACGCCCCACGCGCGCGCCGTCGCCGCGGTGCCGCGATCGACGACGTCGCGCAGCATGCTCGTCATCTGAAACGCGACTTCAGGGCTGACGATCTGCTCGCGCTCGACCGGTCGGTCGAGCACCTGAAAGCCGCTGGCGTCCAGCACGGTGACGATCCCGCGCGGCCGCGCCACCTGCCCGCCGCCGGGAAACACCGTGAACGCCGACGTGAGATCGAGCGGCGACACGACGCCGGTGCCGAGCGCCAGCGACGGGACGTCGGGAAGACCCGACAGGCCGGCGTCGTTCGCCACGCGTAGAACCGCACGCGTGCTCACTTCCTGCTGCAGGTTCGCGGCCGCGGCGTTGTTCGATTCGAGGAGCGCTTCGCGCAGCGTCATCTGATCGAGCTGCTCGCCGTGCGCGTTGCGCGGATTCCATTCGGGATCCAGCGGCGCGGAGATTTTCTGCAGATTCGACAGCACCGATACCGGCGAGTACCCCTTCTCGAGCGCCGCCGCGTAGACGAAGGGCTTGAACGCCGATCCCGGTTGCCGCCTGCTGCGCACGGCGCGGTTGAACGTGCTGCGCAGGTAGTCGGCGCCGCCGACCATCGCGAGGATGTCGCCGGTCGACGGATCGATGGCGACGAGCGCGGCCTCGAGGCCCGGACGGCGGAGACGTTCGATGCCTCCCGCGACGGCGCGCTCGGCGGCGTCCTGCAGAGATGGACGAAACGACGTGTGAACCTGCCATTCTGGCGGATGGTCGCCGCCGAACTCGTTGCGAAACTGCTGTCGCAGAAAATCTTTGGCCCACGCCGCCTTCGCGTCGCCCGGCTGCCGGTACGGCTGGATGCGCGGCTGCACACGTCGCGCCGCCTCTTCCTGTTGCCGCGTGATGAATCCCTGCGCGCGCATCTGCGAGAGGACGAGGTGGCTGCGCTCGAGCGCGCCTTCGTAGTTCGACCACGGCGACAACGTCGACGGCGCGCGGATCAGGCCGGCGACGAGCGCGGCTTCCGGCAGCGTCAGCGTCTTTGCCGGTTTGCGGTACAGATGTTCCGACATTGTCTCGACGCCGTAGACGCCCGCGCTCAGGTACACACGATTGAGATACAGCTCGAGGATCTGCGATTTCTGCAGCTGCGTTTCGATCAACAGCGCAATCGCCGCCTCTTTCACTTTGCGGCCGTAGCTTCGAACGTTCGAGAGAAACAGCGTTCGCGCGAGCTGCTGCGTGAGCGTGCTGCCGCCTTCGACGCGCCCGCGCGAACGCACATCGCGGACGGCGGCACGGACGAGACCGATCGGATCGATGCCGGGGTGACGATAGAACCGCCGATCCTCGACCGCGACGACCGCGTGTTGAAGGTCGGGCGCGATGTCGGTCAGCAGCGCATCGTGGCGCTGCTCGTCGAGGCGGAACCACGGCCGGCCGTCGGCGCTGTAGAACATCGTGTCGCCGACGCCGCGCGTGAGCCGGTGGACGATGACGGCGTAGCGCGACAGCCACACGGCCGACAGCGTCCCGAAGACGACCAGCGTGCCGAGCAGTACGGCCGCGGTCCACTCGGACCAGCCGCGGGGGCGCAATAGATTCAGCGGCGCTCTCCTTCTTCTTCCAGCAGCAGCCGTTTCGCCTCGTCTTCAGGCGTCGTCCGCCGTTGCCGTCGCTCCTCGACCCTGGCATAGAAGAACGCAACGACGAAGATGACGACAATGAGCCCCAGCGACAGCCACTTGGGAACCTCGAACTCGACGTAGCCGAGCGCGTGCAGGAACTCGACCATCAGTTTGAAGCCGACCCACGCGATGATGATGAACGCGCCGTCGACGAGCGCCGGATAGCGCTCGACGATCGCCAGCAGCTGTCCGATGACCAGCCGCATCATCACGATGCCGAGAAAGCCGCCGCTGACCACGACCCACGTCTTCGGCGACATGGCGACGCCCACGAGAATGGAGTCGATCGCGAACACGATGTCCGTCAGTTCCACTTTGACAACCGTTGCCCAGAACGCCGACAGGCCGAGCCATGGCTGGGCAGCCGGCGCCTTGCGCCGATCGTCGGTGCCGCCGCCAGGTCCGAAATGCTCGTACACGAGGTACAGCAGGTAGGCGCCGCCGACGAGTTTTACCCACGCGAGACGGATGAGATAGACCGCGAGCAGTGTCGCGATCCCCCGGAACGCGAACGCGCCGACAATCCCGTAGCGAAGCGCCTGCCGCTGCCGCGTCTTCGGAAGACCGAGTACGAGAATTGCGAGGACCATCGCGTTGTCGACGCTGAGCAGACCTTCGAGCGCGACGAGCAACGCAATTGTCAGAAAATCCGACGGATGAATCATTACTTACTCGCGCGGGGCCCCACCCTCGCGCGGTGACGCGTCGCGCTGTTGCGTTCGCGCTGCCAGGAACAGAACGTCGCAACAGTATCCCTTACGGATGTTGACACGCCGCGTATCAAGGCCTACACTTGGATCGGCGCAAGATCACGAGATCGCGATGGACCAGGACCTGTACTTCATCAGCATGGCCGCGCGGCTGCTCGGTATGCATCCGCAGACGCTCCGCAAGTACGAACGGCTTGGCCTCGTGCAGCCGACGCGGACCATCGGCAGCATGCGTCTGTACTCGCGCGAAGAGCTCGAGCGACTGAAGCTGATCAAACGCCTCGTTGACGACGCCGGCATCAACCTCGCTGGCGTGCAGCGGCTGCTGTCGATCGCCGAAGTCGTGCAGCGGCTGCGGCCGCTCGTCCGCGACGACAGCATCAGCGCGCGCGACACGCGGCGACGGCTGGTCCAGGAGCTCGACGAGCTGAGTCGCATGCTGGGGTTTGACTGAAACGGGTTCGGGGGTCCGGAACCACGAACCCAAAGACGTTATGGACTTCAAGGATTACTACTCCACGCTCGGCGTCGCGAAAACCGCGAACGAGAAGGAAATCAAACAGGCGTTCCGCAAGCTGGCGCGCAAGCACCATCCGGACGTCAACCCCGGCGACAAGGCGGCGGAAGCGAAGTTCAAGGAAATTAACGAGGCGTACGAGGTGCTCGGCGATCCGGCCAAGCGCAAGAAGTACGACGAGCTCGGCGCGAACTGGCGGATGTACGAGCAGGCGGGCCAGGGCGGCCCCGGCGGAGCGGCCGGGTTCGATCCGAGTCAGTTCGGCGGCTGGAATGTGAATTTCGGGCGCGGCGCCGGCGGTCAAGGTGGATTCCGCACGATGACCGAAGACGAAATGCGGGAGATGTTCGGCGACGAGAACCCGTTCTCCGACTTCTTTCAGACGTTCTTCGGCGGCAGCGGCGCCGATACGGGACGGCGCCCGCGCGGCGCGCGCGGACGGGCGGCGCGAGTGGGCCGCGACGTCGAACACGAATTGGAGCTGGGACTCGAGGATGCGTATCACGGCGCTACGCGGCGCCTCACGCTGAAGCACGAGGGTCATTCGCGGACGGTTGACGTCCGCATCCCGCCGGGCGTCGGTGAGGGATCACGCGTCCGCGTGCCGGGGGAAGGCGAGCACGGAACCGGCGGCGCGCAGTCAGGCGATTTGTACTTGCGAATCCATCTGGCGTCGCATCCGCAGTTCGAGCGCAAAGGCAAAGACCTCCACACGCATGTCTCGGTACCGTTGACGACGGCGGTGCTCGGCGGGGAGGCCGACGTGAAGACGCTCGGCGGCAAACCGCTGCGGCTCAAGATTCCGCCGACGACGCAGAACGGACAGGTGTTCCGCTTGAAGGGTCACGGGATGCCGCCAGTGGGCAAGACGGGAGAACAGGGCGACCTGTATGCGACAGTCGACGTCCAGCTGCCGCGCGAGCTGACGTCGGAGCAGAGAAAGCATTTCGAGGAGCTGGCGAAGCTCGAGAAGGGTACGAAGCACACAGCCGCGTAACGCTTCTTCAAGCACCCGGGCGTCGCGAAAATCGCGGCGAGCCGAGAGGCGAGCCGCGACAGGCGCGTGGCAGCCTTGAGCCCAAGCAAGCGCGAACGCGCGAGCGAGAGCGGCAGGGGTGGGGCCCCGGACGCGCTGAAGAACATCGGGGCCCCACGCGCAAATGAGAAGATGAATATCAACAAATACACGGAGAGAGCACGAGAAGCGGTCGCAGCAGCGATCGAGCTCGCGCGCAAGGGCAATCATCCGCAGGTCGAACCCGAGCACGTGCTGCTCGCGCTCGTCGAGCAGCGCGAAGGCATCGTCCCCGAGCTGCTGCGGAAGGCCGGGCTCGACCCGTCGGCGATCGCGGCGGGGACGCGCGAGCTGCTCAAGAAATTTCCGTCGGCGTACGGCGGATCCGAGCCGGCGCTGTCGCCTCGGCTGAGGACCGTCACCGATCAGGCGCAGGCCGAAGCGGATCGACTGAAAGACGAATACGTCAGCACCGAACACCTCTTCATCGCCATCGCCGACGAAACGGGACGCTCGCCCGTCGCACAGCTGCTCCGCCAGCGCGGCATCACGCGCGACTCCATCCTGCAATCGTTGACGAGCGTTCGCGGATCGCAGCGCGTGACGAACGAGAATCCCGAAGGCACCTATCAGGCGCTCGAGCGGTATGGACGCGACCTCACGGAGCTCGCCCGCAAGGGCAAGCTCGATCCGGTGATCGGCCGCGATGAAGAAATCCGGCGCGTCATCCAGGTGCTGTCGCGCCGCACGAAGAACAACCCGGTGCTCATCGGCGAGCCCGGCGTCGGCAAGACGGCGATCGTCGAAGGGCTCGCCGGCCGCATCATCCGCGGCGACGTCCCCGAGGGACTGAAGAGCAAACGGATCGTCGCGCTCGACATGGGATCGCTCGTTGCCGGCGCGAAGTACCGCGGCGAGTTCGAGGAACGGCTGAAAGCAGTACTGAAGGAGATCGCCGACTCGCAGGGCCAGGTGATCCTCTTCATCGACGAGCTCCACACCGTCGTCGGCGCCGGCGCCGCCGAAGGATCGATGGACGCGTCGAACATGCTCAAGCCGATGCTCGCACGCGGCGAGCTCCACACGGTGGGCGCGACGACGCTCGATGAATACCGCAAGTACATCGAGAAGGACGCCGCGCTCGAACGCCGCTTCCAGCCGGTCATGGTCGACGAGCCGAGCGTCGAAGACACTATCAGCATCCTGCGCGGACTCCGCGAGCGCTACGAGATCCACCATGGCGTTCGCATCAAGGACGCGGCGCTGGTGGCGGCGGCCGTCCTCTCGAATCGGTACATTTCGGATCGGTTCATGCCCGACAAGGCGATCGATCTCGTCGACGAGGCCGCGTCGCGGCTCCGGATGGAGATCGATTCGATGCCGGCCGAGCTCGACGAGCTGGAACGGCGCATCATGCAGCTCGAGATCGAGCGCGAGGCGCTCCGCAAGGAGAAAGACGCCGCGTCCAGGGAACGGCTCGACAGGCTCGATCGAGAGCTGGCCGACCTGAAGGAAGAGCGGGGCCGGCTGGCCGCGCACTGGCAGCAGGAGAAGGAAGTCATCCAGCGCGTGCGCGCGCTGAAACAGGAACACGAGGGCCTTCGCCAGCAGATCGAGCAGGCGCAGCGCACCGGCGACTACCAGAAGGCGTCCGAGCTGCAGTACGGCCGCATGCCGCAGCTCGAGAAGCAGATCAAGGAGCAGGAAGCGCGGCTCGTCCAACTTCAGAAAGATCACCGGATGCTCAAGGAGGAAGTCGACGAGGAGGATATCGCCGAAGTCGTCAGCAAGTGGACGCACATCCCCGTCAGCCGTCTGATGGAAGGCGAAGTTCAGAAGCTGATTCACATGGAGGAGCGCCTTCACAAACGGGTCATCGGTCAGGACGAAGCGATCCGCGCCGTCGCGAACGCGATTCGCCGCGCACGCGCCGGCCTGCAGGATCCGAATCGCCCGCTCGGCAGCTTCTTCTTCCTCGGACCGACCGGCGTCGGCAAGACCGAGCTCGCGCGGGCGCTCGCCGAGTTCCTCTTCGACGACGAGCAGGCGATGGTCCGCATCGACATGTCCGAGTACCAGGAAAAGCACACCGTGTCGCGGATGATCGGCGCGCCGCCCGGCTACGTCGGCTACGAAGAAGCGGGACAACTGACCGAAGCGGTCCGCCGCAAGCCTTACGCGGTCGTGCTGTTCGATGAGGTCGAGAAAGCGCATCCGGAAGTGTTGAACGTGCTGCTCCAACTGCTGGATGATGGGAGGCTGACGGACGGGAAAGGGCGCACCGTCGACTTCAAGAACACGGTCGTGATCATGACGTCGAACCTGGGCAGCCAGTACCTGACGGGCGAGATCAGCGACGGGACGCGCCGCCAGGTCATGGACGCGCTGCGCGATCACTTCCGTCCGGAATTCCTGAACCGCCTGGACGAGATCATCTTCTTCCACTCGCTCGATCGGGAGCACTTGAAGCAGATCATCGACATCCAGCTCGCCGGACTCGTCAAGCGGCTCGAAGAGCGCAAGATTCGCGTGACGCCCACCGGCAAGGCGAAAGAGCTGCTCGTTCGAGAAGGCTACGATCCGGTGTACGGTGCGCGGCCGTTGAAGCGCGCGATTCAGCGCCTCATCCTCGATCCGCTCGCGCTGCGCGTGCTCGAGGGCGACTTCCGCGAAGGCGACACGGTCGTCGTCGATGCGGGACCCGATGGGATGGCGTTCGAGAAAGGCCAGGTCGTGACAGCGTAGTCTGGCCTACCTGACCAAGAGATCATGGCATCGAAGCCCACTCCCCGGTTGAACCCACGAGGCGGCGACCGCCGCGGCCAGCGTCCGCTGACGCCGCGGCCTTCGTCTTCGCTCTGGTACGGGCTGGCGTTTCTGCTGCTGCTCGGGCTCGCGCAGATGTACTACCTGACGCCGAGCGGCCGCACGATCCCCTACAGCGAATTCAAGGAGCTGGTGAAGCAGGGTCAGATCGCCGAGGCGACGATCGGCGACCAGGTGATCCGCGGCACGCTCAAACAGGATCAGGACAACAAGGGACGCCAGTTCCAGACCACGCGCGTCGAGGATCCGAAGCTCGCCGAGGAGCTCGAAGCCAAGGGCGTGAAGTACACGGGCGAGGCGGTCAATCGATGGCTGCCCGATCTTCTCGGCTGGATCGTTCCGCTCGTCTTCTTCATCGGCATCTGGGGCTTCTTCTTCCGGCGGATGAGCGGCGCGGAAGGCGGCGTGATGTCGTTCGCGCGCAGCCGCGCGAAGATTTACGCCGACGATGAAGTGAAGGTTCGGTTCTCGGACGTCGCCGGCGTCGACGAAGCGGAAGAAGAACTGAAGGAGATCGTCGAGTTCCTCAAGAACCCGAAGAAGTACACCAACCTCGGCGGCCGGATCCCGAAAGGCGTGCTGCTCGTCGGCCCGCCGGGGACCGGCAAGACGCTGCTCGCCCGCGCCGTTGCCGGCGAGGCGCACGTGCCGTTCTTCAGCCTGAGCGGATCCGAATTCGTCGAGATGTTCGTCGGCGTAGGTGCCGCCCGCATCCGCGATCTCTTTCAGCAGGCCGAAGCGAAGGCGCCGTGCATCGTTTTCATCGACGAGCTCGACGCGCTGGGAAAAGTCCGCGTCCAGAGTCCGATCGGCAGCCATGAAGAGCGCGAGCAGACGTTGAACCAGCTGCTCGCGGAGATGGACGGCTTCGACTCGCGCAAGGGCGTCATCATCATGGGCGCGACGAACCGACCCGAAGTGCTCGACCCCGCGCTGCTCCGCCCGGGCCGGTTCGATCGGCAGGTGCTGGTCGACAAGCCCGACGTGAAAGGGCGCGAGGAGATCCTTCGCATCCACGTCAAGGGCGTGAAGGTGTCGTCGAACGTCGACCTGAAGATCGTGGCGGCGCGCACGGCCGGTTTCGCCGGCGCCGATCTCGCGAACCTCGTCAACGAAGCCGCGCTGCTCGCGGCGCGCAACGACAAGACCTCGGTCGACATGAAGGACTTCGAGTCGGCAATCGATCGGCTCGTTGCCGGCCTCGAGAAGAAGCGCGTGATGAGCGTGAAGGAGCGCGAGATCGTCGCGTACCACGAATCGGGCCATGCGATCGTCGCCACCGTGCTGCCCGGGCTCGATCCGGTGCACAAGATCTCGATCGTGCAGCGCGGCTTCGGCGCGCTCGGCTACACGATGCAGCTGCCGCTCGAGGACCGGTACCTGATGCAGCGGCGCGACCTCGAGAGCCAGCTCGCGGTGCTGCTCGGCGGCCGGACAGCCGAGGAGATCGCGCTCGGCGAGATCTCGACCGGCGCGCAGAACGATCTGCAGCGCGCGACCGATATCGCGCGCGCGATGGTGACCGAGTTCGGCATGAGCGACGCGCTCGGCGCGATCAACTACGACGGCAACAAGCGCGCGCGCTTCCTCGACCTCCCGATACCGCAGGAACGCGGCCTCTACGGCGAAGAGACAGCGGAAAAGATCGACGCCGAGATCAAGCGCATCCTCACGGAAGCGCACGTCAAGGCGCGGCAGATCCTGTCCGACCACCGCGACAAGCTCGAGTCGATTACGCGCCGCCTCCTGGAAGTGGAGGTAATGGAAGGCGACGAGCTTCGCCAGCTCTTAGGGTTGGCGCCGACCACGTCGTAAACGCAATCAACGCGCCGGCGCACTGCACCGCAACGATCAGCGCGACGCACGCCGGCCAGCCGCCGGTGTTCCACACGGCAGCCGGCGCCGCGGCGCCGACACTCCCTCCCGTGTAGTAGAACGTCGAGTACAAACCGACTGCGAGCCCGCGGTCGCCGGTCGTCACGGCGCCGATGTAGCTGCTGGTCGTCGTCTGCGCGATGAAGACCCCGGTGGAGGTGAACGCAAGGCCCGCGATGATCGCCGGCAGCGGCCCGAGCAGGGTCAGCAGCGCACCGGCGGCGCCAATCGCCATTGCGGCTCCCAGTCCTGCGCGATGGCCGTGCTTGTCGATCCATCGTCCGCCGAACGGCGTCACGATCACGCCGAGCAGGTACACGACGAAAAGCCAGCCGAGCGCCGCGGTGCTGAGATTGTACGGCGGCGCGGCAAGATGGAACGTCACGTACGTGAACATCGCGACGTTCGTGAACAGCACGCAGAACCCGAGCGCATAGGTCGCGATCAGCTGACGGTTGCGAAACAGTTCGCGTGCCGCTCGGCTGAAGCCTTGTTTGTCTTTCGGCTCGTCTGAACGGCTCGCGCTGCGTCCGCCGTAGCGCGAGCGTTCTTGACCGCCGGAGGCCTGGCGACGGCGGTTCAGGCGAGCGTGACGATCCGACGGCAGCGACACGAGCAGCGCCGTCGCGACGGCGAACGCGATTGCGCCGAGCACGGCGAATGACAGATGCCAGTCGAGATCGGCCGCGATGAGACCGGCCAATGCGCGCCCGCTGAAGCCGCCGACGATCGTGCCGGTCATGTACGCGGCTGTCGCGCGTCCGGCACGCGAAGGCGGCCACATCTCGTGGATGTAGGCCACGGTGCTCGCGAAAATCCCAGGCGTGACCATGCCGAGCACGAACCGCCAGGCTATGAACTGCCAGAGCGAACCCGCGGTGGCGGACAACGCCGTCGCCGCGGCGAGCAGAAACGACGATCCGACGATGACGCGGCGCAGACCGATTGTGTCGGCCAGCCGGCCGACGAAGGGGGCGAACAGGGCGACGGCGACCGTCGGCGCGGTCACGGTCAGGCCGACCTGGAACGTGGAGGCATGAAACGTGCGCGCGAGCAGCGGCAACAGCGGTTGTGTGGCGTAAAGGTTGAGAAACGCCGCCGATCCGGCGAGCACAACTGGAACGGTCGGTTCGCCGCGCATTGCACTATATTGTTGCGCATGATTCAGCCACGATTTGCCGTCCTGTCCGTTGCCGTGCTCGGCGCCGCCGGATTGTCGCTGCTGGCCGTCTCGGCGCAGTCGCCCAGCCGCATGATCGCGTTCACCGACGCGCGCGTCGTCGACGGCACGGATGCCACGCCGATCGACAACGCGACAATCGTCGTCCGCGACGGGAAAATCGCCGCCATCGGCCCGTCGGCGCGGGTGACCGTGCCGGCCAACACACAACGCGTCGCGCTGAACGGGAAGACGGTCATCCCGGGACTCGTGAACGCGCACGGCCACGTTGGCAACACCGTCGGCCTGCAGCAGGGACACTATTCGGCCGAGAACGTGCTGCGCGACCTGAAGACGTACGCCGCGTACGGTGTCACCACCGTGTACTCGCTCGGCGACGACCAGGAAGCCGGCTTCAAGGCGCGCGACAGCCAGAACACGCCGTCGCTCGATCGCGCGCGCCTGTTCGCCGCCGGCCCGGTGCTCGCGCCGAAGAGCGTCGACGAGGCAAAGAAGCTCGTCGACGACAACGTCGCGATGAACGTGGACATCATCAAGATCCGCGTCGACGACAACCTCGGCACGACGGCGAAGATGCCGCCCGACATCTACAAGGCCGTGATCGACGAGGCGCATCGGAAAGGCAAGCGCGTCGCCGTTCACCTCTTCTATCTCGAGGATGCGAAAGGCGTGCTCGACGCCGGCGCCGATTTCATCGCGCACAGCGTCAGGGACAAGGACGTCGACGATGCGTTCATCGCGATGATGAAGCGACGCAACGTCTGCTACTGCCCTACGCTGATGCGCGAAGTGTCGACGTTCGTATACGAGTCGACCCCCTCGTGGTTCTCCGATCCCCTGTTCCTGAAGCACGTCGATCCGAAGACGATCGAGCAGCTGAAAGAGCCGGCGCGTCAGGAGCAGATGAAGAACAGCAAGCAGGCGCAGCGCTACAAGGCCGGCCTCGAAGTCGCGAACAGGAATCTGAAGAAGCTGTCCGATGCGGGCGTGCCGATTGCGATGGGGACCGACACGGGTCCGCCCGCGCGCTTCCAGGGATATTTCGAGCAGATGGAACTCGAGATGATGGTGAAGGCAGGCCTGACGCCGCGCCAGTCGCTCATCGCGTCGACGCGCGACGCCGCGCGCTGCCAGAAGCTCGACGACCAGGTCGGCACGCTCGAGCCGAACAAGTGGGCCGACTTCGTCGTGCTCAACGCCGATCCGCTGGCCGACGTCTCGAACATCCGGAAGATCGACGCGGTCTATGTAGCGGGGAACAAGGTCGATCGATAACAGGCAGCCGGCGCCTCGAGCGACGTCGCGCTACGGCGCCGGTTTGTCGCCGCTGCCCGGAATGGCCGCCTCGGCCGCCTGGAAGCCGGCGCGGGAATGCGTGCCGTCGCAGAACGGTTTGGTGGTCGATCCGCCGCATCGGCACAGCGCAAACGGACGCTTCGGTATCTGATACGCGTTCCCGTTCCAATCGACGAGCGTCACATCGTCGCCTTCCACGAGATACGGACCATTCTGTCGGACTTTAATCGTCGCCATCGAGACCCTCCCGCGCAGCGTGCTTCGCGCGCTTCCCTTGTGGGTCAGCGCACTTAACCCATTTTTTGCATCGACGACAGGAAGTCGCTGTTCGATTTCGTCTTCGACATCTTGTCGAGCAGCAGCTCCATCGCCTCCACCGGCGACAGCGGCCCGAGCACTTTGCGCAGCACCCAGATGCGGTTGAGATCGTCGCGCGGGATGAGCAGCTCCTCTTTGCGCGTGCCGCTCTTCTGCAGCTCGATCGACGGGAAGACGCGTTTGTCGGTGAGCTTCCGATCGAGGTGGATTTCCATGTTGCCGGTGCCCTTGAACTCCTCGAAGATCACGTCGTCCATGCGCGAGCCGGTGTCGATGAGCGCCGTCGCCATGATCGTCAGCGAGCCGCCTTCCTCGATGTTTCTCGCCGCGCCGAAGAAACGCTTCGGCTTCTGAAGCGCGTTCGAGTCGAGACCGCCCGAGAGCACCTTGCCCGACGGCGGAATGACGGTGTTGTACGCGCGCGCCAGCCGCGTGATCGAGTCGAGCAGAATCAGCACGTCCTTCTTGTGCTCGACCAGACGCTTCGCCTTCTCGATCACCATCTCCGCGACCTGCACGTGGCGCTGCGCCGGCTCGTCGAACGTCGACGAAATGACCTCGCCGTCCACCGAACGCTGCATGTCGGTCACTTCCTCCGGGCGCTCGTCGATCAGGAGGACGATCAGATAGACTTCCGGATGGTTTTTCGAGACCGACTGCGCGATGTTCTGCAGCAGCATCGTCTTGCCGGTGCGCGGCGGCGCGACGATGAGACCGCGCTGCCCCTTGCCGATTGGCGTCCACAAATCCATCACGCGCGCGGAAAGATTCTCCGCGCTCGTCTCGAGGACGATGCGCTCCTGCGGATACAGGGGCGTGAGGTTTTCGAAGAACAGCTTGTCGCGCGCCTGCTCGGGGGCTTCGAAGTTGACCGCTTCGACCTTGATCAGCGCGAAGTAGCGCTCGCCTTCCTTCGGCGGACGAATCTGACCCGACACCGTGTCGCCCGTCTGCAGATCGAACTTGCGAATCTGCGACGGCGACACATAGATGTCGTCGGGGCCGGGCAGATAGTTGTAGTCCGGCGCACGCAGGAAGCCGAAGCCGTCGGGCAGCACTTCGAGCACGCCCTCTGAGAAGATGAACCCGCTTTGTTCGGTCTGCGCCTTCAGGATTTGGAAGATCAGCTCCTGCTTCCGCATGCCCGTCGCACCGCCGACGTTCAGGTCCTTCGCGATCTGCGTGAGCTTCTGAATGCTCATGTCTTTCAGATCGGTGATGTTCAGACCGCGCCGCTGCTGCTGCTGTTGCTGTTGTTGTGGCGGCTGTTGCTGCTGCGGCGGTGGCGGGGGCTGTTGCGCCTGCTGCTGTTGCGGCTGCTGATCCTGCGGCGGCGGCTGGGTTTGCTGTGCGGCGGCTTTCGTTTGTTGTTCGGGGTTGGCGGTGTCGGCGGGGGACGGGGTGGTCTCGGGCGCGGCGGGGCCGTTGGCGGTCCGCGCCGTAGCATGGCGCTTAGTGTTGCTTGGCATGAACGTTCTTCGATGGAGTGTTTGAGGTTATGTAAATGGCGGGCTGGACGCCCGCGGGTTTCGCGAGGTGTGTTGTCCGCCCGAGTATATCAAAAATCGTACGGATTTTGACCGATGGCGACGATGCTGCACGCCACAATCGGTCTGATGGCCAGCGCGCGGGCGCGCTCGATGAGCGCGTCGCTCTCGGCGCCCGGATTGAACCACACCTCGCCGACGCCTTTCTTCGCCACGTCGCCGATCACGCGCTCGCCGACGTCCGGCGGCACGTAAAAAGTCGCCATGTCGATCGAACCCGGCACGTCGAGGACGGACGGATAGGTTTTCATCCCCTCGACTTCACGTTCGTTGGGATTGATGGGAATGACGGTGTAGCCCTGCGCGCGGAATGCGCGCAGGGCGCGATTGCCGAATTTGCGCCGGTCGCTCGACGCGCCGATCACGGCGACGACTTTAGGCATACGCGGTCTTCGGCGCCTGCGCCTGCACGAAGTCGAGGATCCTGCGGCTGCCTTCCCTGAGGTTGTCCATCGACGTTGCGTACGAAATACGGATGAAGCCGGGCGCATCGAACGCTTCGCCCGGTGTCACCGCCACGCGAGCCTCTTGCAAGAGTGCGTCCGCAAAATCTAGCGACGTCCTGAGGCCCCCGGTCGAAAGCACATCGGTGATGTCGATGAACATGTAGAACGCGCCGGCCGGCTTTCGGCAGCGCAGCCGCGGATCGGCCGCGAGCCATTCGCACAGCCGATCGCGGCGCTTTCTGTACTCGTCGAGCATCACCGTCACCGGCGCCTGCGATCCTGTGAGCGCCGCCACCGCCGCTTTCTGTGTAATCGAGGTGACGTTCGACGTCGCGTGGCTCTGCAGCGCGCCCGAGGCCGCGATGACCTGCGACGGCGCGAGAGCCCAGCCGCAGCGCCAGCCCGTCATCGCGTACGCCTTCGACGAAGACCCGCAGAGGACGGCGCGATCGCGGCACGTGGTCGCGACCACGCCGGGCAGATTGTGCGGCACCGGGTCGTAGATCAGTTTCTCGTAGCAGAGGTCGAGCACGATCCAGATGTCCTTGCGCGCGGCGGCCTCGGCGATCGTCCGCAGCTCCGGCTCGGCGATCAGCGCGCCGGTCGGATTGCACGGCGAGTTGACGATGATGCCGCGCGTCCGTGGCGTCACGGCATCGAGAATCGTCTTCGCCGTGATGGCGAACCCTTCTTCGGCGTACGTGCGCGCGAGGACCGGCGTCGCTTCCGCGAGCTTGATCTGTTCGGTCAGCGTCGGCCAGTACGGCGCGTGCGTGATCACCTCGTCTCCCGGACCGAAGAGCGACAGTGCCGCGTTGTACAGCGCCTGCTTGCCGCCGGCCGTGACGATGACCTCGGACTCCTTGTACTCGACGCCGTAGTCCTGGCGATACCGCTCGCAAATCGCGCGCTTCAGGTCGGCGATGCCCGCAACCGGCGTGTAGCGGGTGAAATCGTGATCGAGCGCCTCGTGCGCGGCCGCCTTCACCGCGCCGGGCGTGGGGAAATCGGGCTCGCCGGCGCCGAAGTCGATCACTTCGATCCCTTCGCGCCGCAGCCGATCGACGGTGGCCGTCACCTTCATCGTCGGCGAGCTGGCGATGCGCGACGTGCGGTCAGCAAGCTTCATGGTTCTCCCTCGTCCGGCTCTCGCCGGATGCGACTCTCAAACTTTCTGGCGCAGACGCTGCTCCACGAGATCGGGGACGAGCCCGTGGACGCCGCCGCCGAGCGCGAACACTTCCTTGATCAAGCGCGAGCTGATGTAGGTGTATTGCTCCGCCGGCATCATGAACACCGTTTCGATCTTCGAGTTGAGGCGCCGGTTCATCAGCGCCATCTGGAACTCGAACTCGAAGTCGGAGACCGCGCGCAGCCCGCGGACGATGACCTGCGCCTTGCGCGCCTCGACGTAGTCGACGAGCAGCCCGCCGAAGGTGTCGACCTCGACGTTCCTCTGATCCTTGAACACCTCGCGCGCGATCTCGACGCGCTCCTGGATCGAGAACAGCGGCGCCTTCTCGGCGTTGACGAGGATCGCGACGACGATGCGATCGAACAGCCGCGCGCCGCGCAGGATGATGTCGACATGGCCGTTCGTGAGCGGATCGAACGAGCCAGGGTAGACGGCTAAGGTGGACATGAATAAAACGCCAGCGCGGAATCGCCTGAGACGACGTCGCGTGTGCGCGTGAGCGCGCCGCTCGACACCGGCGCCGCCTGCCGGCGCGCGTGCTCGAGAATCAGCACGCCGTTGGCCGCCAGCACGCGCGATGCGCGCTCGATGGCGGCCTCTGGCGCATGGTCGTACGGCGGGTCCAGCAGGACGAGATCGAATGACGCCGGCGGAAGATCCGCCACCGCGCGATCGAAGCTGGCGCGGATGATAGCATAGCCGTTCGTCACGCCGCAGGCGGCGAGGTTTTCCGCAATCAGCGCCTGCGCGCGGCGATCGCGCTCGACGAACGCGACGTGCGACGCGCCACGGCTCAACGCCTCGATGCCAATCGCGCCGGTGCCCGCGTAGCCGTCCAGCACGCGCGCGCCGTCGATCCGCGGCGCGAGGATGTTGAAGAGCGTTTCGCGCAGCGTGTCGGAGGTCGGGCGGAGTCCCTCCCATGAAGGTGCTTTCAGACGGCGACCTTTAAACGTGCCGGCAATGACGCGCATGTTCCGCATCTTCTTTTTCTCGCGCCGGAGCCCTACCCCCGGCGCGGTTGCTCGGCGCATTCGCGCCTCGCAACGGCTCAAGGCTGTACGTTCATCCAACTTGTATCAACTTGAAGCGTTCCTCCCAGGAAGTGAGAAGCTTTTCGAGCGCCGGCCCCGAAGGCGTCGATTTGGCGATCCACTGCTCCGCCTCCCGATGCGCGGTCGCGAGCAACTCGCGGTCGCGGACCAGATCGACAAGACGGAACGTCGGCAGGCCCGCCTGACGCGTGCCGAAGAAATCGCCGGGCCCGCGCAGCGTGAGATCACGCTCGGCAATCTCGAATCCGTCCGTCGTCTCGGTCATCGCCTTCAGCCGCTCGCGCGCCTCGTCGGAAAGCGGAGACTGATATACAAGGAAGCAGTACGACTGGTGCCGATCGCGGCCGACGCGGCCGCGGAGCTGGTGCAGCTGCGACAGACCGAAGCGCTCGGCGTGCTCGACGAGCATCACGCTCGCGTTCTGCACGTCGATGCCTACTTCGACGACCGTCGTCGAGACGAGGATGTCGACGTCGCCAGCGGCGAACGCCTTCATCACGCGATCTCTGCCGTCCGCTTTCATCCGGCCGTGCAACAGGCCGACGCGATATTGCGGGAAGACGTCGCTGCCGAGCGTGTCGGCCATCTCCGTTGCCGCTTTCACGTCCACCTTCGCCGATTCCTCGACGAGCGGGTACACGACGTACACCTGGCGTCCTCCGTCGAGCTGTCCGCGGACGAACTCGTGAATCTCGTCGCGGCGCGACTCCGGCTTCGCCACCGTGCGAATCGGCACGCGTCCGGCCGGCAGCTCACGGATCATCGACACGTCGAGATCGCCGTACACCGTCAGCGCGAGCGTGCGCGGGATGGGCGTCGCCGTCATCACGAGCACATCCGGATGCAGCGCCTTCGTCCTGAGCGTCGCGCGCTGCAGTACGCCGAACCGATGCTGCTCGTCGATGACGGCCAGTCCGAGCTGCTTGAAGCGAACGTCGCCTTGCACGAGCGCGTGCGTGCCGACGACCAGGTCGATCGTGCCCGCCTCGATTTCGGCGAGCTGCTGGCGACGCGCGGAGGCGGCCGTCGATCCGGTGAGCAGCGCCACGCGGAAGTGCGACGCCTGCAGCAGGCGGGAGATGTTAAGAAAATGCTGCTCGGCGAGGATCTCGGTGGGCGCCATGAAGGCGACCTGCAGTCCGTTCTCCATCGCCACGAGCGCCGCGAGCAGCGCGACGATCGTCTTGCCGGCGCCGACGTCCCCCTGCAGCAGGCGGTTCATCGGATGGGGACTCCGCATGTCGTCGACGATTTCCTTCAGCGCCTGCTTCTGCCCGTTCGTCAGCTTGAACGGCAGCACGCGCCGCGCCGATTCGCGGACGCGATCGTCGACGCGAATGTCGATCGGCTTCCGCTCGGCCGCGGCCGAGCGGCGGCGCGCGAGCAGGCCCATCTGAAATAGGAATGCTTCCTCGAAGATCAGGCGCTGCTGCGCCGGCGTCGCGAACCGGTTCAATGCATCGAGCCGCGCGTCGGCCGGCGGAAAGTGCATCGCGTGCAGCGCGGCGACGCGCGTCGGCAGGCGCAGCCGCAGGCGGAGATCTTCGGGCAGCTGTTCCGCCAGATCCGGCGGGAGCCGCTGCAGCGCGTCGAACACGAGCCGGCGCTGCATCTTGGGCGTGACCGCGCCGGTCTTCTCGTAGACCGGCACGATGCGGCCGGTGTGAATCGTCTCGGCGTCCTCATCGTCGAGGATTTCGTACTGTGGATTGAGCAGCTGCAGGCCACCGCCGCCGTACAACTCGACGGCCCCGTAGAGAACCAGATGCTGACCGCGCGCGAGGATGTCGCGAAGGAACGGCTGATTCAGCCACACCGCGCGAATCGACCTGCTGCCGTCGTCGATCGACGCTTCGAAGATTTTGAAGCCGGGGCGCCGCGTCGATCGAAGGCCGCAGGCCAGAATCCGTCCGCTGATCGACGCCGGCTGACCGGGTTTGAGCGACGCGATCGTCTGCAGGCGGCTGCGATCTTCGTATCGGATGGGAAAGCGATACAGGAGATCTTCGACCGTCTTGAGGCCGGCGCGCTCGAAATCGGCCGCGCGGCGCGGTCCGACGCCCTTCAAATACTGCAGCGGCGTCGCGAGGAACGGGGCTTCTGCCGCCCCCTCCTGCTTCATTGAACGATTATGGCTTGACCTCGCTCGACCTGGATCTCGCGGATCCGCGCGGGGAGTGCAAACGGATCGTCGAGCCCGATCCCGGAAGGTTTGTCCGGCGTCCGCGAGTAGTAGCTGACGATTTCCTGCAGCACCAGCTTCGGCACCGGCACGCCGGCGACGGCGGCCGATTCCAGCATGAACTGGCCGACGCCGCTGTTCGTCTTCAGGACGCCGGTCGCTGTGACTGGCAGACGGCCGGTCAGATAACTCATCGGATCGAAGAGGCTCGTCGCGTTCTTCGCCTTTCTGACGGCGTCGAGGTCGACGACCGCTCGCCCCGACACACGCCCGGTCCCGAGAATCGTGACCGACGGTTCGACGACGCCGGCGGGCAGTTGCTCACGGGCGTCGTACACCAGGTACGCGTTCACCTCGTTTTCGGTGACAGTCGTCCGTCGTGCCTGTTTCGTCGCGCTCGCGGCGTGCGCGTTGATCGTCGCCACCTTCTGACGCAAAACGTCCGCGTCGCGCCTCGTCGCGCGCACGTCTCCGAATACCGTCGCTGATGCCGTGATAACAACGGTCACAGACAGAACGAAACGCAGAGATCGCAAAGAACCCATTACTGCTGCTGTTTCCGGTTTGCCTGGTTTCGGCTTGCCCGCGCCCTCATAACCAGATCGAGCTTGCGGCGTTCCATGTTTTCTTCGAACACGCGGAACTTGGCCTGCTGGCGGACGTCGAGTACTTCGTCGATCGCCTCGTACGCTTTTTTCACGTCGCCCTGCGCGCGCGTCTCGAGATCGTGCACCGCCTTCAGGCGCTCCTTGAGCTTCGCATCGTCGGGCTGCGGCTGGTTGACCATTTGCCGCAGTTCGACGACCAGCCGGGTCCGTTCCTGCAGCGCCTTGCGACGAACGTCCTGCAGCGCCTTGAATCGCGACAGAAACTTCGGGAACACCGCATCGTTGATCTTCAACTGCTCCTGCGCCTGCATCAGCGCGTAGGAGTCGAACATCCGCTGGACCTCGGCGGGCGAAACGCCCTCCGCAGCGGGCGCCTGCCGGTTCTGGCGTCCCTGCCGGCCTCCGCGCTCCTGGGCGTGGAGCGAGACGCCAGCAATTCCGAGGACAACGACAAATATGATGAAGCGCATCTCTTTCATTATCACGTCAGCTCACCTTGTCCGCCAGCTCTTCCTGCAGAAGGCGCCGCAGTTCGAGGAGCTCGGCTTCGGTCAAGTGTGTCACCGCATGGTCGGCGGTGCCGCGCGCCGTGAACTCGACCTCTTCGAGAGCGTTCCAGTCCACCATCCCGCCCGCGAGATCGGCCATCAGCTCGAGCGACGGATCGCCCGCCTCCTGCGGCTGCGGCGGCGCGGCGACGAACGCAAGCTGCGGCGGCGAGAGGTTCGGATGCGGCGCGATCAACCGCACCGTGGACACGGCCAGGATCAGCGCCGCGACCGCGGCGCCGGCGGCGAGCGGCATGCCGACGCGGCCGAACCACGAGCGCGATCCGCCGCGAACCGGCTCCATCGCGACTGCGTCGTGCAGGCGCTGAGAGAACTGATCCCAGAACAGCGGCGACGGCGCAGCGATAGAGGCGTCGGCTGCCGCCGTCAGCGTCGCGCGCAGATCGGCGATCCGATCGCGGCACGCAGAGCACGATTGCAGGTGAGCCAGCGACGGCTCGCTGCGCGTGCCGTCGATGACGTCGATGAATTCTTCAGGCGACAGATGCATCGCTATCCGCCTTCGACGAGCAACTTCCTCAGATTGCCGAGCGCGTGAAAGAAATTAGCCTTCACGGCGCCGACCGAGCTGCCGAGCACGTCGGCGATTTCCTGGTGCGACAACTCGTGATACGTACGCAGGATGAGCGTCGCCCGTTGCTTGGGCGGCAGCCGTGCGATGGCCGCGCGGACGCGGGCGTCCCGCTCCTGTTTCAGCAGGAGCTCGGACGGCGACTCGGTGCGAAGATCCACGAAGTGCAGCTCCTCGATCGGTTCGGTCTCGGCGCGCTTCGCTGTCACCCTGTTCAAACAGACGTTCACGCCGATGCGGTACAGCCAGGTCGAGAGCGACGACTGTCCGCGAAAATTCCGGAGGCCGCGGTACGCCCGCAGAAAGACATCCTGCAACAGGTCGCTCGCATCTTCGTGGTTGCCGACGAAGCGGTAACACAACTGGTACACGGGCCGGCGATGGCGCTCCACGACGAGATCGAACGCGCCGGGTACGCCGGCGATGCAGGCGTCGATGAGCGACCGCTCGTCCAGATCAGCCAGCGTCACTTTGGTTAGACCCGCTGAAGGCTCGAACGTCAAACGTCGCACCTCGGCAGTATTGACCTTCGCTTTCCTTTTGCGTATAGTGTTGATATAGAAAGAGGTGTTGATGCTTCCTCTCACGAAGCGACAACGTGAAATCCTCGACTATTTGAACGAGTTCATCAGCCAGCATGGCTATGCGCCGAGCCTGGAAGAAATCGGCCGGCGCTTCGGCCTCTCTTCGCTCGCCACCGTGCACAAGCACCTGACCAATCTCCAGGAGAAGGGCTTCATCAAGCGCGCGTGGAACCGAAGCCGCTCCGTGGAGATGGTTCCGACCCGTAGCGGCGGCCGCGCGGTGGAGCTGCCACTGCTCGGGTACGTTGCCGCCGGCCTTCCAATCGAAGCGGTCGCGTCGAACGAGACGATCGCCGTTCCGGAAGATCTCGTCGGCACGCGCGACACGTACGTCCTGCGGGTGCGCGGCGACTCGATGATCGACGAGCAGATTCGCGACGGCGACTTCGTCGTCGTCGAAGACCGCAAGACGGCGGACAACGGCGAGATGGTCATCGCGCTGCTGCGCGGGTCCGACGTCACCCTGAAGAAGTTCTACCGCGATCCGAGTGGAAAGATCCGCCTCCAGCCCGCCAATGCGGCGATGCAGCCGATTTTCGCGGAACCGGACCAGGTGCAGATTCAAGGCGTCGTCGTCGGGGTGATGCGGAAGTACTGAACGCTCGGATTACACTTGGGCATGTCTGATCAACCGCAGCAGCCCAAGCAGATCAACTTCACGATCATCCCCGACGATTCGGCGTCGAGCCCGCGCACGTACTCGAACTTCTGCTCGATCGCGCACACTCCATTCGACTTCACGCTCACCTTCTGCGAGGTGATGCCGCTGTCGGAGAAGGAGATCAAGGAAGCCGAGTCCGAGCACGTCGTGCGCGCGCCGGTGCGAACGAAGATCGTCGTGCCCGTCCAGTTCGTTCCGAACCTCATTGCCGCGCTGCAGGAACACTGGCGCGTATTCTCGGAGTCGTACTCGAACGTCGGCTGGAACAAGGGCACCGGACCGATTCATTAAAGCGTGAAACCGCCACGCGAAACGCGCCGCATCCTCGACAAGCTCGAAAGGCAGTATCCCGGCGCCGATACCGAGCTGCACTACACGACCCCATTCGAGCTGCTCGTCGCGACCATTCTGTCGGCGCAGTCGACCGACGCGCGCGTCAACATGGTGACGCCGGCGCTCTTCAAACGCTACCCCGACGCGCGCGCGCTGGCGAAGGCGACACCGGCGGAGCTCGAGCCGCAGATTCTCTCGACCGGCTTTTTCCGAGCGAAAGCCAAATCGCTCCTTGGCATGGCGCAGGCGCTCGTCACCAATCACCGTGGCGACGTGCCGTCCGATATCGACGCGCTCGTCGAGCTGCCGGGCGTCGGACGGAAGACGGCCAACGTCGTCCTCGGGCACGCGCTTGGTGTCCCCGGGCTTCCTGTCGACCGCCACGTGCTTCGCGTGTCGAACCGTATCGGCGTCGCGGAGTCCGACGATCCTCGGGTCGTGGAGCAGCAGCTGTGCGACGCCATGCCGAAGGCGCGCTGGACTCGAACGTCGGATACCCTCATCCTTCACGGCCGCCGAATCTGCCGGCCGAAACCGCTCTGCGATCAATGCGCCGTCCGTGATGACTGCGACTATTTCCGGCTGGTCATCGCGCGGGCGCGCGACCACAAGGCTCCGAAGAGACCGCGTGACAAGAAAAGAGTTCGAGCAACACGTCGCTGAAGCGCTTCGGTCGATCCCGCGGCGGTTCCGCAATGCGATGAAGAACATCGCGATCGTCGTCGAGGACGAGCCGTCGGCCGAATTGCTCGACGAAATGGAAATCGAGCCGCCCGACACGCTGCTCGGGCTCTATCAAGGGACGCCGCTCACCGAACGCCACTGGGGTTACGGCAACGCGCTGCCGGACCGCGTGCTGATCTTCCAGGGCCCGCACGAACGGGAGTCGGACGACGACGACGATCTCGTCGTCGCGATCGCCGAGACGCTCATCCATGAGATCGGCCATTACTTCGGAATGAGCGAAGAACAGATCGAAGAAATCGAGGAAAAGTACTGGCGCGGTGAAGACGACGAAGACGGAGACGCGCTGTGAGCAGATACGCCGAGCGCACGCGCCTCCGGCCCGCGCGAGCGCGCATGCGCGAGCGAGAGCGCGTGGGGGTGGGGCGCCGCGCAATAAGAAAAAGATTCGGCCAGCATTTTCTGGAGCCCGCGTGGGTCGAGAAGGTCGTTCGGGCGATCGATCCCAAACCAGACGAAACGTTCATCGAGATCGGTCCGGGCCGCGGCGCGCTGACGCGCCCGCTCGCCGCGCTCACGAAATCGATCGTCGCGTACGAAATCGATCGCGATCTCGCCGCCGACCTGCGCGAGACCGCGCCGCCCAACGTCACAATCGTCGAAGGCGATTTTCTCGAAGCGAACCCCGAACCCCGAACCCCGAACGCGATCCGCATCGCAGGAAATCTTCCCTACAACGTCGCCTCTCCAATTCTGTTCAGGCTCGTCGCTCTGTCGCGACGGGGTCTGCCGATCGTCGATGCGACGGTGATGCTGCAGCGCGAGGTGGCCGATCGATTGGCGGCGGATCCCGGTTCGCGCGACTACGCCGTGCTCAGCGTCCTCATTCAGCATCGCGCGGCCGTCGAACGACTGCTGATCCTTCCTCCGGGCGCGTTCCGGCCGCCGCCGAAGGTGCACTCGGCCCTCGTCCGTCTGCGTTTCCATCCGCCGTACCCCGCGGTCCGCGACGAATTGGTCCTCGAGCGAGTCGTGCATGCGGTCTTCACCCGGCGTCGAAAAACGCTCGCCAACGCGCTGCTCGCTCTGGGTGGTATCCCGACACGAGTCCGACAGGTGTCGGATCCGGGTCCGACACAAGCCGGCGCGCGCGCGATCCTGGCAGTCGCCGGCCTTGACGGCGGTCGCCGTCCCGAGACGCTGACCGTCGCCGAGTTCGCGCGGCTCGCCGACGCGCTGTCCAAATAACGCCTGAGCTGTGTTATATTTAGTCGCTATCCCGCCTCGTCAACTCAGGCGCACCCAGCAGCCTGATTGAACCGCTGCGGCGGTTCCCTTCGCGCGGTTTCGACTCCGCCTGGAGTGTCGCCGGCGAAGGTACGTACTTCCGTCTCGAATGCTCGAAGTCGTTCCGCTCGGCGGACTCGGCGAGTTCGGCATGAACATGCTCGCGCTCACGTGGGACGAGACGACGATTGTCGTCGACGCCGGCGTCATGTTCCCCGATCCCGAGCTGCTCGGCGTGGATCGCATCATCCCGGACATGACGTACCTGCAGCAGAACCGGCGCGTCGCCGCGCTCGTGCTGACGCACGGGCACGAGGACCACATCGGCGCGGTGCCGCACGTCGTGCCGCTCGTGCACGGACCGATCTACGCGACGCCGTTGACGCTGGCGCTCGTGCAGCCGAAGCTGCAGGAGCACGGGCTCGACGGCCACGAGTGCGTCCCGATCAGGCCGCATCAGCGCGTCACGATCGGGCCGTTCGAGATCGAATTCATCCGCGTGACGCACAGCATGCCCGACTGCGTCGCGCTCGCCATCCGCACGCCGGCCGGCGTCGTCGTGCACACCGGCGATTTCAAGATCGATCAGACGCCGATCGATGGCGAGCATTTCGACGTCCACCGCTTCGCGCAGCTCGGCGCCGAAGGAGTGCTCGCGCTGTTCGCCGACAGCACCAACATCGATCGCCGCGGCTTCACCGGGTCGGAACGCGAAGTGATCGAGGCCTTCGAGGAGATCTTCACGAGCGCGACGGGCAAGCTGATCGTCGCGGCGTTCGCGTCGAGCATCTATCGGATGCAGATCCTGGTCGATCTCGCGACGCAGTTCGACCGCAAGGTCGCCTTCGTCGGGCGCGGCATGATCGAGAACTCGCAGATCGCGCAGAGGCTCGGTTATCTGAGCATCCCGGCCGGCGTGCAGATCCGCGATTCCGACGTGCCGACGTACCCGTCGCAGGACGTGCTCTGCCTCGCGACCGGATCACAGGGGGAGCCGCAGGCGGCGCTCTCGCGGATTGCGATCCACGACCATCGTTTCGTCAAGATCGGCGACGACGACACGGTCGTCATCTCCGCGCGGGCGATCCCGGGCAACGAAAAGGCGATCGGCCGCGTCATCAACCACCTGGCGCGCCGCGGCGCCGACGTGATCCACGAAGGCATCAAGCACGTCCACGTGTCGGGACACGGGAGCGAGGAGGAGCTGAAGCTGATGCTGTCGCTCGTGCGCCCGCGCTATTTCGTGCCGGTCCACGGCGAGTACCGCCAGCTGTCGCAGCACGCGCGCGTGGCGAACCGCGTGTTCGCCGGCCGCGATCCGCGGCCGGAGATTCTGCTCGCGGAAGACGGCGACGTGCTGCACTTCGACGAGCACGGCGCGCGGATCGCCGGAAAGGCGCCCGTGGGTCGCGTGCTGATCGACGACACGCGAACCGGCGAAGTCGGCGATGAGGTGCTGCGCGACCGGCGGCACCTCGCCGAGGAAGGACTGGTGGTGCCGGTCGTCGCGATCAACAAACAGACCGGCGCGCTCGAAGGAACTCCCGACATCATCGCGCGCGGCTTCGTCATGGAGGACAGCGAGGCGCTCCTCGCCGAGGGCGCCCGCTTGCTCAGCGACGTCATCGATCAGGCGAGCGTCGAAGAGCGCACCGACCAGGGTCTGATCAAGGAAAAGCTGCGCATCGAGCTGCGGCGCTTCTTTCGCAAACGTTCGGGACGGCGACCTTTCGTGCTGCCCGTCATCATGGAGATCTGAGACGTGAGTCGATCGACCGTTTCGCGCCGCGTCAGCGAGTTCGTGGGCGTCGCGCTGTTCGCCGCGGCGCTCATCTGGATCATCTCGCTCGCCAGCTACGAGCCGGCCGACCCCGTCTGGTTCTTCAGCACCGGAGCGCACGCGGCGCCGGCCAATTTCGCCGGCCGCGTCGGCGCGTTCCTCGCGGAGCTGTCGTTCCAGCTGTTCGGATACGCGTCGTACCTGATCCCCGCGGTCTTCGTCGTGGTCGGCTGGAATTACTTCTGGTGCCGATCGCTCGACGCCGCCGCCACGAAGGCGACCGGCGCCGCGCTCCTGGTCGGATGCCTCAGCGCATTTCTCAGCCTCGTCATCGGGACCGTCGAGGTCTCGGGCAAACCGTTTCGCGCGGGCGGCTACGCCGGCGAGTTCCTGGCGAAGGAAATGTCCGATTACCTCAATCGCACCGGTTCGGTGATCGTGATCCTCACGCTCTTCTTCCTCGCGATCATCATGTCGACGCAGTTCTCGTTCGGCCGCTTCTTCGGCGCGATTGTGCGCGCGGTGAGGAACACCGCGAGTCGCACGTTCGAGTCGTTCCGCGAATGGCGCGAGGAGCGGCGCCGCGAGAAACAGCGCCGCGACGTCATCGCGAAGCACGTGAAGAAAGGAACGCCGCTTCCCGCGTTCGCCACGGCTTCGGCGGGCACGCCCGAAATCAACACACCCGGCGCCAATCGCTCGCCCAAAGGCTCGCGCGCCCCGTCCGACGACGGAGCGCGAGGCGTCAACCGAGCGGAGCGCGACGAGCGGCAAGAGGACGAGGACGATGACGAGAATCGTCCGTGGCGTCCGGCGTCAGCCGGTCTCCAGTCGCGTGCGACAGACATCCGCCTGAAGGCGGACGCCACCAAGCCGAAGGTTGCGATGCCTCCCCTGCCGGTGCCGGACCCCGAGCCGATCGCGAAGGCGCCGGCCGAGCGCCGCAAGGGCGACTACACCCTGCCGCCGCTCGCCCTGCTCGACGCCCCCAAGACGCAGCGGAAGTTCGACGAGCGCGAGCTGATGGAGCGCGCGCGGCTGCTCGAAGAGAAGTGCCGCGAGTTCGCGGTCGAAGGCTCGGTCGTGCAAATCCATCCAGGCCCCGTCGTCACGACTTTCGAGTTCAAGCCGAACGCCGGCGTGAAGTACTCGAAGATCACGAACCTCGAAGACGATCTGTGCCTGGCCATGCAGGCCGAGTCGGTGCTGATCGATCGGATTCCCGGCAAGTCGACGGTCGGCATCCAGATCCCGAACCAGGATCGCGAGCAGATCTCGTTGCGCGAGCTCCTCGAGTCGGAGGTCTATCGTCGATCGACATCAAAAATCTCGCTGGCGCTCGGCAAGACCATTCACGGCGAGCCGTTCGTCGCAGACCTTGCCACGATGCCGCATCTGCTCATCGCCGGATCGACCGGCGCCGGCAAATCGGTCGGCATCAACGGCATGCTCACGAGCATCCTCTACCGGGCGACGCCCGACGACGTACGGCTGATCATGGTCGATCCGAAAAGGCTCGAGCTCGGCATGTACGACGACATCCCGCATCTGCTGACGCCGGTCGTCGTCGATCCGAAGCAGGCGGCCAATGCGCTCCGGTGGGCGGTCCGCGAGATGGAGGAACGGTACAGGCTGCTGGCGGCCGAAGGCGTGCGCAATATCGAGCAATTCAACCGCAACATGCAGCAGGCGATCGCCGAGAAGCGCGAGCCGAGGCCGGATCACGAGCTCAAACCCCTCCCCTTCATCGTCGTCGTGATCGACGAGCTCGGCGACCTGATGATGGTCGCCGGCAACGAAGTGGAACAGTCGATCGCGCGGCTCGCCCAGATGGCGCGCGCCGTCGGCATCCACCTGATCCTCGCGACGCAGCGGCCGTCGGTCGACGTCATCACCGGCCTCATCAAGGCGAACCTGCCGACGCGCATCGCGTTCCGCGTCGCGTCGAAGGTCGATTCGCGCACGATTCTCGACGGCAACGGCGCGGAGCAGCTGCTCGGCCGCGGCGACATGCTGCTGCTGCCGCCGGCCTCGTCGCGCTTCATCCGTCTGCACGGCCCGTACATTTCGGAACAGGAGAGCGCGCGCCTGGCGAGCTACCTGCGCAAGCAGGGCAAGCCGACCTACGACGAATCGATCACGCAGGACGAGAAAGCCGCAACCGAAGGCGCGCCCGAGTTCGAGAAGGACGATCTCTACGACGAAGCGGCGCGCATCGTCGTGCAGGGCGGCCAGGCGTCGATCTCGTACCTCCAGCGCCGATTGCGTATCGGGTTCAGCCGCGCGGCGCGCCTCGTCGACATGATGGAGATGGAGGGACTCGTCTCGCCGGCGGCCGGAGGCAAGCCGCGTGAAGTGCTCGTCGACAAACATTACTTCGACGAAGTCGACGCGCAGCTGCGGTGACGCATGAATAGCCGTACGCTCACGCTCGTCGTCGCCGCGCTGGCCGCGCAGACCGCGTACGCCGCCGCGCCGGCGCGGACGATGTACATGGAAACGCTCGCGCGCGAGCAGGCGGTGCGCGCAGTGTTGACCGCCGACGGAGCGCTCGCGACGATCCTCACCGACGTCCGCGCCGTCGTGGCGTCGTACGAATCGCTCGTGGCTCATTACCCTGCCAGCGGCTACAGCGACAACGCGTTGTGGCAGGCCGGGTGTCTGTCGCTTGATGCCTACGCGAGATTCAGACAACCGCAGGACAGAGATTCGGGCCTCCGGTTGCTGAAGCGGTTGGCGGTCGGCTATCCGAGCAGCAAGCTGGTGAAGGATGTCGCGGAACAACTCGCGCGCGTCGACGACGTTCGCGCGCCGCGGCCGATCGCCACGATCAAAGACATCCGGCGCTCCGTCACTCCGGAAAGCGTACGCGTGACGATCGAACTCGACGGTGAGGCGTCATTTCATGACGAGCACATCGCCGATCCCGAGCGCGTTTTCGTCGATCTGGCGGGCACGCGCGCCGGATCCGGTCTCGTCGACCGCACGCTCCGTTTCGAATCCGACGCCGACGTCGTTCGGCAGGTGCGCATCGGACGACATCCGAACAGCCTCACGAGAGTCGTGCTCGATGCCGCCGGCATCTCCAGCTACAGCGTGTATCCGCTCTATTCGCCATTCCGAATCGTCATCGACTGCGTGCGGGCGCCGAAGACCGCGGCCGTTCCGACGCGCGCGGCCGACTCGCCGCCTGTTCCCGCTCGACGAGTCACGATCGATGGACTTCGGGCGCTGCCGTTCGTCCCGCCGCGCCGGACGGCGATGATCGCGGCAGCGCTGTCGGCCGCCGACGCAGCGGCGAAGATCTCAGGCCCTGTGCCGACGGCGATGACGACGCCGCCAACCGCGCCACCGAAAAATCTCTCCGGATCGGTGTCGATGGCGCGGCAGCTCGGACTTGGCGTCTCGCGCATCGTGATCGATGCCGGTCACGGCGGCCACGATCCAGGCGCGATGGGCAAAGGCGTCACCGAAGCGGAGCTCGTGCTCGACGTCGCGCTGCGTCTCGAAGCGCTGCTGCAGAAGGCGCCGGGCATCGAGGTGATCCTGACCCGGCGGACCGACGAATTCATTCCGCTGCAGGAACGGCCGGTGATCGCGAACCGCGAAGGAGCCGATCTCTTCCTGTCCATCCACGCCAACGCGAGCCCGCACTCCGCGGCGCGCGGCATCGAGACCTACTTCCTGAACTTTGCGAACAATCCGAACGCCGCGCAGGTGGCGGCGCGCGAGAACGCCGCGTCGGCGCTGACGATGGGCGCGCTGCCCGACTTCGTGAAGGCAATCGCGCTCAACAACAAGGTCGACGAGTCGCGCGATTTCGCCGCGCAGATTCAGCGCGCCATGATCGCGCGCCTGCGGAGCAGCAACAAATCGCTGAAGGATCTCGGCGTGAAGCAGGCGCCGTTCATCGTGCTGATCGGCGCGACGATGCCGAGCGTGCTGGCGGAAGTCTCGTTCGTGACCAATCCGCAGGAAGCCAAGCTCTTGAAGGGCAACGTCTATCGTCAGCGCATCGCCGAGGCGCTCTTCAACGCGATCAGAAAATATCAGACGTCGTTGAAGCCGGCCGCGACGGCCGTCGCGCACCAGTGAGCCGTCAGGGCGGTCCGTAGGCGGATCTTCTCCGGAACCAATACAGGATTCCGCCAAACATCAATCCGACGAGCAACGCGAGCAGAACGATGAACCCCGTCAGCCCGATCGCTCCGATGATGACGTCCGAGATGCCCGTGGGATCGTGCGGCGGTTCGACGATTTTGACGATGACCGGGTTGGACTGCTGAATCATTCAATCTTCGAACATGGCAATCCTGAAGGGCTGCGATGCGGTTCAGACGTCGAACTCTTCGAACGCGAGCGACGCGAGCGTGCGCACGCCGACCCCGCTCGGTCCTTTCGGAAGGTACGGCTTCGCCTCGTCCGCCCACGCCGTCCCTGCGATGTCGATGTGCGCCCACGGCAGCCCGCCACTGAATTCCTTCAGGAACATGGCCGCGGTAATCGATCCCGCCGCGCGGCCGCCGGTGTTCATGAAATCGGCGATGTCGCTCTTCAGCTGATCGCGGTACTCGTCGAACAACGGCATCGGCCACACGCGATCGCCGGCGCGGTCGGCTACGCGGCGCACCTGCTCGACCCACGACGGCGGCGCGCCGAACAGCCCGCTGGTGATTTTTCCGAGGGCGACGACGCACGCGCCCGTCAGCGTCGCGACGTCGACGAGATGCGTCGCGCCGAGCTTCCGCGCGTACCAGAGGCCGTCGCCGAGAACAAGCCGTCCTTCCGCGTCGGTGTTGATCACTTCCACTGTCTTGCCTTCGGCGCTCCGGAGGATGTCGCCCGGCTTGACGGCACGGCCGCCCGGCATGTTCTCGGTGGTCGGAACCACGCCGATGACACGCTGCGGCGCTTGCAGGAGCGCCATGGCGCGCATCGAGCAGGCCACGGCGGCGCCGCCCGCCATGTCGTCTTTCATCCGCTCCATGCCCTCGGCCGATTTGATCGAGATGCCGCCCGTGTCGAAGGTGATCCCCTTGCCCACGAGTCCGAGCAGCGGCTTCGCCGGCGCGCCCGGCGGGTCGTACCGGAAGACCATGAGCCGCGGCGGCTCGCTGCTGCCGCGCGCGACGCCGAGCAGCAGGCCCATGCCGAGCTCGGCGATCATCCGCTCGTCGAGAATCTCGACCTTCACGCCGGCATCGCCCGCGATGGCCGCGGCGCGCATCGCGAATTCGCGCGGCGTCAGCGTGTTTCCCGGTTCGTTGGCGAGCTCCCGCGCCAGGTTGCTCGATTCGCCGAGCACGCGGCCGCGCGCCGCGGCCTCCCTGATCTTCTCGCCGCCCTTGCTCTTCTCGGTGTCGCCGTCCACGACGATCGTCCATCCCGGAGGCGGAGCCGGCGCCGGATCGGTCGTTTTGTAGCTGCCGGCGTGGAACTCCGCGAGCGTCAACCCTTCGGCTGCCGCCTGCGTCAAATCGGCCACCTCGCCCTGTCCGCGCACCATGAAGCCGACGCGCCCGAGACGGCGCTGACGCCCCGCAAGACCGCCCGCCGTCGCCAGCTTCCGAACGATCTCGCTGCCCGATTCGAGGCGCCGCCCCCCGCCGATGAGCGCCACGCGACGTGTCCGCCAGCTCCTGTCGGCGATTGCGGCGATGAACAGCTCGTAGGGCTTCGCCTGAAATTCCCGCGTGTTGAGGGCGCGCGCGATCTCGCCGCCGGTCGCGGCGTCGAGCGCGGGCACTGCGGCCGGTCCGTCGTCCTCGTACCAGGGAATGAGGATGAGGTCGACTTCTGCTGCGCCGGGCGGACCAAAGGTGCAGGCCATCGCGGCCGATGAAGAGACTGAAAGCATCCAAATATTATGGCTGATGCGCTTGTGCTCCTCCAGAGCGGCCAGTACAATTCGTGCAGTCCTGCCAAGTTTTGAGGGTGAATGGTGATGAAGCACCTGCGGCGTTTCGCATGGTCCTGTGCGGTGTGTCTCGCGACGTCGGCGCTGCTCGTCACGGCGTCCGCGCAAAAAGCCGACAAAGACGCAAAGGGTGGTAAGGATCAGGACGCGAGCCGCCCGCAGCTTCGGCTCAAAGCGCAACCAGTAATCAGCATGGCGCCATCGCGCGTCGTGCTCACCGCGGAGCTCGTCGGTGGACCGAACGACGCCGAGGAATTCTACTGTCCGACCGTCGAATGGGACTGGGGCGACGGAACGCAATCGGAATCGACGACCGACTGCGCGCCGTACGAACCGGGCAAGAGCGAGATCAAGCGGCGGTTCACGGTCGAACACATCTTCCGCGCCGGCTCGTATCGCGTGATGTTCAAGTTGAAGCGGCGCGAAAAGCCGGTGGCGTCGGCGGGCGTCAGCATCCAGGTCCGTCCGGGACTTCGCGACATCGGTTAGGCGGCTGCGCGACGGCGGCCGCGGCTGTTCTGTCGCGAACGGACTCGTCCCACAAGCGAACACCCAGGCGGCCGGCGCTCGGCGATCGGCCGCCTTTCCCTCACAATTTGACGCGCGGACCGGTTCCACATCTGGCACAGAGTTGGCTCATCGCACCGTGTGCCGCTCCGTAAACGTGCATCCCGACTCCTCGCCGCCACGTTCATCGTGTGCACGGCGCTCGTGTCGGTCGGGTTGACCGCGCCGGCCGACGGACCGTTCTCGATCACGATCCGTCCAATCCTCGTTCGGCTCGCGATCGATATCGACGTCAAATTCGGGCTGTATCATTTCCACACGTGCTGGTCGGCACTCCAGGACACCGCAGGAAGCTGAAGCACGTGGACTCTCTTCTGCAGGACATCCGCTTCGCGCTGCGTCTGTGCCTTCGCACGCCCGGCTTCACGATCGTCGCCGTCCTCGCGCTCGCGATCGGCATCGGCGCGAACACGGCGATCTCGATCATCGGCATCGTCGGCGACACCAAGCTCGTCGATCTCAGCACGCCGACGCGGGCGCTGACCTACTGGCCGCACCCGCAGCTCGCCTGCAACGCGATGACGTTCGCGGTCCGCACCAGTTCGGATCCCCAGTCGTACGCGTCGGCGGTCGCGCGCGAGATCCAGAGGCTCGATCGGGATCAACCGGTCTCGGACGTGCTCACGATGGATCAGTGGCTCGGCCGAAGTCTGTCGCAGGCACGCTTCAGTTCGATGCTGCTCGCGAAGTACGACGTTTGAAGTACGAAGTGTGAAGTACGAAGTACCGATGTCCAGCGTTGCCTTCGTACTTCAGACTTCGTACTTGAAGGATTTCATCCATGCTCGCTCAGGACCTGCGGTACGCCGTTCGGACGCTGCGGCAGTCGCCGGGCTTCACCGTCATCGCCACGCTGACCGTGGCGATCGGCGTCGGCGCGAACACCGCGATTTTCAGCATCGTGAACGCGGTCCTGCTGCGGCCGCTTCCGTTTCCCCGCGCTGAAGAGCTCCTGCTCGTGACCCAAACCGATCGGCAGACGAAGCAGGTGCTTGGCACCGGGTCCCCGGCGAACTTCCTCGACTGGCGCGTGCGGAACCGCGCTTTTGCCGGCATGGCCGGCTTCGAAGGCATCTCGCTCATCCTGTCCGACGGCGATCACCCCGAACGCCTCGACGGCGCGATGGTGAACGTCAATTTCTTCGACGTGCTCGAAGTCGCTCCGGCGATTGGCCGATCGTTCGGCGAGGCCGACGAGCGTCCGGGCGCGCCGCGCGTCGCCGTCCTGAGTGACGGATCGTGGCGCATGCGATTCGCCGGCCGTTCCGACGTGATCGGACGCACCGTTCATTTCAACGGCGAAGCAACGACGATCATCGGCGTCATGCCGCCAGAGGTCGCCTACCCCGAACGCGCCGAGGTGTGGGTTCCGCCGCACTGGCGCGTGCCGGACGATCCGCTGCTCGGACCGGCGCAGGATCCGTCGACCGAGCGGACGCACAGTTATTTCTTCGTCGTCGGTCGGCTCAAACCTGGCGTCTCGATGGCAGCCGCGCAAGCGGACATGGACGCGGTGGCGCTCGGACTCGAGCGCGACTTTCCGAACGACAATCAGAACGCCGGCGTCAATCTCGTCTCGCTGCGATCCGATCTCGTTGCCGACGTGCGGCCGATGGTCATGCTCCTGTTCGCCGCCGTCGGTCTCGTACTAATGATCGCGACCGCAAACGTGTCGGGTCTGCTCGTCGCGCGCGCGAGCGCGCGCCATCAGGAGATCGCGCTGCGCATGGCGCTTGGCGCGACGCGCGGACGGATTCTGGTGCAGTTGCTGACCGAGAGCGTGCTGCTCGCCTCGCTCGGCGGCGCGTTCGGCGTGCTGCTCGCCATGTGGCTCGTCGGCCTGCTCGTCGCGCTCAGCCCGAGCAGCCTGACGATCGCCGGCGACATCCGCATCGATGTTCCCGTGCTGCTGTTCGCGCTCGTGGTCTCGATGGCCGCCGGCGTGCTCTTCGGGCTCGCACCTGCGCGTCAATTGAGCCGCGTCGACGTCCACGACGATCTCAAGCAATCGGCGCGCGGCGGGAGCGCGTCCGGTCAGCGCCGCCTGCGCGCCGGGCTCGTCGCGTCGGAAATCGCCATCTCGCTCGTGCTGCTGATTGCCGCCGGTCTGACGATTCGCAGCTTCATCCGCCTGCAGGACGTGCCGGTTGGATTCGATCCGGACCACGTCGTCACGGTCACGCTGAACCCGCCGGCGGCGCGCTATCCGACGCCGCGAAATCGCGCTGACTTCTACGAGCGCACGCTCGACGCGCTAGGAATGCTGCCCGGCGTCGAGATCGCGGGCGCGACCAGCCGCCTGCCGCTGCTGCCGGGGAACAGCCGCCGAGGATTGAACATTCCCGGCGTGCCGTCGAACGAACCGACGGACGCCAACTACCGCACGGCGACGCCGAGCTATTTCCGCGCGATGGACATTCCGCTCATCCGCGGCCGTGTGTTCACCGACGCCGACCGCGAGGACCGCCCGCTGGTGGCGGTCATCAGCGCATCGCTCGCCCAGCGCTTCTGGGCGAATCAGGATCCGATTGGCAAGCAGTTCTCCATCGATCAGCCACCGATCACGATTGTCGGGATCGTCGGCGACGTGCATGCCGCGTCGCTCGAGGCGCCTGTGGAGCCGACGGTGTACGTGCCGTACCGGCAGGACGCGTTTCCGTTCATGACGTTCGTCGTGCGGACGCGCTCGGCTGACGCCTCGCGCTCGATCGATTCGAGCACCTCCACCGATCGGAGCGTTCAGGCGAGCGTGCGCCTGGCGATCTGGCGGGTCGACAAGGAGCTCCCAATCGGCGCCGTCCGGACGATGGACGATGAGCTGTCGAGCTCGGTGTCGCGGCGGCGGTTCGGCGTGACGCTGCTCACCGCGTTTGGCGCGATCGCCGTGACATTGTCGGCCATCGGGCTGTACGGCGTGTTGGCGTTCATCGTCGCACAACGGCGACGCGAGATCGGCGTCCGCATCGCGCTCGGCGCCCGTCCGGGCGATCTCGTCGCCGACGTGCTCGGTCAAGGATTGCGGCTGACGGCGATTGGTGTGGTGGTGGGTCTCGTGCTGGCGATCGCGACGACGCGCCTGATCAATTCGCTGTTGTTCGCCACCAGCCCGACGGACATGCTGACGTTCGCGGCGGTGTCGTCGCTGCTCGTGGTCGTGGCGGCTGCAGCCAGCCTGCTGCCGGCGCTTCGCGCGAGCCGCGTCGACGCGCTCATCGCGCTCAGAGACGAATAGACTTCAGCCGATCCTACGGCGTGAGGATCGACGCGCCCGCGAGCTTCGAAGTCCTCGCCTCTGCGGAAATGCTCTGGAGATACTCGCTGACCCTCAGCGCCGTTCGAAATACGAGCCGTCCGAACGATCCGAGCGCATTCGTCTCCGACTCACGCCCGAACACCGCGTCGCCGACGTCGTCCACGTCGCGCTCAGCGAGCGTTCCGATGGTCGCGATGACGTGCACGTAATACCGTTGCGCGCTCGCGACGCGGTCGCGTGCGCCGAGGTCGAGGATGACCTCGAGCGGATTGGGGACAGCGGGATATGACGCCGTGGATCCGGACGCGTCGTCGACCGTGATTTCGCGGCTTGGCGGCCGGCGTCCGACGCGGAACATCTTGATGATCGCCGGATATACGAGGCGATCCCAGACCGGGCGGCTTTCCCACAGCTCCGCCTGCACGCGCAGGTGAAGCAGACCGCCGCCGTCGATCACCTTCCGAAACCGATCCGGAACGAGATCTCTCACCTCGATCGTCGTGCGCACCGCCGAGGCCGGCGCGCGGACCTCCTTCACGTTGACGTCGAGCGGTGCGCCGGCGTGAATCGGTGGTCCGATTACCAGAACAATGGCGACGACCGCGGCAAGCGATCGGAGACGCATCAGAACGTTCGACCGAATCGAAGGAGGACCTGAAGGGAGCTCGGTACGGCGTCGAGCCTGGAGCCGAAATCGATGCGAACGTCGCCGATGCCGACGCCGAACCCCACGCCTTTCAGCCACGGCCGGCCGGCACCTTGAACTGCCAGCGTTTGATTCTGGCGGATCGTCGTGTGGCCCAGATCGAAGAAGCCGATGCCGTGCAGGCCGCCTCGCCATCCGAGCGAGTACTCGAGGTTCAACAGCGCAAGCGAATCGCCGACCTGCTCTTTGAATCCGTACCCGTGAACGGATCCGATTCCGCCGATGGCAAACTGCCGCTGCGGCGGCATGACGCCATCCGACCAGCCGCCGATTGCGCGCGCGGCAAATTCCTGATGCCGGCTGAGCGCGACGCGCGTGCGACCCGAGATGATGTGGCGGCTGAAATCGAAATCGCTCTGGAGCGCGTCGGACGCGGAAATTTCCGAGGTCCAGTCGATGCGCCAGCGCGGCGTCAGGTCGTGGTCGTTATCGGGTCCGCGGAGGCGCTCGCCGAATGGCGTTTCGAGCTGGTGCCGCCGATACGTTGCCTCGAGCGATTCGCGATCGAATCCGTCTCCGTCGACCGACGCGCCGATGATGACGGCGTTCAGCCGCCCGTCGGCAGCAGCTCTGTTCGGCCTGAACAGTTCGTCGTCGTTCCACAAACTGAAGTCGGTCTCCGCCTGGAGCGGCTCGTGACGCTCGCCGCGCCAGGCGAACAACAGCTCGACCTGCGGGTGCACGCGCAGCGCCCCGCCAATCTGCACGCCGCGGCGCCGGTAGTAATCGCGGTAGCTGCGGCGCGGTCCGAACGCGGCAAGGCTCGCCTCGGCGGAAGAAACCTGCCACTGATCGTCGCTCGCGGTGAGGTCGTGCAGCTCGCCGCCGAGGAACAGCTTGGTCCGGCCGAACAGCGGGCGCTCGAAGCCGAGCGCATAGCCGGCGCGGCTGGTTGCGCTCCGGATCGAGATATGCCCCGCCACGAACGCGTGATTGAACGTCTCGTGATTGAACACCGCCGCGCCGAACCCGAGCGACGGGACGAACCCGTCAACCGAGGAGAACCAGTCCTCCCTGTCGCCGAGATCGGGAACGAGCCTGAATCGGCCCGCGGGCTCCCGCAAGTCGACGATGAGCACGTGCTGACCGTTGCGATCGAGGACGTCGAAGGTCCGGCGGCTTCGGCGGATCGCGCCGCGCGTCGGCCGCAGCAGCGCATCGAGCGCATGAAGGGCGCGCGCGCGATTGAAGACATCGCCGGCGCGCAGCGCGAACTCGTCGGCGAACGTCCGCGCCAGCTTCGGATCGACGCCTTCGAACTCGATTGCGTCGATGACGCCTTCGTCGATGGTCAGCGTCAGCACGCGCGTGTCGACGTCGAACATCACGGTAGCCCGCGCGAACGAATATCCCTCCTCGTGGTACCGATGCTCGATTCGTTCGCGGATGGCTTCGCTCGTGTCGGGCAGCGGCTCGCCGACGACGAGGCGTCCGGCGCGCAGTACCGCCGGTTCGGACAGCTCCTTCGCGCCCCGCACCTGCACGTCTCGAACGGTTGGCTGCGGCTGTGGTGTGGTGTCCTGGGCTGAGGCCGGGACGGCTGCAAGGAAACAGGCCGCGACGATGGCGCTCGCCTGAACGGCTGCAATTCCGCTCGTTTGAAAGGCTGCAACGCTCGCCTGAAAGGCTGCAACGCTCGCCTGAAAGGCTGCAACGCTCGCCTGAAAGGCTGCAACGCTCGCCTGAAAGGCTCGCGCTACGCGACTGGGTGACCGGTCGCGCGAGCCTTTCAGTGACTGGTAGCGCGAGCCTTTCAGTGACTGGTAGCGCGAGCCTTTCAGTGACTGGTAGCGCGAGCCTTTCAGGCGAGCGAGCGTCTGCGGCATCAGCCGAGCGGGATTTTGCGGCATTAGCCGCTTGTGACGAACGGTTCCTCGCGAAAGTTCCTGCCGTCGAAGAAGAACAGCCGCACTTCAGGCGGCTCGGACGCGAGCCCGACGATCACATACAAATGATTCGGATAGGCCGCCTCCGAGCGATCCGTTTCGGAGGGGACCGGCGGCGAGGCCGGATGCGAATGGTAGAAGCCGACCACGTCGAGGCCGCGCACGCGCGCGTCGCGGCGCCGGTCGATGTGATCCTGCGGGTCGATTTCAAATCGCGTCGGACGGGCCGCGATGTTCCTGGTGCGCGCCGCCTCGACGATCTGCTCCAGCCGTCCCAGCAGCAGGCCGCAGCATTCGGCCGGCGCTGCCTCGCGCGCGTGCGCGACGATCGCCTCGATCGCCGCGCCGGCGATCGTCATAGCGATTCGATCGCCATCGCAATGCCCATCCCGCCGCCGATGCAGAGCGATGCGACGCCGTATTTCAGCTTCCGCGCGCGCAGCGCGTACACCAGCGTCGTCAGCACGCGCGCTCCGCTGGCGCCAATCGGATGGCCGAGGGCAATCGCACCGCCGTTCACGTTGACTCTAGCCGGGTCGAGGCCGAGCTCGCGCGTCACCGCGAGCGACTGCGCGGCGAACGCTTCGTTCAGCTCGAACAGATCGATGTCGTCGGCTTTCAATCCGGCGCGTTCGAGCACTTTACGGACCGCAGGCACGGGCCCGATGCCCATCACCGCCGGATCGACGCCGGTGGACGCATAAGAAAGGATACGGGCGAGCGGTTTTCGGCCTGCCTCAAGTGCTCTGTCGTTGGTCGTCACCACGAGCGCCGCCGCACCGTCGTTGATGCCCGAGGCGTTTCCGGCTGTCACGGTGCCGTCCTTCTTGAACGCCGGTTTCAGCGCGGCGAGCTTCTCTGCCGTCGTGCCAGCTCTTGGGTACTCGTCGGTGTCGACGTGCAGCGGCTCGCCTCGTTTCTGCGGCACGGGAACGGCGACGATTTCATTCTTGAAGCGCCCTCCGTTGATCGCCGATTCCGCGCGACGCTGACTCTCGGCCGCGAACGCGTCCTGATCGACGCGCGGGACGCAATATCGCTTGGCGACCTCCTCGGCGGTAATTCCCATGTGACACGCGCCCATCGCGCACGTCAGCCCTTCGCGCAGCATCGAATCGATCGCTTCGGCATTGCCCATGCGATAGCCCCATCGCGCGCCCGGTAGCAGGTACGGCGCATTCGACATCGATTCGGTGCCGCCCGCGACCATCGTGTCGACGTAGCCGACGCGGATGGCCTCGACCGCGTGCACGACCGCCTGCAGTCCGGATCCGCACACTCGATTGACCGTCTCGCCCGGCACCTCGACCGGCAGCGCGGCTTTCAGCGCCGCCTGCCGGGCGACGTTCATGCCCGCGCCCGCCTGCAGGACGCAACCCATCACGACGTCGCCGATCTCGTCGTTGCCGACGCCTGCGCGCGCGATCGCTTCGCGGATGACGACCGCGCCGAGATCGACGGCAGTCAAATCCTTGAACACGCCGCCGAACGACCCGATGGGCGTTCGGCAGGCACTGAGAATCACCGCGTCAAAATCTCTGGGCATGGTAGTCAGCAGCGACTGTCTGCTTTCAGAAGCCGCTTTGCGATGGTACCATCGGTCGTTGTTCACCGCTCGCCTGAAAGGCTCGCGCTACATCGGGAGGGCGCGCGCTCCACAGATAGCGCGAGGCTTTTAGCCGAGCGCTGATTGCCGAGGAACTTTTGATCATGCACGCGCGCTCGAGATCGCGAACCATCATCGCTGCCGCATTCCTCGTCGTTCTGTTTCATCCGGCGGGCGCGCAGCCGCGGCGCGCGATGACGATCGATGACGCGCTCGATCTCGTGCAGGTGTCTGCGCCGCGGATTTCACCCGACGGACGGCACGTGCTGTACACGAAATCCGAGCTGGCGAAGTGGAAGGACAACAAGCGGACGCAGACGATCTGGATCGTCGACGCCGACGGCTCGAACGGACGTCAGTTCCTCAGCAGCGACAAGGACCGCAATCCCGCCTGGGCGCCCGACGGCAAACACGTCGCGTTCCTCTCGACGCGCGATGCCGCAACCGAGAAAGAAAGCGAGTCTTCGAATGGCATCGGCGCGCAGATCTGGGTCATCCCGACCGACGGCGGCGAAGCGACGAAGCTCACGACGCACAGAGGGAACATCAAGTCGTTCGACTGGATGAAGGACAGCTCGGCGATAGTGTTCGCGGCCGAGCGCGGTCAGAGCGACGCGGAGAAGGCAGAACGGAAAGCTGGCGACGACGCGATCTACGTGGACGAAGCCGCGAACGGTCAGGAACGCGGCGAGTTCTCCGAGCTGTGGCGCGTGTCGATCGCGGACAAGTCCGAGCGTCAGATCACGCACGACGATCATCTGCTGATCGAGAATCTTCGCGTATCGCCCGACGGATCCAAAGTGGCCGTCGTCTACCGCCGCGAGAACGGCCGCAACGGTCAATTCCACGCCGAGGTCGCGACCGTCGACAGCGCGACCGGCGGGCTCACGACGCTGACGCACAACAATACGCCCGAAGCCAACGTGCAGTGGTCGCCCGAGGGAAAGATGTTGTCGTATCTGGCGCCGAGCGACACGACATGGGATCTGGCCGAGGACAAGCTGTGGCTGATCCCGAGCGAAGGCGGTCAGCCGCGCAAGCTCACGGCGACCTTCAACGGCGATATCGGCCAGTATTCATGGTCTTCGGATGGCCAGTCGATAGTCTTCGGCGCAGCCGTTCGCGCGCGCGGCGCTGGGTATCGCGTCAACATCGCGACCGGCGTCGTATCGCCGATCACTCCGCCCGGCGACTGGGCCGGCCGCGTGGAGTCGGTATCAGCCGACGGCCGGCGCGGCGCAGCGGTGATCAGCCGGCCGGATCGGCCGACAGACGTGCACGTGATCGATCTCGCGACCGGCGCGGCGACCGCCGTGACGCACGTCAACCCGCGCGCCGGCGAATTCGCGCTCGCCCAGTTCCGCGCGATCGCCTGGAAGAGCAGGGACGGGCTCGAGGTCGAAGGGTTGCTGTGGCTGCCGCCAGACTATCAGCCCGGAGCCAGGCTGCCGCTTCTTCTCTCGGTGCACGGCGGTCCGGCCGGCGCGTGGGAGCCGTCGTTCCGCGCAATCAATCATGTGTACGCGAGCCTCGGGTGGGCGATCCTCGAACCAAACGTCCGCGGCAGCGCCTCGTATGGCGACGCGCTGCTGCGCGGCAACATGAAGGACATCGGCGGCGGCGATTATCAGGATCTGATGACCGGGGTCGACAAGCTGATCGCCGACGGCATCGCCGATCCCGATCACCTCGCCATCCGCGGCTGGAGCTACGGCGGCATCCTCGGCGGCTGGACGATTACGCAGACGTCGCGGTTCAAGGCGGCGTCGCTCGGAGCCATGGTCGCCGACTGGTCGTCTGAATACGCGATGGGCTTCAATCACGACGTGCGGCTGTGGTACATCGGTGGCACGCCATGGGAAAGCGCGGACGCGTATCGGCGCCAGTCCTCCTACACGCACATCGCCAACGTCACGACGCCGACGCTGCTGCTGCACGGCGAGCGCGACACGACGGACACGATTGGTCAGAGCATGATTTTCTACCAGGGGCTCAAGGACCGCGGCGTGCCGGCCCGCTTCATCCGGTTCCCGCGCGAGCCGCACGGGTTCCGCGAACCGCACCATCAGCGCGTTCGCGACGCCGAAGAGATCGCCTGGCTGATGAAATACGCCCGCGGCATCGACTGGAAAGCGCCCGAGCGGAAAGAGGCAGACGCGAATCCCGCGAAGAAAAGTACGGATCAATAATCATGAGACTTCGTCTTGCCATCGTCGCTCTTGCGGCATCCGTCGCGATTCACGCGCAGACCCAGCCGGCGGCGCCGGCATTCAACCCGCAGGACGAAATCCCGTTCGACAAGGCCGTGCGAACCGCGACGCTGCCCAACGGGCTCAAGTACTTCGTCCGCCAGAACAGCCGTCCGGCCAAGCGCGTGTCGCTTCGCCTCGCGGTGAAAGCCGGCTCGTTGAACGAGGCCGACGATCAGCAGGGTCTCGCCCATCTGATCGAGCACATGGCGTTCAACGGCAGCACGCACTTCAAGGCGGGCGAGATGTTCGCGTACTTCGAGCGCGTCGGCGCGCGACTCGGACCGCACGTCAACGCCTACACGAGCTTCGACGAAACCGTGTACATGCTCGATCTGCCCACGGACAACTCCGAAGTGATCGCAAAGGGGCTCACGGCGCTCGCCGACGATGCCGGCGGGCTGACGCTCAGCAAGGAAGAGATCGACAAGGAGCGGCCGGTCGTCATCGAGGAGTGGCGGCTCGGCCTCGGCGCGAGCTCGCGCATCCGCGACAAGCAGTTCCCGATCCTCTTTTATCGGTCGCAATACGCGCAGCGGCTGCCGATCGGCAAGCCCGACATCATCCGCAACGCGCCTCCTGAGCGCCTTCGCGCCTTCTACGACACGTGGTACCGGCCGGACCACATGGCGGTCGTCGCCGTCGGCGACATCGACGCTGCGAAGATGGAACAGGACATCAGGACGACCTTCGCGCCGCTCACGGCGCGTGCCCCGGCGGCGCCGGAGCCCGACCGCGCGGTTCCACTCCATCAGCAGATGCTCGTCAACGTGACGACCGATCCGGAGCTGACGCGATCGAGCGTCGAGATTCTGCGCAAACGCCCCCACGAGAACGGCACGAAAGTGGCCGACTACCGTCGCGACCTCGTGCAGCGCACAATCGATCACATCATCGACGAGCGGTTCGACGAACTGACGCGGCGCCCCGATGCGAAGTTCCTCGGCGCCGGCGCGGGCAACGGCACCCTGAGTCGCAGCGTCGACACCTTCACGATGGGCGCGACGACGCAGGACGGCAAGATCGAGGAAGGCCTGAGCGCCCTGCTGATCGAGGCCAAGCGGCTGCTCGACTTCGGCTTCGGCGCGTCCGAAATGGATCGAGCGAAACGGTGGATGGCCGCCTTCTACGAGCGCGCGTACAGCGAACGCGACAAGAGCGAGAGCCCCTCGTTCGCGCGCGAGTATCTCAGCTACTTCCTGAACAACGAGCCAAGCCCCGGCATCGAGTACGAGTACCGCCTCGTGCAGCAGCTGCTGCCGACGATCACGGCGGCCGAAGCCTCGGCGATGATGAAAACGCTGCTCGGCGACGACAGCCGCGTCGTGCTCGCGACGGCGCCGCAGAAAAACGGCGTCCGCACTCCCTCGGACGCCGATCTGCAGGCGGTATTGGCCGCGGCGGCCGCGACGGCGGTCACCGCCTGGAACGACACGACGGCGACTCGAACGCTGATGGAATCGACGCCGACGCCGGGCACGATCGCCGCGCGCCGCTTGCTCGATGACGTCGGCGTCACCATCCTGAAGCTGTCGAACGGCGTCGAAGCGTGGCTGAAGCCGACCGATTTCAAGAACGATCAGGTGCTGTTCTCGCTGACCGCGCCAGGCGGATCGTCGCTGGCGCCGCCGTCCGACTACACCGATGCCTCGCTGGCGACGTCGCTCGTGCAGCTCTCCGGCGCCGGCGGTCTGAAGGCGACCGACCTCCAGAAGCTGCTCACCGGCAAGCTGGTGTCGGCCACGCCGTTCGTCCGGCTCTCCGAACACGGCGTGCAGGGCAGCTCGACGCCTGCCGACCTGGAGACCGCGCTGCAGCTGCTCTATCAGCGATTCACCGCGCCCGGAAACGATCCGGACGCCTTCCTGGTCATGAAACGTCAGCTCGACGCGATGGTGGCGAACCGGGGCCGGTCACCGCAGCAGGTGTTCGGCGAAAAGCTCGCCGAGGTCAACACCTCGGGCCACTACACGTCGCGGCCGCTCACCGCCGAGAAGGTCGCCGCGCTCGATCGCGAGAAGATGCTGGCGTTCTACAAATCGCGCTTCGCGAACTCCGCCGACTTCACCTTCATCATGGTCGGCGCGTTCAAGATCGACGATGCGCTGCCGCTCGTCGCGAAGTACATCGGGTCGCTGCCGTCGACCGGCCGGCGCGCGTCGAACTACCGCGACGTCGGCCTCCACTTCCCCGACAACCCGCAGAAGGAAAAGGTCGTCGCCGGTCAGGAGCCGCGCGGATCGGCCGTCATGAGCTTCTACGCCGATCCGCCGATCGATCCGATGGAGCAGGAAAAGCTGGTCGAAGCGACGACCGTTCTCGAAATCGCGCTGCGCGACATCCTGCGCGAAGATCTGGGTCAGACCTACGGCGTCGGCGTCGGGCTGTCGCAGGCGCTGCCGCAGCGCGGAAGCGGCCACATCGAAGTGCGCTTCGGCGCGGCGCCGGAGAACATCGAAGGGATGACGGCGCGCATCGTCCAGGAGATCAAGCGGCTGCAGGCGGAAGGGCCGTCCGAGGATCTGACCAACCGCGCGAAGGAGAGCGCGCGGCGCGGCTACGAGACGGCCTTGAAGACGAACGACTACTGGCTCGGCCGGCTGCAGACGATCAACAGCTTCGGCCGCAATCCTTCGGAGATCCTGACGCGTCCGCAGCGCATCGATGCGATCACGCCGCAGGTGCTGCAGGAAGTGTTCAAGAAATACTTCCCCTTGGATCGCGCGACGACCGTCACGTTACTGCCGGCGACAGCGACAAAAGACAGGTAGGGGCGACCAGCCCCTACCTTTTGAGCAACTCTCGCCAGCGCGCGGCGTCGGTGAAGATCTCGGTCAGCCGCTCGCCTTCGAAGAGATCGCGCCGCAGATCCTGAAGGATCGCGATCAGCGCATCGAGCGCGGGCCCGATCTGATCCGCGTTGGTGGCCGCGATATCCTTCCAGATATCCGCCGGGCTCGACGCCAGACGGGTCGTGTCGGCGAGCCCTCGTCCCGACAGCCCGAGGCCGTCCTGCCCCACCGCATCGCCGACGACCTGCATCAGCGCGCTCGCGGTCAACTGCGGCAGGTGACTCAGGTACGCGAGCATCCGATCGTGCGTCTCGACGGTCATCGTCCTCGGCTCGGCGCCGAGGGCGCGGATGAATGCGAAAAGCCTTTCGAGCGCAGGGTCACTCGCCTGAAGGGCTCGCGCTACAGGTCCCGCGCTCGCAGCAGTTGAGGCGTTTGCTGCAGGTGTGGCATGCGAAACAGATGCGTGAGGTCGCGCGAGGCTTTCAGCCGAGCGTGGCGACTGCGGGGTCAACAACCACGGCCGTCCTGCGAACAGATCCGGACGCGCGTGCTCGAGGCCGCCGCGCGCCGCGCCGGCGAGCGGGTGACCGCCCACGAACGTGAAGCGTGGCGGCAGCGATCGTGCGGCCGCGACGATTTCGCGCTTCGTGCTGCCGGTATCGGTGACGACCGCCGGCTGTCGCACGTACTCGTCGAGCTCGTCGAGCAGCGCGATGTTCTGCTTCACCGGGGCGGCGAGGATGACGATGTCGGCTTCGGCGAGGACGATCAGATCGTCGGCCGCGACGTCGATGGCATGCATACGCATCGCCGTCTCGAGGACGTCCTTGTTGTCGACGGCGATGACGAGCGACGTCGGCCAGAGCTGGCGCGCCGCCTGGGCGATCGATCCGCCGATGAGACCGAGGCCAACGATGCCGATCTTCTCGAAAATCGGCGGCTGCGTCTCGCGCGGCCGGCCCGGTTGTATGACGGGAAGTTCCATCGACATTTCAGATTTCAGATTGCAGATTGCTGATTGCTGATTGATTTGCTGATTGAATCCGAAACCCCAACCTGAAATCCAATCTGCAATCAGCAATCCGAAATCAGCAATATCAGCTGCCCCACCCCCGCCGCTTCACCGGTTCGAGGCAGATGCTGCGGCCGATGGCCGGCGCGATGATGCGGAGCTCCGCCATCAGCCGGTCGAACTGCGACGGGAACAGCGACTGCGCGCCGTCGCTGAGCGCGTGATCGGGATCGCAGTGAACTTCGATGATCAGGCCGTCGGCGCCCGCGGCGACGGCCGCGCGCGCCATCGGCACCACCATGTCGCGCCGTCCGGCGCCGTGGCTCGGGTCCGCGATGATCGGCAGGTGACTCAGCTTGCGCACGACGGGAATCGCCGAGATATCGAACGTGTTGCGCGTCGCCGTCTCGAACGTGCGGATGCCGCGCTCGCACAGGATGACGTCGTTGTTGCCGCCGCTCAGCACGTACTCCGCCGACAGCAGCCACTCCTCGATCGTCGCCGAGATGCCGCGCTTGACGAGCACCGGCTTGCGCACGTGCCCGAGCTCGCGCAGCAGGGTGAAGTTCTGCATGTTGCGCGCGCCCACCTGGAAGATGTCGGTGTAGCGGTTGATCAGCTCGATCTGGCTGACATCCATCACCTCGGTGATGAGCCTCATGTTTTCGGCGTTCGATGCGTCGCGAAGGAGCCGCAGCCCTTCCTCGCCGAGCCCCTGGAAGCTGTAAGGCGAGCTGCGCGGCTTGAATGCGCCGCCGCGGAAAATCTTCGCTCCGGCGCGGCGCGCCGCCGCCGCCGTCGTCCGCACCTGTTTTTCGTTTTCAGCCGAGCACGGACCGGCCATGACGATCACTTCGTCGCCGCCGATGCGGACGTCGCCGACCGTGACGACCGTGCCCTGCGGCTTGAACGTCCGGCTCGCGAGCTTGTACGGCGACGAGATGCGCATCACCTCGTGGACGCCGTCGAGCATCTCGATGAGGCCAGGCTCCGGGTGTCCCGATCCGACGGCACCGAGCACCGTCCGCGTGACGCCGGTCGACCGGTGCACGTCCATCCCCATCTCGACGAGGCGCGCGACCACTTTTTCGATCTGCTCCTCGGTCGCCCGTTCTTCCATTACTACGACCATGGCTTCTGTCGCCTCCACACGCATGTTCATCTTAACGGTTCGCCGGTCGGCGACGGTTGGGCGGCGCCGGGAACGGACTCCTCGCCGTGCACGATGCGCCGTTCGAGCCGCCGCGCCTCGTCGATGATTCGTTCGAACAACCGGGCGATCGCGTCCGGCCCGAGTGGTCCCTCGCACGCGACGCCGCGCACGTGCTCGAGCACCTGCTTCTCGCGATCGGGCTGATAGATCGGCACGCCCAGGTCTTTCTTCACCAGGCCGATTTCGACCGCCACGCGCGCGCGCTCGTTGAGCAGGCGCACGATGACTTCGTCGACGCGGTCGATGTCGTTCCTCAATTCATCAAGCGTGCGCATAGCTTTTCAACCACCGGACGTACTCCTCGACTTGCTCGATCAGCCTCGGCGAGCGGCCGTGCTCCGCGATGACCGAGACGAGCGCGCTGCCGACGACCGCGGCGTCGGCGTAGGCGCCGACTTCAGCGACGTGCTCGGGCCGCGAGATGCCGAACCCCAGGGCGATCGGCATCGACGTGTGCGCGCGGATCCGCCGCACCAGTGCGTCGGCGCCGGCGGCGACGCTGTCGCGCGCGCCGGTGACGCCAAGACGTGAAATGCCGTAAAGGAATCCGGTGCCGAGCTCCGCCGCCTTCCGGATGCGTGCATCCGTCGTCGTCGGGCTCAGCAGGAAGATCGTGTCGAGTCCTTGGCCGGCCAGCGTTTCGCGGAATACGCCCGCCTCTTCTATCGGCAAATCGAGCGCCAGCACGCCGTCGACGCCGGCAGCGCTCGCCTGTTTCGCGAACGTTTCCACGCCGAGGCGCATGATCGGATTGGCGTAGCTGAACACCACGATCGGCGAGGCGATGTCGCGGCGGATGTCGCGGATGAGCGCGAGCGTCGCGCGCAGGTTGCTGCCCGCGGCGAGCGCGCGCTCGGCGGCACGCTGGATTACGGGTCCATCGGCGAGCGGATCGGAAAACGGCACGCCGATTTCGAGCACATCGGCGCCGGCGCGTTCGAGCGCGCGAAGGATCTCGGCCGAGCGCGGCAGATCGGGATCGCCGGCGGTCGTGAAGGTCACGAGGCCAGGGCGATGCTCGGCCTTCAGGCGCGCGAAGGTTCGGGCTATGAGCGAAGGCATTTTTGAACCGTGTTCACGTCCTTGTCGCCGCGGCCCGAGAGATTCACCAACACGATCTTCGACCGGCCCAGGTCCTTCGCAACCTTCATGGCGTGCGCGATCGCGTGGGCCGATTCGAGGGCCGGCAGGATGCCTTCGAGGCGCGCCAGCGTCTGGAATGCCTCGACCGCTTCATCGTCAGTGACGTACGCGTACTCGGCGCGCCCTATCGCGCGCAGCCAGGCGTGCTCGGGACCGACCGCCGCATAATCGAGCCCGGCTGAGATCGAATGCGTCGGCTCGATGTTGCCGTCCTCGTCCTGGAGCACGAACGTCCGGGTTCCTTGCAGCACGCCGGTGCTGCCGCCGGCGAACCGTGCGGCATGGCGGCCGCGGACGATCCGCTCGCCTCCCGCTTCGACGCCGACGAGCCGCACGTCACGATCGTCGACGAACGCGTCGAAGATGCCCATGGCGTTGCTGCCGCCACCGACGCAGGCGACAATCGCGTCGGGAAGCCGGCCGGCGAGCTCCACGATCTGCGCGCGCGCTTCGCGGCCGATGATCGATTGAAATTCGCGCACCATCAGCGGATACGGATGCGGTCCGAGGACCGAGCCGAGAAGATAGTACGTGTCGCCGACATTCGTCACCCAGTCGCGCATCGCTTCGTTGATGGCGTCCTTCAGCGTACGGCTGCCGGCGTCGACGCCGCGGACTTCGGCGCCGAGCAGCTGCATCCGGAACACGTTGAGCGCCTGGCGCTCCATGTCGTCGGTGCCCATGTAGACATGGCACTCGAGGCCGAGGAGCGCGCACGCGGTCGCAGTGGCGACGCCGTGCTGTCCCGCGCCGGTCTCTGCGACAATCCGCCGCTTGCCCATGCGCGAGGCGAGCAGCGCCTGGCCGAGCGCGTTGTTGATCTTGTGGGCGCCCGTGTGCGTCAGGTCTTCGCGCTTGAGAAAGATGCGCGCCCCGCCGGCACGCTCCTCCAGCCGGACGGTTTCGTACACAGGCGTCGGCCGTCCGACGTACTGCTTCAGCAAGCGCGCGAGCTCGGCGCCGAACTGCGCGTCTTCCCGCGCGGCGAAATAGGCGCGTTCCAACTGCTCGACCGGCTCGACGAGTGTCTCGGGGACGAAGCGTCCACCGAATTCACCGAAGTAGCCGCGCGCGTCAGGATCGCGCCGGGATGTCAGTGTTGGTGATGGCATGGAGTTGATCGAACAGTGCGCGAAGGCGCGCGGGATCTTTTACGCCGGGCGCCTCTTCAACGCCCGACGAGACATCGATGCCGAACGGACGCACGCGCGCGACCGCTTCTGCGACGTTTTCCGGCGTCAAACCGCCGGCGAGGATCGTCTTCCTGCGCGCGGCAATCGCCGCCGCCAGGCGCCAGTCGATCGTCCGGCCGGTGCCGCCGCGCCGATCGGGATCGTGAGCGTCGAGCAGCAGCGTGACCGACGCAGGCCACACGCTCGCCGGGTCCGTGTCGTCCGACAACGCGACAGCTTTCACGATCGGACGATGAAGCTGGACGAGCGACTCGGGCTTTTCGTCGCCGTGCAGCTGGATCGCGCCGAGGCGGACCAGGCTCGCGACGCCGTTCACGTACTCGGCCGCCTGATTCACGAACAGACCGACGGCCGTCACGAACGGCGGCAGCGCCGACACAATCGACCGCGCGCGATACGGATCGACGAAGCGCGGGCTGTTCGGCCAGAACACGAGGCCGATCGCGTCCGCGCCGGCCTCGACGGCCGCTTCGGCGTCCTGGATCCGCGTGATACCGCAAATCTTGATCAGCACTTCTTAATCGCGTGGGGCCCGACCATGGTCCACTTGCGTCGGGGCCCCACCCCCGACGCAGTTGCTCGGCGCATGCGCGCCTCGCAACGGCTCAAGGCTGCCACGCGCTGACGCGCTCGCGGCGTAAACCGCTCGCGCGTATCTAGAACAGAACGTCGCCGCCCTCCGAGTATCATCACTTCGCCTGCTCGATTAACTCTCGTAACGCGATGCCGGGGTCATCGGCCGTCATGAATCGTTCCCCGATCAGAAACGCACGGTAGCCGAGCGCACGGAGGCGCTGCAGATCGTCCGCGGTCCGCAGACCGCTCTCGCTCACGGCTATCACGTCCTTCGGCACACGCGCGATGAGCGTGTCCGACGCATGCACGTCGACCTCGAGCGTGCGCAGATTCCGGTTGTTGACGCCGATGATGCGGGCGCCGATCGACAGCGCCCGATCGAGCTCCACGGCATCGTGCGCCTCGACCAGGACTTCGAGCTCCAGCGCGGCCGCCAACCCGTGCAGCTCGCTCAACCGCGCGATGTCGAGCGCCGCCACGATGAGCAGCACCGCATCGGCGCCCGCCGCGCGCGCCTCGAGCAGTTGATACTCCGACACGATGAAGTCCTTGCGCAGCAGCGGCACGCCGACCGCGGCTCGAACGGCTTCGAGGTGCTCGAGCGCACCGTCGAAAAACGTCGGCTCCGTCAGCACCGAGATCGCCGCAGCGCCGGCGGCCGCATAGCCCGCCGCGATCGCCGCGGGATCGTAGCTGGCGCGCAGCACGCCCCGCGACGGCGCCCGGCGTTTGCACTCGGCGATCACGTTCACGCGATCGGTCCGGCTCAACGCCGCCGTCAGTCGCCCCGCGCGGGGCCGCCGCGTCAACGCGCGCCGCTCGAGCTCCGCGCGCGGCTCGCGCTGTTCACGCACCTCGACGATCCGCCGCGTGCCGGCGACGATCGTCGCGAGCAGATCGGCCGTTGTCTGGGTCACGCCGTGGCTCCCGGTGCAAATTCTTCGGCCGTCGAGATCGCAATCATGTGGTCCAGCGTCCGCCTGGCGTCGCCGCGATCGATGGCGCGCGACCCCATCGCGATCCCGTGCTCGACCGACGGCGCCGCGCCGGCGATGAAGAGCGCCGCGCCGGCGTTCAGCAGCACGATGTCGCGCGCCGGACCGCGCTCGCCCGCGAGAACGCGTTCGGCGATCCGCGCGTTCTCGTGCGCATCGCCGCCAACGAGCGCCTGTGGCGCCGCCTTGGGCAGGCCGACGTCCGCCGGGTGGAGATAGAACGTGTTGACCGTGCCGTCACAGCACTCCGAGATTTTCGTATAGCCGGTGGTCGTGATTTCGTCGATGCCGTCGGCGCCGTGGACGACCCACGCGCGCTTCGAGCCGAGCATCAGGAGCGCACGCGCCATCAGCTCGGTCAGCTCGGGACGCGGGACGCCGACGATCTGCCGCGTCGCACCGGCCGGGTTCGTGAGCGGTCCGAGCAGATTGAACGCGGTCCGCACGGCGAGCTCCTTGCGCACCGGCGCTGCATGGCGCATCGACGGGTGAAACGTCTGCGCGAAGAAGAAGCCGATGCCGGCCTCGGCGAGGCTGCGCTCGACGACCGCCGGCGGCGCGGTGACGCGGATGCCGAGTGCCTCGTACACATCCGCGCCGCCCGCCTTGCTCGACGCGGATCGGTTGCCGTGCTTGGCCACGCGGACGCCGCACGCCGCGATGACGAGCGCCGCACACGAAGAAATATTGAACGTGCCCGCGCGGTCGCCGCCGGTGCCGCAGTTGTCGAATACATCGTCGTAGCGCCGCGCGACCTGCACGGCGTGTGTGCGCATCGCGCGCGCCAGCCCGACGATCTCCGCCGGACGCTCCCCCTTCATCACGAGGCCGATCAGCAGTCCGGCGATGTGCGCCGGCGCTGCGCGTCCTTCCATGATTTCCGTCATCGCCGACGCGGCTTCGTCCACCGTGAGATCTTCGTGGCGCGTCAGCTTCTCGATGAGTGGTTGAAACGTCACGACAGGGTGTCCTCGAGAAAATTCCGCAGAATGCGGCGCCCTTCGCCCGTCAGGATCGATTCGGGATGAAACTGCACGCCGTGCACCGGCCAGGCGCGATGACGCAGTCCCATCACGACGCCGTCTTCGCGCGTCCGCGCGGACACCTCGAGCGCCTCCGGCATCGTCGTGCCCTCGACCACGAGCGAGTGATAACGCGAGGCCACGAAGGGGCCGTTGATGCCGCTGAACACGCCGCGGCCGTCGTGCTCGATCGTCGACGTCTTGCCATGCATCGGAACCCCGGCGCGAACCACCTGGCCGCCAAACACCGCGCCGATCGCCTGATGGCCCAGGCAGACGCCGAGAATCGGCGTCGTCCGGCCCAGCTCCCGGATCACCTGCATCGTGACCCCTGCCTGCTCCGGCCTTCCCGGACCGGGTGAGATGACGATGCGCGACGGCTTCGCCGCCGCGACTTCCTCGAGCGTGACGGCATCGTTGCGCATCACCTTGATGTCGGCACCCAGCTCGCCCAGGTACTGAACGAGGTTGTAGGTGAACGAGTCGTAGTTATCGATGACGAGGATCATCGCCATTGCAGATTGCTGATTTCAGATTGCTGATTGATTGCTGATTGATTCGTCCAATCAATCTGCAATCTGACATCTGCAATCTGAAATCTGCAATTTAGAGACCTTCCTGTGCAAGTTCCAGCGCTCTCACGAGCGCCCGCGCCTTGTCGCGCGTTTCTTCGTACTCCGCGGCCGGGTTCGAATCCATCACGATGCCTGCGCCGGCCTGCACGTACGCGCGGCCGCGCGACATGATCACCGTCCGAATGGCGATGCAGAAGTCGAGGTTTCCCGCGAAATCGAGGTAGCCGACGGCGCCGGCATACAGGCCGCGTCCCGAAGGCTCGAGCTCCTTGATGATCTGCATGGCGCGCACCTTGGGCGCGCCCGATACCGTCCCGGCGGGAAAGCACGACACGAGCGCATCCAGCCGATCGCGATCGTCGGCCAGCTTCCCTTCCACGATAGAGGTCAGGTGCATGACGTGCGAGAAGCGCTCCAGCCCCATGAACTGCGGCACGCGGACCGATCCGTATTCACAGACGCGGCCGACGTCGTTGCGCCCGAGGTCGACGAGCATCACGTGCTCGGCGCGCTCCTTTTCGTTGCGCTTGAGCTCTTCGGCCAGCCGCATGTCTTCTTCGTCGCTGCGTCCGCGCGGCCGCGTCCCCGCAATCGGATGCGTCTCGACCCGCGAACCTTCGACGCGCACGAGCATCTCAGGCGACGAGCCGACCACCGACACGCCGCCCATTCGGATGAAATACATGTACGGCGACGGGTTCACGTGGCGCAGCGCGCGGTAAACGGTGAATGGATCGGCGGCTACGTCGGCCTCGAACCGCTGCGACAGCACGACCTGATAGATGTCGCCCGCGGCGATGTACTCCTTGGCCGTGCGCACCTGCTCTTCGAACTTCTCGCGCGTGTGATTCGACGTGATCTCGAGGCCGTTCGACGAGTCGCGCTCGGTTTTCGACAGGTTGCGTTCCAGCTCGCGCTCGAGGAACTGAATCTTCGCGCACGCGAACTGATACAGCGACTCGAGATCGTCGTCCGCGGTGATCCGCGCATTGGCGATGATCAGGATCCGGTGCTGCACGTGGTCGAACGCGAGGACGGTGTCGAACAGCATGAACCCGGCCTGATCCGATCCGTCGACGCCGGCGCCGAGATCGCCGAGCACCGGCTCGAACCACGAGGCGGCGCCGTAGCCAAGGTAGCCGACCGCGCCGCCGGTGAAGCGCGGCAGACCCGGTACGAACGGCGATCGGAAATCGGCCATCAACCGACGCAGCGTCTCGATGAACGGTCGATCGCCCGCGCTCGTCTCGCCGCCGCGCTCGATGGTCGTCTTCCCGTCGCGCGCGCGCAGAATCAGGAACGGATCCTTGCCGAGGAACGAATAGCGGCCCACGTGCTCGCCGCCCTCCACGCTCTCGAGCAGGAACGCGTAGTCCGCGTGTTCGGCGATCTTCAGGAACGCCGACACCGGCGTCAGCAGGTCCGCGACGATCTCCTTGCAGACCGGCACGAACGTGCCGCGCCGCGCCAGCTCCTTGAAGGTCTCAAACGACGTAATCTTCATCGCGCGCAAACTCCGCCAGCCGCTTCAGCGCGGCCTCACGCATCACGCCGGTCGGGGGCTTCGTGCCCGTCCACCAGAGAGACTGCTCGCGCGCCTGCGCGACGAGCATCTCCAGACCGCCAATCGTCTGACATCCAGCTTCTGCCGCCTCGCGCAGCAGCCGCGTGACGGGCGGGTTGTACACCAGGTCGTACACGTAGCGTCCGGTCAGCTGCGTCCGCGGAATCGGCGTCTCGTCGACGCGCGGATACATGCCGATCGGCGTCGTGTTCACGAGCAGATCCCAGCTGCCGGGCTCGGGCGGCCACGCGCCGGTCTCTCCCGACGCGACGAGCGCCACCTGTCCGGCCTGCGCGCGGTTGCGCGCGTGGACCTGGACGGCGCAGCCGACCGATGCGAGCGCCACGCCGACCGCCCGCGCCGCGCCGCCTGCGCCGAGCACCGAGGCGCGCAGCCCGTTCAACGCCGCGCGTCCTCTGATCGGTTGCAGAAACCCTTCGGCATCGGTGTTGGCGCCGATCCAGCGCCCCTTTTCGACGTGGATCGTGTTGATGGCGCCAATCCGCCGCGCGACCGCGTCGATCTCGTCGACGCGATCGAAGAGCGACACCTTGTGCGGAATCGTGACGCTGGCGCCCTTGACGCCAATCGCGCGGCCGAACGTCACGAAATCGTCGGCGCTGGTCGCAGGGAACGGCACGTACACCGCATCGGTCCGCGTCTCGCGAAACGCCGCGTTGTGCATCGACGGCGACACCGAATGCGCGACCGATCCGGCGACGATGCCGTAGATGTCCGTCGACTTGCCTATAGACCGGAATCGATACTCTTCCAGAAGCGCATCGGCGGTCAGCTGCCCGATGTCGTGAATGGCGCCTGCGTAGGTCCACGCCGATCCGAACCGCGATGCGAGGATTCGCGTCGGCAAGCCGTACTGCCCCATGCCGATGACGATGATTCGATCGGCGCGTCCGACCTGGACGCCAAGCTCGAGCAACGGTACGCAATCCGACAACTGCTTCGCCGTGACCGCAATCTTCACGACCTCCGCGCCCGTGGATCGCATGGCCTGCGCCTGTGCCGCGAGATCGGTCGGCACGCCGTCGAAGTCGTGCGTCGACAGCACGATGCGTTGTCCTCCTGACGCCGCGATGAGATCGTCGAAACGCGCGCGCCATTCGACATCGACGTATTCGGCGCCAAGCTTCAGCGCATCGGCGAGGATGCGCCGACGCTCCTCTTCCGAGCCCGCGAAGCTGCCGCCCTCCCACTTCGGCCGGCAGGTCACGATGGCCGGGCGCCCGCGTCCGGCGAGCGCTGCCGCGGCGCTCGGATCCGCAACCGAATCGAGGCGCAGTTCGACGAGATCGGCATCGGTGACCGCATCGCGCTTGCGGCGCAGCTCGGCCGTCGTGGCACCGGTGACCGTCACGCAGAGGAGCGGCTTCGTCATTACCAAATAAAAAAGCCCCTTCAACCGGCAGGCTGAAGAGGCTTGGGATTTCCCTTTCTTGGAGAATAGGTCAGGCCAAGGCGGACGCCTCTTCAGTCGGGCTCCAGTACCGCCACCATGTCGACACGAGGCTAAACGACCTGCGACCCATCGGAAGACGGCACGATAGCAGACCAAGTCGAGCACTGTCAACGTATAATGGGGACAAACCCATGCTACGTCTTTGGTTTGCGGTGCTGCTGTGTCTCCTGCTTGCGACATCTCTGCGTGGAGCCGCTCCCCAGATGAGCGTCGGCGAAATCCGTCCCGGCATGGTCGGCGTCGGCCGGACGGTTTTCGACGGTACCCACGTCGAGGAGTTCAAGGTCCACATTCTCGGCGTGCTCGAAAACGTGATCGGCCCGCGCCGGAATCTCATTCTGGCCAGACTCGAAGGCGGACCGCTCGCAAATACGGGCGTCATCGCTGGCATGAGCGGGAGTCCCGTCTACGTCGACGACCGTCTGATCGGCGCCGTTTCCTACGCGCTCGGCAGCTTCTCGAAAGAGCCGATTGCCGGCATCACGCCGATCGCCGAGATGACCGACTCGACTTCCTTCGGCAACACGCTGCGGCCGGCCGCGGCGCGGGTGCACGTCGACTTTCCGTTGACGCGGGAGAACCTGACGGCAGCGTTCCGCAAGGCGCTGAACTGGAATCGGCCCTTTGCGGAGCGGCCCGACGATGCGCAGCTCGCGGGGCTGAACGCGGTGAACGGTCTCGCCTCCGGTCAGCTCGCAACGCTGCTTCGTCCCATCGCGACGCCGCTCGCGATGTCCGGCTGGGAGCCGGATGTCGCGGATCTCTTCGGTTCGGCATTTCAGGATCAAGGATTCATCCCGACGGGCGGCAGTGCGGCGGCGCTGCGCGACGGCGAAAAGCCGTTCGAAGGACCGCTGAAGCCGGGTGACGCCGTCGGCGTCATGCTCGTCAGCGGCGACCTCCAGCTTGGCGGGACCGGGACGGTGACGCACATCGACGGCGATCGCGTCTACGCGTTCGGCCATCCGATGTACAACCTCGGGCCGACCGAATATCCGATGACGCGCGCCTACGTCTACACGGTTCTCCCGAGCCTGTTCTCGTCGATGAAGTTGTCGAGCACCGGCCAGATCATCGGCACGTTCCTGCAGGATCGCGCGACGGCCATAGCCGGCAAGCTCGGTCCCGGTCCGCACATGATCCCGCTGTCGCTGACGCTCGAGTCGCGCCACGCCGAGAAGCATACGTTCCATTTCGGTATCGTCAACGACCAGCTGTTCGGGCCGCTGATGACGTACGCGACGATTCTGAACTCGCTCGGATCGTACGAGCGGCAGTACGGCGCGATGACGTTCTCGGTGCGAGGATCGGCGACGGTCAAGAAGCACGACGCGATTACGTTCAACAACGTCTTCTCCGGCGATCAGGCGCCGGTCGCGGCGGCTGCGTATGTCGTCGCGCCGGTGACGTACCTGATGGGCAACGATTACGAGAAGGTGGACGTCGAGAGCGTCGACGTCACGGTCAGCGCGTCGGAGGAGCCGAAGACCGCGACGCTCGAGCGCGCGTGGGTCGACGATCCGCGGCCGCGTCCGGGCCGCAGCGTTCCTCTCAAGGTGCTGCTCCGCACGTACCGCGGCGATCAGGAAATCCGGACGGTTCCGATCGATATTCCGGCGAACGCGAGCGGCGCGCTGTCGATTCTGGTGTCGGACGGCACGCGCCTCGGTCAGACGGAACAGCGCGAGATGCGTCTGCCGCAGCCGCGCAGCGTCGATCAGATGATCAAGGCGCTCAACAAGGCGCGCCGCAGCAATACGCTCTACGTCAAGCTGCTCGGCTCCGAGGCCGGCGCCATCGTCAACGGCGAGACGCTGTCGTCGCTGCCGCCGTCGGTCCTCGGCGTGCTGGAGGGCGACCGCAACGGCGGCAACTTCAACCCGTTGCACAGCGCCACGCTCGGCGAGTGGGAAATCGCGACCGAGCACGCCGTCAACGGCTCGCGCACGCTGACCATCTCGGTGTCGCAGAACTGACCGTCGGTCGATTGGGTAATCGGGTAATCTGGTAATTGGGTAATTGATTGGGTAATTGAACCGAGCATTTCGATTGTCCGATTCCTCAATCAATTACCCGATTACCCAATTGCGCGATTATCCGATTCCTATGCGGGTCTTCACACTCACCCTCGTCCTCGTCGTTCTCTCCGCGTTCGCGTCTCTCCATGCGTCCTCGCCGAAGTTCTTCCAGGCCGCGACGCAGGCCGACTTCCTCAAGGGCGACGTCGAAAACCTCACCATCGACAGCCACGGCGAGCTGATGCTCGGTCCGGCGACCGAGCTCGTGTTCGAAACGGCGACGCCGTTTCTGTGGGCGCTCGTCGCGCAGCCCGACGGTACGCTGTTCATCGGCAGCGGCAACGACGGCAAGGTGTTCAAGGTCGATTCGAAGGGCAAGGGCGCAGTGTTCTTCGACAGCACGGAGCTCGAAGTCCATGCGCTCGCACCAGCGCCGGCCGGCGGCGTCTACGTCGGGACCTCGCCCGACGGAAAAATCTACAAGCTCGATCGCGACGGGAAGAGCACGACGTTCTACAGCGGCGACGACAAGTACATCTGGGCGCTCGCAGTCGACGCGAAAGGGAACGTCTTCGCGGGCACCGGCGATAAGGGTGTGATTTACAAGATCGCGCCCGACGGCAAGGCCACGACGTTCTACAAGACCAACGCCTCGCACGCGACGGCGCTGGCGTTCGACAAAAGCGGCAACCTGATCGTCGGCACCGGCACCAGCGGCAAAGTGCTCCGCATCGATCCCGAAGGCAAGGCGTTCGTGCTGCTCGATTCTCCGTTCCAGGAAATCCGCGCGCTGCGGTTCGACGACAAAGGGATGCTCTACGTCGCCGCGATCAGCGGCCGCGGCGGCAGCGGATCCCCGTCGGGCGCGAGCGAAACCACCCTCAGCCCACCGCCGTCCGACACGGCGCGCGCGCCGGTGCCGTCGGTGTCGGCGGAGATCACGTCGATTTCAATCGTCGACGTCGGCGGCGGCGGCAGCGGCTCGACCGGCTCGACGCGCGAGGATCGTCGAACACCCAAAGGCGCGGTCTACCGCATCACGCCCGACGGCGTCTGGGATCAGCTGTGGGAATCGCGAGACGACATGCCGTACGATCTCGTGTTCGATCAGAACGGCACTTTGCTGATCGGCACAGGGAACAAAGGAAAAATCTACCGGCTCGAAGGCGAGCCGCTGAAGCCGACGCTGGTCGCGCGCGCCAGCGCGCAGCAAGTGACGTCGTTCTACAAAGACCCGCACGGCCGGCTGTACTACGCGACCGCCAACCCGGGCAAGCTGTTTCGCTTCACGTCCGAGCGCGCCACGCGCGGCACGTACGAGTCCGAAGCGCGCGACGCGCAGACGGTCGCGACATGGGGCACGATCAGCTGGCGCACGACGAACCCGTCGGGCACGCGCGTCGAGCTCTTCACGCGATCCGGCAACACCGAAACGCCCGACGATACGTGGAGCAACTGGTCGTCCGCCTACACGCATGCCGACGGCACGTCGATCACCAGCCCGAAGGCGCGGTACCTGCAGTGGCGGGCGGTGATGAGCGGGACGAAACCCGAGACGCCGGTGCTGACCTCGGTCATGGCCGCGTACCTGCAGCGGAACCTCCGGCCGATCGTCCGTTCGATCACCGTGCATCCGCCGGGCATCGTGTTCCAGAAGCCGTTCTCGACCGGTGAACCGGAACTGGCCGGCTTCGAGGATCAATGGACGCCGGATCGCCGGCTGGCGCAGGCGGCCGCGTCGCAGCAGCCAGGGGGGTCGCCCGCGCTGGGACGCCGCGCGTACCAGAAAGGGCTGCAGACGATCGCCTGGAAGGCCGACGACGAGAACGACGACGAGCTCGTGTACGACGTGATGTACCGCCGCGAGGGCGAGCCGACGTGGAAGCCGCTGCGCAAGGCGGTCACCGAGTCGATTCTGGTCTGGGACACGACGACTGTGCCCACCGGGACCTACTTCGTGAAGATCGTCGCGAGCGACTCGCCGTCCAATCCGCTCAGCAGTGCGCTCGCCGGCGAGCTCGAGAGCTCCGCGTTCGACATCGACACGGTGCCGCCCGACATCATCGTCAAGGGCGTGCGCGTCGATCGCGGGCGCACAATCGTGTCGTTCGACGTCAAGGACGATCACTCGCCGGTCTCGCGCGTCGAGTTCTCGCAGGACGGCCTGCGCTGGCGGGGCCTCTTCCCCGTCGACGGCATCGCCGACTCGCGCGAGGAACACTACGAGCTGCCGATTGAGGGCGAGCTGGGCGAGCGCGGGTTGACGCTGCGGGCGACCGACTCGATGAACAACGTCGCAACGGCACACGTGGATGCGCCGAAACGCTAGCCGGGTTCGGAGCTCCGGGTTCCTGTTCAGGCTCTAACGGTCGCGCGCGTCGCGGTTTCGGCGCGCTTCTTGTTCGGCGGGAGCTGCAGGTCGGCCGCGGGCGACTTGCTGGCGCGGACGGTCGCGCGTTCGAAGAGCCACAAAACGTTCGCCGTCACCGACCGCCGCGGCGTCTGGCCGTCGAAGCGCGAGCGCGAGACCGCATCGAGCAATCCTTCGATCATCTCCACCTGCTCGGCGGCGGTCGCGCGATGGCGACGCGCGCGCAGCGTCTCGAGGTTCGCGAGACGCCCCTTCTGCGTGACGACCGCGTCGAGCGCGAACACGACGTCCTGCTCGGCCGACTCGTTGGCGCGCTGGAATCGCGCTTCCCAGCGCGCACGGCAGCCGGACGCGTCGCTGAGATCGTTGCCCGACTCGCACTCGAGCGGCATCGCCAGCACGCTGACGATGGCCGCGAGCGAATCGGGCCGCTCGTTGGTGGCGAACCGCATCATGCTGAGCATAATCACGATGCAGACGATCGTGGCCGCGGCCGCGCCGAGCCCCGCGTACACCAGATGCATGTCGTCGAACATGCCGCGGACGCGGACGACGAACGACGCCTCCTGCTCCGCGCGGGCGCGGTTCACGACGGCTACCTGAAACGCGCCGGCTTCTTCCTGCGACCAGGCGGCGCGGCCGGGCGCGAGCGCCTGCAGCACCGATCGCATGTCCCGCAGTTCGGCGAGCAGCGCCGCGCACTGATCGCACCATTCGAGATGCGATCCGACGGAGATTTGATCGGTGACCGGCAGCTCGCGATCGTGAAAGGCCTGCAGTCGACGCCGCGTCGCGGCACATGTGAGCGGTTTCATGTCGTCCTCGCCTCGCGCAGCTCCGAGCGGAGCGCCTGCCGCGCGCGTGTGAGGCGCGACTTCACCGTTCCCACGGCCACGCCGAGGGAATACGCGATCTCTTCGTAGCTCAGCCCGTCGATTTCGCGCAGCACGATCGCCGTCCGCTGATCGAACGGCAGCCGATCGAGCGCGGTCTGCAGCGTCCGGGCGAGCTCTTTCTGTGCGAGCACCCGATCCGGTCCCGACTCGCCTCCCGAGAGGAAGTCGCCATGCGCCGCGATGTGCTGGTCGAGCGATACCTGATCGGCGCGGTGACGGCGGCGCCAGAAGCGATGCCGGTTGCGCGCCTGATTCACCGCGATGCGATAGATCCAGGTTCGCAGGCTCGACTGTCCGCGGAACCGGTGAATGGTGCGGAAGACGCGGAGGAACACTTCCTGGGAAAGATCGAGCGCTTCTTCGCGCTCGCCGAGCAGGTTGACCGCAAGCTGCACGACCATGCGCTGGTGCTCGGCCACCAGCTCGGCGCACGCTGATTCGTCGCCCGCTGCACACCGTTGCACGAGCGCCGCCTCGCGGCCGCCGACGTCCGCCCAACTCGCAACCCGCGCCTGCTTCACCGAGAGTTCCACTATAGCAGCTTAGACCCCGGTCAGAGCCGAAAGTTCCTGCCGGCTGGTAAGATACAGCCATTCTGAAACGCGCGTTCGTCATCATCATCGTCCTGGCGCTCGCCGCGGTCGCCTCCGCCGTCGCCTACCAGGCGGCGGCGAGGCAGCGCGACTACCGGGCGCTCCTCGCACGCGGCGACGCCGCGCTGCGCGACGATCAGACGTTCGCGGCCATCGAAGCCTACAGCGGCGCCATGGCGCTGCGACCCGACGCGATGCTCGCGCACCTGCGGCTCGCCGAGACGTACGAGCGGCGCGGAAACCTCGATGAGGCGGCGCGCGAGCTCAGGCTTGCCGGACGTCTCGACCCGACGGCGACGCGGCCGCTCGAAGAGCTCGGCGACGTGCTGTATCAGCAGCAGCGCTACGAGCGGGCGGCCGACGCGTTCGACCGCTGCTTCCGGCTCGACGATCGATCGGCGCGCGTCGCATACAAGCTGGCGCTCGCACGATATCGCGACGGCAAGATCGACGCGGCACTGCAGGCGCTGAACCAGTCGATCGCGCTCGATGCGCATACATCCGATGCCTACTATCTGCTCGGGATCTGCCTTCGTGCGGAGCATCGCCTGGTCGATGCCGGGCGCGCCTTCGAGCGTGCGGTCTCCTTGTCGCCCGAGACGATCGAAGCGCGTGAAGAGCTCGTTAGCGTGTACGCGGCCCTCGATAGACACGCCGAAGAGCTCGAGCAGTTAAAGGGGCTGGCTGCCCTGGACCGCGGCCGCGTCGATCGTCAGGTGGCAATCGGCCGCGAGCACGCGCGCGCCGGCCGCTGGGAGCTCGCGGTCCTCGCGCTCGGCACCGCGCTCGAACAGGCTCCGAACGAACCGCTCATCTATCGCGCGCTCGGCGAGGTCTGGCTCGAACGCGCGCGCGGCGATCGCGCGCTGTTGAAGAAGGCGCGCGAGGCGCTCGAACGGATCGCCGGGAATCCGGCCGCGACGAGCGATACACTGACGCTGTACGGCCGCGCGCTCCTGCAGGACGGCGACGTCGAGGCGGCCGAACGCGCCCTGCAGCAGGCCACGACCCGCTTCCCGGTCGAACCCGAGGCGTTCCTGCAGTACGCGGGCGCAGCCGAACGCCTCAACCATCTGTCAGACGCGCGCACGGCGCTCATCCAGTACGGCGGCCTCGTCGCCGACGAAGCCTCACTCGCCGTCAGGACCTCACGCATCGCGCTGCTCTCGCTGAGAATGAACGACTTCATCACGGCCGCAGAATGGTTTCAGAAGGCCGTTGCCTCGAGTCCTGGCGACGTGCGCCTCCTCGCCTCGCTCGCCGACGCGCAGCTTCGCGGCGGCAACCGCGACGCAGCCCGCGAAACGATCGCGCGCGGTCTCGACAAGGATCCGGGCAATCAGCCGCTGCTGAACCTGAGGCTGAAAATCGAGACGTCGAAACCGAACTAGATGGCTGAAGTCCAGGTAAGGGCCGCGCGAAAAACCGGCGTGATCGCGTCGCTCCGCCAGCCGAAGGTGGCGGTGATGCTCATGTTGGGCTTCTCCTCCGGTTTGCCGTTTTTCCTCACCGGCAACACCCTCGGCTACTGGATGCGCGACGAAGGGACAGCGCTGACGGCCATCGGCTTCCTCTCTTGGGTTGGGCTCGCCTATTCGCTGAAGTTTCTATGGGCGCCTTTCATCGATCGACTCGATGCGCCTGGGTTCGGCCGGCTTGGCCGCCGGCGCGGATGGATGATCGTCAGCCAGCTCCTCATCACCACGGGACTCCTCGCGATCTCCGCGACCGGTCTGAAGGCCGGGCTCGCGCCGCTCGGCATACTCGCTCTGATCGTCGCCTTCTCCTCGTCGACCCAGGACATCGTCGTGGACGCGTGGCGGATCGAGGCAGCGAATGACTCCGATGAGCTCGGCCTGCTCTCCGCCGCCTATCAGCTCGGCTACCGATTGGCGGTGCTGGTCTCGGAAGCACTAATCCTGATTGCGGCGAACCATTTGGGCTGGCGGATTTCGTATGCCGCGATGGCCGCGTTGATGGCGGTCGGGTTGTGCGCGAGTCTGGTAGCCGTGGAGCCGCTGCGGGCCAGGAAGGTTTTCGAATCGAAGGCGGAGACTGCGCCGCTCTGGAGCGCCCGCGGCTTCTTCGACGCCGTGATCGGTCCCTTCACGGAATTCTTTCGCGTGTATGGCTGGCTGGCGCTCCTGATGCTCGCGATGATCAGCTTCTACCAATTGCCCGAGTACATGATGGGCCCGATGGCCAATCCCTTCTATCACGATCTCGGTCTCTCGAAGGATGCCGTCGGCGCCGTCCGAGCGTCGGTCGGTCTCGCGGCGACACTGCTCGGCATCGCGGCCGGTGGTTTCAGCGCGCTGCGCTTCGGATACATCAAGACGCTGATCGCGGGCGTCATCTTGAAGATCCTGGTGATCGCCAACTTTGCGACGATGGCGTACGCCGGTCCTGACGTTCGGGTGTTCGGCGCGGTGATCTTTGCGGACAACTTCGGGATTGGCTTCGCCGGCGTCGCGCTGGTGACGTACATGTCGAGCCTGACGAGTCTCGGGTATACAGCGACGCAGTATGCGCTTCTGAGCTCTGCGTACACATACGTCGGCAAGTTCGCCAAAGGCTTCTCCGGGGTGATGGTCGAGCGTCTGGCGGCGGGACGCACGCTGCTCGAAGGGTACGCGCTCTTTTTCATCGGCGCCGGTCTCCTTGGTATTCCCGCCCTCATCCTGTGTCTCCTGCTGGCGAGGACGACGAAATCCCGAGCCGCGCCATCAGCTTCGTCAACCCCTGTCTCGTGACGCCGAGCTCCTCGGCGGCGCGGCCGCGATGGCCGCCGCTCCGCACGAGCGCGGCGCGGACGAAGCGCTCGTCGAACGTGCGCCGCGCCTCGTCGAGCCGCCATCTGTCGGCCGCGGCCGCGCTCCCTTGCGCCAGGTGCGGCGGCAGCGCCGAGGGACCGACCACGCCGCGCCGTCCACACCGGACGGCGAGCGACGCGAGCACGTTCTGCAGCTCTCGCACGTTTCCCGGCCAGTGATAGCGTGCAAGCGCCGCCAGCGTGGTCGCGGCCAGCGTCGCGCGGCTGGCGACGCGGCTCGTCGCCTCACGCCAGAAGTGATCGACGAGCAGCGGCACGTCTTCGGCGCGCTCGCGAAGCGGCGGCACCGCGATGCGAATCACGTCGAGGCGGTACAACAGATCGACGCGAAAGCGTCCCGCCTCGACTTCGCGACGGAGGTCGCGATTCGTTGCGGCGACGATGCGCACGTCGACGCGGCGCGAGAGGTTCTCGCCCACGCGCCGGATTTCTCCCTCCTGGATGACGCGCAGCAGCTTGGCCTGCGCTCGCGGCGACAGTTCGCCGATCTCGTCGAGAAACAGCGTTCCGCCATGCGCCTCCTCGAAGACGCCGGTGCGATCGCCAACGGCGCCGGTGAACGACCCGCGCACGTGGCCGAACAGCTCCGCCTCGACGAGATCGTCGGGTAGCGCCGCGCAGTTCAGCGTTCGAAGCGGACGATCGCGCCGCAGGCTCGCGCGGTGAATCGCCTGCGCAACGAGCTCCTTGCCGCAGCCGCTTTCGCCTTCGATGAGGACGGCGAACGGCGCGGACGCCGCCCGCTCGACGCCGCGCTTCAATTCCACCATCGCCGTCGTCGTTCCGATGAGCTCGGGCGCGGGTGGCTTCGGCCGCTGCCGGTGCGCGAGCGCGGCGGACAGAATGGGCGCCACAGCCGCCGCGGTCATCGTCATGACCGTTGACGCGCGCGACAGGTCGTAGGTCGATCCGATCGGCCACCGGGCCGACAGCGCGCCGACGATCGCCCCGCCATAGTGAATCGGCGCGGCGGCCTCGACGCGTCCGTCGTGCTGGTGAGGAGCGATGGTGATCCCCGCCGCCATCGCGCGCTCGGCAACCGCCCCGTCGACGCGGCCGCCGTCACCGGCGATCGGGTCGCAGCGCCGCGGTCCGCCCGCGACGATTGCGACGGCGGCGGCGTGCAGCTGCTGGCGCACGCGGCCGCAGACATCGCGCAACACGACGAGCTCGTCGTCCGCTGTCTGACAGGCGCGCAGAATCAGTAACGCATCGGCGACGAGCGGATCGACCGCCGATCGCTCCCGCATCGCCTGAATTGGCAGGAACAGCGCGAGCGCGGGCAGCCCCGTGCCGGCGATGTACGCGCCGCTCGCCTGCTCGCCGCTCGTGGCGATTGACGCGATGAGCTCCACGCGCGCCTTCAGAAGGGGCGGCAACGTTCCGGCCATCCGGCCGATGCGCCGTACGTGGCCCAGCGCCGTTCCGGATCGGCCGCGGCGCCGATCCGCCTCCGCCACGAGCAGCCGCGCGCGGATGGCGCGCAGTGGATCGTGCGCCTGGCGCGCGAGCGCGATGGCCGCCGCCGCGTGCCGCTGCACGGCGTCGAGATCGTCGATGGCGAGGTGGACGAACGCGGTCGCGTACGCCACCGCGGCCCGAACCGCGGCGTCTGAAGACGCCGTCTCTGCGACTGCGGCGGTCGCGGCCACCGCGCCTCGGATATCGAAGCGTCCCACCGCGATTCGCGCCGCGAGGAGCTCGCGACGGGCGCGCACACCGGCCGATGCATCGTCGAACGGCCGGCTCAACGCCGCCGCGGCATCGTCGTATTTCCCGCGCCAGAAGAGACATCGGGCGAGCGCAAGCGAGGACGTGGCGATCCGGAGCCGATCGCCGCTTGTCGTGGCCGACGTGACGGCGGCCGCCAGCACGGTTTCCGCCTCGTCGAGCCGCGCCAGATCGATCCAGGCTTCGCCGGCCAGCACCGCCGCATCGAGGAGCCGCGCATCGCCGCCGGATCGACCGGCGAACGTGCGGACGTCGTCGAGCACCTTCAGCGCATCGCGCGGGCGCCCGCGGCGCAGCAGCGTTGCCGCCAGCGGCATCGCGCCGTCGGCTGCGTCGGCCCAGGCGCCGCGCCGGATCAGCGCGCCGACGGTCTGCCGCAGCTGACGGATCGCCGCCGCATGCCGCCCGCGCGTCAGCTTCGCAAGCGCGTCGGTCACCTTTCGTCTGAGCGCCGCCAGCTCGCCGGGCGTCGGCCACGCGACCGAAGGCAGCTGCGCAACCGGCGGCTCGGCGCGCTCGTCGCCGCCGTACGCGACCGGCTGCTCGGCCGCGCGAGACGACGTCCGCGGCGCACGGCGCCTGTGGCGCCCGACGGAGTCCGACCACAGCAATCGAAGAAACCTTTCGGGCAATCCCCGCGCCGCTTCCGCGGCTGCGCGCGCGTCGGTCTCGAGCGCCTCGCTCATTCTGCGAGGGAACACCGCGCCGACCAGATCGTCCGCGCTGACGCGGCCGAGCGGCAGGCCGCGTACGCGACCGATCTCCTCAGCGCCGGCGACGAAGAGCACGTGCGGCACCGGCGATTGCATCGACGCATGCACGAGCGGGCACGATCTGCGGTTCTCGCCGTCGTCGACGACGAACACGCTCCTGCCGCGCCACAGCGCGTCGTACGTCGAGTCGATGAAGCGTGCCGCGATTGGCACGAAGCCGTTGAGCCGCGCCAGCCGCGCGAGCTCGATCGCCAGCGTTGTCTTGCCCGAACCGGGCGCGCCCCAGACGGCGGCGACGTGCGGCCGCGGGCCAGGCACGTACGCAAACATCTCGGCAAGAGCCGGGACGGCAGATCGTTGAATCGTCATCAGTCCCCGGACAGCGAGCGGCACGTCGGCCGCCGTTTCCGGCTCCGTATCGTTGACGTCCCCGCCGCCGATATCGGGAACGACGACCGGAGAGCCCTGCCTCACGTGTACGGCGATACTGTCGGTCGCCGCGAGACCAGCCGCGCGAAGACAATCGGCGGCGTTCGTCCGCGCGCGGGCAGCGGCCTCGACCGCCCCGCTCCACGCCGGTCCACATTGCCACGCTTCGAATCGAACGAATCGTCCCACGAGGCCGTAGTCAAGGAGCGGCGCGATTGCGCGGTGATGGAGTCGCTGGAACAGATCGCATCGCGCCGTCCACTGCAGCTGCGCCCCTCCAGCGACGACCCTCGTCATCTTCAGCACGACACGCATGCCGGTTGCGAGATCGACGACACGTTCGTCGTCGTGCATCGCAAAGCGATCCGCCACGAGCTGCATCGCGACCTCCGTTGTCGATAGGACGGGAGCGACGGTGCAAGATCGTCGCCCGCATCGATCGCGAAGGAGATCGCGGGATCGCGTCCGGGATGCGGCAATTTTTTCGGATAGAATGAAACGCGAATGCTGCGTTTTCTGACCGCCGGCGAGTCGCACGGCAAAGCGCTCGTCGCCGTCCTCGAAGGAGTTCCGGCGGGGCTCGCGATCGATCTCGATGCCATCACGACCGAGCTGCGGCGGCGGCAGACCGGGTACGGCCGCGGCCGCCGCATGCTGATCGAGTCCGATCGCGCGGAGCCGCTCAGCGGCGTTCGTCACGGGCTGTCGACCGGCGGTCCGATCGCGCTGTTGATTCCGAACAAGGACTGGGAGAACTGGCAGCGCACGATGCACGTCGAGCCCGAGATGCCGGAGTCGGCGTCGGGCGTCGACCGGCCCCTCGTCACGCGCCCGCGCCCGGGCCACGCGGACCTTGCGGGCTTCGTGAAGTACGGCCACGAAGACATGCGCAACGTGCTGGAGCGCGCCAGCGCACGCGAGACCGCGGCGCGCGTCGCCGTCGGCGCGATCGCCCGCCAGCTGCTGCGTGCGGTCGGGACCGACGTCGCGAGCCACGTCACCGCGATCGGATCGGCGTCGGTGTCGAATCCGCTCGCCTTTTCGTTTCAGCAGGTCCGCGCGATCTCCGCCGAGAGTCCACTTCACTGCGCCGACGCCGAGGTCGAACTCCGCATGATCGCGGAGATCGATCGCGCGCGCGACGCCGGCGACACGATGGGCGGCAGCTTCGAGATCATCGCGCACGACGTGCCGCCGGGGCTCGGCAGCTACGTGCAATGGGACCGCAAGCTCGATGGACGGCTCGCGCAGGCGCTGATGTCGATCCCCGCGATCAAGGCGGTCGGCATCGGTCTCGGACCGGCGGTCGCGCACCTCCCCGGCTCGCGCGTCCACGACGAGATCGTGCCGCGCATCGACCGGGATTCGACCGATCCGGTCGGCGTCTCGCGGCCGACGAACAACGCCGGCGGCCTCGAAGGCGGCGTCACCAACGGCGAAGAGCTGCGCATGACGGCCTACATGAAGCCGATTTCGACGCTGATGAAGCCGCTGCGCTCCGTCGATCTGTCGAACATGACCGAAAGCCCCGCGACGATCGAACGCAGCGACGTCTGCGCCGTCCCGGCCGCCGCCGTCGTCGGCGAAGCCATGGTCTCAATCGTCCTTGCGGATGCGGCGATCGAGAAGTTCGGCGGCGACTCGATCGAGGAGCTTGCAACCAATTGGAAGGCGTTCAGGGAACGCACCCGTTCCCGTTTTATGGCACGTTGACGGAGTGAAGCAGTTCGGCCTGATGATCCTGCCCATCCTCAGATACGGCGACAGCCCCCTCCACGACGCGGCCGGCCCTATCGAAGAGATCACCGACGACGTCCACACGCTGATCGACGACATGATCGAAACGATGTACGCCGCGCCGGGCGTCGGCCTCGCGGCGCCGCAGGTCGGCGTGTCGCTTCGGCTGTTCGTCATCGATACTTCGGTCGGGCGCGATCCTTCGAGCTTGATGGTGATGATCAACCCGCAGTTCGTCGAGCGCGAGGGAATGCAGCTCGAAGAAGAAGGATGCCTGAGTGTCCCCGGTTTCAACGCGACCGTCGTCCGACCGGCGCGGGCGGTCATCAGGGCGCTCGATCGGGAGGGTCGTGAGTTCCGGCACGAGGGGACCGGCCTGCTCGCGCGCGCCTTCCAGCACGAGATGGATCATCTCGACGGGATGCTGTTCGTCGATCGGCTTCGGGGCATCAAGCGCGACCTGATCGTCCGGAAGATTCGCAAGCTGTCGCGCACGGGCAAATGGTGACGGAAGGTACCGTCTGCGCTCTCCGCATCGTGTTCTTCGGCACCCCCGCGTTCGCCGTTCCCACGCTCGATGCGCTTTTTGCATCGGCGCACGCCGTGGTCGGCGTCGTCACCCAACCGGATCGGCCGCGCGGACGCGGCCATCACGTCGCCGAGGCGCCGATAAAACGGCGCGCGCGCGGCGCTGGCGTGCCCGTTTTGCAACCCCTTCGATTGAAGGATCCGTCGTTTACTGATGCCCTGCGCGCACTTCACGCGGACCTCGGCGTCGTTGCGGCGTACGGCAGGATTCTGACCGACGAGGTGCTGGCCATCCCTCGTCTCGGGATGATCAACGTTCACGCCTCGCTGCTCCCGAAATACCGCGGCGCCGCGCCGGTGCCTCGCGCCATCATCGCCGGCGAGCACGAGACGGGCGTCACGATCATGAGAGTCGTCAGGGCGCTCGATGCGGGACCGATGCTCCGGTCGGCGCGCCGGCCGATCGACATTGATGAGACAAGCGAGCAGGTCGAGGGCGATCTCGCCCGGCTCGGCGCCGATCTGCTCGTGCGGGCCGTCGACGACATCGCCGCCCGCCGCGCAGACGAAACGCCGCAGGACGACGCGGCGGCCACTTACGCGCACCGTCTGACGAAGGAGGATGGCATCGTCGACTGGTGCCGCCCGGCTCGCCGCATTCACGATCAGATCCGCGGCCTGCATCCGTGGCCGCACGCGCACGCCTTCGTGCAGGGACGGCGGCTCATTCTGCTGCAGTCGTCGCTCACATCCGAAACGGCCGGGACCAGCGACCCGGGCACCATCGTCGAAGCCGGCGGCGACCGCTTGATCGTCGCGACCGGCGACGCGCCGCTGCGCCTCGTGCAGATTCAGGCTGAAGGCAAGCGCCCGATGTTGGTGCGCGACTTCATGGCCGGCCATCATCTTTCGGCGGGCGATCGCTTCACCGCGGCATCCGGGGCCTAGGGCGCCGGGCTCGGCATGATTGCGCCCGCCCGCATCGCCGCCTACGAAATCCTTTCGGCGGTCTCTGCCGGGAACGCCGACCTTCCCACCGCGATCGCGCTGGCCCGCGCGAGCTTGAATGACGAGCGCGACCGCGCGCTGGCCGCGGAAATCGCCGCGGGTGTGCAGCGCCGGCGCGCGGCGCTCGACCACCTCATCGTCGAGTTCGCGAAGCGGCCGATCGATCGACTCGATCCGGAAATCGTGGAGATTCTCAGGATCGGGGCGTACCAGCTTCTCTACCTGACGCGCGTGCCCGCGTCGGCAGTTGTGGACGACGCCGTGAGCCTCGCGCGTCGGGTGGGCAAGGGCAGCGCGAGCGGATTCGTCAACGCGATCCTCAGGACGATTTCGCGAAGGCGGCGCGACCTCCCTTTGCCGCCGCGGCCGGCCGACCCGCGCGATCGAGACGCCGTCCTTGCTTACTTCAGTACCACGCTCTCGCACCCCAGGTGGCTCGCGGCGCGCTGGTACGACCGCCTCGGCTTCGAAGCGGCCGAACGGTGGCTCATGTTCAACAACGAGGCGGCGCCGGTCACGCTGCGAGCGAACCGTCTCCGCGTCACGGCCCGGGAGCTCGCCGATCGCCTTGCCGGCGACGACGTCCGCGTCACGCCGGCGCGCTTCGCAACCGACGCCCTTCTGGTCGAAGACGGCCATCCGCTCCGCGGCCGTGGCCTCGACGAAGGCTGGTTCGTGGTGCAGGACGAAGCGTCGCAGCTCGTCGCGGCGCTCGCCGATGCCGGATCGCATGCGCGCGTGCTCGACGCGTGCGCGTCGCCGGGGGGGAAGGCGACCGCGATGGCGGCCGCGATGAACGGGCGGGGACTGCTGGTTGCCTGCGATGTGCGCGGGCGGCGCATGGAGCTGCTGCGAAAGACGGTCGCCGCCAGCGGCGCGACGAACGTGCGGCTCGTTCAGGCGGATCTGCTGAAGCCGCTGCCTTTCTCGTCGCCGTTCGATCTCGTGGTCGTTGACGCGCCGTGCTCGGGCCTCGGTACGCTGCGCCGCGATCCCGACATCCGCTGGCGCCGGCGCGAAAGCGATCTTGCGCCGCTGGCTGCGGCGCAGCTGACGATGCTGCAGCACGCGGCCGGCGCCGTGGCACCGCGCGGCCGCCTCGTCTACGCGACGTGTTCGAGCGAGCCCGAGGAAAACGAAGGCGTCGTCGATGCGTTTCTTGCTGCAGCGCGCGACTTCGAACCGCTCGACGCACGCGACGCGTCACCGCTCGTGCCGCGCGCGGTTGTCGATTCGCGCGGCCACCTGAGGACCGAGCCGCACACGCACGGGCTCGAGGCGTTCTTCGGCGCGGTTGTAGTACGATCCGGCATCCGATGGCGCTGAAAACGCGCGTGTGGACCGCCGGCAAGCTGATGCTGCTCGGCGGCGCGCTGGTCGTGACCTATCTGCTGTTTGCCGCTGCGGCGATGCGCATCGCGCTGCGCGCGCGCGAGGTCCAGGTACCCGACCTGACCAACCGCACGGCGAACGACGCGATGACCATCGCGACGGACCTCGGTCTGTCGCTCAAGGTCGACGATTCGCGGCGGCAGGATCCGAAGATTGCCGCCGGCCACGTGCTCGCGCAGGAACCGCCGGCCGGATCGATCGCGCGGCGCCAGCGCACGGTGCGCGTGTGGCTCAGCGCCGGTCAGCGCGCGACCACGGTGCCGGTTCTCGTCGGCGAAACCGAGCGCACTGCCCAGCTGCGTCTGACGCAGGACGGCCTCACGCTCGCAGCCGTCTCGGAAATTCGATCGCAGGATCTGCCCTCTGACGTCGTCGTCGCGCAGACGCCACCGGCGCGAAGCGCCGCCGGTCAGGTGTCGCTGCTCGTCAACCGCGGCGAGCGCGGCGCCAGCTACGTGATGCCCGATCTGATTGGCGTGAACGGCGACCGTGCGGCCGACATCCTGCGCAACCGTGGATTCCGCGTCGCGGTCGTCGGCTCGAGCCCATATCCGGGCGTCGCCGCCGGCATCGTCATCCGCCAGAGCCCGCAGGCCGGGTTTCAGATCGGACCCGGCGAACCGATTTCGATCGAGGTCAGTCGGTGAGCAGCGTCAGACTCTGCGTTTCCCTGGCATGAGCGTTCTCATCGCACCATCGATCCTCTCCGCCGATTTTGCCGCGCTCGGCACCGCGATCGCGGCGGTGGAACGGGGCGGCGCCGATCTGATTCACGTCGATGTGATGGACGGTCATTTCGTCCCCAACATCACGATCGGTCCGCCGGTCGTCGCCTCGATCAAACGCATCGCGAAGGTTCCGCTCGACGTCCACCTGATGATCGAAGAACCGGACCGGTACATCGACGCGTTCGCCGAGGCCGGCGCGTCCATGCTGTCGGTGCACGTCGAGGTGCTGCCGCACCTTCACCGCACGGTGCACGCGATCAAAGCGCTCGGCGTCAGGGCGGGCGTCGTGCTGAATCCATCGACGCCGGTCGGCGCCCTGGAAGAGATCGCCGCCGACGTCGATTATGTGCTCGTGATGTCGGTCAACCCCGGATTCGGCGGACAGTCGTTCATTCCCCGCAGCGAGCCCAAGGTTCGTGCGGTGCGTGCGCTGCTCGATCGTGCGGGGAACGCGGCGCCGGTCGAAATCGACGGCGGCATCGATCGAACCAACGTCGCACGCGTCGTGTCGGCCGGCGCGAGCATCATCGTCGCCGGATCGGCGGTGTTCCACACGCCCGATCCCGAGCTGGCCACGCGCGAGCTGAAGGCAGCGGCCTCGGGCGCGGCGATCCCCGTCCCTCGACCGGCCCGGGACGTCCCGAGCTAGCCAAAAGGGCGCGCGGTGATCACATCCCGATCCATTTCGCGCGTTCGCGTGCGGTACGCCGAAACCGACGTGCACGCGTCGTTCGATCGGGCCGGGCGCCCACGCCGGCTGCCGGATCGCATTCGATCGATCTTCTCATGCACGCCTTAGTTACTGGCGTCGCCGGATTCATCGGATCGACTCTGACCGAGCGTCTGCTGGCCGACGGCGCGGACGTCATCGGCATCGACTGCTTCACCGATTACTACCCGCGCTCGATCAAAGAGCAGAACCTCAGCTCGTTCATCAATCATCCGCGGTTCACCTTTCTACCGTTGCGGATTCAGGACGCGAGCCTGCCGGAGTTGCTCGCCGATCGAACGCACGTCTTTCACCTTGCCGCGCAGGCGGGCGTCCGCAAGAGCTGGGGACGCGACTTCGCCATCTACATCGAGAACAACATCGAGGCGACGCAGGTGCTGCTCGAAGCGGTCCTGGGCGCGCGAACGCCGCTCGAGCGCTTCGTCTACTCCTCGAGCTCGTCGGTGTACGGCGACAAGGTGTCGATCCCGATGAGAGAAGACGCGTTGCCGCAGCCCGTCTCGCCGTACGGCGTCTCGAAGCTCGCCGCAGAACAGCTCTGCTACTTGTACTTTGCGAACTTCGGCGTCCCTGTCGTCTCGCTGCGCTACTTCACGGTCTATGGTCCGCGCCAGAGGCCCGACATGGGCTTTCATCGATTCCTGCGCGCGACGATCCTCGACGAGCCGATCACGGTGTACGGCGACGGCGAGCAGACACGCGATTTCACGTATGTGCACGATGCCGTCGCCGCAAACGTCGCCGCGGCGGCCCGCGGCGTCCCCGGGCGCGTGTACAATATTGGAGGTGGATCCCGCGTCTCGATCAATCAGGTGCTCGACGTGATCGGCCGAGTGTCCGGACGCCAGCCTCGCGTAACCGTCGAGTCCGCTCAGAAAGGAGACATGCGGCACACCTATGCCGACACGTCGCTCGCTCGAACGGATTTCGGCTTCACGCCAACGGTTGGCCTCGAGCAGGGATTGTCCGCTGAGTATCAATGGCTGCTTGGAATACTTTGACTTTGACGAGATCCCGCATCGTGTTCTTCATCGCGTCCGCGGCGGTTGTCGCCGCGTCGGCGTGCGCGCCGCAGACGCGCAGCCTGGTGCCGGCGGGCACGACCGACCCCGACAAGTTCCTCTTCGACAAAGGCACCGAAGCGCTCAACAAGAAGAAGTGGCTGACCGCGCGCGAGTTCTTCAAGCAGGTCACCGAGACGTACACGCAGAGCGCGTTCCGGCCCGATGCGAAGCTCGGCATCGGCGACACGTACCTCGGGGAAGGCACGGCCGAGGCGTTGGTCCTCGCGATCAACGAGTTCAAGGAGTTCCTCACGTTCTATCCGACGAATCCGCGGTCCGACTACGCGCAGTACAAGCTCGGGCTCGCGCACTACCGCCAGATGCGCGCGCCGCAGCGCGATCAGTCGGAAACCCGTGAGACGGTGAAGGAGTTCGAAACCTTCGTCGAGCGCTATCCGAACAGCAAGCTGATGCCCGAAGTGCGGGCGAAGCTCCGCGAGGCGAAGGATCGCCTCGACGAGTCGAATTATCTCGTCGGCTTTTTCTATTACCGGCAGCGCTGGTACCTGGGCGCGGCCGACCGATTCAAGGCCGTCCTGAAAGAGGATCCGGCCTTCACCAAACGCGACGCCGTCTACTTCCATCTGGGCGAATCGCTGATCAAACAGAAGAAGGAAGCCGAAGCCCTCCCCTACTTCGAGAAGCTCCTGCAGGAATTCGAGCAGAGCGAGTACCTGCAGGAGGCGCAGAAACGGGTCGCCGAACTGAAAGCCCAGGCGCAAAGCAAGTAATCAACAGGAGGCCACCGTGCGTTCGTTCTGGCTCGGAAGGGTAGTGCTGCCGGTGTTCGTTCTCAGCGGGATGGTCGCGTCCGCATCCGCTCAACCCGCGATGTCGGAGGCGCCGGTGCTCTCACCGGCGGAAATTGCGCTCGCCTGCGCGCCGCCGGTCGACACGGCCGGACCGGGCGACAAGGTCCTCCGGCTGGTGGCGGCGCAGGATCCGATCAAACACACCGTGTTCGGCCACCGCGACCTCGTCGTCGTCAGCGGCGGGACGAACGCCGGCGTGCAGCTCGGTCAGGAATATTTCGTGCGGCACTCGGGCCGTTCGATGATGGACATGGGCTACCGCTCGTCTCCGGCGATTCGCACCGCCGGCTGGGTGCGCATCGTCGCCGTCAACGACACGATGGCGATTGCGACCGTCGACCAGACGTGCATCGAGATGACCGCAAACGATTACCTCGAACCGTACGTCACACCGCCTACCGTCGCAGCCGAGACCGACGCGGTCGGCGAGCCCGACTTCACGTCGCTCGCGCGCGTGACCTCGGCCGGCTACGATCGCCAGATTGCGGCGTCCGGCGACTTCGCCATCATCGATCGGGGCGTCGAAAAAGGCGTCACGCCGAACATGCGCTTCGCGATCTATCGTGACATCGGACCGCGTGGCGCGCCGCTGACCGCGATTGGCGAGGTGATTGTCATCTCGGTGTCGAAGGATCGCGCGCTGACGCGGATTCTGCGGTCGAACGGCGTCGTCCTGAACGACGACTACGCGGCCCCGCGGAAGTAGAAAGGCATCATCCCACCTTTCTGTCTCTTATATCCGCGACGCGCGGGGTGGCGGTGACGTTGAAGCGCTTGAAGTAGTCGGCGGCCGACACGAGCGCCGTGACGACGACGAACCACAGCGCGGCTTGACCGGTCCAGTACAGGAGGTCGGCGAGCCGCGCCTGTTCGTGCGCGAGAATCAGCGCGAGAATCGCGACCACCTCCGACACCATCTTCACTTTTCCGAGCGGCGAGGCCGGGATGACGATCCCGCGGGCGTACGCGAGGCTGCGCAGCGCGGTGACCGCGAACTCGCGGCCGATGATCAGCGCCACGATCCAGGCGCTCGCCATTTCCATCTGCACGAGCGAGATGAGCGCCGCCGACGTCAGCAGCTTGTCGGCGAGCGGATCGATCACCTGTCCGAGCGGCGTAATCTGCTTGCGCCGCCGCGCGAGGTAGCCGTCGGCCCAGTCGGTCAGCGACGCGACCGCGAAGATCGCCGCGCCGACGATCTCGGGCGCGAGCCCGAGGACGTTTCTTCCTTCGAACTGCGTGAGCAGCACGACGACGAGCAGCGGCACGAGGAAGATCCGCGTGACCGTGAGCGCGTTCGGCAGGTTCATGGACGGCCGTCTTCACATGATAACATCGGTGGTTGCCCATGAAGGCGATCCTGCTCGCGGGGGGCAAGGGCACGCGCCTGCGTCCGCTGACGATTCACACGCCGAAGCCGATCGTTCCGATCTTCAATCGTCCCTTTCTTCATTACCAACTCGACCTGCTGAAGCAGGTTTCTGAGATCGATGAAGTGATCCTCAGCCTGAATTATCAGCCGCGGCGCATCGAGGAGATCTTCGGTGACGGCGGCGACAGCGGGCTCGGGATCAAGTACGTCGTCGAGCCGGCCCCGCTCGGCACGGCCGGCGCCGTCCGTTATGCGGGCGATCAGCTTCGCGAATCGGTGGTCGTGTTCAACGGCGACGTGCTGACGGAAGTCGATCTCGCCGCGGTGATCGCGCTGCACCGCGACCGCAGGGCGAAGGCGACGATCGTGCTGACGCCGGTGGACAACCCGACCGCGTACGGTCTGGTCGAAACCGATGCGGATTCCAACATCCGCCGCTTTCTCGAGAAGCCGAAGCCCGACGAGATCACCTGCGACACGATCAACGCCGGCATCTACGTTCTCGAGCCGGACACGTTCGATCGCATTCCGAAGGACACGCCGTGGTCGATCGAGCGCAGCTTTTTCCCGTCGCTCATCGAGCAGGGCGAAAGCTTCGTCGCCTACGTGTACCGCGGCTACTGGATCGACATTGGAACGCCGGAAAAGTACATGCAGGTGCACCGCGACATGATGGACGGCCGCTTCACCGCGTATCGCGCCGCGCCGTTCGCCGCGAGGCCGTCGGCGGCGTGGATATCGCCCGAGGCGCGCATCGAAGATGGCGCCATCGTCGAGGGGCCGTGCTTCATCGACGAAGCCACGATTGTGAGGCCCGGCGCCCGGATCGGCCCCTACAGCGTCGTCGGCCGCCACTGTCACATCGAGGAGCACGCGGCGATCGAGCGCGCCATCGTCTGGGCGAACAGCCGCGTCAGTCAGGAAGCGACCGTGCGCAACTCGATTCTCGGCCGCCACTGCCACATCGGCCGGAATGCCGCGGTCGACAACGGCACCGTGCTCGGCGACAAGTCCGTCCTGACCGATTACAGTCGACTCTAAATAAGCTATCAGCTATCAGCTATCAGCTATCAGCTTTCAGCTGATAGCCGATAGCTGATAGCCGATAGCTGATAGCCGATAGCCGATAGCTGATAGCCGATAGCTGATAGCCGATAGCCGATAGCTGATAGCTGATAGCTGATATATGAACATCGATCCGAATATCTTCAAAGCTTACGACGTGCGCGGCATTTACCCGTCCGAGATCAACGAGGACGTGGCGCGCGCGATCGGTGCCGGGTTCGTCTCGTATCTCAAAGCGAACCGGATCGCCGTCGGCCGCGATATGCGTCTGTCGTCGCCTTCGATCGCCGCCGCGTTCATCGACGGCGCCACGTCGCGCGGCGCCGACGTCGTCGACTACGGCATGATTCCGACCGACATGCTCTACTTCGCCGTCGCGCGCGATCGTCACGACGGCGGCGTGCAGGTGACCGCGTCGCACAATCCCAAGCAGTACAACGGCATGAAGATGGTGCGGCAGGAAGCGTTCCCGCTGAGCGGCGAAGAAGGGCTCGTCGAGATCCGCCAGATGATCGCGGCCGACACGCTGCCACCGCCGGTGGCCAGGCGCGGTCAGGTGACGACGAAGGATGCGTTGCACGCCTACGTCGATCACGTCATGGCGTTCATCGACGCGTCGATCGTCAAGCCGTTCAACGTCGTCCTGGATGCCGGCAGCGGCATGGCTGGCCTCGTCGCGCCGAAGCTGTTCGAGCGCCTTCCGTGCAAGACGACGCGGCTCTGCTTCGAGATCGACGGACGGTTTCCGAACCACGAGGCGAACCCGCTGATCGAGGAGAACCGCCGCGACATCGTCGAGCGCGTGGTGGCCGACAAGGCGGACGTCGGGATCGCGTGGGACGGCGACGCGGATCGCTGCTTCTTCATCGACGGCCGGGGCGAGTTCATCTCCGGCGATTTCATCACGGCGCTGCTGGCGGAAGCGTTTCTCATCAAGCATCCCGGCGCCGGCATCATCTACGATCTGCGCGCGAGCCACGCCGTGAAGGACACGGTGGAGCGCTACGGTGGGACGTGGTACATGAACCGCGTCGGCCATGCGTTCTTCAAGCGGCGCATGCGCGAGACCAACGCCATCTTCGGCGGCGAAGTGACCGGCCACTATTATTTCCGCGACAACTTCTACGCGGACAATGGATTCATTCCCGCGCTGTTGATGCTGGAGTTGATGTCGAGGAAGGGCCAGAGCCTTCACGAGCTCGTGCAGCCGCTCGAGCGGCGGTACTTCATCTCCGGCGAGATCAACACGAAGCTGAAAAGCATGGAGCAGGTGCCGGCGAAGCTGACGGCGATCGCCGCGAAGTACGCGGACGGTCACCAGTACACGCTCGACGGCATATCGGTCGAATATCCCGACTGGCACTTCAACGTACGGCCGTCGAACACCGAACCGCTGCTGCGGCTGAACCTCGAGGCGACGACGCCCGAGCTGATGGCGTCGAGGCGCGATGAGGTGGTCAGCCTCATTCGAGCGTAGCGGCCTGCGCCCGGTGACGGCACTCGGGAAATGGTGACACCGCGGGGCTGATATACAATTGGCCGAACGAATGCGGGAGTAGTTCAGCGGTAGAACGCAGGCTTCCCAAGCCTGATGTCGCGGGTTCGATCCCCGTCTCCCGCTCTTTTCTTTTCCTACTGATCTCAGAACCGACCGGTCAGCTTATTCCTGCGATCGGTCTGCTGTTTCGGCGAACACGTACTCGTGCTGGCCGTCGCGGACGATGAGCGCTCGTTTTCCATCACGATCCGCCACGACGAACTCGAAGCCCAGGAGCGACGGATCGGTGGTGATGAACGAGATGGTGTGGTCGTCGTTCACGCGCGACGCGACTGCGCTCTTCCACTCTCCGACGTCGAAGACCGTGCCGCCCCGCTCGTGCCGCACGACGACGTCACCGAGCGCGGCGTTTCGATAGCGCGCTGCCAGCTTCGCGGCCTGTGAAGGATCGGCCGGAACGATCAGACGCTCGCGCTCCTTGGCGATCGCCGTCTTCATCTGACGCGCAGACGCGGCGAGGTCCTCCGCCGCTTCGGGTTTTCCGTCGAAGAGCACTTCGAGGAGCCGGCGCATGAACGGACGCCGGAGCCGCACTCCTGGATCGCTGTTGGTGAGAATGACGGCGCCGACGCCGTGAACCGGCAAGAAGATCATGTCGCTGTGGTAGCCCGCGAGATCGCCGCCATGATGCACGACGTTCACGCCCCACGTACGGTCCTCCATCAGGCCCATGCCGTATGTCTGATCTTCGCCGAGCAGAATCTGCGGAGAGCGCCGCATCACGAGGTTCTGCTCGGACACCAGACGGCTGCCGTCGGACAGCCTGCCTCCGGCGAGCTCCATCATCACGTAACGGGACAGGTCGTGAACGCTGGTCCACATGCCGCCCGCCGGACGGACCGGCACGACTGCATAGTTCAGATCCATCTTCCCGATTGCCAGTTTGCCATCGACGTCGAGTCCGTGCGGGCGCGCGTGGTTCGATTTCTGAGCGCGCGCGAAGTCGAACGTCGTGCGGCTCATCCCCAGCGGCTCGAAAATCTGCGTCCGCATCGCGTCGTCGTATGCGGCGCCGAGCTCCCGGCCGGGATACAAGAGGCTGCCGCCGACGAATCCGGCCGCGGCCGCCATCAGGTTGCTGTACTGAAATACCTCGCCGAATTTGCTCGTCGGCTCGATCGTGCCGAGCAGCGACATCGCGCGAGCGGGCGTCGATTGCGCGAATTCGAAAATCCACTCGAGGTCCTGGCGTGGCAGGCCGGTGCAGGCGCAGATCAGGTGCTTGACGAGCACGCGCCGCGTGGTGTCGGCATCGCCGAGCTTGAACGCCGGGTACACCTGCGCGACGGGCTGCTCCCAATCGAGCTTCTTCGCATCCACCAGCCGCGCCAGCAGAAGCGTCGTCAACGCCTTCGTGTTGGAAGCGGCGATGAACAGCGTGTTCTCGTCGATGGGATCGGTCTTGCCGAGCTCGCGGACGCCCAGTCCCCCTTCGAACACCACCTTGCCGCGATCGATGAGGCTGAACGCGACCCCGGGCACGCCGAGCTCTTTCATACCGCTTTCGAGAAGCGATTTGATGTTCGCGATGCGCTCGGCGTCGAGCGGGTGAGAAGTGCGTCCGGCAAAAGACTCCCGCTGGTAGCCTTTCGGCCGCAAGCTTTGCGCGACGAGCGAGAGCGGTGCGGCGCGTCGCTCGAATGTGGGTTCGGTTCCGTCGACGATGAGCACGGTCCACGCGGCGCCGGCGCGGTAGGCGACCGCCTGCACGACCGCGCGCTCGTTCGGAGAGGTCTCGTAATCGTAAACGCGTCGCGCGTCCCAGCCGTTGCGCGCCGGTCGATCCGTGGCGAGCTTCAGCGGCCGCTTCGCGTCCGCCTTGTAAAGCTTCCAGGCGGCCGCAACCGCGGCGTCGGCATCCGTCGCTTGCACGTCGATGACGACGACGTGCGAATCGGGTTCCGGCGTCTGGAGCACGACCATCGCGTCGGTCGACCGAACCGACCAACCGGCGGGCGCGGTGAAACTCGCGCCGCCGGGCGTCGCCAGACGCGTATCAGCCGATATGCGCGACGGCGGTTGTTGAGCGTTGACCGCGAGGGAAAGACCGCACAGCAGAACGGCGACGGACGCACCGGCGCACGAGAATCGGCGCATGGCGACCCCCTTTGGGAGTGCCATGATACCAGCCGGGACGCCGCTGATATGCACCAGGAGTTCTGCGACGTTCAGTCCTAGAAACGCGCGAGCGGTTTACGCCGCGAGCGCGTCAGCGCGTGGGGGTGGGGCCCCACGCGTCAAGAAAATGTTCAGCCGTTCGGATTGAACCGATATCCGACCCACGGCTCCGTGACCAGATACCGCGGGTTGGACGGATCCGGTTCGAGCTTCTTGCGCAGCTGCCCCATGAAGACGCGCAGATATTCCGGTTGCTCCTGCGAGGCCTCGCCCCACACCGCTTCGAGCAGCGTGCGATGCGTGATGACGCGGTTGGGATGCCGCGCCATGTAGACGAACAGATCGAACTCCTTCGGCGTCAGGCGCACTTCCTGTCCGCGCGCGTGCACGCGCCGCCCTTCGAGATCGACGCGGAAGTCGCCGGCGTCGAACGCCGCGATGTCGGCCTCGCCGCCGCCACGGCGCAGCGCCGCGCGGACGCGGGCGAGCAGCTCGTCGATGCCGAACGGCTTGGTCACGTAGTCGTCGGCGCCCGAGTCGAGCGCTTCGACCTTGGTCTTCTCCTCGCCCTTCACCGACAGCACGATGATCGGCACGTTCGACATCGCGCGAATCCGTCGGCACAGCTCGATGCCGTCCATGTGCGGCATGTAGAGATCCGTGATCACCAGCTCGGGTCGCCACTCGGTGAAATTGGTGAGCGCCGCTTCACCCTCCGCCGCGGTTCTGACCTGGTATCCCTGACTGGTGAGCACCGTCCGCAGCACGCGCGTGATCTGCGGCTCGTCGTCGACGACGAGCACTCTCGACTTGTCGATTGCGCTTGTTGCCATAGGCCCCGATGTTATCGGAAGTCCGTATCCCACGGACGAGTTGTAATGGATTTCTTATGACGGGCCGATTTCACGAAAAGATCACTGGACTTCGAGATGTTGAGAAACCGCGGCGAGCGCGCTAGAATCGAACGGTGGTTCAATTTTCGAACCGCCGTTCGATCCGCCTGCGGCGCGCCGACGCGCGGCGCGTCGAGATCCTCAGGGCCGCCGCGCGGACGTTCCGCGCGCACGGCTTCGCCGCGGCCGGCATGCGCGACATCGCCGTCGCGGCCGACCTCTCGCCCGGCAACCTGTATCACTACTTCCGCGGCAAGAACGAGCTCCTCTTCTTCTGCCAGAATCAGGCGCTCGACCAGCTGCTCCAGGCGCTCGCCGCGGCGCGGCGCGTCGGCCGGCCGCTCGCCGATCGACTGCACCACCTCGCCGTGACCCATGTCCTCTGTCTGATCGACGAGGTCGAGGGATCGGCCGCGCACCTGGAAGTGGCGGCGCTGCCGCCCCGGATGCGCGCGGCCATCGTCGCCAAGCGCGACCGCTACGAACGCGGCGTGCGTGCGCTCGTCGGCGACGGCATCCGGCGCCGCGAGCTCCAGCACGCCGACGCGACGATCGCGACGCGCGCGTTCCTCGGCGCGCTCAACTGGACCGCCCACTGGTTCCGTCCCGACGGTCCGCAGAATCCGGCCGCCATCGCCGAACAAGTCGCCGCCTTCGCGGTTGCGGGATTGAGCGGCGCGCAGCGCGCCGCCCACACCCCGAGATCCGCGGGCCGCAAGCCGAAATATGCCAAACGCCCACATCACGCTGACGGTCAACCGCGAAGCGACCGAGATCGCCTTCGCGCCGTACAAAACGCTCCTCGAGGTGCTGCGTGAGGACCTGAACCTGTGCGGCACGAAACACGGCTGCGAGCTGGGCGAGTGTGGCGCGTGCGCCGTCCTGCTCGACGACCAGCCGGTGCTGTCGTGCCTGGTGCTCGGCGTCGACTGCGGCGGCCGGTGCGTGACGACGGTCGAAGGGCTCGCCGTCGACGGCCGCCTGCATCCGCTGCAGGAAACGTTCGCCGACCTCGGCGCCGCGCAGTGCGGCTACTGCACGCCGGGATTCCTGGTCGCCGCGAAGGCGCTTCTCGACGAACACCCGAACCCGACGCGCGATCAGATCAAGGAAGCCTTGTCCGGGAATCTGTGTCGCTGCACGGGGTATCAGCAGATTTTCGAAGCCGTCGAAGCAGCAATCGGGCGCTCGGCTGAAGGCCTCGCACTACGGCAGCCAGCTAACCCGTGAGCGCGTCGCGCATGAGCACCATGGTGACGTTCTGTTCTAACTGGGCGCGAGCGGTTTACACCGCGAGCGCGTCGGCGCGTGACAGCCTTGAGCCGTTGCGAGGCGCGAAGGCGCAGAGCAACCGCGGCGGGGGTGGGTCCCGCCGCGATGTGAGAAAGGTGGGGTCCCACGCGAAATAAGAAAATGAATATCATCGGCAAACCCCGCCGCCGCGTCGACGGCCGCGCGAAGGCGACCGGTCAGACGAAGTTCGCCGACGACATCATGCTGCCGCGCATGGTGCACTGTAAGCTCCTGCGATCCACGGCGCCGCACGCGCGCATTGTCCGCATCGACGCGGCGCGCGCGCGCGCCCACCCGGGCGTGCTCCTCATCCTGGACGGCCGCGACTTCCCGATTCCGTACGGCATCCTCCCCGTGAGCCAGGACGAGCACGCGCTCGCCGTCGATCGCGTTCGCTTCGTCGGCGATCCGGTCGCTGCCGTCATCGCACGCGACGAGCTGACTGCGTTCGAAGCGCTCGATCTGATCGACGTCGAGTACGAACCGCTGCGGACGTTCGCGGCGCCCGAAGACAGCCTGCAGCACGACGACCCTCGCATCCACGAGTACGGCGATCGCGGCAACATCCACAAGCTCGTCTCGCTCGAATTCGGAGACGTCGGACGCGCGCTCGCCGATGCAGACAAGGTGTTCGAGGACACGTTCTTCTATCAGGGCAATACGCACCTGCCGATCGAGCAGCATGCCGCAGTGGCGGCGAAGGATCCCGACGGCAAGCTCGTGCTCTGGTCGAGCACGCAGACGCCGCACTACGTCCACCGGGCGCTCGCGAAGGCGCTCGACATGCCGGCCGCGCATATCCGAGTCGTCGCGACTCCCAACGGCGGCGGCTTCGGCGGCAAGAGCGATCCCTTCAACCACGAGATTGTGATCGCAAAGGCGGCGTGGCTGCTCGACCGTCCCGTGAAGATCTGCCTCACGCGCGAAGAGGTGTTCTACTGCCATCGCGGTCGCCATCCGGTGCTGATGCGGATGAAGACCGGAGTGAACGACGACGGCACGATCACCGGGATGGAAGTGCAGACCGTTCTCGACGGCGGCGCGTATGGATCGTACGGCGTCGCGAGCACGTTCTACACCGGCGCGCTGCAGACGGTCACGTACCACATCCCGGCGTACCGGTTTCAGGGTTGCCGCGTGTTCACGAACAAGCCGCCCTGCGGGCCGAAGCGAGGCCATGGCACGCCGCAAAGCCGTTTCGGCCAGGAGATTCAGCTCGACAAGATTGCCGACGCGCTCGGCCTCGACCCCGCAGACCTTCGCCTGCGCATCGTCGAAAAGCCTGAAACGTTGACGGCCAACTATCTGCGCCTGGGCACCATCGGTCTCGCCGAATGCATCCGCCGCGTCACGCGCGCGGCCGACTGGTCGTCGAAGCATCGCAGGCTGCCGTTCGGACGCGGCGTCGGACTGGCCTGTTCGTCGTATCTGTCGGGCGCAGGGCTCCCGATCTACTGGAACGACATGCCGCATTCCGGCGTGCAGTTGAAGCTCGATCGCAGCGGCGGCGTCACCGCGTTCTGCGGCGCCACCGAAATCGGTCAAGGCTCGGACGATGTCCTGGTCGCCTGCGTGGCGGAAGTCCTCGGCATCGATCCAATCGACATCCGCGCCGTCACGGGCGACACCGATCTGACGCCGGTCGATCTCGGCTCGTACTCGAGCCGCGTGACGCTGATGATGGGCAACGCGGCCATCCAGGCCGCCGAGCGCGCGCGAGACCTTCTGGCAGACTCCGTGTCGCGCAAGCTCGCGGTCCCGAAAGACCGGCTCGTGTTCGCCGATCGCCGCGTGTTCGATACCGAGAACCCATCGGTCGGTATCGCGTTCGCGGAAGCCGTGCAGCTCGCCGAGGCAGCATTCGGCACGATTGGGACGACCGGCTCGTACACGCCGCCGCGATCGGCTGCCCGGTTCAAGGGCGGAGGCGTGGGACCGTCGCCGACTTACTCGTACTCGGCGGCAATCGTCGAAGTGGACGTCGATCCCGCGACCGGATGGATTCATGTGCCGCGCGTGTGGATCGCGCACGACATCGGCCGCGCGCTCAACCCGACGCTCGTGCGCGGTCAGGTCGAAGGAAGCGTCTACATGGCGCTCGGCGAAGCGCTGATGGAGGAGCAGATCTTCCGGCGTCTGCCGCCGCGTCTATCGCACGCGCTCGTCCACAAGTTTCCGTCGATCCTCGAGTACAAGAGTCCGACGACGATGGACATGCCGGAGGTGTTCACGGAGTTGATCGAAGAACCCGATCCGCGCGGTCCATTCGGCGCGAAGGAAGTTGGTCAGGGGCCGCTGCTGCCGGTGATGCCCGCAGTCGCCAACGCCGTGTTCGACGCAGTTGGCGTACGCATCGACGAAGTGCCGACCACACCGGAAAAGATCCTGAAAGCGCTCGAAGCCAAAGCCGCCGGCAAGCCGGCGCGCTACGGCCCGTCACACTTCCCAGACGTCCCGTGGCCCGAGCCGCTGCAAGTGCCGCCGCCATGGGAAGGTGGAGATGGAAAAGCTCGCGGCCCTGAAAGGGCCACGCCACAGGTCATTCAGTCATGATGAGGCTTCCTCACTTTCGGTTCCATGCGCCGCGGACGGTGCAGGAGGCCGCGGATCTCCTCGCATCGGCGTCTCCGGGCGAGGCGATGATCGTGGCCGGCGGCACCGATCTGCTGCCGAACATGAAACGGCGTCAGCAGGTCCCGTCGACGTTGATCGGGCTCCGAGGGATTGCGGAACTCCGCGCGATCTCGAACGGCAACGCTTCGGCGACGCTCAGGGTCGCTCCGAGCCCGTCGAGAGGCGACGGTCTCACGATCGGCGCGAGCGTCACGCTGTCCGCGCTCGTCGGCGACGAGCGCGTGCGTCGCGCCTATACCGGCCTGTGGCAGGCCGCCTCGCAGGTCGCGACGCCGCTTCTGCGGAACATGGGCACGATTGGGGGCAATCTGTGCCTCGACACACGCTGCAACTATTACGACCAGAACTACGAATGGCGCAAGGCGATCGATTTCTGCATGAAGAAGGATGATCGCAGCCCTGAAAGGGCCGCGCTACCTGGGAGGGCCGCGCTACAGGTGTGCTGGGTGGCGACGTCGAGTCCAAGGTGTCTCGCCGTGTCGTCAAGCGATACCGCGCCGATGTTGATGGCGCTCGGCGCGTCGGTCGACCTCACCTCTGCTGCCGGCGTCCGCTCGATACCACTTGCCGACCTGTATCGCAACGACGGCATCCACTACCTGACCCGGCGCCCGGACGAGATCCTGACGAGCATCCGCGTTCCCGGTGCTGATGGATGGAAGAGCACCTACTGGAAGCTGCGGCGCCGCGGTTCTTTCGATTTTCCTGTGCTGTCGGTGGCCGCCGCCGCAAAGATGAGAGGCGAAACGGTTGAAGCGGCGCGCATCGTGCTCGGCGCCGTGGCCTCCCGTCCGGTCGCGTCCGAAAACGCTGCGGCGGCCCTCGTAGGCCGCCGGCTCACGGATGACATCATCGCGGAAGCGGCGGAGCTTGCGGCCGTCCCGTCGAGGCCGATGGATAACACCGATTTCACACTCGTATGGCGGAAACGTGTCACTCGCGATTTTGTGTCGTATGCGCTGCGGGAACTGCGCGGCGACGAAACGACCGACCTCCGCCGCCGCCTTCACGCCTGGCACGTCGTCCCAGGCGTCTGACAATGTTGTTACGAGTGAGGTGAGTTGTGATCGTCGCGGACGAACGCTCCGTCGCGGGTTCTGGCCAGAAATCGCGCGTCAACGAGCGCGCCCAGCACCGCGTCGCACGCCGTTTCGTCGAGACGCCATAAGCGCCGCGCCTGTTCTGCCGTCAGCCGCAGTCCAGGCATCTCGAGAAACTCACCGCGAATACGCTGGACGACGTCCTGAATCCCTCTGCTGGTCTCTATCATCGACCCCCCGACAGACTTGACGGCTCCGTACTATTCAGCCGTCTTATTCATGCGAGGTGCCAGCCGACGACCACAGAATGGCGCTGCAACGCAGCCGTTTCCGAAAAGACCAGCCGCAATTTCGTCCGAACGAATTCAGTCTGTGCAGTAAATCCAGCCAACCCCAGCCGCGCGGCCTTCTACCTTTCTTTTCGTCTTCCGCCTGTCGGCCCAATATTTCTTCATGCGCCGCGAAACTGCTGCCGACGTGCCGCGACGACGACGCCGCCGCCTCCGGCGGTCATCTCCATCGATGCTCGCGGCCGCGATCGCAGCCTGACGGCGGCGACGGGCGCCGAACAAATCGGGAAAGGCCGCCACAGAACCTCCTGACGCTAAGAATTGGCCTATCGGCTAGCGGATTAGCCTATGAATGTCAACGGCCGTGTCAATAGCCGCTCGACGTGATCGACGGCTTTTCTCCCCGAGCCTGCTGAACGATCTTGACGCCCGCGCTGGCGCCGACTCTCGTCGCGCCCGCCGCGATCATCGCCTTCAGCCCCTCGAGATCGCGAACGCCGCCGGCGGCCTTGACGCCCATCTCGGCGCCGACGACGCGGCGCATGAGAGCGACGTCGGCGGCCGTCGCGCCGCCGGGACCGAAGCCGGTCGACGTCTTCACGTAATCGGCGCCCGCCGCCTTGGCGACCGTGCACGCCGTGATCTTTTCGTCGTCGGTGAGCAGCGCCGCTTCGATGATGACCTTGCTCAGCGCGCCGCATTCGCGGCACGGCGCGGTCACCGCCTCGATATCGCGCTCGACGCCGCGCAGGTCGCCCGACTTGAGCGCGCCCACGTTAATCACCATGTCGATCTCGCGCGCGCCGTCGAAGATCGCGCGCTGCGTCTCGTAGCCCTTCACGTCGGCTGTCGTCGCGCCGAGCGGAAACCCGACGACCGAGCAGACGCCGACGCCGCTGCCGGCGAGCAGCCGCGCGCACGTTGCCACCCACGTCGGGTTGACGCACACGGTCGCGAACTTGAACTGCGCCGCTTCGCGGCACAGCTCCTCGATTTGCCGTTTTGTCGCGTCGGGTTTGAGGAGCGTGTGATCGATCATCGACGCGACCGCAGCGGGCGCGCCGCCCGTCGCATGGACGCCGACGCGCGTGGCGCCGGCGTCGATGACGCCGCGCAGCCGATCCGGACAGCAGTCGTAGAGGACGGAATGGCATGCGCATCGCGCAGCCGGCCGGAGCGCGGTCGAGGACATTTCCTGGACGATGATGTCGATCAGGCGCTGCAGCTCTTCTCTGGTCACGGATGTTCGAGATCTCTGATTTTCGCGAGCCGGCGGATGTAGCGCGACTCGCGCATCGGCGTCGTCAGCCACGTCGCGACGATCGCGCGCGCTTCGTCCGGGCCGACGAGCGTCGCGCCGAGGGTGAGGACGTTCGCGCCGTTGTGCTCGCGCGAATACCGGGCGATGAGCTCCGTGGTCGCCATGACGGCCCGCACGCCGGCGATCTTGTTTGCCGCGATTGCCGATCCGATTCCTGCGCCATCGATCGCGATGCCGGCGTCGGCCTCGCCGCGGGAGACCGCGCGAGCGACCGAAGCCGCCACGTCGGGATAATCGACTGGATCGGCCGAGTCGGTTCCGAGATCCTGCACGGTCAGGCCGCGCCCCCGAAGAAACGCGACGAGCGCCCGCCGCAGCGCGATCCCGGTGTGATCGCTCGCGATCGCCACGGCCCGGATGTCGGCGCGCGGCGCGAGCGACGCCTCGTCGGTCGTGGTGCGCCCCTCGTGGACGACGGTCACGCGTTTGTCCTTCAGCGTATCGTGCGCGAGCGGCGTGATGTGGCCGCCGCGCGACAGCATCACGGTGTCGCCGCGCGTCAACACGCGCGCGTCGGCTTCCGTGATGATGTCGAACCGTTTCATGGGTATGATGTCGCCGCCTTCGCCAGGGCTGCGGCGGCCAGGGCGCCTTCTTATGATCGACCTGCGACCGACTGAAATCCTACTATCTGCCGACCAGATTCAAAAGCGCGTCGCGTCGATGGCGCTCGAGATCCGCGACGACTTCCCGGATGATCTGCACGTCGTCGCCGTCCTCAAAGGCGCGTTCATCTTCCTGTCCGATCTCATTCGCCACATGCCCGGGCAGGTGTCGCTCGATTTCATGGCGGTGTCGAGCTACGCCAAGGGCACGACGACCTCCGGCGAGGTACGGCTGCAGAAGGATCTCGATACGACGCTCGACGGCCGCAACGTCGTCATCGTCGAGGACATCGTGGACACGGGGCTGACGCTCACCTACCTTCAGGAAATCCTGCGCGCGCGCAATCCACGGACGCTGCGCACGGCGTGCCTGCTCAGCAAGCCGTCACGGCGGAAGGTGAACGTGAAAGTCGAGTACATCGGCTTCGAGATCGAGGATCGGTTCGTCGTCGGCTACGGCCTCGACTACGCCGAGCAGTACCGCAACCTGCCGTACATCTCGGTCGTCGGCGGCTGACGTTTCCTCTTTCACACTTTATTCTTTTTCTTCGCCGCGTCCGCTTCCACCGGCGATAAGGTGTCCCTCTCACTTCACGAAGGAGGGGGCAATGAACCGCAGGAGTTTCCTCCAGCTGAGCGCGGCCGCGGGAGCAGGCGCGTCGTTGAACACGACGATCGGCGTCCGCGAAGCGACGGCGCAGACGGCGGCGCCCGCGGCGCCGGCGACGTTCAACGAAGCGACGATCACGCAGATGAAGGCGGCCATGGCCGCCGGGCGGACCAGCGCCGTGGAACTGACGACGTTCTATTTGAATCGCATTCAGGCGATCGACGAACGCGGACCCGGGCTCAATTCGGTGATCGAGCTGAATCCCGACGCGCTTGGGATCGCGCAGAACGCCGACGCGATGCGCCTCAGAGGGCGCGCCGTCGGCCCGCTGAACGGTATTCCCATCCTGCTGAAAGACAACATCGACACGGGCGATTCGATGCAGACGACCGCCGGATCGTTCGCGCTCGCGGGAGCGCCCGCGGTTCAGGATTCGACGGTCGCTGCGAAGCTGCGCGCCGCCGGCGCCGTGATTCTCGGCAAGGCGAACCTGAGCGAGTGGGCGAATTTCCGATCGTTTCATTCGTCGAGCGGATGGAGCGGACGCGGCGGTCAGTGCAACAACCCGTACGCGATCGATCGCAATCCATGCGGATCGAGCTCGGGCTCCGGCGCGGCCGCGTCGGCGAATCTCTGCGCCGCCGCGCTCGCAACCGAAACCGACGGCAGCATCGTCTGCCCCGCCAGCCTGTGCGGCATCGTCGGCATCAAGCCGACCGTCGGCGTCACGAGCCGCGGCGGCGTCGTGCCGATTTCGCACACACAGGACACGATCGGTCCGCACGCGCGCACGGTCGCCGATGCGGCCGCCGTGCTGACGGCGATTGCGAGCCGCAAACCCGACCCGCGCGACGCGGCGACCGGCGGCGTGCCGCTGGGATGGCGCGGACGCTTCGGTCGGCCTGCGCTCCCGGCGGACTATTCGCCGTTCGTCAATCCCGACGGCCTGCGCGGCGCGCGGATCGGCATCACGCGTCAGGGCGTCGACGGTGCGAGCCCGGCGGTCGGGACGTTGTTCGACACCGCCATCGCGGCGATGCGCAGCGCCGGCGCGATGCTCGTCGACCTCGACGCCGCCGGTTTCGTGTTCCCGCCGGCCGACGGCGAATTCCTCGTGCTGGTATTCGATTTCAAGATCGATCTGCAGAACTATTTCTCGACACGCGTCGGCGTGCCGATGGCCGGACGGACGCTGGCGGACGCGATCGCGTTCAACAGCGCGAACGCCGCGACCGAAATGCCGTTCTTCGCGCAGGAAATATTCGAGCTCGCGCAGTCGATCGACGTGAGCAGTCCGGACGCCCCCCAGGCGGCGTTCGGCGGCCTCACGTACAACCAGGCGCTCGATATCGATCAGGCGTCCGGCGTGAATGGCATCGACAAGGCGCTGTCCGATTTCAACCTGCAGGCGATCGCGACGCCGACCGGGACGCCGTCGTGGACGACGGATCTGATCAACGGCGATCACTTCCAGTTCGCGACGTCGACGCTCGCTGCCGTGGTCGGCTACCCGATCGTGAACGTGCCGATGGGCGACGTGTTCGGTCTGCCGGTGGGACTCAGCTTCATCGGCACGGCGTTCAGCGAGCCGACGCTCATCGGTCTCGCGGCCGGCTTCGAGCACGTGGCGCAGGCGCGCATCGTTCCACAGCTGTTCGCGTCGCTTCCGCTCGACAACGTCAAAGGCATACCGCTGGCGAAGCGCCGTCATTCGCCCGAACGGCGGCGGCATCAGTTCATGTAACGGATGCTGAGGGCTGGGGACTGAGGGCTGGGGCTGGGGCTGGCGGCTGGGGCAACCAGCAACCAGCCACCAACAACCAGCTACCGTCCCACCGCTTCTTTGACGCGCCCCGCGAGTCTGTTCGCGTCGGCAATGACCGCAGCGCGATCCAGCGTTTTCATCTGCCGGTCTTTCATGAGCACCTTGCCGTCGACGATCGTCGTCCGCACGTCGTCTCCGCGCGTCACGTAGACGAGGTGCGACACGGCGTCGTAGAGCGGCGTCTGGCGCGCGCTGTTCATCGACACCGTAATCAGATCCGCGCGCTTGCCGGGCTCGAGCGAGCCGATGAGACGCTCCATGCCGAGCGCACGCGCGCCGCCGATGGTGGCGAGATCGAGCGCCGTCTGCGCCGGAACCGCCGTCGGATCGCCGGTGGCGTGCTTGGCGAGGAACGACGCCTGGCGCATCGCCTCGAACATGTCGAGATCGTTGTTGCTGGCGGCGCCGTCGGTCCCGAGCCCGAGCGCGACGCCGGCGGCCAGGTACATCGCCACCGGCGCGGTGCCGCTCGACAGCTTCATGTTGCTCTCGGGGTTGTGTGAGACGCCGATGCCGCGTCGTTTCAGGATCGCGACGTCCTCGTCGTTCACCCAGACGCCGTGCGCCGCGATCGTGTGGGTGTTCTGCCGGTCCGACGGCGGTCCCCAGAAGCCAATCGACTCCAGGTAGGCGGTCGGCGTCATCTGATATTTTTCACGTGCCGTCTTCAGCTCGTTTTCCGTTTCGGCGAGATGGATGATGACCGGAACGCCGTATCGCCGGGCCAGCTGCACCGACGCGAGGAGCGTCGCTTTGTCGTTCGTGTACATCGCGTGCGGGGCGACGGCGGGCACGATCAAGGCATCATCCTTATAGAGCTTGATGAAGCGTTCCGTGCGCGCCAGCCCCTCGATCGGCGTCTTCGCATCGGCGACCGGAAACTGGATGATCGTTTCGCCGAGCACGCCGCGCAGCCCCGCCTCTTTCGTCACCCTGGCGACTTCCTCCTCGAAGTAGTACATGTCGGCGTAGGTCGTCGTGCCCGACTCGATCATTTCGAGCGCGGCGAGCCGCGTCCCGACGCGGACCATCTCAGGCGACACCGTCTTCGCCTCGGCGGGAAAGATGTATTTGTTCAACCACTCCATCAGCGCGAGGTCGTCGGCAAGGCCGCGGTACATCACCATCGGCGCGTGCGTGTGCGTGTTGACGAGGCCAGGCAGCACGATCTCGTCGCGGGCGTTGATCGTTTCGCCCGCGCGATACTTCAGCGCGATCGTTGTGGGCGCGTCGACGTCGACGATCGCGTTGCCGTTGATCGCAACCGCGCCGGGCGACAGCACCTGACGCCGGATGTTCTGCGTCAGGACCGTCTTCCCGACGACTACGAGCGAGATCGGCGTGCGGACAGGCTGAACCGCCAGTACACCGACGGCGGCGACGATGGTCACGAGATTCGCGCGCATCGATACCGATTCTATCGCCGACGTCCACGCGTCCCCGTTCGTCGTACCCTCGCTCTCACCCGTAGTATCGGGCCTCAGCCGGATTCCGCTACTGGACCTTCGTGTATAGTGAACGCCGTGCCGGTGCGTCTCGTCGACCATCCGCTCGTGCACGATGCTCTCGTCAGCCTGCGCGACAAGCGGACTGCTCCGGAAGATTTTCGCCGCGGCGCGACGCGCATCAGCGTGCTGCTCGCGGCTGAAGCGCTGCGCAGCGTGCCGACGCGCGACGTCACCGTCGAGACGCCGCTCGGCCCTGCGTCCGGTCGCCGCGTGCGGCCGGAGGTCGTCGTCGTTCCGGTGCTTCGCGCCGGACTCGGCATGCTCGACGCCGTCCTCGAGCTCGTGCCCGGCGCGCGCGTCGGGCACATCGGCCTGCAGCGCGACGAGATGACGGCGGTCGCATCGCAGTACTACTCGAAGCTGCCGCCGAATCTCGACACGAGTTACGTGCTGATCATCGATCCGATGCTCGCGACCGGCGGGAGCGCCGTCGCCGCGCTCGATCTCCTCCGCCGGGCCGGCGCGACAGCGATCCGCATCGTCTGCATCGTCGCTGCGCCTGAAGGTATCGCGGTCGTCGAGCAGCAGCATCCGACCGTTGAGATCTACACGCCCGTCGTCGATCGGATGCTCAACGAGCACAAATACATCGTTCCCGGTCTCGGCGACTTCGGCGATCGTTTGTATGGCACGACGTAGTTGGCGTGACAGCCTTGAGCCGCTGCGAAGCGCGAATGCGCCGAGCAACAGCGGCGGGGGTGGGCCTGCCGCGAATAGAAGGATGTGGGGGACCGGCGCGAAATAAGAATTGAGGATTGCTCATGTCATCCACCATTCCTGAGCGTCGCGCCCAGCCGCGGACCGCATCCGACCGCTGGCAATCGGCGCTGACGTCGATTGCGCCGAACCAGATTCTCATCCGCGGCTACGCGCTCGACGAGATGATGGGTCGGCTCGGTTTCGCCGAAGCCGTCTATCTCCTCCTGATGGGCGAGCTGCCCACGCCGGCGATCGGCCGCATGCTGAACGCGGTGCTGGTGTCGTCGATCGATCACGGCGTCACGCCGCCGTCAACGATGGCGGCGCGGAGCGTGGCGACGACGGGCGCGCCGCTCAAGGATTGCGTGGCGGCCGGTATCCTCGGATTCGGTCCGCACCATGGCGGCGACATCGAGTCGTGCATGCGATTTCTCGACCGCGGCCTGTCGCTCGTCCGCAGCGGACGCACGCTGCAGCAGGCGGCCGAGGCCATCGTCGAAGAGTGCATGGAGCAGAACGAGATTCCGCCAGGCTTCGGTCACCGGTTCCATACGCGCGATCCGCGCGCCAGTCGCCTGTTCCAGATGGCGCTCGAGCTCGAGCTCGAAGGCGAGCACGTCCGCCTGATTCGCGCGGCCGAACGCGCCGTCGAATCGCGGCAGGAGCGCTTCGGCCGACCGCTGCCGGTCAACGTCGACGGCGCGATTGCCGCAATCTCGGCCGACCTCGGCTTCGCGTACGAATTGGGCAACGCGATCTTCCTCATCTCGCGGCTGCCGGGTCTCATCGCGCACGCGCATGAAGAGCGCACGCGTCAGAAGCCGATGCGGCAGATCGATCAGAAGGATTACGACTACGACGGATCGCGCGAGCGCCGGCTGCCGGAGGGACGAAAATAGTTGCCATTAATCCATTAGGCCAGCCGGTAGGCGACGCCGTTCCCGGCTGGACCGCGCGCCCGCGCCCGCCCCGCACGCCGATGTCGGGCCGCTACTGCCGTGTCGAGCCGATCGACGTCGAGCGCCATGCCGATCAGCTCTTCGAAGCGAACAGCGAGGATCGCGACGGCCGCCACTGGACGTACCTGACGTCGGGGCCGTTCAAGGACCTGCCCTCGTACCGCGACTGGCTCGCGAAGATGGCGGCAAAGGACGATCCGCTGTTCCATGCGATCGTCGATGCGGAAACCGGGAGCGCGTCCGGCGTCGCCGCGTTCATGCGGATCGATCCGGCGAACGGAACCATCGAGGTCGGCCACATCAACTATTCGCCGCAGCTGCAGGCGACGACCGCGGCAACCGAAGCGATGTACTTGATGATGCGGCGCGCCTTCGACGAGCTCGGCTACCGGCGGTACGAATGGAAATGCGACAGCCTGAACGAGTCGTCGTGCCGCGCCGCCGAGCGGCTCGGCTTCACGTTCGAGGGCGTCTTCAGGCAGGCCGTCGTGAACAAGGGGCGCAATCGCGATACCGCGTGGTTCTCGATCGTCGACGGCGAGTGGCCCGCGATCCGGACGGCGCTCGAGTCGTGGCTCGCCGCGTCGAACTTCGACGAGTCCGGCGAACAGCGCCGGCGTCTCGGAGACTTTCTTCATACGCGCGGCGGCTGACGATGCCGTGGCCCTCTTCCGCCTCGCGGAGCGTCGGTGAAAATCGTTTGCGGAGGATTCATGGCAAAGACCGACAGCAAGATCGAGGATTTTGCCGAAGAGCTCGGGCGCCTGCTCGGCACGGCGGAAGCGAAGGCGCGCGGATGGCTGGGTCAGCGGCAGCAGATCGCGAAAACCCTCGAAGAGATCCGTGATACGGCCACGAAACTGCTCGACGATCTCGGTCATCGCGCGCGGGCCGGCGTCGGCCGCGGCCGCCGCGCCGCGATGTCGACCGGCAGCGCCAGGCGGCCGAAGCGCCGGCGGACGATGTCGGCCGAGGCGCGAGAGAAAATCCGTCAGGCGCAGCTGAAGCGGTGGGCGAAGCAGAAGGCGTCCGAGCGGAAGTAGCTTACGCGACGGCTTTCGCGCTGCCGTCTCCCGAAACGACGTGCGTGTGCTGGCTGCAGATCTCCTCGAAGTTCGCGTCCTTGTAGAAGGAGCCGATCGCGTAGCCGCAGAGCAGCGAAAAGGCGTGCGTGTTCGCCAACTGGTTCCAGAGCACTTCGAGGCGGATCGCCAGCTTGTGCTTCCCGCTCTTCCAGAGGATGTCGACCATCTGGCCGTAGATGCGGACCGTGCAGTCGGTCCGTCCGCGGCACGCTTTCCGAATCACGTTGCACATCTCGTTCTCGAACGCCTTCGCATGGAGCTTCTCGTCGTCCGACATGAACGTCGCCAGCGTCTCGTCGGCATCGAGCAGGACGAGGTCGCCCGAACCCTGCAGCGACACGACGTCGAACGATCGAACGACCAGTTCCCGCACGATGGCGGCCCGCTGGCTCGGCGCGGCGATGACGATGCCCGGCTTGCCGTCGGTCAGCCCCTCGCCGAGGAACTCGGCGACGATCTGGGCGAGAGATTTCTCGTTGTCGTAGAAACGAACGGCGTGATACGGAACGGCCGGAACTGAACGAGCTCTGTTTTTCATTCACGTCTCCAACAATCAGCGCTGCATCCGACTCCCAGCGTAGGGAGTGGCGTCGGTCGTCGCAATTGGGAGAAGCGATACGGGGTACGGGTTTGCCCTATGTGTCGTAGAGCCAGCCCTGCAGCACTGCGTATCGAACGATGTCGACGCGACCTGTCATTCCGAGCTTCCGCATCGCGTTCGTCTTGTGGACTTCGACCGTTTTGACGCTGATCTTCAGCAGCGCGGCGATCTCCTTGTTGCTGTGCCCCACGGCTACCAGCCGCAGCACCTCGGACTCCCGTTCGCTGATCGAGCTGCGAGGCTGGAGGGAGACGTCAGGGTTTCTTGCGAGCAGTCCGTCGGCAACCCGCGAGGTCATCGCGGGGTCGACGTACACGCCTCCGGCCGCGACGGCGCGTATCGCTCGCATGAATTCGAGCGAGGCACTCTGCTTCAACACATATCCGGACGCACCGGCACGCAGCAGCTCCTCGAGATAGGTCTCGTCGTCATGCCGCGTGAGGGCGACGATCGACACGTCGGGCTGCATGCGCTTGAGCGCTCGCGTTGCAACCAGGCCGTTCATGCCCGGCATCGAGATGTCGATCACGACGATATCGGGCTTCAGGGCCTCCGCTTGCCGGAGGACGCCATCGCCGTCAGCCGCCTCGCCGACGACCTCCATGTCGGCCTGACGGTCGATCAACAGCTTCAGGCCGTGACGGACCGTTGCGTGGTCGTCTGCGAGCAGGATGCGGAGCGGCACGGCCATCTCAGGGAATCCTGGTCGCTGCGGCGTGGGCGGGAACGCGCACGATCACCGTCGTGCCCCGGCCCGGCGTCGATTCGATCTGGAGATCCGCACCGACCAGTGCCGCGCGCTCGCGCATGCCGAGCAGCCCGACGCCGCCGCCGATGCTCCCCACGCTCGACAGGTCGAATCCGATGCCGTTGTCCTCGACGATCAGCGATAGATATTCGGGGCTGCGTTCGAGCACGACATCGGCGCACTCCGCCCGCGCGTGCTTGACGATGTTGTTCAGCGCTTCCTGCGCGAGGCGGTACAACATCGTTTCGACCTCGGAGGTGAAGCGCTCGCCGGTCGATGGGGTGGCGTGCAGGCGCACCGGGATGCCGGAGTGTTTCGACCACTTACGGACGTAGTCCGTCAACACCGCCCGCAGCCCGCGTTCCTCGAAATCGACCGGCCTCAGTTCCCCGACACGAAACGCGACGTCCTGATCGAGCTGTCGCGCGAGCTCCTGCAGCGTTTCAATCTGAACCCGGACGTCGGTCTGGTCCGCGGACTGCGCGTTCAGCATCTCCAGCGTGAGCCGCAGGGCGGTCAACTGCTGCCCCAGCTGATCGTGCAGGTCGCGCGCGATCCGGCGGCGCTCTTCCTCCTGCGCGAGAACGAGCCGGGTCAACAACTGCGTACGCTCCGCTTCGACGCGCAGCCGCTCGGCGATCTCCTGGCGCAGCGACGCGTTCATGCGCGACAGCTCGGCCGTGCGCTCGCGAACACGTTCCTCCAGTTCCTCGTGCGCGCGCCTCAGCGTCTCCTCGGCGCGCTTGCGTTCGGTGATGTCTCGCGCGACCTTCGACGCACCGATGATGTGTCCGCGCGAATCCTTGATCGGCGATACCGTCAGCGAGACCGCCACGTGGTGGCCGTTCTTCGCTTGCCGGATCGTGTCGAAATGCTCAATCCGCTCGCCCCGGCCGAGACGCGCGAGCACCTCGATCTCTTCCGCCCGCCGGTCCGCCGGAATGATCAGGAAGATGTGCCGGCCCACCGCTTCGGCCGCCGTGTACCCGAACAGCCGCTCGGCGCCCCGATTCCATGAGGTGATGACGCCGTCAAGCGTCTTGCTCACGATCGCGTCATCAGAGAAGTCGACAATCGCGGCGAGCCGCGCCCGCAGCGCCTCGCTCTGCTGCCGTTCGGTGATGTCGCGCGCCACTTTCGATGCGCCGATGATGCGGCCCGCGGCGTTTCTGACCGGTGATACGGTCAGCGAAATGGGAATGCGGCGGCCGTCCTTGGTCTGCCGCACGGTCTCGAAGTGGTCGATTCGCTCGCCGCGGCGAAGCCGCGCGAGCACCTCATCCTCTTCCGCTCGATGGTCGTCCGGGATGATCAGGTAGATGTGCTGGCCGACGGCTTCGGCAGCCGCGTATCCGAAGAGCGCCTCGGCGCCTCGATTCCACGAAGTGATCACGCCGTCCAGCGTCTTGCTGACGATGGCGTCGTCCGAGCAGTCGACGATTGCCGCCAGCAGCGCTCGGAGCGCATCGTCCTGCGGGACCGCGATTGTGGCGGGAGCGTCATTGGTCTCCATGGCGCGCGTGCAATCGATCATACTTAGTTCTTCAAAACGGCGACCGGCTCTCGTCGTTTCCGCCTTCAACGATCAGATGCAAGATCTCGTCGTGGTTGCGATCACGTCGCATCTGACGGACGAGGACGCAGTCATCATCGAGCCGACCGATTGCGTCGACGGAGTGTTCCCAAGACGTTGGTCGTCAAGCTGGCATTCCTACTGGTCGACGAAACGGGAGCGATCTGGCCGAGCTGCGGAAAAATTTCCGGCAGGGCCACAAAAGCGCCTCACGCTGATAAAATCGTCCGTCAGCGTGAGGTCGGAACGACCGTACCCCCGCCACCAATCAATCGCTTGGGCGCTTAGCTCAGTTGGTTAGAGCGCGTGCTTCACACGCACGAGGTCTCAGGTTCGAGTCCTGAAGCGCCCATTACTCTATTGCGTTGGGGCCCCACCCCCAACGCCAGACACGCTCGCGGCGTAAACCGCTCGCGTGTATCCAGAACAGAGCGTCGCAGCGGACCATTCCCAATGCCAGACACGCTCGCGGCGTGAACCGCTCGCGTGTATCCAGAACAGAACGTCGCAGCGGACCATTCCCAATGCCAGACACGCTCGCGGCGTAAACCGCTCGCGTGTATCCAGAACAGAACGTCGCAGCGGACCATTCCCAACGCCAGACACGCTCGCGGCGTAAACCGCTCTCGATGGCGCTGGGGCCGCGCGGTACGGTGGCCGATGGAATTCCCCGGGTCGGCCGGTCATTTACGCCGCGACGTCGTTATCGCTGGCGATGCTCGAACAACTCGCCCCAGACCGGAACGGGCCACCTTCCGAGCGACCAGGTCTGCGTCGAGATCACGATACCCGATGCGATCGCCGTTGAAACCGCTGACGCGAGCGATATTCCAGATCGGGATGCCCTGGATCGCCGCGCCAGCCGCGTCTTCGGCGGCCGATGGCTGACGGAAGCGCGTTCGTGCGTCCTGCTGATCCCGTCTCTGATCGTTCCGACGGAGCGGAATGTCGCCATCAACCCGGCGCAACCGCACTTTCGCGGATGACCGCTTCTCCACCGCGACCGCTCGAGTGGGACGACAGGCTCCAGAAGCACCTCGCAGGGCGCCGCGTCTGAATTGGCCGCTCTGGCCTCATCCACCGGATAGGTCGCAACGACGTGGCGACGGATCGAGCCATCGCTTCGCCGCCTGGACCTCGACGTATCGGTTGTAGACCTGATCCTTCGTGATCGATCGAACGGCGGATTTTACACAGACCGTATGCGCATCGTCGACGTCGATTCTGCCGCCTTCCGCCGGTCGCCGGAGCCTCGCCGCAAGCAGTCAACGGCGATGTGTCGTTCTCGCGAGAGACGGCTGCCGGGGAATACGGACATCGCCTCGGTCATGCACCCGCGATGGTCGATGCCGCACTTCGCACCACTTGATCGACCGAAGTCGTGTGCTCCCCGAAGATAGTACGGTATCGGATAGTTCGCAATCGGATATCATCTTTGCCGATTTTCGATTCGGCGGAGCGGCGGTATATTCGTCGCGGAGAGGTGGACGTGGATTCGGCGCGAAGAGCCAAGGCGCTTCTCGACGAGCTGCGCCGGACGCGGATGCTGCGCGGAGGGCGAATCTCAGAACACAAGCAGACGCTCCGAAGCCGCATCTCGGGGGCGATCGCGCGTCGGGCCGTGCTTCCGCGCCTTGCGGAGCGGGTGGCCTTTCAGCTCGTGCTGAAGGTCGAAACGGACGCGCTCGGCGATCGCGCGGTCTGGCTCGCGATTGGAGATCGCCTGCAGAAAGAGATCGAGTCGCTGAAGTCGAACCTCGCGCTGGTCGATCGCCAGATCGTGGTGGCGCTGCCGAAGCTTTCGGCGGATCAGGTGGCGGCTCTGCACGACGAGCTCCAGGCCGCCGATCCGGCGGTCGCGCGCACGATTCTCAACGTGGCGCTCGACGCCGCGGAGCCCATTCCGGCGGCCCGACGCTATCTGGCGGCGTTTCACCGCATCGTCGACGACCTCGGCCCGATCGACCCCGGTATCGCACGCACGGTGGCAAATGCCACGTTCATGGCGCACGCGCCGAGCCGGAACGACGCCATCGTGCGCTTCGTCTGCAGGACCGATCCCGAGATCGCCCACGCCGTCGCGGCGCAAGCCTTCCGATCCGACCAGCCCTTGCGGTGGGCGAAGCGATACCTCGAGCAATTGAAGGAGGAGCGACGATTGCGTCGCTCCACGCGCGACGCTCGGCAGGCGGCCGCGGATTGATGTCCTCGGGACGTGCCGGCCGCACACGGCAGTACTACGGTATCGGATAGTTCATAACCGGAGATCGTCTTTGCCGATTTTCCCTGGCGCTCCGATCGATCAATCGTCAATCGACTCGCGGTGCCGAGACGATTCTGGCCAGAGGTCGTCGAGGAATTCGAGGGCCCGACGTTTCACAGTCGATGGCAGGCAAGACACAGCGCGCTGCCACGGTTGTCGATGACGAGCTGTTTCGGCACGCGCGACAGTGCGTCGTGGCAGGAGGTGCAGCCGACGGTTCCGTTCTCGAGGCCGACCGCGGGATTCAGAAGCGGAAGGGCGGTGAGCGTCGCCGAGCGAATCTGCGCATTCGGATAGTCGATGCCGACCGGATGGCCGAGGTCGCGGCCGCTCCGCGCGATCTCCCCTTGCGTGGGCCAGTGCCCGCCCTCGCCGATGACGCCGTCATGGCAGGCCTGGCAATCGAGCGAGGCAGCCGGCGACCGGGACAATCGATTCGGGCTCTCGAGCGGACGCGCCCTGTGCGCGGCGCCCATTCTGACGGCATGCGCGAGCCGGCTTCCCTCCTCCTCGCGCGAGGCATGACAGCTGCGGCAGAAAGCCTCGCCTTGCAGGCCTCCGCGGATGTTCAGCGAACCGTTCGCAGCCCCGGCCGTCACCTCGTGACAGGTCAGGCATGTCAGCTCACCGTTCGGCGCCAACGGATAGGCTGCAGGAATCTCGAATGTGGGCCGCACGCCAGTGACGTGGCTGCGTGTTTGGGGAAACTGATGGCAGCTCTCGCAGTCTTCGATCCGGAGGCGATCAGCGGTGTGGTGAGTCGAGCTTGCCGCCGCTTCGACCGCGGTGAATCCGGAAACCATCGTCCACACGACCACGCCGCTCAGAACCCGCGCAACCATTCATCCTCCAGCGACCGACTTCTGCGATCACTAGAGGAAACGCTGTGCCCATGGAAATTACGTGCACTGATGGAAGCTTTTGGAAAGCTCTCCGGACTGCATGCACCACTATGGGTCAGCATATGACACACGGCGTGCGCTATTGCAGCACACGACGGCCGCCCGAGCGTTGACCGATTGATGCGCGCTGATGCCGCGCGTCGCACACCCGACCCTTCGTCTCTTGTGATTCACAGTGCGGGACCGCCTGACACAGGCGACTCTGTCTCGTCATAATCCAAAGTCGCGGCGGAAATATTACGATATCCGACAGTCCATAACCGGAGATCATCTTCATGGTTCAACCCGTCGCCCTCGTAGACAACGCTCGCGCACGCGGGTGCAAATTCGTGACAACTTGCGCTGAAACTGCCGGCGTGGGAACGGGGCGGCGGCGTCACCGGCCGCGGCCACGATCGTTCGCGTGTCGCGCTCCGGTTGTCAACACGCCGCGGCTTGTGTTCTCAGGGATTCAGTCCCGGAAACTTGACGTGACGAATGGACTGCGTCAGGACGTACACGCGCGTGTTGTTGGTCCGGTCGTCGAGCGGGTGGACGAAGAATCCGGGCCCCGCCGTCTGATAGTTCAGCGTGGCGCCGGCCAATTCTTCGCCGTCCAGAAATGTGACGGCCACTCTGCGACCGCACACCTTCGCCTTCGAAGGCTTGCCGGACTGGTAGCTCGCGCCGCCATCGAAATCGCGTACGAAGAAGATCGCTTTCAGCTGACCGAACGGGACGGTCACGCGGCTCGTCGACGGCGCGTCCGGCGACGGCCATACTTCTACTGCGCCGCGGTCGGGTACGAAGTGTGGTACGTAGCCTTTCAGCAGCCGCCCGTCCAGATATCGAACCACGACGCGACTGGTCGGCGAGATGGGGCCATCTGTCGACGCGGCCGTCGTTTCTTCGGCCGGCCGCAGTTCCTCCTCGATCGCGGCCTGCTCGGCCGCGTGCCGCTTCTCGGCGATCTCGCGAACCAGAGCGAGGAAATGCGCGGCCGTCTTCAGGTATTGAAACTGCCACTCCTCGGATCTGAAATCGCGCGGGAACTCGACCACCAGCTTGGCCGAAGGTTGATCGGCGCTCACCGGCACGTCGAAATAGATCGCGTCGCCGCCCGACGCCGGGAGGCTCTCGGTCACGCGAATCGCGCGGACGGGAACGGTGCGCCGCAGGCGGTCTACGAGACACGCGACCGTGACGTCTTCCGGCGTGTCTTTCTCGATGGCGCGGGCCACGATGTTGAACAGCGCGGCCACTTCCCGGGTGAACGCGGGTCCGGCTCGCCGCGCCGCCGGGGTCTCGATCATCGCAAGCACGCCCGACATCGCCTCGACCTCGGCGGCCGCGCCGACGAATCCGACCATTGGCGACGCGTCCGCACTCCAACACGATCTGGCGGCGTCGAGGCGGCGCAGAGCGTGCAGCAGCCGCGCATGCTCGCGCGCCGGGTTGGCGTCCGCTCCAAGCGGATGATGACACGCGGCGCTTGCGGGCAGCGCGAGGATCCGCTTGAACTGCAGCGCAGAACGATAAATCGGCTGCGGCGCGAGCCCCGCGATCTGACAGCGGATCACGCGCGACGGAATCGGCGATTCGTCCTGGTTCCCGTTGATTTCGACGACCACGATTGACCCCGGATTGAGCCGATAGCCGGCCGTCTCGAGCTGCGCGCCGCCGCCGGATAGATCGATGAGGACCGCGCGCGGTCCGTACTTGAGACGAACCTCGCGGAGCCACGGCAGCTCGGCGAGCATGCAGCGATGATGGACGCGACGGTCGCGCTCGGACTGGTGCTCCGCCCGGTGCGGAGGGATGACGAGGCGCAAGGAACGCAGTGTGGCCTGCTGTGGACTCATTTCGTGCTCGCGGATCTCGAGGGGATCGACACACGGCCATCAACATCGATGCCGTGCACGAGCCTTCACACTCTCGCCGCAGGTTGCGTGTTCAGAGGCCGCACGCGTGACGCGAAACGGAACGCTTCGCCGACGATGCGCGCCCAAACGGCCTCTTTCACAAGCGTGTACGCCGATGCGATTCTTGAACACGATCGGCCAGGACAAGACACACGCTGAAAGGCCGTTGCCGTCGTCCGCACCGGATTTGGGGTGGGTGCCGTCAAGAACCGTCGACCCGCCGACGCGTCCAGAACACAAAATCGGTGAGCGCCGGCTCGGCCCCGATTCTTCGTAGCAGCAGCGCAATCTGACCGCGGTGGTACGACGAATGGCTGAACAGCTGCGTCAGCACGTTGTGAACGGCATCGGCGTAGCGCTCGCCAGTGTAGGTTGTGTACTCGAATCGGCGTTCGAGCCCGGCGTCGGCGAGATCGTCGAGATACCGCGACCAGATCGCGTGCATTCGTTCGAACGTCTCGACGACTTCCGGCAGCGGCGTCCCTTCCGGAAACAACGTCGCGGGAAGCGGCACCGAGCCCGTCATTCTGGACAGCCACATCATGCGGCATGTCACGATGTGCGCCGCCAGGTCGATTGCCTTGCGCAGATCGGCGCTCGGCAGATCACCTAAAACGGCAACTCGCGAGCTCGCCGGACGGTTTAAGCAGTGCACAGTATCGTGCGTTTCCGCACGGTTTCGTCGGCGGACGTCGTGCCGGTCTGCGCAGAACTGACGATCGGCAAAGGCATCGAGGTTGCGTATCCGCTGCGCATGCGCGCGCTTGTCGCAGACGACGATCGGACCACCGCCGTCATCGTATCCAACGCACTGAGCAGCTGGGGCATCGACGTGGACCTGGCGCACGACGGAGCGGCGGCGTGGAACATCCTGAACTCGCTCCGTCCCCCTTCACTCGCGGTCGTCGATTGGACGATGCCCGAGCTCGATGGAATCGAATTGTGCCGGCGCGTGCGGACGGCGCCTCGCCTCAATAGTCTGTACGTCCTGCTGCTGACGGCGCGCGATCGCCGCTCCGATCTCATCGCCGGTCTCGACGCCGGCGCCGATGACTACATGACCAAGCCGATCGATCTCGACGAGCTGCGCGCCCGCATCCACGTCGGGATGCGCGTCGCCGCGCTGCAGCAGCAGCTCGCCGAGCGCGTGACCGAACTGCGCCGCGCGCACGATCATCTCACCGAGCTCGTGAGCACCGATGCGCTGACGCTCGTCTACTCCCGCCGCTGGTGGTTCGATCTCGCCGCCACGGAATTCTCGCGCTCGCGTCGGCACGGCCGCGACATGAGCGTCCTGCAGCTCGATCTGGATCTGTTCAAGCGCGTGAACGACCGGTTCGGCCACCAAACCGGCGACATGGTGCTGCGAACGTTTTCGGACATGCTGCGGCGCGAGTGCCGGTCGTCGGACCTCGTCGGCCGGCTCGGCGGCGAAGAGTTCGCCATTGCGCTGCCGGAAACGTCGGTCGATCAGGCTCAGACGCTCGCGGCGCGCCTGACGGAAGCGTGTCGATCGCTCGTCGTCCGGACGCCCGCCGGCGAAGTCACGTGGTCGTGCAGCATCGGCCTCACCGGCCTGCGGCCCAGTGACGAAACCGTCGACGCCCTGCTTCGCCGCGCCGACACGGCGCTCTATGAAGCGAAGCGGGCCGGCCGCGATCGCTGGAGCGATGCCGCGTAGGAACGCACTCCACTACGATTTTGTAAGTCGATCGAGATTTTCAGCCGTCCGGGCAAAGTCGTCAAAGGCTCGCGGAGAGCAGACTTATGGCTGCTCTGGCCGGCGATTTCGCATGATTTCTCCGACGAAACGCGTGATTGATAGGGCATGCAGCCCAGCATTGATTTTGCGTTCACGATCGCTGTGCAAATCACAGAGGATTTTCTGGAACCGGGCTCCTGCGAGACCTTGAAGGCGACCGTGCATGCGGCAGCCTTCGGGCTCGCGATCGTGATGGGCGTCTACAACGCGGCGGCCTGGTTCCGGCGTCGTGAGCGGCACCTGGCGATCAACACGGTGCTCTACGCTGCGCTGACCGCGTGGGAGCAGAAGAACGTCGCCCACCACCTGGCGTCGCGCCGCCGGCGTCTCGACGCGGATGCCGCCGCCGACGCTCCGCTGGGGACGCCGCGCCCGGCGGACGACGTCGTCGCCGCCTAGGGGCGGGTCTGCTGACACGCCGAGCCGGCGTCGTAGGTGCGAACGACGTACCCGGGTTGAAGCCGCGCCACGTCGATGACGTGGCCGACGGTGTAATCGGCAGCGACGTCGCAATTCAGCACGCGGTCGCCCTGCGAAAACCGCATCGTGTTGTTCTCGATCGCACCGCCGTTCAGACCATCCACCGCGAAGTTCACGACCGCTCCCGTCACGTGGTTGTCGTACACGCGCACGCCTGACGCGTAGCCGCCGCGGCACTGCGACCACGGATGGCACCCGACGATGATCCCGAAGCCGAGCAGGTTGTAGCCCGACGAAACGATGTTGGCGCTGAACTCGCCTCCCGTCTGCGACGGATCGCCGACGACGACGCCGGCGAAGCCGTATTTCGAGAAGTGGCTGATCGTGTTGCGATACACCGAGCACGATCGCCCGCCGTTGACGCCGAGGTCAACGTCGGTGTTGTCCCAGAAATCGTTGTCGCGAATCGTGGAGTTGCGGCAGTCGAACACTGTAAGGCCGTCGGCCCACAGCCCGCTGACGCCGTCTGCCTCTTCGGGCTGCCTCCCGTTGTCATAGAACAGGCTCTGGTAGATCTCGTAGTTCGAGCTGCCGCCGACGGTCATCGCGGAGCCGCACACCGCGCCGAACGATTCGACGTAGCGGACGTGGAAGCCGGCACCGGTCAATTCCACGTTGCGGAGATCGTTGCCGGTGACACACGGCTTCCCGCGCGGCCGTTGCTCGCGGTTGCCGTCGAACCGAATGAAGGAAATCTCGAAATCAGCGAGGCCGTTGACGCGCAGCATCGCATCGCCGAGGCCGGGCGCCGCGACCATCGTCGCCTTGCGCGGGATGGCCGCGCTCGTCAGCAGCTGTCCTGGACGCTTCGGCTTGAGCGTGTTCGCGATCAGGTAGCCGACGTAGCCAGGCTGACCGTCAGGAACCAGCAGCACGCGATCGTAGGCGTCGAGGCATGCCTGCAGAGCGATGTCATCCGGGGTATCGTCGAACGGATTCGCCGCGCGGCACGTCGTCATCGTCTGAGTCGCTACGGACGGCGCGAAACAGAAGAGACCGAGGGCGCCGACTGCGGAAAATAGGACCGCTCGCAACGTTCGCGACAAAACGCCCACGAGACAATTCTAGCGGTACAAGAGAAAGGGGTCCGCGGTGGACCCCTTTTCGATCATTCGCTCGCCTGAAAGGCTCCCGCCTTCGCGCCTTCGGCGCTTCGGCGGGCAGGCGCTAAAGGGCGGAAGTCGACGTCTTTTTCAATCCATCGAGCGCGCGCGCCATGCTCGTGAGCGCGGCGTCGAGCGTCTTGCGCGAGGTCGCGATGTTCATGCGGACGTGATTGTCGCCGCCCTTGCCGTACGTATCGCCGGCGTTGAGCGCCACCTTCGCGTTCTTCGCGAACCACTTGACGAGCATCGCTTCCGGCGAAGGCGGATTTCCGTTGCGCGTCTTGCCGGCTTCCGCAGCGGCCATCCCCTTCGCGTCGATGCGCGCGGCCACGTCGGAAAGATCGAGCCACGTCAGGTAGGTGCCCTGCGGCTTGGCCCCGATCTTCACGAGCGGTATGTTCGCCCGGATGAACTTCTGCGTGAAATCGTGGTTGCCGTCGATGTAGTCGACGCACTGGTTCAGCCAGTCCTCGCCGCCCGCGTAGGCCGCCTTGCTGGCGATCATACCGAGCGTCGAGAGGTCGGCGCGGTTCTGTGCCTTCACGCGGTTGATGTACTCCACGTTGTCGGAGAAGAACCACGCGCACTTCATCGCCGCCAGACCGAAGGACTTGCTCGCCGCCTTGAACGTGATGCTGTTGTTGACGACCGCCTTGTTCGGCAGCGTGGCGAAGGGCGTGTACTTGTTCCCCTTGCTGACGAAATCGCAGTGGATCTCGTCGGCGAGCACGACGACGCGCTTGCGCAGGCAGATTTCGCCGAGGCGCATCAGATCGTCAGGCGACCACGCGTTGCCGGTCGGGTTCTGCGGGTTGCACAGGATGAACGCGTTCGTGTCCATGCTGATGCGCCGCTCGAAGTCGTCGAAATCGATCTGGAATCTGCCGTCGACGTACTTCATCAGGCTCTCTTCCGGCTTCGTCCCGGTGAAGCGGAGATCGCCGTAGAACCCGTTGTAGGTCGGCGTCGTCAGCAGCACTTTGCTGCCCACGGGACAAAACGTCTTGATCGCCGCGATGAGGCCGGGGTGCACGCCGGTCGTGATCACGACCGATTCAGGGTTGACGTCGATGCCGTAGCGCCTCTTGTTCCACGCGACGATGCCGTCGGTGAACGACTTCGGCGTGTCGAGGTATCCCCAGTTTTCATGCTGGATGCGTTCCTGCAAAGCCTTGGTGATGACCGGCGCGCAGCGGAAATCCATGTCGGCAATGCCCATGCCGGCCACGATCGTTCCCATTTCGTTCTGACGGAGCGCCTGATCCCATTTCACCGAATCGGTGCCGAGGCGGTTGTATGGCGTATCGAAGTCGTACTTGCCGGTGTCGGCGGCCGCGCCAAACGCCGCGCCCGCAGCGACGCCCGTCATGGCTCCCAGGGAGGTGCCCGGTCCCACAGCGCCCACGAGCGCCGTCATTCCCGCGTTCCTCAGGAACGCTCTGCGATTCAGACCGTCATACTGCGACATGCGTGTGCCTCCCTTGAATTACGGTGGCCAGATGTTACACCCGCGCGCGCCGAATGTGGTCGGTTAAGCGGGCCGGACGTTCTCGCCCCGCGGTCCTTTCGGTCCCTGCCCTTTGTCGAACGTCACCGCTTGTCCTTCGCGCAGTTCGTCGAACGGCGTGCTCGTGCACGCGGACTGGTGAAAGAAGTACTCACTCCCGTCTTCCGCTGCGATGAACCCGAACCCCTTGGCCGTCACCAACCGCTTGATGGTGCCCTTCGTCGAAGCCATGTCGCGTCTCCTTCGGCTGTCGCCTATCCGCGCCGATGAGTATACGGCGGGACTGAACTTTTTCCTGCGCCAGGGCAAATTTCTGTGGCGCCGAAGCCGGCGAGCCTCAAGAATAGCTGGGATTCGTGCCGATCGGGAATGGCCGTGTTTTTGCAGCCTACTCAGGCGTTATGCCTCGTAAACGTGCCCCGATCGATCAGCTCCCGGGTCGCTTCCCGGAAATCCGTACGGACGGCGACAGCGTCACCTTCAAGCTGGCGCTGCCAGGCCTCGACGAGCAGACGCGTCTCGTGCTGCGCTGCGACCCTGACGGCAACGTCTGGGCGTCAATCGCTTCGCGGCGGCCGGCCGACTAAAGATCGTTCGAGCAAAAGCGCGCATCGGCGCGGAGGGGGACGGAACGCGATCGAGGGACGCGGGAAGAGAGTGAGTTCAGGCGATCGACTTACGCGCCTGGACCGAGCGTTATGAGTTGGCAGCCTGACTGGCCTTGAGCTTCATCTCGATCTGACCGCGCAGAATCGAGCACCACTCCTTGTGATCGGCAATCGGCATCCCGCATTCGACGCAGATCCGAATCCGTTCTTTCGGCGGCTCGCTCTTTCCCAGCAAACGCTTCAGCAGTGACATGCGCCCTCCCGGCGGCTGTCCATTGGTCGTTGAGACGTTAGACGGCCGCCGGAGGTTCATGGTTGTCGACGGCCCAGACAGCCCTGAGCCGTCGCGAAGCGCGTACGCGCCGGGCAACAGCGGCGGATGTGGGGTCCGCCGCCTGAAGAAGTGTCTGGCCTCAGGCGTGTTTAATGAACGTCCCGGCGCGCAGCTCGTCGTAAGCGCGCTGGAGCTCCTGTTCGGTGTTCATGACGATCGGGCCGTACCAGGCCACCGGCTCCTCGATCGGCTTGCCTGAGACGAGCAGGAAGCGGATCCCCTCGTCGCCGGCCTGCACGCTGATCTCGTCGCCGCTGTCGAACAGCACGAGCGATCGGTTGCCGGTGCGGTCGATTTCGGGATCAGATCCGCTGCCGGTCCCGACACGTTCCGTCGCGACCGCGCGCGGCTCCGAGGCGTCGCGGAACGAACCCGAGCCTGCGAACACATACGCAAACGCATGCCGCGAGCGCTCGATCGCGATCCGCTTGCGCTGACCCGGCGGCACCGACACGTCGACGTACCGCGGATCGGCTGCAACGCCTTCGACCGGTCCGGTCTTGCCCCAGAACGATCCGCAGATCACGCGCGCCGTCGTCCCATCGTCGTCGGTCACTTCTGGGATGTCGCGCGCGGCGATGTCCTGATATCGCGGCGCGGTCATCTTCAGCGACGATGGCAGGTTCGCCCACAGCTGGAAACCGTGCATGCGCCCCGCCGCGTCGCCCTTCGGCATCTCCTGATGAAGGATGCCGCTCCCGGCCGTCATCCACTGCACGTCGCCGGCGCCGAGGCTGCCGCGGTTGCCGAGGCTGTCGCCGTGCGCGACGCTGCCGGCGAGCACGTACGTGATCGTCTCGATGCCGCGGTGCGGATGCCACGGGAATCCGGCCACGTAATCGTCCGGATTCTCGTTGCGGAAATCATCGAGCAACAGAAATGGATCGAAATCGGTCGTGTTGCCGAAGCCGAACGCGCGCCGCAGCCTGACGCCGGCGCCCTCCAATGTCGGCTTCGATTGGACGATTCTTTTGATTGGTCTGATCGACATGATTCCTTCTTTTGTACGCGTGCGCGCACCCTGCACCCCTGCACAGAACGTTCGCTCATACCTGTACCGGGCGACGGACGGCGAGATTGCCAATGCCGCCCACGACTCCGATGACGAGCGCGCTCCACGCGATTGCCGGCGTCCAGAGCGACGAGAATCCCAGCAGCGTGTCGAGCGAATAGACACCAAACCCGGTGAGCGTCAGCGTCGCGGCGCCGGCTGCGTACAACAACGGTAGCTCGATTCCGTTGGTCGTCGCGAACAGCCCATTGGCCCAGTGCACGCTGACTGCGGCGACGATCATCACCGCGAGCATCAACGCCGGGCCAATTGGCCCGAAGAGGCCCAGAGCCACGAGCACGCCGCTCAGCACTTCACCCGCCGCCGCCGCGAACGCGAACAGCCGGCCTGGCCTGAAACCCAGCGTCTCGAAGTAGCCGGTCACCGCGGTCAGGCCGTACCCGCCGAACCAGCCAAACAGCTTCTGCGCGCCGTGCGCCGCCATCATGAGGCCGAGCACGATCCGCGCGACGAACAATCCTGCATCCGCCATCGTTCACCTCCAGAACCACTACACTATACTTTATATAGTTACAACTTGTCAAGTAGTTACTTGGGCTGGTACCATGCGAGGTCCCATGGGAGAACGATCGGCTGAGACGCCGGAGTTGTGCCGCCGGTTTCATCACGCCAGCGAGTTGATCGGACGCCGCTGGACGGGCGCAATCATTTTCGTGCTGCTCGCGTCGCGCTGCCGCTTCGCCACGCTGCGCGCCGCGATTCCCGACATCACCGATCGGATGCTCAGCGAACGCCTTCAGGAGCTCGAGGACGAGGGGATCGTGGAACGCACCGTCGTGCCCGAGACGCCGGTTCGCGTGGAATACGCGCTGACGAAGAAAGGACGCGCACTGGGCGACGCCATCGAGGCCATCACCGAGTGGGCGCACAAGTGGGTCGAGCCCGAGACGGTCTCGCCGAAACCGGCGGTTCAGACCCGCCGCCGCCGACGCGCCTGAACGACGTTCTCACGGCTTACCGAAAATCGCTTCTACGCTGGACCGCGACGGCATGGTGGCAATCCTTCTTCTGGCGATGAGTCTGTCGTCGACGCAGAGCGCGACCGATGACGCGTCGAGAGCGCGCGAGCTCGTGACGGCGACCGACGCCGCGCTGGCCCGCGGCCAGTACCAAGACGCGATCAAAAGCGCGGAGGACGCGTTGAGGGCGCACGAACAGCTCGGCCTTCACGCCGATGCCGCGTGGGATCTGAACGCGATCGGCCTCGCGAATTTCTATCTCGCCCGCTACGCCGCGGCGCTCGACGCCTACCGGCGCGCGCTCGATCTCGATCGCGCGAGCGACAGCGCGGACGGCACGATCACGCGGTTGAACAACATCGGCAACGTGCACTTCATGCTCGGTCGGTACTCGGACGCCTTGCAGCAGTATCAGGACGCGCTCCGCCGCGTCGACACGGCGCCGCCGCGCGCGCGCGAGCGGCTGCACAAGATGACGGTCTCGAACCTCGCGGTGCTCAACCAGCGCCTGGGCGCCGACGAACGCGCCCTCGATTACTACGGCGAGCTGTCGGGCGAAACGATGCAGCCGGCCGAAGAGGCGCAGCTGCTCGTCAACCGCGGCGCGCTGTTCCGCCGGCTCGGAGATCCGGTCAAGGCGCTGGAGCTGTATCGTTCGGCGCAGCGGCTCTTCGCGACCTCAGGACACCGCGACGGCGAGATCGGCGCGTGGCGCAACATAGGGATCCTGTACGCCCTCGAGCTGGGCGATGCCGGTCGCGCCCTCGACGCATTCGACACCGCTCTCCGGCTCGCGCGCGCTTCGTCGAACCGCCTCCGCGAAGCCCAGGCGCTCCTCTACCGCGGCGAGGCGCTACGGCGCGCCGGCCGCCTGGAGGCCGCCGAACTCGACCTGCAGGCGGCGCTCGACGCGGCAAGTGGTGCGGGCCTCGTCGAGGAACAATGGAAGGCGCTGTACGGCATCGGCCGCGTGCGCGAGGCGAACCGCGACGGTCGAAGCGCGCGAGCGGCCTACGAGCGCGCCATCGCAGCCATCGAGTCGGTGCGATCGGATCTGCGAACGCTGGCGCTGCGATCGGAATTCCTCGCCGACCGGCGTGATGTCTACGACGCGCTCGTCTGGCTTCGCGCCGCCGAACGGCCCGCGCCGGTCGCCGATCTGTTCCGTCTCATCGAGCAGAGCCGCGCGCGCACCTGGCAGGATCGCCTGCAGACGAGCCAACGCGCGCCGTCGCTCGCCGACGTGCAGGCGCGGCTGCCCGCCGACACGTGGCTCCTCGAATACTGGACCGGCAGCGCCGGCACGGCGCGGCTGTGGATCGCCCGCGACGCCGCCGACGTCACGACCGCCGCACCGAGTGCTGAGACCGCGCACGCGGTTCATCGCTTCATCGACGACCTCGCACATCCCGAATCGGATTGGCGGCGTACGTCGGCGTTGGTGGGTCGGTCACTGCTGGCGGGCCTGCCCGACCGCCCGGCGATTACGCGGCTGCTGATCGTGCCGGACGGCACGCTCTCGTTCGTTCCGTTCGAAGCGCTGACGATGCCCGAGACGAAGCGTTCAGACGATGATGGTTCGGCGGCAAAGGATCCGTCTTTCGTCGTGAACCGGTTCGACGTCAGCTATCTGCCGTCCGCCGCGCTGCTCCTGCGCGCGCGGGGCACACATCCTCGCTGGACATGGCCATGGCGGCGGCAACTCGTCGCCTTCGGCGATCCCGCAGCAGCCGGCGTATATCCGCTCGAGATGCGGCCGCTGCCGCCGCTGCCCTACGCCGACGAAGAGGTCCATCGCATCGCTCGCGAGCTCCGCGGCGCCGCAGACGTACACCTCGGAGCCGACGCGCGGAAAGCGTTCGTCGTCGACGGCCGCCTGCGATCCGTTCCGTTCGTTCACTTCGCGACGCATGCGGTCGCCGACACGCGCGACCCCGATCGCTCGCGGATTCTGCTCGCGCCGCCCGACGCGAGCGCGCCCGCCGACTATCTTTTCCTCCGCGAAATCTACGACCTCGATCTGCGCGATGTCACGCTCGTCACGTTGTCGGCCTGCGAAACCGAGCGCGGCAAGATCGTGCGCGGCGAAGGCGTCGAAGGCTTCAGCCGCGCGCTGCTTGCCGCCGGCGCCTCCGCAGCCATGACGACGATGTGGGATGTGGCGGATCGGCCGAGCGCCGAGCTCATGACGCTTTTCTATTACGCGCTCGGCCGTGGCGCGTCGCCGGCCGCCGCGCTGCGACAGGCGAAGCTTCGCTTTCTGCACTCGCGGCTACCCTGGGCGCATCCGTATTTCTGGGCGGGCTACGTGCTCACCGGCGACGGCAGCCAGCCGCTGCCACGCGTCGTCCCGTGGAGCGCCATCGCCGCTGCCGCGGTGATGATGGTGGCGATCGTTATTGCTGCGATTCGAGCGCGAGCCTCGGCGACAGGCTCGCGGTGGCTTCGTCGCACCGCAGGCTGAACGCGTCGATCGGCGCCGACGCCGAGACCACGACGTGCATGTCCGCAGCCGGCGTGATGCCGTCCAGCAGCTCCGACACGGTCAGCGCAAGACGGTGGCGGCTCGCGAGCGTGCGCACCGCGCGATGGACGAATGTGCCGTTCGCGGCGTACGCCGACAGGCGCACCTTCACGTCGGCCATGTTCGGATTCTGCAGCGCCAAAGCCATGTATTGGCTTCCGGTCAGCGGACCGCTCGGTCCAAAAGTTGCGACTGCGCGCGGCCTGACCGAAAAAATCGGCTCGGTCTTCGCCAGCAGCGTTCGCGCGCTGACGGCCGACGTGACGCCGCGCATGTACGAGTAATACGTCGTCGAGTTCGTGCTGCCCTTGACAACGATGCGCAATCCGCGGACATCGGCCGTGTCGACCAGTTGGAACCGCAGCTCGGTGGGACCGACGACCCTGAATCCGTTGACGGATGCGCCGTTGACGTTGAGCGATGTTCTCGCGTCGAAGCCGGTGCCGCGGACGGTGACGACCGTGCCCGCCGGCCAGACGCCTTCGCCGGGAATGACGTCGGTAATCGAGGTTGTTCCGCCGACCGTGACAGTCGCCGGAGAGATCCTCGCTCTAACAGCGCCGACGGTCGAATAGTTGAACGTCGACTGTGGATCGAGCGTGAACTGAGTTCGTGAACCGGAAATGGCGTCGGCGCGGACCGGCAGCGAGATGGTGAGGATCGGATAATTCGCTGTCAGCAGCGATGTACCGGAATAGAAAATCTGGACGTGATTGCCGTCGATCACCGCGGCGCCGGCCATCTCACCGTCTGGTGCGGCGAGGCTGAAGCCGGCGAAGCCCTCAAACACCGACGGGTTGTAGGCCGCCGACGGGCGTCCGCCGGAAATCGGCGACACCTCCGTCGTCCTGACCTTCATCTGGACCATGCCACCGACGGGCACAGTCTCATCGGGGATCCGCATCGTGATTTCGCCGATCGAGTTCGCCGTCGCCGTGACGGCGACGGCAACGATGGCAGCGGCGTGTACCAACGATCGCTTTACGGACATCTGTTCTCCATCACCGTGGTGCGAGGCGGAAGCGCTCGACGCCCGATTCGGCGATTGGCGCGTCGGCCGCGCCGACTGCCTTCACTTGCCAGAGCAGCGTCTTGGACGGAACGATCTGTCTGCGCACCGCAGCCGGAAGCGTGACGCTCGTGTCGCTGGTGTCGATTGCCCACAGTTCGCGGCGATCGACTTCCATCAACGCGACATGGTAGCGCACCGCGCCGGACACTGGCTGCCATTCGAATCGCTCGGGCGCTTCCACCTGATCGCCGACCGGTGTTCGCACGCTCACCGTCAGCGAACGCATCGCCTCGGTTTCCCTGCCGACATTGGACGGGAGCCGGGGAGCGTCCGATTTGAAAAGGTAGAAGCTGCCGACGACGGCCAGCAAAACGGCTGCCAGTGAAAGCGCCGGGCGAATCGCGCGGAACGGCCCTTTCGTGCGCGCTGATCCCTCGTGCCGCGCGTCTGCGAAAATCTCCGACTCGCGCTGCCGCAGCCGAGTCACCCCGTTACGTACCGCGTCGCGCTCCCCGTCGCGCACCGTCGCGCCGGTGAACGCGCGCAGCAGCGCGAGTTCCGCCTGACAGTTCGCGCACGCCTCGACGTGCGCGGCGACGCTCGCGCGTTCCTGCGGCGCGAGCGCGCCGTCGGCGTAACGGCCGAGCTCGTCGATCGGCACGCAGTCGGGTCCGGGCTTCAGGGCGCCGTGGAGGAGTTCTTTTTCCATCTCTTAACCGCCGCATTCAGCTTTCGTTTGGCACTGACGATGTACGCTTTCGCGCCGCTGGCGTTCGTGAGCCCGAGCGTCGCCGTGATCGCGTCGAGCCGCATCTCGTGACCGTAGTGCAGCGTCATGACGCGTTGTTCCGTCTCGTCGAGCACGTCTGCCATCAAACGCCGCACGATCGCGCGCGCATCCCGCGCCTCGAGCGCCGCCAGTGCCTCGTTCTCGCCGGTCGGTTCGACCTCGTCTATCGACGCCTCGGAGGTTTCACGCGGACGCGCCCGCCGCGCCCGCAGCTCGTCGCGCCAGCGATTGCGCGTGATGACGTAAAGCCACGTCGTGAACTTCGAGTCCGATCGGAAGGCGTCGAGGCTGGCGTAAGCCTTGGCGAATACCTCCTGCGCGAGATCGGCGGCCTGCGTGCGGTCGCCGGTCAGCCGATAGCACCAGGCGACGACCCGCGATTGATGCCTGCGGAACAGTTCCTCGACGAGCGGCCTCGATCGCTCCGCAGCCGGCGCCAGTCGGTACTGCGCAATGAGCTGCTCGTCCGACAGAACGTCCATTCATTGCAGTGTAAGACGGTCGGCGGGCCGGTGCGGAACGACGAATTTCGAAAGGCCTTCCGGAATCCGAAAACCCGGTCAGAGCGGTCCGATTGCGGGCTTAAGGTGTTCGTGAGGCACCAAGGGGTCAGGTTCGTCCGATTTCCCCGTGCTCACCACGTGAGTAAGACGGATATCAAGGTCATCGCGCGGCGTGCTCGAAGCGCAGGACGCCGCTCTTTCGGACGCGCGTCTCTGTCGACGGTGAGCGGCGCGCGACCAGCTCGATGAAGTCCTTGATGAACGGCTCTGCGGCCATCGCGCGCAGCGTGAGCGCGCGCCAGCGCCGCTTGAAGCCGCCGCGCGTAAGGCGGACGGCGCGGATCGTCCCCGCGTCGATGTGCGGCCGGACGGCCCATTTCGCCATCGCGGCGACGCCGAGGCCTGCCTTGACGAGCTCGATGATCGCCTCGGTCAGCTGCACCATCTGCACCGCGCCCGGTGCGACGCCGGCAGGCGCGAGCACGCGGTTGATGACCGTGCTGTCCTCGCGCGGCGGGTAGACGATGAGTGTCTCCTTCGCAAAGTCCTCCGCCCTCACGTACGGACGCGCCGCGAGCGGATGATCGCGCGCGGTGATGACGACGAGATCGTCTTCGAACAGCGGCGTCTCGGTGAGCCGCGAGTCGCGGAACCGGTCGCTGACGATCGCCAGATCGAGCCGCCCTTCGAGCAGCCCTGCCACCGGCCGCGTCGTCTCGGACGCGTAGACCTGCACGTCGACGCCGGAGCGCTTCGTGCGGTACTCGCGCAGAATCGCCGGCAGCCAGTGATAGCACGTGTAGCAGGCGGTGCTGATGCGCAGCACGCCCGTCTTGCCGGCAGCGCTGTCGCGGATGCCTTCCTCGGCGCGCCGCACGATCTCGAGCACCTGCGCGGCGGCGCGACGGACTTCCTCACCCGCCGGCGTCAACACCATCCGGCGGCCGACGCGGTGGAACAGCGCGGTGTTCAATCGATCTTCGATGTCGCGCAGCTGATGGCTGAGCGCGCTCTGCGAGAGGTTCAGCCGCTCGCCGGCACGCGTCACGCTGCCCGTTTCCGCAATCGCCGCCACGAGCTGCAGGTGCCGGATCTCGAGATCCATGCGCGCATGATAGCAGTTCATCGACGCGCGAGGTGTCATGAAGATTCCTCATCGAAACCATCGGGAATCGCATCGCCTCGGATCGCGACATCTTACCGAAGAAAGACGCGAGCGGCTTCCAGTTCGTCGTCGTTGACGAGGTGTCCCATGCGCGGGTAGATCCGCTCGTCGACCGAGGCGCCGAGGCGACGGAAGACATCAGCCGTCTCGTGCACCCGTTCGAGCGGGATGTGCGGATCGATGTCGCTGCAGCCGAGAAAGACGGGCGTCGCCCGAAGCGATCCGGCGTAGTTTCTCGGCGTTCCCGGCGGACCGATGACGCCGCCGCTGAATCCGACGATGGCGCGATAGCGGCGGGCGTGGCGCGCCGCGAATTCGAGCGTCAGGCAGGCGCCCTGCGAGAAGCCGAGCAGCGCGATCCGCTCTTCGCCCACGTTCTCCTTCTCCAGTCCTTCGACGAGCCTGGTCAGTACGCCCAACGCCGAATCGAGGCCAGGCTGGTTATCGTTCATCGGCGCGAGAAACGAATACGGGTACCAGGTGTGCCCGGCCGCCTGCGGCGCCAGGTAGGCCACATCGGTCGTTCCGAGCGCCGCCGCGACGCCGAGGATGTCCTCCGCGGAAGCGCCGCGGCCGTGCGCGCAGATGACGGCGAGGCGAGCCTTCGCCGGTTCGACGCCATATCGCAGCACCGGCTGCGCGGCATGCGGATCGGATATCGTGTGCGTCATCCGCGGTGTTATACCATCGGACCTGGTGACGACGACCTCCTGGCCGGCGCTTCCACTGCAGGAATGGAGGGACACGTACGAAACGCTCCACATGTGGACGCAGATCGTCGGAAAGATCGCGCTCGCGTTGACGCCGAGGATGAATCATTTCTGGAACACGGCGTTTCACCTCACGGCGCGCGGCTTGACGACGCAGCCGCTCCGGTCCGGCGACACGACCTTCGCCATCCTGTTCGACTTCACGTCACACCGCCTGACCATCCAATGCGCGGACGGCGGTACGCAGTCGATCCCTCTCGAGCCGCGAACGGTTGCCGATTTCTACCGGCTCGTCATGGAAACGCTCGACCGGATGCGCATCCCGGTCCGCATAAGGACGGTGCCGTCCGAGGTGGCCAATCCGATCCGCTTCGAACAGGACGTGACGCACCGCGCGTACGATCCCGAGGCGGCCAACCGCTTCTGGCGCGTGCTCGTGGCCATCGCGCCGGTATTTGCGGACTTCCGGTGCCGGTTCGTCGGCAAGAGCAGCCCGGTTCATTTTTTCTGGGGCAGCTTCGATCTCGCCACCACGCGCTTCTCGGGGCTGCGCGCTCCTGAGCGGCCCGGCGCCGACTCGATTACGCGCGAGGCGTACTCGCATGAAGTGATCAGCCACGGATGGTGGCCGGGCAGCGGCACCGTGAAGGACGCGGCGTTCTATGCGTACGCCGCGCCGGAACCGGCGGGCTTCAAGACCGCGGCCATTCGGCCGGCCGACGCCTACTACGACGCCGACTTCTCGATCTTCATCCTGCCGTACGACGCGGTCCGCGCGACGCCGTCGCCCGAGGCGACGCTTACGACATTTCTGAGGAGCACATATGACGCCGCCGCCGATCTCGCGCACTGGCGGCGTGCGGAGCTCGAACGGAGGGAATCCTGATGGGCGGCGCGTGTCCCGATGATGCTTTCGCGGAGTACTAGAACGCAGGGAGCGCAGAGAACGCACAGAACGCCGAGCTCGCAAACAGATTCTCTGCTTCAGCGGAGACCATTCACCGGATGAGTATTCGCGTAGTCCTCGTCGACGATCACCCGATCGTCCTGCAGGGGCTCCAGCACCTGTTCGAGCGCCAGGCGGACTTCGAGGTGGTGTCGTGCTGCGAGGATGCCGCTACTGCAATCGAGGCGGTGCGCGCGCAACACCCCGACGTCCTCGTACTCGACCTGCGCATGCCGGGCGCGAACGGGCTCGACGTCCTCCGCACGATGTTCAATGAGCGGATCCCCTGCCGCACCGTGCTGCTCACGGCCGCGATCACCGAAGAACAGGTGCTCGAAGCGGTGAAGCTCGGCGCGGCGGGGCTCGTCCTGAAGGAATCGCCGCCGGACACGCTCGTGTCGTGCGTCCGCCGCGTTCATCAGGGCGAGCAATGGATCGATCAGGACACGGTGTCGCGCGCGTTCCGCGCCGTGCTCGATCGTGAAGCGGCCGCCCGCGAAGCGTCGCTGACGCTCACGCCGCGCGAGATCGAGATCGTCCGCATGGTGGCCCAGGGCCTGCGCAACAAAGCCATTGCCGAACGGCTGTCAATCTCGGAAGGGACCGTGAAGGTGCACCTGCACAACATCTACGAGAAGTTCCGCGTCGACGGCCGCCTCGAGCTCGTCTTGTGCGCGCAGCAGAAGGGATTGATCTGACACGGTCGCGTCTCATGCCTGCTGGATCGTCACCGGCACGACGAATTCCACGCGCGAGCCCGCCGCCGTCGATTCGATCGTCATCCGGCCGTCGAGCGCGGTCACGCGCTCACGCAGGCTGACCGGTCCGGCGTTGGCGGCGATCAACCGGTCGTGATCCAGGCGTCCTCGGAACGGGAACCCCCGGCCGTCGTCGGCGATCGACACTCGAAGCTGCGCATCGACCGCGTCGAGGCTGACGGCGACGCGCGAGGGATGCGCGTGCTTCAGCGCGTTCACGATCGCTTCGTGCACCATCAGCCGGACGGCGTGATCGACCGTCTCGGGGAGCGAGAGCTCGGGCGGCACGACGCGCAGGGTAATCGGCGTCTTCCACTCCGCGCTCACGCGCGCGCACATGTCCTCGAGCCGCTGCGCGATGGGACCGGAGTGCACCGGCGCAGGGGCGGCCGGCTTCAGCTCGTCGATGAACAGCCGCAGCTCGCGCTGCTCGCTCGCGAGCGCACGCTCGATGGCGAGCAGCCGGTCGTGCGCCGGGGCCGACATGTCCTTGTCGGCGGCAATCGCCTGCAGCTCGAGGCGGATGCCGGTCAGCGCCTGCAGGACGCCGTCGTGCAGATCGCGCGACAGGCGCAGGCGATCTTCGCGCACGGCGAGCTCGCGCAGCCGCTCGGCTACGTACAGCTGGTCGAGCGAGTTCCCGACCTCGCGCGCGACGACTTCTACCGCCGCAAATAAATCCGGCGTCGACGTCTCGGCGCCGGCGAAGAACACCCGGCCCGACAGGTGCTCGGTGTGAAACGCGGCCGACACGAGCGCCTCCGGATCGTATCGCCCGGCGACGAGCGCCTCGAGATCCGACGGCGCGTGCTTGGTCACCACCTCATCGCTGCGGAGCGGATCGGCGACGTAAAGCCACGGCTCATCGTCGGACTCCCACCCGACGACTGCGTTCTGCGATCCGACGACGTTGGCGGCGTGTCGCAGCAGCTGCTCGATGCTCGCCGTCGTGTTCGCGCCGATCAACACCGGCCAGCCGCTCACCTTGCGCAGCGTCGCGATCGCGCTCTCGAGGTCATGGACTGATCGCTGCTGCGCGGTTTCCGCGCGCCGCCGCGCCGAGCTGAGCCATGCGGTCGACACCGCGACGACCACGAACACCGCGAGCCGTACCGCGTCGTCGATACCGACGTCCAGCGAGTAGCGCGGCGGGACGAACCAGTACGCGAGCGACAGCGTCGAGAGAATCGTCGCGAGCATCGCCGGCCCGTATCCGCCGTACATCGCCGGAATGACGACAGCCGGAAAGAACAGGAGGGAGATGCTCGGTTCAATCCAGGGATAGATGAGAGCGGTTCCAATCGACGCGCCCGCGACGGCGACGATAGCGGTCAGATAGCGGTGAGACATCACGCGGTCGTGCGGCGCGGACCGCTGGCGTGCCGGCTCGGCATGCTCTTGACAATACTGTATTTGGGCTTACATTCACTGACACGTCGTGATGCCCCGTCGCTCGAAATCCGGCGACGGCGTGGTTTAGGTTCGTCGCGGTGAGGAACCGCGCGGCCGCGCGACGCGGGACGCCCTGTCGGTCGGGCCGGGTCGCGGCTGGTCAGGCTTCATCGCCACCAACGCCGCAAGACGTGCTCCCTCAAAGCCTTTTGCGAGGTGAGCCGCTCGGGCCGGACCAGCAGGGCGTTCACTTCTGCACCCAGCTCCAGCCCGCATCTCAGCTCGTCTTTTTCAGCTGCGCGAGCAATGCCGCCAGGATCTGGCTGTACTTGTCGTCGGCGGTCGCAAACGCCTTCATGTAGTCCTGCTCGTTCATCTTCTGTTTCTTCCAATCGCCGTCGAACGCGATTGGCTTCCCGCCTTCCTCGTACTGATCGAACGGCTGGTTCTCGGTGATCTTCGACTTCAGCCCGTCGGCAGCGGCGTCCTGAATGAACACCTTCGTGGACGGCACCGATGCGCTGTTCAAGTCGATGTACGTGTCGCGATATTCCTTCTTGTTCAATCGATCGTTGAGCAGCTGCGGCACGGTGTACTTGGCGGAGACGACGAGGAGCTGTGAATTCGGAAAATAGAGCGCGGCGCAGAAGATATCGGGGGCCGTCGGATCCTTCGCGGCAATGGAATCGAGCTTGGCCGCATCGAGCGCCGCCGCGAGCTGTTTGGCAAGCGCCGCAGATTTCGATTCCTGCGCAAAGGCAGTCGACGAGAGCGACACGATGAAGACTGCGACCAGGGGACGGAGCACTCGCGTCATACGGCCTCCCAGATGGGTTATGGGAGGTCTTTTTACACCCTACGGCCTCAAATGAAAAGGGCGTCTTCTTCTTCGCCGCGCGCCTGGCGGCTGCGGCCGTTCTGGCGCAGCTCGCGGATGGCTTGAAATGCGGCGCGAAACGCGCTGAGCAGCGCGCGTCCCTCGCGGGCCGGAGCGCCGATCGACGCCTGCACGGCGTTCAGCGCTTCGTCCACTCGCACCGCGACGTCGCTGAACAACTTGTCGGCGCGCTCCACTTGCGCCGTGGCGAGCGCCGCGGCGCGCGAGGCGTCGCGCGCAATCGTGTTGACGTGGCCGAAGATCGGCTTGATCTCTTGTTCTACGGTGTCGACCAGGCGGCCCAGACGGCGCAGAGCGACACCCGCGGCGACGACGACGCCGACCTGCACGATCGCGACAACCAGGGTCGAAACCGCGATCACGCCGAGAAAGATCTCGCTCGATCGGCTCACGCGTTCTCCCGCGCGCGTGCCTGCTGGTAAGCCTCGCGGCCGCGCTCGATCGCGGTCGAGAGCGTCTCGCGGCTCTGATTGAGCATGTCACGCCCGCGCGCTGCGGCGTCGGCCGCACGGTCGCGTCCCTCGCGTGCCTTCTCGCCGAGGAATTCGCGCGTTTCGCGGCCGGTCGCCGGCGCATACAGCAATGCGACCGCCGCGCCCGCCACCGCGCCAACCAGAAACGCCAGAAGAATGCTGCCCGCGCCCGCGCCGTCGTTGTTCGCCATCTCAGCGATCTCCTAATTCCTGCTCCCTGACCCCTGATCCCCGATCCCTGATCTCCGATCTCTCAAAAGATGCTCACCTTCACATTGAGATACTTCTTCGGATCCTGCTCGATTTGCTTCAGCAGCGCCTGAAATTCCAGGACCGTTTTGTTCATGTTCTCATATAACTGTTTATCTTTCAGCAACTGTCCGGCGGTCCCTTCCCCGTCGTTCAGCTTCGTGACGACCTGATCGAGCCGCGTCGTGACGTCGTTGAGACGATTGAACAGCGCCGGATCGGTCATCAGCTTCCCCGCCGTGCCTTCGCCGCGATTGAGGCGATCGGTGAGCGTACGCAGGTTCGTCGTCGCGCCGGTGAGCGACTGCGAGAAAGCGTCGTCTTTCAGCAGCTTGCCGAGGCTTCCCTCGCCGGCGTTGATGCGCTGCGTCATCGTCTCCAGATTCCGCAGCGACGCGTTGAGCGCATCGACCGTCTGCCGGTCTGTGACGAGTCGACCGAGCGTGCCACGGCCGCCCTTGATCGCGTTGGTGACGTCGTTCGCCGATGTGACGAACTGGTGCAGCTCCGCGTACACGCGATCGTCAGTCATCAGCTTGCCGACCGTGCCCTTGCCCGTCCTGACGTCGCGGACCAGACCGGTGATTTCGCCGATGCCCTGGCTCGCCGTTTCCGTGATGTCGGAAAGCTGCGCCGGCGGGCGGCCCGCGCGGACGGAGCCTCCGTCGGGAATCGGCGTGCCTTTTGTCGACGGCGTGATGTCGACGGCCGCCTGCCCGAGGAGCGACACCGATCCGAGCGTCGCGACCGACTGGTCGGTGATGCGATCGCGGACGCTCTTGTTGACTTCGAACGTGATGTCCACCTGCTCGCCGCCAAGCTCGATGCCGCGCACCGTGCCGAGTTCGACGCCCGCGACGCGCACCGGCGACCCGGGCGTAAGACCCGGCACGGCCGCGAAGCGTGTTTTCAACGTGTAGCGCTGCCAGAAGAACCCACGACTCCCCGTGAGGCTGAAGATCAGAACGCCGGCGATCCCGACCGCGACAATCATCAGCACGCCAATCTTCAATTCCGACCACGCCAGCGAACGTGTCCTCGGCATAAATACCTTCAGCTTTCAGCTTTCAGCTTTCAGCTATCAGCGCCCTGCAACCCTGCACCGCCGCACCGGCACCCTGCAACCCTGCATCCCGCACCTTGCACTGCACCCGGCAAACGAGCTCTTCAGGCGAGAAACTCCTGAATATATTCGTCCTTCGAGTTGCGGAACGCGTCGGCGTCTCCTTCGAAGATGATGAGGCCGTCGCGCAGCATGATGAATTCCGCCTGCCGCTCCTTCTGCGGCGTGGCGGGCACGACGTGCACCGTGCCGTCGCGATCGCGAGTCGCCATGTGCGTCGCGACGTAAAAGGCGTCGCGAAGCTGGTGGGTCACGATGATCGAGCTGACGTTCTCGAGATCTCTCAGCTTGATCATCTCGTCGTCGACGGTGGTCGCGGTGATCGGATCGAGACCTGTCGTCGCCTCGTCGTACAGCAGGACGCTCGGCTTGAATGCCATGGCCCGCGCGATCGCGACGCGCCGCCGCTGCCCACCCGAGAGTTCGGACGGCATCTTGTCGATGTGCTCGGCGAGCCCGATGAAGCCGAGCACTTCTTCGACACGGCGGTCGACTTCCTCCAGCGGCATGTCAGTTTCCTCGTACAGCTTGTAGCCGACGTTTTCGCGAACGGTGAGCGAGTCGAAGAGCGCGCCCTCCTGAAAGATCATCCCCAGATCCGTGCGGACGGCCATCAGCTCGTGCTCGCTGAGCTGATCGACGCGCTGGCCGTTGACCCACACCACGCCGGCGTCCGCCTTCAACAGTCCCACGATGATCTTGAGCGCGGTCGATTTTCCCGACCCGCTGGCCCCCAGGATGATCTTCGTGTGCCCCTTGATGAGCGTGAAGCTGAGATCCCGCAGGACGACCTTGTCGTCGAAGGCGAGCTGCACGCGGTCGAACACCACGACCGGCGCGCCCACTTCAGCGAGCACTTGTTTCGCCGTGAGGCCGTTGGCCGTCGCCTTCATGTCAGCGGGGATAGATCGTGAATATGAGGATCTGCGTGACGAAGAAGTCTGCCGCGATGACTGCGACGGATCCGGCGACGACCGCCAGCGTCGTCGCCTTGCCGACACCCTGCGTGCCGCCGCTCGTCCGCAGCCCGACGTGACACGCGATAGTCACGATGATGAATCCGAGGACGAACGGCTTGATGAGCCCCATCCACACGTCCTGCATGTACAGACTCTTGGTGACCGACGACCAGTAGAGGCCCGATGCCACTTCTAACTGGAACCGCGAAACGACCCAGCCGCCGAAAATACCGACGAAATCCGAGATGATCGTGAGCACCGGCGCCATGAAGAATCCCGCCAGCACGCGCGGCACGACGAGCTTCCGCACCGGATCGGTGCCAAGCGCACGCAGTGCATTGATCTGATCGGTCACGACCATCGATCCGAGCTCGGCGGCAATGCCCGACCCGACGCGTCCCACCAACATCAGTCCGGCCAGCACCGGGCCCAGCTCCTTGATCATCGACGCGCTCACGAGACGTCCCACGACCGGACGCGCGCCGAACTGATCGAGCGTCAGGCCGCTCTGCGACGCGAGCGCCATACCGGTGAACAGCCCGGTCATCAGTACGACCGTCAACGATCCAACGCCGATCAGATCGAACTGCTCGACGATATCGTGGCTGTAAATCGGACGGGTGAAGACGCCGCGGAAGGCGGCGGCGGTCAGAAAGACGTATTCCTGAACTTCGAGCGCCGCTTTCTTGAGCCCGGAGTCGATGGCGCGGATCACGCGGCGTTGGGTCCCCGGTGATGATGTGACGTCGGCCACGGCACACCGAGCTCGGGGTTGCGGAGCCGCTTGATCGTGTCGCGGATCGCCGCAGCCTTCTCGAAGTCGAGGTTGATCGCCGCCGCCTTCATTTCGACCTGCAGCGCCGCGACGTGCGCGTCGAGCTCCGCCTGCGTCTTGAAGCGCTCCGTGCCGTCGCGGACCGTCGTCGGCGTCATGTAGTCGCGCTCATAGACGCTCGACATCACCTCGTCGATCTGCTTGACGATCGACTGCGGCGTGATGCCGTGCTCCTCGTTGTAGGCCTGCTGGAGCGCGCGCCGGCGCTCGGTCTCGCCGATGCACACGCGCATCGAATCCGTGATCGTATCGGCGTACATGATGACGCGGCCGTTGACGTTCCGCGCTGCGCGGCCGGACGTCTGAATGAGCGAGCCGCCCGATCGCAGGAATCCCTCCTTATCGGCGTCGAGAATCGCGACCAGCGACACCTCCGGCAGGTCGAGCCCTTCGCGCAGCAGATTGATGCCGACGAGCACGTCGAACTCGCCGCGCCGCAGGTCGCGCAGAATCTGCACCCGCTCGAGCGTCTCGATGTCCGAATGCAGATACCGCACTTTGACGCCGAGCTCCTGATAGTACGACGTCAGATCTTCCGCCATCCGCTTGGTCAGCGTCGTCACCAGCACGCGCTCCTTGCGGTCGACGCGCGTCCGGATCTCCTGCAGCAGGTCGTCCACCTGGCCTTTCACCGGACGCACGTCGATCGGCGGATCGATGAGCCCTGTCGGACGGATGATCTGCTCGACGACGACGCCCTGCGATTTAGACAGCTCGTAAGGACCCGGCGTTGCCGACACGAAGATCACCTGGTGCACCCGCTTTTCCCACTCCTCGAAGTTCAGCGGCCGGTTGTCGAGCGCCGACGGCAGCCGAAACCCGTACGCGACGAGCACTTCCTTGCGCGAGCGGTCGCCGTGGTACATCCCGCGGACTTGCGGCACGGTCTGGTGGCTCTCGTCGACGATGATCAACGCGTCGGTCGGCAGGTAGTCGAGGAGGGTCGGCGGCGGCTCGCCGGGTGCACGGCCGGTCAGATGGCGCGCGTAGTTCTCGATGCCATGGCAGTAGCCGATCTCGCGGATCATCTCGAGGTCGAACATCGTGCGCTGGTGCAGCCGCTGGGCCTCGAGCAGCCGGCCCTCACCCTCGAGAATGCTGCGGCGCTCCTTCAACTCCTCCTTGATCGTCTCGACGGCGCGCCGAGTCCGATCGCGCGGCGCCACGAAATGCGACTTCGGGTAGATGGCGATCTTGTCGTGGCGGCGGATTGTCTTGCCGGTCAGCGGATCGAACGACACCAGCTCGTCGACATCGTCGCCGAACAGCTCGATGCGAAGCCCCTGCTCTTCGTAGGACGGATAGACTTCGACGATGTCGCCCCGGACGCGGAAAGTGCCGCGACCGAAGTCGTGATCGTTGCGCTCGTACTGGATTTCGACGAGCTTCCTGAGAATCTGCTCGCGCCCCATCCGCTGCCCGCGCTCGAGCGGCAGCAGCATGCCGTAATAGGCCTCGGGCGATCCGAGGCCGTAGATGCACGACACGCTGGCGACGATGATGACGTCTCGGCGCTCGAACAGCGACCGTGTCGCCGACAGCCGCATGCGGTCGATCTCGTCGTTGATCGTCGCCTCTTTCTCGATGTACGAGTCGGTGGCCGGCACATAGGCTTCCGGCTGGTAGTAGTCGTAGTAGCTGACGAAATACTCGACGGCGTTGTCGGGGAAGAAGCGCCGGAACTCCTGGAAGAGCTGCGCGGCGAGCGTCTTATTGTGAACCATCACCAGCGTCGGCCGGTTCACGCGCGAGATGGTCTGCGCCATCGTGAAGGTCTTGCCCGAGCCGGTGACGCCGAGCAGTGTCTGACACCGATCGCCGCGTTCGAGTCCGTCCACGAGCTCGCCGATGGCGCGCTCCTGGTCGCCGGCGAGAGAGAAATCCGAGACGAGGCTGAAGCGGTCGTAGACGGAGGGCATTGGAACTCACCATGGTACTCGGGGCGGGTGATTCGAGGCTAGGGCTGGGTCGGTTGCTGGTTGCTCGGGGCTGGTTGCCGGGGGTTGGTTGGTCGGGCCGGCCTTTCCTTCGAGCTCCCGCAACAGCCACAGCTTGGCGAGCCGCCAGTCGCGCTTCACGGTGTCGGTGGAGACGTGCAGGACTTCGATGCTCGCACTGGCCATGGCGCACGAGATCGGCCACGTGCTGCTGCCGCCGCCCGGTCACTCGACGAGCGGGATCATGCGACCGACGCGGGACGGCGACGACATCCGTCATGCCGTTCTCTCGGCCAGCTGACGTTCACGTCCGCGCAATCGAGTCTTATTCGAAAGAAGGTCGTCGGCTGCCGGTGCGATCAGCGCTTGAAGGGAGCGAAGTAGCCTCTTCGAGATCGAACTTTTTGATCGCGCGCGTTCCGAACCTTCACCTCAACTTTGCGCCAGGCGCCGTCAGCCTTCTCGTTCGCGGACACATAGCCGATCGTGTATTGCGCGCGGATCTCGGCGACGACCTTCTCGTACACGCCGTCGAGCTCCTTCACCGATGTGGGGAAGAACGCGCGGCCGCCGGTCGTATCGGCAATCTGCTGGAGGATCATCCGCTGCTCGTTCCGCGATGACGCCGACTGGTGTTCGAGCGCGCCGATGGCGTACACGGTCGCGTCCGACGCCTTCAGGAGATCCATCAGCTCGCTTCGCGAAAGGGAGCTGCGCGTATCGCCGCCGTCGGTGTACAGCAGCATGATCTTGCGTCCGTCCTGTCCGGCCGCGCCGTCGAGATACACGCCGATCGCGTCGTAGAGCGCGGTCCACCCGCTCGCCTTCTTCTGGCGGATCCGCTCAACCACGCGGGGAAACTCATTCTGGCTGTAGCGCGCCACGCGCACTTCCGTGTCGAAGTCGACAACGGTGATGTCGGCGGCGTCGGTCAGCGTGTTGAGGAACTTGATCGCGGCGGTCTTCGTGAACCGCATGTCCTCGCCCATGCTCTCGCTCACGTCGAGGAGCACGCCGAGGTGCATCGTGGGGCCGGCCTGTCCGGCCTCGACGTCGCCGGCCGCGAAATGGCGAATCGTCTGTTTCTTCCCGTCTTCGAAGATCTCGAAGTCGTCGGCAGTGAGACCGTCGACGAGGCCGCCTTTCCTGTCCGTCACGGTCACGCCGACGTTCACGAGGTCGACGGCGCTGCGGAAAACCGGCACCTGCTGACCTGCGCCGCTCGACATCACGGACACGACTGACGCTACGGACAGAGAGAGAAAAGCCAGCGCAGTCACCGCCGCCTCACAATCCGCACTATAAACCTGTGCCAGCTCGACAGAGCGTATAATCGTTGGTTGGTACTGACGTGCGGTGCCTTGCAGTCTGTCAGGACGAGCTGGTCATCAGGATGCTCGACGAGATCCTGCTGCCCGGGTTCGAGGTCGAGTTCATCGTCGACAATCGGCCGCTCTCCCGACGTCTGCACGAAGCCGGCGTCACCGTCACGCTGGGCGACCCGCGGCGCACTGAGACGTGGCTCAAGGCCGACATCGGCCCGAGCACCTGCGTCATCATCGAGGACAACGGCCGCCGCAACCCCAGAAAACTCCTCGAAGCCGTTCGCGACGCCGGCGCGGCACTCATCTACGTGCTCGCCGTCGGCGCGGTGCCGACCGGCAAGCGCGCCGAGGAACTGCGCGACGAATTCCCGGACGTCGTCCACCTGTCGATGTCCGAGCTGTTCGGCGGCCCGCTGCTCACCGAGTTCAGCCGCTCCCTGACGCGCGCGCGCGTGCAGCAGTACCAGCGCTACTTCAGCGATGCGGAGCGCGTCCTCATCATGCTGCACAACGATCCCGATCCCGACGCGCTCGCGAGCGGCCTGGCGCTGCGCAACGTGCTCCGCCGCACGAAAGCGACGGCGATCATCGGCGCCATGCAGGGCGTGACGCGGCCGGAAAACCTGCGGATGGTGAATCTGCTCGACATCCACGTCGAGCCGGTCACGATCGAGTCGCTGAAAGAGTACGATCGCCTCGCGATGGTCGACGTGCAGCCGCACTACTTCGGCGACGCCATCGACCGCATCGATCTCGTCATCGATCACCATCCCGAGCAGCCCGGATACACGGCGGTGTTCAAGGACATCCGTCCGGACTACGGATCGACGTCGACGATTCTCACCGAGCACCTGCGCGCCGTGGACGCGAACATCTCGGAGCGCACCGCGACGGCGATGCTCTACGCGATCAAGTCCGACACGCTGTTCTTCAACCGCCAGACCAATCGCGTGGACCTCGAGGCGTTCTCGTATCTCTACCCGCTGGCCGACGCGGCGCTCATTCGCAAGATGGAGGGGTCGGAAATCACGCTGGAGCGGCTCGAGTACGTGCTGAAGGCGCACCGCGGCGGCGTCCTCGCCGATCAGGTGTTCTGCGCGTTCCTCGGACCGTCGCCGCGCGAAGACTTCATCCCCTACGTCGCCGACTTTTTCCTGCAGGTGGAGGACGTCAAGTGGACGATCGTCGCGGGCGTGGTCGGCGATTCGCTCGTCGTGTCGGTCCGCAATCTCGGGTACACGAAGAACGCGGGCGAGTTCGTCCGGCGCTACTTCTCGAACATCGGCAGCGCCGGTGGCCATCGGGCGATGGCGAAGGCCGTCGTGCCGATGCGCGCGTTTCGCGAGAAGTTCGGCGACCCGAGCGGCGAGGAGATCGGCGCGAAGCTGCAGGCGCTCGCGCACGAGTTCCTCGCGCACGATGGCATGCGGGAAGTCCGAAGTCCGAAGTCCGAAGTACGAAGTGAGTCTGAAGAAGTGAAAAGCCGCTAACTTTCGAGCGCCTGATCGAGATCGGCGATCACATCCTCCGGATCTTCCAACCCCACCGACAACCGCAGCATGCCGCGCGTGACGCCCGCTTCGCGAAGCTGCGCGTCGGTGTGCCCCCACTGCGATGTGAGCACCGGCATGCTGATCAGGCTCTCCACGCCGCCGAGGCTCGCCGCGCGCCTGATGATCTTCAGTCGATCGTACACACGCGCGGCGCGATCGTAGCTTCCATCGAGGTCGAAGCAGACCATCCCGCCGAAGCCGGTCATCTGCCGCTTCGCGATGGCGTGATCCGGGTGCGTCGCGAGGCCGGGGTAAAACACACAGGTGACGCGCTTGTCGCGCGCCAGGAACTGCGCCACCGCGTCGGCGTTCGCGTTGTGCCGCGCCACGCGCAGCGGCAGCGTCTTCAGGCCGCGTCCGAGCGCGTACGCCGGATGCGGATCCATCACCGTCCCCAGCTGGCGGCGGGCTTTGGCGATCGGATCGACCAGCGCTTTCGACCCGGTGACGACGCCGCCGGTTACGTCGCTGTGACCGTTGAGATATTTCGTCGCGCTCTGCATCGCGAGGTCGACGCCCATGGCCAGCGGCTGTTGATTGATGGGGCTCGCAAAAGTGTTGTCGATCACCGACATCACGCCGCGCGCGCGGCAGGCGTCGGCGACCCGCTTCACGTCGACGCATCGGAGGGTCGGGTTGATCGGCGACTCGAACCAGACGATGCGCGTGCGCGGGCCGATGACGCGATCGGGATTGGCGAGATCGTCGAGCGTCACGAACCGGGGTACGACGCCGAACTTGGCGAGCAGATCCTCGAGCAGATGGAGCGTTCCGCCGTAGATGGCGGCGCTGCACACCACCTCGTCGCCGGCCTTCAGGTGCGCCATCAGAATGGTCGTCGTCGCCCCTTGTCCCGACGAGAAGAGCAGCGCCGACTCGCCGCGATCGAGCGACGCCACCTTGCGCTCGACGCTGACGATCGTCGGGTTGTCGTACCGTGAGTAGAGATATTTCGACGATCGTCCCTGGTTGTAGTCGACGACCTCCTGCGCGGTGTCGAAGACGAAGGTCGTCGTTTCGTAGATCGGCGTTGTCAGCGGCATCGCAACGCCGCGATCTGTTTCTCCGGCGTGGATCAGTTCGGTTGAAAATTTCATGATCCGACTCTTTCTCCACTCGCGCCCACGTTTTCTTATTCGCGTGGGGCCCCGCCCCCACGCGCTGGCGCCCTCGCAGCTCTTTCCACTGCTCGCGGGGCCCCACCCCCGCTCGTCTCACTTGCGCATTCGCGCTCGCTCGAGCCGCAGGCGCTGCCCTCGCGCCTATCCAAAACCAAACGTCACCGAATCGTGACGTGTTCTCCGCTCGCGCCTACGACGGGCTCGATGAATTGATGATACGCGTCTTCGTAGCCGCGACTCATCAACTCGTCGAGCGGCTGCGCGCGATGCGATCGATCGTCGTAGCCGCCCGCGAAATCGAGCGGTCCGACGGCGTTGTGGACCGGTCGGATCGTGAAGATGCGAACGCCGCCGGTGGTCGTCGTCGCATCACGGACGACCGCGGCTTCCGTCGACTGCAGATATTCCCCAAGGCGGCCGCGTCCCTCGATGCGCGCGCTGGCGAGCGCGTGCGGTCCCGGCGACTGCGGGGCGGCCGCGACCAGGACGATCTGCTCCGTTCCGAGATCGATCAGCTCGTCGACGAGGCGAATGAGGCCCGCCGGCCGGTCGCACAGGCGATGCGTCTCGCCGCGCCAGTAGCTCTCGGATGCGAACGTGACACGGTGCCAGTCGGCCGCGAGGGGCAGCGTCAGCGCTGCGGCGACCGCGTCGGCCAGATGATCCCGGCCGATGCCGGCCAGATCGAACACCTCGGCGCGCCGTGCGTCCGCGGCCTCCGTCGTCGCCCGCCGCACGAGACCGCGCCGCCGCGGCTCCGCCACCAGCGCGAACACGAGATCGCGGCGCGCGTCGACGTCGTGCGCGGTCACGAGCAACTCGCTGAACCCGGGCTGCCCGAGGTTGTCGGCGAGCAACTCGGCGTACCGCCGCACCAGCTCGGGCGGCGGCGGTTGCTTCAGCTGTGCGGCGCCCCGGACGAGGTCCCACAGCACGCGCCACGTGTAATCGACGGCTGTCTGCGACGACAGCGGCGCGCGCGCGCCGAGCCACCACCACGCGCCGCGAACGTTCCGTATGCCTGCGGCGATCCCGTCCGCGAGAGCAATTGCCGCGGCGACGCCCAACACGATCAGCACGAGGCGCGGAAGCCACGTCGGCAGCGCGTCGGGCGCGAAGGCCGCCCGTGCGGCGCTGACGTACGCGCCGACGAGGCCGGACGATCCGCCGGCGCCCACGAGCTTGAGCACGAAATCAATCGGAAAAACGATCAGACCGAGCGCGACCGCGGCGATTGGCACGGCGACCGTTGCGACCGACGCCGCGACCGCCCACGCCACGATGCGCGGGACCAGACGCCACGCATACAACGATCGCACGGATGGCGACCGCCAGAATCCTTTGTCGTCCCACAGGCGCTGAGCGCCGTCGATGGCGGCGAAGAGCGCGCCGACGGCGCCGATGCCGCGGCCGGCGACGATATCGATCTTGACGCCGGCCTCGTGGAGCGCCCGCAACGCACCGGTATGGTACGCGCCGTCGGTGCCCGTTCCCGTCAGCACCAGCGCCGTTCGAAGTCGCGGCGAGTACGGTACGGCGCCGAGCTCGGTCATCCGCCGTTGTCGTCGTGGATGGTAATGAGCTTGACGATCTCGAACTCGCGGTTGCCGCCGGGCGTGATGACCTTCACCGCGTCGCCCGCCTCCTTGTTGAGGAAGGCGCGCCCGAGCGGCGAGGTCGTGGAGATGAGCCCTTTGGCCGCGTCTGCGTCCTCAGGCATGACGAGCTGAAACACCTGTTTCTCGCCGTTGCTCTCGACGACGTGTACCGTCGAGCCGAATCCCGCGCGGTCGTGCGGAATGCGATCGACGTTCATGATCGCAATCTCCGAGACACGCTTCTTCAGCATGCTGATGCGCGCCTCGACGAGACGCTGCCGCTCCTTGGCCGCGGCGTATTCCGCGTTCTCGCGCAGATCGCCGAGCTCGCGCGCGCGCTTGATTTCCTTCGGCAGCTCCAGCTTCAGCTCGCGATCGAGCGCCGCGATTTCTCCCTCGAACTTCCTGATCAGCCGTTCCTTCATTGATGGATCGTCTCGAAGCCGAATGGTACCACAGTGTTATAGTCGTCGGTCGTCGGTCGACTGAACGATGAAGTCTATCGCCAGCCGTCAGAATCCGATCGTAGCGCACTACCGCTCCGCAGCGCGCGGCGACGCAGCGGACGTCGTCCTGCTGGACGGCGTTCATCTCGTCGTCGAAGCCCTCGAGGCCGGCATTCCACTGCACGACGTCGCCGTCGCGAGCGATGCGACCGGCCGCGCCGACGTAAAGGAAGCGACCCGAGCGCTGGTCGATCGCGGCGTCGACTTCGTCACTGTCTCTGCGTCGGTCATCGACGCGATCAGCCCGGTGCGATCGTCGAGTCCAATCGTCGCGCTCGCCTGCCGGCCGTCCACCGACGAAGCGCGCCTGTACCGCAGCGCGGCGCCGCTCGTGATCGTCGCCGTCGACGTTCAGGATCCCGGCAACGTCGGCGCGATCGTGCGCGTGGCCGAAGCCGCCGGCGCAACCGGCGTAGTCGCCGCCGGCGCGTCAGCAGATCCGCTCGGCTGGAAAGCGCTGCGCGGATCGATGGGGAGCGCGCTGCGGCTGCCGTTGACGGCAGCGTCCGACGTCGGCGCATCGATTGCCGGTGCTCGGCGACACGGGTGCCGCATCGTCGCGACCGTCGCCCGGGGCGGTCGATCCGTATTCGATGTCGATTACACCGGTCCGGTGGCGATCCTGATCGGCGGCGAGGGCCCTGGGCTGCCGGAATCGATCGTCGGACGGGCTGACGAGCGCGTCACGATTCCAATGCGGCCGCCCGTCGAGTCACTGAACGCTGCCGTCACGGCCGCGTTGATCGTCTACGAAGCGCACCGGCAACGACGATGAGCTCGCTGTTCGAAGACGACGAGCCGCGCGGGAAATGGGCGCCGGCGCCGCTGGCCGAGCGGATGCGCCCGCGCGCGTTCGACGAGTTCGTCGGCCAGGAGGAGCTGCTCGCGCCCGGCAAGCCGCTGCGCGAAGCCATCGAGCGCGATTTCCTGCAGTCGATCATTCTCTGGGGCCCGCCCGGCACCGGCAAGACGACGCTCGCCCGCATCATCGCGGACACGACGAAGGCTCGCTTCGTGTCGTTCAGCGCGGCGCTGGCCGGCATCAAGGAAATCCGCGAGGTCATGGCCGACGCCGAGCGCCTGCGACGGACCACCGGCCGCCGAACGATCGTCTTCATCGACGAAATCCATCGCTTCAACAAGGCGCAGCAGGACGCGTTTCTGCCGCGCGTCGAAGCCGGCGACATCGTGCTCATCGGCGCGACGACCGAGAATCCATCGTTCGAAGTCAACGCGGCGCTGCTGTCGCGGTCCAAGGTCTTCGTGCTGCGCGGCCTCGTCACCGAGGAAGTCGAGGTGATCCTGCGCCGCGCCGTTGCGGACGCCGAGCGCGGCTACGGCACGGAGCGCATCGACATCGACGACGATGCGCTGCACGCGATGGCGGTGTATGCCAACGGGGACGCGCGCGCGGCGTTGAACGTGCTCGAGCTCAGCGTCACCTCGGCGCCGGTCGTCGCGGAGCGGGGCGATGGAGTCCCCGCGGAGCGCGTCCGGGCGGCAGGGGCTCCCGGATTGAGCGAAGACGGGCGCCGCCGCGTCGACGTTCAGCACGTCGAGCAGTCGATCCAGCGACGTGCTCTGCTGTACGACAAAAGTGGAGAAGAGCATTACAACCTCATCTCGGCGCTTCACAAGTCGATGCGCAACAGCGATCCCGACGCGTCGGTGTACTGGCTCGCGCGGATGCTCGAAGCGGGTGAGGATCCGCTGTACATCGCCCGGCGGCTCGTGCGCTTCGCGTCCGAGGACGTCGGCAACGCCGACCCTCAGGCGTTGACGGTCGCAGTCGCCGCGAAGGATGCCGTCCATTTCATCGGCATGCCGGAAGGGAACACCGCGCTCGCGCAGGCGGCGATCTATCTGGCGACGGCGCCCAAGAGCAACGCGGTGTACGAAGCGTATAGCCAGGCTGCCGAAGATGCGCACAAGGACGTGGCACAGCCGGTGCCGCTGCATCTGCGGAATGCGCCAACCAGACTGATGAAGGATCTCGAGTACGGCAAAGGCTATCGCTACGCCCACAACGAACAGGATGCGATCGCCGACATGTCGTGTCTGCCGCCGGCGCTCGAAGGCCGCCAGTACTACGATCCGAAGGAGCGCGGGTTCGAGAAGGAAATCAAGAGGCGCCTCGACGGATGGGCCGAGATCAAGAAGAAGCGGCGAAACATCGAGTGATCTGCGCGTCGAGCGTGGCATCATAGCAGCACGATGCCGCCGACTCGTACCTACCGCGCCGGCGAGTCGATCGAAGACTACTGCCGCGCGTGCAAGACCGACCGCATGCATACCGTGATCGTCGTCGATGCCGAGAGTCGACCGCTGCGCGTATCGTGCGGGTTCTGTCACAGCGAGCACAATTATCGCGGCGGACCCAGAGTCGATGTCGGCGGCCCTGAAAGAGCCGCCCCTCTACAAAGAGCCGCCCCATTACAAAGAGCCGCCCCACAACAAAGGACCACCGCACAACATCGCGAATCGTTCCCCATCGTCAGCGACCGTGAAAGGACGAGCGCGCCTATGAGCGTCGATCGTGAGACGGATATCGAGCTCCTGCTGCGCCGGATCATCCGCGAAGAAACCGGCATCACACCTGTTACACCCGCCGAGAAATGGCGCGGCGGCACGTTCGTGTTGCGTCCAGGCACGGCGGGGCTCCAGGAGAAGAGCTGGCCGATCGAAACGTTCTTTCACAAAGTGGTCATGCTGCGGAATCGGCTGCGGAACCTCGAACAGCAGGTCAACGCTGCCGAGCTCCCCGACGAGATGAAGGTGAAGCTGCAGGCGTATATCAGCGGATGCTACGGAAGCCTGACCAGTTTCAACGTGCTCTTCGCCGATGAAGACGATCAGTTCAAGGGATCCGGCGGCGAGTAATACACTACGCGCTATGAAATTTACTCTTCTCGCGACATCGCTCGCCCTCCTCGCTGTCGGCTGCGGCAGCAGCAACAGCAGCGCTCCCACGGCGGCCCAGAGCGGACCGACGATGAGCTTCTTCGTCAGCAGCGCGAAGAGCACCACGGGGAATCTTGCCGGTCTGGCGGGCGCCGATGCTACCTGCCAGCGGCTCGCGCAGAACGTCGGTCTCGGCGCCAAGACGTGGCGAGCCTATCTGAGCGTCGAGCATGATGCCGCGAACAACAACAACCCGACCGACGCGCGCAGCCGAATCGGCAGCGGCCCCTGGTTCAATGCGAAAGGCGTGATGGTTGCCGCGAATCTGACCGATCTGCACGCGCGCAAAGGCGACGCGACCGTGTTCCTCGACGAGACCGGAGCGCAGATTCCGGGCAACTGGACCGGATCGCCTACGCCGATCGAGCACGACATCCTGACCGGGTCGAACGCTGATGGAACCCTCATGGTTGGCTTCACGTGTTCCGACTGGACGTCGGCGGCAACGACCGCAGTGGCACAGGTCGGCCATTCAGATGGTTTGGGACCGAATGGCGACACGTCGGGAACGCTCGCGTTGTGGACCTCGGCGCACGCGAACCAGAACTGCTCCAACACGGCCCCGCGCGGAGGAGCCGGACGAATCTACTGCTTCGCCCGCTGACGATCCGCCGCTGCGGCGCTATCTGAAGATCGACTTCGCGATCGTCATGTGGACACCCTTCGTGCCGTCGACGACCTGCGTCACGTGCAGGTTGCCGGCGATCGAGCACAGGACGTACGCGTCTTCGCGCGACAGCTTCTTCTCCGCGACGAGGAACTCCACCATCTCGCGCGTGGCGATTTCCGCCGCCTTATCGAGATCCGGATCGAGCCCCATCGTGATGTAGCCGAGTCTGGTTTCAGCGCGCGGCCACTTCAGCTGCGCTCGTTTTCGGACGCGGATCTCGAACGTCCCTCGGAGCGAGGTCTCGACGGCCGTTCCTGTCACCTCGCCGTCCGCTTGAACCGCGTGGCCATCTCCGATCGACAACAGCGCCCCCGGTACGTTGACAGGCAGCAGCAACGTCGATCCCGCGACAAGATCCTTGTTGTCGAGATTGCCGCCATGCTTTCCGGGTTCGCGGCTGCCGATGCGCGCCGCGCCTGCCGGCGGCGCCACGCCAATCGTGCCGAAAAACGGCGCCATCGAGATGGAAGCGCCGGCGAACTGCAACTGCGCCGCGCCCGGCGGCCACCGTATGAGGCGCAGCGCAGGCGCCGTGAAATCGTCGGGCAATGCGCCGCCGCCTGGATTGATGGCCTCGACGCCGAACGGATGAAGGAACGCGATCGCGATGATCTCGACTTCGAGCGCATCGCCGGGCTCCGCGCCTTCGACGAAGATCGGACCGGTCAGCGGGTGCGGTCCGGCCGTCTTGTCCGTGATCGCCGCCTCGACGGCCTTCAGCGACGCCGGAATCTCGTCGTCTTTGACGCCGGCGTCCTTCAGCCGCTGTACGCCGCGCGCGATCATCGTCTCGACGCGCACGCGATCGCCGGCTGCGATCCGCAGCGCCGGCGGGAGGCGCGCGTCGAAGTAGCCCCAGTGCACGTGCGAGGGCGTAAGCGGAAGATCGTGTACGCGGCCCTGGAAAGCGGTCTCGCGGACCTGAAAGGAGCGCGCCACACGTTCGGCCTGCCGAGACGACGGCACCGCGTCGGTGCGCGCCACATTCGAGTTGTTTTGAGCGGTGAGGAGGGCGGCGACAACGATCAGTATCTGCTTCATGGGTTCACATGAGTCGAGAGCGACCACGTGCGAATTATACTGACCGCCTTCCACCGGGAGGTCTCCATGCAGCTGCATCTGGCCGAACGCACTGAACGTCACCAGGCGCATCCACGATCTGCGGGCGATCACGAAGCTGTTGACGGTGTTCGAGACGTTCGACAGCGAGGCGGAGGCGTGACCAGTTTCTCGATTGCGGGAGTGTGACGGGACTTCGGGATTCGAACCCCGAACCTTTATTGTTGTTCCGCGACAATCGCCTGCTGCGTCTGCTGCACGGGCGCCTCGAACGACGGCAGCTTGCGCAGCATCTCGGCGCGCAGCGGAAGAATGAATGAGAAGCGATAATCACCCTGCATGCGGCCGATCGGGATGCCGACGAGATCGCCGTGCTGGTTCAGCACGCCGCCGCCCGACACGCCGGGGTGGCCGTCGGTGAGGCAGGTCACCAGGCCGTTCGACGTCCGCTGGCCGACGTAGCCGGTCGAGAGGATGATTCCCTTCGAGTAGTCGTTGCCGAGCCGGAAGATCGGATCGGCGAAGTCGTAGGCGAACGACGTATCGAGATGCAGCGCCGGTAGATCGACTTCTTTCGTCTTGATGATCGCCCAGTCGCCGCTGTGGACCTCCACGTCGGCATCGCCCGTGTCGACGACCTTCGCTGAAATTTCTTTCCCCTGATACATCACCTTGACCGACGCGATCCGCCGCGACGACTGGCGGTCGTCGTCTTCTCGGAGCGCGACGACCGCGTGCTTGACGGTGATGAAGTAGCCGTGTCCGAGATAGCCGGCCGTGCCGTAATTGGTCTTGCCGAAGTTGTCGTACGAGTAGAGCTCGACGAAGCTGGTTCGGCGCTGACGCAGCAGCTGCACCGGCAGCAGCCCCATCTCGCTCTGCAGCTCCTGCTTGATCTCCGCCATCATCTTTGCGCGCGATCCGGTCGTCGGTCCGTCGGCGTCGTCCTTCGGCCTTGACGTCCGGCCGATCGTCGCCGCGGGCACGACCGCGTCGGTAGTCCGCGCATGTCCGAGCTCGCTGCGCACTTCGGCACGAAGCGCCTGCAGCTCGCGCTCGTACGATGCCTGCGCCGCCGCGTCGTGGCGGCGCGCGTGCAGAATGCCGAGCGTGAAGCCGGAGATCGCCGTGGCGGCGAGGGAGGTGATGAACACGAGGCGCCGAGAAATCATTCTGTACTCCAAGTTCGGCAGCTAAACCACCGTCCCCCAGCCTGCAGACGAGCTGCCGGCCGCGGTAGGTTTACAGCTTTGCGTTCCCGCACACGGCGGGATTGCCCTTTCGCTTGGAAAGCGCTGAGCTATTTACAGTTGGTCGGTTGAGCGAGCTAAGTCAACTGTAGCAACCGTCCCGAAGAGTGTCAAGCTGATCTCGTCTTTACGATCGTTTTTTCAATTTTGTAAGCGCCCAGCCCGCGGCAAACACTCCGACGCCAACAGCAAACAGCCGCGCGTCGGGGCCCATTGGTCCGGCCGTGAAAATATCGACCAAGAGCAGCCACATCCCCATGAGTTGCGCGAGTCGGCCGGTGTAGTAGATGGCCGTCATCTTTCTTTTTCGGATCCTGCCAGCAGCTTTGCCGCGCTAGATGCGATCAAAATTTTTCTCGATTTCGCGGCGGGTCAGACGGAGCATCACCGGCCGTCCGTGCGGGCAGACCGTTGAGTACGCGGTCGCTCGCAGCTCGTCGAGAATATGCGTCATTTTTTCGTACGTAAGCGGGTAGTTCGCCTTCACCGCCGCGTGACACGCCGTCGTGGCCGCGATGCGCTGCAGCGCGTCCTGCACCTGCGCGCCCCGATCGAGCCCCTCGAGATCCTCGGCGAGCGCGAGCAGCGCCTTCGAGCAGTCCTCGGTCCTCAGCAGTGCCGGAACTGCCGTTATCTTCACCGTCGCGGCGCCGAAGCTTTCGAGCTCGAAGCCAAAGCGTTCCAGCTCGCGCGCGCGGTTCACCAGCGCCTGATGCGCCGACGGAGCGAGATCCAGCACGATCGGCACCAGCAGCCCTTGCGACTCGAGCCGTCCCGCCGTCAGCTTCTCCATGACGCGCTCGAACAGCACGCGCTCGTGCGCGACATGCTGATCGATGATCGCAACGCCGTCATCGTCGACGGCGATGATGAACGTATCGCGGAACTGTCCCAGCGGGATCAGGGGTTTGATGTCGACGGAGACAGCAACCGCAGCATTCGCGGAGATCGCAGAGAATGAGTGGCTCTCCGCGCCCGGCGTGCTCGGCGCCCGGCTTGCTTCCTGCGGCACCCATCGATTCGGATACGCGCCGCCCAGGACACCTGGAAGCGTGCTCGCCGCGGGAATTCGTGTTTCCACCTCCGGTCGAAGCTGCAGGAGCGGCACGCCGCTGTGGCCGAGCGCGTCCATCAGCGCGCGGCGCACGACTTCGTGGACGAGCGACTGATCGCGGAACCGGACTTCCGCTTTTGTCGGATGCACGTTGACGTCGACGGCGTCCGGCGCCATCTCGATGAACAGGTGCACCTCGGGGCTGCGCTCCTTGATCGACGCCTGGCTGTACGAGTCGATGATCGCGTGCGCGATCGTGCGATCCTTGATGACGCGGCGGTTGACGAAGACGTTCTGCGGGCCCCGCGTCGGGCCCGTGTCGGCGAGCGCGGCGATGAATCCGGTCAGCCGCAGACCGCCCGCCTCCTTCCTGACCTCTATCAGATCGGTCCGCTCGCCGTATAGCTGATACAGCCGATCGCGCAGCGATGCGGCCGGCGGACATTGCAGCACAACCCGTCCGGCGCTGGTCAGCGTGAATCCAACCGCCGGACAGGCGAGCGCGAGCTGCGTGACGATGCGCGAGACCTGCGCCGATTCGGCGGCGTCGGACTTCAGGAACTTCCGCCGCGCGGGAAGGTTGTAGAAGAGGTCGTTGACTTCGACGATTGTCCCTTCGGCGGCGCCGATTTCGACGACCGATCCGACCATGCCGCCGTTCACGCGGATTTCGGTTCCGCTCTGCCGACCGCGCGCGCGGCTGCGGAGGACGAAATGCGAGACCGAGGCGATCGACGGCAGCGCTTCGCCGCGGAATCCCATCGTCCGGATCGCCGCGAGATCGTCGGCACGGCGAATCTTGCTCGTGGCGTGGCGCTCTATCGCAAGCCGCGCGTCTTCCGGCTCCATGCCTTCGCCGTCGTCCTCGACGCGGACGTGCTTCTTGCCGCCGAGCTCGGTATGGATCGCGACACGCTGCGCGCCGGCGTCGATCGCGTTTTCGACCAGCTCCTTGACGACCGACGCCGGACGTTCGACGACCTCGCCGGCCGCAATTTGGTTCGCGAGATCGTCTGAAAGGCGATGAATGCGCGCCAAATGTTTTGTCCTGCGGGCGTGGCCCGCTTGCGATCGCTCGGCTGAAAGCCTCGCGCTACACGACGATTCGACATCGTAGCGCGAGCCTTTCAGGCGAGCGACTGTGATAGCGTTCAGATCCACCGCCTGCGCCGGAAGACCATCAGCATCGCGATCACCACCGCGGTCATGATGCCGAACACCCACCAGAACTGCGCGGCCTGGCTGCCCGGAAAGCGCGGCAGCGGTACGTTCATTCCCCAGATACCCGTCAGCAGCGTGAGCGGCATGAAAATCGTCGCGACGACGGTCAGCACCTTCATCACCTCGTTGAGCCGGTTGCTCACGTTCGACAGATGCGCGTCGAGCATGCCCGTGATCCGATCCTGAAACATGATCGCATCGTCGGCGACGCGCACGAGATGATCGTAGATGTCGCGGAACCTGAACGACATCTCGGTGCTGATGTCGACGAAGTCGCGGCGCGCGAGACGGGCGATGACGTCGCGCTGCGGCGTGATGATGCGCCGCAGCCGCGCAACCTGGCGCTTTTCATCGAGGATGGCCTTGGCGAGCGCCGGCTTCGGATCCTCGAAGATTGCCTTCTCGAGATCGTCGAGCCGGTCCTCGAGCTTGTCCACTTCGGGGCGATAGCGGTCGACCATCGCATCGACGATGCGATGCAGCAGCGCCACGGGGCCGTCGGACAGGATTTTCGGATTGCGCGTCGCGTGCTCGCGGAGATCGGCGATCGACATCGAACGGCCGTCGTGCACGGTGACGAGATACGTCTGGCCGAGAAAGAAATCGATGTCGTGCGTGTCGAAGCAGCGCTCGTGTGCCTGATAGGCGATGCCGTGCAGGATGATGTAGAGGTATCCGTCGTACGCCTCGACCTTCGGAAACTGCAGCGCCGACATCGCGTCCTCGACCGAGAGCGGGTGAAACGCGAACGTGTCGCTCAGTATCAAGCATTCCGGGATGGAGGGCGCCGCCAGATCGACCCACACGACGACACCGGCCGCCGGATTGAGCCAGCCACGATCGATGCTCGTGACCTGCTCGGTCCGGCCGTTCCGGTGGACGAAAATCGTGACCATGTCGCGATTCGGGATTCGGGATTCGGGATTCGGGATTTGCAGGCATTCGCCAAACTGCGAATCCCGAATCCCAAATCCCGACTCAGTCGCCAACCTTGACGGAGAGGGCTGCCTGCGCCGCCGCCAGCCGCGCGACCGGGACGCGGTACGGCGACGCGCTCACGTAGTTGAGCCCCACCTTGTGAAAGAAGTGGACCGACGCCGGGTCGCCGCCGTGCTCGCCGCAGACGCCGATCTTGAGATCGCGCCGCGTCCGGCGCCCGCGCTCGACGCCGACGCGAACGAGATCGCCCACGCCTTCGATATCGATCGACGCGAACGGATCCTTCTCGAGGATCTTCTTGTCCTGATATACCTTCAGGAACTTCCCGATGTCGTCGCGTGAGAAGCCGAAGGTCAGCTGCGTCAGGTCGTTCGTGCCGAACGAGAAGAACTCCGCGTCCTGCGCGATCTGATCGGCGACGATCGAGCCGCGCGGCACTTCGATCATCGTGCCGACGAGGTACTTGATCTTGACCCCCTGCTCCTTCATGGCGTCGGCGGCCACGCGATCGACGACCGTCTTCTGATCGCGAAGCTCCTTCAGCGTCCCGACGAGCGGGATCATGATCTCCGGCACGATCTTCACGCCTTCCTTGTTCAGCCGGCACGCGGCTTCGATGATCGCCCGCGTCTGCATCTCGGTGATCTCCGGATACGTGATGCCGAGGCGGACGCCGCGGTGACCGAGCATCGGGTTGAACTCGTGGAGCTGCTCGACCCGGTGCAGGAGTCTCCGTTTCTCTTCGAGCTCCTTGCCGCCCTTCGACTGCGCCTCGAGCCGCGCGATGTCGACCATCAGCTCTTCCCGCTTGGGCAGGAACTCGTGCAGCGGCGGATCAATCGTGCGAATCGTCACCGGATTGCCGTGCATCGCCTTGAACACGCCGTAGAAGTCGTCGCGCTGCAGCGGCAGCAGCTCATTGAGCGCCTTGCGCCGATCGGCTTCGTTCTCGGCGAGAATCATCCGCTGCACGACCGGGATGCGTCCTTCGCCGAAGAACATGTGCTCGGTCCGGCACAGGCCGATGCCGCCAGCGCCGAAGCGGTAGGCGAGCTCGGCCTGATCCGGCTGATCGGCGTTCGCGTACACGCCGAGCCGGCGGTATTTGTCGGCCCATGACAGCAGCTTCTCGAACCGCTGGTAGATGTCGCACTGCTTTGCGTGCATCGTGCCGTTCAGCACCTGCAGGATCTCGCTCGGCTTCGATGCGACTCGCGCGATTTTCACTTCGCCGGTCAGACCGTCGAACGACACGTAGTCGCCCTCCTTCACCGTCTGACCCGCGACGCGGAACTGCCGCGCCGACTCGCTGATCTCGAGCGCCCCGGCGCCGACGACCGACGGCTTGCCCATCTGGCGGCCGACGACGGCGGCGTGCGACGTCATGCCGCCGGTGGCGGTAAGGATGCCCTGCGCGACGAACATGCCGTGGATGTCGTCGGGCACCGTTTCTCGCCGGACGAGAATGACCTGCTTCCCCTGCTGCGTCCATTCGACGGCGTGATCGGCCGTGAACACCACCTGTCCGCTCGCCGCGCCCGGCGAGGCGGGCAGGCCTCTGGTCGCGGCCGGAATCTTCTTCCACTCGTCCTGATCGAATCCGGGCGCGAGCAGCTGGTTGAGCGACTCGGGATCGACGAGCAGCAGCGCCTCCTTTGGCGACACCAGCTTCTCGTCGACGAGGTCGGTGGCGATGACGACGGCGGCGTAACCGGTGCGCTTGCCGCTGCGGGTCTGCAGCATGAACAGCCGCTCGTCCTGGATCGTGAACTCGAAGTCCTGCACGTCCTTGTAATGCTTCTCGAGGCGCGTCGTGATCTCGCGCAGCTGCTTGTAGGCCTTCGGCATCACCTGCTCGAGCTCGCGGATCGGCTGCGGCGTGCGGATCCCGGCGACGACGTCTTCGCCCTGCGCGTTGATCAGGAACTCGCCGTAGAACTCCTTCTTTCCCGTCGCCGGACTGCGGGTGAAGCCGACGCCCGTCGCTGATCGGTCGCCCGTGTTGCCGAATACCATCATCTGCACGTTGACGGCGGTGCCGATGTGGTCGGGGATGTCGTAGATGCGGCGGTACTCCTGCGCGCGCGGGTTCATCCACGAGCGGAACACCGCGTCGCGCGCCATCGTGAGCTGGTCGTGCGGGTTCTGCGGAAAGTTGCGGCCGGTCTTCCCTTTCACGACCTTCTTGTATCGCTCGACGACTTCGCGAAACGCCTGCTCGTCGAGATCGGTGTCGAGCTTCTTGCCGCGCGCCTTCTTGACCGCGTCCAGCTCGTGCTCGAAGGCATCCTTCGGGATCTCGAGCACGACGTTGCCGAACATCTGGATGAAGCGGCGGTAGCTGTCGTACGCGAAGCGGCCGTTCTTCGTCCGCGCCTTCAACCCTTCGACGGCCTGGTCATTGAGACCGAGGTTGAGAATCGTGTCCATCATGCCGGGCATCGAGAACTTCGCGCCCGAGCGGACCGAGACGAGCAGCGGATTCGACGTCGACCCAAGCATGGCACCTGCGGCCTTCTCGAGCTTCTTCACGTGCTCGGCGATCTCTTTGTCGATGGCGGCGGGGATCTTCCTGTTCTGCTCGTAGTAGATGTTGCAGACCTCGGTCGAGATGGTGAAGCCCGGTGGCACCGGCAGTCCCGCGTTGGTCATCTCGGCGAGGCCGGAGCCTTTGCCGCCGAGAAGATCCTTCATGTTGCGGTTGCCGTCGGCCTTGCCGTTGCCGAAGAAGTACACATGTTTTCGGGATTTGGGATTCCGCGTTCGGGATTTGGTCGATTTGACGGATTTGGGTCGAGAACCGGTCTGTGTCTTCTTCGCCATTGCAAATGCTCCGGATCGAAGCGATTAGCTTCAAGTTTGTATCGATGATGCGCGGCCTCAGCTAGCCGGACTGGCCAGCAAATGCCGACGGGTCGCCCACGCGCGCCACGACGTCTCGAAAATCGCGCAGTAACGAGAGGCGGCCGGTCCGCAGTCTTTCGTCGGGGACGACGACGCGCACTTGATCAAAGAAGTTCGCGATCTGAGGCTGAATCGATCCGACCGCCTCGATCGCTTTTCGTGCGGAACCCGTCGCAAGCGCTGTTTCTATTTCCGCAGACACTCGATCAACGGCTTTCCGGAGATCAACTTCGGCCGTCTCGGTCAGAAGCGCCTGCTGCTCGCTTCTCGACAACGGCGTGGCAACAGAAACCCATTCGCGTTCGACGATGTTGTTCGCACGTTTATGAGCTTCGGCCGCGGATTTGAATACTGCCGTGCCCACGATCCGCCGCCATTCGTGAGCCAAAGCCATCAGGACCGCAGGGTTGACTTGTTCGATTCGACCGAGATCGCCGGTGACGACCTGGATTTCCTCGTAACCAAGGTCGCGACTCTGCATCACGTGGCGGAGTCGATCGGTCATGAATTCACGGAATACGTTTGCCCTTTGTCCCACCGGATAATCGACGTCGTTGAGACGGCACGCTTCTTCCAGAAACGATCGGAGCGATCGCTTCGTGAACACACCGGTCAGGTTCTCGAGATCCACGAGCAGGCGTATCACGCCGTTGCCGGCACGGCGCAAACCGTACGGGTCGCGGGAGCCGGTGGACTGTTCGGTTGCTTTGATCATCAATCCAGCAATCGTGTCGAGCTTGTCGGCCAGCGAGACGGCCGCCCACGTGACGGCCGCTTTTCCAAGCTGCGCTCTCGTCGGCGGCGCGTCGGCTTCCACGCCGACCGGGAGGTAGTGGAAATAGATTGCCTTCCACACTTCTTCGGGCAACCGTTCCACGCGCGCGTAGATCCCACCCATCGTGCCCTGAAGCTCGGTGAACTCGCGGACCATGTCGGTCGTAAGATCCGCCTTCGCGAGCCGGGCCGCGACGGCGGCATGCTTCGCCGTCGCCTGGTCCGCGGCGAGCGCTTCCCGGGCGATCCATTCGGCCAGCCGCTCGATCCGTTCCGCTTTCTCCTGGTACGTTCCGAGCTTCTTGTGAAACAGCAGCGTCGAGAGACGAGCGACCTTGGATTCGAGCGTCGTCTTGCGATCCGCTTCCCAGAAGAAGCGCGCGTCGCGCAGGCGCGCGCTGACGACCCGCTCGGCGTTGCGGGCGATGGTCCGTTCGTTGTCCGGCTCGGTGTTGATCACCGCGAGGAACGCATTCTTCAGCTTCCCGTCGTCGCTCTCCACCGGAAAGTAATGCTGATGGTGGATGAGCGTTGTCGTCAGCACTTCGTCCGGCAGCTCGAGGAACTCGGTCGCGAATGTTCCGGCGACGACCGACGGATATTCCACGAGGTCCGGCACTTCCTCGAGCAGGCCCGAGTCGGTTCGAACGGTGCGCGACACGCGCCCCTGCAGGCGCTGCGCCTTCGCGTCCAGCTCGCGCGCGATCTTGTTGTGTCGCTCCGCGCGTTCGAGGATGACGAAATTCTCCAGCAGCCGCGCGCGGTATTCGTCGAACGATCTCACTTTGATCGCGCGTCCCGCCCGGCCGCTCGTCGTGAGGAAGCGGTGGCCGTACGTGACGGCACCAGACGGCACGTCCTGCACCTGCCCGGTCTGCGCCGCGGATGCGCGCGTGATGTTGAAGGGCACGACGCGCCCGCCGTACAGAAACAGGATCCAGCGAATCGGCCGCCCGAACAGCAGCTCGCCCTTGCCGTCCTCGAGCGTTGCGTCCCAGCGCATCGCCTTCGGAAACGAGAGCCCGCGGAGCGTCCCCGTCAGGACGTCCGGCAGCACGTCGACCGCCGCCCTGCCACGCTGACGTTTGCGGAACGCCAGGTACTCCCCTTTGGGCGTCTGAACGCGCTCGAGCGCCGCGACGTCGACGGCGTTCTTGGTCGCGAAGCCGACGGCGGCCGGCGTCGCGGTGCCGTCCGGCTGGAACGCCGCGGAGACCGGCGGTCCGTTCACCAGCTCCTCCAGATCGGTCTGGCGCTCGGGAACGCGGACGATGCGAACCGTCAGCCGCCGAGGGGTGCTGAACGTTTCGGCCGGCGACTCGGGTTGAAGACGATGCTCGCGCAATTGCGACACGACGATCTCACCGACGTCATTGGTCAGCGCCGGCAGCCAGCTCGCGGGGATCTCTTCGCAGCCGATCTCGAGCAGCAGTTCGCGATCCACCCGCTCAGGCCTTTCCGCTTTCCGATACGACTTCGGCGGGCGGCTCCGCGTCACCGGAGACGTAGGCCCTGGCGATGCCGACTGCCAGCTTGCGGACGCGGAGGATGAACGCGGTGCGCTCGGTCACGCCGATGCTGTTGCTCGAGTCGAGGATGTTGAACAGGTGCGAGCACTTCAGCGTGTGCTCGAGGGCGGGCCAGACGAGACCCGATGCGAGCAGCGACTCGGCGAGCCGAAAGTACTCGTCGAACAGCCGGCGATGAAACGGGCCGAACTCGCCCGCGGGAAAATCGAGGCCGCTGTTGAAGACGTACCTCGACTGCTCCACTTCGTCGCGCAGCCGCACGTCGCGATACTTCACGCCGGCCGCCCACTCCAGGTCGTACACGCTGTCGACGCGCTGGAGCACCATCGCGATGCGCTCGAGGCCGTACGTGAGCTCCGCAGAAATCGGCGCCAGCTCCTGGCCGCCGGCCTGCTGGAAGTAGGTGAACTGCGTGATCTCCAGTCCGTCGAACATCACCTGCCACCCGATGCCCCAGGCGCCGAGCGTCGGCGATTCCCAGTTGTCCTCCTCGAAGCGGATGTCGTGCTGGCGCGGGTTGATGCCGACCGACTCGAGGCTTTCGAGATAGATCTGCTGCACTTCGTCGGGCGCCGGCTTGAGCAGCACCTGGAACTGATGGTGCTTGAACAGGCGCTGCGGATTCTCGCCGAAGCGCCCATCGGCTGGTCGCCGTGAGGGCTGCACGTACGCGACGTTCCAGTGCGCCGGCCCGAGCACGCGCAGAAATGTTTCGGGATGCATCGTGCCGGCGCCGACCTCCACGTCGAGCGGCTGCTGCAGCGCGCAGCCGCGCGACGCCCAGAACTCGGACAGCTTGAGGATGAGATTCTGGAAAGTCACGAGCGTCGTCCTTCGGAAAACATGTCGCGCAGCACGCGAACCGATTTCAAGTCCTTCTCCAGATGCATGGTGATCAGCGCGCGATGCGCGGCTTCGAGCTCACGCAGCGCCCCCGCCGGCACCGGAGAATCGCCAAGCGCGAACGGGCTCGACGAGCGCGCGCGTTCGAGGAAGCCGCGCGCGTGGTCCGACAGGCGTGGATCCGGCTCGTAGATGCCCTGCAGCCGCAGCAGCCAGTACTCGAAATACCGCGCCAGAGGGTCGATTGGCACGCGCGCGGCCATGGCGTCGACCATCGACGCGCCGAGCCGGAACAGCGTCTCGTTCGGATCGGCCTCCTGCGCCCACTCGTCGATCAGCTCGGCAAAGTACTCCACGTATCCGAGCGATTCGCCGTCAATCACCGTCATCGGCGACCGCATCGGCTCCACGTAGTCGAGCCGCACGAGATCGCGCCGTTCGCGTTCGAGGTAGCCGACGCGGCCGCAGGTCAGCGGTTCGAGCGCGCCGCCGAAGCGGCGCCGGCTCTGGCGCGCGTTCTTCGCGACGCCGCGCTTCTTGCCGCGGTCCCGCGTCAGAAACACCACAATCCGGTCCGACTCACCGAGCTTGTAGGTCCTGAGAATCAATGCGTCGGTGGTGTAAAGCGGCATCCAGAGGCGGGCTACAACTGTACTATAGGAACGCCCGATTGCGGGCCTGCCGCCTTCGCACCTTCGGCGCTTCGACGAGGCCGGGCCATAGCTCGCAGGATCATCGGGCGAGCGTAAGGCCGGAAAGGCCCGCGCCACGACCCCATCCGATCGAGTTCACATCCCCAGGTCGGTCAGCACGCGCTCGTCTTCGCGCCACTCCGACTTCACGGCTACCCGCAGATCGACGAACACGCGCGTCCCGAAGAAGCGCTCGAGATCTTCGCGCGCCGCCGTCCCGATGCGCTTGATCATCTCGCCGCGGCGGCCGATCACGATCGGTTTCTGCGACTCACGCTCGACGAGGATCGTGCAATAGAGCTTGAGCAGAGAACTTGTTGTCTCTGGCTCTTCGAAACGGTCCACGAGGACCGCGCTCGAGAATGGGATTTCGTCGCGCGTGAACTGCAGCACCTTCTCGCGGACGATCTCTGCGGCGAGGAGCCGTTCCGGCTGATCCGTCAGGTAGTCGGTTGGATAGAGAGGCTCTCCCTCCGGCAAGCGGTCGATGATCGCGCGCTCCAGCCGATCGACGTTCTCCCCCGTCGCCGCCGACACCGGTACGATCTCGGCAAAGAGGCCGCTCTTGCCATGCTCGTCGATCATCGGCAGCAGACGTGAGCGCCTGATCAAATCGACTTTGTTGAGGATGAGAAAGACGGGCGCCGCGACGTTCCTGACGAGATCGAGAACGAACTGCTGCCCCCTGCCGCCCGCTTCCGACGCGTCCACCACGACGCCAAGAATGTCGACCTCGCGAATCGTATCGATGGCCGCCTCCACCATGCGGACGTTCATCCGGTGCAGCGGACGATGAATGCCCGGCGTGTCGAGAAACACGACCTGCGCATCCGGATAGTTCCTCACTGCGAGAATGCGGTTCCTCGTCGTCTGCGGTTTGTCCGAAACGATCGCCAGCTTCGTCCCGACGAGCCTGTTGAGGAGCGTCGACTTCCCGGCGTTCGGTCGGCCGATCAGCGATACGAAGCCGGACTTCATCGGCAGGACAGGCGGGACGGGCAGGACAGGCAGGATGGAAAAGTCATACCTTGTACGACTTCGCTTCCGTGTCCTCCGTGTCTTCTGTAGTGGCGATGTTCTTGTAGATCCGCACCTTGCTGATGCGGCGCCGCTCGGCGTCGATGATCTCGACGACGAGGCCGTCGATATCGAAGCGCTCGCCGACGCCCGGCACGCGTCCAATCTTCGACATCAGGAAGCCGCCAACGGTCTCGAATCCTTCCCGCTCGATTTCCACATTCAACAGCTGCGCCACTTCGTCGACGTTGACCTTGCCCGTGAACAGGAAGCGGCCGTTTCCCTCGTCGACGATCGGCTCGGACTCGACGTCATACTCGTCGCGAATCTCGCCGACGATTTCTTCGAGGAGATCCTCGATCGTCACGAGCCCGGCCGTGCCGCCGTATTCGTCGACGACGATGGCGCACTGCGTCTGCTGACGCTGGAACTGTTTCAACAGCTCGGGAACACGCTTCGTTTCGGGGACGACGGAAGCGGGACGGACGAGCGGCCGAATCGGCGACGAATCGTGCGCGCGCGGGCCGAGCGCGAACACGTCTTTGACGAACACGAATCCGGCGATGTTGTCGAGGCTGTCCTTGAACACCGGGAACCGCGAGTACTCCTGCTCCTGAAAGAGCGCTCTCAAATCGCCGATCGTCGCATCGTCACGGATCGCGACGACGTCGGGACGCGGCGTCATCACCTCGCGCACGAGCGTATCGCCGAAATCGACGATGCTCTGCAGTAGCCGCCGCTCCTCGCCCTCGATCAATCCTTCCTGCTCGGCCGTGTGGATGTAGGCCTTGGCGGCGAGGTTCGCCTCCTCGGCGGCTTCGTCGGGTGTAATCGGCGTCGCGGGCGGACGCTTCGCCGTAGCGACCGATCGGGCAATCCAGCCCGTGATGGGACTGAGGCCTTTGGCAACCGGCGAGAATGTCGGCAGCAGGATTTCGAGGACGCGCTCGGGATCGCGGCCGACGATCAGCAGCGGCAGCAGCAGTTCGCACACGAGCACGAAGCCGGCCAGCGAGATCAGCACGAACGTCAGCTTGTGCGCGCCGTCGACGCCGATCAGCTGCGCGATCAGCGCGGTCGCCGCGCCGGTGACGAGTCCGAGCAACAGGCGAACCGGCACGAACAGCAGCAGCGGATCGTCGAGGTAGTCGCCGAGCGCGCCCGGCCGGTTGCTCCGCTCGGCGACGAGGCGCAGCGACAGCCGCATCAGCGCGGAGAACGCGGCTTCGAGTGCGCCGAGATAGATCGCGGCGCAGCCGAGCAGAAAAAGGAGCAAAGGAATCATTTGCGCGTCTCTGGAAGAGAACGTCGCTGAATGAGACCATCGATGCCGGCGCGCGTCAGCAGGCGCTGTTCGAGCCGACGCATCTCGCCGCGGTCGCGCTCGTGGTCATAGCCGATCAGATGCAGCAAGCCGTGGAGCGCGAGCACTCTCAGCTCGGTCGCAAACGAATGTTGTCGGTCGCGAGCCTGTCGCGCGGCCACGCCCTTCGCGATGGCGATATCGCCGAGGAAGTCGCGCTCTTTGCTTGGGAAGGTGAGGACGTCGGTCGCGTAGTCCCTGCGCCGGTACGTACGGTTCAACGAGCGGATGCGGCGATCGCTCACGAGGGCGATGCTGACGGCACCGCGCGCGCGCCGCGGCGCCACGCGGCGCAGCCACAGAGCCAGGCCGGTCGCACGCAGCGGACGTCCGCGCTCGTCGGACACGCTGACGCGCAGACCTTGCTCACGTTCACCCATGGCGCGGTTCGGCCAGCGCACCACGTCCTGAGCCCGCCTGCCCTGAGCCTGTCGAATGGGCCTGCCCTGAGCCTGTCGAAGCGGTCGAAGGACGCCCGTTGCCGTTCGTGAACGCCTCGTACGCCCTGACGATCTGCTGCACCAGCTTGTGACGCACGACATCGCGCTCGTCGAACGAAATGAACGAGATGCCGTCGATCGCGTTGACGACTTTCATCGCCTCGACGAGCCCCGACATGCGTCCGGTCGGCAAATCGATTTGGGTGATGTCGCCGGTGATCACCGCTTTGCTCCCGAAGCCGAGGCGCGTCAGGAACATCTTCATCTGCTCGCTGGTCGTGTTCTGCGCCTCGTCGAGAATCACGAATGAATCGTTCAGCGTCCGGCCGCGCATGAACGCAATCGGCGCGATCTCGATCGTGCCACGCTCGATGTAGCGCGCCACCCGCTCGACGTCGAGCATGTCGTAGAGCGCGTCGTACAGCGGCCGCAGGTATGGATTCACTTTCTCCTGCAGATCGCCCGGCAGGAAGCCGAGCTTCTCGCCCGCTTCGACGGCCGGGCGCGCGAGGATGATGCGGCTGACTTTCTTCGCGACGAGAAACGCGACGGCCTGCGCCATCGCGAGGTAGGTCTTGCCGGTGCCCGCCGGTCCGATGCCGAATACGATGTCGTTCTGCTCGATCGCGTCGAGGTACCGGCGCTGATTGACCGTCTTGGGCGCGACACGGCGCTTGCCGGCCGGCGTGAGGCTGCCCTTCAGGAAATGGTCGCGGATGTCGACCGCGGTGTCGTGCGCGATGAGCTCCGACGCGGTCTTCACGTCGGCGTTCGAGAGCTTATAGCCGTCGCGCAGCAGCGACGACAACTGGCCGATGACCCGGTCCACTTTGTCGAGATCGGGCGTGTCGCCCTCGACCAGGAGATCGTGACCCTGCGTGCGGATGCGGACGTTGAAGAGCGATTCGAGATGTTTGAGGTTCTCGTCGTAGGAGCCGAACAGCGTTTCAATCCCCTCTTCGGGGACCGTGATTCTTTTCATTCGAGAGGCTGTCTTGCCGCTATCTCCTTGCGTTGCAAAGGGTTAAGGCATCATTATACCGCGGCTACGGCTGCACCTTCAAGTGGAGCTCCTTCAGCTGTTTGGCGTCGACCGGCGAGGGCGCGTCGCTCATCAGATCGACGGCATTCGCGGTCTTGGGGAACGCGATGACCTCGCGAATGGACGACTCGCCGCACAGAATCGCCACGATGCGGTCCACTCCAAGCGCGATGCCACCGTGCGGCGGAGTCCCGTACGCGAGCGCTTCGAGGAAGAAGCCGAAGCGCAGCTTCGCTTCCTCGTCGCTGATGCCGAGCCGCTGGAACATGCGCGACTGCAGCGCCGCGTCGTGAATACGGATGCTGCCGCCGCCGATTTCGGAACCGTTGAGCACCAGGTCGTACGCTTTCGCACGCGCCGCGCCCGGATCGTTGTCGACCTTGTCGATGTCTTCGTCGAGCGGCGAGGTGAACGGATGATGCATCGAATACCAGCGTCCGTCCTCCTCGTGATACTCGAGCAGCGGAAACTCGGTGACCCACAGGAATTCAAACGAGTCCGGTCCCGCGAGGTTTTCTTTTTTCGCGATCGCCAGCCGCAGTTGACCGAGCAGCTTCGACGTGTTGTCTGCCGGCCCGGCCGCCATCAGTAGCAGATCGTCTTTCGAGGCGCCGGCGCGTTCGAGCGCGGCGCGAAGCGTCGCCTCGGTGAGCGCCTTGACCGAGCTCGTCGGCGGCTCGCCCGGACGCACCCAGATCAAGCCGCTGAACCCCATCTGCTTCGCCTGATCGACGAGCACGTCGATCTGACTGCGCGTATATCTGTTGCCGGCAGTGACGGCGAATCCGCGGACGACGCCGCCGTCGGCGACGATTTGCTTGAAGACGCGAAACTCGGAGTCGCGGAAGACTTCCGAGAGATCGCGAATTTCGAGACCGAAGCGCAGGTCCGGCTTGTCTGAACCGTACTTCGCGATCGCGTCGGCGTACCGCATGCGACGAATCGGCAACGCGACGTCGCGACCGATTTCCTTGAGGATCGTCTGCATCAGCGGCTCGATGAGGCCGTAGACGAGCTCGGGGCGCGCGAACGACATCTCTACGTCGATCTGCGTGAACTCCAGCTGGCGATCGGCGCGCTGATCCTCGTCGCGGAAACACTTCACGATTTGGAAGTACCGGTCCATCCCGGAGATCATCAGGATCTGTTTGAAGATCTGCGGTGACTGCGGCAACGCGTAGAACTCGCCCGGGTGAATGCGGCTCGGCACCAGGAAATCGCGGGCGCCTTCAGGCGTCGACTTCGTGAGAACCGGCGTCTCGATTTCGAGGAAGCCATTTGCGTCGAAATACTTCCGCACCGCCATCGTCACGCGGTGACGCAGGCTCATGTTGTACTGCAGTCGCGGGCGGCGCAAATCGAGATAGCGATATTTCAAACGGACGTCTTCGGAGACGGGCGAGTCTTCGGCGATCTGGAACGGCGGCGTCTTCGCTTCGTTCAGAATCCGGATGTCGCGCGACAGGACTTCCACCTCGCCCGTGGCGAGCTTCGGGTTGATCGTGTCCTCGGACCGTCGCTGCACGACGCCCGAGACGCCGATCACGAATTCGGAGCGCAGCCGTTTCGCGACGCCCATCAGCGCCTCGTTCTCGCGGACGACCACCTGCGAGATGCCCGCGCGGTCGCGGATGTCGATGAACGTCACGCCGCCGAGATCGCGGATGCGGTGCGCCCATCCCAGCAGCACGACCTCCGCGCCGACGTCGTCGGCGCGCAGCGCGCCGCACGTATGAGTGCGGGTCAGGTTGCCTAACGGTTCGGCCACGCGATCAACGTCCTCCGTCTGTCTGTTGCAGCCGCGACCGAATCGTCGCTCCCAGCTCGCTGCGACGCACCGACGCCTGCTCGCCGCTCCGAAGATCTTTCAGTCCGACTTCGCCCCGCGCCCGCTCGTCGTCTCCGAGGATCGCGACGAACGGCGCGTTGCGGGCCGAAGCGTATTTGAACTGCTTGGCAAGTCTATCCGCTTCGGGGTACACGTCGACGCGAAGTCCGCTCCTACGCAGCTCCCGTGCGAGCCTCAGCGCCTCGTCCCGCGTCTCGTGATTCCAGATCGTCACCAGGACGTCGATTCCTGCACGGGCGACGGCGTCGGGAATCATGCTGCGTTCGGTCATCACGACGATGATGCGCTCGAGGCCAAACGAGAAGCCGCAGGCCGGGATGTCGCGGCCGAGAAACATGCCGACGAGGCCGTCGTACCGGCCGCCGCCGCCGAGACTGCCCGCAAGCTGCGCAACCGAGACTTCCATGATCGCGCCGGTGTAGTACGAGAGCCCGCGGGCCAGACTGAGATCGATACGCACGCGGCCGGCCGCTGGCGTGTCCCCGACCAGCGCGACGATCTCGCGCAGGTTCATCACCGACGAATCCTGCGGAAGCGTCCGCTCCAGCCGTTGCAGCGTGTCCTCAGGCCGTTCGCTCTCGGGTTGATGGAACGACGCCAGACACCGTTCCGTCGCGGCGGGGTCGATCCCTCGCGCCCTGAACTCGTTCGCGACGCCCTCGATGCCAACCTTGTCCAGTTTGTCCAATGCGACGAGCGCGTCGTTCTGCTGCGACGCCCACACGCCCGCGGCATTCAGGAGCCCGGACAATACGAGGCGGTGGTTCAGGCGCACGGAAAAATCCTCAAATCCGAGCCGCAGCAGCACGTCCGAGACGGCGCCGAGGATTTCAGCTTCGACGGTCGGCGCAGTCGTGCCAATCACGTCGACGTCGCACTGGTAGAACTCGCGAAAGCGGCCGCGCGCCGGGCGATCGGCGCGCCAGACCGGCTGGATCTGATATCGCTTGAAGAACCGCGGCAGCTCGTTCTGATACTGCGCGACGACTCGCGCGAGCGGAACCGTGAGGTCGTAGCGCAGCGCGAGATCGGCTTCGCCCGTGTGTTCGTGCTCCCCGCGCTTGAGAATCTTGAAAATGAGCTTGTTGCCTTCTTCCCCGTACTTTCCGAGCAGCGTCTCGATGTTTTCGAACGCGGGCGTCTCGAGCGGCTCGAACCCGTAGCGCTCGTACACATCTCGGACGATGCCGATCACGTGCTCGCGCCGGCGGATGTCGTCGGCAAGAAAGTCGCGCGTGCCGCTCGCCGGCCTCGTTGACTGGGTAACTGCCATTACCTGATTTTCAGCCTTTCAAGGCCGCCGACGGGCCTCAAAGGCCGCGCCACAGATCCTCAATCTGCGCCTCACGGCATGTACTCCAGTCGATAGCCGACATACCGGTCGGCGTAAAGCTGGATATCTGCGATTTCGGCCTGCGTCAGAAGTCGCTTCACCTTTCCCGGACTGCCCGTGACCAATGATTTCGACGGCACGCGCATGTTCTCGGTGATCAGCGTCCCGGCGGCGACGATTGACCCGGATCCGATGCGCGCGCCGTTCAGCAGGATCGCGCCGATGCCGATCAGACACTGGTGCTCGATCGTGCAGCCGTGGATGACCGCCGCGTGGCCGATCGTCACGTTGTCGCCGATCGTCGTCTCGTGCGTGCCGGTCATGGCGTGCACGACGGCGCCGTCCTGGACGTTCGTGCGGCGGCCGACCCGGATCACATTCACGTCGCCGCGGACGACGGCGCACATCCAGACACTGCTCTCCTCGCCGATCTCCACGTCGCCGATGATCTGCGCGCTTTCGTCGATGAACGCGGTGGGATGGACCCGGGGCGCGGTCCCCCGGTACGGCCGAAGCATCCAACGCATTATACCGTCCGAAAATGGCTGGCCGGCCGGCAGCCGATCGCGTACTGTTTGCCGCATGACGCCCACGAGACCGACCTTGCGACGCTGCGCGAGCTCAACGAGGCCTACATACGATCCGTGCAGACTTCGGACGTGCAGCGGTTCGAGCGGCTGCTGGCAGCCGACTTCCTCTGCTCTCTGCCCGACGGCACGCTGATCGATCGCAAACATTTCCTCGAGCGCACGGCCGCTCCGGTCAACGTTTCCAATCTCGCCGCGCACGACATCAACGTGCGGATCCTGGGCGACGTCGCCATCGTTCACGCGAGGACGACCTACACCATGGACGATGGCCGCGCCGGCTCGGGCCGTTACACCGACGTCTGGGCGCGGCGCGGCGGTCAATGGGTCGCGGTCTCGGCGCACGTGACGCGCAACGCCTCCTGAGCCGCTGGACTAACGCAATCGTTGCCGCGCGGCGTTTCTGATCTCCGGCGGCGTCGCCGCATTCGATGCCAGGCGCCGGTACTCGGCTGCCGCCTCCTCGCGGCGACCGAGCCGTTCGAGCGTCCGCGCGAAATCGAGCCGCACGTCGTCGTAATCGGGCCGCAATCGAAGGGCTTGCGCGTACGCCGCCGCTGCGGCGTCGAATCGATTGCGCCCGGCGGCGACCGCAGCGCTCGCCGCATGCGCGTCCGCGCTGTCGGGGTGCAGTTCCAGCGCGCGGCGCACTTCGGCGTCCGCTTCGTCGAGCTTGCCGGCCGTAATCAGCGCCCGCGCGAGGCCAATCCGAAACAACGCGTTGACCGGCTCGATCTCGATCGCCATCTGCAATTCCCGGACGGCTTCGTCGAGGCGCCCGCGTCCGGCGAGCAGCCCGCCGCGCAGCTCGTGCGCCTCGGCGTCGCGCGGATCGATCGCGAGCGCGGCGTCTTCCTCCGCGACCGCTCGATCGACGTCGCCGAGCCGTGAGAAACAGACGGCGATTCGATGGTGCGCATCGGCGCTCGGAGGCACGAGCTCCGCGTACCGTCGGTACGTGGCGATCGCATCGCGGTAATGCCCCTGCTCCATTTCCGCGTTCGCGAGAACGATCGTCGCAAACGCGTTGTCCGGATCGCGCGCCAGCGCGCCGCGCGCGATGCGCTCGCCCTCGGCCGGGCGGCGCTGCTCGACCGCGGCGTTCGCCCGGCGGATCTGGTTGAAGACGCCGATCATATCTTTCGGATCGCGCCATCCGCTCTCGGGCGTTCGCGCCACGCCGGATTGGGCGGCGCCGATGTACCCGAGCGCGGCGAGCTTCTGCGCCGTGTCGCGCTCAATGGGACGCCGGTTCATGACACCTGCTCTGCCGCCCGTCAACTGATCGAGCGCCCGCCGCAGCGCCGCCACGCGCGCCGCCTCGAGCGGCGCGAGATTCATTTGTTCGCCGGGATCGATGGACAGGTCATAGAGCTCCGGCGCCGGCGCGTCGATGAACTTCCACCGGCCGTCCTGAATCGATCGCAGCGGCGCCCAATTCATGTAGAAGAGTGGAAAGTATGTTTCGCCGTACGCCGACTCGGGACCGATGCGACCGCCGCGCGCGAGCGCCGCAAGGCTCTGCCCCTGCGCCGCGGGCAATGCCGGCCGGCTCGCCAAATCGAGGAGCGTCGGCGCGAGGTCAATCGCGCGCACGACCGCGGGCACGCGCCGGGGCGGCAGGTGTCCTCGCCAGGCCACCATCATCGGCACCCGCAGCACCGATTCGTAGACGAACATGCCGTGCGTCGCCTCGCCGTGCTCGGCCAGGCTCTCGCCGTGGTCGCCCACGACCGCGATGATCGTCGACGTACGAAGGCCGAGCGCATCGACGCGATCGAGCAGACGGCCGACCATCGCGTCGTCGAAGGCGATTTCGCCGTCGTACGCCCGATCGGGAAAGGGTTCGCGGAACGGCGGCGGCGGATCGTACGGGTCGTGGGCATCGTACAGGTGGACCCACATGAACAACGGCGTGCCGAGCGTGGCGTGCGCCGTCAGCCAGTCGGCGGCGGCGGCGATGGTCCGATCCCCGCGGCGCTCGAGCGACACGCGATCGTCGTACTCGTCGAATCCGCGCGCCAGACCGTAGCGCTGATCGAGCACGAACGCGCTGACGAACGCGGCCGTGCCGTAACCAGCGCTTCGAAGTGCGGTCGCCAGCGTCGGCAGGCGATCGCTCAGACTGAAGTTCCCGTTGTTCCGGACGCCGTGCATGAAGGGATACATGCCCGTGAACAGCGACACGTGCGCCGGCAGCGTGATCGGCGCCGCCGCAACGGCATGTTCGAACACGACGCCCTGCGAGGCGAGTCGATCGAGATTGGGCGTGCGCGCCTCGCGATCGCCGTACGTGCCGAGATGATCGGCGCGCGTCGTGTCGAGCGTGATCAGGAGGATGTTCGGCGGCGTCGGCGCGGCCGGCCTGCAGCCGGCCGCGCACATCGTCAGGACGATCGCGAGCGTTTTACTGATCGGTGGGCCTCCTCGGCACCTGCGACACGACGTTCGGCAGATTCGCGCGCCGGAGCATGTCGTTGAACGCCGCGAGATCGCGATTCAACACATCCGTCAGTTGACCCTGCGAAGCCTTCAGCTTGTCCGCGAGATCCTTCGCCACGGCGAGCTGCTGATTCGTCGGCTTGAAGTCGCCGCCCTGCAGACCGTTCGCAAGATAGCCGAACTTCTGCACCAGCTTCGATCCAAATCGCACGCCGTCCTGTCCGCGTCCCGTCGCGCGCAGCTCGACGAGCGATCCCTCGACGCCAGCCAGTTTCTGATCGAGCTCGTCGGCAGCCCTTCGAAGCTCCGTGTCCTGGATCAGGTTCTTCAGGTTCGCAATCTGATGGCGAATCAGCTCGGAGCTGTTGACCGAGTCGACTGCGCCGTCGAGATCGCGGCGTACCGACGTCAACAGCTGCTGCTGCGCTGCGATGTCGGCTTCGGTCCCTGCCGAATGCGGATCCTTCAGCACGCGCAGTGGCTGGGTGTAGTCGCGTCCGCCGACCGACAGCTTCACGGTGTACGTGCCGGGCGGCTGCAGAATGGCCAGTCCACCGCCGCCCGCGCCGAAGCCGCCTTCGCTTTCGCGGATCCCGTCCGGTCCGACCCGGATGTCGGGCGCATACAACGGGCTCGTCCTGAACACCACACGCTTCGACGGCGCATCGCGAAGATCCCAGTAGACGCGATGGATCCCTGGGCTTCGCGGCCCGTCCAAGCTCCGAACCGTTTGTCCTTTTGCGTCCTGAATCGTGACGGTCACGTTCCCGTTCGCCGCGGACTTCAGGTAGTAGCTGATGCCGGCGCCGTAGGGAGGATTCTCGCCAACCGTCGGATCGTCGTAGGGCGTCGCCGGCGCGGTGATCGCTCGGAACCGGTACGCGGGACGCGGCGTGAAGAGATGCGCGTCGGCGTTGAGCACCTGCGGCGTCAGATCGCGCAGCGGCGTCACGTCGTCGAGGATCCACGCGCCGCGGCCGTAGGTCGCGAGCACCAGATCGTTGAACTGCTCCTGCACGACCAGCCAGTACGCCGGCGCGTGCGGCAGGTTCAGCTGGAGCGACTGCCAGGTCTCGCCGTCGTCGAACGACACGTACACGCCGTTCTCCGTGCCGAGATACAGCAGGCCGCGCTTGACGGGATCTTCACGGACGCAGTGCGCGTAACTGAGCATCGTGTGCGGGATGCCGTTCGTGATCAGCTTCCACGTGTTGCCGAAGTCGTTGGTCTTGTAGACGAACGGATCGCGGTTGTTCACCTGGTGGAAGTCGATGGCGACGTACGCGGTTCCGGCGTCGTGGCGCGACGGATCGATGTTGCCGACCGTGCCCCACGGCGGGAGGTTCGGGATGTTCTTCGTGACGTTCGTCCAGGTCTTGCCGCCGTCACGCGTCACCTGCACGAGACCGTCGTTGGTACCGACCCAGATTACGCCCGCCTGTTTCGGCGACTCGGCGATGGCGTGAATGACGCTGCCGTATTCGACGCCGATGTTGTCGGGCGTCAGGCCGCCGGAGCTCTGCTGCCGGCTCTTGTCGTTCAGCGTCAGATCGGGGCTGATTTCCTGCCAGCTCTGGCCGCCGTCAGTCGACTGATGCAGGTACTGGCTGCCGATGTAGATCTTGTTGTGATCGTTCGGCGAGATATGGAATGGCGCGTCCCACACGAAGCGGTATTTCAGATCCGCTGCCGGTCCATTCTCGTTGTCCGGCCAGACTTCGACATCGCGCAGCTGACGCCGGCTCTCCTCGTACCGGACGACGATGCCGCCGACGCTGCCCGAACCGGACGCCGTCGACCAGATGATGTTCGGATCGACCGGGTCTGGAGTGGCGAAGCCGCTCTCGCCGCCGCCAATCGCATGCCACATGCCGCGCGCGATTCCTCCTCCGCGGCCGCCACCGCCGCCGCGACCGCCGCCTTCGTCGAGCCTGCTGTTGCTCGGACCGCGGTACGACGGACCATCCTGTTTGTTGGTGTAGAGATAGTAAGGAATCTGGTTGTCGACGGTGACGTGATACAGCTGCGCGTTCGGCAGCCGCTGCTTCAGCCAGGTGCGGCCGCGCGTCTGAGAGATCGACACGCCTTGATCGTGTCCGACGATCATCCTGTTGCCGTTCGTCGGATCGACCCACATGTCGTGATGATCGCCGCCGGGCGCTTCGAGACCGGTCTGCGGCACCAGCGTCGCGCCGCCGTCGATCGATTTGCTGTACGAGGCGTTGAGATAGTACGTCTCGTTGTCGTTGTCGGTCGACACCGCCATGCGCGCGTAGTACGCCGTGCGGCCGAGAACGTTGCGGTCTGCGTTGACCATCCTCCAGTTCTCGCCGCCGTCATCGGATCGCCAGAGCTGTCCGCGATCCGTTTCCTGACCTTTCCACGGAATGCCGTCGCCAGTTTCGATTGTCGCGTAGACGCGATTCGGATTCGAATGCGCGGTGGCCGGCATCACTTTGCCGACCGGCTTCGTCGGCAGCCCGTGCCCCTCGAGCTTCTTCCACGTCGCGCCGCCGTCGCGCGACATGAACAACCCGCTGCCGGGTCCGCCGCTCTCGCGCCCCCAGGTATGGATCTCGATCTGCCACATCCCGGCGAAGAGGATCCGCGGATTGCTCGGATTCGCCGCGATCTCCGAACAGCCGCTGTTTTCGTCGACGAAGAGCGTCCTCTGCCAGGTGGCGCCGCCGTCAGTTGTCCGGAAGACGCCGCGCTCGGGCTGCGGCCCGTACGCCGTGCCCAGCGCGCATGCGAGAACGATCTGCGGATTGGTCGGATCGACGACGATGCGGCCGATGCGGCCGGTCTTGTCCAGACCCATGCGCGTCCACGTCTTGCCGGCGTCCATCGACTTGTAGATGCCGTCGCCGATCGAGATATGGCTGCGAATCCACGCCTCGCCCGTTCCGGCCCAGACGATGTTCGGATCGGACGGCGCAACGGCGAGCGAGCCGATCGACTGCGCCGACTGCTCGTCGAAGATCTGCTGCCAGTGGACGCCGCCATCGACGGTCTTCGCGACGCCGCCCGACGCGCTGCCTGCGTAGTACACGAGCGGATCGCCAGGAACGCCGACGACGGCGGAGATGCGATTGCCTTCAGGTCCGACGAACCGCCAGCGGAGCTGACTGTAGATGTCCGGTGCGACCCGCGCCGATTGTCCCTGCGCGAGAAGAGCCGCGCACACGGGCATGGTCGCAATCAGAACGAGCAGCAGTTTTTTCATTTCATCATCCTCAGGTAGGGGCCGACCGACGTGTCGGCGCGGGCGGACACGCGGGTCCGCCCCCACCAACGGTATTTCAAAATCGGAATTTGAAACTGAATTGAAGCTGCCTCGAGCTCGTGCGATTGAACCGCGACAGGTAGTTCGGCGAATACAGCTGATTCGCGCCGATGTTCCACTGCGTCATCGCGCCGTTGTTGAACAGGTTGAACACGCTCAGACCGACCTCAGCCCGATATGGACCAGGACGGAATTCGCGGCTGACGTGCAGCTGCATGTACTTCTCGTCCTCGTTTCGCGTCTGGCCGTCGCTGCGGATCGGATTCGCCGCGCACGGCAGCGCCTCGGCGCCGCAGAAGCGGATCGTCGTCGCCAGCGGATTCTGCTGCGTCGTACCGTTGGCCAGCGTGACGAGTGCCGGTCCGAATACCGGATCGGCAGCTCTCAACTGCGTGACGACCGGACCGACCCACCCGCCCGCCTGAATGACGTAGCTGACGCCGAGCCTGAAGCCGTACGGCGCGAAGTACTGACCGGCCATGCGGACCGAATACGGCCTGTACGCGACGCCCGATTCACGCCCGCCGCCGCTCAGGCTGTTCGTATCGCCGTTGCCGAACAGATACTGCGACAGATCGTGAATGTTCTCGAATGCGTCAGCCTGAATGAATCGGGCCGGGTCGGTCGGGCCCCACGTGCCGCGGATCGCGTGCCACTGCCGCGTGACGCTCAAGGTCCCCTGCAGATTGTGGGACAGATTCTTCGCCAGCGTCGCTTCGAGATTCGTCATCTCGACGTACGCCCACGTTCGGTTGTTCTCCTGAAGAATCTGGCCGCGGTTCTGATCGACGAGACCGAAGCCTTTGAACGGCTGATTCGGTCCGGACGGGTAGATGCCGTTGATGTCGACGAGCGTGTAGCCGTCCTTCAGATTGCGGTGCGTCGCGGCGATGTCGAGCGCCACGCGTCCCGGGAACTGTTTCGCAAACCCGACGACGATTTCGTCGACGTACGGGTTGTGCAGGTTCTTGTTGAACTCCTGCGCGGAAATGTCGGGCGTGTTCTGCGGCGTCCCGATCGTGATGTCGTAGACGCCGTCCCCGCGAGTCGAGTACTTATCGGTCAACGTCGATCCGACGGGTACGCCCTGTGCGAAGGTGGTGATGTAGTCGCGGCCGTTCGTCTGCTCGTACAGCCGGCCGTAGCTCGCGCGCAACACGTTTCGCGCATCCGAGGTGACCATGTACGAGACGCCGAGCCTTGGTCCGATCTCTCTCGCGTTCTCGCGGACGACGTCGAAGATCTGATCGTGCCGCTTGACGTAGTTCACTCGCACGCCCATGCTCGCCGTGACGCGCGGCGTCGGCTTCCATGAATCCTGGACATAGAAGGCGACGTCGCGATCGCGGGTCGAGATCGTCTGCGCTACGGCCGGCGAACGGAATTGACGATGAAACGACACGAGGCCGGCGGCCGGATTGTTCGGATCAACCTGACGAAACTCGTCGAGCACGAAGCCGTCGTTCGAATAGATTGTCGTCACATCGCGCGCCAGCCGCGGCGCGGCCCAGACGCCCGTCTTGAACTCATGCGATCCACCCCACCCTTCCTTGAAGTACGTGAGGTCGCCGCGGAGCACGACCATCGACGCCGGCGACAGGCTGATCGACTGGACGTTGTTCCCCATGACGAGCACTCCGGTGCCCGTGGGGACTCCACGCGAGATCGGCGCGGACTGGTGGATCGCCATCTGCGGGCCGGCGCCGCGCGACTCGGACAGCGTATTGCCGCCTTTGTTGTTGTACGAGCCTGAAATCGAAGTCGTGAGCCGGTTTGTCCACACCGACTGCAATTGACCCGAATACACGCCGCCGCCCGAGCTGCTGCAGCAGATCTGATCGAGGTCGCGCTCGCGGCCGCTCGAGCTGAGCGCGTGTTGGTACTGATAGAACACCGTCACCTCGTGCTCGAGGCTCGCGTGCGTCGTCACCTTCGCGAACTGCTGATTGCCGCGCCTGTAGTTGTTGAACGACTGGAAATCGGGCCGGAACGTCGTCAGAAACGACAGGTCGAGCGGCAGCCGGCTGACGCCGACGCCGAGATCCGAATAGCGATATGCGCCGAACGCCCAGATTTTATCTTTCCTGATCGGACCGCCGACCGACGCGTCCCATTGATTGATCGACTGGCTGGTCGGCGTGCCGCCGGGCGCGACGCTGTTCTGAGTGTTATCGCTGTTCCACCCGAACTTCGCGCCCTCATACTGCACGCTGCCCTTCAGCGCGTTGCCGCCGCGCGGCGCGATGACGTTCATCACGACGCTCGTGCCGGTCGGCGAGCTCGCGTCGACGCCGCCCAGCTTGACCTCCGCGTCGGCGACGGTCTCGGTGCCCATGTCGATCTGAAACGCGCTGGCGTCGTTGTACGTGCCGGCCGGCTGTCCCTCCAGCATGACGACGGTCGAGAACAGCGTCGTGCCGTGGAAGTAGTACATCCGCTGCCCGCTCGCGCCGTCCGAGTTCCGCGAGTTGACGCCGGGCGCCATGTCGAGCACGTCGCTGAACGCCCGGCGCGGGCTGATCGGCGCCGCGCGCAGAAGGTCGCCCTCGACCGTCAACGTCTTGGTCGGCAACCCGGTCGAAACCATCGGCGACTCACCGGCAACGGTGACCGTCTCCGACAGCGTGCCCACCTTCAGCTCGATGTCGACCGTGAAGGTGCTGCCCGCTCGCATCAGAATCCCTTCGCGCCGGAATGTCGCGAAGCCGGAAAGTTCAGCAGTGACCGTTAGGAGACCGGGCGGAAGGTTCTGCAGACGATAGTAACCGGCATTATCCGTCACGCCGACAACCGGCGCGAGGAGCGACGGTCCGGTGGCGGTGAGAGTGGCGCCGGGCAGGATTCCACCCTGCTCGTCCTTGACGTAGCCATTGAGGCTGCCCTGTCCCGATTGCGCCGCAGCCGAAGCGCTCGACAGAACACCGCCGACGATGAGAAAAGCGCCGAGAGTCCGAACCATCGCGCCGGCCCTCCTTTTTCTTACCGCGTGGGGCCCATCTTTATTTATCGATTTATCGCGGCGGGGACCCCACCCCGCCGCTGTTGCTCGGCGCATGCGCGCCTCGCAACGGCTCAAGGCTGCCACGCGCTCGCGGCGTAAAGGGCCCGGGGGCGAGCCTGATGGCGCCGCCGAACGGATCGGTTCCGACCTTGTAACGCGCCGCGACGCTCATCGTCTTCAAATCGACGACGACGACGTCGCCCATGCCCGATTCCATCACGTACAGCTTCGTGCTATCGGGCGAGAACAGCGGAAAGCCCGGTCCCCTGCCGATCTTGATCGTCGCGAGCAGCGTCTTGCCCATCGCGTCGACGACCGCCACGTCCTGCGATTCGCTGTGCGGCGACGCCGCGTACTTGCCGTCGGGCGATACGGCCATGCGGCCGGCGCCCTTGCCTCCCGTCTGAATCACCTTGACGACGCTGTCCGTCTTCGAGTCGACGACGGTCACCGATCCGTCGCCGTCCTCGTGGAACCAGACCTCGCCGTTCGGCGCGAACGCGACGCCGACCGGTCCACCCGCGACCGGAATGATCTTGAGAATGCGATCGGTCTTCGTGTCGATGACGACGACGCGGTTGTCGGTGCGGTGTGGATAGTACAGCTTGTCGGTGCCGGGCTGAATCTGCAGGTAGTGGCCGCCCTCGAGCAGCCGATCGATCTTCTTCAGCACTGTCGCGGCTTTGACGTCGTAGACGATGACGCCGGAGATGTCTGCGTTCTCGGTACCGATGTACAGCTTCGTGCCGTCGTTGTTGAGGGCGAGCCCGTGCGGAGACGCCGAGGTGTTCGGTGGACTTGCCGGCGCGCCGTTGCGGCCCGCGCGCCGCGGCTGCGGAGAGCGTTTGAAGTACTCGCTCTCGATGCGTCCCTTTTCCCTGAACGTCGTCGCGTCGATGATCTCGACGAACGCGGCGGCCGGGAGCGACGCGAAAATCGTCGATCCATCACCGGTGATCGCCGCTTCGTGCGGCTGATCCTGCGCCGCGAATTCATGAAGAATGCGGCCGCTCGCCGGATCGACCTCGTAGACGGTGTGATTCGAGTGGCTGAGGACGACGAGCGTGTGATCGGGCGCGGTCGAGTCCGTCGGCGCCGCGATCGCACGGAAGACCATCGTGAGAAAGGCGAGTCCGAAGGTCGCGCTTGGCGGCACGCGCATACTCACCTGCCCTGGCGCTCGGAACGCCGCGAGCGCCGCGATTTTAGACGGCCGCCGGTTGTGACGGCTCAGGAAGGCTGTCGTCCGCGTCAGCCGGCTTTTTTGATTCGGTACGAGCCGTCGTCGAAGCGCTCGCGATAGCTCGCGTGGCACGTCTGGCACGACTGGTTCAGCGTGGCGACCGACTTCTTCGCCGCCTCCCAGTCGCCGCCGGTCGTCGACTGCTCGATCGCGTCGACGTGCTTGCGCGCGTCCTGCGCCAGCTTCATCGCTTCGGCGACACCCTTCTGCTTCCAGATCGACTCGGTCTCGGCGAACGCCTGCTTCAGCACGGCGATCTGCTGGGCCGCGACGTCGCTCTTCGAGGCATCCACCCCGCCGCGGAGCGCGGCGAACGCCGGCGCGATCTTCTTCATCCTCGCGTCGAGCGCTTTTTCTTCAGGCGTCTCGGGCGGCGGCAGGCGCATCGCGAGGTCGACCGACTTGTCGTTGACCACGACCTTGGCGACGATCGCCGGACGCCCGCGATATTTTTCGATCGCGTCCGGCGGCAGATCGACCTGGTACCCCTTCACTTTTTTCGCGATCTCCGCCGGGTCGAACCGCACGACTTCGCCGGCGACGGTCACGTACTTGTCCGGCTCGACGGGACCGTTGAGAATCGGCGCGAGCACGAGCACGTCCTTCGCGTCGTGTTTTGCGACGACCGGGCGCTGCTCGACGGCAAATGCCGAGCGCGACAGGACGCGGCCGACGGCGGCGGTGAGTGTTACGTTCTCGCCGACGTAGTGGTCCGAATTGCTCGCGAGCGCGTCGGCGGCGAGCGGCACGTACGGCTTGCCGGGCGGCGCGGGCGGCGGCTGCTGCGCGTGCGCGATTGAAAGCAACGCGACAACCGCAAGCGACGTGTAGCGCAGGCCTTCAGGCCTGCGAGCGGGCGTCGAGCAGCCCTGAAGGGCTGCGCTACGAGTGAGCGTCAACATGAAACGCATCTGTGGTTGTTCTTGGATCCAAGCTTCTCGAGCAGCGCGACGGTCTCCGGGAACGGCGACACGCGTTGAACCGGACCGTTCGCCATGTCGGCCGTCGTCTGACCGCTGCGGGCGACTGCGGTGACGTCGGCGCCCTTCGACACGAGATACAGAATCATCTCGTTGTCGCCGCGCGCCGCCGCGTGGTGCAGCGGCGTGTAGCCGTCGTTGTCTCGCGCGTTGACGTCGGCGCCGAGCTCCTCGACGAGGTACTTCACCGAAGGCATCCAGCCGCCGGGCGCGTGCCGATGCGCGTTGCCGGCGAAGCCTTCGCCGTACTCGACGCCGGCCGCGCCGTGCAGCGGGAACGCGCCGGGGCCGCCGTACGGAATCGGAATCATCGCCTGCGGCAGCGGTCCGCTCGTGCCGTCGGCGCCGGGAGCGCCGCCCTGCGGTCCGCGCCGGACGGGGCGCGGCGGCGCGATGGTCGGGATGTTGGGGTCGGCGCCGTACGACACCAGGAGGCGCATCGCGTCGACGTCGGTTCCGTACGCCGCGCGCCAGAACGCCGTCGACCCGGTTGTATCGGCGAGACCGCAGTTGCGATTGCCGCAGCCGCTGTAAACGAGATACCACGGGTGCGCCGTGATGCGCGTGTTGGGATCGGCGCCGCGATCGAGGAGCGCCTTCGCGACGTCGAGATACGTCGCCTTCTGCCGCTCCATTTCCTCCGGCTGCGGATAGCGCGTCCTCGGCTGCCACTCCGTGTTAATCGCGGCCCACAGTGGCGTCACGCCTTCGGTCTTGCTCGCGACGTTTGGATTGGCGCCGCGCTCGATGAGGAACATCGCCATGTCGAATTGGCCGTTCAACACCGCCATGAGCAGCGGGCTCGCGCCGTCGCCCGCGCCAACCTGATCGATCGGCGCGCCGCCGTCGACGAGCGCCTTCGCGGCGTCGACGTAGCCCTGACGCGCGGCATGCAGCAGCGCGGTGAGGCCGCCCTTGGTCGCGACCGGCGGATTGATTTCCTCCGGATCGAAGCCCGGTCGCAGGCTGTCATCGGCCGGCGCCGGGTCCTTGGGCGGGATCTGGCCGGAAGCGAGCAGTTCCCGCGCGGCATGAATCGCGGCCTGCGTCTGGAGCGCCGTTGGCTGTTGTCCCTTCGGCACCGTGGCGTCCAGAATCTTCTTCTGCAACGCCAGCGCGGCGCGATCGAGCGCGAGCTCATGGGCGATGTCGATCGTCCTCGTCGTGATCTTCGGATCGGCGCCGCGCGCCAGCAGCGTCCTGATGGTGTCGACGCGATTCGCCGACGCCGCGAACATCAACGGCGTCTGCCCCCACTCGGTTTCCTTCGCGTTCGCGTCGGCGCCCGTGTCCAGGAGCAGCCTGATCACGTCCGTGCTTCCGGCGGCGGCGGCCAGGTGAAGCGGGGTGACGCTGGTCGTCGTGGTCTTCGCGCCGACATTTGCGCCCGCCTTCAGCAGCGCCTCCGCCACCGGGGCGCTGCCACTCCGGCTGGCGAGATGCAGCGGGGTGTACTGACCGATGCGCGTCACGGCCGCGACGTTCGCGCCCGCATACAACAGCATCGTCGTCAACTCGACATCGCCGCGTTCGGCTGCAAAGTGCAGCGCGGTCATGCCGTCGCCGCGGCCGGCGTTCGCGTCGGCGCCCTGCTTCAGCAGCGTCCGCACGGCTGCGCGGTCGCCTCGCATCGCCGCATCGGCGACCGACGAGCCACCGGGCGCCGCACCGACGACCGCGGTCAACGAGAGGATCAGGAAGGTGATCTGCCCCCGCCTCACACCGCGATGCTGTGTCATAGCGCGAACTCCCCAGTGCTGTCGCCGAAGCTCTTCATGTCGTCGACGCCGAGGTTGTGCAGCAGGGTCAGCATCACGTTCGCCATCGGCGTGCCGTCCGGCGCCTTCACGGCGACGTTGCCTTTCAACATGCCGTTGCCGCGGCCGAAGAGGACGAGCGGGCAGCGCCGATGATTGTGGATGTTCGGATCGGCCATCGGCGATCCCCAGATGATGAGCGTCTTGTCGAGCAGGCTGGCGTCCCCGTCCATCGTCGTCTTCATCTTGTCGAGGAAGTACGCGAGCTGGCCGACGCGGAACTTGCAAATCTTGTTGAACTCGAGAATCCGCTCTTCGCGGTTGCCGTGGTGCGACGCGGGATGGAACGGCTGCTTCGACTCGCACTCCGGGAAGACGCGGTTCTGCGCGTCGCGGCCCGTCTTGAACGACATGATACGGGTCATGTCGGTCTGCAGCGCGAGCACCTGGATGTCGAACATCAGCCGCATGTGCTCGGTGAACGAGTCGGGGACGCCGGCCGGCGCCTCGGGCAGCTCGCGCGGCTCGCCGCTCGTGTTGCGCGCTTCGACCGCCTGAATGCGGCGCTCCAGCTCACGCACGTTGTCGAGATACCGTTCGAGCCGCGCGCGGTCGGCGGCGCCGAGCTGTTTCCGCACCCGCTCGACCTCGCCGCTCACCCAGTCGAGGATGCTGCGCCGCGTGATCTGGCGCGCCCGGCGATCCTCGCTCGACGTTCCCGCGCCGAAGAGCATCTCGAAGGCGACGCGCGGATCGCGAATCATCGGCAGCGGCTCGTTGGGCGACGCCCAGCTGATCGTGTCGGTGTACGCGCACGAGTAGTTGTAGGTGCAGCCGCCCGCCTGATCGAGGTTCTCGATGCAGAACTGCATCGACGGCATCGGCGTCCCCTGACCGTAGCGCTTCGCGTACAACTGATCGAGCGAGGTGCCCGCCCACAGATCCGATCCGTTGGTCTGCTTCGGATGCGACTGCGTGAGGAACACGGCGCTCGACCGGAAGTGATCGCCGCCGATCTCCGGCAGCGCGAGCGCTTCCGCATTGCGGACGTCGGTGTTGCTGACGATCGTCATGTGATCGCGGAATGCCGCCAGCAAGGCGAGCGGGTTGTCGGCGACGAGCGTGAAGTCGCGGCCGGTCGTCTCCGGCGCAAACAGGTATTTGCTCGCGCCCCAGAGGTTGCAGCCGGCCAGACCGTGAACTTCCTCGATGCAGACCAGCCGCGTCCGCTCGGCGCCCGCCGCCGCCGACGCGACGATGCCTCGCGCGGGGACCATCGCGTCCAGGAACGGCAGCGCCACCGTCGCGCCCACGCCGCGCAGGAACGTCCGCCGAGGCATGTGCTTTCCAGTGATGAAGTCCAAGGCTGTTCTCCTTGCTTGTCGCGTGGGGCCGCTACCTGCCCTGCCGATCTTCCGTTGTGGTTTGCACCTCGACGCGCTTCATGAGGAACGCGTCGCTCTTGATCACGCCCAGGATGAACGAGGACATCCGATAGTCGTTCGCCGACGCCGCCTTCACAATCGCGCGAATCGTCGGCTGGTCGAAATATTCTGTGCGGCGGCCCAGCGCGTACGCGAGAAGATTTTCGGTGAACGTTCGCACCAGGGGCTCGGGCCGCTTCATCAGCGCGGCGAGCAATTCGGCCGGCTTCGTGACGGGCGTGCCGTCGTAGAAATCGCCGCGGGTGTCGAGCGGCTGGCCATTCTCGCGCACCCGCCACTTGCCGGTGACGTCGAAGTTGTCCAGCGCGAGCCCAATCGGATCCATGAAGCGGTGACACGAATTACACGTCGGGTTCTTACGATGAATCTCCATGCGCTCGCGCGTCGTCAGCATCCGGCCGTCCTTCGATTCGCCGGTGTCGTCGAGCGGCGGCACGTCGGGGGGCGGCGGCGGCGGCGGCGTCCCCATCAGCACTTCCATCACCCATTTACCGCGCAGCACCGGCGACGTCCGGTTGGCGAGCGAGGTCTGCACGAGGATGCTGCCCTGGCCGAGGAGCCCGCGACGCGTGTCGTCGGGATACGGCACGCGTCGGAACTGATCGCCAGTCACGCCTTGAAAACCATAATGACGCGCCAGGCGCTCGTCAACGAACGTGTAGTCGGCTCGATAGAGATCGAGGACGCTGCGATCCTCGCGCACGAGGCTGTTGAAGAACAGTTCCGTCTCGCGCCGCATCGAGGCGGCGACGTTGTTGTCGAAATTCGGATAGAAGTTCGGATCGGGATGAACCTTCTCGACGTCCTGCAGTCGCAGCCATTGCGCGGCGAATCTCGATCCGAGCGCATCGGCCCTCGAATCGGCCAGCATGCGCCGAGCCTGCTTCTCAAGTGTCGGGCCGGTCAGCTTCCCCTGAGCGGCAAGCGCGAGCAGCTCGTGATCGGGCGGCGTGCCCCACAGGAAGAACGACAGGCGCGACGCAAGATCCGCGTCGGCGATGCGATATGCGCCGCCCGGCCGCGCGTCGCCGGGCTCGCGCTCCAGACGGAAGATGAAATGCGGGCTCGCGAGGATCGCCTCGAGGGCCGTGCGCACGCCACCTTCGAAGCCCTCCTTCGCGGCGCCAGTCTCGTAGAACGGCAACAGACGATCGATCTTGTCGCCGCTGAGCGGCCGACGGTATGCTTCGGCGCCGAGACGCGCGATGATCTGACGCGCGCACGGCTGCTCTTCGTTCGGCAGCGTCGGCCGGCACGTGAAGATCTTCTGGCGGCTCGGCGTGTCAGAAATTCCGGTGACCTTGAACGGTCCTTTGATGATCAGATCGCGGATATGCGGCAGCGTCGTGATGCCCGGACCGCCAGATCCGCCGCCGGCGAACGACCAGTCGTGCGGGCGGATCAGATCTTCGTACGGCCCTTCGAAGCGGCGAACGAACGCAGCCGCAACCTGATGCTGCCCCGCGCGCACCAGAATCGCCTCCGTGCGCACGCCACGCGCGCCGCGCCCGTCGGCGCCGCCGGCCGGCTGCGTCTCGTACTCGAGCAGCGCCACGCGCTCGCCGTCGATCGAGATGTCGATGTCCTCGAACCGCGCGTTCGATCCCGAGTTGAGCGTCACCTCGAACACGTATTCCGCGTCAGCGGGAAACACGTGATCGATCACGAGGCCGCCGCGCGTCCCGAACGGCGCGCCGTCGACGTGATCCCACGGATGCTGCGACACGTAGCCCGGCGCGGTGTACATGGAATCGACCGCCGACGCATGACGATCGCCGACGGCCATGCGGCTGATCGCCGCCGCCGCGTTCAGATATGCCTCGAGCAGCGTCGGCGACAGCATCTGCGCGTCGGCGATGTTGTCGAAGTTGGCGCTCTTCTGATCGAGCGGCAGCCAGTTGCCCGCATCGACGTTGAGCGTCAGAAGATCCTTGATGGCGCGCGCGTATTCCGGCCGGTTGAGACGCTGGAACGTGCGCACGCCGGGGTTCGGCTTCGCGGCGGCGGCGGCATCGACCGCCGTCTCGACCGCCGCGATGAGCGTCTTCTGCGTGGCAGCGTCGGGACGCGCCGCGAGCGGCGGTGGCATCAGGCCGGCCTGCAGCTTGCGGATGACCTTTTCGCTCGTCTCCGCGTGCTCGGCCGCGCGCGAGACATCGAACGACTCGAGTGAGAGACCGCCGGTTTTGAGCTTGTCGTTGTGGCAACCGACGCAGTAGCGCTTGAGCACTGCGTTCTGCGCGTCGTGGTTGCTGGTTGCTGATTGCTGGTCGGCGATCGTTCGCCGCTGTTCGCTGCGGGGCGTCGGACGCGGCGGACCGGACGCGGGACGCTGGGCGATGGCCACCGCCACGAGCAGGCTCGCCCACATGCCGATGAGGAACACGAACCTGGTGTGTCTCATTCGGGCCAAGTCACTCTTGGCGCAAATGTTAAACGATTTTTACGAACCGGTTCGTCTCCGTTTGTCTACTGCGTATTCCGGTTGAAGCTCGTTTGATTGCTGATTTGCAGATCCCAGCCATCCGGATCCGTCACGTGGAAGCTCTTGAAATTGTCGCCCACCATATCGGGCCGCGGGCTCAAGCCGCGCCGTTCCAACTCGGCCTTCACCTTGTCCGTGTCCCACGGCTGCACGCCGTAGGAAATGTGGTTGATGACGCCGGTCAGCGGCGGCCGCCCGGGCTGTGACGGCTGCGCGTCGCCCGCGGGCTGACGGCGGTTGCGGATGATGATGCCGCCGACGTTGCCGATGCGCAGCGTCGCCTGGGTTTTGCCGTTGTCGTTCTGCACTTCCCATCCCATCAGGTTCTTGTAGAAGTCGACGCTCCGCTTGTAGTCGGAGACGGCGTAGGAGATGTGATCGAGCCACACGGTCTTCCACGGCGCGGGCGTGCCGGCGGCCGATACGGCGGCGGGCGCCTGCGCTGCGAGGGCCGCGCCGCCCGGCGCGGCGGCAGCCGCCGCGAGCGCAAGGCTCTGAATGAGCTGCCGGCGCGTCATCTTTCCAGCTTCGTAGTCCTGGAGCAGTCGGGAGATCACCGGTTCCATTGCCGCTCTCCTTTCGTCGCCACGAAAAATCGCGGCCAGCGTGTCGCGCGAATCGATGCCACGGCGACGTCAAAACGCAGAGCGCGCAGAGGCCGCGGCCCGCACAGAATCAGCGCGCACGCGTCACTCTAGTTGTTGTTCGCGGACTTGGCGGCGCCGGGCTTCGGGCTCGGACCGCCGCGGAACGTCATCAGATGATCGCGGATGGCGCGCATCTGCGCTTCGGCGTTGCCGTTCAACTCCGGATAGAACGATTTCGGATAATCGGGCCAGAATGCCGGCATGCGCGTCCCGGGCAGGATGTCCGAGGGCTTCTTCAGCCAATCGAGAATCCAGTCCGGATTCAGCCGCTCCGGCGTCATGCGCAGATCGGGCGCGAGGTTCGACGTCGGCTGATCCTTTGGAACGGTGCCGAGCACGTGACACTTCTGGCACTGCAGCTTCTCGAACAGCTCCTTGCCAACAGGCTCGGTGTTCGAGGCTCGTACGATCTCGTGCGTCTGGAAGGGACCGATCGTGTTCGAGATCGATCCGAAGTAGCGGATGACGCCGTTCAGATTCTGATCGTCGAGACCGAAGGTCGGCATGCGGACGCTGAGCCACGGCCGGATCGTGATCGGGCCGCGGATGAACGCGTACAACCAATCGGCTTGTACGCGGGCGCCTTCCGGCGTCAGCATCGGCGGGCCGAGCGACGGATCCTCGACGAGCTTCACGAAGTCGCCGCCGCTTCCCTCGATGATGTGGCAGCCGACGCAGTTGCGCCGGTGCACCAGCGTGCGTCCGTTCTGCAGGAAGTCGTAGCGCGCCGAACGCGCGGGCATCGCGGCTGGCGGCTGGATGTCGCGCTGGAAGCTCATGATCGCCGTCACCAGCCGCTGGATTTCGTCGTCGGTGAAGTCGTAGTTCGGCATCCGCAGCTTCTCGAGCGGCTGCAGCACGCGCCCTTTGTCGAAGATGCGCGGATCGTGCAGCTTGGTCCTGAACCAGGCGATCTTCGACGTGTGCGGGATGTCGGTGATGAACGCGAAGTCGAGACGCGTGACCAGCTTGCTGCCCTCTTCGGACAGATCCGTGCCGATTGACTGCGCGTTTTCGAACCCTTTTATCTCGTGGCAGCTGAAGCAGCCGTACCGGCTGATGGCGCGCTGCCCGAGCTCGATCTGTTTCTGCTGCGCGTTCATCTTGGCCATCTGCGCGCGCGCATCGTCGAGCGGCATCACGTTCTTGAGGTAGTCGAGCAGGACCTCGTCGGCCGTCTTTGAATCCGGACTCGCTTTCCGCGGGTCTCCAGCGGAGCCCTTCAGCGTCGACAGGTACGTCGCCACGTCCGCCACCTGCGCATCGGTGAGCCGCAGGTTCGGCATATACGTCGCCGGGCTGTAGTGCTTCGGATCGCGGACCCAGTTGTAGATCCACTCGTACGACGTCTTGTTGCCGATGTTTTCGAGCGGCTGGCCGAAGGTGCGTCGCGGGCCGATCTCCGATCGCTTGCCTTCGCCGACGACGTGGCACCCCTGGCAGCCGATCGACTTGACGATCTGCTCGCCGTTCTTCGCGTCGCCGTGCGGCGGATCCTTCACCGCCGGCTCGTACTTTTCGGTGTTCGCGAAGAGATACGAGACGATCGCGTCGATCTCGACCTCGTTTCTGACCGCGTCTTCGGGCGAGCTGTTGTTCGAGTTGTAGAAGAACCTCGGCATCCACGTCGTCGGCTTCACCGCGCGCGGGTTCCTGATCCAGTTCTTCACCCAGTCGAGCGACAGCTTGGAGTCGATCTTCGTGAGGATCGGACCGGGCTTGCGCATGTTGGTGTCGAAGCCTCGCGTCTTGTGGCACGCGTAGCAGCCGGCGCGCTCGAACGTGCCGTACGCGACATCGAGGTTGTCGGCGTGCGGGACGTAGACCTGCTGCTTGTGGCACTTCGCGCACGACGCTTCCGTCATCCTGGTCGGCAGCATCGGGTAGTCCCACAGGTGCGGCTCTTCCCAGTGATACTTCTTCTCCCACTCCTCCTTCTGCTTCTCGTCGCGTGGCGCGTGAGCGGCATCGCGGAAGCTGACCGACTGTCCCATCCCTTCATGGCACACGGTGCAGCCGACGCGATCGATCGGGTGCGGCGAGCTGCTTCCGAGAAACGTTTCCAGATTCGGATGCGTCGTGAACGGCTCCGGGTACTTCTCGTAGCCCTTCTTGTCGATCGCCAGATGACACGTCTGACAGCGATCCATCTTCGGCACGCGGATGAAGTTCACGTCGTCGACGACGTCCGGGAGGATGATCTGCTGGATCTTGATCGTCGGCGCCATGAAATCGAGCAGCGGAGCGTTTCTGACGTAATCCTTCACGACGCTGGGCGCGATCACGTCGAGACGTTTCCGCAGCCGCGTCTGCTCGGCGTTCGTGTCTTCGATCTGCTTGCTCAGCGTGGCGGCCTGACCGGTGTACTGACCGAGTTGCTTCTGGATCTCCGCCTTTTCAGCCTCGGCCTTCTGCCGTGCCAGCTCGAGATCGTCGAGCTTCTTCGCTTCCTCCTCGGCAATCTGTTGTTTGCGCGCGACGTTGCCGGTGCCGGCCGCGCGCGACGCCTCGAAGTCGTAGCGGTCCTGGTCGTAGGTCGCCTTCATGTACTGCATGTCGAGCGTGGCGCGCAGCAGCTTGTTGTCGGCCTCCTTCAGCTTCGCCTGCAGCTCGTCGACTTTCGCCCGGTTGGCCGCGACATTCTTCTCCGCGGCCTGGCGCTGCGCCTGCATCTGCTGCAGCTTGGCGCGGTCGACCGAGCGCGATGCCTGCTGGAGCTGCGCCTGAGTCACCTGCAGTTCGAGGTTCGAGAAGCGCCGCTGCGTGGTCTTCCATTCACGGTCGTAGTCATCCCACACCATCCAGATGACCGACAGGAACAGGAACAGGCTGGACGCCGCGAAGACGACGTTCAGGAAGTCGACGTTGTACGCGTGCCCGACGCCCTTCTTTTCAGCCATGATTCAGATGTTGAAAAAGTATTCGCCGATGGCCACGATGTACTTCAGGTTGAAGAGCCACCGCGCGAGCATCTTGATCGGCAGCGACATCATCATCACGAACAGGAACGCGCCGACGTAGTAGCGCGGGGCGCCGAGCTTCTCGTAATACGTCTTGAACACGCCCTTCGCCAGAATCACCGGCAGCGCGAACACGTAGAACAGCACCAGCAGAATCCCGAAGATCTCGCGAACGAACCATAGTTGCGGCAGGCCGGTGCGGAACAAGCGCACCCACACGTATTCCGAGAGGTTGACGTTGGTCAGCGCCGCGAGTTTATGGATGTCCCAGTACTCGAAGGGCCCGAAGAAGTTCCAGTTCGGGCCGCGGAGGAATGTGCCGAGCACGATCAGCGATGCCCACAACACGGCGAACCCGAAGAGGAAGATCGCGATCTCCGCCTTGCGCTCGCTGAACGTGTAGTAGCCGTTGCCTTTCGGGTTCTTGTCGATGTACGGGATGCAAATCAGTCCGACGATAATCAAACTCGGCAGGACGACTCCGGCGAGCCATGGATCGAAGTAGACCAGCATTTCCTGCAGCCCGAGGAAGTACCACGGCGCTTTCGACGGGTTCGGCGTATTGGCCGGGTTGGCCGGCTGCTCGAGCGGCGCCTTCAGGAAGATAGACCAGACGATCAGAATCACCGAGCACGCGATGAGCGAAATCAGTTCGGTGTAGACGAGATCCGGCCAGACCCAGACGCGATCCGATTCGGCCTTCTCAATCGGCCCCTGCCCCGCGGCAATCCGCCGATCGTTCAGCACGCCTTCACGAATCGAAAACCAGACGAAGAACACGAGCAGGAAGATGAGGCCGACGATCGGCACGTTGTCCGGCTTCGTGACGATGAGGCGGAAATTCGGATCGAAGGTGCCGAACAGAAAGAACACGCCGAGGAACGCGAGCAGACCGTAGCCGACCGCATTGGACGCGATCGCCTCGCGCTTCCACAACACGAGGACGAGCGCCGCGACCGCGAGCACGAAGAAGAGCCGCGGATCGGCGACGGCATTCACAATCCCTTTGATGAAGCCCATGTCTACTCCAAGTTCGAAGTCTGAACTACGAAGTACGAAGCCCGATCGCAGACTGACTTCAAACTTCGCACTTCAGACTTCGTACTTCAGACTTCGTACTTACAGAGGTCCCGAAATCCCTCCGTCCTTGCGTACGCGCCAGAAATGAACCGCCATCAGCACGGCAATGACCAGCGGCAGGCCGACGCAGTGCAGCACGTAGAATCGCAGCAGCGCGCCTTCGCCGACGAACGTGCCGCCGAGCAGCGCGAACCGCGCGTCGTCGGCCGCGTGAATCAGCGGGACGTCGCCCAGCCGCAGCAGCGATGCGCCGGGACCTTCGTGACCGAGGAACGGCGTCGCGCGCGCCATGCCCGAACCGACGGTGATCGCCCAGATCGCGAGCTGATCCCACGGGAGGAGATAGCCGGTGAACGACAGCAGCAGCGTCAGCACGAGCATGACGACGCCGACCGACCAGTTGAACTCACGCGGCGGCTTGTACGACCCGGTCATGAAGACGCGGAACATGTGCAGCCACACGGTGATGACCATCGCGTGCGCGCCCCACCGGTGCATCTCGCGCATGATGCCGAGCGGCACGTGCTCGCGCAGCCCGACGATGTCGGTGTAGGCGTACTCGAGCGTCGGCCGGTAATAGAACATCAGCAGCAGGCCGGTGAGCGTCAGCGAGAGAAACAGAAAGAAACTCAGCCCGCCCATGCACCACGTGTAGCGAAGCTTCACGCCCGATTTCCGGATTCGCACCGGGTGCAGATGCAGAAAAACGTTCGACAGCATCACGAGCACGCGGTTGCGATCGGTGTTCGGCCGCTCGTGCCGGAAGACCGACGTCCACACCTGTGTCTCCGTCAGCCAGTTCCAGAATCTGGTGCCGGGACCTTCCTTCGGGGCAACGGTTTTCGTATCAGCCATCTCAGCTCTCAGCTGTCAGCTTTCGGCTATCAGCTCGCTATCAGCTCGCTATCGGCTATCAGCGTTCCGGCCTGCAGCTTTCGGTTTATCAGCGCAACTGAAAGCTGAAAGCTGAAAGCTGAAAGCTGAAAGCTGAGAGCTGATAGCTGACAGCTACCGATTCACACCTTGAGAAACGCTTCAGGATCCGTCCATTGTCCCAGCTCGTACTGGAAATGCCGCGACTTGTCGACGAGGATCTGCCCGTCGTCGGCCAACACCACGCGCGCGCGCTCGAGCGGCCGAGGCGTCGGCCCTTCGAAATTGATGCCGGTCAATCGATATCCGCTGCCGTGGCACGGGCACTTGAACTTGTTTTCCGCCGAGAGGTAATTCGGCGTGCATCCCAGATGCGTGCAGACCGTGATGAGCGCATAGAACCCGCTCGCGTGCTGAGCGATGTCGTCGGGAGTCCGTACGATCCAGATCCCAAACTTCTCTTTCCATCGCTCATCGACGCCCATGCCGTATTCGTTCGGGAAGCCGGCCTTGAACTGTTGCGGCGGCTCGTTGAGCACGTTGGGAAACATGAAGCGCCCGGTCGCGGCGAGCGCGGCGGCCGACGCCGCCGAGAACGCGCCCCAAGCGAGGCCCATCCACGCGCGGCGTGTGAGCAGCGGCGACGTGTCATCCGGATCGCGCTGAGTCGCTTTCGCTGCTGCGGGCGCAGGCGTCTTGGCCGAAGCCGCGGCGGCCGTCGTCGTCTTGCCGGCGAGATCGGGAATCGGCGCAGCCGCGGGACGAGGCGCCACCGGGCGCACGGCGTGCGCGCCGGCGGCGGCCGGCGCCGGCGTCGTCGGTGTCGCCCCGGTCGCCGCCGCTGCGGCCGCAGTCGCGGGCGCGTCGCCGCCGCGCACGTTGACGTGCTGCGGCCTCGCGGCAGGATTCGCGCCCGTCGCGGGTGCGCTTGGTTGTATTCCGTCGGGTTTCTTGTCGTCAGCCATGTTTGAGAGAGGTCCTAGCCGATCATCTTGAGGGCTTCCAGCGCCGCACCGCGAACTTTCATGCTCTTGTCCTGCTGACTGAGTGTCGTCACGATCGGTTTGAGCGCATCGTCTTTCAACGTCGCCGCCGCGCGCAGGCCGCTGATCATCACGTCAGCGACCGGATCCTGATCCGCGTCCTGACGGACCTCGCGCGTCACGGTCTTCTCGACGTAGTCGCGATCGAGCATCTGCCGGAGCACCGCGACGCCTTCGTGCCTGCCGTGCCGCGCGAGCGCGACGGCCGCGTTCCATCGCACGTCCGGCGCGCCGTCCTGCAGCCCGGTGCGAAGCGTGTCGATCTGCGCGTCGCCCGGCAATGCGCCGAGCGCATAGATGACCATCTTGCGAATGCCGGCGTCGCCGTTCGGCGCCGTATAGAGCGGAATCAGCTTCGACACGACCGCGGGATCGCCCGACGACCCGAGCGCCCAGATCACGCTGATGCGCGTTTCGCTGTCCTGATCGTCGAGCGCGCGGGTCAGATCGGCGACGGCGTCGGGCGGTAGCGGCGGATCGAGGCGGCCGATCGCGAGCGCCATATACCGGCGCACCTGCGCGTCGTCCTTGGATTCCTGGAAGGCGCGCACGAGCGCCGGCGCGAGCGTCCGGTCGGCGCGGACCTTCGGATCGGCCATCAGGCGCGACAACTCGTACGCCGCCGGCCACCGGCGCGTCGATCCGCCATTGCGAATCTCGTTCAGGTAGTCCTGCGGTTGGCGATCGTCGGCCAGCAGCGAGCGGAACCCGACGTACACGCTGACCGTGATTCCAACGACGGCCAACGGAATGAGAAAGAATTGAACCGCTAATGCCGGCGCGGCGACCAGAGAATTGCGCGTCGCGGGCTCGCGCTCGACGAGTTTATCCATGTAACCGGGAGTTGCGTGAGTGCCCGGAACGTCCGAGGCGTGCAAGTTTTACCATCTGTTTCCTTTAACGGTCAAGGGAGTGCTGTCGCGCGTGAGTCTATGGTACTCACTTTCGCCGCCTTGCGGTGGAGCTCAACGGTCGTGCTGCAGCCCGCGCGTTCAGGAAGGTCGAATCCTTCCGGCCGTCGTTGTCGAAGTCGATCCACGATACCTGCCGCGTCTCGCCTTTCACGTCGACGCCGACGTCGCGCGCGACGTCGATGAATCGCTTGCCGTCGTATCGAGGCCGCGCACATAGAACTGGCCGGTCTCGTTCGTGACGCCGGTTCGTGTCGTGTTGGTTTACGAAAAGTACTGCTGCAAACAGAAGCGTTCGCGATGTGGGACGAGGGGAGAAGAGCTCGACGAGCGCAATCGTCCCGGCTCGCGGCGATCACGTGTCGAGCGAATTGTGGGAGTCCCGGCGGCCGAGTGTCGCAGAGCGTGCAGACCAGCGTCTCCGCATCCTCTGCGATCGTCGCGCGGGCCTTTGCGCAGATTAGCGGCTTGTGCTCGCCGGCTCGGTCGTCTCGATGGTGACCGGTTTGAGAAACGGCATCAGCTTCCGCAGGCCGGCGCCGACCTGTTCGATGAGCTGCGTCTGCTCCTGGTGCCGCTTCTTGTTGAACCAGGGACGTCCGTTTTCGTTTTCCGCTACCCAGTTCTTCGCATACGTGCCGTTGCGAATCTCGTCGAGCATCCGCTTCATCTCCTGACGTGTCGCGTCGGTGACGATGCGCGGGCCGCCGGTGTAGTCGCCGTGCTCGGCGGTGTCGCTGATCGAGTAGCGCATGTAGTTGAGACCACCCTGATAAATCAGGTCGACGATCAGCTTCATCTCGTGCAGGCACTCGAAGTACGCGATCTCGGGCTGATAACCGGCGTCGACCAGCGTCTGGAAGCCGGCTTTGATCAGCTCGCTGACGCCGCCGCACAGAACGGCCTGCTCGCCGAACAAATCGGTCTCGGTTTCTTCCGCGAACGTCGTTTCAAGAACGCCGGCGCGCGTCACGCCGATGCCCTTGGCGTACGACAGCGTGAGCGCGCGCGCGTGACCGGTCGCGTCCTGATGGATCGCGATCAGCGCCGGCGTGCCGGCGCCTTCCACGAACAGCTCGCGGACGCGGTGTCCCGGCGACTTCGGCGCCACCATCGACACGTCCACGTCGGACCGCACGTTGATCGTGCCGAAGCGGATGTTGAAGCCGTGCGCGAACATCAGCACGCTGCCGGCCGACAGGTTCGGCTCGATCTCTTCGCGGTACACCTTCGGCTGCGTCGTGTCGGGGATGAGCATCATCACGACGTCGGCCCACTTGGTGACTTCGGCGACGTCACCGACCGCGAGACCCGCGGCTTGTGCCTTGGCGCGCGACCGGCTGGTCGCCGGAAGCCCGACCTTCACGCTGACGCCGCTGTCCTTCAGGTTCAGCGCGTGCGCGTGGCCCTGGGAGCCGTAGCCGATGATCGCCACCTTGCGGTCGCGGATCAGTGAGAGGTCAGCGTCTTTGTCGTAGAACAGCGTTGCCATGAACGTCCTCTTCTTTATGTGGCGCGGGCCTTCGAGGCCCGCGATCTCAGACCGAGCAGTCGCTCACATCGCCGCGGCCATCCGAACCGCTGCGCACCCGCATCTGCGCGCGACGCGACGGGACGTTGCCGCGCGCCATCGCGACGCGGCCGGTCCGCACCATTTCAATCACGCCGTACGGCCGCAGCACTTCGAGCAGGCTGTCGATCTTGTCTTCCGTGCCGGTCGTCTCGATGACGAGCGACTCGGGGCTGACGTCGACGATCCGCGCGCGGTACACGTCGACGAGCTGCATCACCTGCGTGCGCGCCTCGCCGGTCGCCGCAACCTTTATCAATGCGAGGTCGCGCGAGATGGACGGCGCCGTCGTGATGTCCTCGACGCGCCGCACCGGCACCAGCTTGTAGAGGTGTGCCTCGAGCCGCCGCGCGCCGTATTCGTCGGTGTCGACGACAACCGTCATCCGCGAGACGCCGGGCGTCTCGGTGTGACCCACCGTCAGCGACTCGATGTTGAACGCGCGCCGCCGGAACAGCGACGCGACGCGGTTCAGCACGCCGGGCTTGTTCTCGACGTAGACGGCAAAGGTGTGCACCATGGCTGCTTCTTAAATGCGTTCGCGTCTTTCGTGCGTTTCGTGTTTTCGTCCGTTTCGTGGCTAGTCGGCCGCTGTCTCCACAATCGGCGACGGTCTCCTGATCATCTTGTGCAGATCGGCGCCGGCCGGCACCATCGGGTACACCGAGTCTTCCTGCTCGACCTGGAAATCGATCAGCGCCGCGCGATTCTGGCAGCGCGCCGCTTCGACGGCGCCGGCCACGTCGCTGCGTTTGGTGACCGTCGCGGCGCGAATACCGAATGCTTCGGCGAGCTTCGCGAAGTTTGGGTTCAGGAGCGGCGTCGCGGCGTAGCGCTTCTCGTAGAAGAACTCCTGCCACTGCCGCACCATGCCGAGGTACCCGTTGTTGATGATCGCGATGTTGACGTCGAGGTTCTCCTGCGCGATCGTCGCGAGCTCCGCCATCGTCATCTGGAAGCCGCCGTCGCCGACGACCACCCAGACCTCCGCGTCAGGGCGCGCGACCTTGGCGCCGATGGCAGCCGGCAGCGCGAATCCCATCGTGCCGAGTCCCCCTGACGTGATGAGCGACCGGGAGCGGTCGTGCTTGTAGTACTGCGCTTCCCACATCTGGTGCTGACCGACGTCGCTCACAACGACCGCGTTGCCGCTCGTCAGCCGCCACAGATCGTTGATGACGTGCGCGGCGTACAGGTGGCCGTTGTCCGGCAGGTTCTGGATGTCGCGCACGGCGGCGTCGCCCTTGATCGCGTCGATGCGGGCCAGCCACGCGCCGCGGTCGCGTTGGGCGACGGCCGGAATCCATTCCTGCAGCGCCGTGCGCAGATCCTTCGCAATCGCGACGTCGACGCGGACGTTCTTGTTCAGCTCGGCGCGATCGATGTCGACGTGGATCTTGCGCGCCGTCGGCGCGTAGGTCTTGAGATTGCCGGTCACCCGATCGTCGAACCGCATGCCGAGCGCGATGAGGAGGTCTGCCTCCTGAATCGCGTGGTTCACCCACGCCTCGCCGTGCATCCCCATCATGCCGAGGTTCAGCGGATGCGAAGCCGCGACGCCGCCGATGCCGAGCAGCGTGACCGCAATCGGCATGTGACCGCGCTCGGCCAGCGCGGCGATCTCTCGCTCAGCACCCGACAGCATGACGCCGTGACCGGCGAGGATGAGCGGCCGCTCCGCCTGATTGATGAACTCGATCGCTTCGGCCGCCGTGCCGTCTCCCGGCAGCGCATCGTCATAGGTTTCGGTGAGATGCGGTTCCGCCGCGTCCCAGTCGACGTTCTCGCACGTGCCCTGCTGTGCGTCCTTCGTGATGTCGACGAGCACCGGTCCGGGACGTCCCGATCGCGCGACGGCGAACGCCTCGCGCACCGCCGGCGCGACGTCGTCCGCGCGCGTGACGAGGTAGTTGTGCTTCGTAATCGGCAGCGTGATGCCGGTGATGTCGGTTTCCTGAAACGCGTCGGATCCGATCAGCTTGCTGCCGACCTGACCGGTGATGCAGACGATCGGCGAGCTGTCCATCATCGCCGTCGCGATGCCGGTGACCATGTTGGTCGCTCCCGGACCCGAGGTGGCGATGGCGACGCCGACCTTGCCGCTCGCACGCGCGTAGCCGTCAGCCATGTGCGTCGCGCCCTGCTCGTGGCGGACGAGAATGTGCCGGATCGGATACCCGAGCATCGCGTCGTATGCGGGAAGAATCGCTCCGCCCGGATAGCCGAAGACGTCGGTGACGCCTTCGCGGACGAGCGCTTCCCATAAAATCTGCGCACCAGTCAACGTCATATTTCCTCTGAAATTGCAGATTGCTGATTTCTGATTGCTGATTGGATTGCTCATTGACTCGACCAATCAATCACCAATCAATCACCAATCAATCACCAATCAATCACCAATCAGCAATAACAATCAGAAATCAGAAATCAACAATCAGCAATATCGCTAACCCGTCACCGCACCCGTCGACGCGGACGACACCAGCTTCGCGTATTTCGCCAGCACGCCGGACGCATACCGGGGCCTCGGCGTCTTCCATTGGGCGAGGCGCTCCTGTACGACGTTATCGGCAACTTCGAGGTCGAGCCTTCGGTTCGTCACGTCGATGACGATCGTGTCGCCGTCGCGCACCGCCGCGATCGGGCCGCCGCGCGACGCTTCGGGCGCGATGTGGCCCACCATGAAGCCGCGCGTGGCGCCGGAGAATCGACCGTCGGTGACGAGGGCGACCGAATCGCCGAGCCCCGCGCCGACGATTGCGCCGGTCACGGCGAGCATCTCGCGCATCCCCGGGCCGCCGCTCGGTCCTTCGTAGCGAATGACGATGATGTCGCCCGCCTTGATCTGCTGATGCTGGACGGCATCGAACGCCGCTTCTTCGCTGTCGAAGACACGCGCGGCCCCGCGCTGCTGCAGTCGATCGGCGCCGGAAATCTTCATCACCGCGCCCTCGGGCGCGAGGCTGCCGCGCAGAATGACGAGGCCGCCGGTCGGCTTCAGCGGACGAGCCACCGGTCGCACGACTTCCTGACCCGGCGTCTCGACTGCCGCAGCGGCTTCTTCTGTGAGCGGGCGGCCCGTCACCGTCGGCGACTTGCCGTTAATCGCGCCCGCCTCGACGAGCCGCTTGGCCACCAGCGGACTCCCGCCGGCGGCATGCAGATCGGTCGCAACGAATCGTCCCGACGGTTTCAGGTCGGCGAGCAGCGGCGTGCGCGCGCTGATGCGATCGAAATCGGAGAGCGAGAGCTCGATGCCTGCTTCGTGCGCGATTGCGACGAGATGCAGGACGGCGTTGGTCGATCCGCCGGTCGTCGCGACCGACGCGATCGCGTTTTCGAGCGCCGAGCGCGTGATGATGTCGCGCGGGCGGAGATTCCTGCGGAGGAGATCCATGACGCGCTCACCGGCTGCGCGCGCGACGGCCTTCTTCTTCGGATCGTTGGCCGGCACGCTGCCGCTCCCGAGCGCGGCGATGCCGAGGAATTCGAGCGCGATCGCCATCGTGTTCGCGGTGAACTGGCCGCCGCAGGCGCCGGCGCCTGGACACGCCGCGTCCTCGAGCCGGCACAGATCGGCATCGCTGAGCGTGCCGGCGGCGTGCGCGCCGACCGCCTCGAACACGTCCTGGATCGTGACGTTCTTCCCGTTCCACGCGCCGGGGGCGATCGATCCGCCGTAGAGCGCGACGCCCGGGATGTTCAGCCGCGCGAGCGCCATCGCCGCCGCCGGAATCGTCTTGTCGCAGCCGACGAGCACGACGAGACCGTCGAAGCCGTTGCCGCGCGCGACCAGCTCGATCGAGTCGGCGATGACTTCGCGGCTCACGAGCGAGGCGCGCATCCCTTCGGTACCCATCGTGATCCCGTCGGAGATCGAGACGGTGTTGAACTCCATCGGCGTGCCGCCGGCGCTGCGGACGCCCTCTTTCACGTCGACGGCGAGATCGCGCAGGTGGTAGTTGCACGGACCGATCTCGATCCACGTGTTGGCGACACCGATGAGCGGCTTCTTGAGATCGGCGTCGGTGAAGCCGACGGCCTTCAGCATCGCGCGCGCGGGAGCGCGATGCGCGCCGGTGGTCAGCGGATTCCCACCCAACCGCGCAGAGTCCGCGCGGTTGGGGGCCGGGGTGAATCCGTCGCTCACGAAACCACCTCGAACGGATCGGGCAGCCAGCCTTCGTGCGATTTCCAGCTCGCGTACGAGCCGAGCGTCCGCAGCGTCGGCGCGAACTCGGCGAGGTGCGCCAGCGCGCGCGCGCACGGCAGGTCGTCGCGCGCCGCCGCCACGTCGGCGTAGAACAAATATTCCCAGGGACGTCCCGGAATCGGCCGCGACTCGAGCTTGGTGAGATCGACGCCGCGCAGCGCGAACACGCTCAGCGCCTTGAACAGCGACCCCGGCTCGTTCGGCACCGAGAAGACGATGGTCGTCTTGTCGGCGACGGCGTTCTTCAGCGGCCGCCGGCTGATGACGAGAAAGCGCGTGATGTTGTCGTCGTAGTCCTGGATCGACGAGGCGAGCGGCGTCAGGCCGAAGACCTCGCCGGCGCGCGCCGACGCGATCGCCGCGGCGTCGGGCTTGCCGGCGTCGGCCACCATCTTCGCGCTGCCCGCGGTGTCGTAGGTCGCGATGATCTCGACGCCGCTCAGCGTGCGCAGGAAGCGTTCGCACTGAGCGAGCCCCTGCGGGTGCGAGTACACACGCTTCAGGCCGCTGAGCGACGCGCCGGGAATCGCCAGCAGATGATGCACCACCGCGAGCTCGACCTCGGCGACGATCGGCAGCTCGTGCTGCAGCAGCAGGTCGTAGTTGCGATGGATGCTGCCGCCAATCGAGTTCTCGATCGGCAGCACGCCGTGCGTCGCCGGACCGGCGTCGACGGCGGCGAAGACTTCCTCGAAGCTATGGCACGGAATGAGGTTCGCCTCCAGGTCCACCCGTCTGGCCGCTGCTTCGCTGAACGCCCCCGGCTCGCCCTGATATGCGATCTTCATAACGTCTCTCCCGCGTCTCCGCCGCTCGGCTGAAAGCCTCGCGCCACAAGTTCGGCTGAAAGTCTCGGGACCGTACATCAAAAAGGGCCATCATCTCTTGGATGATGGCCCTGGTCTCACGCGTCCCTGGTGACATCATCCCCATCTATACGGGGGGCTAAAGACGACGATGGAGACGACAACCGCGATCATCGGAACTCGAAGATTAAACACCTCGGCCGGTCTAGTAGTCAAATTGATAATCTTTACTAGATTATAAATTCTACTGCACCAAAGGCAGCTCGATGAAGCTCGCCTCGCCCGGACCATGATAGATCCGCTGGGTCGCCTTTCGGAAATCCTCCGGGCGCGCGAAGAAGATATTGCGTACGAAGGTTTGCGGGTTGCGGTCGTAGAGCGGGAACCAGCTCGATTGCACGTGCACCATCAGCCGGTGGCCGGGCAGAAACACGTGATTCGCCGTCGGCAGCGCGAACTTATAGAGGAGCGGCGTGTTCGGGGCGATCGCTTTCGCCGTTTCGAAACCTTCACGGTATCGGCCGCGCAGGATGTCGCCGGCGATCATGAGCTGGTAGCCGCCCATTGCCGGCTGCATGGCGACTTCGTCCGGATACACGTCGATCAGCTTCACGACCCAATCCGAGTCGGTGCCGCTCGTCGACGCGACCAGATTCACGATCGGTTGCCCGCTGATCTTCACCGCTACGGCGAGGACATCCGAGGCGAATACCGCGACGTCCGGCCGGCCGGACGCCTCGCGCTGATCGTCCACGAGCCAGCGTGCCCAGAACGATCCGCCGGCCGGCTGAATCGGCCGCGAGCGGAACGGGACCGGTTTCGCGGGATCTGAGACGTACTCGTCGAACGGCGCATCAGCCGCCGCGGGTGCCGTAAACCCCGCTTTCGAACCTGCGGTCAGGTACAGCGGTGTCGGTTTGATCGTGCAGCCGGTCGCGCACCCGGCCGGCCACGCCGGCAGCCGGCGCCATACGTTCGTGCCGGTCTCGTACACGGTCACCGGCGCCACGTCCATCGGCGGCGCCGCATCCTTCAAATAATGATCGAGGAACGGCCGCAGGATCTCCTTCCGGAAGTACAAGGCCGTATCGCTGTTGAACTTCAGCGCGCCAAGCGTGCTGCCGTCGTAGATTTCCTGACCGTGATGCCATGGCCCCATCACGAGAAACACCTTGTCGTTGCCTGTGTCTTTCGGCTCGATGGCTTTGTAGACGGCCGGCGCACCGTAGATGTCCTCCTGATCCCAGAGGCTGTGCACGAGCATGACGGGCACTGTGAGCGGCTGCGCCGCGAGAATCCGGTCCACCGCCTGGTCGCGCCAGAACGCGTCGTACGCCGGATGCTCGAGCAGCTTCTGCCAGAACCCAATCTGCTCGAGGCCGTGCCTGCGCCCGAGCTCGCCGGCCGATCCGCTCTCCATGTACAAGTCGTAGTCGTCGTGATAGCCGGTCCACCACTTCGCGTCGTTCTCGCGCGTCGCTTCCTGCTCGTAGATGTAGGGCATCATCTGCTGCCGGAACGCGCCGTTGTGGAACCAGTCGTCGCCCATCCAGCCGTCGACCATCGGGTTCATCGGCACGGACACTTTGAGCGCGGGATGCGGGTTGACGAGCGCCATCAGCGGCAGGAACCCGTCGTACGAGATGCCGAGGATGCCGACGTTGCCGTTGGTTTCCGGCACGCTCCGCACGAGCCATTCGATCGTGTCGTACGTGTCGGTCGCGTGATCGACCGGCGTCGGATTCTGCGGTCCGTGCAGCGGCCGGTTCATCACGTAGTCGCCTTCCGATCCGTACTTGCCGCGGATGTCCTCGACGACGCGGATGTAGCCGCCCTCGACGATCACGTCGGACGCGTTGTCATACCCGTCGAGGATGGGACCGAGATGCGCGCTCTGCGCGTGGCTCGTCAGCTCCGTGGCGTTGTACGGAGTGCGCGTGAGAAGAATGGGAGCGGACTTTTTTCCCAGGGCTCCTTTCGGCACGAGGATGACGGCGTGGAGCTTCACCCCGTCGCGCATCGGAATCCTCACGTCGCGGCGCTCGTAGTCGAACGCGTCGGTCACCGGCGTGAACAGCCGCGGCGTCTCGCTCGGCAGCTGCGGATACTGCGCCGTCTGCGCAAGCAGCGGCACGACGACGACGGTCGCGACCAGCAGTCGCTCGGCTAAAGCCTTCGCGCTACACAAAGCCGTCGCGCTACACCAGGCCTTCGGCCTCCACAGCGTCTTCGGCCTCCACGGACTCGTCGCGCTCCACATGATCAAAGCCTCGGCAGCGTCACGCCGCGCTGCGCCTGATATTTCCCTTTCTTGTCCTTGTAGGAGACGGCGCACACCTCGTCGCTCTGGAAGAACAGCACCTGCGCGATCCCCTCGTTGGCGTAGATCTTCGCCGGCAGCGGCGTCGTGTTCGAGATCTCGATCGTCACGTGCCCCTCCCATTCGGGCTCGAACGGCGTGACGTTGACGATGATGCCGCAGCGCGCGTAGGTGGACTTGCCGAGGCAGATGGTGAGGATGTCGCGCGGAATGCGGAAGTACTCGATCGTGCTGGCGAGCGCGAACGAGTTCGGAGGAATGATGCAGACGTCCGCCTTGATGTCGACGAACGATTTGGGATCGAAGTTCTTCGGGTCGACGATGGCGTTGAAGACGTTGCTGAACACTTTGAACTCGTCGCCGACGCGCACGTCGTAGCCGTACGACGACAGGCCGTACGAGATGACGCCGGTGCGCACCTGATCGTCTACGAACGGCTCGATCATCTTCTGCTCCAGCGCCATGCGCTTGATCCAGTGGTCAGGTTTGATTGACACAGCTCACCGTCTGAAAAGCGCCAGAAGGAGCGTAAGGATGATACTCAACAGGATCGACGTCGCGAGCGGGAAGTAGAACGAGAAGCTCCCGCGTTTCACGTAGAAGTCGCCAGGCAGCCGGAAGAACGGCACGCCGAGCATCATCAGGAGGCCGAGGCCCGAGATGACCAGACCGATCACAACGAGCGTCTTGCCCATCCTTTGTGTCCTTTGTGTCGTTCGTGTCGAATGAAGGTTCAAACGAGATCGATGCCGGGAAAGAAGTATCCAATCTCGTACGCCGCCGTGTCGGGCGCATCGGATCCATGCGTCGCGTTGCGCTCGATCGACTCCGCGAACTCCTTGCGGAGCGTGCCGGCATCCGCCTTGGCTGGGTCGGTCGCACCCATCAGCATGCGCCACTTCTTGATTGCGTCGGCCGATTCGAGCACCATAACGATTGCGGGACCCGACGACATGAACGACGTCAGACTAGCGAAGAACGGCCGTTCTCGATGCACCGCGTAGAAGCCTTCCGCCTGCTTCCTGGTCAATTCGACCCGCCGCATGGCACGAATCTGGAATTGCGCTTCCTCGATGCGTTGAATGATCGTGCCGGTCAGCCGTCTCGCAACGGCATCGGGTTTGATGATCGCCAACGTTCGTTCGGTCATCCGCCGATTATACAAACTCAGCCCTAGGGAGAAGGCCCGTGACAGCGATGGCAGACAAGCAGCAAGGCGACCCCGACGTCCACAAGGGCGCGATCGAAGGCGATCGTCCCGACGACGAGCAACTCGGCAATCCGCACGGCGACGGCATCAACGACGACGGACTGCCTGACGATCCCCTTGCGATCGCCGAAGACGAAATAGGCGCGAACGAGGATCAGACACAGGGCTGAAGCGGATCGTCGCCGGCGCCGATGGTCGCCGGCTCGCGGAGACTCGCATGACACGATCGATCGTATTGGCGACGCTCGTCGCGTTCGGCGGACTGACGGTTGGCATAGCGCAAGAGTTCCGGCCGGTGCGCCCGCCGCTGCCGGACGCCGTCAAGATCAAAGACAACCTGTACGTGATCGGGGCGTCGACGCCGGGTAACGACTTCACCGGCGGCAACACCGTCATCCTCGTCACCGACTCCGGCGTCGTCCTCGTCGACACGAAGCTCTCGGGGTACGGAGCGGTGATTCTCCAGAAGGTGAAGAAGGTCACCGACAAGCCGGTCACGACAATCATCAACACGCACACGCACGGCGATCACGTCGGCAGCAACGAAGGATTTCCGGGGAGCGTCGACATCGTCGCTCAGGAAAACACCAAAGCCAACATGGCGAAGATGACGGCGTTCCAGGGCGCGAACGCGTCGTTCCTGCCGAAGCGGACCTTCAAGGACAAGCTGACGATCGGCAGCGGCAACAATCGCGTTGATCTCTATTACTTCGGCCCCGGACACACCAACGGCGACGCGTTCGTCGTCTTTCCGTCTGTGCGCGTGCTGCAGACGGGCGACATGTTCGCGTGGCGCGATGCGCCGGTCATCGATCGCACTCAAGGCGCCAGCGGCGTGGAGTTTCCGAAGACGCTCGCGAAAGCGCTGGCGGCAATCAAGGACGTCGACGTCGTGATTCCAGGCCACAGTCCGGCGACGACGCTGAAAGATCTCGCGCAGTATCAGAAGTTCACCGCCGACTTCGTCTCCGCCGTCCAGTCGGCGATCAAAGCCGGAAAGAGCGCTGAAGAGGCCGCGAAGACGATCGACTTGACGGCGAAGTATCCGGGCTACACGAAGGAGCGCTACGCGCCTGCGATCGCGGCTCTATACGAGGAGCTCAAGAAGTCATAACCCCCACGAAGGGGGAAAAAGCCGAGCAACCCCCACCGATGGGCCATTCCGCCCATGATCCTCCTGCCGTAACCTTCACAGCGTTCCGAACCCCTGAGCAATCCGTTTCGACGGGAGCGACATGTGACAGGCACGGCCCTGAAGAGGACCTTCGGGCTTCGATTACTCTCGTTGCTGCCGGCGCTGGTCGTGGGAGGCGTCGTCCTCCTCGCGGCGCCGCCGGTCCCGGGGGACGGTGCCGTCTTCAGCCTCGCGTCTCTCCATCTTCAGGACTTTCGCAGCGCCGCATCGGACGACGGTCTCTGGTCGATTGCCGTCAAGGACAACGATCCGGATTCACCCGACGACGACGACAGCGACGACAGTCCTGACGCGCTGATGATTGCGGCAGCGCCGGTCGTCACCGATTCGGCGCACGAACACGAAACAGCACATGCACCTTTCGTCGAATCTCCAATTCAGCGCGCGTCGGATCATCACGCGCTGCGCGCTCCGCCTCAGTAGTTCCCGCTTCACGCAATCAGTCCGTACTCAGCGCTAGCTCTGTAACCGAGCCTCACGTATCGGCCGTGCCCTGAAGCGCCGCGTCGCTGCAGGCGTGTCGGTCGACGTGTGCTCGTCGTGCGTGCTTTCGCAACGGAGTTCTGTCGGCAATTGAAAAGAGAGGAGTCGATGACGCGATCCGATCAGCTCAGTGAGGGGTGTTTCCCGGCGGCAATGCGAATTTTCGGTTGGAGGAAAACCATGAGAGTACCGAAGTTGTTGACGTGTCGCCGATCTCCGTCGGCGAAACGTTCCGCGATCGTGACCGCGATCGCGATGATGATTTGGAGCGTCGGCGGGCCGTTATTGGTGCCGCAGCCGGTGCAGGCGCAGACCGCACCCATCGGAAACGGGTTCGTGCTCGACGTCGAAGACCTGCGGTTCATCTTCAAGCAAATCCAGGTTGCGCAGAACCATGCGACGCCGCCGAGCGCCACCTGCCCGACGTGCGGCACGCTGCTCGGACCTGGACCGAATCAGGTAAACGCGCAGGCGGCGCCCTTTGGCGGTGCGGCGGCGGCACAGCTCCCGATGGGGCTCCGGACCGTCGACGGGAGCTACAACAACCTCATTCCAGTCCCCGATCAGCATCTGTTTGGGGCGTCGGACCAGCTCTTCCCGCGCCTGACGACTCCGGTTTTCCGCGCCGCCGAGGCCGGGACGTCGTACACGCAAACGTCCGGAAACGTCATCGACTCCCAGCCGCGTATCATTACCAATCTGATCGTCGATCAGTCGGCGGCCAACCCCGCGGCCGTCGCGGCAGCCACGAACCCGTGCGGTTCCGGCGGCTTCGTCTGTCAGGGCACGGCAGCGCCCGATCCGGACTCCGGTGCGCTGTTCATCCCGAACATCACGCCGAACTTCGGGCTCTCGGCGCCGTTCAACCTGATGTTCACCTTCTTCGGCCAGTTCTTCGACCACGGCCTGGACCTCGTGAACAAGGGTGGCAACGGCAACGTGATCATGCCGCTGCAGGCCGACGACCCGCTGTTCGTCCCCGGCAGCCCGAACAATTTCATGGTGATGGCCCGCGCGACGCTGCAGCCGGGTCCTGACGGCATCCTTGGAACCGCCGACGACCTCCACGAAAGCGTCAACCAGACGACGCCGTGGGTCGATCAGAACCAGACCTACACGTCGCATCCATCGCATCAGGTGTTTCTGCGGCAGTATCAGATGGTCCTCGATCCGGCGACCGGCACTTTGAAACCGCTTCCCGACGGCAAAGTGCTCGACGGCGGCTTCTGCTCGCCGCGCGGCACCGGAATACCCGGCGACAACATCTGCAACATCGGCAACTGGGGCGAGGTCAAGGCGCAGGCGTCGACCAAGCTCGGGATCCATCTGGTCGATACGGACATCTTCGACGTGCCACTGGTGCTGACCGATCCGTACGGCCACTTCAAGCCCGGCCCGCACGGATTCCCGCAGCTCGTGATCGGGCCCGCCGCCTCGCCCACGCTCCTCGAGGGCGATCCGGCGGCTAACGGCGGCCTCGGGGTCGCCATCCCCGCCACGGCGCTGCACACCAATCATCAGTTCCTCAACGACATCGCGCATAACGCGGTGCCGAACCCGGGTCTGACCGGAGTTCGAGACGGAGTGATCTGCGACTTCCGCACCGTCCCGAGCTGTCAGCCGCCGGGCACGTACGACGGCGACCTGCTCGACGCGCACTTCGTCACCGGCGACGGCCGCGGCAACGAAAACATCGCGCTGACGACGATGCACAACCTGTTTCACGCGGAGCACAACCGTCTGCGCGATTACATCGATCAGCTCATCCCGACGTTGTTGACGCCGACCGAAGTCGCGGCGTGGCACGCGGTGGATCCGGGGTCGGGCTGGGCCTACGGCGAGCGCCTGTTCCAGGCGGCGCGCTTCGGCACGGAGATGCAGTATCAGCACCTCGTGTTCGAGGAGTTCGCGCGCACGGTTCAGCCGCTGATCAATCCGTTCCTCGGCGGCATCACGTCGATCAACGGCGTGATCTCGGCCGAGTTCGCGCACACGGTCTATCGACTTGGTCACTCGATGCTGCCTGAAGTTCTGGGACGCATCAACACCGACGGGTCGACGAACAATATCCGGTTGCTCAACGCCTTCCTCGCTCCGCAGAAGTACAACGACGGCGGACCCGCCGGACCACTGCCCGCGGCGGCGGCGGCCGGGAGCATCATTCGGGGTCTCTCGCTGCAGGTCGGCAACGAGCTCGACGAGTTCGTCACCTCCTCGGTACGGAACACGCTGGTCGGCCTCCCGCTCGACCTGCCCGCGATCAACATCGCGCGCGGCCGCAGCGAAGGCATTCCGCCGTTGAACGAAGTGCGCCGGCAGTTCTTCCTCGCGACGCAGGATCCGGTCCTCAAGCCGTACGCGAACTGGACCGAGTTCGGCCTCGCCCTTAGACACTTCCAGTCGCTGCCGAACTTCATCGCGGCGTACGGCACGCATCCGAGCATCACGGCCGCGACGACCGTCGCGGCGAAGCGCGCCGCGGCGCAGGCGCTGGTGACGGCGGGCGACCCGCTCCTGAACGCTCCGGCCGCTACGAGCGGTCTCAACAACGTCGACTTCTGGCCCGGCGGCATGGCCGAGAAGCCGAACGTGTTCGGCGGCCTGCTCGGGACGACCTTCAATTTCGTCTTCGAGCACCAGCTGGAGAACCTGCAGAACGGCGACCGGTTCTATTACCTGCAGCGCACCGACGGTCTGAACATGCGCGCTCAGCTCGAGGGCAACTCGCTCGCCGAGCTCGCCAGGCGCAACACGACCGCCGTCGACACGATGGACAAGATCTTCTCCACGGCGGATTTCAACTTCGACGGCGCAGCGTTGATTGCGGCCGGATCGGCGCCGATCATCCTCGAACCGCTCGATCCCAACAGCGCCGAGATCCTGACGCTGGGCGACGGGACGAAAGTCTTCTTCGACCCGCTGCACCGCGGCAGGAACATCATGTTCAGCGGTGGACCCGGCGACGATCGATTCAGGGGGGATGTGGGCGACGACACCCTCTTCGGCAACGGGGGCAACGATCGCCTCGACGGCGGCGAAGGTGACGACACGATCCAGGGCGGTGACGGCGATGACATCCTCCTCGGAGGCAACGGCAACGACGTCCTCAAGGGCGGCCCCGGCAACGACGCGTTGAACTCCGGACCCGGGTTCGGCGGCGACATCCTTATCGGCGGAGACGGAAACGACTTCATGGTCGGCGGCGACGACGGCGTCGAGTACTTCGCCGGCCCGGGCAACGACATCATCGTCGACGGCGCGATGCGAGCCGAGGCGATCGTCGGCGGACCCGGCGACGACTGGATCTACGACGGCGACGGTCACGACGGCGGTATCTTCGGCGACAACGGGAACATCTTCGACCTCCTCGCCGGCCTCGACCCGTTCGGCGGCGACGATGTGCTCGGCGGCGGTCCCGGGCAGGACAACCACTTCGGCGAAGGCGGCAACGACATCTTCCTGATGTCTGAAGGGAGCAACAAGTTCTTCGGCGATTACGGGTTCGACATCCTCACGCTGCAGAACTGGCCGGCGCCGGAATTCGTGGAGTTGAACCTCCTCGCGCAACCAGGTGTGATCCTCAACTTCAACGATCTCCGGAACCGGTACCGCCTGGTCGACGGCGCGTCGGGGTGGGACCTCAACGATCACCTGGCTGGCGGCAATCACACAACCGCTCCGGGCGTGCCGATCGAGCTTCAGCTGATCCCCGGCATGGAACTGACGCCGGATTACGCAGCGAAGGTGACCGGCCTGACCGAGCTGATGACCGCGTTCGGCCAGACGCTGCCATGGATTGGCGGCGACTTACTGATGGGCGGCAACGGCAGCGACGTCCTCGAAGGCAAGGGAGGCGACGACTTGCTCGACGGCGACGTGTGGCTGCACGTGTCGCTCAAGGCGACGCTCAATGACGGCACCGTGAAGATCGTCGACGACCCGCGTCTGCTCGTCGACGACGTGTTCGCCGATCCGCAGCGGCTCAATCCGGGCAGCATCACGATCGTTCGCCAGATCGTGACGCCGGTGACTCCGCCAGCCGACTGCAATGGCAACCTTCCCGTCTTCAGCGCGACGGGTGCCGTCTCATTCGCGAATGCCTTAGGTCAACCCGTACCGGCGCCGCTCAACTGCGACGTCGCGGTTTACAACAATCCGCGGGCGGAGTACCAGATCACGGCGCTCGCAAACGGGAACGTGATCGTGGATCACGTTGTTGCCAGGGCCAAGAACCTCAAGTCTCCGGCTTACGAGGGCATTGACACTCTGCGGAACATCGAGCTGATTCAGTTCTCGGACGTGACGATCGCGGCGCCGAAGTTCACGGATCGGATCGTGCCGAGCGTGATCGGCCTCACGCCAGCCGCAGCGGCAGCAAAGCTCGCGGCTGTCGGGCTGACCGTCGGAGTCACGACGAACGGCAAGGCCAACGTCACCAATCCGGTCCCGATTGGCAACATTCTGAATCAGAATCCCCCGGCAGGCACCGTCATCACGGCGGGCGGCGCGGTGGATCTCGTCATCTCGACCGGTATCCCGGTGCCGAACGTTGTCGGCTTGAATTATCCGGGCACGGTGATCAACGGTTCCGTGCATTCAATCACCGAGGCGGGCATGGTGGTCGGCACCATCACGACGGTGCTCAGCGCCACCGTTCCGGCTGGCGTGGTCATCAGCCAGAGTCCGTTGGCTGAGGTGGGTGCGAACCTCGGAACGGCTGTCAATCTGGTGGTCTCCGCTGGAGGCACGACGGTGCCGAACGTGGTTGGAATGGCGCAGGCGCCGGCGTCTGGGCTGCTCACCACGGCGGGTCTGACGACAGGCACCGTTACGTTCCAGGCGAGCGCAACGGTCCCCGCCGGCAACGTGATCAGTGAGAACCCGGTGGCCGGTACGCTCGTGAAGCCCGGAACGCCGGTGAATCTGGTCGTTTCGAGCGGCGTGGCGCCGACGATCGCGGCGACGGTCTCGCGCAACTCGAGCGTTCAGGCGAGCACGATTACTTCGCCGTTGATCACTCCGGGGGCCAACACGCTGCTGGTGGCGTTGGTGGCAACGGATGCACCGGATCCGTGCTGTGCTCCGAACACGGTCGTCAACAGCGTCACGAACAACGGCACAGCGTTGACGTGGACCAGATCCGTGCGTTCCAACGTTCAGCTCGGGACGTCGGAAATCTGGTGGGCGTTCACGCCGACCGCGCACGCGGCGATGAACGTGACGGCAACGACGAACAATCTCGTGGCGGCGTCACTGACCGTGATGGCGTTCACCGGTGCGTCTTCGTCGCTTGTCGGCGCCGCCACGGCGGCGGTCAACGGTGCGAGCGGCCCGCCGGTGGCCTCGCTGGTCACGACGCGCGGCAACTCGATCGTGCTTGGCGTGGGGAATGACTGGGACTCGCCGCGTGTGATGATCGCGGGAACCGGTCAGACGATCATCAATCAATTCAACCCGACGGTAGGCGATACGTACTGGATGCAGCGATCGGGCGTCATCCCGGCAGCCAATACGAGCGTCACGATCAACGACAGCTACACCCTTCCGATGACGGATCGGTGGAACCTGGCGGTGGTTGAAATCCGGCAACCGTAAGTAATCGGCGTTTCCGCGGGGCAGGGTCCGGGGACTCTGCCCCGCCGGAGTTTCCATGCGAGTCATACACGACGTGGGAGACAGCAACGACAAGCCCACGATCGCCGTGCTCCTGGCGGGCGAGCATCTGCTCGTCCGCGAGGGGCTCCGCAAGCTGCTCGAAGGCGAACCGGGCATCGTCGTCGTCGGCGACGTCGCCGATCCACAGGAGGCGCTCACGGTGACACGGGCCGTCAAGCCGAAGGTCGTCATCGTCGCCTTCTCGGGCCGGCCGCTGATCCGGACGCTTCGATCGCTGCGGCAACTCGCGCCGGCCGGCGACTACGGCCGCGCGATCGTGCTCGCGGCTCGGATTACCGGCAAGCAGATGACACAGGCGCTGCAGCTCGGCGTCGCCGGCATCCTGTTGAAGGAAACGTCGGCGCGAACGCTCGTCGAACGGCTTCGGACCGTGGCCGCCGACGATCACGCCGGCCGCGCCGTTGACATGCAGAGCGAACCTACGCCCGCGACCATTCGGACCTCAGATTCGACGGCGGCACCGGTACCGCACTTCAGCCTCACCTCGCGCGAGCTCGACATCGTCTCGGCGGTGCGGCGCGGCGAGAGCAACCGCGCGATCGCGCGGCGGCTCGCGCTGTCGGAAGACACAGTAAAGCATCACTTGACGAGCGTCTTCGACAAGACCGGCGTCGCGTCGCGGCTCGAGCTGGCGCTGTTCGCCATGCAGCACGGCCTCGGCGAGGACGGCGTCGCGTTGAACACGTTCATGAACCAGAGGTGACCACACATGCACTCTTTGAGTCTTCGACCCATTCTGGCGCCGATGCTCGGCGTCGCGATCTGTCTCCTCGTCGGTCCACACCCCGGCGCCGCGTTGCGCACGGGTCCACTGCAGCGGTTCGGCGCACGCGCGCTCAGCGTAGCCGACGGCAAAGATCATGGCCCGATCGACATTCTCGTCGATCACTGGTCGACTGACGCCGAATTCGATGCGCTGCAGCACACGTTCATCGATCACGGGGCGGAAAAGCTGCTTCCGGTGCTGCACCGACTGCATGAAAGAGCGGGCGTCGTTCTGCTGCCCGGCGTCCAGTCACTGGGAGAGCGCGTACGCCAGCCTACACCGAAGAATCTTCTGTTCGCGCGCGAGCGCGTCACCAAGGCGGGACGCCAGCTGATCTTCATCGCCGATCAGCACGTCGGATTCGGCGAACCGGCGATCTACGCGCGCGGAGAGTTGCAGGAGTTCAACCTGCTCGACATTCGCATCGGGCCGGACGGCAAGGGCGTTGGCAAGGTGGCCGGTGCCGACAAGGTGACGTACAACAAGCAGAGCAAAATGTTCGAAGTGGAAGACTACGGCAAGGCGCCGGCGCGGATCGTCGACGTCCACGTCGAGAAGATGACGCGGTGATGGTCGAGGTCGTGCGATGAATCCCAAGCTCGCCTCAGCGATAGCAGGAATCGGACTCGTGGTGGTGGCCACGCCGGTCGTGGCCCACCACTCGTTCGCCGCCGAGTACGACGCAAACAAGCAGGTGACTGTCAAGGGCTCGGTGACGAGAATCGAATGGACGAATCCTCATACGCACGTCTACATCGACGTGAAAGACGACAAGGGCAACATGACCAACCTGAAGTTCGAACTGGCGAGTCCTCTGGTGCTCCTCCAGTGCGGTTGGACGGCACGTTTGCTCAATGTCGGCGACGAGGTGACGGTCGAGGGCGCGATGGCGAAGGACGGGGCGAACAGAGCGAACGCGCGCGTGGTGACGCTGGCGGACGGCCGCCGCGTGTCGGCGGGATCATCGGGAGGAGATTTGCCATCGAAATAAACCGCAACCGGATCGTTTTTGTGAATAGAAAGGCGGACCCCCACTAACGAGCCATTCCGCCCGGACTAGTCCTCCTTTACTCTCACGTCCGTTCCCTTACACCTATTTTGTTTGGAACGGAGCGAGACGTGACGGTCACGGTCCCGAAGAGGACCAACAGGCTCGGATTCGTCCTACCTGGTTTCCTGGCGGCAGGCACGGTACTGTTCGTGTGCCTCGCGCCGGAGACACCGCAGGACCCGGTGACGCAGAGCGACGTCGCCGCTCTCACGAGAATCCACGACTGCGACCGCTTCGGCGTCCCGGCCGGGACGCCGAGCTGGTCGGCGATCGCGATCGACGACGATCCCGACTCCCCTGACGACGACGATGACGACTCGCCCGACCGGGGCGGACCGGATGCGATCATCGCGTCGTCGTCGAGCGGCACCGAGATCGGCGCACAGTCGACGCTTCTCGACCAGACCGACCCTGTCGCGGTGTACATCGCTGAATTCGACGTCCATAGCCTGCGCGGTCCGCCCGCGCGTTTCGCATTGGATCAATGCCATGGACACTCGCCTTTAGACGGACGCCGCTGGTCTGCGGCCTTCAAAGACGACTCACCCGATTCGACCGACGACGACGACGACGACGACGATGACGACGGCCCCGACGCGCTCATCACAGCGTCGCCCAGCTGCACGGATTCGGCGCATCACTGCTCGTCAGATCTTTCCCACGCGTCCAACGATCCCATTCAGCGCGCGTCAGAGAATCACTCACTTCGCGCTCCGCCTCAATAGTTCCGGCTCAGACGCTCGACTCGCGATCCGATTCGGCTCGTAGTAACGGAGCCGGACCAATCGGCTGTACCTCGCGGCGCCGCGTCGCCGGAGGTGCGCGCGGTCGACGTGTGCGCCAGCGTCATTTCATCGGCAACTGAAAAGAGAGGAGTCAATGCTCGAAATCGAAACGGGTCGGTCGGGGGTGTGTTTACACAGAAGCAACTCGGCTCAACGCTGGAGGCAGATCATGAGTAGGTCGAAGTTCAAGTTCTTGACGTGTCGCCGTGGACGCTCGGCGAAACGTTCCGCGATCGTGACCGCGATCGCGATGGCGGTGTGGAGCGTCGTCACGCCGTTGCTCGTACCGACGCCGGTCTACGCGCAGACGGCGCCGGTCGGAAATGGGTTCAACATCACTGCGGAGGACCTGCGGTTCCTCTTCCACCAGATCGAGGTGGCGCGCCAGCATGCGATCACGGTCAGCGCAGCCCACCCGTGTGACACGCTGATCGGGCCCGGACCGAACCAGGTCAACAGTGTGTCAGCACCCAACGGTGATCCGCAGCTCCCGGTGGGCCTCCGGACTGTCGACGGGTCGTGCAACAACCTCGTGCCGGTCCCCGATCAGCACCTCTTCGGCGCGTCGGATGTACTCTTCCCGCGCAAGACGACACCGCTGTTCCGCGCCGCCGAGGCCGGAACGTCGTACACGCAAACGTTCGGAAACGTCATCGATTCCCAGCCGCGGCAGGCCAGCAACATCATCCTCGATCAGACGGTAGCCAACCCGGCTGCCGTTGCGGCCGCGTTGAATCCGTGCGGTTCCGGCGGTTTCGTGTGCTCGAGACCGACCACCCTCGCGGCGGTCACCGACCCTGATTCCGGTGCGCTGTTCATCCCGAACATCACGCCCGACTTCGGTCTTTCGGCGCCGTTCAACCTGATGTTCACGTTCTTCGGCCAGTTCTTCGACCACGGCCTGGACCTCGTGAACAAGGGCGGCAACGGCAACGTGATCATGCCGCTGAAGGCAGACGACCCGCTGTTCGTCGCGGGCAGCCCGAACAACTTCATGGTGATGGCCCGGGCGACGCTGCAGCCGGGTCCCGACGGCATCCTCGGGACGGCCGACGACATCCACGAGAGCGTCAATCAGACGACGCCGTGGGTCGATCAGAACCAGACCTACACGTCGCATCCGTCGCATCAGGTGTTCCTGCGACAGTACGTGATGGTCCTCGATCCCGTCACGGCCACGCTCAAGCCGGTTTCGGACGGCAAGGTTCTCGACGGCGGCTTCTGCGCGCCGCGCGGGACCGGAATTCCTGGCGATCAGATCTGCAACATCGGCAACTGGGCCGAAGTCAAGGCGCAGGCGTCGACCAAGCTCGGGATTCGCCTCCGGGATACGGATATCTTCGACGTGCCCCTGCTCCTGACCGATCCGTACGGGCACTTCAAGCCCGGTCCGCACGGATTCCCGCAGCTCGTGATCGGGCCGGCGGCCACGCCCACGCTCCTCGAGGGCAATCCGGCGGCAAACGGCGGCCTTGGCGTCAACATCCCCGCCACGGCGCTGCACACCAATCATCAGTTCCTCAACGACATCGCGCACAACGCGGTGCCGTCGCCGGGTCTGACCGGAGTTCGAGACGGGTTGATCTGCGACTTCCGCACCGTTCCGAGCTGTCAGCCTGCCGGCACGTATGACGGCGACTTGCTCGACGCGCACTTCGTCACCGGCGACGGCCGCGGCAACGAGAACATCGCGTTGACGATGGTGCACAACCTGTTCCACGCCGAGCACAATCGTCTGCGCGACTACATCGATCAGCTCATTCACGCGCCCGGTGTGCTGACCGCAGCGGAAATCGCCCAATGGGAAGCCGTCGATCCGGCCTCGAGCTGGGGCTATGGCGAGCGCCTGTTCCAGGCGGCACGCTTCGGCACCGAGATGCAGTATCAGCACCTCGTGTTCGAGGAGTACGCGCGGACGATTCAGCCGCTGATCAATGCGTTCCTGGGCGGCATCACGTCGGTCAACGGCGCGATCTCGGCCGAGTTCGCGCACACGGTCTACCGCCTCGGTCACTCGATGCTGCCGGAGGTTCTCGGCCGCACGAACACCGACGGCTCGTTGAACAACATTCGATTGTTGAATGCGTTCCTCGCGCCTCAGAAGTACAACGATGGCGGACCCGCCGGACCGCTGCCGGCCAATCGGGCGGCCGGATCGCTCGTGCGCGGCATGTCGCTGCAGATCGGCAACGAGCTCGATGAGTTCGTCACCGAGTCGGTGCGCAACACGCTGGTCGGCCTCCCGCTCGACCTGCCGGCGATCAACATCGCGCGCGGCCGCAGCGAGGGAATCCCGCCGCTCAACCAGATCCGCCAGCAGGTCTTCACGGCGACCCACGATGCGGCGCTGCAGCCGTACGGGAACTGGTTCGAGTTCGGGCTCGCCCTGCGGCACTTCGAGTCGCTGACGAACTTCATCGCTGCGTACGGCACGGACCCGAGCATCACGGCCGCGACAACGACCGTGGCCAAACGCGCGGCCGCGCAGCTGCTGATTAACGCGAGCGGCCCGTTCATGTTCGCGCCTGCCGCGACGAGCGGTCTCGACAACGTCGACTTCTGGCCCGGCGGCATGGCCGAGAAGCAGTCCGTCTTCGGTGGTCTGCTCGGGACGACGTTCAATTTCATCTTCGAGCACCAGTTGGAGGACCTGCAGAACGGCGACCGCTTCTACTACCTGCAGCGCACCGACGGTCTCAACTTCCGGCAACAGCTCGAAGGCAACTCCTTCGCTGAGCTCATTCGGCGCAACACCGACATGGGCGCCAGCATGGACAAGGTCTTCGATACGGCGGACTTCAACTTCGATGCGGCGGCCTTGGCTGCGGCTGGCACGGCGCCTCTCATCTTGGACCCGCTCAATCCAGCTACCAGCCCCGAGATCCTGACGCTGCCCGATGGGACGAAGGTCTTCTTCGATCCGCTGCACGCCGGCAAGAACATCACGTTCAACGGCGGGCCCGGTGACGACCGATTCAGGGCCGATGTCGGCGACGACACGCTCTTCGGCAACGGGGGCAACGATCGGCTGGCCGGCGGGGAAGGCAACGACACACTGCTCGGCGGCGACGGCGACGACATCCTCCTCGGAGACAACGGCGACGACGTGCTAAAGGGCGGCCCGGGCAACGACGCCCTGCAGTCGGGTCCCGGCTTCGGCGGAGACATCATGATCGGTGGCGACGGCGACGACTTCATGCTCGGCGGCGACGACGGCGAAGAGTACTTCGGCGGGCCGGGCGACGACATCATCGTCGACGGCGCGATGAGAGCCGAAGGCATGTTCGCCGGCGAAGGCGACGACTGGATCGACGACGGCGACGGCCACGACGGCGGCATGTTCGGCGACGAAGGGAACCAGTTCGACCTGCTCGCCGGACTGAGTCCAATCGGCGGCGACGACGTCGAAGGTGGTGGTCCGGGACAGGACAACCACTGGGGCGAAGGCGGCAACGACATCTTCCTGATGTCCGAAGGGAGCAACAAGTTCTTCGGCGATTACGGCTTCGACTGGGTCACCCTGCGAGGCTGGCCAGCGCCGGAGTTCGTCGAGCTCGGTCTCCTCGGGGTCCCAAATGTTCCGGTCAACTTCAATGACCTGCGGAACCGGTATCGCTTCGTGGACGGGGCGTCGGGTTGGAACCTCAACGATCACATCGCCGGGTCGAATAAAGTCCTCTGTACCCCACCGGGAGAAGTAGCCGAGTGCCTGAACATCGGTATGGAACTGACGGCAGGAACGCCACCGGTCGCTGTGCCGGCAAAGGGTGTTCCGGGCCAAGTCAATTTCAAAGGTGGATCGGGCGCGGCAAAGATCGCCGGGTTGACGGCACTGATGGCCGCGTTTGGCGCACCCGCGGACCTGAATGCCCCCGCCATCCCGCTGGTCAAAGGCGTCGGGTTCATGGGCGGCGACATCCTGCTCGGCGGCCCCGGCAGTGACCTTCTGGAAGGCAAGGGCGGCGACGACTTGATCGACGGCGACGTGTGGCTGAACGTGCAGCTCAGAGCCGTGCTCAACGACGGCACGGTGAAGCTCGTGGACGGCCCGCGTCTGCTCGTGGACGACGTGTTCTCGGATCCGCAGCGGCTGAATCCGGGCAACATCAGCATCGTGCGCAGCATCGTGACGCCGGTGACTCCGCCGGCTGACTGCGGATCGCCGGCGCCGCTCAACTGCGACACGGCCGTTTACAACTTCCCTCGAGCTGAGTACGACATCACGGCCAATGCGAACGGAACTGTGACGGTCACAGACGTTCCTCTCCTTAGGGCCGTGGCTGCCCATCTCTCCGAGGGCACCGACACGCTGCGGAACATCGAGCAGCTGCAGTTCAGCGATATGACCATCCCGGTGCCGGTCTTCGTTGCCACGGCGATCGTCCCGAACGTGATCGGGTTGATCGACACGGCGGCGGCGGCCGCGATCACGGCTGTTGGCCTGCAAGTCGGTGCCACTACCGGAATCGAAACTACGACTGTTCCGGTGGGCACCGTCCTCGGCCAGTTCCCGGCCGGCGGCACGAGCCTGGTGATTGGCGGCCGTGTGAATCTGGATGTCGCGGTCGCACCGGTCGCTGTGGTGCCTAACGTCATCGGACTCACGCAAGCGGTCGCGACGGCATCGATCACGGGTGCGGGCCTGGTGGTCGGCGCGATTACGACGGCGAACAGTGCGGTCTTCCCGGCTGGCACCGTCATCAGCCAGGATCCGGTCGCCGCTAAGAAGGTGCCGCTCGGCACCGCTGTGGCGCTGGTCGTGTCGACCGGCACGACGCCGACCATCGCGGCGACGGTCACGCGCAACTCGAGCGCTCAGGCGCTGACGATCAGCAGTCCGTTGATCGCGGCGGCGGCGAACACGTTGCTGGTGGCCTTTGTGTCGGCGGACGCACCGGATCCGTGTTGCGCTCCCAACACGACCGTCACCCGCATGGTGAACAACAACGGCGGCCTGACGTGGACCAGAGCGGTACGTTCGAACGTGCAGCTCGGAACCGCGGAAGTCTGGTGGGCGTTCACGCCGGTCGCAAAGTCCGGCATGAACGTGACGGCGACGCTGAACAATCCTGAGGCAGCGTCACTGACCGTGATGGCGTTCACCGGCGCGGCATCGTCTCTCGTCGGCGCGGCCAGCGTGGCCGCGAACGCCCCGAGCGGTGCGCCAACGGCGACGCTCGTCACCTCGCGCGCCCATTCGCTGGTGATCGGCGTGGGCACTGACTGGGATGCGCCGCGCGTCATGACGCCGGCCGCCGGTCAGACGATCGTCAATCAGTTCAATCCGACAGTCGGCGACACGTATTGGGTGCAGCGGACCGGCGACGTCCCGGCAGCCGGGACGAGCGTCACGATCCGCGACACGTACGGCGCGATTATGCCGGATCGCTGGAACCTGGCGGCGATCGAAATCCGGCAACCGTAAGTAGATCGGCGTTACTGCGGGGCAGAGCACATCGGTGCTCTGCCCCGCTTCGGAGTACCCATGCGAGCCATACACGACGCGGGAGCCACCAGCGACACGCCCACGATCGCCGTGCTTCTGGCGAGCGAGCATCTCATCATTCGCGAGGGGCTTCGCAAGCTGCTCGAAGCGGAACCGGGCGTCGTCGTCGTCGGCGACGTCTCCGATCCGCACGAGGCATTGACGGTGACGCGCGCCGTCAAGCCGCACGTGGTGATCATCGGCTTCTCCGGACGACCGCTCATCCGGACACTGCGATCGCTGCGTCAGCTCGCGCCGGCCGGCGAATACGGCCGCGCGATCGTGCTCGCAGCACGAATCGACAACAAACACATGGCGCAGGCGCTGCAACTGGGCGCCGGCGGCATCCTGCTCAAGGACACGTCAGCGCGCGTGCTCGTCGAGAGCATTCGCACGGTCGCGGCCGGCGAACGCGTCAGTCCCTCGAAGAACGGCAGCGCCGACGGCAACGGCGGTTTACTCCATCCCGCCCGCGAACGCGACGGCGTGGCGCAGGCGCCGCAATTCGGTCTGACGTCGCGCGAGCTCGACATCGTCGCGGCGGTACGTCGCGGCGAGAGCAATCGGGCGATTGCCCGGCGGCTCGCGCTCTCGGAAGATACGGTGAAGCATCACTTGACGAACGTCTTCGACAAGACCGGCGTCGCCTCGCGCCTCGAGCTGGCGCTGTTCGCGATGCAGCACGCGCTCGGCGAGGATCCGGTCGCGGCCAACACGTTCATGAACCAGAGGTAACAACATGCAGTCTTTGAGTCTTCGACCCGTTCTGGCGCCGGTGCTCGGCGTCGCGATCTGTCTTCTCGTAAGTCCACACCCCGGCGCCGCGCTGCGCGTGGGCCCACTGCAGCGGTTCACTGCGCGCGCGGTCAGCGTCGTCGACAGCAAAGACGTCGGACCGATCGACATCCTCGTCGATCACTGGTCGAATGACACCGAACGCGACGCTCTGCAGCACACGTTCATCGATAAAGGGGCGGAAGAGTTGCTTCCGGTGCTGCACAGGCTGCATGGAAGAGCGGGCGTCGTTCTGCTGCCCGGCGTCCAGGCCCTCGGCACACGTGTACGCACGCGTACGCCGAAGAATCTCCTGTTCGCGCGCGAACGCGTCACCAAGGCGGGACGCCAGCTGGTCTTCATCGCCGATCAACACGTCGGACTTGGCGAACCCGCGATCTACTCACGCGCGGAACTGCAGGAGTTCAACCTCCTCGACATTCGCATCGGGCCCGACGGCAAAGGCTTCGGCAAGGTGGCTCGTGCGAAGGATGTGACGTACAACAAGCAGACCAAGATGTTCGAGGTGAAAAACTACGGAGAGCTGCCGGCGCGGCTCGTTGACGTGCACGTCGAGAAGATGACAGAGATGCGGTGATGGCCGAGGTCGTGTGATGAATCCCAAGTTTGCCTCGGCGATAGCGGGAATCGGACTCGTGGTGGTGGCCACACCGGTTGTGGCCCACCACTCGTTCGCGGCCGAATACGACACGGCCAGGCCGATCGTTCTCAAAGGCGTCGTGACGAGAATCGAGTGGACCAATCCTCACGCGCACTTCTTCGTCGAGACCAAGGACGATACGGGCAGCGTGACGAACTGGAAGCTCGAGATGGCGAGCCCCAACGTGCTCGTCCAATTGGGCTGGAGAGCAAACTCGCTCAAGGTCGGCGATGACGTGACCGTCGAAGGCTCCACGGCCAAAGATGGCTCGAAAAGGGCGAACGCGCGCGTCATCACGCTAGCCGGCGGTCGCCGCGTATCCGCGGGATCGTCGGGCGGAGATGTCGCATCGCCATGAAGAGCGACCGAACCGTCGAAAGGCCGCGAGTCACCTGAATTCCGCTGATATCGTCGTCGTTTTGTGAACAGAAAGGAGTACACCACTATCGGGCCATTCCGTTGAAATCAATCGTCCCGTACTCTCACGGCCGATCCCTCACGCACTCGTAACCCGATCAACGGGAGCGACGCTTGACGGCTACGGCCCCGATGCGGACGACTGCACTCCAATATGTCCTGATCGTGTCGGCTGTCCTCGCAGGAGGCAGCACACTGCTGGTGTGCCCCGCGCCGAGTGAATCGGAGACATCGCAGGCCGGCGTTCTTGCTCTGGCATCGGGAAGCGACTGCGCGCGCGAAAGCGATTCGTCGCCCGCCGGTTGCTGGTCGCCACGCCTCGCCGACAATGAAGACTCCGCCGATTCGACCGATGACGAC